>NZ_VORT01000004.1 GCF_007997155.1 Aequorivita antarctica | reverse complement strand
ATACTCCAGTAAGAGCTCGACTCCCTCAAAAAAATCTCAGAAAATCTCACTTAGTTTAGTTTCTTTGTTGACTAACTACCTTTCGGTAATTAATCTACGCTGTCAATTTCAATATCTCAATGAACTTTTCTTTGTTAAAAACAAAGATTCAATTGTTGGTGGAACGGAGTTGAACCGTTGCTATCATTTCCTTTTCACCATTTTTAAGACCGTGCCTATCTCTCTAAGCGGGTGCAAATATACAACGTCTTTATTTAATAAACCAAACTTAATTTGATTTATTTTGAATGTTTTTTTCAGCAGGTTTTAAGCGACTGAAAGCTACTAAATTATAAAACAAAAAAGTTTATATGAGCTATTCAAGATATGAAAAAAATCAAAGGCAATCACAAACAAGCCTGTGAAGACAGGTTTTTCCACAAAATAGAAAACATTCAAAAATTAAAAGAGCGAACTGCAAAAATACTTCCTTTAAAACTTCTGTGCAACTTGTATTGCCTATTAGTTATTAACAGCCTTTTTGTTCCAATGAGCGGTCAAATCCAAATAATCAATTGGAGATGAAGGAGCTTGGCGCTCAAGTATGTTCTCCCGAAAGGATCGTTCGAGAATATCTTCTATTAAATAGTCTTCTTTTACTTCAAAAGGTTTGTATTCTTCTTTAAGGGAAATCTCAAAAAGACTAGCAGTGGTATTATACCAAAAGGCACGCCAACCCGTGCGCAGTTCTTTTACAAGTTCATAAGCCGTGCGACCTGTTTGCCTGTGAATGAGTTTTACTAATATCTGACCCTCGGTGTGGGTCAATTTCTTCAGCTTATCAGAAAACTCTCCTTCAATATAGTCTTGTACCAGTTTGGTGTATCTTTTTCTGTCGCTCTTTTTTTCAATTGTTTTTAATCTTTCTGTCATCGTTGTCAACCGCTCGGCAGCAAGTTTTGCATATGGATAAACTTTTCTGGTCTTTCTGCGAAGTATTAAATAACGACGCCTATCCTTCTCTGACATGAACTTTACCTTTTTCAGCAGATATACTTCATCAAGATTAATCATTTCATGAGCGATGGTATCACCTTCAACTATATAGTACATAATCTCGGTGGAGTCTTTTTGCTTTTCTAGAGATTCAGTATCTACCTGGCCATAAGTGGCGGTCAAACTGAATATTATGATACATATATATATAGGTACTCTACTTTTCATTTAAATAGTTTTTTATAGAAAGCTATGCATTATCCAAAAACGTTCCAAAAATAAGCAAATTGCACGGTCGGTCTTAATAAGAAATTGCTAATTTTACCGAACAGACACTTTTCAGAAAAATTAATTTATGACTACTTCAATATTGAATGACAAATCGCTAAAATTTTTAGAGGAATATTTAAACAATGCTGCCCCAACTGGCTATGAATGGGACGGCCAAAAATTGTGGATGAACTATCTGAAACCCTACGTAGATGAATTTTTCACCGATACCTACGGAACTGCGGTGGGCGTTATAAACCCCAAAGCCAAATTTAAGGTTGTAATTGAAGGCCACGCCGATGAAATTTCCTGGTACGTAAACTATATATGTGACAGCGGACTGCTGTATGTAATAAGAAATGGAGGAAGTGACCACCAAATTGCCCCTTCAAAAATTGTGAATATTCACACAAAAAAAGGCATTATTAAGGGCGTTTTTGGTTGGCCTGCAATCCATACGCGCGACAAAGCAAAAGAAGAAACTCCAAAACCCGAAAACATTTTTATAGACGTTGGCGCAAAAGACAAAGAAGAAGTAGAGAATATGGGTATTCATGTGGGCTGTGTGATTACCTATCCCGATCAATTCCATATTTTGAACGGGGATAAATTTGTGTGCCGTGCTTTAGATAATAGAATGGGCGGTTTTATGATAGCCGAAGTTGCAAGGTTACTTCACGAAAACAAAAATAAACTTCCTTTCGGTCTTTATATAACTAATTCCGTTCAGGAAGAAATTGGCCTCCGCGGTGCTGAAATGATTGCAGAACGCATTAAGCCCAATATTGCAATTGTAACAGACGTCACCCACGACACCACTACCCCAATGATCGACAAAAAGAAACAGGGAATGGCAGAAATTGGCTGTGGACCAGTAATAGCATATGCTCCCGCAGTGCAACAAAAACTTCGAGATTTGATCGTTGATACTGCCGAAAAAAACATGATTCCCTTTCAACGCGCAGCGCTATCCAGAGCTACGGGAACAGACACTGATGCTTTTGCATACAGCAACGGCGGTGTGGCTAGTGCATTGATATCACTACCTTTACGCTATATGCATACTACTGTAGAAATGGTTCACCGAAACGATGTTGAGAACGTCATCAAACTTATTTATGAAACACTTCTAAATATAAAAGACGGGGAAACTTTTAGTTATTTTGAATAGATCTTTCATGAAAATTTCAATATTCTAAAAAACAATGTCAAATAAAAATAAACCGTTGTAAATGAAAATTTACAGCGGTCTGTTTTTTGTTATATTTACACCAAATTCTGGCAACTTTTGTTATTCAGCTCCTTTTCATTTGGATTGTTTCTCCCCATTACGCTCTTGCTCTACTGGGCGGTTGGTTTTAAAAGAATAAAAGCCCAAAATGCCATCCTGCTTCTTGCAAGCTATTATTTTTATGGGTTGTGGGATTGGCGCTTTCTTTTCCTTATTGTCGCAAGTTCACTGATAGATTATTTTGCAGCACTCGCTATTAAAAGCTCGGGTAACAATAGCAAGCAAAAGCTTTACCTCTATAGCAGTATTGTATGGAATTTAGGAGTTCTATTTCTTTTTAAATATTACAACTTTTTTATTGATGAATTTGCGATGCTGTTTAATATGCAACAGGACGAATACGCCTTTAGTACGCTAAACCTTATACTTCCGGTAGGGCTCAGTTTTTATACCTTCCAAACAATGAGCTACACTATTGATGTATATAAGAACCGCATTGCCCCCACCCGAAACTTGCTCAATTTTCTCTGCTTTGTCGGCTTCTTTCCGCAACTTGTCGCGGGCCCTATTGAAAAAGCTTCCGATTTGTTGCCGCAATTCAATAAAAAACGTGCTTTTAACACTGAAGAGGTAAAAGAAGGACTACGGCAAATTTTATGGGGTCTTTTCAAAAAAATGGTAATTGCAGACAATGCTGCTCGCATTGTAAATACAGTCTATGCAAGTCCTGAAAATTATGGCAGCCTTGCACTGGTCTATGCCTCCATACTTTTCTTTTTTCAGATTTATGGAGACTTTTCTGGCTATTCAGATATTGCCATTGGAACAGCAAAGCTCTTTGGCTTCAAACTCAGTAAAAATTTCAACATTCCGTATTTGGCAAAAAGTGTTACCGATTTTTGGCAACGTTGGCACATCACACTCACGAGATGGTTCAATGATTATGTCTATTTCCCCATAATCCAAAAAAATCTGCGCAACACCACACGTCGTAATGTTGCCATCTTTGTAACTATGGGCTTGATCGGGCTTTGGCACGGAGCAGATTGGACTTTTATTATCTTCGGGGTTTTTCAGGGGGTTTTGATGATTTCGGAACGTACACCGTTGACGAAAGACCGGAAATCCAGTCTTTATCATAAATCTCTTATTCCAAGATTTTTATTGCCTATTTTCAGCTTATTGTTTATTACAGCATCCAGCATACTTTTTAGAAGCCAAAATATTGACGAATTAAGACTCATTTTAAAAAGAATTTTTTCCTTTATTCCCAGTGAAACTATCGGGTCGTTGATAGACAAACGATTTTTGGTTTTTGTTTTTATTATGATGGCCTCCGAAATAATAACACGCACTAAAGATTTTCCTTTAATCCAAATCGACAAATATATCAACAGACCTACACGCTGGATTATTTATTATATTTTCATTTTTATAATTTTCCGATATGCCGGACCCAAAGAAGACTTTATCTATTTTCAGTTTTAGCGAAGCACAACTTCGTTTTTTAAAATACTGCCTGGTCTTCTTCACTCCGGTGGTCATCGCCTATTTTGTATTAGAACTACTGGTTTTGAACATTCCAATCAATTACAAAGTATTTGGCAATTATCTAAAAACTCATTCCCAAGAAATTGAGATTATGGGCTTGGGGTCTTCACAAATGAAATGTGGCTTTAACCCTGCATTCATCGATAAAAGGGCTATTAACCTGAGCTCCACTTCACAGCATCACAACGAAGATTTTCATATCCTGAAAGGAACAATAAATAGGCTTCCAAAGTTGAAATATGTGTTACTTGAGGTATCGTATAATCATTTGGAATTACCCCACCATCCCAATGATTACTGGAAAAACACAATCTATCTGAAGTATTATGGTGTGAATGCTTTTGAAAGGCCCACTTGGTATAAAGACCGATTGGTTTACCTCTCAAACACACGCTTTTTTTCCTATAAATTAATGGAATATTACGTGCACAAATCCAGTACTGAAAAGCTCAACGAATACGGTTTCGACACCAATAAATATGATGGGGCGTTCAAAAAATTAAACCATGACGAAACAAAGATTGCAGCGCACAAATTCAGTATAATCAATCGGGAAGACTTGGATGTTTTCAAAAAGAACACAGCCTATCTTTTTGAAATGTTGGATTATATGCAAGCCGAAAATTTAAAGGTGATTGTCTGCACACTTCCGCTCTATAAAACCTATTTAAATGAAAGGAATCCAAACGTCGTTCGCCGTCGTGATAGTGTACTTGGTATAATTAAAAGCAAATACGGCAATGTGGTTCTACTAAACAAAGAAACCGACACTCTAAATTTTACAGTAAAAGATTTTTTAAATGAAAATCACTTAAATCCTGATGGTGCAAAGAAATTCACTGCAATGGTAAATCGTACTATTGACAGTTTAAATTAATTCAATCGTTTTAATTTCTTAAAATAAATTTTTGCTTCCTTTATTACTTTCGGAGCAAGGATTATGGTAGCCGTCATAGTGGGAATTGCCATCATCGCGAAAAAAGTGTCAATCAAATTAATCATCATACTAAGCGAAGTTGTAGCCCCGATAAGAATACTTATAATGTAGAAATAGTTATAAATTCCTTTATTTTTCGCTCCAAAAAGAAAAGACATACACTTACTTCCATAATAGGAATACGAAAAAAGCGAAGAAATACTAAAGGTGATAATACAAAGCAGTAAACCATATTTTCCGTAGTAAGGAATACTTTCCTCAAAAGCCGATGCCGTTAAGCTCACTCCGTTAGCATCGCTACTTTGCCAAACGCCCGTTACCAAAATCGCCAGCGCAGTTAGTGTACAGATAATCAATGTATCAATTGCGGGCCCCAGCATTGCCACCAATCCTTCGCGAATAGGCTCGTTGGTTTTTGCTGCACCATGGGCCATTGGCGCGGTACCTATCCCCGCTTCATTTGAAAATGCGCCACGCCGAATTCCTAAAAGAATAATTCCACCAACAACACCACCCAAAAATGTATCCCCTTTATAAAAATTTGCTGAAAAAGCATCTGTGAAAATCATTCCCAAATATTTTGGAACGACGTCTATATGAATCACTAAAATGACCAAAACCAATATAAAATACAGTATAACCATTCCTGGAACCATCCTTGAAGCCGTTTTACTGATTCGCGAAAGCCCGCCTAAAATTACAATTGCAGTAATTGCCGCCAAGACCAAACCAATTATTAAATCGGTTTGAAACCCATTGTATAGCCCAGCTGGTTTTAAAAGTATATCATTTATAGCTTGTGTGAGTTGGTTTACGTTAAAAACTGGCAATGCCCCAACCAATCCCGCAATACTAAAGAAAACAGCTAAAGGCATCCATTTTTTTCCCAGACCTTCAGTAATAAAATACATGGGGCCACCCTGAATTTTTCCTTCACTATCTTTTCCGCGATAAAGAATTGCCAAAGTTGCAGTAAAAAATTTGGTTGACATCCCTATTACAGCACTCACCCACATCCAAAAAACTGCTCCCGGGCCCCCAATTGCAATTGCAACTGCCACCCCTGCAATATTACCCATCCCTACTGTTGAGGATAGAGCTGTCATTAGCGCTTGAAAATGTGTTATTTCGCCAGCATCACTTTCATTGTCATATTTTCCGCGAAGTACAGCTATAGCGTGGCCCAAATAACGAAAAGGCAGAAACTTAATTCGTATTATAAGATACAATCCACCACCAATCAAAAGCATCAATAGCGGCAAACCCCATACTAAGGAGGCCATTTCAGAAATAAAATTGTCTATCTTTTCCAAGTGTGGTTTTTAAAAATTTATAACGAATGTAGGATTAAAATTTTTAAAATTAACAGGGAAATTGTTACTTGCAGCGCCAAATGAAAAATCAACTAACCATTTTCTTTCTTTTTGTGTCATTTTTTACTTTCGCCCAAACTGAGGGAAATTGGAAAAAAAGCGCACTCACCTTTACCCCTGAAATTCTTTTCGGAAAAACGATGGAAGCTAACGGAGGCTTCCCCGAAACGAAATTGCAGAAGCAGGCCGTTTTCAGTATTGGGCGTTATCACACTAACAATCTACAGCAATGGGCTCAACGGTTGAAAAGACCAAAAACTGGCCTGTCCATTGGTATAACTGATTTTGGAAATTTGGACAGTTTGGGGCTGGCACTCACAGCAATGCCTTTTATTGAATTTAAAGCTTTCGGAAGTAATCGATGGAAAATATTGACTGGAATGGGCGCTTCCTATTTCACTAAAAAATTCAATGCAGAAACAAATCCACAAAATCAAGCAGTAACAACAGATATTACTTGGGCTTTTCGAATGTATCTCTACTACCAATTTCTTTCTACAAAAAACATAGATTGGAAAATGGGTTTAGGTTATTCGCATCATTCAAATGGCCATACCCGATTACTTAACCAAGGATATAATTCGTTTTTGGTAAGTCTTTCCGCGGATATTAAAAATCCCTTGAAACGTGATGAAAATGATCAAACAATAATTCCAGAGTATAAAAAAACTGTTTATGATTATTTTGCAATACGAGGTGGACTGGGCCAAAATGTTTTAGCATTGGCTTTCAACGACAAGAAAAATGTTTACACAATTGCTGGGGAATATGGCCGCGTGTACAACAATACTTATAAAGTTGGAATAGGCTTTTATTATCGTTTCTATCAAAATTATTACGATTACATTGAAGGAAACGAATCCTTAGTGCAGGATGGAAGGGAGTTTGAATATTTTAAAAGTGATCCGTGGAGTTATTCTACCAATTTTGGCGTAAGTCTTCACGGCGAAATTTTCTTGAACCACCTGGGCATTGACCTACAATTAGGTTATAATTTTCATAAACCTGCTTACAAACTAGAGTGGCGCATTAATGAAGGATGGGATAACACACCACGAGAGATTCCAGAGTATTGGACTTTAGGGGAACTGGATGGGAGTTATAAGAAAAAACACCGCATTTCCTCAAGATTGGGGCTTAAATATTATTTAATTGGAATGGAGCAAGCTCCTAAAAATAATTTCTACATAGGTGCTCACCTCAACGCCAATCTTGGTCAAGCAGATTTTACGGAACTTAGTTTAGGATATGTTCACAGTTTTAATTTTCGTAACAAAGTAAGTCGTTAGTCCTTAGAGAGGTAGTCTAGTACGTTGTTCTCTATACGTTCGTGAATATTTGAAACATCAGCTTTTACAAATTTTTCACCAGTAATATTTTCATAAAGCTCAATATATCTTTCAGAAACAGTTTCAATATATTCATCACTCATAAAAGGAACTTTTTGGCCTTCCAAACCTTGAAAGCCATTCTGAATTAGCCATTGGCGCACAAACTCTTTTGATAGTTGTTTCTGTGGCTCATTGTTTTTTTGTCGTTCTTCATAACCCTCTACATAAAAATAACGCGAAGAATCAGGAGTGTGGATTTCATCTATCAAAACAACTTTTCCATCTTTCGTTTTTCCAAATTCATATTTGGTATCCACCAAAATCAATCCGCGTTTGGCAGCAATCTCACTTCCCCTTTGAAAGAGTTTTCGGGTGTAATCTTCCAGTTGCAGATAATCTTCTTCTGAAACGATGCCACGCTTCAAAATATCTTCTCTTGAAATATCCTCGTCGTGATCGCCCATTTCGGCTTTGGTTGCAGGCGTTATTATTGGTTGCGGAAATCTATCGTTTTCCTTCATCCCTTCAGGCATCGCAACGCCACAGAGCATTCGTTTTCCTGCTTTGTATTCCCTCGCTGCATGACCGCTCATATAACCGCGGATTACCATTTCAACCTTGAAAGGTTCGCAGGCTTCGCCAACAGCTACGTTTGGGTCAGGGGTAGCTATCAACCAATTCGGGACCAAATCTTCAGTATCTCGCATCATTTTAGTTGCAATCTGGTTCAGAATTTGGCCCTTGTACGGAATTCCTTTTGGCATTACCACATCAAAAGCGCTCAATCGGTCTGTGGCTACCATTAAAAGCAGGTTGTTTTCCAAAGTATAAACCTCTCGGACTTTCCCATGATAAATACTTTTCTGTCCTGGAAAGTTGAAATCAGTTGATATTATAGTATTACTCATTCTTTAATCTATGTTTTCAATATTCTTATAAGCTGAAATAACTTCTTTTACCAAACGGTGTCGGAGAACATCCTTGTCATCAAGATAAATCATTCCAACGCCTTTAACGTCTTTCAGGACTAGCAAGGCCTCCTTCAAACCTGAAGTTACACGACGCGGAAGGTCAATTTGCCCAGGATCGCCGGTAATCATAAACTTGGCGTTTCTACCCATACGGGTCAAGAACATCTTCATTTGGGCATGGGTGGTATTTTGAGCTTCATCCAAAATCACGAAAGCGTTATCCAAAGTCCGTCCACGCATAAATGCCAAAGGCGCAATTTGAATAATCCCAGTTTCAATGTGCGACGCCAACTTTTCTGCAGGAATCATATCGCGCAAAGCATCATACAAAGGCTGCATATAGGGGTCGAGTTTTTCTTTTAAATCCCCAGGAAGAAAACCCAGATTCTCTCCAGCTTCCACCGCAGGTCTTGTTAAAATAATTCGTTTTACCTCCTTTTCTTTCAGTGCTTTAACGGCGAGCGCAACACCTGTATAAGTTTTTCCAGTTCCAGCTGGACCAACAGCGAAAACCATATCGTTTTTGCTCATCAAAGCCACAAGTTTCCGTTGGTTTGCGGTTTGGGCTTTCACAGGTTTCCCGTTCAGGCCGTGTACAATTGTTTCGCCACTGCTTGCTGGCGTCTCATATTCTTCTTTATTTCTACTTAATAGCACGCGCTCAATTACGTTTTCATCAAGCTTGTTGTATTTCACATATTGTTCCAACAACATTGAAATGCGACGGTCAAATTCCTCTAGTTCCTCTTCATCGCCATAGGCTTTGATTTTGTTTCCGCGCGCAACTAATTTTAGCTTTGGAAAATATTTTTTAAGAAGGTCAACATTAGCGTTTTCAAGTCCGAAGAAATCCCTTGGGCTAATCTCTGTGAGTTCAATGATAAGTTCGTTCAAAAGGCGTGCTTTTTTATTATTTAGAATATGCAAAAAATAGTTTTGCTACTAACAAAAGTAACCTATTTTTGTGGTAACTCTTTTAAGAAAATATCAACAATTCATTTATGCCAATAATCACCCTTACCACTGACTTTGGAGAGAAAGATCACTTTGTTGGCGCAGTAAAAGGAGCTATCTACACCGAAATGGAGGATGCAAAAATTGTTGATATCTCGCACTCCATTTCGCCATTTCACCTTCACGAGGCTGCCTATATAATTCAAAATGCCTACAAAAGTTTTCCACAGGGAAGCATCCACGTTATTGGGGTAGATTCTGAGTTAAATCCTGAAAATAAACACATTGCAGTTTTGATGGATGGGCATTATTTTGTGTGTGCAAACAATGGTATTATCTCGATGCTCACTTCAGAAATAAGGCCAGAAAAAATTGTTGAAATAAATATTCACGACCGCATAATTAGCAATTTTCCAGTTTTGGATGTTTTTGTGAAGGTTGCCAGCCACATAGCACGCGGCGGAACATTGGAGGTTATTGGTAAAAATATTACGGAAATAAAGGAGTTGACGGGCATACGTCCGGCAGTTAGCAATCAGGAAAGCCAGATAAGCGGTACCGTTATTTATATTGACAATTACGGAAACGTGATAAGTAATATTACCAAAAAATTGTTCGAGGAAGTTGGCCGCGGAAGGGAATTCGTTATAAACGCCAGAACGGTAAAGTTTTCCAAAATACATTCACATTACAGCAATGCTATTAACTTTGACTTTGCTCCTGAAAAACGAGAGGAAGACGGCAAAAAATTGGCGCTTTGGAATTCATCGAATTATCTCGAACTGGCCATTTATAAAAGCAGTTCCAAAACGGTGGGCAGCGCGTCCTCTCTATTCGGCCTAGATTATAGGGATGCTATATTGGTTAATTTTATTTCATAAAAAATAAACATGTTCACAAGAATTGTAAAAATGTGCTTCGGCTTCGCTCAGCAACCTTAATTTAGCAATATGTTTACACGAATAGTTAAAATGCAATTTGAAAAAGAGAATATCCCTGCTTTTCTATCTAATTTTGAAACGGTAAAAGAAAAAATCCGCAATTTTCCGGGTTGCACATTTTTGGAACTTTACAAAGATAAAAATGACGAAACAATCTTTTTCACTTACAGCCTTTGGAATGATGAAATTGATTTAGAAATCTATAGAACAAGTGAACTTTTCAAAGAAGTTTGGAGCGTAACAAAACCTATGTTCCAAAAAAAAGCTGAAGCGTGGAGTGTTGACACACTTCATTCTTTAAAATAAAACCGAATGCTCACAATAATAAAACGCGAAATAAATTCCTTCTTTTCCAGTACCATTGGGTATTTGGTGATTGCCGTTTTTTTGGTGATAAACGGTTTGTTTCTTTGGGTTTTTAGCGGTAATTACAACATTCCCGATTCAGGGTTTGCTGATCTTTCCCCTTACTTTGAACTTGCGCCCTGGGTCTTGCTTTTCTTGATTCCCGCCGTATGTATGCGAGCTTTTAGTGATGAAATGAAAATGGGCACACTGGAACTTTTACTTAC
Source organism: Aequorivita antarctica (assembly GCF_007997155.1). Lineage (GTDB taxonomy): Bacteria > Bacteroidota > Bacteroidia > Flavobacteriales > Flavobacteriaceae > Aequorivita > Aequorivita antarctica. Next base: position 361,453 of record NZ_VORT01000004.1, on the reverse strand, counting down.
GAAACCTGTTTCATTGAGGCAGATAGTACTAGCGAAATACTTTGGTGCGGTAATCCTAATTGTTATTGCGCTTATTCCAACAATACTTTATGTTTTCACAATCTCTGAATTGGGCAATCCGCCAGGAAATTGGGATGTTGGCAGTACCATTGGCTCCTATATAGGCTTGTTGTTTTTAGTATTTGCATATACTGCTATTGGTATCTTTTCTTCAACCCTTTCACAAAATCAGATAGTGGCTTTTATAATTGCTGTCTTTTTGTGTTTTGCGCTGTATTATGGCTTTGAAGGGGTTTCTACCTCAACTTTTAATATTTTTCAGTTTGGAATGAAAGCCCATTTTGACAGTGTGGCACGTGGGGTTTTGGACACGCGGGATTTGATTTACTTTTTGAGCATTACCATATTTTTTATAGTGTTAACAGTTTTAAAATTGAAGAAATTATAATGAAGACTTCAATTCGAAAAAATATCGTTTCTTTCGCAGTCCTGATTGGAGGATTGATTCTTTTGAACCTATTCGGAAACTATTTCTACAAACGCTTCGATCTTACACAGGACAAACGTTTCACTCTTTCTGAAGAAGCAAAGGAAATTATTGAACCCATAAATTCTCCTATAATTGTAGATGTTTTTCTGAAAGGCGAATTCCCTCCGGAATTTAAAAGGCTTCAAAGTGAAACAGAACAACTTTTGGATGAATTTTCAGCCTACAATTCCAATATAAAATTTGAATTTATAGATCCTACCGAAAAAGGCAACGAAGCATTTCAATCACAATTCGAAAAATTTGGATTGACGCCCGCTCAGGTTTCCGTTACCGAAAGTGGAAAACAAAGTACCGAACTTGTTTATCCTTGGGCCTTGGCGCATCACGACGGCAAGACAGTTAAAATTGCTTTGCTGAAAAACCAACTGGGCGCCACTTCGGAAGAGCGGGTGAATAGTTCGCTTCAAAATTTGCAATACGCCTTCGCCGATGGTTTTAAAAAATTGGCTTCTGAAAAGTCGAAAAAAATAGCCGTGTTGAAAGGAAACGGTGAATACGATGACCGTTACATTGCTGACTTCTTTTCAACTTTAAGAGATTATTATTTCATCGCTCCATTCACATTGGATTCTGTTGCCGTAAATCCGAAGAAAACATTAAAAACTTTGGAAGGTTTTGATTTAATTGTAGCCGCGCAACCCACAGAAGCCTTTAGCGATGCTGAAAAATATGTGCTGGATCAATATATTATGAACGGTGGCAAATCGCTTTGGTTGCTAGATGCGACGCAGATGCATACCGATACAATTACAGGAAAAACTTTCGCCTTCGGTATGGATTTAAATTTGAACGATTTCTTCTTTAAATACGGCATCCGCATCAACCCAAATTTAGTGAAAGATGTGTATGCTGCACCTATAGTTTTGGCCAATGGCGACGAACGGGAAGCACAGTACAGCCGTTATCCATGGTTTTTCAGTCCGTTGAGCAGCAGCGCGAACAATCACCCGATTGTTTCCAATATTGAAGCCGTGAAGTTTGATTATGCAAGTGCAATAGATACGCTTCCTAATAACATCAAAAAGACCGTTTTGCTTTCCACTTCACCTATATCAAAAATTGTGGGACTCCCATTCCCTATTGAGTTTGATGTGGAGATCCCAAAAAACCTGCAAGTGGTAAACGAAGGGCCAAATCCAAACGAATACAACGCAGGCGAAATTCCATTGGCGGTTTTGCTGGAAGGAAATTTCACTTCGGTGTTTAAAAATCGTGTGAAGCCAATAAAATTAAACGGTGAACTGAAAAATATTGATGATGGAAAGCCTTCCAAAATGGTGGTTATTAGCGATGGCGACATCATAAAAAACCAAATGCAGGGCAACCGTCCATTGGAACTTGGCTTCGACAAAATGACCAATTCTTTCTACGGAAATAAGGAATTTCTGCTGAATACCGTCAATTACCTACTTGACGACAGCGGACTTATAAACATTCGAACACAGCAAATTGCAGTGCCATTTCTCGATCCACAAAAAACTGTAGAACAAAGAAGCAAGTGGCAAATACTTAATATATTGTTACCGTTGGGGTTACTGGCGCTTTTCGGAATTGCTTTCACCTTCTATCGCAAACGCAAATACACCCGTTGAATGTTGATAAGTTTGTTTTAACAAACACTTCATTTGAAATATATTTGTGGTTCGACAGGTTCAACAAGCTTTTATTTCACTAAAAACTAAAAGTTTCGGAAGAACATTATTGAGAATTATTTCATAAAAAAAACATATAATGAAATTCATCGTATCGAGTTCGTATTTATTAAAGCAACTGCAAGTTTTGGGCGGGATTATTAACAACAACAATACCTTGCCCATTTTAGATAATTTCCTTTTCAGCTTAGACAAAAAAGAGCTTACCGTTTCTGCTTCTGATTTGGAAACCGCAATCTCCTCAAAATTGGAAGTGGAAAGCACCGAAAAAGGAATGGTTTGCATTCCTGCAAGATTGTTACTTGAAACTCTTAAAACTTTTCCCGAACAGCCTTTGACGTTTACTATTGAAGATAACAATACTGTAGAAATTAGTTCCAACCATGGTAAATACGCTTTGGCCTACGCTAGTGGCGAAGAATTTCCCAACGCGGTGGAATTGAAGGATCCTTCTTCAACTGTTGTGCAAGGCGATGTACTTGCTACGGCAATCAGCAAAACGATTTTTGCTTCTGGAAATGATGATCTAAGACCCGTGATGAGCGGTGTGTTCTTCCAGTTTTCAACGGACAATTTGGTTTTTGTCGCTACTGACGCACACAAGTTGGTAAAATATACCCGTGATGACATCAGCGCTTCGCAAACTGCAGAATTCATCATGCCGAAAAAACCGCTGACCCTTTTAAAAAGCATCCTTTCTGGAAGCGAAGACGATGTGGTTATTGAATATAACGAAAGCAACGCCAAGTTCATTTTTGAAAATACTGAAATGGTCTGCCGCTTGATCGACGGAAAATATCCAAATTATGAAGCCGTTATTCCAAAGGAAAACCCTAATAAACTGGTTATTAACAGAAATCAGTTTTTGAATTCTGTGCGCAGGGTTTCTATTTTTTCAAGTAAGACTACCCATCAAATCCGTTTGAAAATTGCGGGTGCCGAATTGAACATTTCTGCAGAAGATATTGATTACAGCAACAAAGCCGAAGAACGTTTAACTTGCGATTACCAAGGTGATGATATGCAGATTGGTTTCAACAGCCGTTTTCTAACCGAAATGCTGAATAATCTTACTAGCGACGAAGTTTCCTTAGAAATGAGCCTGCCCAACCGCGCAGGAATCCTTACTCCGGTTGATGGACTAGATGAAGGTGAAACCGTTACTATGCTTGTTATGCCAGTTATGTTGAACAATTAAACCAACATACTTTTAAAACATAAAAAACCTCTTACAAAATTGTAAGAGGTTTTTTATGTTTTAATAATACTGTATTACTTACCGCTTGGCGAAGCTGGTGCATCTGGCAAAATTGTCCCTTTAATTTTAAGAACAACAGTACCTTCACTTGCATTTGAAGTAACCGTTACTGTTTTTGAAAAAGCGCCAATTCTATCGGTAGCGTATTTAACACCAATCTCAGCACTTTCACCTGGCATAATAGCATGATCTGGTTTTGTAGGTACCGTACAACCACAACTTCCTTTTACATTTGAAATTACGATTGGTGCATTTCCAACATTTTTAAATTTAAAAGCACGAACCCCATCTGCATTATGTGCTATGGTTCCATAATCAATTTCTGAAGATTCAAATTTAAAAACACCTTTTTCTACTTGTGTTGCATCTTGTGCAAATAAAGCAGTACAAAAAAGAAAACTTGCAATAAAAAATACGTTACGGAAAAAACTATTTCCTTTTAATGTTGTTGTTACCATGTTACTTAGAGTTTAATTTAGTTTAACAAATTAGTTATACTACAAACTTCGAATAAAAATTAATATAATCAATAAAATAGAGGGTTGAATGTGGTACTAGTCCCCTCTTTTTAATGTTAATTGATGATTTAAACCATCAAAATTAGTTCGTTGCCAAATGGTATAACTATAAACACGAAGAACTAATTTATAACAGTTTTATTTATGTAAAATTTTCAAAATTCAGAATATTCTAAGGCTATATAACTACAAGTTTACTTTTAAATAAAAAATAGTGATGACATATTCTCTTTCATTTCGATGTGTAGTTAGTTTAATCCTTAAAATCAATAATAATTTAAAACTACACACATGAAAAACTTAAAAACACTTTGCATTCTTTTACTTTCAGTATTAATTATTTCCTGTTCTAAAAAAGATGATGGCGATGGTGGCGGAAGCGCACCCGAAGCAGAATTTAATGCCACAATCAATGGCGGAGGCTTTGGCAACAACTACGCGTCTCGTTTGGGCTTCTATTCAGGTGATTATAGCAACGACAGTGGATTAACCCTTGCGATAACAGATGCCAACACGAACATTGTACGTATTTTTTTAAATCAAACAGGAGGTTTTGGAAGTGGAATCACCAAAGTTATTGGAGATGTTGGTCCGAACGGCTTAGTAACAAACGTTATTATTAGGGATCAAACCAATCAAGTAACTTACAACTCTTCCGATGGAGAGATAAATATCACGGAAAACAAAGAAAATCCTGAAAGCGAGAGTGGGCGTTTGATATCTGGAAATTTTACCATTACGGCTACATCAGGCGCTGGACCAACAATCACTATGACTGGAAGCTTTAAGAATTTTGCATATTAATTGAAAATAATATGCAACAATGAAAAAAGGGTAGCATTCGTGCAACCCTTTTTTTTATGCAATAATTTCAACTTCCACAAACTTTTAAAACTTCTCCAAAGTAATGTTACCTTTGCAGCCAATGACACACACAGACACCATAGTTGCAATGGCAACCCCTGCAGGTGCGGGGGCTATAGCAGTTTTAAGACTTTCAGGGTCAGATGCTATCAACATTGCCTCCACTATTTTTACTTCCGTTTCTGGAAAGGAACTCGCAAAACAGAAAACCCATACGGTACATTTAGGGAATATAAAAGATGGCGAACGGGTTATTGATGAAGCGCTCATCACTATTTTTAAAAATCCAAATAGCTACACAGGTGAAGATGTTGTTGAAATTTCCTGTCACGGAAGCAATTACATACAACAGGAAATCATGCAATTATGCCTTCGAAAAGGTTGCAGAATGGCACAAGCGGGTGAGTTTACCTTACGTGCTTTCCTCAACGGAAAGATGGATTTAAGCCAAGCAGAGGCAGTTGCAGACCTAATTGCCAGCGACAGTGCTGCCAGCCATCAATTGGCAATACAACAAATGCGAGGCGGCTTTTCTTCAGAAATAAAAAAACTTCGTGAGGAACTTTTAAATTTTGCTTCACTCATTGAACTGGAACTCGATTTTGCCGAAGAAGATGTGGAATTCGCCAACAGAGAAGAGTTCCAAAAACTTATCTCAAAAATAACACACGTTCTTAAGCGCTTGATAGACTCCTTCGCCATAGGAAATGTGTTGAAAAACGGCATCCCCGTTGCCATTGTGGGCGAACCTAATGTTGGGAAATCTACTTTGCTGAACGTACTACTAAACGAGGAACGCGCCATTGTAAGCGACATCGCAGGAACTACCCGCGATACTATTGAAGACGAAATAACCATTGGCGGCATCAGCTTCCGCTTTATCGACACTGCGGGAATCCGTGAAACAGTGGATGTTATTGAAGGTTTGGGAATAAAGAAAACTTTTGAAAAAATTGAGGCTGCACAAGTTGTTATCTATCTTTTTGATGCTGAAAAGTTTCAGGTTTCAGGTTCCAAGTTTCAAGATGAAATTGAAACTATCAAAAATAAATATCCGTTAAAAAATCTTGTTATTGTAGCCAACAAGGTTGATAAACTTTCAGAAAAAGAAATCAAAAATCTGCAATCTGCAATCAGCAATCTTCAATTGTTATCAGCCAAAACCAACCAGGGCGTGGAAGAACTTCAAAATAAATTACTCGAATTCGTAAACACCGGTGCGCTCCGAAACAATGAAACCATCGTTACCAACAGCCGCCATTATGATGCGATGCTGAAAGCTTTGAAGGAAATAATCAAAGTGCAGCAAGGTATTGACAGTGGTTTGAGTGGAGATTTACTGGCTATAGACATTCGCCAAGCACTCTACTACTTTGGTGAAATTACTGGTGAAATATCTAATGACGAGCTGCTTGGAAACATTTTTGCAAACTTCTGTATCGGAAAGTAGTTCAATTTCATTTCAAAGCCCATTTAGTTTATTCCGTTAATGTTTCCTTAAATCAAGGGATTACTGTCCTATTCCTGTGGAATTGGCAACTCAAACCCATAGTTTTGCCACATATTGATTAAATAATCGAAAAAAACACACACATTATGAGTCAAGTACAAGGAAATGAAACCGTAAAACTTCACTACACTGGAAAACTGAATGACGGACAAGTGTTCGACAGTTCTGCGCAACGCGAACCGCTAGAGGTAACACTTGGTGAAGGCCGTTTGATCCCAGGTTTTGAAAAAGGTTTGGTAGATATGAAAGTGAATGACAAAAAAACTATCACCATCCCGAAAGAGGAAGCTTACGGCGAAGTTCAAAAAGAGCTTTTCCAAAAAATACCAAGTGAAAACCTACCACAGGACATTAAGCCAGAAGTTGGTATGGGTCTAGTATCCAAAAATCCTGATGGTTCTGAACGCCAACTGCGTATTGCAGATGTAAAAGACGGTTTTATAATCGTTGATGCAAACCATCCATTGGCCGGACAAGATTTGACCTTTGAACTAGAATTGCTTGAGATAAAGTAATTTTTTAGAATATATTTACAGAAGAAGGCTGCCATTTTTGGTGGCCTTTTTTGTTTTGCTGAAGGCTGTAAGCTGTAGGCTGTAAGAAAAACTCATTATTAATTATTCACATCTCTTTTTTCTTTCCTCTTTCTTCTTTTATCTAGCGCTACACTTAATGTAATTTGCAAAGTATATAGCATACAGCCTAAAGCCTAAAGCTTCCCAACAATCGCATCCACACAATTAATTCCATCAATAGCTGCAGAGATAATACCGCCAGCATAACCAGCGCCTTCCCCGCAAGGGTACAATCCTTTTACTTCAATATGCTCAAGTGTTTCAGAATTTCGTGGAATACTTATAGGCGAAGAAGTCCTACTTTCTGGTGCGTGCAAAACAGCTTGGTTGGTGTAATAACCATTCATTTTTTTTCCGAAAGCCACAAAGGCTTTCTTCAAACGCTTTGAAAGCATAGCAGGAAGCACTTTATTTAAATCTGCGGAAACTATTCCTGGTTGATACGAAGTCTTCGGAAAATCTTCTGAAACCTTTCCTTCCACAAAATCAATCATCCGTTGGGCAGGCACTTTTTGCGTCTTCCCTCCTGCTTCCCAGCAACGTTGTTCCACAAATTTTTGAAAGTCGAGACATACAAATGGATCACCTTCTTTATAATTTGGTAAATCTTTTGGCTCCACGCTCACAACAATTCCACTGTTTGCATATGGATTATTGCGTTTGCTTGGGCTCCAGCCGTTAGTAACCACTTCCTCCTGCTCTGTGGCGCAGGGTGCGATAATCCCGCCCGGACACATGCAAAACGAATATACGCCCAATCCATCCACCTGCTCCACCAACGAATAACTAGCTGGTGGCAGATATGGATTGTCATCTTCGCCGTGATATTGAATAAAATCGATAAGCTCCTGTTGATGTTCTACACGAACGCCAATTGCAAAAGCTTTGGCTTCAATCTTTATATTTTTATCGTGAAGCAAATAAAAAATATCCCTAGCCGAATGGCCTGTTGCGAGAATCACGTTATCAAACTCCAACCAGTTTTCATCATTGATTTGAATAGCTTCTATAGAATTATCCTTCAATTTTAGATCCGTCAATTTTGAATTAAAGTGTACTTCGCCCCCATTTTCAATAATAGCTTCACGCATAGCGGTAATTATCTTCGGGAGTTTATTGGTGCCAATATGTGGATGGGCATCCACCAAAATATCTTCATCTGCCCCAAAATGAACAAACCATTCCAGCGCTTTCAACACATTCCCGCGTTTTTTGCTGCGCGTATAAAGTTTTCCGTCGGAATAGGTTCCCGCGCCACCTTCGCCAAAACAGTAGTTACTTTCGGGGTTTACTATTTGGTCTTTATTTATTATGGCCAAATCTCTTCTGCGTTCGCGAACATCTTTTCCGCGTTCAAAAACAATAGGTTTTAATCCAGCTTCTAAAGCTCGCAGTGCAGCATAAAGTCCAGCAGGTCCAGAGCCAATGATTGCTATCTGCTTTGCCTCAGAAACATTTTGTGGCATAAACGGGGGGATTTTTTCTCTCTTTTCCCCCTTCAGCCACAATTCAACCTGCAAATTTATTTTTATGGGTTTCCGGCGTGCATCAATGGAACGTTTGCGTATTCGCCAGTCGCTAATGTTTTCTTTTCGAAGTTTTTCTTTTTCCAAAGCAAGCTCCAGGATATAATCTAAATCTTCCTGTTGACGTGGTAATACAGCTATTTGAATCAATCTACTCATAGGCACAAAGATAATTTTTTAAATGGTGGATTTGTAGAATTGTGAATTTGTGAATCAGTAAATTTGTGAATCAGTGAATGTGTAAATAAATAAGTCTGGGCTCTTGGCTAATAAAAACTATAATAAAATGAAGTTCCCTCTTCAAAATACAATGGCGGTTATTTTTTTGACCGCCTTTTTTAATTTTTCCTTTGGGCAAAATATTAAAGGATCCGTTCTCACTGAAGAAAACCTTCCTATTGAAAATGTTTTCGTTTTTTTTAAAAATCAAATTATAGCCAAAACAGACAAAAATGGCTTATTTGCTATACCCGAAAAATTCAAATTACCACTTTCGCTTCGGTTTGAGCATCCAGATTATTTTATAAAGAATGCTGAAGTCACAGAAAATAATATGGTTTTCAACCTTTCTCTTCTTTCAAAAACTGAAAACTTGCAAGAGATTATTATTTCATCAGGCTATCAAAAAAAATCTTCCACAAACCCAGCAGCTGAACTAATAATACCCACAGAAAAAATTACTTCAGAAAAATTTGAGGAATACAGTCCCATTGATTTGGTTTCAACAATTAATGAAACGCCCGGTGTATTTATTCAAAGCGGAGCCATTAATACCAATAGAATTGTAATTCGCGGAGTGGGTTCACGAACCCTTTACGGTACCAATAAAATTCGTGCGTATTTTAATGGCATCCCAATAACAAATGGAGTTGGTGAAACGGCAATAGACGTTTTTGATCCCGAGGACATACAATCTTTGGAAATTATAAAAGGGCCAAAAACCACGGGATATGGCTCCAACCTAGGTGGGACATTGCTACTAAATTCAAAACAAGCCGCAGTAGGCGAATCTTTTTTGAGAAGCAATTTAACGGTTGGCTCCTTCGGAATGATAAAAAACTCAGTTTCGGTAGGAATATCCACTGAAAAGTTTTCACTGAATCTCAATTATGACCATTTGGAAACGAAAGGTTTTCGGGAGAATAGCGATTATGATAGAAAAACAGTGCTGCTTACTTCAAAATATATTTTAAATTCAAAAAACGAGCTCTCTATCTTGGTAAATTATATAGATTATTTTGCACAAATACCAAGTTCAATCGGAAAGACCGCTTTCGAAGAAAACCCCAGTCAAGCAGCTTTTACGTGGGCACAGGCACAAGGTTTTGAGGACAATAAGCAAATTCTGACAGGCCTAAGCTTCACGCATCATTTTTCTAAAAATTTTAGCAATGCCAGCAGTGTTTTTTATACCTATTTAGACCATTATGAACCGAGACCTTTCAATATTCTCGATGAATTTATAAACGGCTATGGTGCTAGAACCGTGTTTGCCAAAGATTTTATATTTCTTAAAAATAAAGCGAATTTCAGTTTTGGTGGGGAGTTTTATAAAGACGAATATCACTGGAAAACCATTGAAAATCTTTACGAAGTAAACAATGGCAATGGAAGTTTGGAAGGTAACCAGTTAAGTGATAATTTAGAAATTCGTGACAACCTGAATGTTTTTGCAATGGCTACTCTGCCTTTTACTCAAAAGCTAAAAGTTCAAATTGGTCTGAATTTCAATTTAACTCATTATAATTTTAAGGATCAATTCAACTTTGATGAAATAGATAAAAGCGCCACACGAAATTTCGATCCAATCCTAGCTCCGAATTTCAACCTTTTATATCAATTTACTCCAGATATCGGTGCGTATTTCAACTTTAGCAAAGGATTTAATTATCCATCAATTGAAGAAACGCTTACCCCGGAAGGTTTAATAAATCCAGAGCTGGGGCCCGAAAAAGGTTTTAATTATGAATTGGGAAGCGAGCTATTCCTTTTCGAAAGAAAATTTCATTTGCAAGTAGTCGCTTACCTTTTATATATTGATGATTTATTAGTGGCGGAGCGCGTGGGCGACGATCAATATATTGGTCGTAATGCAGGAAAAACAGAGCATAAGGGCATTGAAATTAATACAGAATACACGATTCCAGTCAATGAAAATTTTTACGTTTCTCTCTTTATGAACGCCGAATTCAACAATCATAAATTTGTTGATTTTGTAGATGGGGAAGATAACTTCTCGGGAAACCAACTTACCGGCGTTCCCAACAAAAAAATAAACGCAGGTATCAATTTTTTCAGCAATTACGGTTTCTCACTAAATACTAATTATCTATACATCAGTGAAATTCCATTAAATGATTCTAATTTACTTTTTAGTGATCCGTACAATATTTTCAACTTAAAGGCTTCGTACAAGAAAGCAGTTTCAAAAAATATTAAACTTGAAATAAACGGTGGGGTAAACAATCTTACGGATGAAAAATACGCATCGTCAGTATTAATAAATGCCACAGGTTTTGGTAATACAGAACCTCGATTTTACTATCCCGGAATTCCGCGAAATTGGTACGGTGGATTTAAGGTTAGCTATAGGCTGTAAGTTTTAGGCTATTGTCTATAAAGAAATAAAATCTTGTTTCTTGGTTCTTCGCTATTGCCTCGTCGTTCTTCGCTCTGAACTTCCCTTATCTTATCCCTTTTTGCTTTTCGCTTTTCGCTACAATAACTCTTATCTTTACAAACCAAATAAAAACAAATGATTTTTATAGAAAACGAAGGCAATACCAACCCACAACTAAACCTAGCTTTAGAGGAATATGCACTGCGAAATTTTAGTACAGCGAACGACTATTTATTGTTCTACATAAATGAACCTTCCATCATCATTGGTCGAAACCAAAACACCTTGGAAGAGATTAACCACGAATATGTAAAAGAAAACAACATTCACATTGTACGAAGAGTTTCAGGCGGTGGTGCTGTATATCACGATCATGGTAACCTAAATTTCAGTTTCATTACCAATCACGATGGTAAGAGCTTAAACAACTTCAAAAAATTTACAGCTCCCGTTATTAAAGTTTTGAAAAATTTAGGGTTGGATGCCGAACTAAAAGGTCGCAACGACATACAAGTTGAAGAAAAGAAAATATCCGGCACCGCCCAGTTTTCAACAGGAAAAAGAATGGTGAGCCATGGTACACTTTTATTGGATACAGATTTGGGCGAAGTGGTGAATGCCCTAAACGTAAAAATGAGCAAAATTGAATCTAAAGGCCACAAATCAGTACGCAGTCGCGTTGCGAATATTTCAGAATTCTTAAATAAACCTTTGAAGATTGAAGAATTTCGTAAACTTTTATTGGAAGGACTTTATGAGGAAAGCGAACCTTTTGAAAGCTATTATTTAACACCTGAAGAATGGAAAGCTGTGCACGAGTTAAAAGAAGAAAAATATGACACTTGGGACTGGAATTATGGCCGTTCGCCAAAGTTCAATATTCAACGAAACAAACGCTTCCCTATTGGCGAAATAGATCTGCGGATTTTTGTTGAAAAGGGTCATATTAAAGATTTTAAGATTTTCGGAGATTTCTTTGGCAAAGAACCTGTGGAAAATCTAGAAAAACTATTGCAAGGTGCACGCTACGAAAAGGAAGACATTTCAGAACTATTGAAAGATATTGAGATAAAAGAATATTTCGGCGACCTCCTGAAAGTAGATTTTATTGAATTGGTTTATGGTGCTGATGAGGTTTAGAGATTCGTCATGAAAAAAAGCACTCAGTTTTATGTAATGATTGCTGCGGCTATAATTACAATCATAGGGTTGGTAACTGGAAGGTATCTTTTTATTTTTTTGGCATTGCCGCTTGGCTTTCTTTTCAAGAGGAAGAATAAATAACAATAAAAAAGCCACAATCTTTAATTGTGGCTTTTCGTACTTCGTATTTCGTACTTTGTATTTTATCCCTCGCTTCTATTCTACAATAAATTTGCCTTGCATCAAAGCATAGTGTCCTGGGAATGTACACATAAAAGTGTAAGTACCAGGAGCTGGTGCATCAAATTCTATGGTGTCACTTTCGCCACCCCCAAGCATTTTTGTGTGAGCAATAAATTTGTCCTTCATATCTGCTGGGATGTAATCAGTATCTGCTGCAAGTGCCGAAGCTTGTCCCACAGTAGCCATATCTGCATTTTGGGTAAGCAAGGACCAGTTATGCCCCATAACACTTTTATCCATTTTGCCCACGTGCTTTAGGGTAAGCTTCACTTTTTGACCAGCTTTTACTCGAATCTCGCTCTTGTCGAATTTCATTTGGTCATTTCCTGTAATGGTTATTTCGGCAACTTTGTCGTCCGTAGTTTGAGCTGGTGCAGCTTCTTCTATTTGAGTTCCAATTTTTACCTCAGTTTTTTCTTCTTTTTTGTTGTCGCCACAACTTATTGCTAAAGCAGTAGCTAATACTAAAATCATTTTATTCATGATGTTGTAATTTAGATTAATTATAATTAAGACAAAATTAACCGCTATTTTTAGCATGACCAAACCTTATGGCAACCATTTTGTAAACATTAAGAAAGTGCTAACATTTACGAAGCTATAAAAAGCAACTTCCTGCTAAACTAGAAAGTATAGGAATATTCAATTCCACCGCCAACAAGCGTATTTGCTACGTTTGAAAAATCTGCCCCCCCCATTACCGTAAAGGTTCCAAGTTTTTCATTTTTATAGGAAAGAGAGCCGTAATTGTACCAATACTTCCACTCGGGAGTAAATGGCTTACGGTATGTTCCTAAATATTTGGCAACAGTGCTTTTGAGTTTCCACTGAAATTTGTTGAATTGGCCTGAAACACCAAAATGGTGAACCTTCGCACGATTACTGATATAGGGAGTATTGTCGCCATTGATTTCCAAATTCTTGTCAAAAAGTATAAACGGAGCGCCCATAATATTTTCTTCGTAAGTCCAACCGCTTCTGTATATATTATTTCCAAAATAACCATCAAATCCACTTACTGATGTATTTCCACTTTGATCAGAAGAATCAATAAATTCATATAGAACCGAAGAAATTAGCTTTTGGTTTTTCGGTTTAAAATAAATTCCCCAAACACCGTCTGGGATATTTGCGAATCTCGTTCCAGAGCCATCCTCAAATGGATGCTCGTGATATACTGAGAATTCACCTAATCCATTTTTAAATTCGTAATTGAGCATATAGGATCCTAAATGATTGCCAATTGCATTTTTGGTTTCATCTACCAAACCAATTTCTGTAGAATTGGCAGCAAAAAATACCTTGAAGAAATCTTTAAAACCATCCTTTAATTTACCATAAACAGGAGAGGTTCCACCCCACTGTGCATAATGCTGAATTTTTGCTGTAAGCTTATGGTTTTCATTAAAAGTGGTAATTAATGCTAGCCGTTTGTAGTGAACGTGTGTACCGTCCACAAACCGATTGTCATTCAATTCATAATGGGCAATTCCCCAATCTATGCCAAAGGTTTTTGAAATTTTAAAAGGGTTATTGGCTTCCAAAAGTACACCAGGCAGCGGCCTTGCATTTCCAGACCATAAAAAGTTTTGATTGGTAGCGGAAAGACCGTCCAACACTTCTTTTTGTCTTTTAGCCCCCACTGTTGCATAAAGCCAGGAATTTTCAAACTGCAGGTATAAATCTCTTCGCTGTACAGCATCATCAACCCCGTCTCTTCCATATAGAGCTACGCCTCCATTAATTTTAAATGAAGAAAACAGCAAGCTTGCCTTCAATTCTGCAGTAACAGAAAGATTGGTGCGCTCTCCAACCGTATAGTTAGTATTAGTGTGAAACCCAAAAGGGTTTTCATCCTCATTGGAAAGCATCGCTTTTGCATCAACACTTCCGGCAATATCAAATTCCTGTGAAAAAATTAATAAAGGGAAAAGAAAGAAAAGTATGGTTAGTGTTTTCATTTAAAAAAACTTATTCTACAGTGTTTTTCTCATTAGATCGATCTTTCTATTTATTCAGAATTCGCTTTAACAAAGAGCGTTCTTCACGTGAGTATGCATAGCCGTACTTATTTCCGTAACCAAAATTATTAAGGTTTACATTGTTTAGTACCATAGCAACATTCGCCAATCGACCGTCGTCAATAGCGTCTTGTGGAAAATCTAATAAGCGCTTATCCGTAAATCCCGCACGAACCACATATAGTGTAATATCTGCCAATTTGTTTATCAAAATAGTATCTGTAACAAGCATGGACGGTGCAGTGTCCATAATAATGTAATCAAACTGTTTTTTAAGCTCATCCACAAAGGTGGTGGTTCGTTTTTGCATAAGCAATTCCGCAGGGTTTGGCGGGATTGCACCTGAAAGAACGATGCTCAGGTTTTCGTTAGATTCGCTTTGTAAGATAACGTCTTCCACCTTCATATCACCATAAACGATGTATTCTGTAAGTCCTTTATTGTTTTTTAAATGCTCTGGTAAATAGCGCTGCAACTGTGGATTACGAATGTCCGCTCCTACCAAAACTACTTTTTTTCCAGTGAGAGCCAGAGTCAACGCAAGGTTAAATGCAACGAATGTTTTTCCTTCTCCTTTAATGGTTGAAGTCACTATCAGAGTTTTGCCTTTATCATTTTCTTCCAGCTTGTTAATGAACAAATACTGCAGATTAGTTCTCAAAATTCTATAGGCTTCCGCCATTATGCTGCGGTCATTGTGTTGAATAAGATCTGAATCGCTGCGTTTTATTTTTGGAATCTCGCCAATAATAGGTGTTTTGGTAAGATGGCGTTCCACATCCCTACGGGACGATACTTTTGTATTTAAAAGATTTGCACCATAAATTCCCATAAAAGGAATCAATAATCCAGCTATTAAGGACCCCAGATATATGAGTGGTCTTTTTGGAGAAACGGGGCTCTTTGTGCTGTATGCATTGTCAACAACTTTTGCTTTTGGGGAGGTTGCAGCCAAAGTAATGGAAGCCTCTTCCCGCTGTTGCAAAAGGAAAAGATAAAGTTGTTCCTTTATGGACTGTTGTCTTTCTATACCCCTGAATATTTTCTCTTTTGCAGGAACTTGTGCTATTTTTGAATTAATTGTAGATTCCTGAATGTTAAGATCTTTCATTGCTATTTTTAAAGCATTGCTCGAATTTTGCAAACTTCCGAGAATACTGGCCCGCATCTGCTCTATTTGATTGTTCACATTTAATACCACAGGGTTTTTTGCGGTAGAATTCTGCATCAATTTATTCCTGTAAAGGATCAACTGGTTGTAATTGTTTACCGACGTTGCAACTTCTTCACTTTGAATGCCAATATTGGAAGGTAAGAGCTCGGCATTGGAACTTTTTTCCATATAGTCAATCATGGTTTTTGAAAGTTCCAACTGGGTGCCAACATCAAACTGCTTTTTGTTAAATTCGCTTGCGTTTTCAAGGATTATCTGGGCTTCGGCCTGAATATCGGTAAGACGGTTGTCGGTTTTGAAAACCTCCTTGTTTCTTTCCACTGAATCCAGTTCTCGGGTAATAATCTGCAAACGTGAATCTATAAATTTTGAGGTGTTTTTCGCAATTTCGTTTCTATCGGCAATTGCATCTTGATTGTATTGGGAAACAAGTTCATCTAGAAAGTCTTCAGCCTTTTCGGTTACGGGCGTCAGCATGCTCATCTCGAGTACGTTGCTAGATTTAATTTCGTTCTCTATAACAACTTTGCCCTGATAGTCTAACGCAACGTTTTCTATGGGGCGATAGGTAACAAGAACGGTTCTTTCAAAAAAAGATTCAAAGTTCTCTTTGTTTTCCAGATTAGGAAGGACGGTTATCTGCCCAAACGGTAAGGATACCTGTTCCCCAAATTTGTATTTTCCATCAATGGGTTGGGTTTCAGCTTCCAGTTTGTATTCGGTATTTGAAAGTACCTCGATAAATAATTTTGGAATGCTTACCTTCTTCCCTAATTCATTAAAGGATTGATATTGAACTTTAAAGGGGATGTATGAATAGATCTCTGAGGTTTTAATGGCTCCAACGGATTCATACTTTATATTTAGTCCGAGCTCTTCAACGGTTTTTGAAATGATCCGTTTGGAATTGAAGATTGCCAATTCGTTGTCTATCTTACTTGTGTTGAAACGAGAAAGTAAACTTCCAAATTGTGAAAAAGCAGCCATTTCCATCGGGCTACTGGCACTTTTTTCGTCTTTGATTATTATAGTCGCACGGGTTTGATAAAGGGCAGTAGTGTATCGCAAATAAATGAATGCAAGCACAAGAGCCACAATAACACCCAAAATAAAAAGATACCAATAGCGAGTGTATTGTTCAATTATTTCGCGCAATGGTAGTTCCTTAGTTTCTTGTTTGTATCGATTTTCCTCCATAATAATATTAACGGGTTAAAATAATAACAGTACTTAATATTACAGTAACTAAAGATAGTAAAGCAGGTACATCTGGAATAAAACCAGATTTCCTGACACCTTTAAGGGAAGGTTCAACGTATACAATATCATTCTGCTTTAAAAAATAATACGATGAAGTGAATAATTCCGAACTCGTATAATCAATTTTTGAAACTTTGCGAACCCCGTTTTCCTCTCTAATAACCGTTACTTCTTTTCTATTTCCGTCCAAGGTAAAATCACCTGCCAAGGCAATAGCTTCAGGCAATGTAACCCGCTCGTCTTGAATTCTGAAAACACCGGGTGCTTTCACTTCGCCAATGACGGTAACTTTAAAGTTTATAATCCGTACATCAACCACCACGTCTGTAATGTATTCTGAAAGTTTAGTTTTTAATTCCTTTTCAACAGTGCCTCTTGTTTTGCCCATTACCGGAAGCGTGCCCAACACGGGAAAACGGATATTCCCTTCAGAATCCACAAGATACCCTTGCAATTGTATATTGTTTGTTATTGGTGAGCCTTCAGAACCAATGGTCCGTTTAAATGGCTTGGTAACTTCCTCATCCATGGAAGAAACGGTAATATAAAGAATATCGTTAGGTTCAATGATCGGTTCAAAAGAGGTTTCAATTTCCTTTAAATTGAGGTTCTCAGCATCCTGAAAATATACTATTTCCTTTTTGGTAGCACAGGAAAACAGACTAATACAGATTAAAAGAAGTATAATAATTTTATTCATTACGGATTTTTTAAGGCTACAAATATAATGCCTTCGTGAAAAATAGGGGTTGTTTTTAATGAGTATCTGTGGGGGCTGATACAACCTGAAGATGTTTCTGAACATCCAAGATTTCATATTCTGAATTATTACTCAAAAATTCGGGGATAAGTTCTTTTAGTTTTTTCACAATTTCTTTTCCTTTTCCGTATTCCGAAAGAGCAATTATTTCCTGTATTTTAATAGTTATTTCACCATAATCCAGTGTCGGCACTTTTGACACCATAATTTTTGGATGATAGGTCGGTAAAGAGGTGCAAGTATCATTCAACAATTCTTCGTATAATTTTTCGCCAGGTCTAAGTCCTGTAATTTCTATATCAATATCTTCATAAGGTTTTAGACCAGACAGCCGAATCATTCGTTCTGCCATATCGAGGATTTTTATAGGTTTCCCCATATCGAAAACATATATTTCGCCTCCATTGCCCATAGTGCCTGCTTGCAAAACCAATTGGCATGCCTCGCTAATGGTCATAAAATACCTGATAATATCTTTATGGGTAACTGTTACCGGACCACCAGCAGCAATTTGTTTTCTGAAATAAGGAATTACCGAGCCATTTGAGCCTAACACATTTCCGAAACGAGTAGTTATAAAACGCGTATCCGTATTTATATGTTCTTGTAAGGATTGAACATAAATTTCTGCAGCACGTTTTGATGCTCCCATCACATTGGTTGGGTTCACGGCTTTGTCAGTAGAAACCATTACAAATTTTTCAATATTATATTTTACAGAAAGATTTGCCAAGTTTATGGTTCCACCAATATTTACATAAATCGCTTCGTGTGGGTTCTTTTCAATCAATGGAACATGTTTGTATGCCGCAGCGTGATAGACCATATCAAATTTATACTTCGCAAAGAGCATTTCCATGCGTTCACGGTTTCTGATGTCTGCTAACATTATTGCAAAGTTCAGCCCGCAGTGATTTTGGTTCATATAAAGTTCCATATCGTGCAAAGCAGATTCAGCATTGTCCAGTATTACAATTTTTTTAGGCCTGAAAGCAGCTAACTGTTTTACAATTTCACTACCAATAGAGCCTGCTCCACCAGTTACCAGTATAGTTTTACCGCGCAAGTCGTTTTTTATGAGTTGAATATCCATTGCTATGGGAGTACGCTCTAGCAAATCTTCAATCTGAATAGGTTTTATTTGTGTTTGAATGTCTTCCTTTCGGTTCCAATGTTCCACAAGCGGCACATTGAAAATTTCAACTTTATTGGCCAGACAAGCTTCAACAATTTGGTTTTTTTCTTTAATGTTAAGCGATTCGCTTACAATCAAAACACCGTCAAGGTTGTGTTGCGCTAAAAGCTCTGTAAACTCGTTGGAAGTACTTGTTATTGATACAGAAAAAACCGGCTTGTTCAGTATTTTTAAATTTTTATTGATTTGGTTTTCGGTAATAAAACCAACAAGTTTATAGGGAAGATTGGATTCTGTGGTTAGGGCTTTTCCCAAAGAAATGGTTTGGTCGTCCATCCCTAGAATCACCACTCTTTTTTTTAGTTTTCCAGTGGTTACTGTCTTTATATATTGATATGTTTCTTTTACCGCTATTCTGAAAAACAACATTAACGTGAAAGAAAAGAACATATACAGCAAAATACCCGTGGTCAAAAATATTTTTTGGCCTGTGAAAACGAAATAGATATAGTTAAATGCAATAGCGGCAAAAGCCGTTAAAAATGAAGAAGATGCTACTTTAAAAACATCGGTAAATGTGGAATGGCGTACAATTCCTGCATACGTTTTAAACGAATAAAAGAAAATAACGTTGACCGCAATTAGAAATGTTCCCCGCAAAAGTGTTGGCCATGCTGTATGGGGCTTTAGTGGAGTGCCGTCAAGTATTAAAAACATCGTTGCGAATGAAACGATACAGATAAATATATCCAATAAAAAAACTGCCCAACGTGGCAAATACCGTTGATTTAAAAAAGTCATTTTTTTACTACGCATTTTTATTCTCGCTAATAGGGAATATTTTCTCAACACCATTTCATAACATTTGGGATTGCAAATATATCTCAAATATCGATGAAATGTATTAAAACATCGTTAATCTTAACCTTTTCTTGTTCTTTTAAATTTGAGCCCGAAGGTAAACAGAGACCAAATTCAAAAAGTTTTTCTGAAATATCGGCTCCATAATACGGTGCATTTTTAAAAACTGGCTGTAAATGCATCGGTTTCCATAAAGGCCGCGATTCTATATTATTTTCGGCCATTGCCAATCTAATTTCTTCGGGTGAAAAACAACACAGCGCTTTATCAATTAAAACACAAGATAACCAATGATTGGAGAAATAATCGGAATTGGGCTCAGAAAAAACCTTTACTCCCATTGTATTCCGAAAAATATCACGATAAAATTGGTTCATCTTTTGTCTCAAACCAACATGTTTGTCCAAAACTTCCATTTGTCCACGACCAATACCCGCAGAAATATTGCTTAGTCTATAGTTATAGCCAATTTCTGAATGCTGGTAATGTGGAGCCGCGTCCCGGGCTTGGGTTGCCAAAAATATGGCTTTATCTTTAAGCTTTAAATTCTTTGAGACTAAGGCACCACCACCAGATGTGGTAATGATTTTGTTCCCGTTGAAGGAAAGGATTGAAATGTCTCCGAATGTTCCGCATTTTTGGCCTTTATAGCTACTTCCCAATGCTTCTGCACTGTCCTCAACAATAGGAATTTCATATTTTTCAGAAATCTTTTTTATTTCATCAACTTTATAGGGCATTCCATATAGATGTACGGCAATGATTGCTTTTGGTTTCTTCCCTTTGGCAATTCGGTCCTTGATTGCTTCTTCCAAATGGTTTGGGCAGATGTTCCAAGTATCCGGTTCACTGTCAACAAATATTGGGATTGCCCCTTGATAGACTATCGGGTTTGCAGAAGCAGAAAAAGTCATGCTTTGGCAAATAACCTCATCCCCTCTCTCAACACCCAATAAAATCAAAGCCAAATGAAGCGCTGCGGTACCAGAGCTTAAGGCGGCAACGTGGTTTTCGACTCCAAGATAGTTTTCCAAGTCTTTTTCGAAACCTTCTACATTAGGGCCCAATGGCGCAATCCAGTTGGTTTCAAATGCCTCGTTAACAAAAGACTGTTCTGTACCACCCATATGTGGGGAGGAAAGATATATTTTTGAATTACTCATTTTTTTAAAATCTATTTTCTAAAGAATTTTGATATCGTTTTAAAAATTATCCTCAGGTCTTCGTAAATTGAGTGATTATAATAATATTCCAAATTCATTCTAACTTTATCAGGAAAAATGACAGTGTCATTATAAACTGTTGGGTTTGGTTCATTTTGTAAGACTGATTCTTCATTGTAATATTTTAAGGAAGCTTCGCTCGTTAAGCCTGGTTTCAACTCCAAAATTTTTCTGTCTTCTCCCTTTAATAAATCATAGTAACCTGGAATATCAGGTCTGGGGCCAACAAAACTCATTTGTCCTAAAAGAATGTTTAGTAACTGTGGTAGTTCGTCTAATTTCGATTTTCTTAAAAACAATCCGAATTTTGATATTTTGGATGTTTTGTCATTTATTGTTCTGATTTTAAATATATTAAATGTTTTTCCATATTGACCTACCCGCTCTTGTAAAAATAGCCCAAAAGAAGAAGTGTCAATGCTTGCCAAAAAAATGCTCAGGATGATTACCCATGAAAACAACACGAGCATAATTATTGAAAAAAAAATATTTATAAGTCGCTTCAACATTTCTCGTAAACTTAAACCTATAAATCTTTACTAACCTCTATAAAGAGGAAAATAATTGTTATTCGAATTATCCAATGATTTTTGGCTAACAAGGAAGTCATATTTTTCTTGATCATTTATTTGTTTCCAAACAGAGAATTGGCAGAAATTTTTGGAAAAACCAGATTTAAACCTAAATAAGGAGTCACTGTCTTGTCCGCCCACTCCACCCCCAAGATGCAAAGCCTGCAAATTTAATGTATTTCCCAGCAAACGTGCCTCATCCAATATTAATTTCATTGGCGTATCTTTCATAAATTCTTCCGAAGTTCCTGCTAGATGGTATTGCATTATTTTATTGCTGATGGTGAAGATGGCTCCTGCAACAATTTTACCTTCAAATTTTGCTAATAACAATTTACTTTCAAAGTCTGAATTCTTTAAAAACAAATGAAAATATGAATTACTGAAATAATATTCTGCTCCTGCCCCAACTTTATCCATAGTTTCGGTATATATTGCTAT
This sequence comes from Aequorivita antarctica, assembly GCF_007997155.1. Classification (GTDB taxonomy): domain Bacteria; phylum Bacteroidota; class Bacteroidia; order Flavobacteriales; family Flavobacteriaceae; genus Aequorivita; species Aequorivita antarctica. The sequence goes on along the minus strand of NZ_VORT01000004.1, from coordinate 339,547 downwards.
AAAAGCATCAACCTCAGCCTGACTTTTTGCTTCTTCAATTATAAAACCTTTACGCCTTAATTGGTTTAGCTCAGATTTATTGGATTTTCGATATTGTTTTCTTTGTGCCTCTGGACTAATTGTTAAGTCTATTGAAACGGTTTTATTCAATTCTTCAATAATTCCGAAGTTATTAAATAACGTATGTTGATCAATTAGAGGGTGAAGCCTTGAAAAAGCCGCTATAATATTATTATTGTGGAAATATGTTTTGGTTTCGTCAACAAATTGTTTAATAATAGATAGGTTCAAGTCTGTAAACTTCTTATTTGAAATTGGTCCACAATATCCATAAACAGAAGTTGCATCAAACCATTCGGTTCCTTCTATTTCACGAATTATCAAAGGGAGCGCAATAAAATCATTACTTTCTTCAAGATAGAGCATTACCGCTTTATTATTATTCTCTAAGGTATTATAAAATGCGGTGTGATGAAAATCATGGGTGAAGCTAGACCTCACAATTTCATTCCACTTTTGTGAGTTTACATTTATTATTTCAAAACTATGCATTCTTTGTATATTGGTTGATTTTTGATATAATATGTTCTATCTGGTTATTGTTGTAACGAAAGTCAACATGAATAAATAAAATTGAATCCTGAAAGTTCTTATTGGCTTCAGATTTTTGATCAGGCCATAGAACAATGGGATATATTCTTTCTTCAATCAAAAAATGTTTCATTAAATCTCTTTTTTCACAATCGTTGAATTTAAGTATTAAGGCAAATTCAGAATTATTGTTGTTTGAAATTACTTGAAAAACTTCGGTTGGTTTAAGAAGCTGTTTTGCAAATCGAAGATTATCCCCTTTCTTTAAAATAATTTCATTCACACGAAGAGTTCGCAAGAGTTCATCAACAATTTTAGGTAGTGCCGCATAAGTAAAAGATTCTTCAAAATCATTCTCACTTTCTGCAAAAAAAATTCTAAAAGTATCCTTTTCGTGAAATATTTGCTCTAAGTACAGTTTTTTTAAATACATAGCCGCTATTTTTTTAACGGCTATATCTTCAGCTTTCAAATTTTGAAGTGGTACTTCAAAATTTAATTTCTTAGGTGAATAGCAGAAACCACCAACTGGCAGTGGTAGTACTTTTCTTAAAGAGCCAAAACAGTAGTGAGCATTTGAATTCTTTATTTCCCCAAGATTATGGGTAAGATCTTCTATAATTACAGATTCTTCAATATTTTCAATATTTGGTTTTCCCAATCCAAAATAGTCTACAATCAAAATTACTGCTTGGTCTGTGTCCTCCCAATTTTTTAAAGAAACAACCCTATCAAAAAAAGGAGTAATTTCATAGTAATGTATCCTAATTGGAAGTTTCTCTATAAAACTGTAAACTTCGTGGCAATAATAGGATGGCACAGCAATAGTTTTCCAACCGAATTGTTCGATACCTGATTTTAAAATTGAGTACAGAGCGGAACGTCCAGAAAAATGAAGAGAATAATCATTTTCATTAAAATAGGAATTAATGGCATCTAAATTGCGCCATTTTTCCGAAAGGACATAATGAAAATCAGATCCAAATTCTTCTCTAATCATGCCAATAATTATTTTGGCTTAAAAAATTGAAATAGTCATCCCTAGTAATTCCTACAATAATTTCATCCCACCATTCATTTTTTCTGAAATAAGCATTTTTTTTAACTCCTTCCTTAATCCATCCACACTTATCAATATAAACTTTTAGAGAGGCTTCATTATAAGAAATCATAGAACCGTCCAATCGCATTAAACCCAATTCCTCAAAAGCATATCTGTTGACTGCCATAATAGTGTCTTTGCCATAGCCTTTTCCGCGCATATCCTTATCACCTAAAAGCATTCCAGTAAACGCTCTTCGGTCTTTCCAGTTTATGTCAACAAGGTTTACCATTCCAATCAAACCTAAATCCTCGGTATATATGGCCAAGCGTTGATTATTATTGTTGAAAGATAAATTGTTGTACCATTTTTCCTGATCCTGTGAACTACTGGGAAAATGCCAGCCACCCAGCATATAATTTATTTCAGGATCATTGGACCATTTATTCAATAGTGATAAATCCTCTCTTTCTATAGCTTTTAAAATAACCTTTTTACCCTTTATATTCATTTTATCTTTTTTTGAAATGATTAGAACTTAAATTTTCACTTAGGCCAATATCATCAACGTCATCTACCGTTTGTCCAATTACCACGCTTGAAGGTTTAAAAAGTATAGACCGAATAGTAAGAAAAATGATTTTGATATCCAATGCAAAGCTCAGATTTTCGACATAGTAAACATCATTTTTAAGTCTTTCACTAAACTTCATGTGGTTTCTTCCTTTTGCTTGGGCCAAACCAGTAATGCCTGGTTTTACCAAGTGCCTTCTTTTTTGAACTTCGGTGTACAAAGGTAGATATTCTGGCAATAAAGGTCTTGGACCTATAAAACTCATATCTCCTTTTAATACATTTATTAATTGGGGAAGCTCATCGAGACTGGTTTTTCTAACTATTTTTCCAACTTTTGTTAGTCTTTCTGCATCTTTCAGGAGATCTCCATCAATGCCGGTTTTATCGTTCATCGTCTTGAACTTTATAATCTTAAAAATCTTTTCATTTTTTCCAGGACGGAGTTGATAAAAAAGTGGTTTCCTATCATTTACAATATATAAACATATAGTAACTATTATAAAAATTGGGCTTAAAACAACCAGCCCCACTAATGAAAATAGGAAATCAAAAAAAAGTTTAAAAAAGTTACGATACATAAACTATTCTCTTAAATATAAATATGATATTAATCTACAAGTGTTTCTGTTTATTGAATACTACTCTTAAGTACTTGGTATTCGTTCATTAACGCTGACCAGATTTCTTCCCTTTGGTAGCGCTCAACAATCATTCTTCTCGAATTGTTCTTCAAGTTTTTAAATAAGTCCACATTTTCTATTAACTGTTGCATAGTGTTTTTAAGTTCAACTATATTTTTTGGAGAAATGATTATTCCATTCTTGCCGTTTTCTATAATCTCGTTGCACCCATTAATGTTTGAAACTATTGATGGCAGTCCCATTGCGCCGGCCTGCATTACCACGTTTGGAAAACCCTCTCTATAGCTAGGAAATGTCAAAACATCTGCTATGGAAAGATAAGGACGTACATCATTTTGAAGTCCTACAGCAAAAATCTTTTTATGAGACTTTAAAGCTTGAAGTGTTTCTGAATGCAAAGGATCCAAGTCATTTTCAAATGGCCCTACGAGCAATAAAGAAACATTGCTTTTATTTGAAGAAACTTCTTTAAAGGCTTCAATTAATTCATTAATACCTTTATCACCTACCATACGCCCCACATATACAAAAACGAAATCGTCAAAAGGAATAGCTATTTGTTCTTTCAAAGTTAGCTCTTGCTGCTCATTAAATAATGATGGGTCAAAATATGCGGTGTCAATTCCATTGCTGCTTCCCTTACCTATTATTGAAAGCTTTGCAGGTTTTGCAAACTTTTCAGAAACAATAAAATCATACAAACCTTTAGAGTTGGGATAAACTTTAGTAGCAAAACCGTAGGTTAATTTTTCAACAAGATTCAAAACCTTTCTTTTAAAACCGATAGCTTCCATCAACGGCAGTCCAGCAACTGTATGTAATCGTATAGGAACATTTGCCAACCAGCCAGCCATCATTCCTACAATTCCAGCTTTTGGGGTGTGGGTGTGAACAATTAGTGGTTTCTCTTTTTTTAAGAACCGATATAATTTATAAACTGATTTAATATCTGTAATAGGAGTAATTTTCCGTGTAAGTTCCAATGGAAATACTCGCACTCCTTCATTAAAACCGTATTCTTTCAAACGATCTTCCTCTGAAGAAATAGCAATAACCTCAAATTCTTTTGACATAAACGCCAGTTGACCCTCAAGTAATTTTTCAAGAGAGACAGGGATAGTGGTTATCCGTACTATTTTTGTTTTATTCAAAATCATAGTAAATTATCAATCAATTTCTCCCATTGCTCATAAACAATATTTTCTGAATAATGTTCTACAGTATAGTTATAGCCATTAGTTCCAAGCATTTCTCTTTCAGTTTCAGGTAAAGCCATGAGTTCTTGAATCTTCAAACTTAAATCTAGTGCATCTTGTGGAGCAGACAAAAAGCCACATTTTGCATTTGTAATAAGTTTATTACAAACTGTAATGTCGGTAGAAATAATTGGAAGCTTATTTGCCATAGCCTCCAAAATTGCATTTGGAGTACCTTCCCAAAAAGTAGAAAGAACTAAAGCATCAACCTTAGAAAAATATTCTTTTGGATAAGGCACATATCCTTTAATTTCAACCAAATCTTTTATTCCCAATTTTTCTAAAAAAATGTCTGGCCATTCTTGACCAAGAGTTTTACCCAAAACAATAAGTTTTATTGGCACGTTTTGATCATTTAAAATTTTTATAGCTTCAAACAGTGTTTTGTAATCCTTTGCTGGTCTAAAGTGTGCTATACTTATTAATGTAAATACACTGTTTTTAGATTCTAACACTGGGAGCGCATCGATTATAATTGCATTGGGAATATAAATTGATTTTTTTTGTAAGGTTAAATGTTTTTCTCTAAAAACTGATAGAGAAACTGCTGAGTTAAACACAGTGAAATCATCAATTTTGTATGAAATTCTATATAAAAAATTGTATAGTTTAGAAATTTTCTCACTTCGAACTGATGTAATTATTGGAGTTTTAAATCTAAATTTCACGGCTCTAGCAACGAGATTTGCAGCAAACATAAAAGATATGATTACATCAGGTCTATTTTTTTTTATAAATGAAAATAGTCCCCTAATTCCATTTGGAGAATTATATCTAAATTCTAAGTTATCTATTTGATTTTTTGTGAGTTCATCCACAAAATCATTTTCAGGGAACGTCTGGATAATAGTTACTTCATATCCCTTTTTTTTATAATAGAGTGCTAACCTCACTAGCTGGTTTTCTGCCCCACCTTTTGCTAGTGACATTGTAAAAAAATATATTTTTTTTCTCTGCTCCATTATATATTTTTCTTTAATCTAAAAATCGACAAAAACACAAGAATAAAAAGAAAAGGTATAATCATCGTCTTTTGTCGAACCGCGATTCCCAAATTATATAACAAATAAGCTGCTGGGATTGTAATAAAAAAAACTGCTGAAAAAGTAAACCAGTAAACTTCTTGATATTTCAATTGTATTTTTTTTCGTAAATTTTTAAAAATTTTAAAGAAAAAGATTAACCAAAGGGCATTTTCAAAGGAAACGATTAAGCTCAATATATTAAAAACGTCATAAAAAAGAGGTCTAAACATATAACTCAGCCACTTGACTATTAATGTTTTGTCACCCATATAAATTGACGATCCGCCTTCAATTTTTTGACCTGCCAAATCCTCAAACTGAGATAAAATACTTTCGGTATCCACAAAACCGACCCTTGCCATTAAAAATGGAAACAACATAAATAAAATTCCTCCAAGGAAGACAAATACCAAAATTTTTGTCGAAATCTTAATCTTCTTATTTAAAAGAATTTGAGTAGCACCAAAGGCAGTCAGTATAAAGAAAAGTGTATGCAACCTAATAAAAGCAACAAGTAGCAAAGGAAAAATATATAAAAACCATTTCTTTCTAAAAAAATACAAATAAACAAGAAAGCTAATTCCAAAAAACATTAAAGAATCCTTACCAATCCCAACGGTCCAATAGTGGGCATTGGGTAGCAATAGTATGTAAAACCAATTACTCCAATTTTTGTCCGTAATATTGATTAGAACATTTAGCAAATAATAAAACCCTAAAAGCCCTAAAAAAGAGTAGATAAAGTAAGCCCCGAAATATGACAAACCGAAAAATTTTACGAGAGGATATAACGTAAAATAGATGAAGGTTGTTCCCTGTCCAAATGTTTCATTCCAACTATCGTATAAATAAATAACTCTTCTATAGTAACCAATGGCATCTGCTACGTTGTCTAACGTTAGGTAATAATAAAGAAATGTAAATAGAAGATGTAAAGCACCAATTAAAGTGAAGAGCCTCACAAACTTAATCGATACACTCCTAAATTTTCTCGCAAGTGCAACTATCCCAACAATATACATCAATATCAAGGATATATCCAAAATGGTAACCCTAGTCAATATTTCGCGAGAAATTTCCATTACTCGTTAAGAAAGTTTTCCATCATAAACTCCTGTGGGATGAAGGTGCCCTCAACAAAACTCAAGTCCTTTTTCCAATAACCTGGACAGGCATCATATGCTTTCATTGAAAACCCAAAACAGACTTCAACAATCTTAGGTTCTTTATTTAAATTATAGACAAAATCAAAAGCCAAACACTGACCTCCAATCTTCTGTGTAACATCAAAAGCTATTTTCACAGTTTCCAAATCAATTTTTGCTACTTCAAAATCAATCTTTCCACTACCCGAAGCGCGGAAATCATTTTCTTTGTTAAATCTTCGAATACCGAAAGCAATCTCACCCACAACTATTATACGTATGTCAAACTCGTTATTTGGCATGAATTCTTGAAAATAGACATATCCTTTTTCAACATTGGCCAAGGTGCGCTCCCTCCTATTTTTTTTAAAAAACCCGATGGTTTTCTTTATTAGTTTAACAGGATCTTTTATTTGTTTTGCTACACGTAGTTTTTGGTCAAAATTACCAAGTGCCTTAGCTGTTGAGACGATGCCTTCTGAAAATAACCTTTTTATGTATTCCTCTCCTTCCGCTTTTGATTTAATCAATTTTACGTTCGTAGAACCCGCACCTCGTTTAAGCTTGGCAACCAAAGGCAGCTGGGATGTATTCAAAAAAGACAATGCATCTTCTCTTTCATAAAAAACATCGCTTTTTACCAATGGGGCGCCAATACTTTCAAACAAATATTTTTGAGCAATTTTATCGTCAAAATGCCAGCGAGTGTTGAAATTAGGAAAAGTTTTGATGCACATGTTTTTCGCAGCATTCATAACGTAAGGATAGACCATCAAATCTTTTGAGGATGCGTGGTTTAAATGCCACATTAAATGGGTTACTTTCTCTTTTCTTAAGATATTAAGAATATCGGTTTTAAAACAGTCCACCAATAAGAAGTCTAGACTGTTTTTTTGGCAGTAAGCAATCCATCGTTCCGTAAAACCTCCTTCCCTATGCTGTATAGCTATTTTCATTTTTTTGATTTAAAATAATTCCAAGTTAATCCGCCGCCCATCATAAATCTTGCGAACATTAGGTTTATAGCTGCTCCCAAAATATTAAAAAAGTATATCAGCGGGAATGCCAAAACAAACCCAATTAAAGATGATACAATGGTATTCTTCATCACCAATTTATCTTTTCTGCGTATTATAAAATAATTCAATCCAAAAATATCATACGCTGTATAACCAATAATGCTTAAGGATAGCAACGTTAAAATTAAAAGTGCATTTTCATATACCATATCCAAATACCAAAAAACTAAAGGGTTTACTATAATAGGCATCATAGCCAAGACTAGCCCCAAAACCAACATCATATTGCGATACTTCGGGAAAGCGTCTTTTCTTCTATTAAGAAATGGAAAGAATACTCTTGAAACTACATTTAGCAAAGCCACGCAAAGGTCTATTATTTTTTTAAGTGCATCGTAAATCCCCACCAAATAGGTGGTTGTAAATATTCCGAGCAGTAACGTATTGGTATTATTATAGAGATTTGGTAAAAATTGGTTTATAAATATGGGGAAATTATCCTTGATGGTGTTTTTTATCATTTTAAAACGAAGCCAGCGAAATTTCAATTTATACTTCTTAATTAAAATATACTGTCCAACCAATCCCGCTCCAATAAAGCCTGCACTTTGGAGGAGTGGATAAATCCAGTAATCTTCCTTTTTCGTTATAAAAATGAAGACACAAATGGTAAAGAAAAGTTTGATACCAATGTTCAAAAGTGAGATGTACTTCATCTTTTCAATTCCCTGAAAAAACCATTCAGGAAACAGACTGTAACCCAACAAAAGTGGCATAGTCAAGAAAAAGACCTTTCTTTCTTCATAAAATGGTGGGTAGAGCATCACAATGGCAAAAAGTGCCAAAAAAGAAAGGCATAGAAACATTCCCTTTATCATTAATACTTTGCTGTAAATAATGTTCATCTTTTCTGGGCTGTTTCGGAATACAGCCACATCGCGAGTAGCAGTAATTTTAAAACTGTAATCGGTAATCGATTGAAAATAGGCAATCAACGAACCAGCTAAGATTACAATTCCATAATTTGAAAATCCCAAAACACGCAACAAATATGGTAAGGTTATAAGAGGCAAAAGCATACCTACTAATTGCAAAGCGGAAAGGGAAAAAAAATTTTCCAACAATACCTTTGCATCTTTTCCTTTTAATATGTTGAAATATTTTTTCAATCTGAATTTCTTAAACCGAAAAAAAACGGCCATCTTTTAAAGTTCGCAAAGATACTACGCTCATTTTGGTATTTCGCAATTAAAGAATACAAAAAATCCCCAATAAAGGTATTTTGCGGGGATTTTTTGTTCTTTCATCGATGAAATAGATGGTTTTTACACTATCATCCCAGCTGCAACAGTTTCATTGGTATTGTCGTCAATCAATATGATACTTCCCGTAGTACGGTTGGTTCCATAAGAATCAATCATCAAAGGTTTAGTAGTTCTGATAGTTACGCGCCCAATGTCATTCATCTCAAAAGTTTCTTGGTCCTTAATACGATCGTAAGTATTGATATCCACTTTATACAAAACATTCTTTATCATCGCTTTTTGCGAATTTTCCGTATGGCATACGGTATATTTTGCTCTCGGCTGTGATGCCTTACTACTCATCCAACAAAGCATTACGTCAAATTCTTGTGAAGTTTCAGGTCTATTATTGGTTCTGACAATCATATCGCCCCTACTAATATCTATATCATCTTCCAAGGTTATGGAAACAGACATTGGTACATAAGCCTCATCAAACTCTTGATCATATGTGTTTATGCTTTTTATCTTTGAGGTAAAACCAGAAGGAAGCGCAACCACTGAATCCCCTTTTCTGAATACGCCACTAGCTATTCTACCAGCATAACCGCGATAGTCTATGAATCCTTCTCTTTGTGGACGAAGCACCGTTTGTACTGGAAAACGCGCGTCAATTTTATTAAGGTCATTACTAATATGCAATGTTTCAAGAGTATATAACAAAGCTGCGCCCTTGTACCATTCCATATTTTCAGAACGATTTACCACGTTGTCGCCATGTAGTGCACTAATTGGTATATAGGTAATATCTTGAATAACAAGTTTAGATGACAAATTTTCATATTGATCTACAATATTGTCATATACCGACTCGTCATAGTTCACGAGATCCATTTTATTAATACACACAATTAAATGTGGTATTTGCAAAAGCGAAGCAATAAAAGAGTGTCTCTTGGTCTGTTCTATAACTCCGTGCCTGGCATCCACCAAGATAATGGCTGCATTTGCGGTGGAAGCTCCCGTAATCATATTTCGAGTATATTGAATATGGCCTGGGGTATCGGCAATTATAAATTTTCTTTTAGGTGTCGTAAAATATCGATACGCAACATCAATAGTAATTCCTTGTTCCCGCTCCTCTTTTAAGCCGTCAGTAAACATGGCAAGATCAATATTGTCATGGCCTTTTTTCTTACTTGTACTTTCAACAGCTGCCAATTGGTCCTCAAAAATTGACTTTGAATCGTAAAGCAATCTTCCAATTAAAGTACTCTTACCGTCATCAACGCTTCCAGCTGTTGTAAATCGTAATAATTGATTATTATCTACCATCATTTATCCTAAATTATAAATTTGTTTTTGTGCTTTAATATTTAGCTTTGAATTAAAAACTTAGAAATAACCTTGTTTTTTTCTGTCTTCCATCGCGGTTTCAGAACGCTTATCGTCTGAACGATTCCCTCTTTCCGTCATTCGCATGGCGGCAACTTCTACCGCAATCTTTTCCAAAGTATCAGCTTCAGATTCAATTCCACCAGTAATGGTAATATCTCCCAACGTTCTAAAACGGATTCTCTTAGTTTCTATTTTTTCGTTTTCTTCCAGCTTTAAATGTTCTGAAACAGGAATCCAGGTATCGCTTCGCCAAACCACTTCGCGTTGGTGAGCCAAATACAATGACGGAATTTTGATATCTTCACGTTTAATATAATTCCAAACATCCATTTCAGTCCAATTACTAATTGGGAAAGCACGGAAATGTTCCCCTTCAAAATGTTTTCCGTTCAGCAAATTCCAAAGTTCGGGGCGTTGGTTTTTTGGGTCCCATTGCCCAAAGTCATCTCTATGTGAAAAGAAGCGTTCCTTGGCACGGGCTTTTTCTTCATCGCGTCTTCCTCCGCCAATGGCACAGTCTATTTTATTACTTTCTATGGCATCCAACAAAGTTGTAATTTGAAGGGCGTTACGTGTTGCATTCTTTCCTTTTTCTTCAGCAACCCTTCCTGTATCTATAGACTCTTGAACAGAACCCACTATAAGCTGAGCCCCTAATTCCTTAATTAAATCATCGCGAAACTGAATTGTTTCGGGAAAATTATGCCCTGTATCAACATGCATTAAGGGGAAAGGAATCTTTGAGGGATAAAATGCTTTCTTTGCCAAATGCGTAACCAGAATGGAATCTTTTCCTCCTGAAAACAGTATCACTGGATTTTGAAACTGCGCATACACTTCCCGAAGGATATAGATAGCTTCGGATTCTAATTCATCCAAATAATTTAAATAGTACTTACTCATTGCTATATGTGTTTTTCGTGGGTGTTGAGGTTTTAGGCTCTCCCCTTTCTTTATTCTTTATTCTTTATTCTTTGTTCTATTTGGGTCATAATTAAAGCCACCGCTTCTTCCACAGAAACCATCGTAGTATCAATCTCAACATCTGGCGCCATTGGTGCTTCATAGGGTGCATTTACTCCTGTGAAATTTTTGATTTCCCCTGCTCTTGCTTTTTCGTATAATCCTTTTACATCTCTCCGCTCACATTCTTCAATGGGCGTATTTACAAAAACTTCTAGAAAATTTTCATACCCAACAATCCGCTTCACATTTTCACGGTCTTCCCTATAAGGCGAAACAAAGGAGGCCAAAACTACTAATCCCGCATCTATCATCAAATTGGCAACTTCGGCAATACGGCGGATGTTTTCAGTTCTGTCCTCCACGGAGAAGGAAAGGTTATTGTTCAAACCTTTTCGAACGTTGTCTCCATCCAATAAATACGTGTGTATTCCTTGTTCAAATAACTTTATTTCTAGTGCATTTGCAATCGTAGACTTTCCTGAGCCAGAAAGCCCAGTAAACCAAACCAACAAAGGTTGATGTTTTTTTAAATCACTTCGTTGCTCTTGTGTGATACTGAAATTATGAGGAATTATGTTATCATTCATAAATAGCTATTTTCTGTTTGGCAATCCATAATTGGTTCGATACCAAACCCGTTCGTGAAGATAATATAAAATCATTTTGGTTAAAAGTTCTGACAGTCCAATCTTGAGCCCCGTCAATGGGTTTCCGGTTATCAGCCAAGAAAGCAACATAGTGTCTAATGTTCCAACCCCGCGCCAAGTAAAAGTTTTTGCAATGTGGCGTTTTCGGCTTTCACGAATAACACCTTTTTCTGAAAGATTAATCTTAAACCAAACCCGCTCGTGAAAATAATACAAAACCATTTTGGTAACCACTTCTGCCAAACCAATTTTAAGTCCCGTCCAAGGATTACCCGTAATTAACCACGATAGCAAAATGGTATCAAGAGTTCCAACCATTCGCCAAGTTATGGTTTTGGCAATGTGACGTTTTCGGGATTGATCTTTCATTAGGCTTTTACCAAAAAATAGTTATTAAGTAAATTTGGCTTGTTGTACTGCATCGATTTTCCAGTGATTTGGTCAATCACTGAAACACCAACGGCTTTACAGATAGCATGCCCAGCGGCGGTGTCCCACTCCATTGTAGGGGCAAATCGCGGATAAATGTGCGCCAAACCTTCGGCCACCAAACAGAATTTTAAGGAACTTCCTTTTGAAACTATTTCTACTTTGTTTTTTCCTCCTTCTGCGGACAGGTTATTTTCAATTTCTGAAATAAATTTCTTTGTATCCTCATTCAAATGTGAACGACTACCCACAATTTTTACTCCGGAAGTAATTTTGGATGGTTTGATTATTTCGGCCTTTTCGAATATTTCTTCAACCGAAATTTCTTCCGAAAAAACAATTATCTTTTTTGAAGTTTTTCCGTCTTCTGAAGTAAAATAGAGTTCTTTTGAAACAGGAACGTAAATCACACCAAGAATAGGATCGCCATTATCAATGAGCGCAATATTCACTGTAAATTCACCATTGCGTTTTATAAATTCTTTAGTACCGTCCAGCGGATCCACGATCCAACACTGACTCCATTTTTTTCTTTCCAAATAATCAATTTGTCGATTTTCTTCGCTGATAATTGGAATTCCAGTAGTTTTTAAATAACTGTTTATAATAGTATTGGCATTTTTATCGGCTTGGGTCAATGGCGAATTGTCATCCTTAATTTCAACATTGAAATTTGTTTCATAAACTTTCAGAATTTCTGTTCCGCCTTCCAAAGCGGCTTTTATTGCAATAGCTAAAAGAGTTTTCATAGGTAGGTTTTGTTTCAGGCGGAAAGGTACAATTTTGAGTAAATATATATTAAAAAATGGCTTTTATAAAAATTTAAAATGGGTCAAAAAACTTTACTAGCTAGTTTAGCTAAAAAAACCATTGTATAACTATATCAGGATTTATTCTTTAACCTGTATAGTTATTTTAGGATGGGTCACCTTAAATCCCCATCCATAGATACTCCATAGCAAAGCCATTAAAATGTAAGAAAACATCTCTTTTTTCCTACAAAATTTATTTTCTACTATTATCATACATTATTTTCAATATTTAATGGTCCCTATCAAGTTAAAAAAAGGCTAAACCCTCCCTTTAAATTGTCGTTCAACAAGGCATTGGCTATCTTTGGGAAACTTTTAAAAACAGACTATTATGGGCTATTTAAACCTAGATAAAAAGAAAACTACAACCACAGCAAAAGAACTTAATGTGCTGTTGGCAGATTATCATTTATACTACCAAAAACTTCGAAATTTCCACTGGAACGTAGTGGGCAACAATTTCTTCGAACTTCATGTAAAGTTTGAGGAAATGTATGAGGACGCTAAACTGAAAGTGGACGAAATTGCTGAACGAATTCTGACACTTCGCTTTCAGCCCAGCGGTAATTTTACCGATTACCTGAAAATTAGTAACATTAAAGAATCGTCTGAAGAAACCAAAGATTTAGAAATGGTGAAAATACTACTCGACGATCATGGAAAGCTATTAAAACAAATGCGGAAGGTAGTTGAAAATGCTGATGATGCAGACGATGAAGGAACCATCGATATGATAGGCGGTTTCATTGGACACATTGAAAAAATAAGCTGGATGCTAGATGCTTGGATGATGAAAGCTGGAGATAATCATCCTGAGGCATAATTTGAAAACCAAAACAAAGAATAGTAACTGGAAACTTTTGAAAACCATTTCAATAGATTCCAGTTTTCTTTATTCTTTATTCTTTATTCAAAAAAATGTTAATAAAAAATAAAAACCAGCCGTCAAAATGTACATTCAAGGAATAAACCGCTACTTTTGCTCAAATTTTAAAAATCAAAATTTATGAGACTTATTTTTGCTTTACTACTCACGATTTCACTAATATCCTGCAATAAAGAAACCAACACTTACACACTTGAAGGAGACGCTGTTGGGTTTGCTGATGGAACTGAAATTTATGTTTTCACTTTTGAAAACAACCAACCAAAACCAATTGACACTTTAAAGATTACCCAAGGGAAATTTTCTGCAACCTATCCAAAAAGCGAAACTACACCTCTAAATTTTTTAAGAATAAATGAAACAAATGCTTCCATTTTGTTTTTTCCTGAAAATGAAAATATGCAGGCCAAGATTTATAAGGATAGTATAAAAGCATCTCGTATAACAGGAGGAAAGCAAAATGCGGCATACAACGGTTTTGTTGATAAAATGGATTCATTCAACGAAAAGAAACAAGAACGCATGGATCAATTCCGCGCTGCAAATGAGGCTAATGATACTGTCGAAATCGCTAAAATTCAAAGTGATAATTTAAACTTGATAGGTGAAGAAATCGAATACAAAAAACAGTTTCTAAACGAGCACAATAACACGATTTTCTCAGTAATGCTTATATCTGATATGGCAGGCAGAAAAGAAATCACTGCAGCCGAAGCTTCAGCATATGTTGAAAAACTAGATCCAAAGGTAGCCTCATCACAATTGGCCCAAGATTTGAAAAACAATCTCGACTCTTTGAAAAAGGCCGATGTAGGCAGTGCAGCTCCAGATTTTAGTGCACCAACTCCAACTGGGGAAACAATGTCTCTAAAAGACGCAATGGGTAAATACACTATTATTGATTTTTGGGCATCTTGGTGCAAACCTTGCAGAATGGAGAATCCAAATGTGGTGAATGTATACAACAAGTATCACGACAAAGGCTTAAACATTATTAGTGTTTCCTTAGACAAAGCAGAACAAAAAGACAAATGGATACAAGCAATAAAAGACGACAAAATGGATTGGTACCACGTTTCAAACCTTCAGTTTTGGCAAGATCCAATTGCAAAACAATATAATGTGCGCTCCATTCCTGCAACCTTCCTTCTTGATGAAAACGGAATGATTATCGACAAAGACCTTCGTGGCGCAGCTTTGGAAGCGAAAATTGCAACGCTTTTAGGCGGGGAATAATTATTTGATGATAGACTCTTGTCAATTCTGGAATAACTGAAACAAATTATTAAAAAATAAAGATTACTGTATAAAACTGAGCAATGTCTACATTGCTCAGTTTTTTTGTGTTATAGTATTAATTAAACCTTTTAATGCACTGATCACCTTTTAATCTTTCAGTTGCCATACTCCCCGCTTCCAGATCAAGTATTATTCGTTGTGTTGTTTTATTACACTAAGGTTTTTATGGTATCGCTATTTTTTGGACAGGACAATGGAACATAAAAAAACCGCCTTTGCATAAACAAAGGCGGCTTTGAAATTGATTGTATTAATATTTATTATTGCTTCACTACACGTTTAATAAGGCTTCCTTCCGTAGTGTTTATCTTCACAAAATAAGTGGCTGATTGCAGGCTTGATAGATCGATTGAATATTGGGCATTATTATAATCCACGGCCATCAATCTTCTACCACGAATGTCAAACACCTCTACAGAGTTAATCGTTGTTTTTGGCGAAACGATTGTTACGTTGCCTGTGGTTGGGTTTGGCACGATACTGATGCTCTGTAGCTGATTTTCCTGTGTGCCCAAAACAGTAGTCTTGAAAAGAATTACAAATCGCTCGTTTTGTGCACCTTCCTTGCTCTTGAAAATATAATCAGCATCGGTAAGGTTATGAACCACATTTTCAGCCTTGTCTACTAAAAAAACCTGTACATCCGGCCAAACAATACCATCCTGAGCACTTATTGAAATTTTGAATTCCTGATTTTCCTCTATTTGACTAACGAAACCTAAGCGAACTTCTTGGTCTGTATTAAAAGCGCTTCTTCCTTGGATTGCAAGCTCTTCACCTGTAGGCAATTTGGAATAAATACTTAAAGGTGTAGCCAGTCGTTTTGCGTCAAATTTGGCATCATAACCATCAATAGATTGGTCTGAAAAACTAATTAACATACCACTGCTCAGACCATAGGTTTCATTAGAAACCTGAAGCCAGATACGGTTTTTTGTTGTAGAAGGTCTTCTGTAGGTGTCATTGTTATCAGTAACGCGCATATAGTTCTTAAAACTTGCGGTTCCCGCAGCTGTTGCCTTGAACCCAAAACCTTGTCCGGAGGATATGTATCCGTTAGGTTTGGTAGGTTCTCCCGGCTCCATGTCGTTCGCTGCTTTCACACCACCAGAACTATTGAACATAGAGATATCACCCATGTCGTAATTATTCACTTTATAGCCTGGATAACTAGAGCTGGCAGTGGTTAAATGTTCCCAGAAATAAACAGCATCCACCATACTGTTCTCACTCAAGAAAACGTTTGCATCTATGGCAGAAGCGTAAGGATTACCAACAATATTTGGGCTCGCGTTTTGTGTTCCGTTATAGGTTACGTTATAATCAACCTGTCCATTGTTTAAGGTTCCTAAGGTGTAATCAAGGGTATAGGATCCACTGGAAGCAAGGTCCGGTTGTGGAAGCACCAAATAGCCTTCCCCAGCGTTTACGATACCGGAATAATTTTGCCAGTCATCACCATCGTCATCGGCAAAGTTCTCCGCTCCAGGATCACCACTCTCCACATCTGGGTTAGGAACAAAGTTGGCGGTAATATGGTTTCTGACCAATACCGAGCTACCATAGACCCCTGTACGTGTTTCAGCTGTCATTGGGCTACCCATTACCATAAAATATCTTGGCTCTAGGAAAGGAGTAATCTTCCGTACGGTGATACTTCCGTTGTTTGTTACAGTTGCAGCGTCGTCAACTTGTACTAAGCTTCCTTCGTTAGCAACAAAAAGGGTTCCATTCACCGTTATATTACCCTCTACTTTTGTATAGGTTCCATCTGGAACGGTCAAAGTTTTTCCTGCGTTTATAACCAAGGTACAGGCATCTATATTTGCTATTGAAGTACTGTAATTTTGATCAATGATTGCCTTCATATTGCTAGTAGGCACACCATTGCTCCAACTGGAAGAACTATAGGTTGTAACTCCTGGGCAGTCTGCAAAAGCAGCTGCAGGACCAAAAAGATAATCACCATCAAGTCCTGTGAAGTTTCCTGTCAATGTAATATTTGTTCCAAAAGAGCCAATAGTAAGTGCCGATGTTTCATCGCCAGAGGTTCTATAGGCTACCAATTGAGTTCTAGATAATCCTGTTACAGATTCCCATCCTGCTATTTCAGCAGATGTGAAATAAAATTTCACTGTTGTGCTCCCAGGGCTTGCAGTGTTGTCAACACCTACTCTGAAGTTTTTATCCATAACTAAGTTTGGCAAAGTACTTCCGTTATGGGATTGGGCACCTGTACCAGCGCGTGAAACCGATGTATCAGTACAGCCGTAGTCAAACGAGTTGTTATTGGTAATATCCAGCATTACATTTCCTGTTGAGGCATCAGAAGTGTAGATTGTTCCAGCACCAACCAGGTCTATTTGGTCATTAGTAGTTCCTGTATTAACAGCAGTTTGAACTGAAGTTTCAACCGATGCTGTAATTGTAACATTATCAAAAAACAACAATCCATTATTTGCAAATGAATTATAGTGCCTCACAACGAAATAGCCTGTTTGTCCTGCAAGGGTAGTATTGTTTATTGTTCTAATCTGACCTGAACCAGCAAGTGTATTCCTGTCTTCTAAATTTATTCCAGCATTAATACCTGCAGCCGTATCAATATTGGTTGTCCAATAAACCGCATAATGTTCTAGGGTACTGTATCCCGCAATACCAAAAGAAAATTGGGTATTAGTAGTTCCTACCGGAATAGTAATTTTAGGGCCTATAAAATAATTATTTGCATTAGCCTTTCCCGCGCCACTTCCTAATATTGTTAAATTTGTTTCTGATGCTGGATAACTTCCTGTAATGCCTGTATAGACAGGACCGCTTATACCCGAAATCCAAACATGGCCATCACCATCACCATCCAAAAGACCTCCCCAACCGCCTAGTTCAAAATCTTCATCAAGTAAAGTTATATTTTGTGAAAGTACTGGTGCGTTGTCGTCATTAGTAATTGTAAAAGTCAAGGTGTCTGAAGCTAGATTTGCAGTTGCATTACCTCCGTTAGGATTCACGGTAAAGTCAATGATAACAGTTTCATTTGTTTCGGCAAACCCATCATTGTATACTCTCAGTATCATATTCTTTTGTGCTGTTGAACCTGCTGGAAAAGTAACTGTTGGAGTCATTATTTCATAATCCACATTATTAGTTGCTGTTCCACCTGCTACCAAGAAAGTAACTGTTGCGCTTTGCGATGCACCCAAACCAATTATTAATGGAACATTGACATCTTGATAGCTACAATCTGTAGCTTCTAAAGTATTTCCAGTGACACTTAAAAATCCAATTGCTGGTGTACAACTACCTGAAAATGCTGCTCCCACACCAACAGCACGCCATGCATTTGTAACTGCTTGGGTTTCTATAGAACAAGATCCATAAAGATCTGTTGAAGCTTGAATAGTAGCTGTCCTTGCATTTGCATAGGTTGAGTTTGAGGATAAATAATTTTTTTCTGCTCTATATGCAATAGTCTGCGTTTTACTCAT
Organism: Aequorivita antarctica; assembly: GCF_007997155.1. GTDB lineage: Bacteria > Bacteroidota > Bacteroidia > Flavobacteriales > Flavobacteriaceae > Aequorivita > Aequorivita antarctica. The sequence goes on along the minus strand of NZ_VORT01000004.1, from coordinate 321,086 downwards.
TCCAATACCAGAAACGTTATAAGCATCTCCATTTGAATTTGTACCATTCCCCCCTACTACTGTAAGGTAAAACCAATAGTTGAGCACCCCACTGTTGGTATGTACTCCACAATGATCATTACCGTTTGATGGGGTGCAACCTGTTACATTAACCCAATATGGATCATTGGTTCCGTAAGTATCAGGTTGACCCAAAGATTGTGGATTGCTCATGGAGCGTAATGCAGCCGAGCCTGAACGTCTATCAATTTCATCTCCAATCAACCAAATTTTAGCGTCAGGACTAGTGTCGCTTCCATTACCTTTTGCATAATGCTCTACAGATGCTCCCCAAATATCTGAGAAACCTTCATTCATTGCTCCAGATTCTTTTTCATATACCATGTCTGCTGTGTGTGTCATTACAGCATGACCTATTTCATGTGCCGCAACATCAATGGAGGTAAGTGCATCAAAACCACTACAACCTTCGCTTGCGCCGCAAGAGCCATCGCCATAGGTCATTACACTACCGTTCCAAAAGGCATTGTTGTAACCCGCTCCACCAGCAACATCATCAAAATGCACCCAACTATTTATAGATGCTCCTGCATTATCATAGCTATTTCTTCCTTGTACATTTAACCAATAGTCATAAGTTTGTTCTGCTCCCCAATGAGCATCAAGAGCAGCGTTATCCTTATTTGCGTTATTGAATTCTCCAGCCGTCCAGTTATTATCAGCATCTGAAAAATCTGTATAATAATATAATGGCTGTTTCCCACTATTAAATGTATTGATGCCATCTCCTCTTGTATTGTCTCTTAATTTAAAGGAACCAGAAATGTTTCTTGTTGTAATAGTCTGTGCACCGCTATATCTTGTTGCGGCCGTACCCGTAGCAAGCATAGGTGATTTTTGGTTTTCTAGGCGTTCGCAAAACAATTCTTCAGTTTCAGCAGTTACCAAAGCTTTGCCTTCAAATCCATTATTATCGGCATGCTTTATTATAGCATTGTATAAAATTGTCTCACCAGTATTTGCATCTATATATACATTTCCCCTGCTTATTGGATACGTTGCATAAATATCATATTTATATGCGAATGTGTACTTTTCAACTATATTTTGGGAATTTATGGTGTTTGAAAAAACTGGAAATACAACCAATTCCCCTTCAGGTTTTTTATAATTATCCATTACTTTGGCAAGACTGCTATTTTCCCACAAATAATGTTCCGCCCCTACATACGAAACAGCTTTTTGAAAAGCCATCTCTTTACTCAAACTTGGAGCCGCAGACATCTCAGAAACTGGATAGTATTCAGAGCTTAATGATATTACATTCCCTTCTTTACTATGAAAAGTTACAGTTCCAAATTCCACTTTAATACCATTGTGGTATTCTTGATATTTCTGATGAAGAAAACCCAAATTGTCAAGCTCCTCCTTAATTAGTCGGAAAGTTATTGCTGGAGGTAAATTATAAACTTCTTTAAGAACTGCTTCTGGGCTTTCGGGAGAATATTTTTTGGCATCATCAAAAACCAAAAGACCTGTGGAGCCAGCTGCTATTTCTGAATTATTATTTTTCTTAAAAGGGGTTTGATTGGATTGGCCATAACCCAGGGTAAGGGTCAATAAAAAGACAAGTAAAAGTGTAAAATTTTTCATTTTCTGAGGCTTTAAATTTCATTTTAATACTTCAAAAATAATACATAATATATAGTTAACAGCTCTTTACGAAATTTAATAACATAAAAAAAACCGTTTCAAAATAAATTGAAACGGTTTTTGAATAGGTTTAAATATATCTAATTATCCTCCAAAATCATCAAAACGAATGTTTTCATCTGGGATTCCAAAGTCCTCCCCCATCTTTTGAACGGCTTGGTTCATCAAAGGTGGTCCACAGAAATATAGTTCTATATCTTCAGGCGTATCGTGATGGTTCAAATAGTTATCAATAACCACTTGGTGAATAAAGCCTACAAAGCCATCACCAGCCTCATCATTAATATCTTTTTTCACTTTCCAATTGTCCTCCTCAGCAGGTTCACTTAAGGCCAAATAGAATTTAAAGTTCGGAAATTCGCGCTCCAATTCATTAAAGTGTTCTAGATAGAATAGTTCTCTTTTTGAACGACCTCCGTACCAATAAGTTACTTTCCTCCCAGTTTTTAGGGTTTTGAAAAGATGGTATAAGTGTGAACGCATCGGCGCCATCCCAGCTCCACCTCCTACATATAGCATTTCTGATTCAGAAGGATTGATAAAGAATTCACCATAAGGTCCAGAGATAACAACTTTATCTCCTTTTTTACAATTGAATATATAAGAAGAGGCAATTCCAGGGTTAACCGTCATCCATCCACCTTTTGCACGATCAAACGGTGGCGTTGCAATACGTACGTTAAGCATAATTTCACGTCCTTCGGCAGGATAAGAAGCCATAGAATAGGCTCTTTCAACCGTTTCATTATTTTTCATCACCAAAGGCCAAAGTTTGAATTTGTCCCACTCATCTTGGAACTTATCTGGTCTTTCATGCTCTTCTGGGTGCGCAGTAATGTCCATATCTTCAAACTTTACTTCGCAAGGTGGAATTTCAATTTGAATATAACCCCCAGCTTTGTAGTTCATATCCTCAGGAATTTCAACTACAAATTCTTTAATGAAGGAAGCAACGTTATAATTACGAACAACCGTGGCATCCCATTTTTTAATGCCGAAAACTTCTTCGGGAATGTGAATGTTCATGTCCTGCTTCACTTTCACTTGGCAGGAAAGGCGTGCACCCTCTTTTAATTCTTTACGGGTAAAATGAGGCGTTTCGGTAGGCAAAGCTTCACCACCACCCGAAAGTACGTGGCACTCACATTGAATACATGTACCACCACCACCACAGGCAGATGGCAAAAAGATTTTTTCGGCGCTCAGAGTAGAAAGTAACGAGCCCCCAGAAGGCACTTCTATTACTTTCTCGTCATTAATTGTAATTTTTACGGGACCAGATGGAGACAATTTTTCTTTTGTGAACAACAATAAGGCAACCAATGCCAAGGTCAAAATCAAAAGGGCAATTACCGTTACTGTTATAACTCCAAGAGTGCTTATTTCTAAAAACATATTATTGCTTCGTTAGTGTTGAAACTTCTGACACTGAAACCACAGTGGCAGTCTCTTCTGTATTTTCTTTTTGAATTTGTTCGGTTTTTATGGTAGCTGCACTTGTTTCCTGAGCTGGTTTCTTTTCATCCCCTCCAGTCAACATTCCTCCAAAACTCATAAAACCAATAGCCATTAACCCAGTAATAATAAAGGTGATACCAAGACCGCGCAGTGGAGCCGGAACATTGGAATAGCGTATTTTTTCACGAATGGCAGCGATTGCCAAAATTGCCAAGAACCATCCAATTCCTGAGCTGAAACCATAGTTTAATGCCAAGCCCAATGTTGGAATATCTCTAGATTGCATGAATAATGATCCTCCTAAAATTGCACAGTTTACTGCAATTAACGGAAGAAAGATTCCCAAAGAGTTATAAAGAGAAGGTGAAAATTTTTCAACCACTATTTCTACCAACTGCACCATTGTCGCAATGGTTGCTATGAAGAGAATAAAGGAAAGAAATCCTAAATTATAATCGGCATATTCGGGTCCTAGCCAAACCAAAGCCCCATCCTTCAAAAGGTATTGATCTAAAAGCCAGTTGATGGGCACTGTTACCGTCAGTACAAAGATTACGGCGGCACCAAGACCAACGGCGGTTGTAACTTTTTTGGAAACAGCAAGATAAGAGCACATTCCAAGGAAGGTGGCAAATATCATATTGTCTATGAAAATCGATTTAAAAAATAACTCTACGTGTTCCATGTTTTTAGTATTCAGTATGCAGTTACAGTTTGCAGTAGGATTGCCCGCTGCCTGAAGCTACTGCCAAGTTTGTTATTCCTCTATTAAAGTTTTGTTTCTTGAACGTTGTACCCAGATAATAATTCCTATAACTATCAATGCCATTGGAGAAAGCAACATAAACCCGTTGTTTTCATAACCAAATGCATAAAGTCCAGTTTTTGCTATTGGATCTCCCAAAACTTTGAAGCCCAAAAGTGTTCCAGAGCCTAAAAGCTCACGGAAGAAACCTACAATTATCAAGATAAGTCCGTAACCAGCGGCATTCCCAATTCCGTCAAGAAAAGAGCGCCAAGGTTTATTTGCCAAAGCGAAAGCTTCAAAACGCCCCATAATGATACAGTTTGTAATAATCAAACCTATGAAAACTGAAAGCTGTTTGCTCAATTCATAAGCAAAAGCCTTTAACACCTGGTCAACAATAATTACCAAAGCCGCAACAATAATAAGCTGTGCAATAATTCGAATTTTTCCTGGAATAACATTCCGCAAAAGCGAAATAACCACATTCCCAACCGCTAATACGACCATTACGGAAAGTGCCATTACTATAGAAGCTTTTAGCTGCGCTGTAATTGCCAATGCCGAACAGATACCCAATACCTGAATGGTTATAGGGTTATTATCTGCTAAGGGGTCTAGGATTAACCTGCTGTCTTTTTTTGAAAGTAAAGCCATTTTTTTTTAAATTTTGTTAGTTATAAAAACAACTGTCTTATTTTACTGAAGTGAATCAGAAACTTGGACCGTCTCGGTAGTTTCTTTCATTTCAGCTCCTTTTAATTTTTCTAAATAAGGAATATACCGCGCAACGTCTTTTTTAATCATTGCTGTTACACCATTCCCCGTTATAGTAGCACCTGCAAGGGCATCTACTTTTTGATCGTCTTTTCTTTCGTTCAAAGGGTCGTTATTTCCTTTGGCTACATTTATCCCCACAAAAGCATCTCCGTTCATAATCTGCTCACCTTTAAAGTCGTCCATAAAGAAACGCTCCTTAATATTGGCTCCAAGACCAGGAGTTTCACCTTTGTGATCAAAAAATACCCCTTCAACGACTAAATCTTTATCAAGCGAAACAAAGCCCCATATAGCATCCCATAGCCCTTTTCCGCGCATCGGAATAATGTAGTAGGTCACGCCGTCTTTTTCTCCAATGAATAAAGGAAGTTTCCTTTTGTAATTTGAATCATCGTTTGCGTGGGTTTCTTCCTTTTTTATATCAATCAAATAAGCATTGTCGTCTTCAGTGGCTTCGTCGCCTTGAATTACAAGTTGCTTTTTTATGTATTTATGAAAAGTAGCCTCTACTTCTTTAGTAGAGATAAAGTTAACGCTACCCGTTCCTTCATTATCATCAACGCCCATAGCGTAAAGGATGTTCTGTTGCTTCTCGAAGCGCTCATTCTCAGAAATCTTACCGCGCAGTCCTTGTGCCACTCCGGCCAAAAGGCTTCCAACGACCAATACCATTATTATTGCAAACAGTATTGTATATGAGTTTTTATCAGTAAACTTTGCCATTATTACGCTGTTTTAACTTTTAAACGTTTCAATCTCTTTCTTACATTGCCCTGTACCACATAGTGGTCAATGGTGGGTGCAAATACATTCATTAACAATATTGCAAGCATAACACCTTCCGGATAGGCTGGGTTGAAGACCCTGATCATTATGGATATAAAACCTATAAAGAAACCGTAAATCCATTTTCCCTTGTTGGTTTGTGAAGCCGTAACAGGATCGGTAGCCATATACACAATACCAAATGCCAAACCACCAATAATTAGGTGATGCCACCAAGTTTCGTTCATTAATCCGTAGAATTTACTTCCGTTTTCAATCCACCCGGCATTTACAACTCCATTGAATATCAATCCCATTGCAATGGCACCAATAACGGCCGAAAGCATAATTCGCCAACTTCCTATTTTGGTGAAAATTAAAAATAACGCACCTAGAAGGATAAGGAATGTAGAAGTTTCCCCTACAGAGCCCGGTATAAAGCCCCAGAACATATCCCAAAGACTGTAAACTGGATGTCCGTTGGCAGCCAAAGTTCCTAAAATGGTTTCTCCTGATATTGCATCAGGCTGACCCGCCATAGCCTGTGCTCCTTCTACCCAAACTTTATCACCACTCATCCACGTTGGATAGGCGAAGAACAAAAAGGCACGGATAGTAAGTGCAGGATTTAAAATATTCATCCCTGTACCACCAAAAACTTCTTTCCCGATTACAACTCCAAAGATTACTGCAACAGTAAGCATCCAAAGTGGAATATCAATAGGAACAATAAGTGGCACGAGCATTCCCGTAACCAAGTACCCTTCCTCTACTTCGTGTTTTTTAATGATGGCGAAAATAAACTCTACACCAAGACCAACTACATAGGAAACAATAACTAAAGGTAAAACCTTCCATGCCCCCAACATAAAGTTATCCCAAGTGAAGAAATTGCCTAATGGATCCAACCTTAATGTATTGTCTATAGCTGCATAATGCTGATACCCGGCATTGAATATTCCAAAAATCAAACAAGGAATAAGTGCCATTATCACCGTGTTCATTGTACGCTTCAAATCATCCACCACACGCACATGAGAGCCAGAGTGGGTAGTTTCATTTGGCGTATACAAAAAGGTATGCAATGCATTGAAAGCAGGGGCCATTTTGGTTCCCGCATACTTTTCCTTTAGCTTATGTAAATTCTGTTTCAATCCCATAGCGATTATCCTATTTCTTTATACATTAAATCAAGACCGTTCCTGATGATTTGTTGGTGTGGCTGCTTGCTCACGCAAACAAATTCGGTAAGCGCGAAATCTTCCGGAGCCACTTCATACATTCCCAAAGCTTCCATTTCATCCAAATCTTGAACCATACACGCTTTTAGCATTTGCATAGGAAACATATCCAACGGGAAAACTTCTTCATAATTACCCGTTACCACAAAAGCACGGTGCTCTCCGTTGGTATTGGTATTAAGATCGTATTTTTTATTCGGCGTTAACCAAGAAAAGGTAAGCGCTCTTGAAGTTGAAATTTTATCAAAAACTGGCTTGGTCCAGCCAAAAAACTCATAATCGTCGCCTTCTGGGATAACCGTTACAGTGATGTTGTAATAGCCCAAATGTCCTTTAGGAGAAATCTTTTTTCCTGTAAGCACATCACCACTTATAACACGTACGTTCTCGTCTTTCAATCCAGAGTCGTACAAAAAGGTCGCGGCTTCTGAACCAATTCTTGTTCTATAATATTTTGGAGTCTTTACTTCGGAGCCAGAAAGCGCGATAATGCGTTCTGGATTAAATTTTCCAGTAAGTAACAATTCCCCCATAATCACAAGATCCTGTGGCGCAACGGTCCAAACAATCTCTCCCTTGTTAACGGGTCCAAGTTTGTTTATCTGTGTACCCACATTTCCAGCAGGATGCGGCCCAGAAATAGTATGAAGGGTAATATCTCTCAAACCTTTAAAAGGCGAACTTCCACTTTTATCGACACCCACATGCACTTGGCCTTTGGTAAGTTTGCTCAACGCAGTTAAAGCAGCCTGAAGTTCTTTTTCTTTTCCTTTTAAAGAAAAATCACAGTCGTTTGCCAAAGGTGCCGAACTGAATGCCGAAACAAAGATATCTCTAGGCTCCTGTTCCGTGTCAGCAATCACCGCATATGGGCGTTGCATAATAAACGGCCAACAACCAGACTCAAGCAAACGGGCTTTAATAGCCTCAGCACTTGAAGAATCTGGGCTCAAAATGCCAAAATTCTTAAAGGTATCCTGCGGATCTGCTTCAATAGTAATTTCTTTAATGACGCGTTTCGCACCGCGTTCTATTTTGGTAAGAGTTCCGCTAACAGGTGAAACAAACTTTAGCAGTTCGTTGCTTTTCGAGTAGAAAATGGTATCACCAGCTTGAACTTTTCCACCTTCCCGAACCACCATTTTTGGGGTGATGAGATGAAAATCGGAAGGTCTTATTGCGAATGTTCTGGATCGCGGGGCGCTGGATAGCGTTTTTTCTGCTTCACCCTTTAATTTAATGGTAAGACCTTTTTTAATCTTAATGTCTTTGGACATGAATATGGATATTAATAATGCCTTTTTAACACCCTCTAATCCCTCAAGTTTTATTGCCGGGGACCAAGGGCGTGCAAATTTATAAATTAAATACACCATTGCACAATAAAAGGGTATAATTTTCTGTGTTAAAAAGAAGTGGGGGTCTTTTTTAAAATGTTTTTAAATTAGTGAAAGGATTTTAGGAGGAAAATGCTTTTTTTGAATTTGGAAAAAGTGGTAATATTTAAATAAATACGTTACCACAGATTTTAACCAAATTTCTAAAATTATCCAGTACTATAATATTTTCCATATTATTTAAAGAAAATTGAATTATATATAGGGTTAAAATCTTACTTGCCAATTAAATGTAATATGAAATTCAATAAGAAAAATTGAAAATATTTAAATTAGATTAGGGTATAGCACCTCAAAGTTGTTTACATGGTTATATGATAAAAATCATTTTTTATTGGTTTTTTCCATAATAATTTTATTAAATTCATTTAAACATGATATGCCATGAAAAAACTAATCACACGTACCATATTCATTCTGTTTTTTGCAATAAATTTACATGCTCAATACACTTTTGACTGGATGCAAGGTGCCGGAAATTATTCTAAAAATTCGGTTATGAGCACAGTTGATTCTGAGGACAATTTAATTGTTACAGGCTACTGGCAGAATTTTGAAACCTACACCCGGAAGTATGATATTTCTGGAAGCCTGCTTTGGGAAATGGCTGATGCCTCGGGGATGTCCGGTTTGTACGAAAAACCAAATTGGATAAATAGCGATGTAAACAACAATATTCTAGTTGTTGGTAACATATATTCTTATAGTTCATCAACAGGCTGGGACTATCCTAATGCTATTGTAGCCATAAAGTATAGCCCTTCGGGCACACTTCTTTGGAAAACAGTCATTCCTATCTCCATTACCATTACTGCCTTAAACAGGTTTAACAGCCGAAGTGTCGTGGACAGTTCAGGCAATTTGTATATTGGCACCGCAATAAACGCCCCGGAGGGAGCAGTTCTTTACAAAATCGATCCAAACGGCAATCTACTTTCTACTACTACCAGCCTTGAAAACTTACCCCGAAACTTTAGTTCCATGCGAATTAAAGACGATAGAATCGTAATGGCAACGGGTAGCCCCACTGCAAATGTCGCACCTGTTTTTGTCTATGACACATCGGGAGCTTTGCTATGGACAGCAGCAGCAGAAGGGTTTATTGCTTCAGATATTGATATTGATGAAAACTATAATGTGTATGTATTGAGCAGCTTGGAAAATGCCGTATCGCCTTCCAGTGGAATAGATATGAGAATTACAAAGTACAATTCGGCTGGAACCTTTTTATGGGATCATGATTATGATTTTGGTGGTACTGAAATTTCTAGAAAATTTGTTTATCTGAACAACCGGATTAGCGCAATTGGCTATGGCGGATCTACCCCATCTTCTGCTTATTTTGATTGGAAGACCCTGCAAACTGATACCGAAGGCACTTTGCTTTGGTATGCCATTTATGACGGGACCACCTTTAATGATGAAGAACCCTACCATATTTTAGCAAAGTCAACGGGAGAAGTAATTGTAACCGGAAAGGGCGGTCCTTCCCCGGATCCCAATAATCCTTCTTTCATTCAAATGCCCATAGTGGAATATAACAATACCGGAAGTCAGATCTGGCTAGACACTCCCAATAAGTTTGGGGGTTGGGGATTGGCAAGTATGTTCGCAAGTGATGCGAGTCTATATGCAATTAGTTCGAGTGATATGACTGTTTACCACTATAATCCCGGGCCGTTAGGAGTAACCGGTTATATACAAAATCCTGCGTCTATTAAGGTTTATCCAAATCCAGTCGTTGAATTCACAACTCTGGAATTTGATGTAAACGAATCCCAAATTATTCAAATTACAGTTTTTGATGTCTTAGGAAAAAAGGTGATTGATATACATACTAAAGAATTACAACCTGGAAGTAGTAAAATTGAGCTTGATTTAACGGAGCTAAATAGCGGTTTGTATTTTTGTAAAATAAAATCGAACGAAAATTTGCAAACAATAAAACTGATCAAAAATTAATGCCAAACAGTTAAAATGTGCAAGAAGTTAATAAAATAAGCCTTGCAATACATAGATTTCGCATTGTCCAATCTTAAAAAACATGACGAAGCAATTGTTCAATTTCAAAAAGCTTCATCATTATCAAAAGGCTACGAAAATGAATTGTATTTAGCAGAAACCTACGATTTGAAAGGAGATATCAGAGAAGCAGTCAAATACTACAAACTTTTCCTTTCCAACCTCGGAGCCCAAAATTCCAACTTTCAACATGGGAGAAATTTCAAAGAAAAAAAGAAAATTGCCGAATTGAAAATATGAAAGAGATGAAAACATCAATTGCTTTCCAAAAACCGTTAATGTAAGAGGCACAAAATTTGTTATCTTAGCTTTTTAAATCAACATCATGTTAAAAACACTTTCTTCAACGCTTCTTTTATTGCTTACGGTATTCCCAACTTTCTCCCAAATCGTGGAAAAAGTTGAACCATCATACATCAGTACCATCCAGTTCAGTGGTGGTACAGATCAAAGTCAACTGCCCATCATAAACTTGGGAAGCCGACTACAACTTTCATTTGACGCACTCAATGGCGATGAAGAAGATTATTATTACACCATTACACATTACAATTTTGACTGGTCGCCCACCGATCTTTCCAAAAGTGAATACCTAGATGGTTTTGACGATGTGCGCATAGATACTTATCAAAACTCGCTGAACACGCTGCAAATATTTTCGCACTACGAACTCACTATTCCCAACCGCGACACTCGGGAAATAAAAAAAAGCGGTAACTATCTACTCAGCATCTTCAATAGCGATGGCGAACTTGTTTTCACCCGAAAATTTTTGGTGATGGAAAACATCGCAAAAGTGGGGGTAGAAATAAAACGCGCCCGTAATTTGAAAGTTATCAATGAAAAGCAAGTAGTTCAGTTTACTATAAATTCACCAGACCTATTATTGATAAATCCGAAGCAAACGGTTAAAACCCTTGTGCTACAAAACAACAACCTTAATACCGCCATTACAGATTTGGTGCCGCAATACACTATGGGCAACGAGTTGATCTATAGATACGACACAGAAGCCTCCTTCGGTGGTGGTAATGAATTCCTTTCTTTTGATAATAAAGACGAACGCTCTGCCACAAATGGTATACGCTCTATAGAATTGACGGACGTTTATGAAAACTACCTATACACAAACATTCCTCGATACGACAGGCCTTATACCTACAACCCCGACTTAAACGGAAATTTTGTAGTTCGCAATGTAGATGCCCGTAACCAAGATTTAGAAGCCGAATATGTGCGAATGCACTTCAACCTACAGTATTACGACGATCTGGGCGATAAGGAACTTCACATTTACGGCAATTTCAACAATTGGACCATTGACGGAACCACTTATATGAAATACGAACCAAAAACAGACAGCTACACAAACACACGTCTTTTTAAACAAGGGTACTACAGCTATAAATATGTAGTGGTAAACCGTGACGGAAGCATAGAACAAGGTGCAGTGAGTGGTGATTTTTGGCAAACTGAAAACAATTATACCGTAGTAGTTTATTTCCGCGATTTGGGTGCACGCTATGACCGTATTATTGGGATAGGCTATGCAAACTCCACAAATATCAACAACAATTGATTGGCTAAAATATAAGTTAATGCGACAATTTCTTTTTTTCAGAGGGTAATGAAACACAAAAAAGATGAAATTTCCACAGGGAGAAAGTCCATGCAATTCCGTGGCGAAAAATGTTTAAACTGTGGCCACCCACTTGACCTTAGCGATGTTTATTGCCCACATTGTTCCCAACTGAACAGCAATAAGCAGCTTTCTGCAAAAGACTTTTTCGGAGAATTCCTTAATAGCATTGTAGTTTTCGATTCTCGATTCCGAAACACTCTGAAAGATCTTCTCTTCAGGCCAGGAATCATTACCCGAAATTATGCCAAAGGTCAAAGATTAAAATATGCTAACCCCTTTCGTTTCTTTTTAAGTGTATCTATAGTCTACTTTTTGTTGAATAGTTTAATTGATGTTATAAACCCAAGTATTGACAAAAATTTAAACTTGAGTTCCAAAATAATGGATAACGCTGACTTGGATTCCTTAGAGCAGAATATTAAAATGACCAGCGCAGATGCAATTAGATTTGCCGATTCTGTAGAAAAGCAAGAGCCAAAGAAACCTTTAAAATATCTTTCAGAAAAAGAGTTGGACACAATGAACTTTATAAAAAGTTATACAGAAAGATTTTCTTTATACAATAGTTTTTACGAAAAAAACAAAGTGAAAAATGCTGCAACTGCACTAGACAGTATGCATCACAGAAATACATCGTTTAACAGATGGGTCTATTCAAAAAACATGACTGTAGAGAAGATAAAAGAAAATCCTAATGACTTTATAAATTATGTTATTTCCAAAATACCTTTTTTCCTCTTTTTCTTTACACCCTTTTTCGCTTTGTTTTTCTGGCTTATTTATTCTCGGAAAAAATATACCTATATGGAACATATGGTTTTCATATTCCACATTTTCAGTTTTATCTTTTTGGCAATGCTCCTTTTTATTATTCCAGACTTTATAATTGGATCAAAATTTTTCTTGGGATGCCTGTTCATGTTTATTGGGCCATTTTACTTCTATAAAGCATTGCGTAATTTTTACCATCAAAGCAGGGTGCTAACTTTAATAAAATTTGTATTTTTAAACACTGTATTTGTAATAGGATTGACTTTTGCCGCACTAATTTTCGTGGCAGCAAGCGCAGCGATTTATTAAAAAAACATGGTACAACAAGTAACCCACGGAATTAAAATTTCGGTAAAGACCGAGTTCGACGGCACGTTTTACAAAAACCGTAAAATGCAATATGCCTTTGCCTATAACGTGACCATTGAGAACCAAAGCAAAGACACAGTTCAGCTAACTTCACGCAGCTGGAAAATCAAGGATTCACTAAACAATACAGAAATTGTGGAAGGTGAAGGTGTAATAGGTCAGAAACCAATACTCTTGCCTGGAGAGAAGCACTCTTACACTAGTGGCTGTCTTCTTTTGTCACCTTTTGGAGCAATGAAGGGGCATTACAATATGGTTAACTTTACAACTACCCGAAAGTTTAGAGTCTCCATTCCACTTTTCAATTTGAGCGCGCCCTTTTCGATGAATTAACCTCTTACCCGCTACGTCGAACCTTCATTACTGAACACGGAATTACTGATTTTATTCGTTTGTAAATCTTCATAACGCATCTCAATACCCACTTTATTTCTAACAATTTGAGTGATGCTTTTCGTTTTAATGAAACCACGATCCATAATTAGGTTACTGTTTGAATCTCCTTCCCCTGCAGTCTTGTGAAACTGAAGGATTTCTTCTTCCGAAGATTTTACTGTTTCAAACAAAAATTCTGAAAACCATTGCTCCCTTTTTTTCCTTAAATTTTCTGGATATAATGGCGAAGAAGACCATATTTTTGGTGCTAAAGGTTCCTCGAAAAAATGATACCCCAAGCCATCCCAAACTAGTTGGAATAATTGCACTTGGGTCTTCCATTCAACTAAAATTGCCGTAAATGGTTCTATTCCATTGAAATCATAGTTTTCAATTTCATTTTTCAAAACGTCGCATTTCATCAAATCTTTTACAACCAACCCCCTGCTCTTTCGGTAAAAAGGTTTGCGCTCATGAGTAACAAAACCGCCGTTCATTAAAGTTATAGCTCTTTTCTTTTCGCTTACACCAATCCAAGTTCCACCAGCAACAGCATCTTTCGGGTAAAGCAGTTTAACGCCATCCTCTTCATATATTTTTGGCGGAAAAGTTTCGCGTCCCGGAGCTTCATCACGGTTAGAAGTCAGTATAAAATCGTTGTTAGATTTCGGAATAAAAGTTACGGTACACATATTTTAAAAAGTGTTCAGTGTTCAGTGGCGGTGATCAGTAAAACTAATAAATTAAGTAAATCTTGTCCTTATAAAATGAGGATATTTATTCATATGCAAGAGAAAAACTGCCTACTGCTACTGAACACTGTACACTAAAAATTTCGTACCTTTGCACTCTTCATAAACAGAAAAAATAAAATAATATGGGAAATGGATTTTTTGAAGTACCAATCGCCGTAAATGAACCTATAAAAAGCTATGTGCCAGGTTCACCAGAGCGTAAGGAAGTACTTGAAACCTACAAAGAAATGTACGATTCAGAAGTGGAAGTACCTTTATATATCAATGGAAAAGAGGTAAAAACAAAAGAAACCGCTACTATGTCTCCCCCACACGATCACAAACACTTGTTGGGAACTTATCATAAAGCCACTAAAAAAAATGTGGAAGAAGCTATTTCTACATCATTGGATGCTAGAAAAAAATGGGCGGCAATGCCTTGGGAGCAACGTGCAGCAATTTTTCTTCGCGCAGCAGAGTTAATTGCTGGACCTTACAGAGCTAAGATCAATGCAGCTACAATGCTTGCGCAATCAAAAAATATATACCAAGCTGAAATTGATGCAGCTTGCGAGCTTATCGATTTCTTACGATTCAATGTTCAGTATATGACTGAAATATTTGCTGAGCAACCAGAATCTACTTCCGCTGCTTGGAACCGTATTGAGTACCGTCCCCTAGAAGGTTTTGTGTATGCAATTACTCCTTTCAACTTTACCGCTATTGCTGGAAATCTTCCCGCTAGTGCTGCATTAATGGGTAACGTAGTTGTTTGGAAGCCAAGTGACAGCCAAGTATATTCAGCAAAAGTAATTCTGGATGTTTTCAGAGAAGCTGGCGTTCCTGCCGGGGTAATAAATATGGTAATGGGAGATCCTGTTATGATTACTGATACTATACTTGCAAGTCCAGATTTCAGTGGAATCCACTTTACAGGTTCAACTCATGTTTTTAAAGATATTTGGCAAAAAGTTGGAACCAATATCCACAACTATAAAACCTATCCTCGAATTGTTGGTGAAACAGGTGGAAAAGATTTTATCGTCGCTCATAAAACTTCAGACCCAAAACAAGTTGCAACAGCTATGGCTCGTGGCGCATTTGAATTTCAAGGACAAAAATGTAGCGCCGCAAGCCGCTGCTATATATCTGAAAGTATCTGGAAAGATGTTAAAAAATATTTGGTTGCAGATATCAAGTCCTTTAAAATGGGAAGTCCCGATGATATGGGCAATTTCATAACCGCAGTAATTCACGAAGGGTCTTTTGATAAACTTGCTAGCTATATAGATGCTGCCAAAAAAGACAAAAACGCTGAAATCATTGCAGGTGGAAATTATGACAAGAGCAAGGGTTACTTCATTGAACCTACTGTAATTGTAGTAAAAGATCCAAAATACACAACAATGTGTACTGAGCTATTCGGACCTGTACTTACTGTATACGTTTATGATGACAAGAAATGGGAAGAAACCTTGCACTTGGTTGATGAAACCAGTGAATATGCTTTAACGGGTGCTGTTTTCAGTGAAGACAGATATGCTTTGGAAGAAGCTGTAAAAATACTTGAAAACGCAGCAGGTAACTTCTACATTAACGACAAGCCTACGGGAGCTGTTGTTGGTCAACAACCTTTCGGTGGTGCTCGTAACAGTGGAACAAACGACAAAGCTGGAAGCAAGCAAAACCTATACCGATGGATTTCGCCAAGAATGGTGAAGGAAACATTTGTTTCACCTACGGATTATAGATATCCTTTCATGGGATAAATTTTTTAAAAAAAAAGAAAAAGCCTCGATTCCAAATGGAAGTCGAGGCTTTTTTATTCGGAAAACTTATTTATTTAATTAAGTAGGAAGCTAACGTTAACAGTGGTTTTTATTTCCATTTCACCCACTGCAATAGTTTGATCTCCACTTCCTGAAGAAGAATCCATCATCGCCGATTTATACATAGGCTGCGGTCCTCCAGAATTATTAAACTCACTTATAGAAACTGCCTTCCCCACAGTTTGGTTTAAAACTGAGGTATATTCCTCAGCTTTCATCTTAGCGTTTTCTACCGCTTTTTTACGGGCTTGACTTTGCAGAGCTTCTTTGTTTGAGGATGAAAATGACACCCCGTCAATTCTGTTGATGCCAGTATCTATAAGTCCTTTCATTACTGGTTCGTATTTTTTTAAATCCCTTAGCTTTATTGAAAGCGATTGATTGGCAGCGAAAGTGTATGTTTTGCTGTTGTAATCGTAGTTTTTACTGAGGTTCATATATTCTGTTTTCACATCTTTATCCTCGATGTTCATTTTCTTCAGAAACTTTAAAACTTCACTAATAGTTGCATCGTTCTGTTCTTTGAGAGTTTTGGTATTTTCACCTGTATTTTCAACGCGAATGTTGATTGTAACCTCATCTGGTACAACACGAACAATGCCTTCTCCAGTAACGTCTATTGTAGGTGGTGGTAAAGTGTTTTGTGCCATAATGGTAGTGGTTGTTAGTGCTAAAATTAAAAGTGTTTGTAAGGTTTTCATAGTTTTCTATTATTAATTATTCTTCTTTTTTCTCTATTCTATTTTCTTTTCTCTTCTTTATATTTTTCCTAGTTTATGCATAATGAATAAAATAATTAATGGAATAGCCAGTAAAACAACAATCCACAAGCTGGTTTCAAACAAATAAGGAGCAAACAAAAGTGTTAAAACATATCCGCCTAATGCTCCTCCAATGTGGGCATCGTGACCAATATTCCCCAATCTCTTTTTCATTCCATAGATAGAATACAACAAATATGCCATTCCAAAAAGCCACGCTGGAATGGCTATTGGAATAAAGAAAAGATACAGCCCCATATTTGGGAAGAAAAGTATGGCCGAATACAAAATGCCCATCACCGCACCACTGGCACCAATAGCACTGTAGTGGTATTCATCTTTGTGAAAATAGAATGAGAGAAGGTTTCCCACCAAAAGGCTAGCAACATAAATGATTACAAAATAGGTTACGCCCACGCTCATAATTACAACATTTGCGAAAAAATATAATGTAAGCATATTAAACAGTAAATGTGAAAAGTCTGCATGTAAAAAAGCAGAACTAAACATTCTAATATGTTCACCTCGACGGATTCCCGCGATATTGAATTTATATTTCTCAAAAAAAGAAAAATCATTAAAGCCTTTCAGGGAAATTATAACATTTGCGGCGATGATTATTATAGTTGCAATATGTAGATTTTGCATTGTGATAAAGGAGTTATTGGATTATTAATTTTTAATGAATTTTGAATTCTAATTCTTGCAATAAATTTAATTAGTTTTGCGGTAACAATTCCTATGCAAAGATTGCTTTATATACTGGTTTATCCAATTCTTTGGTTACTTTCTAAACTGCCAATGGGTATTTTGTACTTTAAATCTAGTGCGCTGTATTTTCTGGTATATTATGTTGTTGGCTATCGCAAGAAAGTCGTGAAGGACAATCTGGCTTTGGTTTTTCCTGAAAAAACACAGGAAGAAAGAAACCGAATAGCACGACAATTCTTTAAACATTTGTGCGATATTATTTTTGAAACCATAAAGTCATTCACTATTTCTGAAAAAGAAATCCGTAAGCGTTTTGTGGTTACAAATGTTGAAATACTTGATAAATATTACCAAGAAAACCGAAGCATCCTACTAATGGCAGGACATTACGGTAATTGGGAATGGAGCGGTATTTTAAACAAGTTAATGCAACATCAAGCCCACGCTGTTTACAAACCTTTAGACAGCAAACAATTTGATGCTTTGGTAAAAAAGACTCGGGAGCACTTTGGCGGCATCATTGTGAGCAACAAAAAGATTGTCGGCGTGCTTTTTAGAAAGTGGAAAAAAGGAGTCAAAACGCTAACTTACATACTTTCAGATCAAACCCCAAAACTAGGCGCTTTCAAACACCGCGACACGTTTATGGGAATAGATGTTCCAATGTTTACCGGAACTGAAGAATTGGCCAAAAAGCTCGATTTCGCTGTACTTTATTTAAAAGTTGAAAAAGTAAAACGAGGCTATTACATGGCAACTTTTGTTCCATTGGCAGACAACCCAAAAGAATACCCTGATTTTCAAGTAACCCGAATGTTCTTTGATGCTTTGGAAAACCAGATTCGCGAAAAGCCTGAGTATTATTTATGGTCGCATAAACGGTGGAAGCTTCGGAAAAGGGATTAATTACAATCCAGCAACTGCTTTTATTTCCCCAATAATCCTATCCGCCAAAACATCTGCCTCTTCCTGGCTTTTTGCTTCAGTATAAATCCTGATAATTGGCTCCGTGTTTGATTTCCGAAGATGTACCCAGTTTTCTGCAAAATCAATTTTTACACCATCAATCGTGTTTATGTCTTGCACCTTCGCTGAAGCTTCGGTGGCACGCAGGTCAGAAGCATATTTTGCCTCCATAGCTTTCAAAATGGCATCAACATCCAACTGTGGTGTTAATTCAATCTTCTTTTTGCTCATAAAATAAGCGGTATATCTTTTCCGAAGTTCGCTCACGGCAATTTTTTCTTCAGCTAAAAAGCTTAAGAACAAAGCAATTCCCACCAAACTGTCGCGACCGTAGTGAAGCTCAGGATAAATAATACCACCGTTGCCCTCACCTCCTATTACGGCGTTGGTTTCCTTCATTTTTTCTACCACATTTACTTCCCCAACGGCGCTAGCAGTATAAGTTCCGCCGTGCTTTTCGGTAACATCGCGTAAAGCTCGAGAAGATGACATATTGCTCACCGTATTTCCTGGAGTATTCTGTAAAACATAATCGGCAACGGCAACCAGCGTATATTCTTCACCAAACATTTCACCTTTCTCATCTATAAAGGCAAGTCGGTCAACATCAGGATCAACAGCTATTCCGAAGTCGGCTCGGTTTTTTACAACACTTTCCATCAGATCGCCCAAGTGTTCTTTTAAAGGCTCAGGATTATGCGGAAACTCCCCGTTTGGGGTGCAGTGCAATTTTACAGGTTCCACGCCCAAAGCTTCTAAAAGTAAAGGCACGGCAATTCCGCCAGTGGAATTAACAGCATCCACAATCACTTTAAACTTGCATCGTTTTATTGCATCAGCTTTCACCAAAGGCAGGTTCAGTATTTCGTCAATATGCAAATCGATATATGCATCATTTTTATGGATTTCGCCCAGATTATCAACTTCAGCAAATTCAATCGTTCCGTTTTCGGCAATGTCGAGGATTTGCTGCCCTGCTTCTGAATTTAAAAATTCACCTTTATTGTTCAACAATTTCAGAGCGTTCCACTGTTTTGGGTTGTGACTTGCGGTAAGTATAATTCCGCCATCGGCGTGCTCCAATGCAACGGCTACTTCAACCGTTGGCGTTGTGGAAAGATTAAGGTCTATCACGCTAATCCCCATCCCGATGAGCGTGTTCATTACCAATTGCTGCATCATTTCACCTGAAATCCTCGCGTCACGGCCCACGACCACTTTATAAGTTTCTTTATTGCGTTGTTGTTTTACCCAGCTTCCGTATGCTGCGGCATATTTTACAGCATCAATTGGAGTTAAGTTTTCGCCTTGCGTCCCGCCAATAGTACCGCGGATTCCTGATATAGATTTAATTAGTGTCATTTCCTATTGTTAATGTTTAATGTTAATTGTACTTCGTACTTCACATTTCGTATTTCGTACTTCAAAAGTCATTTTCTAAATTTATTTTTCAATTTTAAAAAGTAAAGCTCAAAGTAGGTGTAAGACAAATGAGCAATTAAAAGTGTGCCTGCGAAGGTAAGCAGGTGCATTAAAATTATGGTTAAAGTTTCATTAAGGTTTTGGAGCACTTCCAATTTCAAAAACAAAAATACAACAGCATTTAAAACTATAGCGTGAAACATATAAATTCCGTAGGAAATACTTCCGAAATGATTCAATATTTTATTGTTCACTTCAACTCCTCTACTATTAAATGCCAGTGAATGGATAAAAAATGCGAATAGCAAACAAGTGAATAAAGCCCGAAACCACATAGGTTCAAATAGAAACCAATCTGTTACAAAATAGAGCAAAGTCGCAATGCAAATCAGTAATGGAAAAACTGCCGAACGCTTCAAAAATTCCAACTTTTTCTTTTCTTCAAGAATAGCAATAACCCCGCCTGAAAAAAGGTAGAAAAACACAAAAGTATATTTCCGAAGCATTTCAAAAACATCGGACCAATAAAGGATGAAATAACCAATTAACAATACGCTTAAAACCCGCAAAATCCATTTCACATTTATGAAAAAAAGCAAAGGTGCAATCACGAGATAAAATTGCTCCTCAATCCCGATGGACCAAAGAATTTCAAGTATCCCGCCAGGTTCGTATATTTTCGCAAAGACATTCGGAAGAAAGAAAACGTTGTATAAAAAGGCTTCTTTCCAAGTGTAGTTTATTTCAAAAGGAATATTCAAAAAGGGTAAAATCACATTGTAAAAGAGCAGTCCGAAGCCCAAAACAAGATAATAAAGCGGAAAAATTCGCAGAATTCTTCGAATATAAAAATCTTTTATGGAGAAAGCATCCCGCTTTTTGGCACGATAAATAAGTCGAATTATCAAAAATCCGCTCAATACAAAAAACATATAAACTGCCTCCAACCCACGGTGATAGATAGGAAGTCCATCAAAATAAGGTAGGCCCTGATTTGCGGAAAGTTGGGGTAAGTGAAATAGCAACACGAAGGAAGCGAGAAAAAACCGCAGTGGGTCCAAATTGGGTAACCTATTCAATTTTCAGTTTTTACAGTTCAAAAATACATATATTTATTGAATGAATTTTTTAGCCCACATCTATCTCTCTGGTGAAAATGAAAGCATAATCATTGGCAACTTTATAGCCGATGGCATTAAAGGAAAACGCTATGAAAAGTTTCCTCCGTCCATTGCAAAGGGAATTTTACTACACCGCGGCATAGACACCTTTACTGACGCTCATCCCACCGTGCACCAAAGTACGGCGCGACTTCACAAAAATTACAGTCATTACAGCGGCGTGATTGTAGATATATTATACGACCACTTTTTGGCAAAAAACTGGAGCAAGTATTCAGACCAACCTTTGGATGAATATGTTCAGGATTTTTATGAATTGCTTCGGAAAAATTTCACAATACTCCCGGCGCGAATCCAACGAATGATGCCTTATATGATTGCTGATAATTGGCTGCTAAGCTATGCCACCGTTGAAGGAATCAGTAAGATTTTGGCGCAAATGAACGTCCGTACAAAAGGTGTTTCAAAAATGAATTTAGCCGTGGCAGAACTCGAAGAATATTACGATGAATTTGAAGCCGAATTCACTTCTTTTTTCGAAGAACTTAGGACTTTTTCCAAACAAAAACTTATAGAATTATGAGATATGTTTCTTTTTTGCTTTTAATACTTGTGTTGATTTCCTGTAAAGAAAAGCCACAGGCCCAAACCCAAGTAGAACCTCCAAAAATTGAAGAAAAAGGTGTGATTGCCGATAGTGCCATGGTTGTTTCTGCGCGTGCGGAAGCCTCAAAAATCGGTACGGAAATTTTAAAGATAGGCGGCAATGCTTTTGATGCGATGATTGCCACACAAATGGCTTTGGCTCTAACGCACCCAAATGCTGGCAATATTGGCGGTGGCGGATTTATGGTTTACAGAACCGAATATGGAGAAATCGGTTCCTTGGATTTTCGAGAAAAAGCGCCCATAGCTGCCTCAAGAGATATGTATTTAGACAAAGAAGGCAATTTCATTCCAGAAAAAAGCACTGATGGCGGTCTGGCTGTGGGTGTTCCCGGAAGCATTGCAGGCATTTTCGCAGTTCACGAAAAATTTGGATCACTTCCTATGGAAATTCTCCTAAAACCTGTGATAGAGCTTGCCAAAAAAGGTTTTATAATTACTCAAAAACAGAAAGCTCGTTTTGATGAGTACAAGGAGCAATTTGAAAAAACAAACGGCAAGTCTTCCATTTTTACTGAAGTTTATCAAGAAGGTGATACTTTAAAAAATGTAGCACTAGCCAATACCCTCTCTAAAATTGCAAAAAATGGTCGTGCGGAATTTTATTCTGGTGAAACGGGAAAGATAATGATTGATTTCTTAAAGAAAAAAGGAGGAATTATTACTCAAAAAGACTTGGATGCTTATGAAGCCATTTGGCGCGAACCACTGATTTTTAAATATAAAGATGTAAAATTAATTTCCATGGCACCGCCCTCTAGTGGCGGAATCTGTTTGGGGCAGATTTTAAAAATGGTAGAACCATTTCCACTTTCTGAATACGGCCATAACTCACAAAAATATATTCAAGTTTTGGTAGAAGCAGAAAAACGTGCTTATGCAGACCGAAGCGAATATTTAGGCGATCCTGATTTTATTGATATTCCAGTAGACTCATTGCTTTCCGAAACTTATCTTTCACAGCGTATGAAGAATTTTTCATTAGAAAAGGCAACACCCTCCGAAGAAATAAAACCTGGGAAAATAAGTGGTTATGAAAGTATGGAAACCACCCATTATTCCATCGTTGATAAATTCGGAAATGCAGTTTCAGTTACTACAACCCTTAACGCTTCCTATGGTTCAAAACTTTATATTTCGGAATTGGGTTTTTTCCTAAACAATGAAATGGACGACTTTAGCGCCAAACCTGGAACGCC
Organism: Aequorivita antarctica; assembly: GCF_007997155.1. GTDB lineage: Bacteria > Bacteroidota > Bacteroidia > Flavobacteriales > Flavobacteriaceae > Aequorivita > Aequorivita antarctica. The sequence goes on along the minus strand of NZ_VORT01000004.1, from coordinate 298,399 downwards.
AAATATGTTCGGTTTGATTGGCGGAGAGGCAAACGCTATTGAACCCCAAAAAAGAATGCTAAGCTCTATGACACCCACAATTGTTGAAAAAGACGGAAAGTTATTAATGATTTTGGGAACACCGGGTGGCTCCACAATAATTACTTCGGTACTGCAGACATTTTTGAATGTTTATGAATTTAAAATGAATATGCAAGAAGCTGTAAATGCCCCGCGTTTCCACCACCAATGGATGCCTGATGTGATCTTACTGGAACAAAAAGGTTTTCCTACAGAAGTTTTAAAAGATCTTGAGACAAAAGGATATCTTTCAAATAGCGAAATATTACCGGAAATTGGTAATGTGGATGCTATTTTGATCTTGCCAAGTGGTAAACTTGAAGGGGGTGCCGATAATCGTGGTGATGATACAGCAGTAGGTTATTAAATTAAAACTTTAATGCACGCTTAATCGAAATGTTGTGCATTACGTCGAAAGGTGTATATTTGGGCAATTAAAAAGGTTAGATTTGAGGGAATTAACCAAGGATTTTTACAAAATTTAGATTGAGACCTTTTGAAAAAACTATTTATTTCTTCTATTGCAGAAACATATATAATCTTTTCTTTATCTCTTGTTGCAGAAATTAATTATTTCATTTTTCTGTAATAAATTTCTATTTCAAAAAATCCCCGTTTTATTGCCTTTTCGCCAATATGGCGTTGTTTAGCCTATGAGAAGTAAATTTGTGTTCAAGGATTTGTATTCCATTATCACTTTTGTGATAAGTGGTGCAATCTGTGTAGGGCTTATTTTTCTACTCTACGACAAATACCTAAACACCCTTGGTTTTGAAGAAAATTTAAAGAAACTTACCGGTATTTATATTGGGGTCAGTGGTTTTTTATCAGCGATTTTAATGGTTTTTTTGGCTACTTCTGCAATGAACCAAAAATCCTATAAAGCCAAAATAATTCACAAAATAAGCAAGACAACACAAAAAATGCACAATTTCCGAACAATTTCGGAAATCTTGTTCAACTCAGATATTTGGCTTCCGGGTCTAAAGGATTACATGGAGAAAGATTACTCAAATCTCAGCTATTTTGATGTAAAGGAGTTTTATAAAGGCAAGTCAAAATTGGCTATTGAATTTCTCCAGGAAACACATCATTTTGGCGAAACCGAAAATCTTTATATGGAATTGAAATCGCTATTGATGACAGATCCAAAAGAAAAGCAAATTCCAGAAACTATAAATTATCCAGTTTTTTATAACAACAATATTATAGAGAAATGGGTGGAACACAAATGTGGGTCTGGCTTGTGGTATGTTTTTGGCTATAAATTTGGAAATTACAAAGAATCGCTAAATTTGGATGCCGTTTTTGAACGCCACAGAGAAAAAATTCTAACCCTTGCCAACACAATAGACAATGATGTGTTTGAAAAATCCTCGTTTAATGAAGTTTTTTTCTCAAAACTGTGGGAGTATCTAACAAAAGATGTAATCCCTAAACTCTCCCAATTTCAAAGCCACATAGACAGGAAAACACCGCGATTGATTTATTACTTGTACATTGTTTTCTTACTGCTAATAGTTTTTGGCGTATTGGTTCCAATTACTTATTTGATGCTCAATTTTTCAGTCCTAGCTGTCATTGTAAGCTATTCCATCGTAATAAGCACAATTTTCTATGTTGCTATTACATTTCATATTTTTCTTTCTAAGGAAGTAAATCGCTAAAGTTTTAAGTCTGATTTTTCATTAAAAATTAACACCTACGGGATGCCATGCATTCTTTATTTTCCATTCTATTGAGTACCTTTGCAAGCTATGTCAAAAAATGAGGATTATATTGAAGTTTTGGGTGCGCGCGTCCATAACTTAAAGAACATTGACGTTCGTATTCCACGAGAAAAATTAGTAGTAATCACAGGCCTTTCGGGCAGTGGGAAATCCTCTTTGGCGTTTGATACTATTTATGCCGAAGGACAACGCCGTTATATTGAAACTTTTTCGGCTTATGCACGTCAATTTCTCGGAAGCTTGGAACGTCCCGATGTCGATAAAATTGAAGGGCTTTCGCCTGTAATTGCGATTGAACAAAAGACTACAAGTAAGAGTCCGCGTTCCACCGTGGGTACCATTACCGAAATTTATGATTTTCTTCGCCTATTCTACGCCCGAGCAAGTGATGCATATAGCTACAACACAGGCGAAAAAATGGTCAGCTACAGCGATGAGCAAATTAAGCAGCTCATTCTAGAAGATTTCGCTGATAAAAAAGTGAGCATCCTAGCTCCTGTTGTACGCTCCCGAAAGGGGCATTATCGCGAGCTTTTCGAGCAGATTGCAAAACAAGGTTTTCTGAAAGTTCGTGTGGACGGCGAAGTGCGCGATATTGTAAAGGGAATGAAAGTGGATCGTTACAAAACCCACGAAATTGAAATAGTAATTGATAGACTGAAAGTTTCAGAAGGAAATGATAACGACAAACGGCTTTCCGAAACCATAAACACCGCAATGTACCACGGCGATGATGTGTTGATGGTGCTTGACAATGACACCGATGCAGCCCGCTATTTTAGCCGTTCTCTGATGTGTCCATCGTCAGGGATTTCATATCCAAATCCAGAGCCAAACAATTTTTCGTTCAATTCCCCAAAAGGGATGTGCCCTAATTGCAAAGGGCTTGGTAAACTTTATGAAGTCAATCTAAACAAACTAGTTTCAAACCCGAAACTTTCCATAAAACAAGGGGCTTTGGTTCCACATGGGACGCAAAAAAATAACTGGGTTTTTAAACAGTTGGAGCTTATTGCGGAACGCTTCAATTTTAAAATGAGCGACTCCTTTGAAAGTATTCCTCAGCAAGCAAAAGACGTTATCTTTTTCGGCGGAAATGAAAAATTCGAAATCGAGTCTAAAACTTTGGGCATCACTCGAAACTATAAAATTGATTTTGAAGGCGTTGCTACCTTTATCCAAAATACATTTGATGCCAACGAATCCACTTCCCTAAAACGTTGGGCCAAGGAATACATGGACAAGATTCCTTGTCCTGAATGTAACGGAACACGCCTTCGAAAAGAATCACTTTACTTTAAAGTGAATAAAAAAAACATTGCCGAACTCGCCCATATGGACGTTGTGGAACTGGCAGAATGGTTTAAGAATCTCGAAAAAAATCTTTCCGAAACACAGTTAAAAATTGCTTCGGAAATCATAAAAGAAGTCCGCTCACGACTTCAGTTTTTGGTGGATGTTGGCCTAACCTATTTGGCTTTGGACCGCAGTTCAAAATCACTTTCTGGTGGCGAAGCGCAGCGAATTCGCTTAGCAACACAAATCGGTTCGCAATTGGTTGGCGTGCTTTATATTTTAGACGAGCCCAGTATTGGTCTACATCAACGCGACAATGAACGATTAATTTATTCACTGAAGCAATTAAGAGAAATCGGCAATTCGGTAATTGTGGTGGAACACGATAAAGAAATGATTGAAAGTGCCGACCATGTTATTGACATTGGGCCTGCTGCAGGAAGGCATGGTGGCGAAATTGTTTCAGAAGGAACTCCCGAGGAAATAAAGAAGCACGATACCCTTACAGCGGATTACCTAAACGGAAAAAAAGAAATAGAAATTCCGAAGAATCGCCGAAAAGGAAACGGTAAAACGCTAACGCTGAAAGGTGCTTCAGGAAACAATTTGAAAAACATTTCTGTTCAATTTCCTTTGGGAAAAATGATTGGTGTTACAGGTGTTTCGGGGAGCGGAAAAAGTACGCTCATCAACGAAACCCTCTACCCTATTTTGAATGCGCATTTTTTCAACGGTGTAAAAAAACCGATGCCTTACAAAAAAATTGAAGGGCTTGAGAACATTGACAAAGTAATAGACATTAATCAATCACCCATCGGTAGAACACCGCGGAGTAATCCAGCTACTTATACGGGCGTCTTTTCCGAAATACGGAATCTTTTCGCCAAAACCTCTGAAGCGATGATTCGCGGTTACAAACCCGGTCGTTTTAGCTTCAACGTTGCAGGCGGTCGCTGTGAAACTTGCAAAGGTGCTGGTTTAAGAGTAATTGAGATGAATTTCCTTCCCGACGTTTATGTGGAATGTGAAACCTGCCAAGGCAAACGTTTCAACAGAGAAACTTTGGAAATTCGTTATAAGGGAAAATCAATTTTTGATGTTTTGGATATGACCATCAACGAAGCCGACGATTTTTTTGAAAACATCCCGAAAATCCACCGAAAAGTTAAAACCATAAAAGACGTTGGGCTCGGTTACATTACGCTGGGCCAACAGTCCACAACGCTTTCCGGTGGCGAAGCACAACGTATTAAACTGGCAACAGAACTTTCCAAGCGAGATACTGGAAATACTTTTTATATTCTGGACGAACCCACAACAGGACTTCATTTTGAGGATATTCGCGTATTGATGGTTGTATTGAACAAATTGGTAGAAAAAGGCAATACTGTACTTATTATTGAGCACAATTTGGACGTTATAAAAACCGTTGATTATATAATAGATATTGGCCCTGAAGGTGGAAAACAAGGTGGGAAAATAATGGCTTTGGGCACACCCGAACAAATTGCCGACGACAAAAAAAGCTATACCGCCCGGTTCCTTAAAAAAGAATTACATTAGCAATTATCGATATTAAAATTCAAGGTTCAACATTAAAAAACCTTGAATTTTAAATTTAGAACTTTGAATAAAAAAAATGAGAGACGAACAAATACCGAAAAACTGGAATCAAGTAAAAACAAATGACTCCTGGGCCATTTTCAAAATAATGGGAGAGTTTGTCGGTGGTTATGAAAAAATGAGTCGGATTGGTCCCTGTGTGTCCATATTTGGCTCTGCCCGTACAAAACCCGATAATAAATATTATAAATTGGCAGAAAGTATTGCCAAAAAAATAACCGAAAATGGGTATGGAGTAATTACGGGTGGTGGTCCTGGAATTATGGAGGCTGGAAACAAAGGCGCACACCTAGCTGGTGGGACTTCCGTGGGTTTGAATATTACACTTCCTTTTGAACAACACGACAATCCATACATTGACAGCGATAAAAGCATTGATTTTGATTACTTTTTTGTGCGAAAAGTAATGTTCGTAAAATACTCACAAGGATTTGTGGTGATGCCGGGAGGCTTTGGAACGCTTGATGAATTATTCGAGGCATTAACACTGATTCAAACTCATAAAATTGATAAATTCCCCCTGATACTTGTAGGAACCGAATTTTGGGGAGGACTTTTTGAATGGATAAAAACAACGCTTTTGGAAGCGCATAATAATGTGGGAGCAGAAGATTTAGAACTAGTTCATCTAGTTGATACAGAAGATCAGGTGCTCCAAATATTGAATGATTTTTACAACGAATACAACCTAAGCCCAAACTTTTAAATTCCTCAAAACTTCTTGATAATCCGAACCCTTTTATATAGCATCTTTTTTTGTTTGACTATTCAAGCAATGGCACAGCACACTCTGAAAATTGATGCCACCCTGAACCCTTCGCAAAAAACGCTTAGCGTTAAACAGCAAATTACTTATAAAAACAATTCGGAAGATACTTTAAAGGAAATCTATCTTTTCGACTGGGCAAACAGTTTTTCGTCCAAAACCACACCTCTGGGCAAACGTTTTGCCGAAAATTATGAAAGTGCATTTCACTTTGAAAAAAATGAAGACCGAGGAAGAACTGATATCGAAAAAATTTATAACAACTCCTCTGTTCCATTGCAGTGGCAACGGGGCGAAGCTGTTGATATTTTAAGAATTATCCCAGAAATTCCAATAAAACCAGGAGATAGCTACACCTTCAATTTGGAATACACTGTAAAAGTTTCCGACGATCGGTACACGCGCTATGGGGTAAATAAAATCAATGATTACATATTGCGCTATTGGTATATTGCACCGGCCGTTTACGATGGCGAATGGCAGGTTTATAGCAATAAAAACACAGACGATTTATTTTTGACACCTTCGGAGTTTTCAGTTTTACTCCATCTGCCGAAGCATTATATCGTTACTTCAGATTTTGATGTGGTTTCTGAAAACATTTTAGGAAATATAAAAACCACGGAGTTATATGGGAAAGATCGTACAAAAGCGGTTTTATACTTTGAGAAAAATCCAGATTTTGAAACCATTGAAACCGATAAACTAAAAATAATAACCAATCTTCAAAATAGCAAAGTAAATCCGCCAGTGCAAGCGCTAATGATAGATCGGGTTGTTCGTTTTTTAGACACTAAACTTGGCCCTTATCCTTTTGATAAAATAGTTATAAGCGAGAATGACTACAAAACCAATCCCGTTTATGGGCTTAACCAGTTGCCTAGCTTCATCAGTCCTTTTCCAGATGGTTTTGAGTATGATATGGAACAGCTGAAAACCATAACCCGCCATTATATAGACAATACTTTGGTGCTCAACTCCAGAGACGATTATTGGTTGCAGGATGCGTTGCAGATTTATTTGATGATGGAATATGTGGACACCTATTATCCTAAAATGAAGATGATAGGAAATTTGAGTAACTGGTGGGTCATCCGTTGGGCGCACCTTGCAGACCTTGAGTTCAATGACCAATACCCGATGCTTTATTTTAACATGGCCCGTGCAAATATTCACCAGTCTCTGACCACTCCCAAGGATTCTTTATTGAAGTTTAATATGAATATTGCTACAGGATACTACGGAGCAAGTGGCTTAAGGTATTTGGATAATTATTTGGGCGATGACATTTTGAATAGAAGTATAAAAGATTTTTATGCTGAAAAAAGACTGAAACCCATTAAATCTTCAGATTTTGAAGCATTTTTATCGGAACAAACTGACCTTCCAATTAATTGGTTTTTTGAAGATTTTGCAGACACTCGAACCACGATAGATTTTAAAATAAAAAAGGTTAAAAAGAAGGGAGATTCTTTAGAAGTTTTCATCAAAAACAACCGAAAGACAGAACTTCCCGTTTCATTGTATGGACTCAACAAAGATGAAGTTGTTTTTAAAACTTGGACAAAACCCATAGATAGTGTTTTCTCCATTACCATACCTTCAGCAAACATCAGGAAGTTGGCGCTGAATTACGAAGGAGAAATTCCAGAATTCAATCGCAGAAATAATTTTAAGTCCGTAGATGGCTTGTTGAACAAACCTTTACAATTCCGGCTTTTTCAAGATGTAGAAGACCCGAACTACACACAGTTTTTCTTTATGCCAATTTTTGAGTACAATCTTTATGATGGTGTTTCGGCAGGACTTCGACTTTACAACAAAACAGTTCTGCCAAAAGCGGTTCATTATAGTTTGGAGCCACAATTCGGTTTTCGCTCCAAAACACTTGTGGGTCGAGCATCCGTAAGTTATACCCAAAGAATAGATGAAGGCACTCTTTACGCTATGCGTTATGGTTTTTCGGGGAATTACTATTCTTACGATCGCGGATTGTTCTACAAACGTTTTACACCCTATATCACTTTTGCCTTCAGGAATGGTGATTTGCGGAATAATGAAAAACAATTCATCAATATCCGTAATGTAAACGTATATCAAGATGAGGACCCAAACAATCCAGAGCAAGAACCAAACTACAGCGTTTTTAACTTGCAATATGTGTATTCCAATCCCAACCTAATCAATTATTTTAGGAGTGTAGTAGATTATGAAATCTCATCTAAGTTCAGTAAGGTTTCTGTGAATCTTGAATATAGAAAACTCTTTTTGAGCAATCGCCAATTGAATCTACGGTTTTTTGCCGGTGCCTTTCTTTTTAATGATACGCGCGAAAATGAAGATTTCTTCAGTTTCGCTTTGGATCGTCCCAACGATTATCTTTTCGATTATAATTATTATGGACGAAGTGAAGACTCAGGACTTTTCAGCCAACAGTTAATAATTGCTGAAGGAGGGTTTAAATCTCAACTAGAGCCAGCGTTTGCTAACAGTTGGATAACGACCGTTAATGCAAGCACCAATATTTGGAAATGGATCTACGCTTATGGCGACGTAGGACTCATTCACAATAAGGCTCGCGGCACTAACACCGTTTTTGACAGTGGAATCCGACTCAGTTTGGTTGCCGACTATTTTGAGCTTTATTTCCCTGTATATTCTAGTTTGGGCTTTGAGCCAAACTTGCCGCATTATGATGAAAAAGTTCGGTTTATCGTAACCTTAAGCCCGAAAACTCTATTGGGACTGTTTACGCGAAGATGGTATTGATGAGAGTCTCACGATTGTGTATTAAAAATTTGAGAAAACCATCGCGAACTCTTGAATAGCCTAAAATAAAAAAACCTAAATTTCCTCCGAAGTAATAAACTGAATTCCTAAATGGATCAATTCTTTTTTGATTTCTTTAAAACCCTCTAAATCCAAAGCTTGGGTAGCATCTTCTATAAAAAAGCAGGCAAAACCTTCTTTAAAAGCGTCATAAATGGAGTAATAAACACAAATATCTGCAGCCAAGCCACAGAAAAAAAGCTGGCTGGCACCTTTCTCTTTCAGATATCCAGCAAGACCAGTAGATTTTAAATGTCCGTTATCATAAAAAGCACTGTAGCTATCTATTTTTGAATCCGTTCCTTTTCGAAAAATCGCTTCCCATCTTTCAGTTTGGAGATCTGGGTGAAAAAGCGCCCCGTCGGTATTTTGAACACAATGGTCCGGCCATAAGGTTTGTGGTTTTCCCGCAACCTCAATCTCTTCAAATATTGACTTCCCTGGATGGTTTGAAGCAAAACTAATATGATTCTGTGGATGCCAATCTTGGGTTGCAACCACCAAATTAAATTTGTCCTGAATTCTATTTATTACTGGAACTATTTTATCGCCATCCGGAACGGGAAGAGATCCACCGGGCATAAAATCGTTTTGCGCATCTACAATAATTAAGGTTTTCATTTTTCTAAAACTTATGTTCTTTGATCAACTCGTCGCGTTTTGACTTTAAGGCTGCGCTCAAACTAATTTTATAAATATGCGGATTTTGAAAACGTTTATATTCATCGGGCAAAAGCGCCAAACGATTTTTGGCATATTCTGCTATTTCAGCAACCGTTCTTTTCTGAATTGTTCTTTTTCCACTTGCCATCACTTCATTTAACAAAGGTTCGTGTTTAAACGGTTGCAAATCCAGACTTTTATTGGCATCAAACGGATGAAACATCTGAGCTATTTTTTCTTCTGAAGCAAGGCCTATTACATCAGCACCATAAAACATTCCATTCTGGTCAATCATTCTATACACTTGCTTTTTGGAGGGAAGCGAAATTTTAATGATGTTTTCTGAAAGTTTTATTCTCGGTTCCCCGTTATATTCCGAAAGTTTATAAACTCCATCCAGAGCGGCATCGGGCTTGCCGGTTACCAAATTGGTGCCCACGCCAAAAACATCAATTGGTGCATTTTGTTCGTTCAAACTTTTTATAACGTATTCATCCAATTGATTGGAAGCTACAATTTTCACATAATGCAGCCCATTATCGTCCAACATTTTACGGGTTCTTTTTGCCAAATAAGCCAAATCACCACTGTCCAAACGCACTCCAAACAAGCGCGCTCCCCTATCTTCCATTTCCTTGGCAACTTTAATTGCGTTGGGCATTCCACTTTTTAAAGTATTATAAGTATCCACCAACAGAACACAATTTTTTGAACGAATTTTAGCAAAATCTCGAAACGCCTCCAACTCGTCCACATAGCTTTGAATAAAGGAATGTGCCATAGTTCCCGATGATGGAATGTTGAAATCTTCAGCAGATTTTACATTGCTCGTACTGTCAAAACCACCGATGGCAGCAGCACGGCTGGCATAATAACCGCCCGTGGCGTGAGCGCGGCGTAAACCCATATCGAGCAAAACCTTATCGCCAGCACTGTGGCGGATTCGGTTTGCTTTGGTGGCAATCAAGGTTTGAAAATTCAGCATGTTCAACAAAACAGTTTCAACGATTTGCACTTCCATAATGGAGCCTTCCACTTGTAATATAGGACGGTTTGGGAAAACAATATCGCCTTCGAAAGTTGAGAAAATAGAACCGTTAAACCTGAAATCCCGAAGATATTCCAAAAATTCAGGTTCAAAATCGTGTGTTTTTAGATATTCAACATCCGCATCTGTAAATCGCAAACTTTCAATAATATTGAGGATATTCTCAAGTCCTGCAAAAATGGTATATCCCCCTTTGAAAGGATTGTTCCTAAAATAATAATCAAATACCGCTGTACTGTTTGGTTTGGTTTTAAAGTAAACCTGAGCCATTGTCAATTGATACAAATCGGTATAGGAAGCTGATATATTGAACATAAGAAAACTCTATTTTTTATAATTGTTAAGAATTTGTAGAAACCTTTCGTGCATTTCATCAGTATAGTCCAAATGAGTCACAATGCGAAGTTTCCCCTGCCCCATTCCGCTTATCTTTATGTTTTTTTGAAGCAAATCATCCATAAATTTTTCTTCGGACACAGCTTCAGAGAGATAGAAAATCACAATATTCGTTTCGGTTGGCTCCACTTTTTTAATGTAAGATTGCTTTGCAAGCGTTGCCGAAATCTCCGAAGCTTTTTTATGATCTTCTGCCAAGCGTTCCATATGATTATCTAAAGCATAAATACCTGCAGCAGCCATAAAGCCTATTTGTCGCATCCCGCCACCTAGCACTTTACGCACCCGCATGGCTTTTTTCATTATTTCTCTTTTGCCCAATAAAACACTCCCCATTGGTGTGCCCAAACCTTTGCTAAGGCAAACTGAAATAGTATCGAAAATCTTTCCGTAGTCTTTTGGAGTTTCCTTTCTTGCAACTAAGGCGTTCCATATCCGCGCGCCGTCCAGATGAAGCCCCAAACCGTGGCTATCGCATACTTTACGAATTTTTACAATTTCAGAAAAATCATAACAGGCACCGCCACCTTTATTGGTGGTATTTTCCAAACAAACAAGACTGGTAAGCGGGCTGTGGTAAAAATCGGGCGGATTAATACTTTCCTCAACTTGTGCGGCGGTTATCATTCCACGGTTGCCGTCAATTAATTTACAGGAAACCCCGCTATTGAAAGAAACGCCTCCGCCTTCATAATTATACACGTGTGCCCATTTATCAGCGATCAACTGTTCGCCCGGTTGGGTGTGCATTTTAATTGCGGCTTGGTTGGCCATACTTCCGGTGGGAAAAAAAAGTGCAGCATCCATCCCAAACATTTCTGAAAGTTTCTGTTCCAGTTTGTTGACTGTGGGGTCTTCCTTATAAACATCGTCGCCCACTTCAGCGTTTATAATTGCATTCATCATTCCCGGCGTGAGGCGGGTTACGGTATCACTTCTTAAATCTATAATCATACTTTTATTTTTCTCGGAAAAATTTTCCGCTTTCATCAAAATTCTTTATCATTTCAGAAATTTCTTCATCTAGCTTTATGAGCATCAATGATTTGTTGTGATCTGAATTTACATTTTTGTATTTGGAATTGTTGGTCAAATCAAATTCTTTAAAACTTTTTTCAAAAACCTTACCATCAAAAATAAATTTATACTCTTTATGGCAGGATTGCACAGACATATTCTCAAAGGCGCTGTTGTCAACCTTCTCGCCCTTATAAGGCTTCACGTTTTCTGTTTTTAGAGCTTGCTTTTCCTTTAGCGCTTTCTTGATATTTTTGCTGATGCTGATAGAAAAAGACATAAAACTTCCACAATTGTCAAATTTCTGAATCTTCATTATATCTTCGCCTTCTTTCCAAAAAACATACACAGCATAATAAGTTGATTTCGAGCTGCAGTTTTTTCCATCAGGCATTACAAACATTTGGATGTTTCCATCACAATAATCTTTTCTTAAAAAATATTCGGGATTTTCCTGCATCTCAAGCTCCGCCATTTTTTGGGCAACCAGCGAATTTACAAAGGCTTCATCGTTTTGGGCAAAACCGATGCTTGTTGTAATTAATGCAAGAAAGAAAAATATTTTTTTCATAATTGAAAATTTCGAGAGGTTTAATTAATTCTGAAATATGTATTTCTAAGAAAGTATAAAATTAGCCGAAAAATACTTTTAGCTCACGAAGTTAATAGTATTTTTACATTCGAATATGATTTAAAATATCGTTTTCAAAATTATTAAATTGAACTTCCAATTAAACAATACCCGCCGCAGTTTATCCTAAGCGGAGCCGAAGGGCGGGCCAATTAGTATATATGACAACAACAGACCAAATCAAAGACCTTAAGGCGCGGCTAGATGCCTTGAGGCGCTATCTTTGACATTGCTGGCAAAAGCATAGAGATTACCAACGACGAAGAAAAAACATTTGACCCCAATTTTTGGAACAACCCGCGCGAAGCAGAAGCTTTTATGAAAGTGCTGCGAACCAAAAAGAAATGGGTCACCGACTACGAAACCGCTACAAACCTTACCGAAGAAGCTGAAATCCTGCTCGATTTTTACAAAGAAGGCGAAGGCAAAGCAGAAAATGTGGATACAGCTTATGAAAAGGCAGAAAGTGCAATTGAAGCACTTGAATTCCGCAATATGCTTGGTGAAGAGGGCGACGATATGAGTGCCGTGCTTCAAATTACTGCTGGTGCCGGTGGCACCGAAAGTTGCGATTGGGCCGAAATGCTGATGCGGATGTACCTAATGTGGGCGCAAAAAAACGGTTATAAAGTAAAAGAACTCAACTTTCAAGCAGGTGATGTTGCTGGAGTGAAAACCGTAACACTAGAAATTGACGGTGAATATGCCTTCGGCTGGTTAAAGAGTGAAAATGGCGTTCACCGCTTGGTACGTATTTCTCCTTTTGATAGTAATGCGAAGCGGCACACGAGTTTTGCGAGTGTTTATGTCTATCCTTTAGTAGATGACACCATTGAGATTGAAATAAACCCTGCCGATATCTCGTGGGATTTTGCCCGAAGCAGCGGCGCAGGAGGACAAAACGTAAACAAAGTAGAAACCAAGGCCATTCTTACCCACCACCCTACCGGAATCATTATCCACAACAGCGAAACTAGAAGTCAGTTGGACAACCGCGAAAAGGCAATGCAAATGCTTAAATCGCAGCTTTACGAAATTGAACTCCGTAAACAACTCGCCCAACGTGCGGAAATTGAGGATAGCAAACTTGCAATAGAATGGGGCTCACAAATACGCAACTATGTTTTACACCCCTACAAATTGGTAAAAGACGTGCGCACAGGTCATGAAACGGGCAATACTGATGCTATGCTTGATGGTGAGATTGATTCGTTTTTAAAGGCTTATTTAATGATGACTGGGCAGAAGGAGAAGAGTGATGAGCTATAGTCAATGATAAGCAGAACTAAACAATGGTAAAAAAACAAAGGGAACAAGATTTGAATAAATCTAAGTTCCCTTTGCAAATCATATTCCTTCTGTTGGCATTATCCTTTTAGAAGTTTTACGGGTTTATTCTCAGCTGTTTAAACTTAAGCACCCCGATATGATAGTTTCATAAATGTACAAAAATAATTTACACAAACTACTTCTATATCAAAACTTTAACAGATAAAGTTTTATCCGCGTTTTCTAGAAATAACTTCTGCAGCCCAGAAAGTCAACAATAATATTACAAATATTCCGCAAATATATTTTGCGGGCTCCAGCCCACCATCGCCAATACCAATGAAGCCAATAACTCCGAAAACTATGGCCAAGATAATATATATTGCTTTCCAATGAAGCATGAGAAGAAAATTGGTTTAGGTTGTTGAATATATTGAACTAAAGTTAAAACATTTTTCTCTGTATTTTAACAAAAGAGCGAACAATTTTAACACAAAGTTTTAATTTTCAGCTACTTTGAAATAATTTTTAGCAGAAATAAATACTCCTTCATTGGTATATCCTTCTAGGGTTATTTCAAAACTCCCAGAAACATCAGAAGTATAAAATGAAGTTGAATATTCTCCTTTAAGAGGCACATTGGCTTGCCAAAGCAGTTGCGACCTAAAATCTGGGATTCTTGAAAGTGTACCTTTATTGTTATAGTCTGTACGGTACTGTGCCTTTTTCTTAACTGCGGGCGGTAAATTCAGTTCTTTAGTATAGTTTGAAATTGTAGGAACAAAATCTCCTTTTTTGGTTTCAACAGAGATAATACCACTATATATTTTAGGACCATAACGATAGGGTTGGGTAATAACTTGAATGCTCTTTATTTCGCGTGCATTGTAATTTATAAGATCTTCGTTGTTCAGAATTTGCATCCCATCCATAAGTACCAAAGGTGCAATTTCATTAAATTTTGCAACTCCGTTTGGATTGTATGCATTATTTATAGAAAACTTACTGTTCTCACCCACACCACGAACGGCAGCCAACGTAACTACTTCTACAAAAGTTTCCCTAACTGTTGAGAAACGCGTATAATCGTCCAACAAAAAGACCTTACCCAAGTTATCATAAAATGCGGGATTAACTTTGTTACTTAGAATACTGTCTTTTTTAAATTCAAAATATGCGTTTTCTATCTGAACTTGTACACTTCGCTCTTGCAACCAATCTTTTAAATTTGAGTCCAACAGCAATACTTTTGCTTCGCTTTTACCCAAGTCAAAATCTTTTTTTTCCAAAACTAGTGTATAATTGGTTGCTTCCTTTTCGGAATCAATTAATTGAACAATACTCTTTTCAGCATCATATCCTTCGGATACAGAAAAGAAAAACCTCCCGTTGGCATCAGTTTTCGCCATTTTGAATACGAAATCCTTCCCAGGAATTGTAAGTGAAACTACTTTGTTTGCAAAGGGTAGACCGCTTCCATTGGAAAGCACAACGCCGGAAATTAACTCTCCGCGTAGTTCTGGGATATAAAATATTTCCGAGGACATATTTTTAATGTTTCTTGATACATTACCTGAAATTTCAATCGGATTTATCTTTCTGACCGAAAGAACATAGTTTCCGCCAATGTTGCCCAAGTTGTTTTCAAGACTCAAGGTTACTTTTTCACGAAAGCCATAAGATTGCTTGTTTGAAGTGATTTGGATAGTATTAGTATTATTGCTCTCTGCTTCAGAAAAATCTGCATCAATTTTTACCGCGAAGTTCACTTTAACGGTATCGACCGTTTTTTTTGTGTCAGTCGCTTTTATAAAGGTATTTATGATGTAAATATTCTTTTGAAAATAGGCATCCTGTGCGTTATTTCTTGAGAAATTGGTGTAGCCAATAAGCCTGTAAGCTCCTGTTTTTAATGTGGAAGGGATAAAGAAGTCTCCATTCGCTGTTCCGTTTTCAACTTTCAGTTTATTATTGAAAACCACGGAATCGTTTTCATTCCTCATTGAAACATACATTACTTTGCTGAGTTTGCTTTCTTTATTGGAAGCATCAAGAATGAATGTTTTGTACTGAAGCAATTCCCCTGCCAACAGCAGGTTGGAGTTAATGGAAAGCGCAACTTTTTCTTTAGGAAAAACATTGGTATCTACCGATACATCCTGCTTCGGAACTTGTGCTTTCACTACAGTACCAAAAAAAATAAACAATATGAAAAATAGTTTTTTTGTCATAATCAATCTTCCCAAAAATCGGGTCTTACATTTGATGAAAACGAAGTGCATAAGCCACATTCTGGCGGTACAACCGTATAAATAGTTCCTTGTGCCAATCGTATAACTTGATAATTTTTAGAAGTAACGTAATAATAAAGAGCTTCACGTTCATCCGGATCATTATCTAAAGTGGTGTTATCGTTATAATCCAATAATAAAACCTCGCAATCCACAAAATAGGGTGGTTTTCCCAACCCGAAATCCTCATAGTTGAAATAAATCCTCTTTGATGTCATGGAAGAAGCTTCAAAGAAGCCGAGCACCTTTTCGTTGGGATTTGCTTCAGCATTCATATTTCCTGCCACATAGCCCGGTTGGCCTTGGGACAGTAAGCTTTCTATACTTCCTAAATCTTTCACTATTTTATAAAAGGTATAAGCTTCAACACTCTGCACATATTGTTTCACTAAAATACTGTAACGCGTTTGTATTTTTGCATCTAATTTTGAAAGGTAGCGAACAGGAAAACGAAAAACTCTGTTTTCATTCAGCTCTGTGGTTGTAGTTTGCGTTATACCCGTGGAAATTTCTGTGGAATAACAAATTTCTTCTGGTTCTCTTTCTATAAGCTCCACGTCATAAGTACCCGTATTTAGGTTATAGTTTGTAATTTCAGTAATGAAACGCGATGGATTTGGCGCTGTAATTTTATAAGTTTCCTCATATTCGTACCTATAATATTTTGAGTTGCCTGTTGGGTCTTGAGTATTAACTAGAACCTGAACGCCGTCTTTATCATCAGTGGGACTAACAATACGTTCGGTATACACTTCGTCCATTTCCACTGAGGGAGGCAGGGTTACTGTAGACGAAGTATAGCGTTTTCCATCTTGGGTAATAATATTCAAAGTATAGGAAGCATTTGGCTGGGCACGGAATGATTGATTTGAAATATAGAAGCCTGTTTCATTATCCTGAAAAAAACTAAAATTGTCACCATTATTGCCCACAACGGTTACAGTTGCGTTGTTTTCTGTTAAAACATCAGTGTTATCAAGAGAAGAAGTTCTGCTTAGTTTTACAATTTGTGGCTTCACTTGGTCGGTAATGGTGCTTTCTACCACCAAAACGTTCTCATAGTCAACTGTTTCTATTTGATAAGGTTCGGTGCAACCCATTTGAAAAAGAAGTGTTCCAAAAAGAACAGTAAATAATATCATTGTCTTCATCATCCTTAAAACTTAAAGTTATACGTAATGGTTGGCACAGGCACAGAAAATATAGAGGTTTGGTATGCTTTTATCTGTCCTTCCTCGTTCACAAAAAATACAGAGTACGGGTTGTTTCTTCCCAAAACATTATATACAGAAATATTGATAAAACTGTGCGCGAGTTTATTCAATTTGTGGTTACCTTCAATATTTACGCCCAAATCAAGCCTGTAATAGTCTGGAATACGGAATTGGTTGCGATCACTGTAAAGCACCTGCTCTTCGCCAGCAATTACATAACGCCCGATTGGGTATGTAATTGGGCGTCCAGTTTGATAGGTGAAATTCCCTGAAAAGCTGAAACGCTTAGTAAGCTTATAGTTTGCAACCACCGAAAAATCGTGTGGCTTGTCATAATTTGCTGAGAAAAATTCGCCATTGTTCACGCGTTCCTGCCTAATTTGGCTGTCTAATTTCACTAAGGAACGCGAATAACTGTAACCCAGATATCCGTTAAAACGACCAGAATTCTTTTTCACAAGAAATTCCACACCATAGGCTTTTCCTTCACCTTGAAGTAGCTCAGTTTCAAGGTCATTATTTAAAACTAACTGAGCACCAATTTTATAATCCAGAAGGTCGTCCATTGTTTTGTAATACCCTTCAATACTGAATTCCACATCTTTTCCAGAAAGATTTTTGAAGAACCCCAAACTGTATTGATTGGCGCGTTGTGGCGCAATGTTTAAATCTGAAAGCTTCCAAATATCCGTTGGCGATTGTGTAGTGTTAGTCGATAGCAGATGCAAATATTGAATGGTTCTGTTGAAACCGGCTTTTACCGAAAAATCGTTCCCCAACAAATAACGTCCGGAAATTCTGTATTCTGGGCCTCCATAGGTTTTGATAGATTCGTTATTACCATACTCTTTCACTTCAATTATTGAGCTTTCATTCTTAGGAACACCTTCTTCATAAACGTTTTGAGTTGCAGGCCCAAGCGCCGAATAAAAAGAGTAACGCAAGCCTAAATCAAGCAGTAATTTATCCGTCACTTCAAATAAATCTGCGAGATAAACGGCAGATTCCAATCCTTTTTCGCGATCAATAGTCTTTGCTTGCACATCAGAATTTGTTCCAATTGGCTCAATATTTCCAGGGTCTATGGAGTACAACTTGCTACTGAGTCCGTAACTCAGCTTGTGTTTGTCGCTCAGTTTATAATTGAAATTGAGTTTTGCCTGATATTCGTTTAATTCATATCCAAAATCGAAATCCTCGTTGGCATCGGCTTCATAATTGATTCCATATTTATATTGACTGTTAACCAAAATGAGCTCTGCCCTACTCTTTTCATTAAAACTATGACCGTATTTAAGTGAAATTAAGCGGTTGTTGTAATCAAAAATAGAGTCGGAAGTTATGCTAAAACGGTCTTTGCTGTAATAAAAAGTACCTTGAATGGAATTGTTGTTATCTATATTGTGCTTGTATTTTACGATGCCATCATAAAACGAAGCTTCACTGTTTTTCAATTCCTCTTCATCAAGACTTCTTAAAATCCAATCAGAATAAGTAGCACGGAAACCTACAATCAACGATGCTTTTTCCTTTACTACCGGAACTTCTACAGCCAAGTTCGCAGTTATTGGGCCGACGGAACCTTCACCTTTAAACTTTTCCATATCGCCCGATTTGGTTTCTATATCAAAAACCGAGGAAAGCCGTCCGCCGTATTCAGCAGGAATACTGGCTTTATAGATTTCCAAACTTCCAGTGGTAAAAGGGTTTACTGCCGAAAAGAAACCTAAAAAGTGCGATGGATTGTAAAGTACAGCGTCATCCAACAAAATAAGGTTTTGGTCTGCCCTTCCACCACGCACGTTGAAACCACTTGAACCTTCGCCAGTTGTTTTTATTCCAGGCAATGTTGTGGCAACTTTTAAAATGTCGCGTTCGCCTAAAACCAAAGGGATTGTTTTTATGGATTCAATGTCAATATTTGTTACGCCTACTACTGCATCACGTACATTGGCGTCCTTTTTGGATTTAACCACTACTTCTTCCAAAGATTCAGTGTTTTCACGCAATTCAATATTTATCGTACCGTCTCCATACATAATAACGTCTTGCCGGATCTTTTCAAAACCCAAAAGATTCGTTTCCAGTTTATTCAAGCCATACGGAAGACGAATACTAAAGCGACCTTCAGAATCGGTTACGGTATATTTTGTTCTATCAATCGTTGAAATGGAAAGATTTTGCAATGGCTCACCAGTTTTTGAATTTTTAAAAACACCTGAAAGTATGTAAGTTTTGTTAGCAGCATTGGGCCGCTGCTTTCCAATGGTTATCATTTTTCTAGTTTGGACCGTTTGCCGTTCGGCATATTCCTCCTGAAAAATTGGGGCGTTATTGTTATCTTCTATAACCTTTTCGTCAGGCTTTGCTTCGTTAAAATAATCTGAGGGTAATTCTGAATAAACATAGGTATTATTCAACAGAAAAACATTTCCATCTTTTAAAACGAAATTGATGTTTGTATTGCTGAAAAGACCGTTCAAAACATCACGAAGTGATTCATTTTCGAAAGTTTTGGTTACAAAATGTCCTTTCAACCAAGATTCATCAAAATAGATTTTTTTGTTTGAAAGGGTTTCTACCTTTAAAACCGCTTCCTTCAAAGGGGTGTTATTGAATGACACTGTAAAGTTTTGCTCGGTTTGCCCAAACAATCCCGCAGTGGCTAATAAAAACATAATAATGGCAAAAAATCTATTTTGCATAAAAAAAATACTTGAAATTATTGTTTGAATTCTTCTGATTTAGAACCGTCGAGATATTTAACCAGTTTTATCATAAAACTTTCAGTATCTGATTTATAGAGGGCTTTGTAGCTTTTATAAAAATTACGAATTTCTTCTTCTTTTTCGGGAAGCAATTTCCGAAGCTCTCTTTCCGAACTAATAATTATATACTTCCCTCTATTCTTTAATACATAAAAATTATCTTCAGAAAACTTATATTGGATCCCACTTTTCAATGGTTTGTCCTTTTTCCTTTTAATGTGCTTTATGTAAAGATCCTGTTCATTACCAATGTAGGCTGCTTCAAAATATCCGTTGCCCGGAAGCCCCAAATTGGTATTTGCTAACCTCACGAAGTTGTGGTTGAAAATGGAGAACGATTCAACAAATTCAGGAATCAATTTCACATTGAAAATACTCAGGTTATCATTGGAATGCGTTAGTAAATTATCTTCCAAAAGGTCGTATTTCAGAAATACATTTACATAATATTGACCGTTGTAAGTTATGGAACCCTGGGCGTAATCGTAACCGTTGAGATATCTGTATGTTCCGTCCGTGTTCAAAAACAGATCATTAAACTCTGTCCCGTTATAGAGGCCCGTATTATCCAAGCCAACTATATTGTCATAGGTTTCGTATATTTTGCTTTGCGAAGTGGTTTGGGAAAACGCAACAACTCCAATTAGAAGAAAGAGCGAAAAAGGGAGTAGAGTTTTTTTAAATACCATTTTTATTTTTTGCGATTTTAAAAGTACATAAAAATGATTCTCACTTGGAAAATTTAAGTGTAAAATCTTCAAATAAATTTTTATCAATAATTCTTAATCGATTATTAAATATCAATAGTATTTTTACTTCCAACGAAATTTTATGAAAGCCGCATCCTTAAAAGAAATAAAAACCGAACTCAACCAACGTTCCACACAGGAACTGCTAGAACTTTGTCTTCGTCTTTCAAAATTTAAAAAAGAAAACAAGGAACTGCTCACCTATTTATTGTTTGAATCTGAAGATGAAGAAGCCTTCATCCAAAGCATAAAAACCAAAGTAGATGCCGATTTTGAAACTATCAACATCAAGACTTTTTTCTACATAAAAAAGAGCATTCGGAAGATTTTGCGGGAGCTGAAAAAATTCATCCGGTATTCGCAAAACAAAGAAACCGAAGTGGAACTTTTGCTCTATTTTTGCCATAAACTAAAAGATTTCACACCTTCCATAAAACGGAATACAACGCTTACGAATCTATACAACAGGCAAATTGATTACATTTCAAAAAAAGTGAAAACACTTCACGAAGATTTGCAGTATGATTATGAGTTGGAATTGGAAGAATTATTAAAAAAGTAGCCCATTAATCGCAATGCAATCTTTGAATATTGAATTAGAAATATGACAACATTATACCACAACCCACGCTGCAGCAAATCACGCGAAGCCCTCCACCTTTTAGAAGAAGAAGGTGAAACCATAGAAATTGTAAGATATCTTGAAAATCCGCCAACGCACCAAGAACTGAGACAGGTTATTGAACTTCTTGGCATTAAGCCCATTGAACTTGTTAGAACACAGGAAATTGAGTGGAAAAAGAACTACAAAGACAAAAAACTTACAGATGAGGAAATCATAGATGCAATGGTTGAAAACCCCAAACTTATTGAGCGTCCCATTGCAATAAAGGGCACTCACGCAGTTGTTGGCAGGCCACCTGAAAAGGTCCTTGATATTTTATAAACTTCGATTTTCAAAGATTAACAGATTCCCATCTGCACGAGAATAGATTTAACAAGAAATTAGCAATTTCCAATTAAACCACGGCTATTTTCGCTGGTCAAATTGATTAAAATATTTAATGAAGTTATCACTCTCGCTCCTGTTCTTATTTGCAACAACAATTCTGTTAGCGCAAAACCCTGAAAAAAAACAAATTACCGTAAAAGGAACCATACTTGAAGTGGGCACCAACTATCCGTTGGAATACTCTACGGTTTCTTTTATTAACAAACAAGGAAAGACCGTTACTGGCGGGATAACCGATATTGAAGGTAAATACAGCATTGATATACCTGCCGGGGTTTACACCGTGAAATATGAGTTTATTTCCTATAAATCCAAAGAGGTTCCAAACCAAAATTTGACAAAGAATACAACCCTTCCAGATGTGAGATTGGCTTTGGATGCCGCTAGTTTGGATGAAGTTGTGGTGCGTGCTGAAAATACCGAAGTCCAAATTAGACTCGATAAAAAGATATATAATATTGGTAAAGATCTTACTGCGGGTGGCGCAACAGTGAGCGACGCATTGAATAACGTTCCATCCGTAACGGTTGATGTGGATGGCACAATTGCGCTTCGCGGAAATGATAACGTTAAAATACTTATTAACGGAAAACCTTCTGCAATTGCAGGTTTTGGTTCAACCGATGCACTGCGACAGCTTCCAGCCGAAGCCATTGAAAGAGTTGAAGTAATTACATCACCTTCCGCCCGTTACGACGCCGAAGGAACTGCCGGTATTTTGAATATTATTCTTAAAAAAGAAAAAACGCTCGGTCTCAACGGCTCTATTAGCACGAGTATAGGCGTACCGCTAAACAGCAGTGCTTCAGGAAATATAAACTTGCGCACGGACAAATTCAACATTTTCAATACCACGGGCGTATATTATAGAAATAGTCCAGGTAAAGCCTATTTTAACAACAAATATTTTTCACGTCCCCTCTTGGACGATAATGGCGACCCTGTATTGGACGATAATGGAGATCCTATAATGATAGATCCACAATTTGATCAAGTTATTGAAAATAGAAAATATAACAGAATGGGGAAAGGTTTCAATACAAATTTGGGTATTGAATATTTCTTAAGTGATGAATCTTCAATTACCGCAAGTGGTTTTTATCGCAAAGGCGATGGTAATGACGAAACAACCAACAATACTTCAAACTATAACAACAATACTGTTGAAGAGCAAATTACAAGAGTCGAGAATCAGGATGAGGATGATTCCAACTATCAGTTTTCATTAAACTATGTAAACAACTTTAATGAAAAGGGTCATAAATTAACTGCCGATCTTCAATATGATCGCGGTAAAGACAGAGAGCGATCGTTAATTATCCAACAAAGAACACTGCCAAATTTTGAAGTTCTTCCTGCGGAAGATATCATAAGTAAAGAAAACCAAAAGGAATATTTAGCACAAGTAGATTATGTGTTGCCCATTGGTGAAAACGCACAGTTTGAGGCAGGTTATCGCGGTAATCTTGAAGAGACCAAAACAGATTATACTTTACTTCAGGAAATGGGAACCACTGGTAATTTTGTGAAAAATGATAGTCTTTCCAATATTTTCACATATGATGAAAACGTCCACGCCTTTTATTCACAATACGGAAATAAATTTGGAGACTTCTCTTTCCTACTTGGACTTCGCGTTGAAAACACCCAATTAAAAGGCAAAGTAGATGCCGAAAATGTTTCAGAAGACACTCCTTTAAATTTAAATTTCGATAAAAACTACACTGGCTTATTTCCAACGGTGAATCTTACTTTTGAATTAAAAGAAAACGAAAACATTACATTAGGCTACAACAGACGAATCAACAGACCCCGTCACTGGTTTATAAACCCTTTCCCTTCACGTTCAAGTGAAGCAAACGTATTTCAGGGTAACCCTGGTTTGGATCCAGCATATGCCAGCGCATTTGATTTGGGTTATTTAAAACGTTGGAAAAAACTCACCTTGACCACTTCTATTTACTACCAGCATGAAACCGATGCATTTGAAAGAGTACAACAAGAAACCGGCGAATTAACCAGCAACGGTATTCCAGTTATTCGTACGTTACCTATTAATCTTTCTACTAACGAACGTTATGGTTTTGAGTTAGGTTTGCTTTACAATCCTACCAAATGGCTTAATCTTAATGGCAGCTTTAACTATTTCCTGTTTAAAACTGAAGGATTTTATAACGATATAGATTACGGAGCAGAGAATACAAGCTATTTTGGTCGTTTTAGCAGCAAAGTAAAACTTCCTGCAAAAATTGAATGGCAGACCAATGCTTTTTACAGAGGACCTTCAAACAATTCTCAAACTGAATCTGATGGAATTCTTTCGGTAGATATGGCCATGAGCAAAGATATAATGGACGATAACGGTACCTTGGGGTTGAACGTAAGTGATTTGTTCAACACACGAAAAAGGAATAGCCTAACCACGACAGATTATTTTACCAGTGAAAGCGAATTCCAATGGAGACAGCGCCAAGTAACACTCACCTTCACCTATCGTTTTAACCAAAAGAAACAGCGTCAACGTCCAGACAGAGGCGGAGGTGTTGACGATGGTGGTTTTGAAGGCTAAACTGTGATTGATTGCAAATAAAAAAGGGAACCAAATTGGCTCCCTTTTTTTATATCTTTTAAAAAAAAAAATTATTTCAATTCTTTGTTTTTCTTTTCCGCACGTTTCATTTTCCAGTTCTCATAAAGTGAACCGCCTATCCAGTATGGAAGAATGCTCACCAAGAATATCATTAACCAAAAGCCCATAGTAAGTATGGTTAAAAAAGCAAGAAATCCTAAATATTGTTCAAATGTAAACATGGTGTAACGTTTTTAAATTGATGCCCCAAAGATAAAAGGTTTTTTTGAAAAACGACAACAAAACGATCTGATTTATTCACAACAAATAAACAGCTGAGCGGGTTGAACAACTTTTGGCTTTTCCTTACCTTTGCCCTCGAGCTCCGAAGCTTTAGCGAAGGAGTTTCAAAAATTTCCTAAACCTTGGCTAAGGAATTCAATATAATTCACAATAAATTCATTCAAAATGCAATACAGAATTGAAAAAGACACCATGGGCGAGGTAAAAGTACCCGCCGATAAACTTTGGGGCGCACAAACAGAGCGTTCGTTTGAAAATTTTAAAATTGGACCGAAAGCTTCCATGCCTTTGGAAATAATTTATGGTTTTGCCTATTTGAAGAAAGCTGCGGCATACACCAACTGTGAACTCGGCGTTCTTGCCGAAGAAAAAAGAGATCTGATTGCAAAAGTGTGTGATGAAATTTTAGAAGGAAAACATGATGATCAGTTTCCATTGGTAATTTGGCAAACCGGAAGTGGCACCCAAAGTAATATGAACGTAAACGAAGTGATAGCAAACCGCGCCCATCAAATGTCTGGAAAGACCATTGGCGAAGGCGATAAAACACTTCAACCGAATGATGATGTAAACAAATCGCAGTCATCTAACGATACTTTCCCAACGGGAATGCACATTGCAGCATATAAAAAACTGATTGAAACTACCCTTCCCGGCGTTGAACAACTTCAGAAAACGCTTTCCAAAAAAGCTAAAGATTTTAAAGGTGTTGTAAAAATAGGCCGCACCCATTTTATGGACGCCACTCCCCTAACCCTTGGGCAGGAATTTAGCGGTTATGCTGCACAATTGGAATATGGTATCAACGCATTAAAAAATACACTTCCACATTTGGCGGAACTCGCTTTGGGCGGAACCGCAGTTGGAACTGGTTTAAACACCCCAAAAGGCTACGATGTTAAAGTTGCAGAATACATTGCAAAGTTTACCCAATTACCCTTTGTAACCGCAAAAAATAAATTCGAAGCACTTGCCGCTCACGATGCTTTTGTAGAATCGCACGGTGCTTTAAAACAGTTAGCTGTTTCACTGAATAAAATTGCGAACGACGTTCGAATGCTTTCCAGCGGTCCAAGAAGTGGAATTGGCGAGATCAATATTCCAGCAAACGAGCCAGGCTCCTCAATTATGCCTGGGAAAGTAAACCCAACACAGTGTGAAGCATTAACAATGGTTAGTGCGCAAGTTATTGGGAACGATATGGCCATTACTGTTGGTGGAATGCAAGGCCAGTTTGAATTGAACGTTTTCAAGCCTGTGATGGCTGCAAACTTCCTTCAGTCTGCACAATTGATTGGTGACGCTTGTGTTTCTTTCGATGTTCACTGCGCCCAAGGCATTGAACCAAATTACGAAGTAATCAAAAAACAATTGAACAACAGTTTGATGCTCGTTACCGCCTTGAACCCAAAAATTGGGTATTACAAAGCTGCTGAAATAGCAAACACCGCACACAAAAACGGAACTACTCTAAAAGAAGAAGCTGTAAACCTTGGTTATGTAACTGCGGAAGAGTTTGATGAATGGGTTAAGCCGGAGGATATGGTCTAAAAGATTTTAGATTGTCGATTTATTTGACCCCGAATTCACGAATATAAATTTAAAATATTCGTGAATTCGTGGTTTTTAATTTTATGTTTTCAATTTCTTCTTTTTCTTCCCATAAAACTTCTTATACCTGAAATACGATACAATACTAAGAATCACTGCAAACAAAGTTATCCACCAAACAAAAGTTGGAGTAGCAGGAGCATCACCGCTGGCATATGAATGTAGGCCGCTTAAATAGAAATTAACTCCAAAATAGGTCATCATAATAGAAGCATAGGCAAAAAGCGCAAAAACGTTAAATGTCCAACGTCCGCGTAATCCTGGAACTAATCGTGCGTGAATTACAAAAGCATAAACCATAATGCTTATAAGTGCCCAGGTTTCCTTTGGGTCCCAGCCCCAGTAACGGCCCCAACTCTCGTTGGCCCATTGTCCGCCCAAAAAGTTTCCGATGGTGAGCAATACCAAACCAGCGGTCAAAGCCATTTCAGTAACAACAGTCAGTTCACTGATGTTAATTTCCATGTTTTTATAATTGTCCTTGGTAGTGAAAATCATCAGGAAAAGTGAGGTTACAGCCAAAATCATTCCGAGGGTAAAAGGTCCGTAGCTCATAACGATTACCGCTACGTGGATCATCAACCAATAGCTATCTAAAACAGGCTGTAGGTTCGCAATGGATGGATCCAACCAATTTTCATGCGCCACCCATAGGATAATTGCGCCCACAAAAGCTGTTGAGGCCGTGGTCAAATCACTTTTACGCCCAAAAGAGAGGCCAAAGAAAACCGTTGCCCAGGCCACATAAACCACCGATTCATATGCATCACTCCAAGGCGCGTGACCGCTTACATACCAACGCAGTGCCAAACCAAGCGTCATTAATGCAAAGAAAACCCACATTAAAACTTTTGAACTTTTTATGAGAACTCTCAATATCTTTCGATCCTTGAAGAGTTGTGCTATGATAAAGACAAACATCAAAATGCCAAATACAGCGAAATATTTGTAAAGTCGGTTAAAGATGTCGACTTTGTTGTAAATGGTTTCGGCCCGAAGTTTGTTTTCCGAAGGCATCACTTCACTACCATACTTTTTCTGAAAGTTAGTAATGCTTTCCAAAAACTCATTAGCCTGTGTATAATCATCAGTCTCGCGTGCTTTCTTCAAGCTGTCAAAGTATAGCGGAAGAATGTTTTTGGCATAGAGCGAATCCATTCCCTTCAAATTCGCATCGCCCAACTCTGGGAACGAAACCCACTTGTTGCCTAAATCTTCTGGGATCGGAAATATTTTTAAAATACTTCCACTTAAGGCGGCATTCAAAAGTGAAAAATTTTCGTGTGCCTTAATAAAATCCTTTTGAAACTGGTTAGGGTTTGTAGTACGGGTAGCTGCTTCCAAATAAGGCTCCAGCTTATAGTTTCCTTTTTCGTCAAAAAGATCTAATAGTGCGATGTCTTTCTGTCCTTCAGGCACACCAGCAACGTGTCGGATACTATCATTGCCTCGTTTTAGGTATATTAAAGGAACTTCAACCCAGAGTCTTGGAAATTCAGTCATCGAAATAAAAACCTGATTCGCATCCAAGCCTTCGTAATTATCGCTGCGACTTATTTTTCGCAAAAGCTCGCTTGCAAAAGTGTTGATAGGCTTCATCCGGCCATTGTCCTGAATTATCAAATGCCCAAACTTTGCTGCGTGTTCTTTGCTAACAGCATTCGCTTTTATCAACGAATCTATCTGTTGTTTTGGAACCGTAGTATGCGCTGGTTCTTTGGCCTGTTGGGCCATTCCCGAAAGGGAAAGGAAGAACATCAGCAACAATGTCATCTTAGCTTTCTTTTTCTTGATACGGTTGAGAATTTTTTCTAGATTTTTAAAACGGCTACCTTTAAAAAATAGAATTCCCATCAATCCAATATATAGCAGAAAATAACCAATGTAGGTTATCCAAGTTCCCCACCAGTCGTGGTTTACTGAAAGAATTGTTCCACCTTCGTCTGGGTCAAAGCCCGACTGGAAAAAACGATAACCTTGATGATCTAAGACGTTGTTCATAAAAATATCTGCATCAAAATGAGTTTTGTCAGGCTGTATAACTGTTACTTTACTTTTAAAGGAAGAGTAGCCTTTTTCGGTTCCAGGATATTTTTCAGCAATAAAATCATTCAATGTGATGCTGAAAGGCAGATCCATACTTTCAGAACCATAGCCCAAATAAACCTTCAAACCTGCTATTTCGGCTTCGGTGGGACTGATTGCCGTACCTTTTCCACCAAGGAGTTCTACTATTTGGGTTTCTTCCTTTGAAGAGACTTCCAAAATCAAAGCGTCTTGGTTGGCGGGTTCGCCAGCCTCTGCTTTAACAATGCCAAATTTCCCATTGGTAATCGGGTCTGGGACTACGAAAGAAATGCCGGCCATTCGGTAAAGCGAACGCAAATTAAATGGTTGAACACTATCTGCAGCTACATCACCTTGAACTTGGTCTGCCATTCGCATAAAGTTTCCTTCAAAAGGACTGGAAATAGTATAGTTTCCATCTTCGGAATAGGTAATGTTTATTGCGCCATCAGTAGGTTTGTTTATTGCGAAAAGTATGTTGTGAATATCGGAAACCTCACCAACTTTCACCCAGTGATCATGTCGCTCGCCATCACCAGATTCCACTATTTTAAGGTAGTCCTCGCCATTTTCAGATTTCGTTAACCCTTCTTTGGCCCCTTTGATAAAGTTTTTGAATTTAATGCTAACAGCTTGGCCGTTGTAATCTGTGTTGATAGTGAAGTTGTTATTTAGCTTTTCGGAAAGCCTAAGTTTTTTTGGCTTCAGTTTTCTGCGCTGCGCTACGCCATCCACTATATAATCGCCATCAATAAAAACATCCAAATAGGTTTGGTCTGAGAGGATAGAATTTTCAGTCTGTCCTTCGCGAATATGCATTATACCTTCAAAACCAATATAACGGGTAACAAAAGCACCAATAATAACCAAAATAAAGGCCAAATGGAGCGTTAACGATGCCCACATTTCGCGTTTGTGAAGATTGTAGCGGAAAATGTTCCCCACAAAATTGATGACGAAAAGCAACATAATGGCTTCAAACCACCAAGCATTGTATATAAGCTCTCTTGTGTAGGGCGTTGGCGGACTTTGTGAATCTGCGTCCAAAAAGGTTCCTGCTGCCATAGCGACTGCAAAAACGATAAATAAAACGGCTGTTAAACGGGTAGAGAAAAGAACGGAAGCAATCTTTTTTTGCATTACAGGAAATTTTGGCGTAAAAATAATGAATTGCGCCCATTTAGACTACTGAAATCTGATAACTATTCTCACTTTTCCGCGTCTTGATTTCGGGCGTTGAAAATATTCAGATGAATGAAGGTTCCCATATTTCGGGCACGGTTTTTTGCAACATTGGCCGTTTCGCCTTCAAAAAGTTCGTCAATGGTTTCATGCCATAGATTAATCCAAGTGCCAAAGTGAAGTTCGTTAATAGTGCCGCCAACTTTTTTATCTACTTCAATGTGGGTGTGCATAGGGTTTCCGATGTATTTTCGCTTAAAGAAAAGGTTGGTTTCCCAGAAATCGGTAAGCAATTCCAAGTGAATCTCCCAATCGGTGATAATTCCATTGAAAATAGGCCCAAGAAGTTCGTCTTTTCTCACTTTTGAATAGAACGTTCTAACCAGCAAAGACACTTCTTCACGGGATTCAATTTTCATTTTGATCATTTTTTATAGCAAAGTTATCAAAATCAATAAGATATTAACTACTAAACTTACTGTCAATAACCAGAACGCAAACTTTCTGTTTGAACCAGCAAGCAAAACCGCATTATAGCCCATACAAAGCGAAACACAAAGCGTCAGTTCAATCCCAGAAATCAATGAGGTTCCTTGTGCCAAAATGGTCATAGCGGCAATAGAGCCGATACAACTGTTCAAAACGATAGATAATGGAACGTACATATAATAATCGTATTCAAATTCTTGCTGCAATGATTTTATAGATAATGACTTCATAATAATATTGTTTTGTTTTTTAGAAGGTGTAAATTTACAATCCGAACCATGTCTTATTTTATGAGGCAAATCATAAACCAATGATTCCAGAAAATTTATTGTTGGAGTACGGCGCAACCCTTGAAAACAGGGAAGCTTCTGAAGTAATTCTCTCTGAAGGAAAACGTGCGGGTTTCTATTTTCAGATTAAAACTGGGGAAGTAAAAATGTTCAATTTGAATGAACAGGGAAAGGAATTTGTACAAGGAATTTTTTATGATGGTGAAAGTTTTGGAGAGCCACCTTTGCTCGGCGATTTTAAATACCCCGCCTCTGCATCTGCTGTAAAACCAACAGCGCTTTACAAGTTAAGCAAAACTAAATTGTTTGAACTGCTTACCAAAAATCCCGAAGTAAATTTAAAGTTCACCAAAGCCCTCGCAAAACGGCTCTATTATAAAGCTACGATTCTAAAAGAAATCTCCGTACATCCGCCAGAACACCGTATTCTTACATTGATCGATTTTTTAAAAAGCAAATATGGCTCCGAAGAACTTTTTCAAGTGGAACTGACCCGTCAGCAAATTGCAGATTTAACCGGACAGCGTGTTGAAACAGTGATCCGTGCTATAAAGCAACTGGAGCAGGACGGTGAATTAAAACTCATTAAACACAAAGTGTTCCGTTGAAAAAATTAATAAATGCTAACTTCGCACAATGATAAATGTGGTTTTTTTAGGATTCGGAAACGTTAACAGTAATTTGTTTACTGTCTTACACAACACGCCAAAAGTTACTGTAAATCAGGTTTTTAATAGAAATTATATTAAGATGATTTCGCCTTTTGATAACATTCCTTTTACAGATGATATTTCAAAAATTAAAGATGCCGACGTTTACATTATCGGAATTCCAGATGATGCTATTTCTAGTTTTTCTGAAACCTTGTACTTTCAAGATAAATTAGTGGTTCATACTTCTGGCGGTGCTGCAATGGACGTACTTTCTTCAAAAAACCGGCGTGGTATTTTTTATCCATTGCAAACTTTTTCAAAACATCGCGAAGTGGATTTTAAAGATATTCCTATTTGCATAGAAGCCGAAAACCCAAACGATTTGGAAGTACTTCGTAAACTGGGTGAAACTATTTCAGGAAAAGTGGTTGAAATTTCTTCGGAAAAAAGAGCGAAACTACATCTGGCAGCAGTATTTGTTAATAATTTTGTCAATCATTTATATGAAATTGGCAGTGAGATTTTAAAAGATGAAAATTTGCCGTTTGACTTGCTTAAACCACTAATTGCGGAAACCGCTTCAAAAATAGAAAGCCTTTCACCACAACAAGCGCAAACTGGTCCCGCAAAACGAAACGATAAAAAAACCATTGAAAAACATTTACATTTGTTGGTCGATAGTCCGTATTTGAAACTTTATGAATTGTTTACGGAAGAACTAAAGCAAAATTATGGAAAAAAGCTATAAAGAATATCTAAACCAGATTACCACATTCATCTTTGATGTTGACGGTGTACTAACAGATGGAACAATTCAAGTTAATACCCAGGGCGAAATGTACCGAACCATGAATATAAAAGACGGCTACGGTCTTAAAACTGCTGTAGAACAGGGTTTTCACGTTTGTATTATTTCTGGGGGAACAAACGAAGGGGTGCGAGTGCGACTTCAAAATTTGGGAATAAAAGACATCTTTTTGGGTGCCCACCATAAAACCAAAATCTTGGAAGATTATTTAAAAACAAATAACTTAAAATGCGAAAACACACTTTATATGGGCGACGATTTGCCCGATTTTGAAATTATGCAGGAAGTTGGCCTTCCCACCTGTCCGCAAGATGCCGTGCAGGAAATTAAGGCTATTTCAAAATACGTTTCACACAAAAATGGTGGCAAAGGCTGCGTTCGCGATGTGATTGAACAAGTGCTGAAAGTACAGGGAAAGTGGATGACAACCAAAGGCCTGAGTGCCAAATATGATTAAATCTTAATTCCTACCAAAAAAACTTGAACTACCTAAACCTCATCCGCTATCAAAACCTGCTCTTCATAGCTTTGACACAGGTTTTTATTAAATACGGACTATTCCAACCTTTTAGTGCTGAAACGGTTTTAAATACCTTCAGCTTCTCATTGCTTGTTATAGCAACACTTTGTATTGCGGCCGCGGGAAATATTATCAATGATATTTACGATGTGGAAATTGACAAAATCAACAAACCGAATAAAGTATTAATCGGCAAAAAGATTTCTGAATCAAATGCCAATCTGCTTTTTATTTTTCTAAATGTAATTGGTGTTGGAATAGGTTTTTATCTTGCCAACAGCATAGGAAAACCAGGGTTTGCTGCTCTATTCATCATATTTTCCGCCTTACTCTATTTGTATGCCTCCTATTTAAAAGGCATGCCGCTTATTGGAAATTTACTGATTTCAACTTTGGTGGCTATGAGTTTGATAATAGTGCCACTTTTCGATTTACTTCCGGCGATTACGCTACAAAACCAAACTACACAATCAGCAGTTTTTAAAATTGTTTTGTTTTATGCTTTGTTTGCCTTTTGCATTAATTTAATCCGTGAAATAGTGAAAGATCTGCAAGACATAAACGGCGACAAAAAAGGAGGAATGAACACCTTGGCTATCGCTTTAGGCAGAAAGAGAACAACGGCAATAGTATTTTCTTTAGGAGGCTTTATGGTTTTGGGCGTTGTGTTTTATATGTATGAGCATTTGTACAACCAGCAAATTTTAATGTTGTATTTCCTTTTTGCAATTGTTGCGCCCCTACTTTATTTCTGCATAAAATCTTGGGACGCTGCTACAATGAAAGAATATGGATTTCTTTCGAAACTCTTAAAAATCATTATGTTTTTAGGTATATGTTCCATTCCGCTATTTTCACTTACAATTTCTTAATATATGCTTCGCAAAAAACTAATTGACTACAACATCATCTTAGCTTCAGGTTCGCCGAGGAGGCAAGACTTTTTTAGGGAATTAAATTTAGACTTTACTATTCAGGTAAAAGAAATTGAAGAAACTTATTCTATTGAATTAAACCATTCAGAAATCACCGATTACCTCTCTCAACTTAAGGCATCAGTTTTTGTTGATCTAAGCGAAAATGATATCCTAATTACCAGCGATACAATTGTTTGGAAAGATGAAAAAGCCCTCGGAAAACCAAAAAATTATGACGAAGCAAGAAAAATGCTTCAGCTCTTGAGCGGAGAAATGCACGAGGTTATTACTTCTGTTTGTTTTACTTCAAAAGGGTTTCAAAAAATAGTCCACGATGTAACAAAAGTTTGGTTCAAACCACTTTCTGAAGAAGAAATTGATTTCTACATAAAAAACTATAGACCTTTTGACAAAGCCGGAGGTTATGGCATTCAGGAATGGATCGGTTACATCGGCATCGAAAAAATTGAGGGCTGTTATTTTAATGTAATGGGGCTACCCACGCGACTTGTTTATAAAACGTTAAGCCAGATTGCCAACCGTTGAATTTGTGGTATTTTTGAATAAAATTCCTCGAATAATGAACTTTTTCAGACTTTTTCCACTTCTTGCTTTTTTAATTGTGCTAAACGGATGTAATTCTTCCGAAGAAAAAAGTGATACACAAAAGGATCCGACTATAAAAGAAGGGGCTAAAAACATCACTCCGAGAGTTGTTTCAAAAGAATTTAAAGAGTATTGGTACAACGGAACTGCCGAAATCACTTCCTATAGTTTAATGCAGGAACGTTACGGCGAAATCCGTGAAGGAACAGCCGTTAACATCTTTGTGTCAGAAGATTTTCTACCGGACGCACAGGTAAAAGCGAACAGTGCTTCCAAAGAAAATATTTCAGTTTTGAAGTTGAACCAAATGAAGAATTTCAACACTGGTATTTACCCCTATTCCATAATGACGAGCACTTTCAGTCCAATTTCTGAAAAAGAGCATGCGTTAAAACTTACAAACAGTGTACAGGAATGGTGCGGTCAAGTGTATATGCAATTGAACAATCGTGAGAATTTCGAAATAGAGTCCCACTCCTATTTTCAAGGCGAAGCAGATCAAAAACTCTCCTTGCCCAAAACCTATTTGGAAAATGAACTTTGGAATCTTATCAGAATCAATCCTGAAGAGTTACCCACGGGTGATGTTATGATTATCCCTTCTTTTGAATATTTACGTCTTAAACACAAAGAAATTAAGGAACACAATGCTTTCGCAAGTTTGAAACAGGGCGATTCCATAACCATTTACACCTTAAATTATCCCGATTTGCAGCGTCAATTGATGCTCTTTTTTCATAGTACTTTTCCATATGAAATTGAAAAATGGGAAGAAGTAAACGCCGCAGGCCAGAACGACACCCTGCGATTGAAAACTACAGCTACAAAATTAAAAAGAATAAAAAGCGATTATTGGTCCAAAAATGGAAATGAGCACCTATACTTGCGCGATTCACTTCAATTGAATTAAAAAACATGAATATACAAGAATACTCCCTACAACTCATCGAATCTGGCGTATTGATTTTGGTATTGCTTCTAATAAGAATGATGCTTAAGAAAACTGTGCGCAACTTTGCGAAAAAAATAGAAAGGCTTGAACACCGCACAGGACTTATTATGAAACATGTAGATTTCGCAACTTTCTTCTTGATTGTTTTTGGCTTGATACTTATTTGGGGAGTAGATTTTAGAAACCTGGGGCTTGTAATGTCTTCCGTTTTTGCGGTAATAGGCATCGCTTTTTTTGCACAATGGTCCATACTCAGCAACATTACAAGTGGCGTGATTATGTTTTTCACTTTTCCGTATAAAATTGGTGATTATATAAAAATTCACGATAAAGAAATGCCTTGCGAAGGTATTATTGAAGACATTAAAACCTTTCATATTATTCTTCACACCGCAAACAATGAAATTGTTACCTACCCTAATAGTATGATGATGCAAAAAGGCGTGAGTATCATTAAAACAGAAGAATTTTATGAGCACCAACACGAACTTGATAAAAATAAGGAAGAACTGCCCCACGATTAATTTTTACAAATAAGTATCTTTGAAGGGTTTCGAATAAATCAGCACCATAATTTTATGCATAAACCATTTTTCTTCCGACTTCTATTTTTATTTTTTACTATAGTTGCCACCGCACAAGCTCCCAAAAAACCTGCTGCTTCCGAAATTTATCACGATCTTCAAAAATTGAATTTTGTGGGTTCAGTACTTTTTATAGCCGCACATCCCGATGATGAAAATACGCGACTCATTTCATATTTGGTGAACGATGTGCATGCAAATACTGCCTATCTTTCCGTTACGCGGGGAGACGGCGGACAAAACTTAATTGGTCCTGAACTCCGCGAGCTTTTGGGAGTAATCCGAACACAGGAACTGGTGGCTGCCCGAAAAACCGATGGCGGGCAACAATTTTTTACCCGCGCTAACGATTTCGGTTACAGTAAAAACCCAGATGAAACCTTTGAGTTTTGGACAAAAGATGATGTGCTTAGCGATGTGGTGATGACAATCCGAAAATTTAAGCCCGATATTATTGTTAACCGTTTTGACCATCGTAGCCCAGGTAGCACACACGGCCATCACACCGCTTCAGCTATGCTAAGCGTTGAGGCTTTTGATATGGTTGACAATGCTTCAAAATTCCCGAAATCTGCCAAAAAATTTGGTGTTTGGAAGCCGCAGCGTTTGTTTTTTAATACTTCGTGGTGGTTTTATGGTAGCCAAGAAAAGTTTGAAAAAGCTGACAAATCTAAGCTGGTTTCCGTCGAAACTGGAAACTACTTCTCTGACCTCGGATTATCAAATGGCGAAATAGCTTCCTTAAGCCGTAGTATGCATAAATCACAAGGGTTTGGCAGTACTGGTTCCCGCGGAACTGAAACTGAATATTTGGAATTGTTGAAAGGAAGCAAACCTTCAGAAAACAATCTTTTTGAAGGCATAAATACCAATTGGTCCCGACTTGAAGGTGGAAATGATATAGGAGCGATTCTGAATCCATTGGAA
Organism: Aequorivita antarctica; assembly: GCF_007997155.1. Taxonomy (GTDB): domain Bacteria; phylum Bacteroidota; class Bacteroidia; order Flavobacteriales; family Flavobacteriaceae; genus Aequorivita; species Aequorivita antarctica. The sequence continues at coordinate 262,559 of NZ_VORT01000004.1, read as the reverse complement.
GAAAATTTCAACTTTAAAAACCCCTCAAAAATGCTTCCGCAGTTGCTGAAAGCGTATCCACTTGTTTCAAGTTTGAAAGATACACACTGGCGAAAAATTAAACTTGAACAACTTAATCAACTCATTTTAGATTGCGGCGGTATCTTTATTGAAGTCGCATCCGAAGCAAATTCGATTAATCCGAACGAAAATTTTAAAGTAAATATTGAAGCCATCAACCGCGGGGAAAGTGATGTTGTTTTACAATCCGTAAAAAATTCTGAAGGAAAAGTTCTTTGGAATACATCAGCAATACTTCCTTTTAATGACAAGAAAAACATTGAAATAACTGTTGATGCTGGAAATAGCAACCCACCCTACTCTTCTCCGTATTGGTTAAATGAGAAAGGGACCGTTGGAATGTACGCTGCGCCCGAGGAACTTATTGGTTTACCCGAAACTCCGCCGTTGGAGCAATTGATCTTTGAACTACGATTTGGCAATACTATAATTCCTTTCACAAAAACCATAGTTTACAAATTCAATGATCCCGTAAAAGGTGAAGTATATCGTCCTCTGGAAGTACTGCCCGAAGTTACCGCTTCCATTCCTGAAAAAGTTTTGATTTTTGCAAGTGAAGAAGCTGAAATTGTTTCGGTAATCGTCCGTGCTGGAAAAGATAGCATATCAGGAAATGTAAGCCTCCAACATCCGGATGGCTGGAAAGTGGAGCCAGCGCAGCAAGCCTTTCAACTTGAAAGAAACGGTGAAACTAAAACCTTCAGCTTCACGGTAACGCCACCAAAGGGACAAAGCGAAGGCTATTTAAAAACAATAGTAAGCGCTGACGGAAAGATTTTTAATAAAGAATTGGTTACCATCGATTACGAACACATTCCGTATCAAAGTGTTTTATTGCCTTCGGAAGCGAAAGTTGCTAAAATTGATATTCAGAAAAAAGGTCAGAATATTGGGTACATAAACGGTGCGGGTGATGCCATTCCTGAAAGTTTGAAACAGATTGGCTATTCGGTTTCAACGATTGACCCAGCAACAATTTCAGAAGAAAATCTTCAAAATTTTGATGCAATTGTGGTTGGAATTCGGGCTTACAATACAGTATCCGAACTTGCTTTTACACAACCTATCCTAAATAAATATATTGAAAACGGTGGAACAATGATTGTGCAGTACAATACTAACCGTGGTTTAATCACTGAAAATCTTGCACCTTACAATCTAAAACTTTCACGCGACCGAGTGACTGATGAGTTTTCAGAAGTAAAAATACTTTCGCCTGAAAACCCACTACTAAATACGCCCAATAAAATCACTCAAAAAGACTTCGAAGGTTGGGTACAGGAACGCGGTTTATATTTTCCCGATGAATGGGCAAAGGAGTTCACTCCAATACTCGGAATGCACGACAAAGGGGAAGCTCCAACAAAAGGCTCGCTTCTTGTAGCCAAATACGGAAAAGGGTATTATATTTATACTGGATTGAGCTTTTTCCGTGAACTTCCAGCAGGCGTTCCCGGAGCTTACAGATTGTTTGCAAATATGCTTTCAATCGGAAAATAATTCTCAAAACGTGACCAAAGAAAAACAAAAATTCGTCTGGAAATGGAGCTACACCATAGTGCTCCTGCTCAATGCCGTCTATATCTATCTGTTTTATTTACTAATGCAAAATTACGCCTAGATGCAACAGATTGACTGGATTGTTTTAATTGGGACGCTTCTTTTTATTGTGCTTTATGGCACGTGGAAATCGCGTCAACAAAAAGATGTGGGCGATTACTTAAAAGGCGGCAATACGGCGCATTGGTGGACTATTGGGGTGAGCGTTATGGCGACTCAAGCCAGTGCTATTACATTTCTTTCCACGCCCGGGCAGGCCTTTCACGACGGGATGGGCTTTGTACAGTTCTATTTTGGGTTGCCGATTGCAATGGTAATAATTTGCTTGGTATTTATTCCAATTTATCATAAACTCAATGTTTATACGGCATACGAATATCTAGAAAGTCGTTTCGATAAAAAAACACGAACACTTACTGCTATTTTATTTTTAATCCAACGCGGGCTAGCTTGCGGGATTACAATTTTTGCACCTTCCATCATACTTTCAGCAGTACTTGGTTGGAATTTAATTTATTTGAATATCATCATCGGCGTACTCGTAATTATTTATACCGTAAGTGGTGGCACAAAGGCTGTGAGCGTTACCCAAAAACAACAAATGGCGGTTATTTTCTTCGGAATGCTGATTGCTTTTCTTTTAATTCTGAATTATCTGCCATTAGACATAACATTTTCCAAAGCACTTGAAATCGCTGGTGCCAACGGTAAAATGGATATACTCGATTTTTCCTTCGATTTTGATAACCGTTATACCTTTTGGAGTGGAATTATAGGTGGAACATTTTTAGCCCTCTCCTACTTTGGAACAGACCAAAGCCAAGTGCAACGCTATCTTTCTGGAAGAAGTGTGAAACAGAGCCAAATGGGTTTAATAATGAATGGTCTGCTGAAAGTACCGATGCAGTTCTTCATCCTGCTAGTGGGAATTATGGTTTTTGTTTTTTATCAGTTTAACAGCTCCCCGCTTCACTTTAACCCTTCTGCCGTAAAAGACGTCAAGAAATCCGTATATGCTGGTGAATACAAGGCTTTGGAAGTAAAGAAAGAAGCCATTGATAAACAACTGGCCGCAACACAAATAAGCTATTCCAAGGCTGAAAGTGAATTGGAAAAACAAAATTATGTTCAAGAAATAAAACAGCTGAACACTTCTGAAAATAAATTGCGCGAACAATCTGTTGCGTTAATAAAAAAGGCAAATCCCAGCGCCGAAACCAACGATAAAGATTATGTTTTTATACATTTCATATTAACCAACCTTCCACGCGGATTGATAGGTTTGCTTTTGGCGGTAATTTTAAGTGCGGCAATGTCCTCAACCGCTTCAGAATTGAATGCTTTGGGCAGCACAACAACTATTGACCTTTACAAACGAAACGTACCAGGGAAAAGGGACAAACATTACGTGGCAGCTTCGCGAGGGTTTACGCTTTTATGGGGAATCATAGCAATTTTTGTAGCTTGTACTGCACATTTATTCGATAATCTTATTCAGCTCGTAAACATTATCGGTTCCATTTTCTACGGAAATGTTCTGGGAATTTTTCTGCTTGCGTTTTTTATAAAGTACGTTCATAGTAAAGCTGTTTTTATCGCTGCACTAATCACGCAGATAATCATTATTTATTTTTGGTATATTGACCTAATGCCTTATCTGTGGCTGAATTTAGTGGGTTGTGCTATTGTTATGGGAATTGCAATTTTATTGCAAGTTTTATTGCCGAAGAACGATAATCCGGAAATAATACTTTCTGAAGAATAATCACTTTCTAAAAATCAATTTCGAAATCCTATTATTTCCCGAGGCAAAAGCAACACTGTCATTCACAAATTCAATAGCGAAAAAGCCTTCTTTTGAGAGTTCTTTCCAGTTTTTACCGCCGTCACCGCTAAAAGAAATCCCCAGTAAACTAACGGCTACAATCCCCTGCCCTTCAGTTCCCGGAACATATTTTGCCGAAGAGCAATAACCTGGTTTTTTGCCATTTGCAATCAATTTCCATGTTTTACCTCCGTTTTGGGTTATAGCTTTGTTTCCCTCGTTAAAAGGTTTGTCTTCCCAGTTTCCACCGAAGATGATTCCGTTGTTTTCATCTCTAAAATCAATACTGAAAATGCCCGTCATCGCTTTACCTTGAATGATTGGTGTATCAAAAATCTTCCAAGTTTTTCCTTTATCAGCAGTGTGCATTACACGCGATTTTCTTCCACCAGTCGCTACCCAAGCATTATCGCCGAAAATAGCAATGTTAGAATTACTTGCTGCAAAGGCTGCTTCGCCTTTTTCAACTTTCGGAAGGTTTTCGCACGGTAATTTTTCCCACGTATTTCCCCCATCGCGAGTTATGATTATCGACATGCAGTTTTCAACAGGGTCGCCAATGGCGATGCCTTCGTTTTCGTTCCAAAATTTCATTGAATCGTAGAAAACATTATCACCTTTTTCGTTATAAACCTCTTCAATGTTAGTGGCTTCACTTCCGTTGAAACCTATTTTATACAAAACCGCTGGATTGGAGATGCTCAACACAAATACAGCTTCTTTCGTGCTCGCAATGGAACGAAAATGAAGTAGTGAATCGCCGTATTTTATAATTGCAAGTTTTGGAGTATCACCATCAATCAAACCCACTTTTCCTTTATCTGCAGCAAACCACACTCTGTTTTCATCCAAAGGCTGCATCGCGCGGATGCTTAAACTATCTATAAAAACGGGAGTGATTTCAACTGAATTAAATTCAATTTCAGTTTTATTTTCGCAGGAAATAAATACAAAAACAGCTAGAAAGATGAGGACAAAGCGCATAGAGTTTATTTTTGCCAAAAGTAATCAAAAGTATTTATAGGTATTGTGATACCTTTGCAGTCAATTAAATTTAATAATGAAATTACACCGAAACTTAGTATTCGCCACAATAGATTCACTTGACTTAATTTTCAATGAAAATAAGCAAGCAGACAAAGTATTAAAAAACACCTTGAAACGCGACAAGCGATGGGGCGCTCGCGACCGTGGTTTTATTGCAGAAACAACTTATGATATTGTGCGTTGGAAGCGCTTGTATTCTGAAATCGCCGAAGTGCGTGAACCCTTTGACCGTCCAAATCTTTTTAGATTATTTACTGTTTGGGCAACTTTGAACGGAATTGCAATCCCAGAATGGAAACAATTTGAGGATACACCAACTCGCAGAATTAAAGGAAAATTTGACGAGCTTTCAAAAATCCGAAAGTATCGAGAATCCATTCCTGATTGGTTGGATGAATTGGGCCAAAAAGAATTGGGTAAAAAATGGGATAAGGAAATTGCTGCCCTAAACCAGCAGGCCGATGTAGTTTTACGTGTAAATACTTTAAAAACTACCGTTGAAAAACTTCAAAATGAATTGGCAGATTTAGAAATTGAAACAGAGATTTTAAAAGGATACCCCGATGCCTTGAAACTAAAAGAACGCGGCAACGTTTTCACGACCGATGCCTTTAAGAATGGTTTGTTTGAGGTACAAGACGCCTCTTCACAGAAAGTTGCAGAAATACTCGATGCAAAACCTGGAATGCGCGTAATTGATGCTTGCGCTGGAGCAGGAGGAAAAAGTCTTCATATTGCTACAATGATGGAAAATAAGGGCCAACTAATTGCAATGGATATCTACGAAAACAAGCTGAACGAGCTAAAACGTCGTGCCCGCAGAAACGATATTTTTAATATTGAAACCCGTGTGATTGATTCCACGAAAGTGATAAAAAAATTAATCGATAAAGCAGATAAAGTTTTAATTGACGCGCCTTGCTCTGGTTTAGGGGTTTTAAGACGAAATCCTGATGCAAAATGGAAATTACAACCTGAGTTTCTTGATAAAATTCGCGCCACACAAAAAGAGCTGCTAGATAGTTATTCACGAATGGTAAAGCCGGGTGGACAATTGGTTTATGCTACTTGCTCTATACTTCCTTCGGAAAACGAATTGCAAGTAAAAGGTTTTTTAAGTAGAGAAGAAGGAAAAGATTTCACACTGTTGAGTGAAGAAAAAATAATGCCAAGCAAAAGCGGATTTGATGGTTTTTATATTTCTTTGCTTCAGAAAAAATAAGAATCAGTTTATTGGAAAATAGAAAAGAGCGGGTGTTTGCCCGCTCTTTTTTAATTTAACTTATTAATTTCAACTAAAGAATTTATTCAACAATAATTCTTCCCGTTTTAAATGATTTTGTATCTTTTCCACCTACTCTCACAATATAAACTCCGCTTGCCGCTTCACTCATATCGAGTCTGGCTTTATAAGAATCGCCTAATTTATCGATCATTTTCACTTTAAGCTGTTGACCTAACATATTGTAAATCGCTAAATAGGCGGCACCGTCATAAGCTGTTGTAAGTGAAACTTCGTACTGTTTGTTTCCTTCTGAAGTGATAATCAAATTACCATTCCGCACGGAAAAATCATCTACGCCGAGTGTGCCAATGTTTGCAGTGTAATCTTCAGTTTCTCCAAAATTGGTTTCTTCACATGCATCATTTGGCACTGGGCCATCCCAATTGGTTTTGGCGCGCATACGGTGTGGCCCTATTGCTGCGCCTGCTGGTACCACTAAATCCATAGTCACAGTGTAGGTTCCTGAACCTTGACCAGGTGCAATCACTACGTTATTTACAACAACCTCATTTGCTGTGAAGATGGAGTCGTCATTGAAATCAATCCAAACTTTTACAAATTGATCTCCATAGCCGGTAGTCACAGTAAGGTCGTTAGTGCTATCCGGAGCCAAATTGGCTATAAGGTTTGTAAAATCGCCGTATCCTTCGCAACCGGATGGATTATTGATTTCTGCTATTGAAACTAATTGGAAACCATCTCCAAAAGAGCAATCCATACTAGGTTGGCACAAAATATTTTCAATTACGGTTGAAACTGCATCGTTAGATGAATTGCCATCTCCTCCTAAAGAAGTTGATACAGTAACATTGTAAGTTCCCAAAGTAGAAAAATCTGCGGTTTGGGTAAAACTATAGGTCATTTCCTGTTCAGAAGCAATAGGTCCAGTAAATGTTTCAACCACAGCCGTACCACCATCAATTACATATTGTACATTAAAGTTTGATTGTGAAGCAGCACCGAAATTTTTAATTGTCGCAATAATAGTTTCGTTGCCCAAGCCAGAGCCAGAAATAGGCGCCGTAATTTCTATTGCACCTACGTCGTTTGCCAAAAGGTTGGTAATATCCTTTGTAAAAGGATCGTTTGCTGGAAATTCATCTCCAGATAAATTTGTTCTAACTTCAATAGAATACGTTTGTCCAGAAGTAGATAAATCAACAGTTTGTGCGAATGTATAAGTCGCAGTTGAACCAGCTGTAACAGTACCTGAAAAAGTTTCAGAAGCCATTAAATTTCCGTCCACGCGAAGTTCTAAAGGAATATTGCTCTGAGAGGCGGTTCCAAAGTTTCGGATGCTTACCTCAACTGTTTCAGCATTGGTCAACAGACCATTCACGGGTTGGATTAAGGCATTAACCCCAACATCTTTTGCAAAACCTCCTGAAAGTGTGAAAGCTGCAATCTGTGTTCTCCAGTTGTTATTTGAAGAAAAATATTCTGCAGTATGCCAGAAAGTGAAGTTATCAGGATCCATAGTAAGGTGTGAATAATCTCCAAATCTATTTGTAAATGTTTGCACTCCGGCACCTGGAACAATCTCGGTTTCAGCAACGGTCATTTGTCCCAAAGGATCTCCATCAAATCTGCCTGTATAGCGAATGGCCGCTTGGAGCGTTCCGCTGGCAACGTTAAAAGCCAAGCCTATGTTTCCTGCGGCATCCATTCCAGCACTTCCCATAAAACGGCTATTTCCATCAGCGGGAGCGTACGTTCCTTCCTGAAATATGGACCATGGATTGGAAGCATCATTTCGCAATTCAATCCATCTAATACCTGAGGTATCGTTATTGTCTATATCTGTATTAAATGTAATGACCCAACTGTTGTGTCCTGCAAAACTGCGGTAGTTTGCGGCATAGGAAATTACACCCCCAATCATATCAATTTTTTGACCAGTTCCCGGTTGTTGAACATCACCAGAGCCAAATGGGGCAAACACAGAGTTAAACGGATCTGTTGGAATTTCCAAAGGTGCAGAAATGGTTGAATTGCCCGTATTAGTCCAATCCAAGTCTATTTCCCAAACTTTCAAATGGTCAAAGCTTACGCCCGACCATCCATCGTCTTGAAGATAGGTTACATAACCCGGTGCATTTGCTGGAAAGTTTGTTCCCAAAAGATTTGCGGGCTCAGGGCTCAAAACGGTGTTTGTGTTTTGAGTGCTTCCAGGAAGAGGAAATCCAACAATTTTTGGGCTTGCACCTCCAGCGAGCATTACATCTCTTTCCACCGCATAAACTTTATTGGTAGTTCCTATGTTTGCGGTGAGATAATAAGCATCATGCCAAACACTGTAATGTGGATAATCTGGGAAACTTCCAAAACTATATTGATATACATTATAAGCCCCTGTTGGGTCGTTGGTTTCAGAAACGCCAATAGCCAACGAATTGTTCAAAGAACCAAACTCACTTACAAACCAGCGGTCTGCAAGTTGGTCATACATAACTATCGGGTCTCCTGAATTTGAACTGATTCCCAAGAAAGTTCCCAAAGCAACAGGACCAACTAACAGCGTGCCTGTTTTACTGAAAATTTTCACAATGGAATTTACAGAATGAACATAATGATTTGGTCCTGCAGCCCCTGTTGGATCTGGCGGTACAAAGCCAGATTCAGAGGAAGAAGCGCCAATAAAATTCTGTTCAATGGCGCGCGTTTGGATTTCGCCAAAACCTTTTTGAACGTTTTGTTCAATTCCATTTGGCAATGCGTTCGAATTTACCTGCGGATTGTATCGGGATCTATTGGAGACTAACTTGATTTCTTTAATACTCTGATCGTGATTTTCTTCTTGAATTGCGTAATCTCTTAAAGGAATGGTTTTTCCTATAAAAGTACCGACGATAACCTCATCTGGCGGAAAAGTTTGTTGGGCATAAACCCCAATCCCAAATAGTAGAAAGGTTGCAAATAGTAGTTTTTTGAATTTCATGGTTTAATTTTTATTTTAGGAGAGGAAAGATACAGCATATATTTTAAATCATTTAACTGTAGGTCATTATTTTAGTTAACAATAGCTTTAAAATTGAAGAAACTTTTCAATTCATAAAAAAACCGCCGCAAACTTAATTTGAGACGGTTTCATTATAAAAATTACTTTTTTTGAAAATTATTTCACAATAATTCTTGCGGTTTTGACTGCTTTTGTAGTTTGACCACCTGCCTTGATTATATACACTCCGCTTGCAACGAAGGACATATCTAATTTTAAATGATAAGCGCCATCCACTTTACCAATAGGCTTGATGCCCAATTCCTGACCAAGTGTGTTATAAACTGAAATATAGCCCATACCGTCATAATCAGAGATCAAGGATACATCAAAATGCTTGTTGTCAGTACTGGTTATTAACAATTCACCATTTCTGATGGCCATATCTTCTACACCTAGAGTACCTATATTTGCAGTATAGTCTTCTGTTTCCCCAAAAGCTGTATCATCACAAGCATTCGCTGGTACAGGTCCGTTCCAATTGGCTTTGGCTCTCATTCTGTGTTCACCTACAGCATTTACTGCTGGAACAACCAAATCTATAGTTTCGGTATAAGTTCCAGGTCCTTGGCCGGGGGCAATTTGGTAATTGTCAACCACTACCTCATCTGCTGTAAAAATGGAGTCATCGTTATAATCAATCCAAACTTTAATAAATTGACCTCCAAAGTTTGTCGTTATGGTCAATGGGGTCGTGGTATTTGGTGCTAAATTTGCGATTAAATTCGTAAAATCGCCATATCCTTCACAATCAGAAGGATTGTTGATTTCAGCTACCGAAAACAATCGGAAACCGTGACCAGCAGAACAGTTCCCACTAGGCTGACAAATTAAATTTTCAATTTCAGAAGTAACCGCATCGTTTGAAGGATTTCCATCACCTGTTAAGGAAGTAGAAACAGTAAGACTATGCGTTCCCAATGTAGAAAAATCTGCAGTTTGTGTAAAGCTATAGCTCGCTTCTTGTTCAGATGCAATAGATCCCGCAAATGTTTCCACCACAGGTGCTCCACCATCAAGTACATATTGCACATTAAAGTTAGATTGAGAAGAAGCTCCAAAGTTTTTAATAGTTGCAGTGATCGTTTCTGTATTATCCAGACCTGGGCCAGAAACTGGTGCTGTAATTTCAAGAGCACCTACATCGTTTGACAAAAGATTAGTAACTTCTTTGGTTAATGGATCGTTGGCGGGAAACTGGTCTCCAGATAAATTTGTTCTTACTTCAATGGTATAGGTTTGTCCCGGAGTTGATAAGTTTGCCGTTTGTGAAAAAGTATAGGTGGCAGTACTTCCTGAAGTAATTGTTCCTGAATAAGTTTCGCTGGCTATTAAATTACCATCAACACGAAGTTCCAAAGGAATATTTGCTTGAGATGCTGACCCATAATTTCTTATGCTAACTTCAACGGTTTCAGCATTTGTTAATTGACCATTTTCGGGTTGAATAATTGCATTCACACCTACATCTGCCGTAAATCCAGTTGAAATCTTAAAAGAAGCAATTTGGGTTCTCCAAGCATTATTGTTTGAAAAGAAATCTGCCGTGTGCCAAAAAGTTAAATTATCGGGATCCATTGTGGTATGTCCGTAATCTCCGTATCTGTAGGTATTGGTTCGCACACCTACACCATTTTTAATAGTAGTTTCTGCTACTGTCATGGTTCCTAAGGGATCACCGTCAAATCGTCCTGTATATCGAATACCTACTGGTAAAGTAGCGCTTCCAATACTATATGCTAGCCCAATATTTCCATAAATATCCATTGCAGAACTACTCATAAATCTACTATGGCCGTCAGCTGGTGCGTATGTACCTTCTTGATATATAGACCAAGGATTTGAACTATCATTTCTCAGTTCAATCCATCTAATACCGCCTGTTTCATTCGCATCAATAAAAGTATTGAAAGTTATAAGCCAAGAATTATGGCCTGGAAAACTTCTATAGTTTGCGCCAAAAGAAATTATTCCGCCGTGTCCGGCAAGTTTTTGATTGGTTCCAGGCTGCGCTATTGCACCCTGTCCAAATATTTCTCCCGCATCAAAAGGATCAGTAGGAATTTCAAGTGGAGCGGAGATAGTAGAGTTTGCTGTATTTGTCCAATCCATATCCATTTCCCAAATTTTTAAATGGTCATTAGAAATTCCACTCCAAGCATCATCTTGAAGATAAGTAACATATCCTGGGGTGTTCGGGGCAATATTACTACCCAAAAGGTTCGCTGCCTCAGGACTCTTCACCTGGTTTGGATTCACCACAATTCCTGGAAGTGTAAATATTACGATTTCAGGATTGGGACTTCCGTTTAATATTTTATCACGGTTCATTGCAAAAGCACGTGTTGTAGCTCCGCCTAGATTTACCGTTCCATAATAAGCATCAGGCCATACGGCATAATGTGGGTAATCTGGAAAACCATTAAAGGAAAATTGATATACATTATAAGCACCTGCAGGATCATTCGTTGCCGATACTCCAATTGCCAAAGAATTACCTCCGTTTATATTTCCAAACTCGCTCACAAGCCATCTGTCCGCCAATTGATCATACAAAACAATAGGGTCTCCACTGTTGCCGCCAAATCCTAAAAAAGTACCTAAAGAAACTGGCCCTACTAATAGAGTCCCAGTTTTACTAAAAATCTTTACCAGTGAATTTACCGAATGAACATAATGATTAGGTCCAACCGCTCCTGTTGGATCAGGTGGATAAAAACCAGACTCTGAAGAAGAAGCACCAATAAAATTCTGCTCTAAACCCCTTGTGTTAATTTGACCAAGTGTTTTCTGAAGGTTATCAATAACAGTGGGTGGCACCTCATTGATTTCAATTTGGGTGGTAGATTCGTTTGGCACTACCGTCAATGTTTGTGGATCTAAATTGAGATTGTCTGGCATAGTCGGATAATCTCGTAAAGGGATTGTCTGTCCAACAAAAGTTCCAACGATAATCTGTTCTGGTGGAAATTTTGTTTGGGCAAATAGGCCAATACTTAGAAAAAATAAAATTGTGGAAAGTAATTTTTTTTGCTTCATCTGTTTTAGGGTTTAGCGTTTAGTGAATAAAGTTCGACAAGATAACAATTAAATTTTATCTAACTACTATGAGTCAAATACTTAATAAATGTGAACACTTTTTACTTAATGGCGCTATTGAAATTTAAATTATCTTCAAATTTAGTTACCTTTGCACCTTTGTTCACCGAAGCTATTAGCGAAGGTGAAACTTCAAAAATGAACTAATATTCAAAAGGATGATTCACTTTTTTGGGAATGTTGAAAACACCGTTTTTGCAGTCCAAACCCACGGAAATATTTCAGAAGAAAACATTAAAAAGTTGGAGTGGCTTTTTGGCAACCAACCTAAAATAAAGCAATCCGTCCTGTCCATAAACCCGACGGATTTTTTTATTGGCCCACGTGCTGCAATGGTTACGCCCTGGAGCACAAATGCTGTTGAAATCACTCAAAATATGGCTGTGGAAGGAATAGTCCGTATTGAGGAATTTCATAATAGCACTTTTGAAAAAGGAACTTTTGACCCGATGCTTTCGCAGAAATTCAAAGAATTGAATCAAGATATTTTTGATATTCACGTGCAGCCGGAAGCCATTTTGGAGATTGAAAATATTTCAGAATACAACCAAAAAGAAGGTTTAGCCTTAAACGCTGAAGAAGTTGAATATCTGGAAAATCTATCTGAAAAACTTGGAAGAAAACTTACCGACAGTGAAGTTTTCGGCTTTAGCCAAGTGAATAGCGAGCACTGCCGCCACAAAATTTTCAACGGGGTATTTGAAATTGACGGCAAGGAAATGCCCTCTTCCCTATTCAAACTTATTAAAAAGACTTCTGCCGAAAATCCAAACGATATTGTTTCGGCATATAAAGACAACGTGGCTTTCGTAAAAGGCCCAAAAGTGAAACAATGGGCACCAAAAAGTGGTGACAAACCTGATTGGTACGAAGAAAAGGATTTTGAGAGTGTGATTTCAATAAAAGCTGAAACCCACAATTTCCCAACAACCGTTGAGCCATTCAATGGTGCAGCAACTGGTAGCGGTGGTGAAATTCGCGACCGTTTGGCTGGCGGAAAAGGTTCGTTGCCATTAGCCGGAACAGCGGTTTATATGACTTCCTATTCACGGTTGAATGATGAAAGACCATGGGAAAAAGGAATGAAAGAACGCGATTGGCTATACCAAACGCCGCTCGATATTTTGATTAAAGCTAGTAATGGCGCTTCAGATTTTGGGAATAAATTTGGGCAACCATTAATTGCTGGTTCCGTTTTAACATTTGAACATGAAGAGGAAGCACGACGATTGGGTTTTGATAAAGTTATAATGTTAGCAGGCGGAATTGGCTACGGAAAAGCGACCCAAGCCATTAAAGGCAAACCGCAAGTAGGTGATAAAATAGTAGTCCTAGGTGGCGATAATTACCGAATTGGGATGGGTGGTGCTGCAGTGTCTTCAGCAGATACAGGTGAATTCCACAGCGGAATTGAGCTGAATGCAATCCAGCGAAGCAACCCCGAAATGCAAAAACGTGCTGCAAACGCTATTCGCGCAATGGTTGAAAGTGATGAAAACCCAATAGTTTCCATCCACGATCACGGTGCGGGTGGACATTTAAACTGTTTGAGCGAATTGGTTGAAGATTCTGGCGGGAGAATTGAACTCGATAAACTTCCCATTGGCGACCCTACCCTATCCGCAAAGGAAATTATGGGCAATGAGAGCCAAGAACGAATGGGATTGATTATTAATGAAGAAAATATCCAAAAGCTGAAAAAAGTTGCCGATCGCGAACGCTCCCCAATGTATGAAGTTGGCGTGGTTACCGGCGATCAACGCTTTTGCTTTGAAAATAAAAAAGGTGAAAAACCAATGGATTTCGCTTTGGAGGATATGTTTGGCAGCTCCCCAAAAACCATAATGAAAGACAAAACCGTAAACAGGAATTACAAAAATCCTGATTATGAAGTTTCAAAAATAAAAGAATATTTAGAGCAAGTGCTTCAATTGGAAGCCGTGGCTTGTAAAGATTGGCTTACCAATAAAGTAGACCGTTGTGTAACGGGTCGCGTTGCAAAGCAACAAACCGCAGGGCCGTTGCAACTTCCGTTGAATAATTGCGGGGTAATGGCGCTGGATTACCACGGAAAGGAAGGCGTTGCCACTTCTATAGGTCATTCGCCATTAACGGCCTTGATTGATCCTGCTGCAGGTTCGCGAAATGCTATTACTGAATCTTTGACCAATATAGTTTGGGCGCCATTGAAAGATGGATTGAAAAGCGTTTCTCTTTCCGCAAACTGGATGTGGCCTTGTAACAATGAAGGCGAAGATGCAAGATTATATGAAGCAGTGAAAGCCGTTTCAGAGTTTTCAATTGATTTGGGAATCAACGTTCCAACTGGAAAAGATTCACTTTCAATGAAGCAGAAATACAAAGACGGGGAAGTGATCTCTCCTGGAACCGTAATTATTTCTGCCGCTGGAAATTGTAATGACATTAAGAAAGTTGTGGAACCCGTTCTTCAGAAAAACGGTGGAAGTATCTATTACATCAATATTTCTCAGGATAAGTTTAAATTAGGCGGTTCTTCTTTTGGACAGGTTTTGAATTCAATCGGAAATGCAGCTCCAGATGTAAAAAGTGCGGACTATGTGAAAACTGTTTTCAACACTTTACAGGCACTGATTAAAGAAGGAAAAATCCTAGCTGGACACGATGTTGCTTCTGGTGGATTGATAACTACCTTACTAGAAATGTGTTTTGCTGATGTTAACTTAGGTGCAAATCTGGATCTTTCAGGTTTAGGGGAAAGTGATATGGTGAAATTGCTATTTGCTGAAAATGCCGGCGTTGTGATTCAAGCTTCCGAAAATGTTTCAGTTGAAAAGATGCTTACTGAAAAGAATATCGATTTCAAAAAAATTGGAACGGTTTCAGAAAATGAAACACTTCAAATAAAAAACAATTCCGAAGAACTTACCTTCAGTATTCCTGAAATGCGTGATGCTTGGTATAAAACTTCTTATTTGTTAGACAGAAACCAAAGCGGGGAAAGACTTGCTAAAGAACGTTTCAGTAATTATAAAAATCAACCGTTAAAGTTTGAGTTTCCGAAGAATTTCAATGGAAAACTTCCGCAACTTAATTCTGAAACACCGAAAATAAAAGCCGCCGTTATCCGTGAAAAAGGAAGTAATAGCGAGCGTGAAATGGCATACATGATGCACCTTGCAGGGTTTGATGTAAAAGATGTGCATATGACCGATCTGATTGAAGGACGTGAGGATTTGGAAGAAATTAAACTATTGGTTGCCGTTGGTGGCTTCAGTAATAGTGATGTGCTGGGAAGTGCAAAAGGTTGGGCCGGTGCATTTTTGTATAACGAAAAAGCAAATACAGCTTTAAAGAATTTCTTTGCAAAGGAAGACACTCTTTCACTTGGCGTTTGTAATGGTTGCCAACTTTTTGTGGAACTCGGACTATTGAATCCAGAAGATGAAGAAAAGCCCAAAATGCTTCATAACGATACTGGAAAGTTTGAATGTACTTTTACTTCTGTAAAAATTCAAGAGAACAATTCTGTGATGCTGTCTTCAATGACGGGTAGTACTTTAGGAATTTGGTCTGCACACGGGGAAGGAAAATTCAGTTTTCCGAATAAAGAATCGCATTATAATATTGTAGCGAAATATGGTTATGATGCATTGCCTGCAAACCCAAACGGCAGCGATTTCAATACCGCAATGATGACCGATAAAACGGGTCGTCACTTAGTAATGATGCCGCATTTGGAGCGTTCTACGTTTCCATGGAACTGGGCGTATTATCCAAAAGACAGGATGAATGACGAAGTTTCTCCTTGGGTTCAAGCCTTGGTTAATGCTCGTGAATGGATTGAAAAAATCTAGGAATATTCTATATTTAATAAAAACCGTTTGCAAGTATTTTGTAAACGGTTTTTTTTGTTTTATGTGAGCTAAGTTTAGTTTACTCAGGGACGCCCGCAGCAGCCGAGGGTCGGATTAAGGGTTACCACAATGGACACAAAGAAGGCACAAAGGACACGGTGGGGATGCTACCAGAAAAAGACCTAACAGGTATCATTGCGATCCCGATAATTATCGGGAGAAGCAATCTCCTGATAGGTCTTATCGCGATGTTTACTTTATAATAACTATTGGTCTGTTAAAATTGTTATGAGGTTGTCACGCGTTGCAAACCTGCCTGCGGCGCGCGAGCGTGAGGTACTTAACAAATAATGAATGGTTTATTACTCCTTTACCACCTTTAATATTTCAACCCTCCCATCCATCATATGGTATATTTTAAGAAACGAAATTCCCGGGGGCACGGGTAGGTTTTTTAACGCTATACTTTCCGCTCCCGAATGCAAGCTACTGTAAACCAACTGACCAAGAGTATTGATGAGCTCTAACCGCAGGGTATGGGATGGGTGGTTCAGTTGAAGTACCGACTGTTCCGTTACCGGGTTTGGAAATAGTATTGCACTTTGCGCGGTCGGCACTTCCCCCAACGCTAATATGATGTTATCATCAATGCACTCAAAAAACTCAAGAGAATTGGTAAGGCTTTCCAATATTCCATATATTTCTGCTGTAGCATTAATGAGAACAGTTCTCTTCAGAAAATCTGATTGGAAAAAGGGAAACGCTTTTTCCACAGTGGTTATATGTTCGTTGAGCAGGGCCAGGTCAGCACCGGAAATTACATCGCGGGCGGTAATGTAAGCTATAAAGTCTTCCTTGTCAAAATCAATTGCAATGGGCCCTTCCACAAGGGTGGCAAAATAACTATAGGTTCCGTCCTGCTGGACGCAATCCCTAATCACACAAAAAAATATATCAAGGGAGTTTTCCAAACTATCCAGGATGGAATATATATCCACAGTGGCATCTATGGTAATCAACTTATGCGGATCTAAGGAGGGAATGGTTCTATATACAGCGGTTATGCCATCAGTAAGCGTGGTCAAGTCCTGGCTAGAAATATTGTCGCGCGCCACTATAAAATCCAGAAAATCATCCTTGTTAAAGTCAACGGGGATGCTCTCCATTAGTACTGTGCGGTACTTGTAGGTGCCATTGCCCTGGGAGCAATCTGTGGACTGCGCAATACAGCATGGCGCCACCAGTATTAAAATTAAAAGAAATAGCAGCTTTTTCATGGTTACGGTGGTTGTTAGCGGTGGTTATTGTTCTTAAAAATACGAAACTTTTTTGAAGAATCACCAATGCTAGTGGGAGCGTCCCGCCATAGACAATATTTAACAGATAACTAAGAAGTAAAAATCTTTGCCCCCCTAAACTTTTTCTACGAAGGTGGGACAACTAATATCTGTTAATTAAAAAAGTATATATTTACTACAAAACAACTAGCAAGTTTATGAATTTAGAAATTGAAAAACTTAATTCAGTATGGACAAATTCGCAACAAACCACAACACAAAACACCTTACTTCCTGAAATAAATTTTGAAGATGTAATTAGCTCCGTTATAAGTACGGGGCCTTTTTACTATTATATCGTAGACTTTTTTGATATGTCGCTTTCCAATGTAAGTCCATCTATTATGGATATTCACGGATTTGATTCCCAAACCGTAAGCTTTAAGGATATTTTGGAAACCATCCACCCGGACGATATGGAGTTTGTTGCCAAAGCTGAACAAAGGAATATTGAGTTTTTATTTGGAACATTGGGCATAGACAAGGTTTTAAACTACAAATCCTGTTTTTCATTTAGAAGCAGAATGAAAAACGGTGAATACGCAATGCTCAATCACCAAGCTCTTTTATTGACTTTGGATGAACATGGAAAGTTTGGCAAATCGCTCAACATCCACACCCGGATAGACCATTTGACTAAAACGAATACCAACCAAATCTCATTGATTGGGTTAAATGGCAATCCTTCCTTTATGAACATAGATGTTGATAATGTCACTGACTCTTCGGTAAAATATTCCAAAAGGGAAATTGATATTCTAAAGTTAATTTCTGACGGGCTAAGTACGAGTGAAATTGCAGAACAATTGTTTATAAGCCCGTTAACCGTAAAAAAGCACCGCAACAATATACTTGGGAAAACAGCTTGCAAAAACACATCACAATTAATTAAACAAAGTATTTTGCAGGGATTGATTTGATATTCAAAAAATACTCCATTTGGAGTATTGTCTAAGATTTATTAATTGAATTTATTTGGGTAAATACTATAAAAATTATAACTGTTTGCCTGTAATTTAACACTGCCTCTGCTATGAAAGCCTTTAAGAATTCACTTTTCACATTTATTGCACTCACTTTAATAAGCACATCAGTAGCTGCGCAAGTTGGAAACAACATGATTGGGAAGTGGCAATTGCAAAAAGTGAGTTTCAAAAAAACACTTAGTGGCGATGCAAATAACAACGAATTATTACTTGCTGTTTTTAAAGCAGCCCTGTATGAAGAACTTTCAGCGGAACAACGATTAAATGTTGATGATTTAGAGGCTATGAACGCGGAAGCGGCACTGCTGCTCAACAAATACCATCAAACTACAATTGATTTCCAACCGAATGGCGCTTTTTACAATAGTGCACAACTTGCAGGCAATTCCCTTTCTGGAGAATATCTTTTAGACAAAAAAATGCTGCTTTTGGAATGGGAAACGGGAGATAAAAATGAGTTTAAAGTATTGAAAAACACTACAGACGAGCTTATTTTTAAAGATCCCGATTTGAAGGTTTCCTATTATTATTTAAAAACCAACACCCCCTAAATAATGAAAACAAATAAAACCATACTGATCATTTTTTGTATGCTCATTTCAACAATTGCTGTTTGTCAAACCGAAGAAAGCGAAGTGAAAAAGTATTACGAAAACGGAAACCTAAAATCAATTGGAAATAAAATTGGTGATAAAATGACTGGGGAATGGAAAAGCTACTATGAAAATGGGAATTTAAAAGGAGTTGCAAATTTTATAAATGATATACAAGTGGGGGAATCGAAAAGCTATTCTGAAAATGGAAAAATAGCGATGACCGGAAATTTTGTTAATGGTAAACTAACGGGACAAACTAAAATGTATTACCCAAATGGGCAATTGCATAAAATTGGAAATGTTATTGATGAAATCAGAAATGGAGAAACAATTACCTATTATGAAAACGGGCAGTTAAGCGAAGTTGCAAATTTCATAAATGGAAAAAAATATGGCGAAAATAAAATCTATCACGAAAATGGCAAACTAAAGGAAATTGGAGAAATTGAGAATGGAGATGCAACAGGAATATGGAAATCTTATTATGACAACGGAAATTTGGAATCTGTTGGAAAATACATTGAAGGGGTAGAAGCCGGAGATTGGAACTATTACGATAAAAACGGAAAACTAGAAGATACCATTAAATATTTTGATGGTAAACAATCAGATAACATCCCGCCAATACAAAAATATTTAGATAAAATTTCCCGTGTGGACACATACACAGATCCCACAAAAGTTTCGCAAAAACTCTCCGCCAATACCTTCATTATTACTTTAGAATCTAAGAGTATGAGATGGCAAGAAACCTATTCTGGCATTGATTGGAGTGATTTTGACAAGTATAGATATAATGAATATAAAGACTTTTTCGTGGTCGAATTCTATTTTTATGACGATATAGCATATGAAATGGATGATGATGAATTCGGGATTACGAAGGAAGAAAGTGATAATTTTAAATGTAAATTTTTGCCGGAAGATAAAGCAGCGGTTCTGAAAATTTTAGAAGATTGGAAGGATCTTCGAGGATATTAAAACAGAACAATTTTAAAAATATTGAACAAATCTAAGTTAATGAATACTGTAATAATCAATTAAAAACAATTAGAATTACAATTATGAAAACTAAACTAACATTTGTAATTATTGCCCTCTTTTATTGCGTACTGATAACTGCCCAAACCAAACAAGAAGTTTTTACCAGCATTCAAAAATTAGTAGCTAAGACCCAGGTCGAAAAAGTGCAAACAAACGATGTGTTTTCAAAAAAAGATGACAAGTTGGGTAAACAGGTTTTTACAGAAAAAGAGATAACCGTTAACACAATACCTGGTGGTAAAAGTGATTATGAATGGATTAGCCGTGCCACCGAGATTTCTTGGAATCATTTTTTCGATTATTTTATCTATACTGAATTCGCCAATAACGATCTTCAGGTTGTAGAGCTAAATTTTAAGCAAAATTTTAAAGATGAACACTTTACAAGTACAAAAACGGCAGATGAATATCCATCATCTTCAGCAAAATTTAAGTTCTATATTCTAACCATCGATAAAGAGGCACTTGAACAACTGCTTACCCGATTGTATGAATTGAAAGAAAAGAAGGCTGAATCCCCATTTAACAAGGAGATTCAAAAATTTACCAAAGAGCAAACAATATCGTGGTTAAGGGAAAAATTAAAGAATAATTCGACAGTAGATAGTTATACCTACAATCTAAAACTTGTAAGTATTGACGATTGTAATTTAGTTTTTGACTATTCAAATATGTTTGGGGTAAAATATAGCGAAACCATCCCTACTTCAATAGCGTCCATTAATAAATACAACCAGTTTACGTACAATAAGGATATCTGTATTAGAAAAACCTTCGCTGCTGGAATAATTCGACCGGAGGATGAATTCACTTATACAGATCATTCATTTTTAAATATTGATTCAAGTGATGAAGATTTAATTTCAAACATTGAATTTGCAATGAAACATTTAGCCAGTTATTGCAATAAAACAAATTTAAATACAGCAACAGAACCTGACATTAATAGCGCAAAAATAAATAACACAGCCCATAATTATATTAAAGACTTTTTTGAAACAAACTTTGTGAAATCGATTGTAAAAGAAAAAGGTAAAGAGAAAACATATGACTATAAAATAATTGACGAGGGAATAATTATATACGTTCATAACATTTCAAACCCCACAAATGTCTATGGTTCAACAAATGAATGGTTTTATTTGGCTTTTGACAAAATCAACTTGAATCAATATGGTTCAAACCTAGGTTACTTTGAAAATGTAAATGCTATACGGTTTTATCAAATAAATGGCTACATCCCACACGGACCTGGAAATGACCATACTAAAATAGAAGATGCAACGTACGGAGCTGGATGGCTACATATACCATTTAGATATAATACATATTCAGATTTATATGCTTTTAAAGAGATTTTAACTAATGCCAATGTTAATGAATAAAGCAAACTATTTACCTTAATTTTACTGGGAGAGATTTTATAAAACTACCAATGTGATAGTAAAAAGAATGAACACAGAAAGCTTTGTAATTTTCGCTGAAACTGAATTATAACTCGTTAAAATGAACCTTTCAAAAGAAGAAAAAAAATTCTGGAAACGCCATTTTCGCATTGAAAAACTGGAAGACATCCCCAAAGAATGGGGTGCGCTGAAAAGAATAGATTCCGAAGAAGACGATGATTTCTTCTATTTTCTTAGTTTACGGGTTACTTCCATATTGGAGATTCATCTAAAAGAAACGCTTGTTACTGATGAAGGTGTTAAGTATATAAGCAAGTTTAAGGATTTGAAAATCCTGTATTTAAGAAACCACAGTAGTATTACCGAAAAAAGCATTCCGTATTTCAACAAAATGGAATCTTTGGAAAATCTAAACCTTACCAAAACAGCAATCACCCTTACCCATTTATGCGAAAGCTTGAACAACCAAAGTTTGAGAGAGATTTTTTTGGATTCGGAGGAGAATGAAGAAGATATTGATCAAAAGGCAATTCAGTTAAAGGAGCGTATGCCAAATTGTAATATTTATTTAGATACATGTTTTACTACAGATGCCTTTGGCAATCCTGAAAAACCCATATTTTAAAATCTTTCATTCAAAAAAAGAATCGCGGTTTTTAAAATAGAAAGATAAAAACTTTCCATATTTTTATAGGAATGGCAAAATTTTTCATTCCTTTTTTGTTTCAAAGAGAAACTTAAAAAAAATTGCTATTTTCACTTCCTCAACAATACTATCATGACAGATCCAAAAAGACTCTTCGACTTCCCATACTATCAACTAGAAAAATATCCACAAGAAAAAGCCCTAGTTACCAAATACAGTGGCGAATGGAAGGCAACTTCTACTCAGGAATATATAGCTAAGGCCAATGCAATAAGTAGAGCTTTAATTAATATGGGGGTAAAACCCAACGATAAAGTAGCATTAATTTCTACCACCAATCGCACCGAATGGAATATATGCGATATAGGCATTATGCAAACTGGCGCGCAGGATGTGCCAGTGTATCCAACAATTTCAGAGAGTGAGTACGAATATGTTCTCAACCACAGTGAATCCTTGTATTGCTTTGTTTCCGACAAAGAAGTTTACGATAAAGTGATGGCCATTAAAGCGAACGTGCCCTCGCTAAAAGAGGTTTACACTTTTGATGAAGTTAAAGGCGCAAAAAACTGGAGCGAAGTTTTGGAAAAAGGAAAGGACGAAAGCAACCAAAACGAATTAGATAAAAGAAAAGAAGCCATTCACGAAGATGATGTGGCAACGTTAATATATACCTCTGGAACCACCGGAAAACCTAAAGGAGTAATGCTTTCGCATAAAAACATTGCCAGCAACGCTAAATTCAGTGCTGAAAGATTGCCCATTGAACTTGGAAAATCGTCGGCTTTGAGCTTTTTGCCTGTGTGCCATGTTTACGAACGCATGTTGCATTATATGTATCAGTATTGCGGAGTGGAACTCTATTTCGCAGAATCTCTCGAGACCATCAGCGATAACTTAAAAGAAGTAAAACCCGAAGTGATGACCGCAGTACCGCGCGTACTCGAAAAAGTATACGATAAAATATATGCCAAGGGAGGAGAACTTTCTGGCATAAAGAAGAAGCTGTTCTTTTGGGCAATAGATTTAGGTCTAAAATACGAACCCTACGGCGAAAACGGCTGGTGGTATGAAAGCCAGCTTAAATTGGCAAACAAACTTATTTTCAGCAAATGGCGCGAAGCTCTTGGTGGAAATTTAAAAGCTATTGCCTCTGGTAGCGCACCGCTACAACCCCGTTTGGCACGTGTTTTCAATGCTGCCCAAATTCCAGTAATGGAGGGTTATGGTCTTACTGAGACCTCTCCAGTAGTTTCCGTGAACGATATGCGCAACCACGGATTTAAGATTGGAACCGTGGGAAAACCCCTTAAAGAAACCGAAGTTAAAATTGCGGAGGACGGGGAAATTTTGGTGAAAGGCCCACAAGTGATGATTGGCTATTACAAAAACCAAGAACAGACTGACGAAGTAATAAAAGATGGATATTTCCACACAGGTGATATTGGTGAGATTGACAGCGAAGGGTTTTTAAAGATAACCGACCGTAAAAAAGAAATGTTCAAGACTAGCGGCGGCAAATATGTAGCACCTCAAGTAATTGAGAACATAATGAAGCAGTCGCGCTTTATAGAGCAGATTATGGTTATTGGCGAAGGCGAAAAGATGCCAGCCGCCCTAATCCAGCCTGATTTTGAATTCCTTAAAGAATGGGGAAGTAAAAAAGGAAGAGATCTCCCTTCCGATCCCAAAGAAATCATTAAAAACCAAGCAGTGATAGACCGCATCCAAAAAGAAGTGGACCTTTACAACGAAAATTTCGGCCATTGGGAAAAAGTTAAAAGGTTTGAGTTAACACCAGATGTTTGGAGCATTGAAGGCGGACAACTAACGCCTACTATGAAAATGAAACGTAAGATTATAAAAGCGCAGTATATAGATTTGTACAATGAAATTTATGGGCATACTTCATAAAAACATACAAAATGAACTGGATCCTCCTAATAATTGCCGGCCTCTTTGAGGTGGGTTTTGCTGCCTGTCTGGGAAAAGTAAAAGAAACCAATGGTTGGGAGTCTAAACTGTGGTTCGGCGGGTTCTTGCTCTGCCTTTTTATTAGTATGTTTTTACTTATAAAAGCCTCAAAAACACTTCCTATCGGCACGGCTTATGCCGTATGGACTGGAATTGGTGCTGTGGGCACCGTTCTGGTTGGTATTCTCTATTTTAACGAACCAGCTACTTTATGGCGTGTGTTTTTTCTTTCTACGCTTATCGCTTCCATCGTGGGGCTAAAATTTGTAACCAATTAAAGTTCCGTTAAACAAGTAACAATTCTTCTAAGTACCTTCCTGATTTCTTATCTTTAAGGGAAAATTATCCATTAGAAATGGAGACTATTTGGACCATCGGCCACTCTACCCGCTCTCTCGACGAATTTTTAAAATTGTTGGATTCCTTCAACATAAAAATGCTCGTCGATGTGCGCCATTATCCCGGTTCGCGAAAATTTCCACAGTATAACAAAGACAGTTTGAAAATTTCCCTTCCCGAGAACGGAATTGCATATACACATCTAGTCGATTTGGGAGGTCGTAGAAAACCCGAAACAAATTCAAAAAACAATGCATGGCGGCTCGATTCCTTTAAAGGATATGCTGACTATATGGAAACAGAACAATTTCAAGAAGCTTTAAAAATTCTTAAGGAAATTGCTTGCGAAAAAAATACAGCCATAATGTGTGCCGAAGCAGTATGGTGGAGCTGCCATCGCTCTTTAATTGCAGATATTTTAAAAGTTGAAGGTTGGGTCGTAATGCACATTATGGGCGAATATACTGCCACAGAGCACCCTTACACCGCCCCAGCAAATGTTGTTGATGGAAAACTGAATTATTCTGTAGTGGAGAAAGCATAAATTTGTTCTTTATTTACTATGCGTGCATAATAAATTTTTGTATCTTTGGTTTTCCACTTTTTCAAAATCTTCAATGAAAGAAAAACATAAAGAGAAAACTATAGATTATATTCTGAGATCCACTTGGATGAGCGTCACAAAAATGTACAATGAAGAAGCAGGAAAAAAAGGAAGTACAATGGCCACAGGCTTTGCTTTAATCAGCATCGATCCTGAAGAAGGAACACCTTCCACTGCGCTGGGACCCAAAATGGGAATGGAAGCCACTAGCCTTTCACGTACCTTGAAAGCTATGGAGCAAAAAGGATTGATAGAGCGAAAACCAAACCCAGATGATGGTCGCGGTGTGTTGATACATTTAACTCATTTCGGAAAAGAAATGCGCGATTTCTCAAAAGGAGTAGTATTAGGTTTTGATGAAGCCGTTCAAAAAAATGTATCGGTAGAAGAATTGCAAACATTTAGAAAAGTAGCAAATACAATAAACGAGTTGGTAAATTCAAAGAAAATATACGATTCAGAAAAATAATATAATATGTCAAAAAGAAGAATTAACAAAGTAGCGGTAATTGGTTCCGGAATTATGGGAAGTGGCATTGCCTGCCATTTCGCAAACATTGGCGTGGAAGTGCTTTTGCTGGACATTGTTCCCCGCGAGCTGAACGACGACGAAAAGAAAAAAGGGCTTACCCTTGAAGACAAAGTGGTTCGAAATAGAATTGTGGATGGCGATCTTCAGAAAGCCATTAAAAGCAACCCTGCCCCACTCTATCACAAAGATTTTGCAAAACGCATTTCCACCGGAAATTTGGAAGACGATATTTCAAAAGTAAAAACTGCCGACTGGATAATTGAAGTGGTTGTTGAACGGTTGGACATTAAAAAACAGGTTTTTGAAAACCTTGATAAACACAGAACGCCTGGTACACTTATTACCTCGAATACTTCTGGTATTCCTATAAAATTTATGAGCGAAGGCCGCAGTGAAGATTTTCAAAAACACTTCTGCGGAACACACTTCTTCAATCCACCGCGATACTTAAAACTTTTTGAAATTATTCCTGGACCTAAAACTTCAACTGAAGTTTTAGACTTTTTAAATGGTTATGGTGAAAAATTCCTTGGAAAAACTTCCGTAGTTGCAAAAGACACACCAGCCTTTATAGGAAACAGAATTGGAATCTTCGGCATCCAAAGCCTTTTTCACCAAGTGAAGGAAATGGGTCTAACTGTTGAAGAAGTTGATAAATTGACCGGTCCAGTTATTGGCCGACCCAAATCTGCAACCTTTAGAACCGTTGACGTTGTTGGATTGGACACATTAGTACACGTTTCAAAAGGAATTTACGACAATGTTCCCGATGATGAAGAACACGGAATTTTCCAAATTCCAGGCTTCATTGACACCATGATGGAAAACAAATGGCTGGGAAGTAAAAGCGGCCAAGGTTTTTACAAAAAAGTGAAAAATGATGATGGCAGTAGTGAAATCCTCACCCTCGACCTAGATTCTTTAGACTACCGAAAAAGCAAAAAAGCAGCTTTCGGCACTTTGGAAAAAACGAAATCGGTTGATAAAGTTACTGACCGTTTTCCAATTCTTATAAAAGGAGAGGATAAAGCAGGAGAGTTTTACCGAAAGAATTTCGGGGCGATGTTCGCTTACGTTTCCAAAAGAATTCCTGAAATAACCGACGAGCTTTATAAAATTGACGATGCTATGAAAGCAGGTTTCGGCTGGGATAATGGTCCCTTCGAAATTTGGGATGCCGTTGGCGTTAAAAAAGGCATTGAATTAATAAAAGAATTAGGAAAAGAACCAGCCGCTTGGGTAAATGAAATGCTTGAAGCTGGCGTTGATTCTTTCTACACTATAAAAGACGGAAATACCTATTACTACGATATTCCACAGAAAAAGCACGTAAAAGTTCCCGGACAGGATTCGTTTATTATTTTAGACAACATCCGTAAAACCTCTGAAGTTTTTAGAAATAACGGAGTTGTAGTTGAAGATCTTGGCGATGGGATTTTAAATGTAGAATTTATTAGTAAAATGAATTCTGTTGGCGGTGATGTTTTGGCAGGAATCAACAAAGCCATTGACATGGCCGAAAAAGATTACGACGGTTTGGTAATTGCCAACAACGGCAAAAACTTCTCAGTAGGCGCCAATATCGGGATGATATTTATGATGGCTGTAGAGCAGGAATACGAAGAATTGAACGCCGCTATAAAATATTTTCAAGATACGAGCATGCGCCTTCGCTACTCCTCTATTCCAGTTGTGGTTGCACCACACGGAAT
Source organism: Aequorivita antarctica (assembly GCF_007997155.1). Classification (GTDB taxonomy): domain Bacteria; phylum Bacteroidota; class Bacteroidia; order Flavobacteriales; family Flavobacteriaceae; genus Aequorivita; species Aequorivita antarctica. Next base: position 235,673 of record NZ_VORT01000004.1, on the reverse strand, counting down.
GACCTTGGGCGGTGGTTGCGAGTTCACCCTTCACGCAGACAGAGTAGTTGCAGCCGCTGAAAGTTACATTGGTTTGGTAGAATTCGGCGTAGGGGTTATTCCTGGTGGTGGTGGTTCCAAAGAAATGGCAATGCGCGCAAGTGATCTATTTAGAAAAGATGATGTTGAACTCAACACACTTCAAGAATATTTCTTGACTATCGCCATGGCAAAGGTTTCCACTTCTGCATATGAAGCTTATGATACCGGAATTCTTCAGAAAGGAAAAGATATTGTAATCGTTAACCAAAACAGACAAATTGCTGCAGCTAAAGAAGTAGCGCGATTTATGGCAGATCAAGGTTATACGAAACCAATTCCAAGAACAGATATTAAGGTACTTGGAAAACAAGCCTTGGGAATGTTCCTCGTTGGAACCGACCAAATGTTTGCTGGAAATTACATCAGCGAGCACGACAAGAAAATAGCCAACAAACTAGCCTATGTTATGGCAGGTGGCGATTTAAGCGAAGCAAGCTATGTGAGTGAGCAATACCTACTCGATCTTGAAAGGGAAGCTTTCTTAAGTTTAACTGGAGAAAGAAAGACTTTGGAAAGACTTCAACATATGATTCAAAAAGGGAAACCTCTTAGAAATTAGAATTGAGTAGTTAGAATTGAGTATTGAGAAAATGCACAAATTAGAAGATTTAAAGATTTGGAATAAGGCAATGGAAGTTGCTGAAGAAGTCTATTTATTAACCACAAATTTCCCAAAAGAAGAGAAGTTTGGCTTGATAAGTCAGCTGCGAAGAAGCGCTGTCTCAATTCCTTCGAATATAGCGGAGGGAGCAGGAAGAAATACCAACGGTGAGTTTAAAAATTTTCTCGGAATTGCAAACGGTTCTTCATATGAACTTTTTACTCAATTATTACTATCAAATAAACTTTCAATTTGTTCGGAAGACATTGTAAATCCTATTTTATCCAAGGTTGTTGAACTTCAAAAAATGAATTATGCATTAATAAAATCGTTAGAAAAATGAGCTATCTCAATACTCAATACTAACATCTAAATACTAAACAAAAATGAAAACAGCATATATAGTAAAAGCATACAGAACCGCAGTAGGAAAAGCACCTCGTGGAGTTTTTCGCTTCAAACGTCCAGACGAACTCGCAGCGGAAACCATTAAATATATATTAAACGAATTGCCACAACTCGATAAAAAACGAATTGATGACGTAATAGTTGGTAACGCGATGCCTGAAGCAGAGCAAGGACTAAACATGGGGCGCCTGATTTCGTTAATGGCATTGGATATCGTTGAAATTCCTGGTATGACGGTGAACCGTTATTGCGCTTCAGGATTAGAAACTATCGCCATTGCAACAGCAAAAATCCAAAGTGGAATGGCAGATTGCATCATAGCCGGTGGAGCTGAAAGCATGAGCTACATTCCAATGGGAGGTTACAAGCCTGTTCCAGATTATAAAATGGCGAAAGAAGGCCACGAAGATTATTACTGGAATATGGGTTTAACTGCTGAAGCAGTTGCCAAAAAATACAACGTTTCCCGTGAAGATCAAGATGAGTTCGCTTATACTAGTCAAATGAGAGCGCTTAAAGCTCAAGACGAAGGTCGCTTTGATGATCAAATAGTTCCTATTGATGTGGAACACACTTTTGTAAACGATGCTGGAAAAAAAGTAACAGAAACATATACCGTAACCAAAGACGAAGGCCCAAGAAAAGGAACCAATATTGAAGCCCTTTCAAAACTTCGCCCTGTTTTTGCCGCTGGTGGAAGTGTTACAGCTGGAAACTCCTCACAAATGAGTGATGGTGCTTCCTTCACCGTAATTATGAGTGAAGAAATGGTGAAAGAACTAAATATTGAACCCATTGCTAGGCTTGTAAGTTATGCACCAGTTGGTGTTGAACCAAGCATAATGGGTATCGGTCCATTATACGCAATCCCAAAAGCATTGAAACAAGCTGGATTAAAGCAAGACCAAATTGAGCTTATAGAATTGAACGAGGCATTCGCTTCACAATCATTAGCTGTAATCCGCGGACTTGGTTTAGACAAAGAAATTGTAAACGTAAACGGAGGTGCAATCGCTATGGGCCACCCATTGGGTTGTACAGGAGCAAAACTCTCCACGCAACTTTTTGATGAAATGCGCAAACGAAACCTACAAGGAAAATACGGAATGGTGACAATGTGCGTGGGAACCGGACAAGGTGCTGCAGGTGTATATGAATTTTTGAAATAAAAAGTATTGAGATGTGAGTATTGGGTAGTGAGATTTTCTCAATACTCAGTACTAACTACTAAAATCTAAAAAAAAATGAATACAACAGAAACAACAAAAAATGAATTGCTTCGCGGAGGCCAATTTCTAGTAAAAGAAACAAAAGCTGAAGACGTTTTCACCCCAGAAGACTTTTCCGAAGAACAAAAAATGATGCGCGATTCCGTTAAGGAATTTGTTGACCGTGAAATTTGGCCACTTAAGGAACGTTTTGAGCATAAAGATTACGCGTTAACTGAAGAAGTTATGCGCAAAGCTGGAGAGTTAGGTCTTCTTGGTGTTGCTGTGCCAGAGGAATATGGCGGACTAGGAATGGGTTTCGTTACCACTATGTTGGTTTGTGATTACATCTCTGGTGCAACAGGTTCTGTAGCTACAGCATTTGGCGCACATACAGGTATTGGAACGCTTCCAATTACTCTATACGGAACAGAAGAACAGAAGAAAAAATACGTCCCAAAACTCGCTACTGGCGAATGGTTTGGAGCTTATGCGTTAACTGAACCAGGTGCGGGAAGCGATGCCAACAGCGGAAAAACAAAAGCCGTACTTTCTGAAGATGGAAAACATTACTCCATCAGCGGACAAAAAATGTGGATTTCAAATTCAGGTTTTTGTCATACCATGATTGTTTTTGCCCGAATTGAAGACGATAAATACATCACAGGATTTATTGTTGAAAACGACCCTGAAAATGGAATTTCAATGGGCGAGGAAGAAAAGAAATTAGGTATTCACTCCTCCTCTACTCGTCAGGTTTTCTTTAGTGATACCAAAGTTCCAGTAGAAAATATGTTAGGCGAGCGCGGCGAAGGTTTCAAAATTGCAATGAACGCTCTTAACGTTGGTAGAATAAAACTTGCGGCGGCGAGTCTTGATGCGCAACGACGTGTAATTGCAAACGCGGTTCAATATGCGAATGAGCGGATTCAGTTTAATGTTCCAATTTCTTCATTTGGAGCAATAAAATTGAAACTTGCTGAAATGGCAACCAACGCTTATGTTAGCGAAAGTGCTAGTTACCGCGCTGGAAAAAATATTGAAGATCGAATTGCGCTTCGCATAAAAGCTGGCAACAGCCATCAAGAAGCCGAATTAAAAGGAGTTGAAGAATATGCTATTGAGTGTTCTATCTTAAAAGTAGCCGTTTCCGAAGATGTTCAAAATTGTGCTGACGAAGGAATTCAGATTTATGGTGGTATGGGCTACAGTGCAGATACACCAATGGAATCTGCTTGGCGTGATGCTAGAATTGCCCGTATTTATGAAGGTACCAACGAAATCAACCGAATGTTGGCCGTTGGTATGCTAGTGAAAAAAGCAATGAAAGGACACGTAGATCTTTTGAATCCTGCACAAGCAGTTGCCGCAGAATTGATGGGAATTCCTTCTTTTGAAAAACCAGATTTCTCCGAATTGCTTTCCGAAGAAAAAGCGATGATCGCTAAACTGAAAAAGGTATTCTTAATGGTTGCCGGAAGCGCCGTTCAAAAATACGGTAACGATTTGGAAGAACACCAGCAGACACTATTGGCTGCAGCAGATATCTTGATTGAAATCTACATGGCTGAAAGCGGAATTTTACGAACTGAAAAGAACGCAAAACGCTTTGGGGAAGAAACACAAAAAGAACAAGTAGCAATGTCGCAATTGTATCTTTACCATGCAGTAGATATTATAACCGTAAAAGCAAAAGAAGCAATTCTTTCCTTCTCTGAAGGAGATGAACAACGCGCGATGTTGATGGGGCTTAAACGTTTCACCAAATATCAAAACATGCCGAATATTGGTGAGTTGAGACGTACAATTGCACATAAAGTTATTTCGGAAAATACGTATCCGTTTTAGCTGAATTGATAAATTATTCTTAAAACCGCTTCAGAAATGTGGCGGTTTTATTTTTATTGAAAATTTGGTTCTAAGTTTGTTATTTAAAAACAAAAATATTTTAAATGAAAAAACTCCTTTTCCTTTTCACAATCACGACCTCCGTTTTCAGCTTTGCACAACAAAACACCGATGTGTATGTTTTTGATATCGCTCCAGCATACGAAGGTTTGGAATTGTTGAACGTCCGAAATATTTCAAACAATAAAGGCTATGACAATCAACCATCCTTTATTTCAAACGAAACGATTGTTTTCGCGGGAAACAATGACGGGCAAACAGACATTTCAGAATATAACTTGACTTCAAAACTTCAAAAGTGGGTCAATAAAAAAACTGAAGGGGGCGAATATTCTCCTCAAAAATTTACTTCAAATAACGATGTGGCAGCAGTTAGACTGGACAAAGACGGATTACAGCGATTGTATCGGTACAGTTCGGAAACGGGTAATTCTTCTGAAATAATTAAAGATTTACAAGTTGCGTACTTCGCTTTCTACAACGATAAAAAAATGCTCGCTACAGTTTTGGATGGTGATAAAATGGATTTGGCAATGATAGATTTACGGACAAAAACTGCCGACACCTTATTTTACAATGCTGGACGCTCGCTTCAAAAAGTCCCAAAAGTTACTTCCATGAGCTATTCTTTGGTCAACGAAGAAGGCAATTTAGATTTATATCTACTGGATATGAATTCTTATGAAAGTTTCTTTATTTGCGAATTGCCGATCGGCATTCAGGACTGCGTTTGGATCAATGATACGCAAATCCTTGTTGGTAGCGGCAACAAACTCTATATGTACGACACGCTGGGCGAAACAGAATGGAACCGTGTTGCTTCCCTTGAAGAATATGGAGTTAAAAATATTTCCCGAATGGCGATAAGCCCTGATGGAAGAAAACTTGCCATCGTTGGAGAAAATTAGTTAACTTAATTTAAGAGATTGTCTTCTCAAACCTAACAGAGTCATTGCGGAACACGAAGCAATCTAATCTGTTAGGTTTTTTATTACCTAGTAGGTCTTCGTCTTTCTTTTTGCTATTTTTAAACAAAATTCCGCCAATGAAAAGCCTACTCTCCTGTTTTATTTTAAGCATATCGTTTTCCTTGTTTTCCCAAACCGATCAAAGAATATATGATATTATCAATTCCGTTTCTTCAGAAAGGATTGAAGCAGATATAAGCACGCTAGCAAATTTCGGTACGCGTAACACTTTTAGCGACACTATTAGCAGTACACGCGGCATTGGCGCAGCGCGGAGATGGATCAAAAGTGAATTTGAAACCATTTCGAAAGATTGTAAAGACTGCCTAAATGTTTTTTACCAAAAAGATTTTGTAAAAGCAGAAGGCAATGACCGGGTTCCCCAAGATACTTGGATTGTTAATGTTGCAGCAGTTCAAAAAGGAGCAAAATACCCAAATCGTTACATCATTATGAGCGGCGATATCGATTCCAGAAATAGTGATGGTAGTGATTTCACCAAAGATGCGCCAGGCGCAAACGATAATGCCAGCGGAATGGCGGGAACTATTGAAGCGGCAAGAGTTCTTTCGAAATACAAATTTGAAAACAGCATCATTTATTTAGGTTTGAGTGGTGAAGAACAAGGACTTTTCGGCGGAAAAGGTTTTGCTGCATACGCTAAAGCGAATGGATGGGAAATTATCGGAGTTTTAAATAATGATATGATTGGCAACATTCAAGGTGTTGGTGGTGTAATAAGCAATCGTGATTTTAGGATTTTTTCTGAGCCAGTTCCGCCAACAGAAACAGAGCGCGAACGTGAAATGCGACGGTTTTACGGTGGTGAAGTGGATGGAATTTCCCGTCAACTTGCCCGTTACGTTTTTAAAACCACACAAACTTACATGCCAGAAATGAACCCAATGATGGTTTACCGTTTGGATCGTTTTGGCCGCGGCGGACATCACCGCCCCTTCAATGATTTGGGTTGGGCCGGAATTAGAATAATGGAAGCGCACGAAGATTACAACCACCAACATCAAGATTTAAGAACCGAAAACGGAATTGAATACGGCGATAAACTGGAATTTGTAAACTTTGATTATGCAGCAAAACTCACAGCGGTGAACGCAATAAATTTGGCGAGTATAGCCTCTGCACCACCCGAACCAAAAAATGTTGCCATTGGCGGTGTTGTGGAACCCTCTGCAAAACTGAAATGGGAAAAAGTGGACGGCGCAGTGGGCTATAAAATATATTGGCGCGACACCACCTCGCCCAATTGGGACCACAGTCGCTACGTGGGTGATGTTTCAGAATTTACATTGAAAGGAATTGTGATTGATAATTCATTCTTCGGACTGGTCTCCGTTGGAAAAGATGGGTTTGAAAGTGTGGTTGTTTTTCCGAATTCGGTGTTTAAATAATAAATCTCAAAAAATACAAATCACAAATAACAAAAGAAAAATATAAGAAAAATTCGTTTATGGAAAAACCTTATGATTTGGAAATTAGAACTTACTTGTTTGCAAAATCTGTTCGGAAGTTAGTTTATTCATTTCAAAAAAGTATTGCAAATATTGAAGATGGGAAACAACTAATTAGATCTTCAGGCTCTGTAGCAGCTAACTATATAGAATCAAATGAGCATGTAAGTGATAAAGATTTTGACTTCAGAATTAAAATATGCAGGAAGGAAGCAAAAGAATCGCTTCTTTGGTTAAAATTACTCCAAAATGACTTTAATAACCAATATGATATTAAATTGGTTGAATTAATTAATGAGGCGGATGAACTAAGAAAGATTTTTTCCGCAATTGTAGAAAAAAGAAAATCGAAGTAAAGAAATATGGGATTTGTGATTTGTGATTTGTGATTTGTGATTTGTGATTTAATAAAATTATTATGTTGAAAAAATTATTGTTTATTTCATTTTGTGTTTTCTCAGTAAGTTCAATTTTTTCCCAACAGGAATTCACCCGTGCCGACACCCTTCGCGGCAGCATAACTCCAGAAAGAGCTTGGTTTGATGTTACATATTACGACTTGAAAGTTATCGTAAATCCTTCCGAAAAATCCATTATAGGCAGTAACACGATTTCCTATAAAATTTTAGAACCTAATGAGGTCATGCAAATTGACTTGCAAAATCCAATGAAGATTGATAGAATCCTTCAAGAAGGAAAAGAAATCTCATACACTTCCGAAGAAAATGCACATTTTTTAAAACTTCAAAAAAAGCAGGAAAAAGGCAAGGAAGAAAAAATCACAATTTACTTTTCTGGAAAACCTATTATCGCGAGACGTCCGCCCTGGGATGGTGGTTTTACATGGGAAAAGGACAGTAACGGAAAAGATTTTATAGCAACTTCCAACGAAGGCATTGGCTCCAGCGTTTGGTGGCCATTGAAGGACCACCCTTCCGATGAACCGGACAATGGCATTACAATTTCAGTAACCGCACCAAAAGATTTGATGGACGTGAGCAACGGAAAATTAATAGAAGTAATTGAAACCGACATTACAAAAACCTGGGTGTGGCAAGTGGTAAACCCTATAAACGCTTACGGTGTAGACATAAACATTGGGGATTATGTGCATTGGAGTGAAAAATATGAAGGTGAAAAAGGAATACTGGATATGGATTATTATGTGCTTCGCGAAAATGAAGCAAAGGCAAAAGAACAATTCAAACAGGCGCCAATGATGATGAAAGCCTTTGAACATTGGTTTGGCCCCTACCCCTTTTATGAAGATGGCTACAAGCTGATTGAAACACCCTATTTGGGAATGGAACACCAAAGCAGCGTGACTTACGGAAATAAATTTAAAAACGGTTATTTAGGCCGTGACCTTTCGGGAACTGGCTGGGGATTAAAGTTCGATTTTATAATTATCCATGAAAGCGGCCACGAATGGTTCGCCAACAACATCACCAATAAAGATGTGGCAGATATGTGGGTTCATGAAGGATTTACCAACTATTCTGAAAATTTGTATTTAGACTATTACTATGGAAAAAAGGCTTCTTCGGAATACGTTATCGGCACCCGAAAAAAGATTATGAACGAAAGTCCAATTATTGGGCAATACAACGTTGACAATTCTGGAAGTAGCGATATGTATTACAAAGGTGGAAACATACTTCATATGATTCGGCAACTTATTGAAGATGACGAAAAATGGCGAAGTATTCTACGTGGACTGAACCAAGAATTTTATCACCAAACCGTTACCACCAAACAGATTGAAGATTACATTAGCCAAAAAAGCGGAATAGACCTCACTGTGTTTTTTGATCAATATTTAAGAGGCATAATTGTTCCAAAAATTGAATATTCCATTGATGGAAAAAATCTGAAATATCGATATGTAGACATTATTGAAAATTTTGATATGCCGGTTATTTCTAAAATAAACGGTAAAGAAGAATGGATTTACCCTTCTTCGGAATGGAAAACGAAAATGCACTCTTCCCCTATTTTAAATTTTCAGATTAAAGAAGATTTCTATGTGAATTCCGAAAAAATAAAATAATGAGTTCTAAGCCTACACTTTATTTTAAAGATGATACTGAATGGCGGGAATGGCTGCATGAAAACCACAAAACGCACGTGCAAGGCGTTTACCTAATTTTTTACAAAGTAGAAATGGATATCCCATCTATGCGTTGGGAAGAAGCCGTTAAAATAGCTCTTTGCTTCGGTTGGATAGACAGTACGGTGAAAAGCCTTGGCAATGGAAGGCGGCAGCAATACTTTTGTCCTCGAAACCCGAAAAGCGTTTGGAGCGCCCTCAATAAATCTCATTTGAAAGAATTAGAAAAAGAAGGTCTTCTTCATATAAACGGAAAAAAAGTAATTGCTGAAGCCAAGAAAAATGGTAGCTGGACTGCTTTGGACGATGTGGAAAATTTAATAATTCCAGAAGATCTTCAAAAAGCATTTAAGCAGAACAAACAAGCCTTAACAAATTTTGAAAATTTTAGCCGTAGTTATAGAAAAAGCTATCTTTATTGGTTGAACCAAGCCAAGCGGGAAGAAACCCGAAACAAAAGAGTTTCAGAAATACTAACGCTCTGCGAAAACAATATTAAATCAAGAAATTAACCGCCTAATATTTTAAACATGAAAATTTTTCCATTCTTATTATGTCTAGTTATCTCAACATCTTTTTATGCTCAGGAAAAAGAAGAAAAGAAGGATAAGGAAAAAGAAGAACCAAAATGGGAAGTTGCTAATCCCGGAAAAGATTTCAACTATAAAACCCACTCCTTCTCAACAAATGAAGGTACTTGGATGAATCTCGATGTGAGTCCAGATGGTAAAACCATTGCTTTTGATATGCTGGGCGATATATATACAATGCCTATTTCGGGCGGAACCGCTAAAGTAATCAGAGCGGGAATTCCGTTTGAAATACAACCCAGATTCAGTCCAGACGGCACCAAAATTTCCTTTACAAGTGATGCTGGTGGTGGCGATAATATTTGGGTTATGAATGCTGATGGCAGCGATGCAAAAGAAGTCACCAAAGAAGATTTCCGCTTGTTAAATAATGCTGTTTGGAGCTCAGACGGAAATTATTTAATTGCCCGTAAACATTTTTCTTCTGAAAGAAGTTTGGGCGCCGGAGAGATGTGGCAGTATCATAAATCTGGAGGAACTGGTTTACAATTAACAAAGCGTAAAAACGATCAACAGGATGTAAACGAACCGTTTGTTTCCCCAGATGGAAAATATCTTTATTATAGTGAAGATATGTACCCAGGTGGTTATTTTCAATACAATAAAGATCCTAATGACCAAATTTATGTAATAAAACGATATGAATTTGCAACCGGAAAAACCGAAACAATAACGGGCGGACCTGGCGGTGCAGCAAGGCCTACAATTTCAAGAGATGGTAAAAAACTTGCTTTTGTAAAAAGAGTTCGTACCAAGAGTGTGCTGTTTATTCAAAATTTAGAAACTGGGGAAGAATGGCCCATTTATGACCAATTGAATAAAGACCAGCAAGAAGCGTGGGCTCTTTTTGGAGTTTATCCCAATTTTAGCTGGATGCCCAACAATAACGAAATTGTTTTTTGGAGCGGTGGAAAAATCAACAAAATAGACGTGACCTCTTTGGCAGTTGTCAACATCCCTTTTACAGTAAACGTAAATATAGATTTGGCGGAAACGGTTCATTTCAATAATAAAATTGAAACTGAAACTTTTACGCCAAAAATGATTCGCCACACTGTAACTTCACCAGATGGGAAATATATTGTTTTTAGTGCATTGGGCCATTTATATAAAAAAGAATTGCCCAATGGCAAACCGCAACGCCTCACAAATAGTAAAGATTTTGAATTTGAACCAAGCTTTTCACCCAATGGTTCCGAAATAATTTATGTAACATGGAACGACGTCGAAAAAGGTGGTATTTATAAAGTTTCAACCAAGGGAGGAAACCCCTTGAAATTAACATCAAAAAAAGGTATTTATAGAACTCCTTCCTTTTCTCCCAACGCATCCCAAATAACCTTTAGAAAAGAAAACGGAAACACCGATCAAGGTTTCACTTTTACAAAAAATGACGGAATTTATGTGATGGATTCCAATGGAAACAATGAAAAGTTCGTTGTTGATAAAGGCGAATACCCGATGTTTAGCAAAGACGGAAAACGAATTTTTCTTCAAACCGGTGGAACCTATTTTGGAGAAATTGAAAAGAAACTCATCAGTGTAAATCTTGATGGAAATGATGAAAAAACTCATATCACTTCCAAATATGCCAATAGATTAATACCAAGTCCAGATAACGAATGGATTGCTTTTACAAACCTTCACAAATTATTTGTGGCTCCCTTAGTGCTTAATGGCCAAACCATTGACTTGGATGACAAAACCAAGGCCGTGCCTGTTTCCCAACTCGCCAAGGATGCTGGGATAAATATACATTGGTCGCCAAACAGCCAAAAAATAATGTGGACTCTAGGCGATGAGTATTTTAGCAATGAATTAAAAAACAGGTTTACTTTTTTATCAGGTTCCCCAGAAAAAGTACCTGAAATAACATTAACTGGTACAAAGATTGGCCTACAAGCAGCTGTTGATAAGCCTAGTGGAAGGATTGCTTTCACTAATGCGCGAATCATCACAATGGAAAATGAAAACGTAATTGAAAACGGAACCATCGTCATTAACGGCAATAAAATAGAAGCTATTGGCGAAGCCGATAAGGTTTCTGTTCCTGTAGGGACAAAAATTTATTCCGCAGAAGGAAAAACTATAATGCCAGGAATGGTAGATGCACACGCTCACGTAGGAGCTTTCCGTGATGGACTTCCCTCGCAACAATACTGGCCTTTTATGGCAAACTTGGCTTTTGGTGTAACTACATCGCACGATCCTTCGGCAAATACCGAAACTGTTTTTACGCTTTCTGAGCTTCAAAAAAGTGGACAATTGGTGGGGCCGCGATTGTTTTCAACAGGTTTTATCCTTTATGGCGCCGATGGCGATTTCAAAGCCGTTATTAATAATTTGGAAGACGCCAGAAGCAGTATTCGCCGCACGAAAGCCTTTGGAGCAAAAAGTGTGAAAAGCTATAACCAACCACGCCGTGACCAACGTCAACAAGTGCTTCAGGCCGCCAGAGAAATGGGAATTAATGTGGTTCCAGAAGGCGGATCTACTTTTTATCATAATATAACTCAGGTTATTGACGGCCATACGGGTATTGAACACAACATTCCCGTGGCGCCAGTTTATAAAGATGTGCTTGAAGTTTGGGGAGAAAGCGGTTCTGGCTACACACCAACCTTAATTGTTAATTACGGCGGAATGAACGGTGAATTCTATTATTATGAACGCGATAATGTTTGGGAAAACAAAAAACTGCTCACATTCACGCCTAGAAGTATTGTGGACAGTCGCTCCCGTCACCGAATGAAAACTCCACAGGAAGAATATAAAAATGGTCATATTTTGGTTTCAGAAACCGTAAAAAGTTTGAGCGATGCTGGCGTAAAGGTGAATATGGGCGCGCACGGACAGTTACAAGGTTTGGGCGCACATTGGGAAACGTGGATGCTCCAACAAGGCGGAATGAGTAATTTGGAAGCTTTGAAAGCTGCAACAATTAATTCTGCGGAATATATTGGTGCCGGTGAAGATATTGGCTCTTTGAAAGTTGGAAAACTTGCTGATTTAATCGTGATGGATAAAAACCCATTGGAAGATATTGAAAACACAGAATCGATAAAGATGGTAATGATTAACGGCAGATTGTATGATACCGAAACTATGAATGAAATTGGCAACAACCCTAAAGAACGTCTTCCTTTTTTCTGGGAGATGGATAAATACAACCAAGCTTTCCCTTGGCATCAGGAAACCCAAGGTTTTATGGATGGAGGTTGTAGCTGTCATTAATTCTAAGCTTTAAAAAATGTACCGAGCCTATTGGCAATTCTATAAAACCATTTTTCCTTTTATCGTGTCTTTTTCTATTTTAAGCATGCTCTATGTAGGCTTATTTTGGGGCTTTGTGCTTTTCGTATCCATAGGTTTACTTTTTGGCTTTATAGGATTTAGAACGTTTTATAATAACCAATTCTATTTCTACTTTAACCTTGGGCTTACTAAATGGAAGCTTTTTAAAGTTTCATTTGTTATGAATATTTTGGTCGGTATTCCTGTTTTTTCAGTTCTAATTATATTCCTAATTTTCATATTTGGCAATCTTCAAATTACATAATGCTGCAATAAGTTTTGGAAAAAAAGAAGTTCTCAAAGAAGTTTCTTTCTCGTTGAAAACAGGAGAAGTTTTGGGAATTTTCGGCAGAAATGGCTGCGGAAAATCTACTTTGTTGAAAATGATATTCGGATCATTAAAAAAAGTTTCAATCAGTATTTCAATTGATGGGGTAAAATTCAATCCTTCTAGCAATATTTCCTCAGAATGTATCGCTTACCTACCTCAACATTCCTTTTTACCGAAAGACATTAAGGTTCGGGATTTAATTCCTATATATTTTTCAGAAGAAAAAAAGCAAGATACTATCTTTTACGATTTACAAATTGCAAAATTGACAGCTAAAAAAGTTGGAGAATTATCACTAGGCCAAATTCGTTATTTGGAAGTTTTATTAGTGGGAAACCTGGACCATCCTTTTATGATGCTCGATGAGCCTTTTTCTATGATTGAGCCATTGTTTAAAATTGAAATAAAAAATCTCCTCAACAAACTAAAGCTTGAAAAAGGAATAATTATTACCGATCATTATTATGAAGATGTTCTTGATATAACAACGCAAAATCTACTTATTAAAAATGGAACCGGTATTCATATTGAAAGCAAAGAAGATTTAAAGAAACTTGAATATCTAGGTAGAAATTCCACATAAAAAAAAGCCCCATTGCTGGAGCTTTTCTTTCAAAATTCATTTTAAAATGAATTACATTTTTGGCATCAACACTTTATCTACAACGTGTACCACACCATTTGATGCGTCCATATCAGCACTAGTTACAGTAGCTGTATTTCCTTTTGCATCTTTAATCATTACTTTACCACCTTTTTCAGATAAGGTTAAAGTTTCTCCATTCATTGTTGTTACATCAAGCTTATTGTTGGCAGCTTTAATTTTTGCTAAAACATCAGCAGCATTCATTTTACCTTGAAGCACGTGATATTGAAGTAATTTTTGAAGTTGAGTTTTGTTCTCAGGCTTCATTAAATTCTCCATAGTTGCTTTAGGCACTTTGCTGAAAGCTTCATTAGTTGGAGCGAAAACTGTATAGTCGCCTTCACCTTTCAAAGTTTGAGACATATCAGCAGCTTGAAGAGCACTTACCAATGTAGAAAGATCAGAGTTACCCATTGCTTTTGCAGCAATTGAATTAGCTTCCATTTCAGCCATCTTAGCCTGAGTGTCTGCCTCAACTTTCATCAAAGAATCTTTTTCGCGCTCCATACGCATTTGTTCAGCCTGAGCTTGAGCCTCAGCTTCTTTCTTTTTTGTGTCTTCACAGCTTGCGAAAAGCATTGCTACTACAGCCAGAGACATTACAATTGTTTTTAGTTTCATAATAGTTATCGTTGATTTAAATATTTGCGTCAAAGATATTCTAAGTGGAATGATTTTTTTTAATATTCTCTTTAATTTTTAGTTAAACTTTCAACTATTTTTTATAATGAATCTTAAATAGTCTTAATAATTCCTAAAATTTTGTAAATCTGAAAGTTAAAGTTTACAGAAGTATTATCTTTAAGGTATTAACTTATAAAATAATTAAAATGATAAAGTCAAAATACCAAAGTGTTCTGGATTTAGGTGAAAAACTAAATATTCAAAACGGTGATGTAAAAGAAGAAAACGGCCAACTAAAAGTTTGGGGAACTGCAAAGACGCCTTATGAAAAAAACCTTCTTTGGGACGAAATAAAACGTGTTGGAGGTGAGAACCCTTCAGATATAATGGCTGATATAAAGGTTGCTGATGCCTCTGTTTTTGCGCACCACACCGTAAAAAGCGGTGAATCTTTAAGTAAAATTGCGAAACATTATTATGGCAACGCAAACAAATACAACGCTATTTTTGAAGCTAACAAAGGAAAGTTGAAATCTGCAGATCTTATTCATCCTGGTGATGAATTGGTAATTCCAAATATTTAATTTTCTGTAAAAAAAGAAAAATCCTGCCAGTTTTTATAAATCTGGCAGGATTTTGTTTTGATGAAAACTTAAAGTCCGCTGATGTAGCTTCCGTACAAATCTTTAAAATGCAAGCCATTCCCCAAACTGAATTTGCTCAGTTTTTTGTTTTCAGCTAAAGCCCAAAGAATTACTTCTTTTAAAAAATAACTGTCCGTTTTAGAAGTTTCCGGCTGGTATTTTTCAACCAACTGTTGCAATGGGATAATTCGATCCAATTCATTTTTATATTCCTCATCAGTATAGGAATCAAGTAATTCAAAGTCATTTTCCTCAAAGAACCAAGCTACTATTTCAGCATATGGATCTGCATCACCATCTTTGGTGAGTTTTTCTATTTTTGGAAATCGTTCCTTAAAAGTTGTATTTACGGCATCCACAATCAGTTGCTGAGCAACTTGGGAAACACCTTCCTGCTCACCTTCATAAACCAATTCTACTTTCCCAGTAATAGACGGGATAATACCTATAAAATCCCCCAAGCGCACACTGGTTTTTTCATCTCCACTGTGTAATGCGCGTCTTTCTGCGGTACTCAAAAGATTTTCAAAAGCGGTAATACTTAAACGTGCACTCACGCCACTTTTGGCATCAATAAAATCATTTTCACGAGCTTCAAAACTTATTTGTTCCAAAACATCCTTTGCCAATTCGGGTACGTATATATTAGATTTTGTTTTGATGGCTTCTGCTGTTTCTTGCTCGGTAATTGTGCGAGCGGTTTTGATGTCTTCGGGATAATGCGTTAATATTTGAGAGCCAATTCTATCTTTTAACGGAGTTACAATACTTCCGCGGTTTGTGTAATCCTCTGGGTTCGCCGTGAAAACAAATTGTATATCCAAAGGCAAGCGAACGGCAAAACCACGAATCTGGATATCGCCTTCCTGCAAAATATTAAAAAGTGCAACTTGAATACGCGGCTGTAAATCAGGTAATTCGTTAATCACGAAAATACACCGGTTACTTCGGGGAATCATCCCGAAGTGAATTACGCGATCGTCCGCATATGTCAATTTTAGGTTTGCAGCTTTTATTGGGTCAACATCACCAATGATATCTGCAACCGTAACGTCTGGCGTTGCCAATTTTTCTGAAAAGCGATCGTTCCGATGCAACCAAGTTATAGGCGTGTCATCTCCCATTTCGTGCATCAAGTTTATTGCGAATCGGGAAATTGGCTTGAAAGGATCGTCGTTTACCTCGCTACCTTCAACAACGGGAATATATTCATCCAAAAGTCCCACCATTTGGCGTGCCAATCGGGTCTTGGCCTGGCCGCGAAGTCCTAAAAGGTTAATGTTGTGTTTTGAAAGAATAGCGCGTTCCAATTCTGGAATCACGGTAAGTTCATAGCCGTGAATACCCACAAAAGGCGTTTCCTTCTTCATTATTTTTTGAAGTAAATTGCGGCGTAATTCTTCTTTTATTGATTTTGGTTCGTAACCCGCTTTTTTAAGTTCGCCAAAGGTTTTGATTTTTTCTATATTCATCATTTATCTAATTCTTTTCTTTCTATTTGTTTCGTAATCGCTAAATATCATTTCGCCCAAACCTTTTAAACCTGTGTAAAATGCCTTGCCTTTATTGGCTGCTGTAAATTCCTCAATAAATTGCATTAAATAAGGATCTTCAGCAATCATAAAAGTTGTAATCGGGATATGAAGTTTCCTTGCTTGCGAAGCCATTGCGTAACATTTATTTACAATATAACTGTCAAGACCGTTACTGTTTTTATAATAACGTCCATCCGGAAGCCGCACGCAGCTAGGTTTTCCATCGGTAATCATAAAAATCTGTTTGTTGGTGTTTCGTTTTCTTCGCAATAAATCCATTGCTAATTGAAGTCCCGCAACTGTGTTGGTGTGGTAAGGTCCAACATTTAAATATGGTAAATCTTTAATTTTAATGGGCCAAGCATCATTTCCGAAGACCAATATATCTAATGTATCCTTTGGATAACGGGTTGTAATAAATTCTGAAAGGGCCATGGCTACTTTTTTCGCGGGAGTAATTCGGTCTTCACCATAGAGAATCATACTATGGCTAATATCAATCATTAGCACAGTGCTCATCTGGGTTTTGTACATGGTTTCCTCAACCACCAAATCGTTTTCAGAGAGCGTAAAATCTCCCATACCGTGATTTATCTGGGCATTTTTGAAACTCTCAGTCATCGAGATTTGTTCTAGCGAATCGCCAAAACGATAATCGCGAAATTCTCCTGCTTGTTCATCTCCCCTCCCCGTTTGTTTGGTTCGGTGATTGCCAGCACCACTTTTCCTGAGTTTTCCGAAGATCTGTTCTAAAGCTCGCTTCCGAAGTGCTCTTTCTGTTTTTTCAGTGATGGCCAATCCGTTTGTACCATCCATCTTTATTTCTTCACGGAGGTACCCTTTCTTTTTAAGGTCTTCAACAAAGTCATCCAGCGTATAATCTTCTGTTGTAAGCTTATATTCTTCATCTATCTGTTTCAACCAGTCCATCGCTTCGTCAAAATCTCCAGAAGTATGGGTAATCAATTCTTGAAAAACATCAAAAAGTTTCTCGAATGGCGATTGGTCTTTGGGAGTGTGTTTGGTGAAGATAAATCCGCTTTTGGCATCTTTCTTATTCATAATCTAAAATTAAAACATTCCTTGTTTAAAAAAAAAACCGAAACGTTAAACTACTACCAAAAAAATAATCCATTCAAATAAAACAAAATTTCATAGATTTGTTTTGAAAATCAACAAGATAACTGCAAAAATACACCTTTATGAAAAATCTTAGTTTATTCGGTTTCGCATTATTACTTTTCGTTGCCTGCAAAGACAAGCCAAAAACCGAGACTAAAGAAGTCGCTGAATTAAAAACCTACTCTATAGAGCAATTTATGGATAATGAAAAGGCTTCGGCAAATGGTTTTTCTTCAGACAAGTCCAAGGTTTTGATAACCAGCAATCGCTCCGGGGTTTACAATATGTACAACGTTTCTGCGGAAGGTGGTGAATTTATGCCTATCACTCAGTCTGACAGTGCTTCAATTTATGGTATTTCCTATTTTCCTGATGACGATAGAATTCTCTTTAGAATGGACGGGAATGGAGATGAGATTTTTAAAATTTTTGTGAAAGACAGTAATGGAATAAAAAGATTGACTCCTGAAAAAAATGTTAGGGCATTATTTCAAGGTTGGGCAAAAGATGGTAAAAGTTTCTATTACAACAGCAATGAACGCAGTCCACAAATGATGGATGTTTACGAAATGGACATTGCGACTTTCAAACCGAAACTTATATTAAAGAATGAAGATAATATGGATTTTGGAGGAATTTCAGCAGATAAAAACTATTTGCTATTATCGAAAGACATAAATACGAATGACAATGATATGTATTTATTAAACAGAAAAACGAATGTAAAAACGAAAATAAATGAGTCAGTGTGCAAAAATACTCCTCAGGATTTTTCGCCAGATGGAAAATCATTCTATTACACTACCGATGATAATTCTGAGTTTAGCTATTTAATGAAATACAACATTGAAGATGGCTCAAAAGAGAAGGTTATGGAAAAAAATTGGGACATTAATGCTTTCTATTTTACCCACAACGGAAAGTACCAGGTTCTTTTTTCAAATGAAGACGCCAAAACAAAGATGTACGTAACAGAGGTTGCCACAGGAAAAGAATTGAATTTTCCTGAAATTGATGGACAAGCAATTGATGCCGCCAGTTTTTCAAAAGATGAAACAATGGCGTTGTTGACCGTTGGTAGTTCACAACTTCCCACAAACACTTACTCCTATAATATTGCATCTGGAAAATATCACAAACTTACTGATGTTTTGAACAAAGAAATAAATCCAACCGATTTGGTAGAAGCAACAGTTGTTAGGTTCAAATCATTTGACGGTTTGGAAATTCCTGCAATATATTACCAACCAAAGCAAGCCAATTTGGAAAATAAGGCTCCAGCACTGGTTTGGGTTCACGGTGGTCCAGGCGGCCAGTCAAGGCAAGGTTTTAGTTCTTTGATTCAATATTTGGTAAATCACGGTTATGCAATTCTGGCTGTCAATAACCGCGGAAGTAGTGGGTATGGTAAGAGTTTCTATAAGATGGATGATCAAAATCACGGAGATAAAGATTTGAAAGATTGTATTGCTGGGAAAGATTGGTTGGCAAGTCAAGACATCATTGATAAAGATAAGATTGGAATTTTAGGTGGTTCCTATGGTGGATTTATGACAATGGCCGCCTTGACATCTGCTCCAGAAGAATTTAAGGTTGGAGTTAATATTTTTGGTGTTACCAACTGGATGCGGACTTTAAAAAGTATTCCACCATGGTGGGAATCTTTTAAAGACGCACTTTACACAGAAATGGGTAATCCAAATACCGCGGATTCTGTTCGCTTAAAGCAGATTTCACCATTGTTTCATACCGAAAATGTAACCAAACCCTTAATGGTTTTGCAAGGTGCACAAGATCCCAGAGTTCTTAAAATTGAATCAGACGAAATTGTTGAAGGTGTTAAAAAGAATGGTGTTCCTGTGGAATATGTTGTTTTTGAAGATGAAGGTCACGGCTTCGTAAAAAAGGAAAATGAAATTGTAGCTTACGGAAAAATCCTGAAGTTTTTAGACCAATACTTAAAAGGTGAAGGGCAGACCACTTTAGATAATAACAAAATGGAATCAAAAGAAGTAAAATAGTAGCAATTTTACAGAATTCTGATGCTTTCAGAATGTGCAATCGCTTCTTCACTTTTGCTGAAATAGCAAGTTGAAACATTCATGGATTCAATATTTTTAAGAATCGCTGTGGTTTGTTGTTTCTTCCTTCGGGAAGTTTGCCTAATGTAAATAGCTTTAATATTTTGCGGAAAAATCTTTACTATCCTTTCGTATAAATGCGGATCCTTCTGCGAATCATCGCCTAATAAAACGTATTCAAGTTTTGGGTAGAACATAATTATATCCTTAATCTTTTCGAACTTATGGTCGTGGCTTCCCCTTCCGGTAAAAAGAAAATCAGAGATTCCCGTTTTAATTTTTTTTAGCTTTATAACGGCTTTTGGAAATTTATGCAGTCGTGCAAAGGAATCAATAAATTCATATAAATTCCATTCACTGCTGGAAACATAGAAAAATGAATTTGAAGCCATCTTATTCTCCTGCCCTGCCCTGCTCAAGGCTTGGTAATATGGTACTACATCTTCAAAAACCTTGCGCTTGTTGATGTTTTTTAGAAGAAGTACATATAATTTTTTTAGAAAATTTCCGCTGTGCGAAACTAAAAAGGTATCATCAATATCTGAAATAACCCCAACTTTACTTTCAAAAGGTTTTAATAATTCAGAATTTTCAACAATACCGTAATCGTAGATTTTACAACTCACTTCATAGGGATGCCACCCACTTTCAATCTTTTCAGAATAAGGAATTGTAAACCGAAAATAACCATCTGCCAAAGTTTTGGTAGTTACTTCAGTATTCTTAAACTTCAGTTTAATCTCAACATTTTCCAATGGTTTTATTCGGAACATATGGATGACCGAAACTGCATGACGAATGCCTTTGCGGTCCATTCTGTATTTATCTGGCGCCCAAGATTTAAAAACGTGCCCAAAAACAACGAGTTCCTCGTCATTTACATAGCCTCGGTAGAGTTTTAAATCAAGCTTCACTTATTGAGATTTCGTTAACGGTTTAGCATTTCCAAATTACTTAAATTTAAAAACAATCTATACTAATGAATTCAGAAAATTACATTTTACTTGTAGTCAACCCAATCTCAGGCGATTGCAACAAATCCACGATAATAGCTTCAGTTAAAGAAGAAGCTAAAAACAGAAATTACAATTTCAAACTTTATGAAACTAGCGGAAAAAAGGACAAAGAAGCTATTAATTCCCTGATAAAAGAAATAAACCCATCACGGATTGTTGTAGCGGGCGGCGATGGAACAATTTCGTTGGTCGCACAATGTGTTTTAGGAACCGATATCTGTTTGGGAATAATTCCTGCAGGTTCGGCAAACGGAATAGCTGTAAATTTCAATTTACCGGAAACCCTTCTGGAACAAATTGAAATTGCGCTTTCTGACTGCACCATAAAACTGGATGCAGTCACTATCAATGGCCGGATTTGCTTACATATTGCCGATTTGGGTCTGAATGCGGAACTCATAAACAACTACGAAAATTCTGGTATCCGAGGAAAACTGGGCTATTTTCTACAGTCCATTCCCACACTTTTACATTCAGAATCACCTTTTCAATTTAAAGTTGAGACAGAAGAGGAAACATTTGAAGAAACTGGAATTCTGCTCGCTATTGCAAATGGGAACAAATTTGGAACAGGCGCCAACATTAACCCCCACGGAAAAATGGACGACGGTAAGTTTGAAATCCTTATTTTCAAAAACCTTGACTTCATTGAAATTTTTAAAACAATTAACGACCAACAAAAAATGTCACCAGATTTTGTTCGTATTATTTCAACCAACAAAGCAAAGATTAACTCAAAAAGAAAAGTTCCTTTCCAAATAGATGGTGAGTTTTTGGGTAAAATTGACGAAGTCACAGCATCAATAGGAAAGGAAAAGATTTTGATGGCTGTGCCCGATTCATTCTGTAAATTACAATTACAAAAATAACTTTTATGAACATTCAAAAAGTATCTTTTACTAACAAAGATGAAGAACAACTGGCAGGCAGGTTGGAACTTCCCTTGGACCAAAAGCCACACAACTTTGTCATTTTTGCACATTGCTTTACGTGTACAAAAAACTTGACAGCCGTAAAAAATATTGGACGTGCTTTAACCGCTGCCGGTTTTGGAGTACTCCGTTTTGATTTTACAGGTTTGGGTGAAAGCGAAGGAGATTTTGAAAACACCAATTTCTCGGGAAATGTTGATGATCTTGTAGAAGCCGCTAACTTTTTGAAAAAAAACTATATGGCTCCGACTATATTGATTGGCCACTCGTTGGGCGGCGCTGCAGCTATATTTGCAGCTTCAAAAATTCCATCTATAAAAGCAGTAGCAGTAATTAATTCGCCCAGCCATCCTTTGCACGTGATGCATCTTTTAAAAGATAGCACTCAGGAAATTAATAAAAATGGAAAAGCAAAAGTGAATTTAGGAGGAGTAGATTTTACTATTAAAAAACAGTTTTTGGAAGATCTTAAAAACAATTCGCTAATAGATATTGTTAGTAGTTTTGGTAAAGCACTTTTAATTTTACATTCACCCCAAGATACTGTAGTAGGTATAAATAACGCAGAAGAAATTTACAAAGCAGCACAACACCCAAAGAGCTTTGTTTCCTTGGATGGTGTGGATCATATGCTTTCGGAAAAAAAAGATTCGCGTTATGTTGGACAAGTTATTGCTGGTTGGGCCACGCGCTATGTTGAAATACCACCCCCTAAGGAAATAAAAAGCAAGAGCAAAGTTGCGGCAAGTTTAAATAGTGATGATAAATTTTCAACAAATTTAAAATTGGGAGATCATTATTTTATAGCTGATGAACCAACTGAATTTGGCGGAAACAATTTTGGCCCTTCGCCCTATGAGTTTCTTTCCGGAGGACTTGCCGCTTGCACTGTGATGACCATTCAAATGTACGCTAAAAGAAAAAAGTGGGAAGTAGAAAATGTTATCTGCCACATCAATTATTCCAAAGACCACGCTGTGGATTGTATTCACTGTGAAGAAGATTCTACCAAAATAGATACCTTTACTCGCGAAATAAAAATAATGGGGATTCTTTCTGAAGAACAAAAGAAAAGACTACTCCAAATTGCTGATAAATGTCCCGTTCACAAAACTTTACACAGCAAAACCCAAGTTATTACAAAACTTGTTGACTAATTTTAATAATACAGTTTTAAGTATTGCAAAAATTAAATGCTAAGATTTATCTAAAATTTTGCGCACGGCGAATTGAAATCATACCTTTAATAATCTTAAAATTTAACCAACATAACATTAACTATTAAAAAATTTCCAAATGAAAAAATTAGGAATATTATTTGCAGCCCTTGCGATTACCGTATTTGTAGGCTGTAAAAACGAAAAAAAAGATATGGACAATACGGATGGAATGAATGATTCTATCCAAATGGATTCTGCTACACAACAAGATCAGCCCAAAACAGTTTCTGTTACAATGGAGTCTAAAAGCGGAAGTACCGCACAAGGTGAAGCTTATTTTTCCGAAGAAAACGGAATGGTGACATTTGAAGCCAAGTTTTCAGGTCTTAAACCGGGAACCCATGCAATCCATATTCACGAAAAAGCAGATTGTAGCGCAGCAGACGGAACTTCTTCTGGCGGTCACTGGAACCCAACGCACGCCAAGCACGGTAAATGGGGAGATGCAGAAGGATATCACAAAGGTGATATTGGTAACTTTGAAGCGGATTCCCAAGGAATAGGAAAAGTTTCTATGCAAACCGACGAATGGTGTATAGGCTGTGGGGATGAAAATAAAGACATTCTTGGCAAAGCCATAATAGTACACGAAGGAAAAGACGACTTTACCACTCAACCTACTGGCGATGCTGGAGGAAGAATAAGTTGTGGTGGAATTATAAAATAATTTTTTGATCTTATTTCATAAAAAAATGTCGGCAGAATTTGCCGACATTTTTTTATTCAATTAATCTTTACTTAAATATGAAGCGCCCTACCATCAGTAGCGGCAAGTGCAGCTTCTTTCACTGCCTCTGCATAGGTTGGATGTGCGTGGCTCATTCTAGCAATATCTTCAGCACTCGCACGGAATTCCATAGCTGTAACTGCCTCAGCGATTACATCGGCTACACGTGCGCCGACCATATGAACTCCCAAAACTTCATCGGTTTTTTTGTCGGAAAGAATTTTAACGAAACCATCGGTATCACCACTAGCTCGGCTTCTTCCCAAAGCGCGCATCGGAAATTGACCTACTTTATATTCAACATTGGCATCTTTTAGTTGTTCCTCAGTTTTTCCCACTGATGCAACTTCTGGCCAAGTGTAAACTACGCCCGGAATTAGGTTATAATCAATATGTGGTTTCTGCCCTGCAATTATTTCTGCTACCATAACACCTTCTTCCGAAGCTTTGTGCGCAAGCATCGCGCCGCGAACCACATCGCCAATGGCGTAAATATTTTTAATGTTTGTTTGAAGATGATCGTTAACGTCAACCATTCCGCGTTCGGTGATTTTTACACCTGCGTTTTCAGCTTTCAAACCATCAGTATAAGGTTTTCTTCCCACTGAAACTAAGCAGTAATCTCCTTTGAACGTTACTTCTTTATCATTTTTATCGGTAGCCGTAACCGTAACTTCTTTTCCTTTTTTAGAAACTGCGGAAACTTTATGTGAAATGAAGAATTTAATGCCTTGTTTCTTCATTACTTTAATCAATTCCTTGCTTTGTGCGGAATCCATTGTTGGTATAATTCGATCCATATATTCCACTACGGAAACTTCTGAGCCCAATCGATGATATACTTGTCCAAGTTCCAAACCAATCACTCCACCACCAATAACCACAAGGTGTTTTGGAACTTCTTTCATATTTAAAGCTTCGGTTGAAGTGATAATTCTGTCTTTGTCCAATTTTATAAAAGGAAGCGTTGCAGGCTTACTTCCTGTAGCAATAATTGTATTTTTCGCTTCAATGGTTTCCTTCTTTTTGCCGTTAGTAATTTCAATATGGGTTGCATCTTTAAAAGCACCCATTCCTGTGAAAACGTCAATTTTATTTTTATCCATCAAAAACGCAATTCCTTTGGTGGTTTGGTCAACAACCGAAGCTTTGCGTTCAATCATTTTTTTCAAATTCAATTTTATATCGCCAGAAATTTCAATTCCATGCTCTTCAAAATGCTTCATGGCATCTTCGTAATGATGTGACGAATCCAACAATGCCTTGCTGGGAATACAGCCAACGTTTAGGCAAGTTCCACCCAAAACGTCATATTTTTCAATGATTGCGGTTTTCATTCCCAATTGTGCGCAACGGATTGCCGCTACGTATCCACCCGGACCTGAACCTATTATTGCTACATCATAAGTGCTCATAAAGTATTTCTTTTAAATTGAAGTGCAAATTTAACAGTTATAGCTTAGATAGTATAAGTTATAATCAATAAAATTTAGTCAAATATGAAAATGAAATTTTTAAAACGAATTGGTTTATAGTTTGACCACTCTTTTAAATTTTCGCAATTTTGCCAAACAATCAGAAAAACACTATCATGGCCTTTAAACCAGCAGACAAAATTCAGGATTTACAATACTTCGGTGAATTTGGAGGGGTTAATCCTTCTATTTCAGATTCTTCAACTTATACATTTCTTTCAGCAAAAACGATGTTCGATACTTTTGAAGGAAATGCCGAAGGATGTTATCTCTATTCCCGCCACTCTACCCCTTCTAATCTATATTTAGGTCAAGCTTTAGCGGCGATGGAAGGAACTGAGACCGCAAACGTTGCTGCAAGCGGAATGGGCGCCATAACACCAGCTATTTTACAACTTTGCAAAGCGGGAGACCATATTATTTCTAGTCGTACTATTTACGGTGGAACTTATGCTTTTCTGAAAAACTTTGCACCACGATTAAATATTGAAACTACGTTTGTTGATATTACCAAACTAGATGAAGTTGAAAATTCCATTACTGAAAACACAAAAATAATTTACTGCGAAACCGTGAGCAATCCACTTTTGGAAATTGCCGATATTGAAGCGCTTTCAAAAATTGCGAAGAAACACGGACTACAATTATTGGTTGACAACACATTTTCGCCTTTGAGCATTTCGCCAGCAGAATTGGGTGCCGACGTAGTTTTGCACAGTCTAACAAAATTCATCAACGGAAGTAGCGACACCATGGGCGGTGTAACTTGTGGTACACAAGAATTTATTGATGCCCTTCGAAATGTAAACGATGGCGCCAATATGTTATTAGGCCCTGCAATGGACAGTTTGCGCGCGGCTTCTATTTTGAAAAATCTTAGAACCCTTCACATTCGTATAAAACAACACAGTGAAAATGCATTGTATTTAGCTGAAAAATTTGAGGCCGATGGTTTAAAAACTGTTTATCCAGGATTGAAGTCACATTCTGGTCATCAGCTTTTCAAAAAAATGATGAATGAAGAATACGGATTCGGTGGTATGATGACTGTTGATGTAGGCGGAATTGACAAAGCCAACGAATTAATGGAGTTAATGCAGAAACGAAATCTTGGGTATTTGGCAGTAAGTCTTGGCTTTTACAAAACACTTTTCAGTGCACCAGGCTCTTCTACTTCTTCCGAAATTCCTGAAGAAGAACAAAAAGAAATGGGACTTAGTGATGGGTTGATACGTTTCAGTATTGGGCTGGACAACGATATTAAGCGCACCTACCAAATGATGCGTGAATGTATGGTTGAAGTTAATATTCTGTAATTAACTTATTTCTAAAATAAATTTTAAAGGGGAACAGATAATCTGTTCCCTTTTTTAATTTGCATAGGTTTTTACAAAATCGTAACATTACATTCCATTTTAAAATTTCCCTATGCAAAGTCAAGAAATCAAGCCCACAGATCCCAAAGACGATCAGGTTGTAGAAAACGTAGAACTGAATATTTGGGAAGCACTAATCCCTGTCTTTGCGCTCATTGGAATGCTAGCCTATAACGTTTATACTTATGGCAGCGACGCTTTGAGTGGTTCCAATCAATTTGTACTTTTGCTTGGTGGTGCGGTTGCGGCTATTGTTGGCTTTTTCAATAAAGTGAGTTTTGACCAAATGCTGGAAGAGGTAGCGGTAAACATAAAATCAACTGCAAGCGCCATTTTGATTCTATTGATGGTAGGTGCTTTGGCGGGAACTTGGCTTATTAGCGGCATTATCCCAACAATGATTTATTATGGTTTACAAGTTTTAAATCCAACAATTTTTCTTGCAGCCTGTGTTATCATTTGTGCAATAATCTCCGTTGCCACAGGAAGTAGTTGGACTACTTCTGCAACAGTTGGTATTGCCTTAATAGGTATTGCAGATGCGCTTCACGTTCCTTTGGGAATGACTGCTGGTGCGGTACTTTCTGGAGCCTATTTCGGGGATAAAATTTCGCCGATGAGTGACACCACAAACCTTGCACCTGCTATGGCTGGAACCGATTTGTTTACCCACATTCGGTATATGCTATATACAACTACTCCAACTATTATTATTACGCTAATTGTTTTTATTATTATTGGGCTCAATCTAGATACTACAGGAAAAGCAGATACCCACTTAATTTTGGCAGCCGTAGATGACGCCCTAAACGTAAGTCCGTGGCTATTTGCTGTGCCAGTTATTGTAATTGGTCTTATAATTATGAAAACTTCACCTTTAATAGCATTATTAATTGGAACACTTTTAGGTGGAATAGCCGCGTTGATTTTTCAACCTGATATTGTAACAGCCATTGGAGGTGGGACCCACTTGGATTTCCAAACGGCTTACAAGGGAATCATGAATGCAATTACGGTTGAAACTTCCATCCCAACCGAAAATGAAGCGTTGAAAGGTCTTTTCACCGCAGGCGGAATGAGCAAAATGATGGGTACTATCTGGCTTATACTTTGCGCCATGACCTTTGGTGGAATTATGGATGCTATCGGTGCTTTGGCAACAATTAGTAAGGCGTTGTTAAAAATGTTCCATACAGTTTTTGGACTCTTTGCAAGCACGGTAATAAGCTGTTTGGCACTTAACGTAACTGCCAGCGATCAATACCTTGCCATTGTAATTCCTGGAAAAATGTATGCCAAAGCTTTTAAAGATAAAGGGCTTGCTCCTGAAAATCTGTCAAGAACTCTGGAAGATTCCGGTACGGTAACTTCTGTATTGGTACCTTGGAATACTTGTGGAGCTTACCAAAGTGGAGTTCTTGGCGTTGATACTTTGCATTATGCAGGGTATGCGGTTTTCAACTGGCTCAGCCCATTTATGACTCTTCTTTTTGCTGCTTTCAGAATCAAAATCAGACAGTTGGCTTCCCCAGAAAAAGCATAATCTAATTCTATAGTTTTTATTTATTGTTAAAAATTTAACCTATTGCATAAATCTATTGGTTTATAGATTAATCCATTCGGCAACTTTCCTTTATCCATAAGGAGTTTCTATCTTTGCAGTAGAAAATTATTAATCCAAAAAATAAATAAAATTATGTCATTAGTAGGAAAAAAATTCCCAAACATTTCAGTAGATGCAATGAATGAAATGGGGGATACTTTTAAACTAAACGTGCTTGAAGAAGCAAAAAAAAACAATAAAAAAGTATTACTTTTCTGGTATCCAAAAGATTTCACTTTTGTTTGCCCAACCGAAATCCACTCTTTTCAAGAGGCGCTTTCAAAATTTGAAGATAGAAACACAATGGTTATTGGTGCATCTTGCGATTCTCCCGAAGTACATTTTGCATGGTTAAACACTCCAAAAAATAACGGCGGAATTGAAGGTGTTACTTACCCTCTATTGGCTGATACCAATCGTAACCTTTCCAATGCACTGGGGATTCTTGATATTACCAACGAGCGATACGATGAAGAAACCGGACTACTTATGGTAGATGGTGACAACGTTACTTACCGTGCAACATATTTGATTGACGAGGAAGGAAAAATTTTCCACGAAGGCGTAAACGATATGCCATTGGGCAGAAACGTAAACGAATTCCTTAGATTGGTTGATGCATACACACACGTACAAGAAAAAGGAGAAGTTTGCCCAGCAAACTGGGAAGAAGGGAAAGAAGCAATGCTGGCAACCCGCGAAGCTGTAGCAACTTATTTGAGAAACTAGATTATGGTAATTGAGTTAAAAGATGATAGCCTGCAACAGCTAATTTCTGAAGAAAAGAACGTAATTGTTCAATTTTCAGCTGGATGGTGTGGCAATTGCAGGGTGATGAAACCAAAATTTAAAAAGTTGGCTTCGGAAACTGAAGATTATAAATTTGTTTTGGTAGATGCCGAAAAATTCCCTGAAAGTCGAAAAATGGCTAATGTGGACAATCTGCCAACCTTCGCGACATTCAGAAATGGCGAATTGGTAAATCAAATACAGACCAACAAGTTTGAACTTTTAAAAGATCTTGTAAATGAAGTTACCAGTAATTAGACATATTCAACGTAGCAACTCCGCTGCGCAAATTGAAAACTGTATTGAGGTTCTGGAATCTTACAGCGAATACAACCGAATAACAGAAGAAGAAATGGACATCATTGGCGAACTTATCACCAACCTTTGCGGTGCAGTAGAAGTTCACAAAATGATTGAAGACGGTATGCCGGAGCGTGATGCAGCAAATGCATTTGCACAAAAAGTGATAGGCTCCATAGACCGATAGCTAATTTTGAAAAAATCCTTTTACAATTTATTGTGAGGGGACTTTTTTATTTTTTGCAATGAAATTTCTTTAAGAAATTGTAAGTGATTTAACCAAAAACGAATGCTTATCTTTAAACTTCAATTTAAAAAAACCTAAACAATGGCAACTATAAAACTTGGCGAAAACAATATTGAAACAATTGGAACCCTTCCACAAATAGGCGACACTGCCCCCAATTTTACTTTAACAGCAGAGGATTTAAGTTCAAAAAAACTTTCCGATTATAAAGGCTCACGAGTAATACTGAACATTTTTCCGAGTATCGACACGGGGGTTTGTGCCACCTCGGCACGGAGATTTAACGAAGAAGCTTCAAAACTTAGTAACACCCAAATACTTTGTGTTTCAAAAGACCTACCCTTTGCGCAGAAACGATTTTGCGCTGCCGAAGGGATAAAAAATTTGGACATGCTCTCAGATTTTCGCGATGGCAACTTCGGAAAAAATTACGGCGTGGAAATGACCGGTGGTGCTTTGCAAGGGTTACTATCGCGCGCGGTAGTGGTTTTGGACAAAGATGGAAAAGTAATCTATAGCGAGCAGGTTCCGAGTATTGGCGAAGAACCAGATTACACCTCGGCATTAAACTCGTTAAGTTAATGTGGGATTCGTATTTAGGAAAGCGTCTTAAAGGTTTTGGCTACGCGTTCAAGGGCGCTTTACTTATGCTCCGCCATGAGGCCAGTATCCAGGTGCAGGCCAGCATTGCAATTTTGATGACGATTGCAGGCTTTTATTTTGAAATATCAACTGTTGAATGGATGTTTCAAATTCTCGCAATCGGTCTGGTAATGAGCATCGAAGGCCTAAACACAGCAGTCGAGGAAATTGCTGACTTTGTTCATCCTGACTTTCACAATAAAATTGGGTTTATAAAGGATGTTGCTGCTGGTGCAGTATTTTTTGCCGCTGTTACCGCTGTTATTATTGGGTGCATCATTTACATTCCTAAGTTTTAATTAGGATTAAAACTTATTTGGAATTTGTTTTTTGTAATTTGAAATTTTCATCGTTGATATTTGTATTTTTGCTAAAAAGACAACCGTTCCATTAATGGCTAAAAAGAAGAAATCAACAACCACAACCCCGCGTAAAAAAATAAGTTTTTCGCTATCCAAACAGCAAAAGATACTTTTGGGTAGCTTTTTGTTTTTGTTGGGATTGGCTTTGCTGTTTTCATTTATTTCCTACTTTTTCACCTGGCAGGCCGACCAGAGCGAAATCGGGAATCTTGCCGAACGCGAATTGCAAACAAAAAACTGGCTCAATAAGTTTGGCGCCAATGTGGCCCATTTCTTCATTTTTAATGGTTTCGGGATTTCCGCATTTATTTTTGCGTTTCTTGTTACACTCACTGGCGTTTATTACTTTTTCGATTATGCCAAAAAACAACTCACAAAGTTTTGGTTTTGGGGATTGTTATTGATGCTTTGGATTTCGGTGTTTTTTGGATTCTTTGGAGAAAAAACTACCATTTTCAGTGGAATTATTGGATATGAAACGAATGACCTAATTCAGGATTACCTAGGATTGGTTGGAGCCATGCTCATTATGATTTTTGTGCTTATTGTTTATTTGGTTGTCCGCTTAAAGCTAACTCCTGAAATGGCAATAGGCGCATTCAAAAGTTCAAAAAAACAAATTGCTTCAGAATTTGTTGCAGATAAACAGGAAATTACCGTTTCCAAAACTATTTCTGAGGAAGAAAATGTTGAAGATGAAAAAGACGTTCCCCAACCTTATATTGAAGAAAAAGTAACTCCACCCCCACCAGAAAAAATAATCCTAAAGTCAGATATTGAAGGCGATGTGGAGATGGAAGTAGAACAGGCTGCCGAAGAAGAGGAAATTGAAAATATAAGTGATAGACTAGTAAAGGATTTTGGTGAATTCGACCCGAGATTGGAACTGAGCAAATATAAATTTCCCAGTATAGAATTGCTACGAGACCATACAGCTGGAAGTGGAATAACGATAAACCAAGAAGAACTTGAAGAAAACAAAAACCGAATTGTTGAAACCCTCAACAATTATAAAATAGGGATTGCAAACATTAAAGCCACGGTTGGGCCAACGGTTACACTATACGAAATTGTACCAGACGCCGGTGTACGTATTTCAAAAATAAAAAACCTTGAAGATGATATTGCCCTTTCGCTTTCTGCTTTAGGGATACGTATTATAGCGCCAATTCCCGGTCGCGGAACAATTGGTATTGAGGTTCCAAATAAAAACCCAAAGGTTGTTTCTATGCGTTCGGTGATTGCTTCAGCAAAATTTCAAAATGCTGAGATGGAGCTTCCTATTGCGTTTGGGAAAACCATCAGCAACGAAACTTTTGTGGTAGATCTCGCAAAAATGCCTCACATGCTTATGGCCGGGGCAACAGGCCAAGGGAAGTCGGTTGGTTTAAACGCGGTACTCACTTCACTTCTTTATAAAAAGCATCCCGCCGAAGTTAAATTCGTTTTGGTAGATCCCAAAAAAGTGGAGCTTACGCTTTTCAACAAAATTGAACGTCATTATTTGGCAAAACTACCCGATACTGAAGAAGCAATAATTACAGACGTTACAAAGGTTATCAATACCCTGAATTCGCTTTGTATTGAAATGGATGCGCGCTATGACTTGCTAAAAGATGCAATGGTTCGCAACATAAAAGAGTACAATACCAAATTTAAAAATCGCAAACTGAACCCTAACGAAGGGCACCGATATTTACCGTACATTATTTTAGTGATTGACGAATTTGCCGATTTAATTATGACTGCTGGTAAAGAAGTAGAAACGCCAATTGCGCGTTTGGCACAACTTGCACGTGCCATCGGAATCCATTTGATTATTGCAACACAAAGACCTTCTGTAAATGTGATTACGGGGATTATAAAAGCAAACTTCCCAGCACGTATTGCTTTTAGGGTTACCAGTAAAATAGATTCACGAACCATTTTGGACAATTCTGGAGCCGACCAGCTTATTGGTCGTGGCGATATGCTCTATACACAAGGCAATGAGCTTACACGTATTCAATGTGCTTTTGTGGACACTCCAGAAGTTGCAGATATTACGGAATTTATAGGTTCGCAAAAAGCATTTCCAGACGCATATTTGCTTCCGGAATATGTGGGCGAGGAAGGTGGCACAAATCTTGATATTAACATCGACGAACGCGATGCTATGTTCCGTGAAGCTGCAGAAGTATTGGTAATTGCACAGCAAGGTTCCGCCTCATTGTTACAGCGAAAGCTTAAACTGGGGTACAATCGTGCAGGAAGAATAATAGACCAATTAGAAGCAGCTGGAATTGTTGGCCCTTTTGAAGGTAGCAAAGCTCGACAGGTTCTGGTTCCAACCATTGATGCGTTAAACCAGTTTTTAAATAACGAAACTAACACTAATTAAAATGAAGAAGCTAAGTATTATTTTAATAGCACTTTTTATAACTACATTTTCGCAGGCACAGGACGCAAAATCTTTACTAAAAGAGGTTTCAGCCAAAGCGAAAAGTTACGATAACATTACCATCGATTTCAAATATAACTTGAACAATTCCAAGGAAAACGTAAACCAAGAAACCCGTGGCGATGTAACGCTTCAGGGGGATAAATATGTTTTAAATATGCTTGGAACCACCCGTATTTTCGACGGAAAAAACATTTACACCATCGTTCCCGAAGATGAAGAAGTTACCATTTCGTTGCACAACCCAAAGGACGACAAAGAAATTACCCCTTCAAAAATGTTGACTTTTTATGAAAAAGGTTACACCTATAAAATGGATATTGAGCAGAACGTGAAGGGTAGAAAAATTCAGTATGTGAAGCTTATCCCTATCGATTCAAAAGCAGAGATTAAAGATATTCTTTTGGGCGTCGACGTGCAGACAAAACATATTTACAAGTTGATTCAGACAGATGCCAAAGGCACTAAATATACGCTTACCGTAAATTCCTTTAAAACAAACCAACCTGTTTCCAAAACCTTGTTTACTTTTGACGAAGCTAAATACAAAAAAGACGGTTATTACATAAATAAACTATAACCGCGCGGAAGTGAAAATACTGGACAGGTATATATTGGTAACCTTTTTGAAGACGTTTGTAAGCGTCTTCATTATTTTAATGCTCATATTTGTCCTTCAGACCATTTGGCTCTACATTTCTGAATTGGCCGGAAAAGACTTGGACGTTTGGATTGTACTTAAATTTCTTTGGTATGTTTCCCCACGCTTGATTCCTTTGGTACTACCGTTGACCATTTTGGTTACCTCATTGATGGTTTTTGGGAGTTTTGCTGAAAAGTATGAATTTGCTGCAATGAAGTCAACAGGTATATCGCTGCAACGAGCAATGGGAAGTGTTATTGGCTTTATTGTTATTTTGGCAATAACGGCTTTCTTTTTCGCAAACAACGTTATCCCCTATTCCGAATATAAATGGCAGAACCTGCGGCGGAATATTTCACAATTTCAACCATCTATGGTTATTTCTGAAGGACAGTTCAGCCAAATTGGCGATATGTTCAATATAAAGGTTGAAGAGAAAAGTGGCGATCGCGACCAGTTTTTGAAAGATGTGGTAATTCACAAAAAAAATGAAACAAGGCCCAATGGAAATTTTACGGTAATCATTGCAGACAATGGGGAACTTGCAAGTGAAGAAGGCAGTAATACGCTATCGTTAATCCTAAAACAAGGAAATTATTACGAAGATATTCAGACGAATAATGCAACGAAACAAAAAGGCGAACCCTTTGCAAAAAGTTATTTTGACGAATATGCCATCAATATTGACCTCACCGAACTGAACAATAAAGATGTTGATAAAGAGAACGATCTGAACAACCAGAACATGTATAACATAAGTGAGCTCCGGGTTGAGATAGATTCACTTTCTGACAGTTATTCCAAGGATATTGAAGCGTACACCAAAAATATGTATTACCGAAGTGGTGTAGAGAAATTACAGGAAAATCAAATCGCGGAATCTGCACAACCGCCAGCCATCAGTTCAATTTTGGAAATTTATAATCCCACACAGCAATTACAAATAGTTAAGCTCGCTTTGAACAATGCCAAAGGAACCCTGCAAACTGTAGATGCAAAAAAGGTTGAATTCAAATCCAAAACAAAACGGTTAAACAAAACTGAGATAGCACTTCATGAAAAATATGCTTTGGGATTTGCCTGCATCATTCTGTTTTTTGTAGGAGCACCACTCGGAGCTATTATCCGTAAAGGCGGAATGGGACTACCAATGGTAGTCGCAATTACGCTGTTTTTAACTTACCATTTTATTGGCATTTTCGCAAAAAACAGTGCCGAAGATGGCACTATGCATCCATTTATAGCATCTTGGATCAGTACGGGGATTATGTTTCCGTTGAGCATCTGGCTTACCTACCGCGCAACTACCGATCAAGGAATTTTCGATTTTGATTCATTTATGCAACGCATTAAGCGGCTATTAGGAATAAAGAAGAAAAAAAAATCCGAATAGAACACCCATAATCCAAAACTTCTTTTGGCCAATTACAGTTGTACATTTTATATCTTTGCAAAACCTTTATAAAGAGCTATGATTTCCACAGAAAAAGATACTTCCGTTCAACTTAACACTATTGAAGAAGCCATTGAAGACATTCGCAATGGAAAAATAATCATTGTTGTAGATGATGAAAACCGGGAAAACGAAGGAGACTTTATTGCCGCGGCAGAAATGGTAACGCCAGAAATGATAAATTTTATGGCTACACACGGCAGAGGCCTTATTTGTGCACCTTTAACTGAAGAACGTTGTAACGCTCTTGATTTGAATATGATGGTGGAAAACAACACCGTACTGCATCATACACAGTTTACCGTTTCGGTAGATTTGATTGGCCACGGTTGTACTACTGGAATTTCTGTTCACGACCGTTCAAAAACCATCAAAGCGTTAGTTGATGAAAATACAAAAGCAAACGATTTAGGAAGACCAGGACATATTTTTCCTTTGCGCGCGAAGCAGGGTGGCGTTTTAAGAAGAACTGGCCATACCGAAGCTGCAATTGATTTAGCGAGACTTGCTGGATTGAAACCCGCTGGGATTTTAGTTGAAATTTTAAATGAAGACGGTACAATGGCAAGGCTTCCACAGTTGTTGAAAGTTGCCAAAAAGTTTGATCTAAAGCTTATTTCCATCGAAGATTTGGTGAAATACCGAATGGAACACGATTCCTTGATAGAAAAAAAAGAAGATTTCAAAATAAGTACAAAGTTTGGAGATTTCAGACTTCGTGCCTACAAGCAAACCACAAACGATCAAATACACATTGCGCTTACTAAAGGAAATTGGAGTGAAAACGAAGCTGTATTGGTTCGCGTTAACGCAACTTTGGTTAATGGCGATATTTTGGGAACCCTCACCAACAACGCCGAACAAAAGTTGGACGATATGTTCAACGTAATCAATAATGAAGGAAAAGGCGCTATTGTTTTCATAAACCAACAGAGCCAGTCACTAAATCTTTTAAACCGTTTAAAGGACTTGAAAGAAGCCCAAAGACCAAACGAAATTGCCAAAGCACCTCGAATTGAGATGGACAGCAAAGATTTTGGTATTGGCGCTCAAATTCTTCACGATTTGGGAATCCATAAAATACGTCTGCTTTCAAATAGTGAACAGACCAAACGAGTGGGAATGATTGGTTATGGATTGGAAATCAAGGAATACGTAAATTATTAAATCAGTCTTTTGAAATTGTTTTATTTAGCAATAAAGTTTCAAGTTTCTTAAGCCGGTTTTCCAATTCATTGGTTTTTTCATTGTTTTTGGCATAATCTTCCTCAAAAGCATCTCTTTCTTTTTGAAGATCTTCAATTAATTTTTGTTGTTCTTGAACCGCTTTTACCAAAACTGGGATGAAATCATTATAGCGTAGACTCATAAATCCATTATCGTCAGTGCTTAGTATTCCTTGGTCGGTATAGCCCAATTTTTCCAACACCGCCTTAACGTCCTGTGCTATAAAACCAATCTCACGAGTGCCATTTTCGTTATTTTTTCGAATATAATCCACAGGCTTTAACTGTGAAACCATATTGAGTCCATAAGGTAATGGGCGGATTTGATTTTTCCATCGCTTATCTGATGTTATAGTCCATGCTACTTGTATTTCTGCTAGTGAAACATCGGAATTCCCGAAGCGAACTTGATTGGATCCAATACTATTTGGCACTTGGGCGTTAAATCCTATTGCAGTATTATTTACACCATTCGTATGGTTATAAAGCGCCCTTACACCCACAGCGGTATTGTTATCACCTCCTGAAAGATTATAAAGAGTTTCTTTCCCAATTGCAGTATTGTAATCTCCGCCTGTATTGCTGTATAGTGCATCATTTCCTAAAGCGGTATTGAATTGTCCATCCGTATTGCTAAAAAGTGATTGAAAACCACTTGCAGTATTAAAGCTTCCCAAGGTATTTGAATTCAATGCAAAAGTCCCCGTTGCTGTATTATAATCTCCCGTTGTGTTTGTTAATAGACTTCCCGAACCAATTGCGGTATTGGAATTTGAATCAGTACTATTTTTTAATGCAGAATAACCAAATGCCGTATTGTTTGTTCCGCTAGTATTACTGTATAGGGTATTGAACCCTGTAGCAGTATTGCGGCTGCCATCAACATTGCTGTACAAAGAATTAAATCCCATTCCCACGTTTCGGTTATTTGTTCCATCATCCATTAAACCGGAATCAATTCCCATAAAAATTGAAGAACCGTTGCTGTCTGATTTTCCATCAGATAGATCATCAGTTTTTTTTGAGCCTACGGCTTTCCAACTTGTGGAATTGTTATCCCAATAATAAAATCCTTTGGAGGGAGAACCACTACCTGTGGCATACACAACCATCCCATCCTGTGCAGCTGTGGGTGGAGTTCCTGGAAAATTATTGATCTTCGGAATGAGGATACCATCAATATTTGAGGGGGCTGTTTGTGAACTGGAACGAATATCCAATTGTGCACTGGGGTTTGCGGTGCCAATACCCACTTGTGAAAATGAAGAGATAGTAAATAAAAGTACATGAAGAAACAGTACATATTTCATAGCCACATTATTAAAATTGCAAACAAGATTGCAGTAAAAATAATCACTTCGCTGCTTAATAAATATAGTAATTACGTTTATTCGTTATGGGGCAGATAAAATAGGATAAAAGGTTAGTCGCTAAATAATTAAAGGTATCGTATGTTAAATTGAAGAAAGAATATGTTTCATTTTAGCCGCTCGATCATTCACTTGTTTTTCCGTCCAACCAATTTTTATTAATGAAGAAATAGTTCGGCCTATAACGGCATCACTTTTTGAGAAATTGGTATTGTTTAAATCTTGCATTTGGTCTTTCACTTCCGAAGAGATATTCCCCAAAGATTTCAAATTTCGCAAATGTTCCCAACCATTTACATAGTGCCAGTTGTTGGTAAACCAATAAAAACAAGCGTCTAAGCCAGCTTCAGATAAAGCCTTATGTGCTTTTTTGGTCAGTTCCTCCGTAGGAAGGAAGAAATTTAAGAAGGAATAATTTTCCTCGCCGCCTTTAGGAACTCTTCTAAAAGTAACGCCTTCAATAGTTTCCAATGCTTCGCGAAGTATCGTATAATTTTGTTTTTGCATTTTTAAAATTCCGTCCAATTTGTCCAATTGTGCCAAACCAACTGCCGCATTCAATTCAGATATTCTGAAATTATACCCCAAAAAAGGATGGGTTTCCGCTCCGCGATCATTGCCCACGTGATCGTGACCATGGTCTTGGTAATGATCTGCATTTAGAGCGAACTTTTTATTATTGGTTATAATTGCCCCGCCTTCTCCACAAGTGATTGTTTTTACGTAGTCAAAAGAAAAACAGCCCAGATCGCCGTAGCTTCCCAATGGCTTTCCTTCGTAAGTTCCGCCGAGGGCTTGGCAGGCATCTTCTAAAAGAATTAAATTATGTTTATCACAAATTGACTTTAATGCCTTTAAGTCGGCCATAGAACCGCACATATGAACGGGCATTACGCATTTGGTTTTTTCAGTAATTGCTGCTTCTACAGCCTTTGGATCTAGCGTTAAAGTATCGTCAATATCTACCAAAATTGGTACCGCACCCAAAGCCAAAATAGATTCAAAACTGGCTACAAAAGTGAACGTTGGCATTATAACCTCATCACCTGCTCCTATTCCCGCTGAAGCCAAAGCAACTGTTAAAGCAGCCGTTCCACTGGAAACCAACTGGCAATAATCAACGTCCATTCTTTTGGCAAAGGTGGTTTCAAATTCTTTGGCCTTCCAATGGTTGTTGCGCATACCGTCAAAACCATAACGCATCAAAACACCTGTTTCCAAGACATCGTTTACTTGTTTGCGCTCTTCGGCGCCAAAAATTTCAAATCCGGGCATTTTTTAAATGATTAATGTACAATGAATAATAGATGTATTCC
Source organism: Aequorivita antarctica (assembly GCF_007997155.1). Taxonomy (GTDB): domain Bacteria; phylum Bacteroidota; class Bacteroidia; order Flavobacteriales; family Flavobacteriaceae; genus Aequorivita; species Aequorivita antarctica. The sequence goes on along the minus strand of NZ_VORT01000004.1, from coordinate 196,916 downwards.
AAAGGTAATGGTTGTCTTGTGAAATTGAAATTCTAAAACCTCAATTCATTTCAATTATAAGCTCTTCTACACCACGACGTACTTTTTTAAAGTTTATAAAGAGGTCTGATTCGTCGCGATAGCCTACAGGTAGTACTATTAAAGACTCAAGCCCTTTTTCATCCAAACCTAGCAACTGATCATATTTTTTTGGCTCAAAACCTTCTATAGGGCAGGCGTCAATATTTTCGACAGCGCAAACGGTGAGCAAGGCACCCAAGGTCAAGTATAATTGATTTGCCATCCATTGACGGATTTCGGGAGCTTGTTTTTTAGAAAAGTTTTCTATCAATGCTTTTTCAAAAGGTTCTAAAATTGTGCGTGGTGTATTCCGCTTTCCCTCTACCCTTTTGAAATGATCCACAATAAAGTTTTCATTAATTCTTTTTTCAACACACAATATTAAAACATGAGAAGCATCACGAACTTGCGTTTGATGATATGTTAGCGGCATTAATTGTTCTTTTAAATCTGTATTACTTACAACTACCATTTTAAGAGGTTGTAAACCATACGAAGTTGCAGTAAGATTAAAAGTTTCCTTTAAAATATCCAGCTTTTCCTCTGAAAGAGTTTTTGAAGAATCAAATCTTTTTGTTGCGTAGCGCCATTGTAGCTTTTCAATAGTATTTGAAGACATTTAGAAAAAAGAATTAGTATTAAATGCAAAAATAGCGATAAAAACTTTGACCTTTTATCGCTATTATTTTGCTACTAATTAAACAATTTAAAATGTATGGAGATATGTTTTAAATATTCTTAAACCATTCTTCATATTTTTTACCCAAAATTGGTATTGGGCTTCGCTTTTCATTAATGGCGTTCATAAGGCCCATTACCCACATATAGACTATTACAAAAAAACCAAGAATGTTAATAATCCATCCCAAAATGGGTATCATTCCTATCGCTCCCAAAACCAATCCCGTAATCGCAAGCCCCAGTGATTGACGAATGTGATATTGCGTAAATTCGTTTTTCTTTTCGTTGTTTGTAACAAAAGCAATGATTAAACCTATTACAGTTATATAAGCAATGATTGCTGTAGTTTTACCTTCTGATGTCGAAATGTTTGCTTCGGTTGTAATAGTTTCTGTTTCTGCTGTTTTCATTTTTTTAAAATTTTTATGGATTTCATAACTTTATTATCTAAAAGGATTTTCAATTCATATTTACCCTGTTTCAGGTGGTCGATGCTCATATAAATTACATCGTCTTTTTTATTGCTATCAAGGGGGTTTTTCATTGATTAGGCCTTTTAATATCAACAAATTTATAAGGAAAGTATAATGAAGAATATTACAAATGTTCCAAAACGTAGAAGATATGTTTCAGTGGTAAAAATTTGGCTTTTTTTAAGTGTTTATAGATTCTTTGAAAGGTATTCGTTGGGCGTGCAATTATATACTTCTTTAAAGCATTTACTAAAATAAGAAGGCGTATTAAACCCAACTTGATAGGCAATTTCAGATATGGAAGCGTCAGATTCCTTGAAAAGGTTGATGGCCAATTTTAATCGTTGTGAACGTATAAATTCACTGGCAGACATTCCGGTTATAGCTTTCAGTTTTCGGTGAAGTTGTGTTCGGCTCATGTGCATGAACTTGCCAAAACCATCACTCGTAAATTCAGAATCTGTTATGTGTTTATCTAAAACTGTTTGCAAACGTTTTAAAAATTCACTTTCGGTAGAAGTTATTGCAAGTTCTGGATTGATGCTTAAGGTTTTACTAAAATGCTTTTGCAGTTGCCTTCTGTTTTCAATAAGTTTTTCGACCCATATTTTCAATTTTTCATTGTTGAAAGGTTTGGTTACATAAGCATCGGCACCAGTTTTTATGCCTACAATTTCATTTTCTTCGCCTACTTTTGCTGTCAATAGCACAATGGGAATGTGGCTGGTAAGTTCATTTGTTTTAAGGGTATTGCACAAATCAATACCATCAACCTCAGGCATCATAATATCACTAATAATCAAGTCAGGTAATTCTTTTAATGCTATTTCTATACCTATTTTTCCGTTTTTGGCTTCAATGATTTGATAGTCATTCTTCAATATTGAAATAATAAACGCGCGTATATCGGCTTCGTCTTCAACAACCAAAAGCAACGGTTTTTCTTTGTTTTGATTATTAACTGTTTGGTTTATATAAGGTTCTGCGACTGAAACACCTACCTCATTAGTGATATCAGCCTCAAAAGAAGCATTATTTATGGGAAGTGAAACAGTAAACTGAATTTTATCATCATCAATGTTATTGGCAATAATAGTTCCTTTTGCCAGTGTTACCAACTCCCTGACCAATGCTAGGCCAACACCCACGCCCTCAGAAAGTTTATTGTCTTGATAAAAACGTTGAAATAATTTACTTAAATCTTTCTTCCCAACATGCTCCGTTTTGTTTATAATGGACAAGACCAATATTTCTTCTTGCCTGCTGGCCTCAAAAACAATTTTGCTATTGCGCGGTGCATATTTTATGGCATTTGACAGAAGATTTGATGTCACTTTCTCTACAATATCCTTATCAAACCAAACACTTTTTAAATCGTAGATTTTGCTGGTAATTGTTATTTTTTTTTCAGCTGCCTTATATTGAAATGCACTTATAAGTTGTTTGAACAATATTGAAAGATCCCCTTGTATTATCGTTAATTTCCGTTGCCCAGAATCTATCATAGACAAATCGAGCATTTGATCGACCAAACTGAGCAATCTATCTGCATTTTGTTTTACCAGCGATAGTTCTTTTTTATCGTCTTTGGAAATTTTAGATTTTGCTAGTTGGCTCTCAATGGGTCCTGAAATAAGCGTTAAAGGAGTCCGGAATTCATGCGAAATATTTGTGTAGAGTTTGGTCTTGAGTTCATCCAGTTTTTTAAGACGCTCAGTTTCTTCGTGCTCCAACCGCAATTGATTTTTTATTTGCCAGCGCCATTTTAAATATCGGTAAAGGTAGAAGGCAAGCAAAAGAATCAACAGTGCATACATCACTTTTGCGAAATTGGTAGCATACCAAGGTTTTAAAATTGTAAAAGAATAGGTTGCTGGGTTTGTATTCCAAACACCGTCATAATTGCTGGAAATGACTTGAAATTCATAGTCATTAGGAGGTAAATTAGTATAATGTGCCTCGTTGTTGTTTCCTGCTTCAATCCAATCGTCATCGTTATTTATGAGTTTATATTTGTATTGATTGCGCTCGGGTTGGGAAAAATGTAAAGATGAAAATGTAAAGGTTACGGTGTTTTCATTATACTCTAGTTTTTGATTTTCTATAAGAGCTCTCTCTTTATTAAATACTTCAAAACCCGAAATTACAGTTTTTGGTTTTATTGGATTCGTTAATAACTGGCTGGGGTTAAACCAATTTAGGCCTTCCAAGCCTCCAAAATATAAGGTTCCTTCCTTGTCTTTATAATAAGCCCCAGTATTGAACTCATAGGCTTGAAGTCCGTCATAATTACTGTAATTTTTGATTTCAGAAATCGTATTGTTTTCAATTTTTAGTTTCGTAATTCCTTTGTTACTGCTCATCCATAGATAGCCCTTTTCATCAGGAAGAATTCCATAAATAACATTGTTTGGCAACCCTTCTTTGGTTGTGAATTTTTCAACAGTTTTTTCTGTGGGGTTAAAAATTTGTAGGCCCTCTCCGTTGGTTCCTATTAAAAGAACTGAGCCATTAAAGTATAATGATTTCACATTACTATTTATACTTACCACTTTTTCAATCGTTTTAGTTTTGAAGTCAAACTTAAAGAGTCCGTCGGTTTCCGTTCCAATCCAAAGTTCGTTATCTCTTCCCTCTTCAATAGTTCTAATATTATTTGTGGTAAGATTTGAATTTTCGTTTGTGAATTGTTGAATAATTCCAAGTCTTTTATCAAATTGAATAAGTCCGTGATCTCTTGTGCAAAGCCAGAGTATGCCATTTTCATCTTTATAAATTTTCCAAATTGTGAAGGAAGCAGTTTCTCTAAAAGAAGTGATTTTTCCTTTGGCATCCATTAGCTGCAGGCCTTGGGTTTGGTGCCCTATCCATAGCAGGCCTTCATCAAAAAGCAAGCTCATAATTCTGTCGCCCAAAAGCTTAGAATTTTGAGTAGTGTAAGCATAAAAATCCTGTTTGTCAATATTAAAACGCGTCAATCCTTTTCCAGAGGTTCCCACCCAGATATTGTTTTCAGAATCTTTTGTAATCGCTCTAATAACGTCCACATTTACGTTGAGCGGCACCTGATCATTGGTAAGCACATTAAACTTTACCAGATATTCATCAAAATAGCTCAGCCCCGTACCATCTGTGCCCAACCAAATGGTTCCTGTATTGTCTTCAAACAAGGACAGCACATCGTTATAGTGCAAAGCATAAGGATTGTTTTTGTTTTCGGTAAAATGCTGAATAGTTTCTTTTTCAAAATTTATCAAATAAACACCCTGACCATAGGTTGCAACCCAAAGTTGGTTTCGTCTATCAACCAAAAGGTCCTGAATGATTAAATTTTCGGGCAACGATACCGATGCAAAGCCATTAAATCTGGAAAAATTGGTGTTATTTTGATTCTTTATAAAAAGACCTTTACCAAAGCTTCCCAGATAGAGGGTATTATTTTTTGCTTGTGAAATGGCACTAAAGTTTGTTTCTTGAAGAATTTCTTTAAATTCATAAGTGCCATTTTCAATTTCGAAGAAACCATTGTTCGTGGTAGCTAAAATGGAATTATTATTAGTTTCTAGAAAGTCGTATAACGTGCGGTTTACATCTTCTGAATTTAAAAACTGAACAGTGTCATTGGTCTGATTGATGATTTTATAAATACCTTCTTCATAGGTACCCAAATAATAGTCCAAGGCTTTATCTTGAATAACCGTACTTATAGCGCCAATATTCAAAATGGGTTTGAAACTATTATCCTCTTGATTATATTTTTCCAACTTTCCTGAGTTGGAGACAATCCACAATTGGCCTGTTTTACCCACGTAAATTTTCCCCAGCTTACTGTATGTTGGGCGTGTTACATCTTCAAATTGAATATCATAGTGTGTAAAATCACGTCCGTCATATTTGTTTAAACCATCCTGAGTAGCAAACCACATATATCCGGTACTATCTTGAGCAATGTTCACTACACTGTTTTGGGATAAGCCTTGCGCCACAGTAAGTTCACGAAAAGCTACCTGCTTATTATTTTGTGAAAAAGCGAGACCAGAGAGAAATAATAGAAAAAGTAGGTTTAAGCGTTTCATCAGTAATTGGTTGGGCAATTAAAGTTACTAAAAATATAATGGTTAAAACTATTGTTTGATTCTATGAGTTTGCTCTAATTTTTATAGGGCTTTTGAGCATATTTACTAATGCTTGCATTTGATTGAAAAAACATCAAAAAAGAAATGGAATATTTGAAAAAGCTTTTTATATTTGCACCCGCCTACGCAAACTATCATTTGCTTCGGCGGGCGAAGGCCCGCTAAGATTTTTAGAAAACTTAGGCACGCATACCACTGGAGAAATGGCAGAGTGGTCGAATGCGGCAGTCTTGAAAACTGTTGAGGGTCACACCTCCGGGGGTTCGAATCCCTCTTTCTCCGCTTAGAGATTATCAAATCTCACTAAAACCCGCTAAACACTACGTTTAGCGGGTTTTTTTATTTTCTTCAATATCAAATAATAGCATCCAATATCAAATAAAAAGTGTCTGATTAGGTGCCTGTTTTTATAACCTAAAAATAGGCACCGCGAACCTTGTTAAATGCTACTGCACAATACTTTACCTGACTTTTTAATTATTATTTTTTGTATCTTTATTCAAAGAAAAAAAGTAGGCACCTATGCAATCAACATTTTCCATCCTATTCTACCCTAAAGGAAGCGCTGTAGATAAAAACGGATACGCTCCGCTATACGCACGAATCACCGTCGATACAAAACGAAGTGAATTTAGTATCAAACGCAAAGTATTATTAACCAAATGGAATCCTGGTGCAGGTAAAATTAGAGGTACTTTAACCGAAGCGCGTGAGTTAAATAGATATATGACTTCAATACGAGCCAGAATCAATAAGATTCAGGAGCAATTATCTAACAACGAAGTTTTGGTTACTGCAGATAAAATTAAATACACTTATTTGGGAAAAAATAAAAATCACAAAATGCTATTGGAAATCTTTCAAGAACATAATGATAAAGTAGATAACCTAATCGGTAAGGATTTTGCTGCGGGTACCGCAGAGCGATATAAAACCGCCAGAAAGCACGTTAAAGATTATATCTTAATGGAATATAATGTCAAGGACATTCCAGTTAGCGACGTTGACCACAAGTTTATATCAGGCTTGGAGTATTATCTCAAAACAACGCGAAATTGTGCACATAATACGGCAATAAAATACATTACTAATTTTAAAAAAATAATCCGTATTGCATATGCTAACGATTGGATCACTAAAGATCCTTTTACTAATTGGAAGCCGAGGCTAAAAATAGTTGATAGAGAATTTCTTACCGTGGGAGAAATTCAGACAATGGTCGAAAAGGATCTGCATACAGAAAGGTTGGATCAGGTTAAGGATATTTTTATTTTTTGTTGTTTTACAGGCCTAGCCTATTCAGATGTAAAAAAGCTTTCTGCAAATAATGTCGTAATTGGAATTGACGGAGGTAAATGGATAAAAATAAACCGCTCTAAAACTGATACACGAAGTAATATTCCAATTCTCCCAACGGCTGAGGCTATATTAGAAAAATACGCTGAAAATTCAGAACTTCAAAAAGATCATCTTCTATTGCCAGTGTTAAGTAATCAAAAGATGAATGCTTACTTAAAAGAAATTGCAGATTTGTGTAAAATCAATAAAAATCTAACCTTTCATTTGGCGCGACATACATTTGCCACCACGGTTACACTTTCTAATGGAGTTCCTATTGAATCGGTGAGTAAAATGCTAGGACATAAGTCTCTCAAGACTACGCAACATTACGCAAAAATTCTTGATAGAAAAGTTAGTGATGATATGTTGGTGTTAAAGGATAAACTGTCTAATGCTTTCACATAGTTCAATATCGTGGAGAACCATATATTTTATAAAAAGATTGTTGTAATCAATTTGGTATCCATATCTGACTTTTCATTGAGAAAAACGCACAATTTACACTAGCGACATTTTTTTTTGTCTTTTTATCAATACCTTCCGTAATTAAACTCTCTTCTTCGATAAATAACTTCGCGTTAGCATATAGCTTCAAGAGAGTTTAATTACGGAGGCTAATTGCGTTGAAAAGGATATGCCGAATTGCCTCATAAGGATATTCAGGGGGTAGAGATTTATAGGAATGTAATCAAACAACGCTCTCCTAAATTTTGATTATTTTAGACTAGCTAAATAAATTTGAGATGGAAACAAATATCTACATTCAGGCAATGGAGATAGGTTATTCCCACAATGAAGGTATTACTTATAAAGAATTAAAAAAGTTATTACAGTCAAAAACATTAGCCCCCATAGAAGGTCGAAGAGAATATACTTTTATAAAATGGTTTATTGAAAATTTTGATGCCCCCTTAATGCCTATTCAAGGGTCTGTAGTAATGAAAAGATATTATAATGTATTAATAAAGGATCTTCCAGATAAAGAAAATTTACAAGCCTATAGGGATTTTTCGAATAAAACTTACTTTTTAAAGGGCAAAACCGTAAAACATTATCTCGATTATTTAGAACTGAAGGAATCAAGAGAACAGGCTCAAAAGGCTCAACATTCTTCAACCCAAGCTATCAAAATTGCCTATTGGTCATTGGGCATTTCCGCTTTTTTGGCTTTTGCATCCATAATAATCACGCTTTATTTTTCCTTTACAGCCCCAAAACCTCCATTCGATGTAAATATTCTCGAAAAACCAAAACCAGTCAAAGAAATAATTTCACTACATCCCGAGCATGCTGTTTACCCTGATAACGAAAAAGATGGTGCGATGATGCAAGAGGTTTATGAACTAAAGAATGAACTCAATAAGGCAGATGAACTCATTGAGGATTATGAATCGGAGGATTATTTAAACCCTATAAGAGCCAATGTCGCGCATTCTAACCTTTAATTCGTACTATGCACTCAAGTTTCCTCAGAATATAAATCAAACTCAAACCCACCAATTACGGAAAACCGTAACAGCGTGCATTTTAACTGGGGAGAATTTCAAATATAATAATTTCAGGTTTCCTAAAATTTAAAATTTAGATGTTTCATATTTTTTTTAGTACTGGAAAAAAATTTCAAATGAACTTCTCTAGAACTAGTTTATCTATATTTGTTTCGGTTCATAATTGGACTATTTTTATCTATTCAAAATACTAGCGTTATGGCATTACCAATTAATCTAGATGTACTTCTCCATGGGCATTCTATTGAATGGGAGCGATTGGAATTTAAAAAAGGATGGAATCCGGAAGAAATAGTCCATACCATTTGCGCCTTTGCAAATGACCTTCATAATTGGGGTGGAGGCTATATTATTGTTGGAGTTGAGGAAAAGGATGGAATAGCAGTTTTACCCCCACAAGGATTATCCATAGCTAGCCTAGATAAAATTCAAAAGGAAATAGTACAATTGGCCCATCAACTTCAGCCCAATTATTTTCCGCTTGTACAGCCTTATAAATTTCAAGAAAAACATATTTTAGTTATTTGGTGCCCAGCGGGTGACAATAGACCCTATACAGCGCCTAGTACGCAGGGAAAAGGTGCACAAAGACATTACTACGTTCGTCAAACTTCAAATAGTATCATTGCCAAAGGTGACCAATTAAGACAATTGCAGGAGCTCACTGCCCGTATTCCTTTTGATGACCGCATCCATCATACAGCTAAACTTACAGATTTAAACTTGGGTCTCATCCAAGCCTATTTAAATGAAATAGGAAGTGAGCTGTTCAACGAATCTACTTCATTATCCTTTAGTGAATTATGCTTACGCATGCAAATAGCTAAAGGTCCTGAGGAATTCTTAAGGCCTACTAATGTCGGTCTATTGTTTTTTTCAAAAAATCCAGAGAACTTTATGAATCGTTCTTGGATCGAACTTGTAATAAGAGAAGATGAAGATGGAAAGCAATTTCAAGAAAAGTATTTTAAAGGCTCTTTAAATAGACAATTAACGAATGCTTTGGCCTATTTAAATACCTATGTTATAAAAGAATCTGTTACAAAGATTAAAGGGAAAGCAGAAGCACAAAGAGTCTATAATTATCCTTTTGATGCAATAGAGGAAGCATTGGCAAATGCTATTTACCATAAAGGCTACGAGCTCGCCAAACCCATAGAAATCCAAGTCCATGTTGATAGAATTGAAATACTTAGCTTTCCTGGACCAGTGCCTCCAGTGAACGCACAGATTCTTAAGGAGAATAAAAATATAGTGGCTAGAGATTATCGCAATAGGCGTATCGGCGACTTTTTAAAGGAACTTCATCTCACAGAAGGAAGAGGAACAGGTTTTCCTACCATTCGTAACGCAATGCAGTTAAATGGTTCTCCTGAGCCTATATTTGAAACGGATGAACAAAGTACTTATTTCCTCACAGTGCTACACATTAATCCATTGTTTGTAACTAGTAATACAAAGATTTCTTTTAATAATATTAGTGAGCTTAGTCACTTTATAGATCAACTTAATGACCAAGCTAATGACCAAGCTAAACCTAATGATAATAGTATACCACAAGATATAACAATACAAATATCCCAACTTAGTGACCAAGCTAATGACCAAGCTCTTGCTGTAGTTAATACTGAAGTTCACGAAAAAGTCATTGCTACACTTAAAGCTGTACAACGGCCTATTAAAAGGGTGGAATTAATGGAGAAGCTAGGACTCTCAAACCACAGTACCAATAGAGCAAAATATTTAGACCCACTATTAAAGTTAGGATGGATAACAATGACTATCCCTAACACCCCTACCCACCAAGACCAACAATACATACTAACCCTCAAAGGCCAAATACTTCTTGCGATTATTGGCAATGATAAGTAATCGGCACTATTGAGCTATTTATGCGATCCTAGGTTTTGGATAGGCTATAATACAACCTTATATTGGACGAGACAGCGCGGAAGGCACTGGTGAGACGCCCGCGCCAGAAAGGGGCAATTTTGTATTGTTTCTTAAAAATTTCTTTTTGTTTTTCTTTAGGTTATTTTTTCATTTTAGTACATTTTGTTTGTCGTGAATTTCACTTAACTTAATTTTTTCGTGCTTCCATTGTTCGACTACTATTAAAACAAGTTTTGAAACTTCTAGCATTGTATTTGTAAATTTAAATTTATCATCCATTCTAAAATTATCTGAACTTCCTATTTGTATTCCAAATTTTAAATCTTCTCTTTTCTTTTTTGAAACTGTCGGGAAGAAATGCTTATCGCTTAAATGTATGTAGCCACAAGTGTCATTATACAATTTTTGAGTTCCATTAAAATAGACATCTAACTTTTTTGCTAAATAATTATCACTTAATTTTTTACCATTTATATCCTCGTAATCTTTAATTGGTTTTCCGTCAATAAAGTGCATAGCAAATTCATTTGAATTTTCCACAAGAGTTGAAGCAAAAAATCTTAGTGCATTATCAAGTTGAAGTCTAATAAGAGAAACTGCTGTCAAATAGTTTTTAGATTTGACTAATGTGACGTAGCTATTTATTAAAGAAATTGCTCTATTGTTAACAGACAATGCCAAAAAATCAAGAGTAAAAAGTTTAGAGTTTCCTGCTTCCATAATTCGTTGAGAGCTTTGAATAAATTGAGGATGAAAATTTTCAAGTTCAGTCAATATGGTTTCTGGATTTTTTTTGTCGGTAAATTTCATATTCTTGTCAATTTTATTTCGTCTGTAGTTAGGTTTGGCAGCCTTGCCACTAACTGTTTTATATTCCCAACTTTACCAGCATATATACATTATATGTTTGGCGAAGGAAAAGTTTATAAAATTTTCCTTCACAAAGTTTACAAAAATAAAACAAACCCACCCATTACGGAAAACCATAAGGATGGGCTTTTAAATCGGGGGAGAATACCAAATATAATAATTCTAATTTGAGAACGTAAGGCCAATAAATAAAACAAAAAAATTTTCCAATTCATTAAAAAAGTGTATTATAAGCAAGAAGTCAATAAATATTCTTCCAATCTAAAATTCTTTTAATTTCCTGTACAAAGTTCTTATATGTTTTCTCATGATCAATAAAGAATTTCTGTAGCTTAATCTGTAGTTCACCAATATCAACTCTATAACCATCAGTAGTGAAAAACAAAAAATTCTTTGGGTTTTCTTGTAATACTTCTTTAAAGTCGTTTTTATGCGATTGGAGAAACTCGAAATATTCAACTAGCAAATATGGATATAATCTCTTCCGAGTTTCTATTGGTACTTTAAACATTGTTAAAGCAGCGACTAAATCATCACAATCTTGTTTACCTTTCACAAATTGATTATAACAGTCAAAGCACTTATTTAACTCCTGATTTAAATACAATGATTGAAAATAACAGCCATATATTAGTTCAGCTATTTTTTCTGGTAAATTAATTAAAGGAGTATTCTGAGATTTACCCTGCGGCACTTTAGAAATTGTTTTTCCTAAGAAATTTTGAACACCTGAAATATTATATTCAATTAATAAAATTTCTTCAACCTCCCCAGTTCCAAACAATTTTGAGTTTAATTGCTGTGCTACTAAATGCCCAACTTCATGGAAAAAAACAATCTCTAAATTTGTTTTCATCTGGTGCTATTTTGCTATATTGATGGTATTCAAACCGTGTATGCTTTGCAATTTTATAATATTAACGTAAAGCTACCCACAAAACCACAAAAAAACTTATGGCATGATTGACTTTTAAATTGGCGAGTATATAAAATTTAATTGAGTTAACGCCAGCTTATTAAATTGCAAACGCAATAAATAGACACATTTTCCAAAAGCGCCTTAGAGGGAAAACCAACACCTAAATATTTAAACCAGACCATTCCTCATAAGGCTGACCGACAAACAACGGTTCAGTCATCACTGAATTCATGTTGGATCGTTCCGACCACACGAATGTTTAGGTATTGCCCATAGTTTTCAGTAATCAAGTCTCCATACCTGCTTTGCTATTTTGGCCATTTTCGCCTGTCTTTGTTTCAGCCTATTTGGGTTCCATTCTTCATATTCAAATTCATTAGATAGTAAGTATTTTGATTTTTTGAAAAAAGGTATTTTATGTTCTATAGATTTATTCTCACATTCTTTATTAAGCTTTTTTTCTAGAATTGCGTAATTCCCAATTCTAAATATAAATTCTAATTGTGTATCCTTTACAAAAGCATTATTCCAATCATCAGATGGATTTTCGGGTAGAATATGTTCAACAGTTCCAGAATCATTATCAAATTGATATGAACTATTTCCCATTTTATTTTCTATTGCATAAACGATGTATCTTGCTAATCTATTTTTGGAACTTGTTTTAATTGATTTAAGTGTAAATTGATTTGTAAAAATTTCATCATTTACATATAATTGACTAACGTCTTTAAAAACACTTGTAGGGTTGGCGCTTTTGCCACTTATGATATTATTTGCGGCTCTACTATAAACTTGTTCCAAAACATTTGTTCTTAAACCCGAAATAACAGAATATCTAAATGAAATAATAGAGCATATTTTAACGACTTTCGCAAAATCGTTAATTTCAAATTTTTCATACGCAGCTAATAACAATGCAAATGGTTGTTTTATACCAAATATTTGAAGTTCTGTTAAATATTTAATTACATCTTGATTACCTTTCCATAAATCATCGGTTGGTTCAGATAATGCGTTGAATACTTCAGCGTGTAATTCTAAATCTGAAATAATATTTATAACTTCTTGCTGATTGGTTACCGATCGTTTAATTGCTTTAAAAAGCTCTTTTTCTGTAATTAATTTATTTCTCGAAATCCAATAATATCTTAAAAAATTAGAAAAGTCTTTGTAATTTATAAACTTTAAAATGCTATCCCATTTATTCTTTATGTGATGGTGGTCATTTTCATCAACCCGTGAAAATAGATAGTTTTTAAATAAGTCAGTAACTGTAAGTGGTATTCCCCTGTCGTTAAGAGTTTCAAAGACCAAGTATGCATTTAATTCGTCAACAACTGTTATTTGGATAAACTGTAAATTATCTCCAACAAATTCAATAAAATCAATCAGCTCATCAGTTGAACCTTGCTTATATATATCTTCTTTTATTAGTTTATAAAAATATTCATAGGCCTCAACTAAAGCTTTATTGGTTTTGACTAATTTTGAAACATTGGGAACCCTATGAAATTGAATTAAATAGGAAGTATAAATTGGATTGTTTAATTTATTAAGCTGTAGTTTGGGCGAAAACATTAAAGATTTTGCAGATTTAAACCCCACAAATTTGCGCATTAAAATGTCTTTACGTTCTTCGTTTTCTTCCTTATCTATTCCTGATTCAATTAACTCATTTATAAAACGAATACAACTAAGTGCCAATATACTGAGTGTTGTTAATCTTTGCTGTCCATCAATAATCTCTAGATTTTTTTTGCTCTTTCTAATTAGGACTATAGAGCCCATGTAATGCCGTGTGTTTGAGGATATTGCATTATTAATATCTAACCATAGGTCATCCCAGTTATCTTCTTTCCAAGAATAATCTCTTTGAAATAAAGGCACTTGGTAAACATTATCTCCAGATATTATATCTCCGAATGAAATTGTATTAGCATTTAAAAGATTTTCAGTTCTCTCCATTTTTTTTAATTATTGCCAACTTATTTATACTTCTTCCTTTATTGGGTTTATCCCTTCAACAGCTTTGGCAATGCCCAAGTTATTAAAAATATCTTTGTATAATTTTACCAAATATAAAACAAACTCAAACCCACACATTACGGAAAACCGTAAAGGGGGCTTAATTAACTGGGGAGATTATCAAATATAATCAATTAAATCTTTCGATAAGACAATGAAATTTAGCTCTTAAATTATCGGATATACCGTTTTACCTATTCCATTTACAATAACGAAAATAACTTTTATTCCACTAGGGGTTACTGACCCATATTTATTTTTTGTTTCTGCAATTAAAAATCGATATAGAAACGCTATATCCAATTCATCAAACAAATTACCAATATGCCAGTGGAGAGGAAATAATGTGGTTTCTTTTTGATACCACTCTTTAGTTTTAAAATCTTGCTTTAGTATTTTAGCCCGAACTACACCTTTACTATTTGTTTGGTAAATTTCTAGAATTTTAGTGTCTTTTAGATTATAAAAATGGAGTCCTAGCACTTGTCCATTTTTGAAGTCTGGTTTTAAGGCGTGTTGTATTGTTTTAAACAATTCCTTATTGTAGGATTTTCCCTTAGGTATTAAAAGGAAGTTTTCAACATCTCTAATATGCTTTGGGTAAAGTAGTTTACTTGCAGTCCGCGGATTTTGTTTTTTAAGGTCAGAATAAAAGTTTGATTTTTCGGTTAATTCATGGACACTTTTAAAAGGCCCTTCAAAATCACCACCCACACCTATGGGTGGATATTCGCCAGCAGTTTTAAAGATATGTTTATCTGTTTGTAAATCTTGGGAACCAAAATTTCGATTTTTGCCAATAAAATATTTGTATTCCATGTTTTAATTAAAAAATCTTAGGGTTTTATATAAAGGTAACCTAAACCCATCCTCTAAGGAAAATCGGAACACTCTGTATCACATTTTTATCCTGTGTTTTCTTATATCAAAATCAAAATTAAAAAGTTCCTTCGGTGGTATTTCAAGTAGACTAGCAATCTTTAATATGGTTTCTAAAGTTGGATTCCCTTTACCTTTTTCATATTTATTATAGTTACTAGCGTCATATGAAGAATTAGTAGCTATATTATCCATCGTTTTAAATTTCTGCTCTCTTAATCTGCTTAAATGCTGAGCAAACTCTTTCATGTAAATTTCCAAAACCTCTTTACTATCCATAACTTTTAACTTTGGAAAACAATTTTGCAAATCCAATGAATAATATCATGGTGATATATCACCATGATTAAATTATTTTTACTATATTTGTTTTTATAATATAAATTTGCGATTCTTCTAAGAGCAAAACATTAGAAGCTTTCGCTTTGAATCTCGACTTGAAAACTGGTAATTTTTAGACAACGAGATGATAAGCAGATTGCTCACGACCCGGGCGTGGGCTCTCTTATCGTTGTCAGGTATACCAGTACCCCAAGTCGGTAAGTTGAGTTCCGCGCCCTTTTGTATGGGGCTTGGTCGGTTTTTTCTCCTCAACTTTCTTTTAAAGCGTTTTTTCGGTTTTGTTTATGAATTTTTGCAATTGTATTTAGTATTGAGAATTGAGTAGTTGGTATTGAGTGGTTTGAACTTCTAAGGAGGTCTCGACTGCACTCGACCGGACACTGGAACAGTGTTCGACCTGACATTCGTCTCAGTACAAAAAAAATGACCCGCTCCTAGTTTTTGCAGACCGTTGGAGCAGGCCAGAAGTTAAAATAAATTCAAACTTAACTGATGCAAAATTATGAAAAATAAGTACAGGGGCTACTATGTCCTACCCTTATCTTTTGCCCTTCTTTGGGCATTAAGCACTACACTAACCTCACAAAACGGCTCCCCTCCTATCTCAGGCATTGTTACAGATGCCAACGGGCCTTTGGCCGGGGTAAATATTATGGTAAAAAACACCTCCCACGGCACCCAAAGCGATATGGATGGGCAGTATGCCTTAACCGCCAAGAGTACAGATACGCTTGTTTTCAGCTATTTGGGGTATAAGGTACAGGAAGTTGCCGTGGGCAGTGGCAGTATTTTGAATGTTACTATGCTACCTGATGCAACTGCTTTGGACGCGGTGGTTATTAATGCCGGGTATTATGCCACGACAGACAAAGAACGCACAGGAAG
Organism: Aequorivita antarctica; assembly: GCF_007997155.1. Taxonomy (GTDB): domain Bacteria; phylum Bacteroidota; class Bacteroidia; order Flavobacteriales; family Flavobacteriaceae; genus Aequorivita; species Aequorivita antarctica. The sequence goes on along the minus strand of NZ_VORT01000004.1, from coordinate 180,901 downwards.
TATAGGGCGTGTAACCGCTGCTGAAATCGACAAACAGCCTATCAATAATCCTCTTGAGGCCTTACAGGGAAGGGTTACAGGAGTAGATATAGTCCAAAATTCCGGGGTGCCGGGAGGAGGATTTAAAGTGCGCATTCGTGGCCAAAACAGTTTGATGGCCGGGAATGAACCGCTCTATATTATTGATGGGGTGCCTTATGATACCCAAAGTCTGGGTTCTCGCAATACCTCGGGAGGAGTTATCCCTGGTGCTGATGTGAGTCCCTTAAATGCCATTAATCCAGAGAGCATTGAGTCCATTGAAATTCTCAAGGATGCAGATGCTACCGCTATTTATGGCTCCCGTGGAGCAAATGGTGTTGTACTTATCACTACCAAAAAAGGTAAGGAGGGAAAAACCAAAATGATAGTGAGCAGCAGCACGGGTATAGCCCATATCAATAGAAAAGCAAAACTTCTGAATACCGAGCAATATTTAGAAATGCGGCGGGAAGCTTTTGCCAATGACGAAATCACGGAATATCCCGCTACGGCTTACGATGTAAACGGCACATGGGATATGGATCGCTATACCGACTGGCAAGAGGAACTTATAGGCGGCACAGCCAATACCCGTAAACTAATGGCACAGGTTTCCGGAGGATCTTCCAATACCCAGTTCCTACTCAGTGGTCAATACCAGGAAGAGACCACCATATTTCCCGCAGATTATAATTATGATCGAATTACAGTAAACACTAATTTAAACCATCAAAGCAAAAATGAGCGGTTTAATATAGTGTTCACGGCCGCATATGCCTTGGAAAAGAATTTTTTACCGAACAGGGACTTTTCTTCTGATGCCCTGAGTCTTTCCCCCAATGCTCCTACCCTTTATGACGACGAAGGAAATCTTAATTGGGAGAGCAGCACATGGACCAATCCATTGGCAAGTGCAGAAAGTATATACACTGAGAGTTCCAATAATCTCATATCAAATACGGTCGCCTCCTATGCATTCTTAAAAAATTTAGAATTTAAAGTGAATGTGGGCTATGGATTATCCCATTTAAACGGAGTAACCACAACCCCCCATACTACTTTTGATCCCGCCTATGGACTGGACAGTGGTGCATCCATGCTAACCACGAGTGACGGGACACGAACTTACTGGATAAGCGAACCCCAACTGAGGTGGAATAAATCTGGTATTATGAGTGAATGGGATATTTTAATTGGGACGACTTTTCAGGAAAGCAACACTGAGCAGGGCAGCATTATTGGAATAGGTTTTCCGACCAATCAATTCATAAATAATATGAGCGCCGCCGGTACTTTGATAGTGTTGGATGAAAATAAAACCAATTATAAGTACCATTCCATTTTTGGGAGAATCAATTACAATTATAATAAAAGACTGTATCTAAATGCCACAGGCAGACGTGATGGTTCCAGCCGATTCGGCCCCAATAATAAATATGGCAATTTTGGTGCTTTTGGCGCCGCGTGGATTTTTACTGAAGGAAAGGAAATACAATGGATAAACTTTGGAAAACTGAGGGGCAGTTACGGTATTGCGGGAAACGACCAAATAGGTGATTATCAATATCTCCAGACCTACAGCCTTCAAGATTATCCGTATGATGGCAATATAGGGTTGTTACCTGCACGCCTTTACAATCCAAACTTTAAATGGGAAAAGATTCTAAAACGCGAGGTAGCCATAGAGATGGGCTTGTGGGAAGGCAAAATCAATTTTTCTGCAGCCTATTACAATAACCGTTCGTCCAATCAATTGGTAAATTATTCCTTACCGGGCACCACAGGTTTCACTAGTATTCAATCCAACCTGGATGCCGTGGTTGAAAACTCAGGATTTGAATTTGAACTGAATGCAATAATTGGGCATAGGGACAATTTTTCATGGTCCAGTTCCATCAATTTTTCATTGCCACGCAACAAACTACTCAAATTTCCGGGCCTAGAAAACTCAACCTACGTTAATAGGTATGTTATCGGAGAACCATTAAATATGGTGAAGCTCTATGAATTACAAGGAGTTGACCCAGAAACTGGAATTTTCGAATTTACAGATTTTGATGGCGATGGGGTTATAAGTAGTGATAAGGACAAACAGTACGCTGTAGATCTGACCCCAAAATTCTATGGCGGGCTTTCGAATACCTTGCAATATAAAGAATGGTCATTGAATTTTCTCTTCCAGTTCGCCAAGAAAAAAGGGTACAACCAATACCGTTTCACTTCCCCTCCAGGCACCTTATCAAATCAAAGCGTAAGCGTTTTGGATCGGTGGCAAAAGCCAGGAGACCAAGCGGCCATGCAGCGATTTACCACGGGAGAAAACCCTGAGGCATATTTGGCATATTCACAGTTTATACAAAGTAACGGAGTGATATCTGATGCTTCCTTCCTTAGGCTACGCTCCTTGGAACTTGCCTATAAATTGACGGTCAATAAGAACAGCGGAGCTGCCTGTCGCATTTTCCTGCAGGGTCTCAATCTGCTAACCTTTACCAATTTTGAAGGTGGGGATCCCGAACAGCTTAAGAGTTTTATTCCGCCCCTTCGGAGAATCACTTTTGGGGCACAATTTTATTTATAATTAAAAAAGAGACCAATGAAAACTATATTCAAACAAGTTAACAAGAAATTTATTTACCTGCTTATTTTCCCGCTCTTTTTACTGGGATGTGAGGATTTTTTAGAAGTAAATGAACCCTTCGGCCAAATAAACACTCCCGAAGTTTTTGAGGATGAAATTACGGCTACTGCCGCTGTTACCTCCCTTTATGCAAAATTGAGGGATGAAGTATTACTAACAGGCAATACCCAAGGTCTCGGCGCCCTAATGGGTGTTTATTCAGACGAATTGGACTTCTATGGATTGGGAGTGGAGCCAATGAACAGTTTATATCAGCATTATGTCTTTTCTGATGATCCAATAATTGAAGGAATATGGAATGGTTCATATTCGCTGATTCATTCGGGAAATGCCATTCTGGAAAGTCTGGATAAATCTGATAAGCTTAGCCTTGAAACCAAGGAGCAACTACGCGGGGAGACACTTTTTATCAGGGGATTGACCTATTTTTATCTGGTACAGCTTTTTGGCGATATACCGTATGCCACGACCACGGACTATAAGACAAACAGTATTCTTTCCCGAATGTCCGCTTCAAAAGTTTATGACAGCATAGTCAACGATTTAATAGAGGCCAAAGCGATATTACCTACAAATTATATTTCAGGCGAACGTGTCCGTGCCAACGAATTTGTTGTGGCCGCCCTACTCGCAAGAATTCATTTATATAGAGAACAATGGGAATTGGCAGCTTTGGAAGCAACATCATTAATCAGCAATACCACATTATTCGATTTGGATATAGAAGTTGCGAATGTATTTTTAAGGGAAAGCACCTCTGCCATACTTCAGTTTAAGCCAAAATCGGAAGGGGAAAATAGCCAGGAAGCTTCCATATTCCTTTTTGAGTCCGGCCCTCCTCCTTTGGTATCGTTAAACCCAAAAATATATGAGAGCATGGAACCTAATGATCTAAGAAAGGAAAATTGGATTGGTATTGTTACAGACGGAAACCAGACATGGTATTACCCAAACAAGTATAAGATTGAAGCCAATACAGGCACAAGCATTGAATATTCTGTGGTTTTACGACTAGCGGAACAATATTTAATACGCGCCGAGGCACGGTTGAAACTTGGTAACTTTTCCGGCGCATTGGAAGACCTCAACCACGTTCGCAACAGGGCCGGTTTAATGGATTTTGAAGGGACCACCGAAAATGGAATTATGGATTCCATTATTTTAGAACGTTACCATGAACTCTTTTCTGAGTTCGGTCACAGATGGTTTGATCTTAAAAGATTTGACCTTACCAATGAAGTCCTCTCGCCCATAAAACCGGGTTGGAAGCCAACGGATTTATTATTGCCGATTCCAGAGAATGAGCTGTTAATGAACCCAAATCTTGTACAAAACCCCGGGTATTAAAATCAATAATTATGAATTTAAACAGACTAGGCTATAAAATTGAAATGGTCCTTTTAATACCAACGTTCCTTTCAATAATGTTTATTGAAGCTGTAGGAGCACAGGTATCCCAAAGACTTCAATATTCGCCTGAACTTAATTCACAGTGGAGCAAGGGGACCAGTATTCAAAGTATATCCAATAATGGGGAATGGGTCGCCTTTTCAGAATTCTTTTCTGAAAACGAACAATGTTTATGGGTAATGGCTTCTAATGGATCCAAAAAGTTTAAGCTTCCAGATAGTGATTATTTAAATTTTTCCTTGAATAATGAGTGGTTTGCCGGTATAACCAAGAGGAATAAATTACTACTTATCAATTTAAAAAAAATTCAGGAAAAAAGATATTCCAATATACTATCCTATAATTTTTCCAGTGACGGAACTTATTTGGCAATGATCCAACAAACTGGAGCACAGGACAAGGAATTACTGTTATTAAACCTAAGCAACGAAGGAATAGAGCATTTTTCCAATCTTGAAACCTTTAGATGGCATCCCATAAAAAATCAACTTTTTATGGTGATAAAAAAACCAGAAAACACTCAATTGATTCAACACGATGCTATTAACCTCCACAATGAGAAGTTACTTATTGAAAGTTCTGGATCTATTGAAAATTTAGATATAAGCGCTTCCGGAAATTCCCTAATATTTCAAAGTACCCAGGAAGGTATTATTAATTTATATCACTACAACTTGGTTGAAGATAACTTGAAAGTATTAAGTGAAAAAACCATTTTAGAAAATTATCCTGGTTATACCCTCAGTACAAGAAAATGCTACATTACAGATAATGATAGTAAAGTTCTTTTTTATATAAAAAAAACCGACCCGCCATACAAAGAATTGGATGCGAACGTCCAAAAATGGAAGTCGACTGATCCATGGATCGAACCCAGAATGCAAATGTATCGTGAAAATGAGGCAAATTATTTATTGAGCGCATGGTTTCCCGTTAACGGAAAAGTCTCGCCTATTGAAACAGAAAAACTTCCCTCATCTGCTTTGGATAAAGACCATGAGTTTGCTCTGGTTTACGATCAATTGAAGTATGAACCCTTATATAAGTTTTATTCGAATGTGGATTTGTTCTGGAAAAATATTCAAACAGGCGATACGACTTTGGTCTCCAAAGACCAATATATGAATAATAATTTCGTGGTTATCTCCCCAAATGGACAATATATATCTTATTTTAAAAATAATGATTGGTGGCTTTATACCAGCTTCAATGGGCGCACTCTCAACCTCACCAGTGACTTAGAGGAACACTTTGAAAATACGGAAAACAATTCTCCATGGGGGAATCCTGGATGGTTGAAAAATAGCGAAAGAATGATTTTTTACGACGAATTTGACATTTGGTTAATGAGTTCGGACGGAAAAAGTAAAAAAAGAATAACCAAAGGTCGGGAAACAAATAAGACATACAGAATACTAAAAAATCAGGCACAGGATTTTAAAAATTCCCTCGAGATAAATCCTATATTTCCAACTCAAGTTTACAGTTTGACTAATGGAATAGCATTAACCGTTTTTGATAATGAAACCTATAAAAGCGGCATTGCAATATGGAAGGATAATCAGGAAGTTAAGCCCCTTTTTTGGGTTGAAGGAAAAATGGACCAAACATTTATCGACGCCTCCGCAGGAAAAATATTTTATAGACAACAACGCTTTGATCAGCCAATTACCATAAATAGTTTTGATTTAAAGAAAAAGAAATCACACCTCATATATCAAACAAACAAAGAATTACTGCAATATGATTTGGGCAATTCAGAATTTATAGATTACACACTAAGCGATGGAACCGGATTGCGTGGTTGTTTAATATACCCCGCCAACTACAATCCCCAGAAAAAATATCCATTGATTGTCAAAATATATGAAAGGGAGTCCCGTAATATAAACAAGTTCGAGCCCCCATCGGATTTTATGGATGTTGGCTTTAATTTAATGAATTTTATTTTGAATGATTACTTTGTGCTATTACCCGATATTTCGTACGCTATTGGAAATCCGGGAATTTCAGCATTCAATTCTGTTACCGCCGCCGTTACGGAGGTTCTTAAAAAGGAAAAGATTGATAAAAGGAGGATTGGACTGATAGGGCACTCTTTTGGTGGATATGAAACAGCATTCATTGTAACCCAGACCGATTTGTTTGCGGCTGCCGTAACAGGAGCTCCTGTTACAGATTTTGTCAACTATTATCATGATGTTAATTGGGAATGGAGCCTTACGCAAATGTGGCGAATTGAAAACCAACAATTTCGAATGGGAGATTCCTTTTATAGGATGAAAGAGAATTATTATGCGAATTCCCCTCTTACCAATGTAGAGCGAATAACCACACCCCTATTGCTTTGGACCGGGAAGATGGATACAAATATTAATTGGAACCAAAGTGTGAACATGTTTTTAGCTTTAAAGAGATTGGGAAAGGAAGCAGAGTTACTGTTATATGAGGACGAGGCTCATACACTATTAAAAAAGGAAAACCAAATACATTTAACCAGTACAATCTATCAGTGGATGGAAACATATTTAAAAGAATGAAAAAACAAAAAGGTTTCCCGATTAAAAACCGGGAAACCTCCCCTGTCTGTCAGGGCATCAACTCATACAAAAATGTATGGCAATTACTACCGTTTTTAAACCGGGTCACGTTTTTGGTGCCATATTGGCAAACAACACTACCAGTGATGTCACAGTTTACGGATACAGGTTGGCAAGTGCCTTGAATATAGCCTGTAATTAAAGTGTCCTCCTCTATTGGGCCACTTTTTTCAGTAGCAAAAGCAAACACTATTGCCAGTAAAAATGCCATCAAGGGCATACCGAATTTTAAAATTTTTGTTTTCATTTTAATAAAATTTAAATTTAATTAGCGACCTACTTTTTTCTACAGGTGTTCGGTCTTATTCCTGATACTGGCCAGTATGTGTTGTGTTAGAGCCAGAGTTAAAATACTCTGGCTTTAACTTGTAAATCCATATTCTTCCATCAACAAGAGCGACGAAATAATTCTTGTCAATACGCATGCCATCTAATTTTTTATGGGGCTGATGACCAAGATAAAAACTGAATTTATAGGTGTTATCAATAATATTGTAAACATCGATAATTGCGGCGGAATCGAGTGCCGTCTTATCTTCGTAGCGACCCAATCGATCGCTGTTTATATATAAATAGTCGCCAAAGGTTGCGGAATACCTATTGACTAAAATAGAATTCCCTCCCTTTTTAAATTTATCAAGCCTGCTGTAATGGGCGATATCCAAAACGGCCTTGCTTATGGTGTCAATTGTTTTTCCTGAGAACCAATAATTAAGGTTTTCATCTGTTACCTCGTAGCTATTGCGATAAAAATAGATATAGAGAAACAGTCTATGTTCTCCATTCCAAAGCAGTAAACCATCAGTATCAAAAATTCCATCCAGTTGTTTTATTAGAATGCCATCATTATAAATTAAACTGTCTTCTAAGGATGATTTGGTTAATAGCCCTAAGGTAGTGCTTGAGGTAGTACTCGAAATAGTTGTAAGTCCGACTCTGTTGGAATCTGATATTTCAAATTGCTTAAAATGTGCTTTATCGTAGCTAAATACTGAAGCATCCCAATCTTTAAGGTTACCTCTAAAAATTACAGGTACAGTACCATCGCCAACAAAAAAATATGGTGGCTCCACCAGTATTCGCACACGCCTGTAAGGAAGTTCCATATCACTTATTGAAACCGGAAAATCTTCCTGAGCGCCAAGTTGTGTGGTAAGTGTTTTTAAATAAAGAGGATTTTGGTAATTACCGAAGTATATTATATTCTTTTTAAAGCCCGCTATATAGAAATTTTTTGAACCCAACTCATAGTTACCAATGTATTCCAAGGCATTGGGAATGTACTTTCTCTGAAAAGCTTCATTCCGAAATATTTTTTTCTCCGAAAAGGCAAAAACCATGGTGAGAAGGCCAACTCCAATGATTGTTAGTATTGCAAGGAGCAGAAGTTTCATTTTATTAGTCCAATTTCCTGATAAAAGGATTGCAGTTCCCGCCAATACAATGAAAACGATATTAAAAATTAAGTGCTGTGTCCAGTTAAGTTTTTCGAGTACCCCACCGCAGGAACAAGGAATAAAATCAGAGAAATTAAGAATGATATAAATATAGGCCGTAAACATAATCATCAATAGAAAAGAAGCATATAATGCGAATATCCTAAACTGTGGAATTATTAAGAAAATGGCAATCACAATTTCCGTAGCTGGCACTCCCCAAGATATAAATCCTGCATAAGTACTCAGTAATGGGGATTGCGCCAATTGTAGTGTGAATGTTTCAAAATCCAAAAGCTTACTGACTGCTGCATACACAAATAATAGCACATATAGCAAACTTATAGATTTGATTGTTAGATGGGTATATTTAATATTTTGAATCATACCATTTAGTTTGATATGATAAAATTCGACATTAAAATTTGTGCATTCGGGAGTAGTTCTTGCCCCAGAGGTATTACTTTAAAGATTCAAAAAAAAATACTATTTATCATCTTTAGAGGACCTTTTTCTAAGTTCGGTAGGAGTATATCCAAACTGTTTTTTAAAAGTTCTAGTAAAATGGGGTACGCTTTTAAAACCCGTCATATGGGCGATAGATTTGAAAGATCTATCACCATACTGAACAAGCATTTTCGCTTTCCTTAGTCGTTCATTTTTTAAAAAGCGATAAACACTTATTCCATAAAGTTCCTTGAAGCCATACTTTAATTTAAAAGTATTGGTTCCAATTTGAAGCGCGAAATCCTTAATAGATGGAAAATCCTTTTCGAGATTGTTAATCAAAATATCGCGGGCTTCCCTTATTTTACTTATATCTTCATAACTCAGTCGAACTTTTTGTTTTGTAGGATGCTGGGAAGACTGATACAGACTTTCCTCAGATGAATTCTTAAATTGAACAAAACTTTGTTTTGGATCTGATTCTGCTTCAACATTATTTTTGGAATGTTTTACTACTGTCAAGAGAGTCTTTCCTTTTGCTCCTTTATGCTCCATGTAGGTCGTTATATAACATGCACTTGGAACTAAAAGTCCTTCTTTTGTTTTAAACGTAAGTTCCTCGGAAGTATCGTAAAACTCTTTCCTCTGAAGCGTTTTTAAGGATTTTCGCCATTTTTTAGACGAAATTTCATCCAAAAAGCTTTCTAATGGTTGTCCAATAATATCTTCACATAGATATGATAAAATAATACAGGTTTGTTGATTTACCATTTCCACGTAACCCTTAAAATCAAGAATAAAACTCATTATGACTATATGCTTTATAGTTTCGTTTGCATTGGCATACCCTTGATGAACCATAGCTGCCTCGATTTCCTCAGACATCATATTAATGGCCATCACCAATGCTTCCATATTATCATTTTTCACAGAACGTTCAACCCGATAAAAAAAATTTCCGGAGCCTATTTCCAATAGCATATTCCTTATTTGCTTAAGCCGCTTCTTTTTTGATTGGGACATAATTTGCTTGCTTAATATAATTTGATTCTGATATTGCAAAAAATATATAAAACAGTAGGATTTTATACTGCTTAAATATATTCGTTTAAAAACTCTTTTGCTTCCTCCATGGTCTGAAAAGCCCTAGAGGGAATAGGAGGTTTACTTGCCTTGAGATAAAATTTGGACATTATTTCCGAAAGGGGTGGTTCTACAATAAATGCGACAGCCTTTATAAGCATTGAACCTTCTATGGCTAAATAATCCCTTGCAGATTTATTGATGTCTTTTACACCACGAATATCACATAATACAGGAAAAGTTTGCCCTTCTTGAAGAATAAGTCGATCCTCCACAATTTTCACTGCTGCTTTACGGTCTATTGTTATTCCGATATGATATCGGATATAAACAATGTCATCCATAAATTTATAAGACGCGTAACTATTTTCGATATAGTTTAACATAATTAGAAAACTGGTAATTCTATTTAAATTTACGAAATAATCAAGGACTATTCATTTATTAACATTAGGGAATCCAAAACCTCGTAGTTTTTCTTGCCTATCAGGTAATAATCCTTATCCGTAAGGTATTATAACATCTTTGTATTTTTATATTCCACCAATTGCCACTAAATTTTATGTTCTAAAACTTAAGATCATGGCAAAAATAAAGCACAACAATTTTTTGGACACAGTAAATGAGGTTTTCACCGATGCCAAAAATGAAGGCGTTTTACATTTATATGCGGAAGGCGAAGATTTTTCCGGAAGGACCATTGGAATTAAAAACCGAAAGCTGTTTCATTTTGGAACTACTGGATATTTGGGACTTGAACAAGACAACAGGTTGAAGGAAGCAGCGATCGATGCAATAAGGAAATACGGCACTCAATTTCCGCTATCCAAATCCTATATATCCAATCCTTTATATAGAGAGTTGGAGGAAAAGGTTACCGAGATGTATGGAAACCCAGTTATCATCACCAAGAACAGTACTTTGGGGCATATGGGGGTAATTCCCAGCGCGGTAAAGGATCAGGATGCTATAATATTAGATCACCAAGTACATTGGAGCGTGCAAAGTGCCGCCAAAGTATTAAAAAATAGAAGTGTACCTATTGATATGATCCGACACAATGACCTGAATATGTTGGAGGATAAAATAAAATCCTATTCCGACAAACGAAAAAAGATATGGTATATGGCCGATGGTATTTATTCCATGTATGGAGATCTTGCACCTGTTGCCGACCTCAAGACCTTGAGCCAAAAATATCCCCAATTGAACTTTTATTATGATGACGTGCACGGAATGAGCTGGATCGGTAAAAACGGGACAGGTTATGTGCTAAGCGTACTCAAGGAACTCTCAGAAAACATATTGTTGTTCGGTACATTGAGCAAAACATTCGGAGCAAGTGGAGCCGTGTTGGTGTGTTCCAATAAAAAAATGTACCACGAGCTAAAGACCTTTGGAGGGCCATTGACCTTCTCGGCACAATTGGAGCCCGCTTCTGTGGCCGCCGCAACTGCCTCAGCCAAAATACATCTTTCACCAGAAATATATACCCTGCAACAGGAACTGAGGGAACGTATTGAATATTTCAATGAGTTGCTACAACAAACAGAGCTCCCCTTGATAGACCACAACATCTCCCCAGTTTTCTATATAGGAACGGGAATGCCAAAAACTGGCTATAATTTTGTGAACCGACTTATGAAAGAGGGTTTTTACGTGAATCTAGGAATCTTTCCCGCCGTTCCTGTTAAGAATACCGGAGTTCGAATTACTATTTCTAGGCACAACCAAAAAGAGGAAATTAAAGGATTAGTAGAGGCCATGGAATATCATTTCCCCAAGGCGCTTGAAGATACACACACAAATCCAAGCCGGGTCTTTCAGGCGTTTAAGTTAGATTCTAAATTAACCACAAGACCGCTTAAAAAGGAAATTGTAAATTCTGATTTAATCATTCGAACTGAAGATTCCATTTTAAACATTGAAAAAGGGCTTTGGAATGGCCTATTGGGCAGAAATGGTGTATTTGATTGGGATGGGCTAAAGTTTTTGGAACAGACGTTTAGCGATAATCCTTTAAAGGAACACAATTGGAAGTTTAAATATCTTATCATATTTGACAAGCAGAAAACTCCTATCCTGGCAACTTTCTTGACCAATTCACTGTGGAAGGACGATATGTTAGCAAATGTTGGTGCATCTCAAACTATCGAAGCGGATCGACAATCTGATCCCTATTATTTAACGTCCAAAGTTTTGAGTATTGGTTCTCTTTTTACCGAAGGAGACCATTTATATCTTGATATTGAGCACCCCTCAAAAAAAGAGGCCTTGGGTATTATGCTGCAAACCTTAGAAAACTGGGAGCAAACATTAAAAGCAAAAATGATCGTCCTGCGCGATTTTTCAGAAGAAATTGATTTGCATTCTTATTTTCAGGGACAAGGTTTTGTTAGAATCAAAATGCCAGAATCCTGCGGAATTGATCTAAAGGAAACAGGAGACATCGAAGCATATATATCTCAGCTTTCTTCAAGAAACAGGAGACATTTACGAAAAGAAATTTTAGGGACGGAGCCATTGCTCAAAATAGCTATTCTAAATAGTTGCTCCAAAGACCAATTGATACAGATTCACGAGCTTTATTCCAACGTCCATCAAAATAATCTAGGCCTGAACACTTTTTCTTTTCCAGTAAAATTGTTTGAAAATATGTCATTACATCCCAATTGGGAGTTTATTACTATTTATCCACTTACAGACCCCGATAAAATGATTGGTGTCATGCTGTGCTTTAAAAATATCCATAGAACCTACGTTCCAGCCTACGTGGGTATAGATTATAGTTACCTCAACGAATTTCATATTTATAGACAATTATTATATCAAACAATTAAACGAGCAATTGAAATTAACTCGTTGCACATTGCAATGGGTCTAACCGCCGCATTTGAAAAACGAAAATTGGGTGCAAGTGTCCATGAAAAATATGCCTACATTCAAACAGCAGATAATTATACTTTAGAGCTAATGGGTGTAATGGAATCCAGTTAACCACAAAGTAAAGGTTTACAGATGTATGACATATCAGAACTTGATATCAGAATTTGAGGCCAAATTGGAGTCTCTCGAATCTTGTACGGAAGATATTTTATACAGGGCAGAAACTGGTATAGGCTATAGTGAAAGATGGATCAAAATTCTTAGAAATGAAGTAGATGAAAACGGTTTTAATTCCATACAGGAAGAGATATTCTTTTTCAAACATATCAAGCCACAACTTTTCAGTAAGCTAATCTATTATGTAAAACTTTTTAACATTGAGAGCAAAAGACCAAGAAGCAGCTCCAAATTTCAGATCAAATATCTAAATAGTCAAATTAACAAATTACAGATCTTCTTCAATGATAATTTGGAGTTCTACCATTATTACCGCAGAGGAGCAACAACTCTTGACGAACAATATTTTGTTCGGGGAAAATCTGACCTTCGCTCCTCTACCGATTTTTTTCACTTTTACGTTGATGAAAACTTTTCGACATGCCAGGACGGTACCGTAGCCACAATTATGGCTTATGATATGTTGATTGTCTATTTGCAACAGGAAATTGAAAAACTTGAAAACAACACCGACAACCAAAACACAAACTTAATGAAGGAATCATCAAAACTTTTTTGGACAGGCAACAAAACGGAACTGATAGAATTAATTTATGCGCTACAGAGCAGTGGAGCTATTAATAGTGGAACAGCCGATATTAAAGAAATGGCATCTTTATTTGAACAAATTTTCAATATAGATCTCGGCAATTATTACCACACTTTTATAGAGATTAGAGCAAGAAAAGGTAGTAGAACAAAGTTTATAGACAAATTAGAGGAAGCTCTAACAAGACGGTTTGAGGAATCTGATGTATAATCCCAACCTATCCCCAAGTTGGGAAATCGACTTTCTCAAAATTTCCCATTAAATTTAGGTCGAATTGACAACAATTCTTGACTTTATAAATTTCGTTTTATCTCAAAATCCACCAAAATTTATTTCTAAAAATCTTTCCCACCTATGGATTGACTATTGAATATATCTCAACAAAGACTACCAAATTTGTAGAACGAAAGTCAAATCTAGTTAGAGACTATCAAATTAGATGATAAGTGTATGATAGTCCCTTTCTTTAAAACCGTTCTATTATGCCAACAAGTATTATTACCACCGACGATCTTCGGGAATTCAAAATGGAATTACTCGATGACATTAAAAAAATTCTTTCCAAACAATCTTCTGGCACTCTAAAAAAATATCTGAAATCCTCAGAGGTAATGGAAGTGCTTCAGATAAGTCCTGGTACCCTTCAAAATTTACGTATAAATGGAACCTTGCCGTATAGCAAGATGGGCGGGATCATTTATTACGATTCTGATGATATTCAAAAAGTAATGCGTAACAATCGTGTTCACCATATTGAAGAATAATTATGTATGAACTATATAAAACATCTCAATGCTGTGTTCCAGAAATTTTCGATGGATTCCCGATTGAATCCTACGCATATAAGTCTGTATATGGCTTTGTTTCAATACTGGAACATTAATAGGTTTCCAGATGAATTTTATATTAACCGCGAAGATATTATGAAGATGTCTAAAATAGGTTCAAAGGCAACCTATCATCGTTGCTTAAAGAACCTGCACGGTTGGAAATATATCTGTTATCTCCCTTCCCACAATCCGTACAAAGGAAGCAAAATTAGGTTACCCAAATTAGATACAAGTACTGAAACAAGTGACGGGACAACTACCAAGACAACCTTTGAACAACTACAGGAACAAGCATTGGTATCTAATACAAACATTAATAAACATATAACAAACATTAATAAAGCTAAGCTACCAAAAGATAAAAATGAAGTTTTAATTTTTTTTGAAAAACAAAAATGGTCTTCTCTGGAAGGAGAAAAATTCTTTAACCATTACAATGGCATCGGTTGGAAGATTGGTGGAAAAATAGAAATTACGGATTGGCATTCCACAGCCGAAAACTGGATGTTAAAATCCAAAGAAATTGAAACATCAAAAGCAGTATCCCAAAAACGGGACAACCTTAAAACCAGTAAAATCAAAAATTATGGTCAACCCCTCTAAAATAACCGAAGGTGGCATTGAGTATTCAATTGGCAGATTCAATGGAATTGAAATGTTCTATGATTTTCCAAAAATATTGACTTATCTGGATGCCAAAGGTAAATTGATGTTTGGCAAACAGTTCAAAATCTATGATGATGACAGGGATATCATCTATAAACTAAGCAACTATTTTATAAAGGATACTGAAAAGTGTGAAAAAGCAGAAATAGATCCTGATAAGGGGCTCTTAATAACTGGCCCAGTGGGATGCGGAAAAACTTCATTGATGAAATTATTGCAATTCATTGTTCCCCTTCAGCGCCCATATTCCGTAATTCCCTGCCGGAACATTGTTTTTGGGTTCAACCATCTTGGATTTAAAGTCATTGAGGATTATGGAAATGGGAGTTTCTTCTGTTTTGATGATCTGGGTGTGGAGCCTATTGGAAGACACTACGGACAGGACTGTAATGTGATGGGTGAGATTCTACTTTCCCGTTATGAGCTTTCTCTGAAAAGCAAGTTGAAAACACACGCAACAACAAATCTTAATGCAGAGGAATTGGAAGAAAGATATGGAAACAGGGTTCGGAGCAGAATGCGTGAGATGTTCAACCTCATTGCTTTTGATACAAATGCCAAGGACAAACGAAAATAAAAACTGGAATTATGAAAATAGCAACCTTTAATGTTCAAAACCTATTTCACAGGGATAGAAGTTTGATTCAACAAACCCGCGGCAAATGTGTCTCCGATTGGATCGTTGAATTTGACACCCTGCTCAAAAAAGATAAATGTGCCTCCAATACCGAGCGGTTAAAGGAATTGTCATTTTTGTTGGATTTTGATAAAACTTATCAAAACCCATACGTTGCAATGCGAAAAAAAGCGGGAGAACTTTACTTGAAGGGAATGAACTGTTCCAAAGAGCTCAAATCTGGAGAGCTGACTGATTGGAATGGTTGGATTAAAGTTCAAACGGTACCCATTGATCCAGAAGCCACAAACCATAAAGCTATGGTGATTTCAGAGATTGACCCTGATATCTTGGTACTGCAAGAGGTTGAGGATAGAATGTCCTTAGATGAGTTTAATAATTTCATCTTGCCAAAATTTCATTGCGAGTCTTTTTCGGACAGTTTTTTGATCCCAAACTCTGAAGGGAAAGGCCGTAATCAAGCATTGTTATTGAAGAATGGATATCAACTGGAATCCATTAAAGTTCATAAAATCGATGATTCTGAAAATGCAACTCAAGAATTATTGGAATACGAAATTCAAACTCCAAAAGGAAAAAATATTCATTTACTCTCTGCCTATTTTTATGGAAATATTATCGATAAAGACATAGCTTTTGAGATAAGAAAGAACCAGGCTTATCAAGTTTCGATAATTTATAAAATGTTACAGATGCAAGGCAAAACAAATATTATAGTTGTTGGAACTTTGAACGCTCCCTCCTACTGCAATTCCTTATTTCCATTATTACAGGAAACAGACCTAAAAGACATCAGCAAAAACCAAACTTTTAATGTCGATTTTGATGAGGGGATAGATGCCACTTATTTTCGTTTGGGCGCTTATAGAATGGGGGTGAATATTAAACAACAAGATTATTTGTTATTATCTCCTGAGCTTTTTTCTAATGTAAAGAGTAGTGGACTAAATCGGAAAGGCGTTTGGCCGGAGAAGCGGCCTAATTGGGGTATATATTCGACTATTCAAAATAAGAATCAGGCGGCTAGTGGGCATCCTGGGGTTTGGTTCAAATTGAATTTTTAACGAAGTGTCTTTGATTAATTTAAATTATGCTATCTCCTAGCATAAACATAACAGTTATTAGATATTATTTATATCACCGCTACCACAACTCTGATGCTGAATAACTGGAAGAATATTATGTAAACGATGTTCAGATTTGGATGACTGAATAATTCATAGCTCTATGAAAAAATAACCCCAGTCTTTCAACTAGGGTTTAAATCTACTTCCAAAAGACTAGTTTTTGAAACCAACTCTTCTTTATAGGTTTTGAAACTGGTATATCTATTAAATCACTAGAATCATTATCTATATTTTCAAAGTTTTTATTTTTATAATACTCTTGCCTTTCGGAGTTTTCCATCTTCCTGACCTTACGAATCTTCTCGTCAGACCACTTTGATGACCATTGAACATCATTATTAATAATCCAATAATGTGATTTACAATCAAAACTCCAATTACCTACAGATGGTTTTAAACTGATAGTTTCTCCATTATAAATCATTTTCCATCCTGTGGAATGCAGTGGTGTATTGACCTCTTTTCCACACCCACATGCACATTTATGGATGACCGACTTATATTCTAGAGAAATATAAATTATCCCCTCTTGAATATCATCCGGCATGAACTCAACAAATTGATGTTTAAATTTCATTATTGAAAATAGTATTTACATTGACTGAATAATTACTATCATATTCCAATCTCTGATCATTGAAAAAACCGTAGTACTTCTTCCACTTAATCACAGCAAAAATGGCATTTAAATCATTCAAATCAGCTATCTGAATATTCGTTTTATAATCATCACCTTCACCATTAGAGAAGCTTACCAATCCATTGTATACGTGCTCTCTTTTATCAGGAGTGCTCAATGTTGTTCTCACTATTCCCATCAACTCATTACCTTCTCTTTCAATACCGAGTCCACAATCAATAAATGGAATGTTTAAGTTTTCTAGTTTTTTAAATATCTTCTTTTTAACTTCCCCAACGTCAATAGCAATAAAAACAAAATCCAACTTATTTAATAAACCTAAATTAGTCTCATTTATGTAAATCGAATGAGAAATAATGTTCTTATGCATCTGTAAGTAAACTTCCGTAAAATACTCAACCTTAAAAACATTTAAGTCGATTCTTTCCTTGGTTGTTGCCCCAGGTGCCCTAAAAGCATTATGTTGCTTAAACTTATCCCCGTCAAAAAGATGAATTTCTCCAACTAAAGTTTTTGCCACTTTATCTAGAATGTAAGAACCTGTACCTCCCAAACCAATAATTCCTATTTTTAGACCTGATAGCTTTTCATTGACAGCGTCAATTTCGGCTCTGGAAGAGTTGGTATCACTATAACGCAATACAGAATCTTCTGGATTTGACTCAACCACTCTTCCAGTTCTCGCCGTTGCCTCTGGAAAATAATGTTGAGCTTGTCCACAGACAATATTCACATACGTTGTCATCTTCTCATAATATGTAGGATACATTGGGTTTGGTTTATGGGAAAATAAATGGTCTATTATAATTCCATTTCCCAAATCTTGTCTTTTACTATTGTTAATTAATTGACTCATTGGGTTACCGTCAATACCACATGGTGTTTCTCCAATAAAATAAACAACATGAGTATTAGGTCTTGGAGTTGACACGTTGGAAACCAACGTGCCATAAACCAATTCCTTTTTAGCATTTAAATATGGAATGCTGTGTATTAAGAGAAAGTTTCCAACTATCTCAACTTCATAATTATCATTACAAAGTTCATTAATACCAAGACTATGATTTGTTTGTTTCAGTAACATTGAATATCATTTTATTTTTTACTGAAATAACATCACCTTTAAGCATACTACCTTCAGGCTTACTCGGTACACCATTAATGTAATTTACGGTATAAATCACATTAGGATCAGTCGAAATCTTTCCATAGGCAAGTATTACAACCTCTTCAAAAGATATTGTAACTTTCGTCCAATCTTTTGGTTTACTGTTAACAATTACAAATTCAATAACTTCCTCAATTTCACAAGAAACAAAGCAAGAATTTTTAGTAATCGCGATTTTGTGCTCTACATCATCTTTATAAGTAACTTCAATATTACCTTTCCGAATCTCTTTCAAGTAGTATCGGTCAATGTTAATGCCAACCAAAGTCATAATCTCTATAGGTGTCATAAAGCACTCTCCAACTTCGTATTGTTTACGATCAACTTTTATTATTAGCCTTTTATAAGGTTTAGCCTTAAAGCCTTCGATACCTGCTGTTCTAAGGTCCACTATCTCTTCAAGTTGTATTGGGGTAAAGCCCTTCTCATTGATTTTGTACAGCAACTCAAAATCCTCAACAGGAGATAATCCTGCTATAGTTAATAATTCACGTCCAGTTATTTTCGATTCGCTGGACTCAAATCTCTTGTTATTTATTTTGAATGTATAATTCATCTTTATTTATTTAATATTAACACCCTATTGTAGGTTAGGATTTACCTTGACACGCTTCTCTTTAAAACAGTTTGGGTCAAGCACTATTCAGGTAAAACATTATGCTAATACTCTTGCTTAAGAATTTATATATCTATACATTTGTAGTAACAAAACAATAATAGGAAGTCCTTCAAATTAGGTGACAAGCCTTTTGAAGATTAGTTTACCATACTAAAAAATATTCCTAAAAATTCTTAATCCAATTTGTTGCTCTAACAACAAATTGGATTTTTTTTATTTCATGTCGGCACTTATTTAAAATTACACATTACAAAGATACTATAAATTATTGTTGGTCTATTTTTAATTGATAACAAATTTGTTAAACATTATTAACAATTTAATGATATTGAAAATTCTTAAACAAGATTATATATATTTTATATAAACGAAGTATCTGATTATCAAAAATTATTATCCTTTTATAGCTAATTTCAGGAAAGTTATTAACATTTTATTTATTATAAGGAGTTAATAACTATATTTGTACACTTTTAAAAATCAAACTCTTTTATGCAAAACAAAATCATTCACCCAGGTGTTATACTTGATAATATGTTGAATGAAAGAAGTTTAAGCCAACGAGATCTAGCCTCAAGAATTGACGTAGCTCATTCTTTACTCAACAATATATTAAAAGGTAACAGAAATATTAATGTTCATATAGCTATAGCGCTTGAATCAGCAGGATTTAAGGATGCTAATTATTGGTTAATGGAACAAATGAAGTTTAATTTATATCAAGCCCATAATGATAAAGATGTTATTAAAAAGACAAAGTCAATAAAGGAATGGAATGACATCGAGGAAGAAGGAATAGTTCCTTTGTCCTTTTTTAAGAAACAAAATATCGGAATTAACACATCAGACGATATTGATAGAATTTACGACATTTATGACGTAAAAGATTACAATAGCCTAAAAAACAGGGTAAACGAATTTAATCCAACATATTTTAGGAAGTCATCTAAATTCTCCGAAAATAAAAATAATGTAGTCGCTTGGTCCTTAATGGCTAAATATCAAGCGAACCAAGAAAACGTAACTATTTTCAAACGCTCAAACGAGGCTTTTTTATTAAAAGAATTAAAGAAATGTTTTTATATAAATGAAAATGTAATTAACAAAACAAAGAATATATTGAATAAGTATGGCATCAAATTTTTTACATTAAATCGTCCACCTCAAACCCCTGCGGATGGAAAATCTTTTATGTCTGAAAATAATCCAACTATTGTTCTTTCTTTGAAATATAAAAGACTCGATAATTTTGCTTTTACACTATTCCATGAATTAGGTCATGTTTTTGAGCACCTTACCCATCCTGATAGACCAGAATATAGAAATGAGGAGTTTTTTATAAATAGTTCAAATACGGAGATTGTAGAGTTTCAAGCTGATAATTATGCAAGAAACAATTTAATTGAACAAAGTATATGGAGTGATTTCATAACATTAAATGAAGATTTCACAGACGATATAATTTTAGAATTTTCAAGAAAACATAAAATACATCCAGGTATTGTTAGAGGTCGTGTATGTTTTGAATATAATGAATACTATAGAAAAAGATCAACCATAACAGATATGAATAAACTTGAAGCTAGTTAATCAACAATTCTATTTGCTATAATCAATGTTAGAATTTTTTTTAGAATTTTAAATGTTTTTACATATAATTCTTTCATAATCATCCATTTAAATAGTTACATAATTCCATTAAAAATAGCAAAAGCCATTGCTCTTATATTTTTAGGTGCTACAAAATAACGAGCTTCATTGGTATTGCTAACAAAGCCTATTTCAATAAGTATTGAAGGGAATAATTCAATGTTTTCCCTTAACACCTGAAAATTAGCAAACTTCACTCCCCTACTCTCAAATCCTAAATTATTCTTTAACTCCTTTTGAAGTTCGTAAGCGAGCAATATTGATTCTCGGGAGTATTTACCTTGTTTCTTAGAAACATAAACTTCTACACCCCGCGCATTTGGGTTGTCTGAATGATTACAATGCAACGAAAGAAAAATATCTGCTTGCAACGCCTGGGCTATCTTAGTTCTATCACTTAATGAAATAAGCGTGTCCTTATACCGAGTGAGAAATATTTCGTACTGATTCTTAAAGACGATGCCATTTAATTCTACGATTTGCTTCGCGATTTTCAGAACTACATCCTTTTCCTGAATACCATTTATACCCACCGCCCCAGAATCCTTTCCGCCATGTCCTGGATCGATTATAATTATCAGTTTTGTATTCTGGTCTGTTTGTGCCAACAAAGAATTTTGAAAGCCAGCTATTTTTAAGGCCAAAATGATGGTAAATAAAATCTTGAACTGAACCATAATAATTTCTTGCTTTTGAACAAAATTCAAAGATTCATTTCCATTTCTAACAATCCTCCAAAGTTTAACATTGGTTCACGTTAAAGTTTAAGAAATTTCTTCCCCTCCCTTCTTTTCATAATAGATTTCGTAAAATTTCAATAACTAACCTATTTCAGGTTTATAAAAACGCACAGTTATGAAAAGATCAATTTTCATTTTAACAACTCTTTTGTTTTCAGTCTCACAAAGCTTCGCACAGATTGGCGGTATTGAGGATTCCGTACAGGATGTTTCCGATACCATTCGAACCGTCTTCCCCATAATTCTTGGGGTAATCTTTCTAGTTGGGTTCCTTTTCAACGCTGGGCATTTCTTCGGCGAGAATGCAGATCTAAAAAAAGGAATTACAAGAGTTTTGATTTTCGTATTGATTGCGGGAGCCGTGGTCGGAATCTTTACTTATTTAATTGGAATCGTGGTGTAATGAAACAGTACGAAACCTATAAAAACATCAGGAAACGGGCAGTCATATTTGGACTGCCCATCTCCCTGTTTGCTGTAATGATGATTTCAATAATCGCATCACTCTTGGTAATCATTTTCTCTTTCAGCTTTGGAATTATCATAGGGGTTATTAGTTTGAATGTGAGCTTGTTTATAGTACTTATCAGAATTACAAACAATCCGCAATTGTTTCATTTCTCAAAACCCTTTCCACAGATAATCAGTAATAAAAAACCAACCCTTTTCAATTATGAAAAAGATAAACGTGGCCGCATATCACCCAATCGTGGATATTCAAGAGAATGTCGTCTTTGCCAATAATGGCAACGTGGTTATTTGCTATTCCGGCAATCTTCCCGAGATATATTCCCTATCAGAAAAAGATTTCGAGGATATTCACGGAGCTTGGTTTCAGGCTATTAAATCTTTACCGACTGGATGTGTAGTCCACAAACAGGATGTTTATCTAAAAAGAAGTTTTACTTCTGAAAATCTACCGAACAAAACTTTTCTTGAAAAAGCTACTCACACGCATTTCAAGGGACGGGAATATATGGAGCACACCTGCTATCTCTTTTTTATTCTAACAAAAAACAAAGCACTCAACAACGCAAAATATATCAATCCATTCAAAAAGGTAACCAAAACAATTATACCAGAAATAGATGATACTATCCACAGTTTTATAGGGGCAGTTAGCGATTCGGTTTCATTTATAAACAACAGTAGAAAAATGGAATTCACTGCTTTGGATTCAAAGGAAATACAAAGTTTAACAAACGGTTATTTCAATGGCTTTAATGAAGGGTTTGACACGGATATAATTCTCGAAAAAAAGGAATTAAATATTGGAGAAAACTATTTTGATGTACTATCAATCAATAGCGAGTTGTGTTTTGGCGAAAACGTACAGAGCAGTAAAACCAATGAACACTTCACTTCAGACGACTTTGTGTTCCACCAAGGTTTTATTGATGGACTGGGACTTACTCTAAATGAGAACCACATTGTCAATCAAATAATCTATTTGGATGACAAACAGAAGTGGCGCAAGATCCTCGACAAGAAAATTGAAGAGTTGAACAAAAGCTCCAATTTTGGGTCACAAAATAAAGTAGTCCTAAAGAAAATTCAATATATCCAAGACCAGATAAATTCCGATGACAATGCCCGTGTAATTCGAGGACATCTCAATATTATTTATTGGGACAAAGAAGTGAAAAATCTTGAGAAAATCAGCTCCAAAATAAAGACTGAATTCAAGGATCTGGATATCATCCCATACTATCCACGTGGCGAGGAACGCAAGAATTATATACTCAATAGCTATTGCTGCTTTTCTTCCAATTTTTCAAATGATGATCTGTACGTAACGGATTTAAAACACGCTTTGTGCCTATTGGTCAACAATACCAATTATAAATCGGATGCTACGGGGGTAATTTTTAATGACAGGGAACATAACATTCCTGTTCTTAAAGACGTATGGGACGATAAAAAGAAACGTATCAAGGCAAGAAACTTCGCCATATTCGCTCCTACTGGGGAGGGAAAATCCTTTTTGGCCAATAATATCCTTCGTCAATATTTTGAAAGCGGTGTTCGTCTTGTCATTATTGATTTGGGAGGCTCCTATACCAAATTCGCAAAACTTTATCCAGAGCAATATACAGTGCTCCGCTATGAAAGTGGAAAGAACCTTGGTATTAATCCTTTTTATATAAGTGATCTTAAAGATTTGACTCCTGAACGCTTAGAAGATCTTTCTGTATTCCTTTTTGAACTGTTCGCTTCCGATTTAAAAGTGACAAAAGCGCAATCGGTTTCGGTCAAGAAAATATTGCGATACTATTATAGGCAAATCAAGACCGATCATTCGCTTAGCAGTTTCTATGACTTCATAGAAACCAATCAGGATTCACTTCTAAAGAAACTAAAAATCCATTCTGATTATTTCAACATTACTAACTTCCTACACATTATGTCGGAATATGTTGGAGATGGCCTGTACAGTTTCCTTTTTGAGGTTTGCGAAGATCAGACCTATAAAATTGAGGATAAAAGGCTGATTGTTTTTGAACTGGATGAAGTGAAGGATAATAAAGAAATCCTTTCCGTAATGTTGAAGCTCATAAAATCAGCCATCCAACGAACCATTTGGAAGAACCGAGCTGAAAAAGGAATCATTTTATTTGATGAGTTTGCAAAACAGCTGAAATTCGAAAACGTTCTGGAAAGTGTTGAATTTTACTACCAAGCTATTAGAAAACAGAATGGCGCTATTGGAATCATTCTTCAGTCCATCAATCAGCTTCCAAATAATTCAACTTCTGCAAGTATTTTGGAGAACACACAGGTCATTTACAGCCTTCATAATGAAAAAGGATATGATGAGCTTCAGAAACGACTGAACCTCTCCAGCCACGATCTAAACCAACTGAAATCAATCAAAAACAATCTATCCGGACCAAGAAAGTACACCGAAATGTTTATCAAAATAGGAAAGGAAAGCAACATCTTCCGACTTGAAGTCCCCAAGAAAGTTTATGCCGCATATCTAACTGACGGAGCGGAAAATGAAGAAATAATGAAGCTTTATGAAAAGCATCAAAATATGGAAAAAGCAATCACTGAATATACATCTTAAAACAAAAATTATGAAAACAAAAATTTTAATTCTAGCAATGGCATTATTGTTTAGCCTCAATATTAGAGCTCAAGGAATGCCAGTTTATGACAACACAAACTTTATCAGTTTGATTAAGCAACTTTTGGAAGCCGGAAAACAGACCTCCAATCTTATGAAAACGGTCAAGTTTTTAAAAACACAGAAAGAAAATCTGGAAAAGGTAAACGATGTAATCAAACAGTTAAAAGCGGTACAGGAAATCAATCGAAACAATCAACGGTTGATTGACATTGTAAATGAGGATTTAAGGGATATTCTGAATTCCCCATTTATCAAACCAGATGAGATCACTCGCATTTCCGATTCCTTCAATTCTATCATCGATACCTCTTTGGACAATCTTGATTTTATAGATCAGATTCTATCCAGCGATTATATGAAAATGTCTGACGCAGAAAGAGCTTCGATTTTAAAGGACAAAGAACTTCAAACTAAGGAAATGGTGGCCGAAATAACAAAAAAGACCGAGCGCTATCGGGATATTATTTCCTTCAGAAAAATGCAGGATAAAGTAAATAATCGAGAAACAGGATATTAAAATGACCGCCGCAATCTCATTGGGAATTGGTCTGGAATATATTGACACCATCTACCAGACCATACAGAACAGCGACTTTTCACAATACACTATTGGTGGAATGAAAACGCTTGCCGTACTGTTCTTTTTGATCAATATTCTAAAAAAGTACAATGAGGGCGCGGTGGATAAAGACGGCTATACTTGGGGACTCAGTCCTGGAGAGCTAATTAAAAACTTTGTTGTAGTAATCTTAGTCATTTTCTCAACACAGGTATTGGGTGTTTTTGATAGCATATTGGTTGCCATTGAATCTCAATATCGTAATACGGCTCCTGCGCTCCTCCCGCTACAAATGCAAGATATTCCATTGGAAGAGGATGTGGGCGCATTGGAAGCCGCCAAAAAAGCAATGGCATTGTTATATGACGCATTAGTTACACCTCTGTACGGCTTTAAAATATTTGCATTTATAGGAAGCCTAATTTTATGGATTTTGGATTTGTTCATCTATCCCCTTTTCTTGGCTGAACGGTTTTTCCTTTTGGGAATTATGCGGGCATTCTTTCCACTTGTAATCAGTCTGGCTGTTTTTGAAAAATTCCGCACGCTCGCCTATACCTTTTTTAAGCTCTATGCCGCTGTTTATATGTTGGTACCTGCCTTCTTTCTGGTCAATGTTTTTATCAATGCTATCTATACGGAAATCAACACCAACTTCTGGGTAAACCTTTTCGGGACTGATGTTGGAAGTCGATTCTTTGCACCGGTTGTGGAATTAGGTTCTATAGGATTTATCGTCTTTCTAAAATTCAGATTATACAAACGTGCAACTTCATTTACTCTAAGACTTTTTACCGCTTAATGCGGATTTTAAATTATGAAAACACCTTATAAAAATATATACGCCGTCCTTAAGACGAATCGCTTCATTGTAATTGCGGTGTTGGCTTTTTCCTTTCTTTCGAGTGGTATTGCTGTATGGTCAGTTTTTAGCATTAATAACAAAGCATTGAACAATGCCTTCGCTGTTAATACTGATGGGTCTGTTATTCCCTTAAAGTGGGTGGCGCAAAAGGAAAACCTAAAAGTAGAGGCATTGGCGCACCTTGACTTATTTCACTCTTATTTCTACAATATAGACGCTAGCAATTATGAGAAGAATTTGGAGAAGGCTTTGTGGTTGGGAAATAGCTCTGTCGATAATCTTTACCGACAAAAGAAAGCGGATGGAGTATATAACAGATTGCTCCAGTATTCCCTTGTCCAGAAAGTAATAAACATTGAATCACAACTGGATCTTCAAAGCAATCCATATACATTCCAATCCAGGACAATATTTGAAATCAATCGTGGAACCGTAGTGGACAGATATGAAATGATCTCCACGGGAAACTTGATTGTTGTGGACCGAAACTTTCCCAAGAACACACACGGTCTCTTGATTACCAATTATTTTGAAAAATCCCTTAAAAAACTGACAAATGAAAATTGAAAAGAACAAAATAGTATTCGGTTCTGTCCTTTTAGTAGTGCTGATTTTTATAATCACATACTCAATTATGGTTATGTCCAACGACGAAACCGATAGCGAAAACCTGACACAGACTGCCGTGCCAGAACTGGACGAAAACCAGAAAGAGTACAAAAGCAAACTGGAAGCGATCGATGCCCTAAAAGAAGTAAGGGAAACCAATGCGCCAAGTATTTATGATGAAAAGAACATCGATTCCCTCGGTTTTTATGATCCTGATTTTATGGACAAAGAGAAAGTAAGAATTGTAGATAGTATCTACAAGCACAATAAGATCAATTACACGGAAAGCAAGTACGTCGTTCCCGAACGTTATCGAAGAAAACAAAAGGTTGAAGAGGATTCCCTTCCAACGAAAAAAGAAGAAACTATCGAACTCAAGGAACTGGGTCTGGAACAGCAGTTGTTTTTTGCATCCGATCCAGTTGCTAACCCCAAGTTGGGCATTGCAAATACAGATGCTGAAATTTATGTGGAAGTTGATGGAAACCAATTGGTAAAAATCAATTATCGCCTGCGAATGCGCTTACTCAAGGAAGCTGTAATAAATGGAGTAAAAGTCCCCAAAAACACACCCGTCTTTGGATTTATAAGCTTCAAGCCAAATCGGGCCTTGATTGAAATCGAAAATATTAATCACCGTCCCGTCAAATTAAAGGCATTCGATCTTCAGGACGGAAGTGAAGGAATCTATGTGGAGAACAGTTTTCGAGCGGATGCAACCCGAGAGGTAGTGGATGATATTGTTGGGGACATCAATATTGCGGGAGTACCGCAAGTGAGCGGAGTCCAAAAAATATTTCGAAAAAACTATAGAACGGTCAAAGTAACCGTTACCAATAATTACAAACTTATTCTAAAACCAACGTTATGAAAACTTCAATTCTATTTGCCAGTTTAATTCTTGCCAGCTTTATCTTAGAAGCTCAAACCAGCTCC
This sequence comes from Aequorivita antarctica, assembly GCF_007997155.1. Lineage (GTDB taxonomy): Bacteria > Bacteroidota > Bacteroidia > Flavobacteriales > Flavobacteriaceae > Aequorivita > Aequorivita antarctica. The sequence goes on along the minus strand of NZ_VORT01000004.1, from coordinate 153,432 downwards.
TCGCTGGATACTATTTTTGCAAACGATCAAAAGAACGTGTCGTTGTTTTTTCCCAGTCCAATTCGTCAAGGGATAGTAGGTTCTCAGAATTTTGTTTTTACCTATAATCGGGAAAAAGAACAATACTTTGGACTGCTACAGGCAAAGCCAGGAAAGCCAAGTAATTTACTCATAATCAATGCAAATGGCTCAATTTTTTCGTATATTGTAAGTTATAAAGAGCAACTGGAAAAGCTGAATTATTTTGTTCCCCAATCGGAAAGCATTGGCTTTGAACAACCAAAATTCACAGAGAGTTCCGATTCTACTAATGTTGCCAATCTTTTCACAGATAAAACTTTTTACTACGAAAGGTTTTGCTCATATCTGTTAACAAGGAAACAAAAAATCGGGAGCATCCAAAAACGTAAGAATGGTATTGTTCTGAGTTTGGAAAACATAGTTTTTGATAAGGAGGAACTTTATTTCGTAATCAAAATTGAAAACAAGTCTTCATTAGATTACGATCTAAATTTCTTGGATATTTCGACACAGACAAGAAAACAAGGAAAAAAGAAGTCAATACAGCGCATTTCACAGCTTCCAAATTTTAAATATGATGTTCCAAGAAAAGTTGCCGAGAAAGAGATTAAAAGAATGGTTTATGTTCTTCCCAAGTTTTCATTAAGCAATGACAAAATGGTCGTCTTGGAACTGAATGAAAAAAATGGAGAGCGAAACTTAAAATTGAAAGTATCAAATAAATATATCAATAACCCAAATTGAAACTGATATGAAAAATTTAGCATTAATACTCCTACTTCTTGTTGGTGCTGCTTGCTCACAACAAAACCTATCTTCTACGGAAACTGCCAAAGTTGTTGTAGAAAGCTTTTATAGTAAAGACAATGAAAAATTAAAAGAATACACGACTCCTGAGAATTATGAATCTTATTTATTAATTCAAAATATGATAGCCACGAAGAATTATGGTAAATCCAACTTTAAGGTTTTACAGGAAAAAGTGGATGGAGATGTTGCCTGGGTAAAATTTACTACTTCCTATGATGAGAAGCCAGAGACTTTTAAGCTTATAAAGGAAAATGGGCAATGGAAGGTTGCTTTAAAGGGACTGAGAGAGAAATCACCTTTTTGATAAAGAAGCTATAATCCCTTTTTGATCTTCATAGACCCAAATATTTAAAAGATTACTCTTTTCATCGATTTTTTTGATTTAAGTCTTGTCAATTTCAATATGTTCATTATATTTGAATGTTCATTGTCACTGAACAGTGTAAAATAATGAACATAAAAAGTTATGTATCGTAACAATGACTTTATTTACGAAGCTACTTCAAAGTTAGAACAACTTATCGATATCCCTATACAAGTAGATAGCAATCGGAACAATTATGATGCACTCTTAACTATAAATGATTTACAATTTATTGTAGAGACCAAATCTACTGTTAGAACATCTAACCAAGGTTTTGTTTTAGCTCAATTGGAGGAAATCAAAAACGATAGCAATAGGCCTATTGTTTTAATAGCGGAATATATTTCTAAAAAAGCAACTCAAGAACTTAAAGAACGAGGAATTAATTATATAGATGTTGCGGGCAATGCGTATATAAAATATAAAGATTTAGCAATTTTCGTCGAAGGTCAAAAAACCACAAAAAAGGATAAAACCAATCAATCTCGCGCTTTTCAAGAAACCGGATTAAAAATTCTATTTCACTTATTGAATAATCCCGAGCATCTTCAAGATTCTTACAGAGTAATAGCAGAACAGGCCAACGTATCTATTGGTTCAGTAAGTAATGTTATGGCAGAACTAGAAGAACTGCACTATCTACTAAAAATAAATAATGAACGAATTCTTAAGAATACCTCAGATCTCTTAGAACGTTGGGTGGTAGATTTTAATGCGGTGCTCAGGCCTCGAATCTTAAGAAAACGAATGCGTTTCATAGATCCAGAACAATTAAAAAATTGGCGTAACATAGATATTCATTCCCAAAATGGCTTTATTCTTTGGGGAGGCGAACCCGGAGCAGCAATTCTCACGGAAAGTCTAAGACCTGAAGAGTTTACTGTCTTTACTAATCTAGAACTATCAGAAGTTGCCAGCAAATTACACCTGATTCCTAGTGAAGATGGGAACATTGAAATCCTCCAAAAATTCTGGAGAAATGATACAAATGGTAGCCAAACAGCACCACCACTTTTAATATATGCCGATTTAATGAATAGTGGGTATGGAAGAAATATCGAAACCGCTAAAAAAATACTAGAGAATGAGTTACAACATATCTAGTGCAAATTTTTCACATCCGTTATTAAAGCCAATTCTTTTGGAGCTTACCGCCTACTTCAAAGAAGCAGGCATTTCCTTTTTTGTAATAGGTGCAACAGCCAGAGACATTATAATGGAATTGCATAATGAGACTTCTGGTCGATTAACCTACGATCTCGATATCGCCATCACAGTAAATGATTGGGAACAATGGAAAAAAGTGGAAGACGACATCATCAATCTTGAAAACTTCAACAAAGATCCAAATCAAAAACAACGCTTTCTCTATCGTGGAAACTTCCCATTAGATATTGTGCCATTTGGTGATATAATGAAAAGTAATTACAAGATATTTTGGCCACCAAATGAAGAACTAGCAATGTCTGTTCTAGGATTTTCCGCTGCCGATGAATCCGCGCTAAAAGTGAAAATCGACAATGAAACCGAAATAAAAATCGCCTCTCTCACCGGTATTTTCATATTAAAAATAATTGCTTGGAAAGACCGAAACCAGACTAACAATAAGGATGCAGATGATATAGGGTTTATTCTTGGAAATTATTTATCCATTCACGAAGAAAGAGCTGCCACCAATTATTACGACCAGGTATATGGAATCGAACCGTTTAAGAATACTACTGCAGCAGCAGTTCTACTAGGAATAGATATCAAAGAACTCCTAAAAAATCACCCCGAAACCATAGTATCAATTTTAGAGATTTTAAATGAAGAACTAAACAAAAAAGCAGAAAGCATACTCATCAATCAAATTATTGAAACACATAAAACCATCTACTATGAAGAGGTGCTGCAGAGTATTCAAAACATAGTTAACGGGTTAAATGAAAAATAGCAGGTTCCTATTCACTCCTTTAATTTCAATTCTCTTTCCTAACTACTTCAATCCCAAACTGACCTTCGGTCTGGAGTATTTCATCAACAAACACAATTTAATTTCAATTCAGATAATGAATCACTATAGTCTTGCTTACAGAAAAATACAAAGCATAATTAAAAGAGAGAGATCTGAATTTCTATATTTGGCGTAAATGTGCCTATAATCATAAAAGGGTTTTTAGATCGATAATGAAAAGCTTTTGTAGTTCCTAAATACAGATGTAAATCTTTTTTAAGAGCAAAAGAATCAAAGTATTTTTCTTTTACTTTTTGAACAGCAATAGCTTCATTACCTTCTGCAGCTGCCAATGTGTTTCTATATAATTGTCCAATCTCCCAATCTTCAATCATCATAGTACTAGAAACACCATTTTCATCTTCAATCACATAAGAAAACTTATAAGGTAGTTTTTCTACAACTTCAAACGGCAATTCTTCCATTTCAAAAAGATTGCCCTGGTCATTAAGAGCTTTTTGTTGATCAATCTTTTTTTTATCCCATTCAGAGGAAACTTTTTCAATTTTGAAGTCCAAAACTTTTGTTGGCTTAAAAACTGCGAGCGAGGTGCAGATTTCTTTATTATGTGCTTCGGCAATAAGTGATTTTATATCTGTATAAATATTATTGAGGGCAACTTGCTTCCGCTTATACCAGTTTCCTTTGGTGTCAATAGTATCTAATAAAGTTATAGGTGTATCGATGGTAGCAGGTCTAAAACTTTCCGGTCTAAAATCTTTATTGTTTTTAACTATATCTAGTTCAATCCATTGATACTTCTTATACTTTTCATCGTACTTGAGTTTTCTAAAAGGAATTGGGTAGAGTCTTATCCAAGATCCATCTTCAAGAAATCCAGCAGTACAGACTAGCTCTCCATATCTAGCCGAAAGAGAAGGATAGGTCTTTACGGTTATAAGAACTTTTGTAATCGCCATTCATTAAATGTGTTGTAATTTATATTTAAATGTAGGCGATTTTTCTATTTTCTCAGCTAAATGCGTTCTATGACACTGACAAGTTTCCGCTTCAAAACAAGTGAGTGCTATTCTTTTATGTTTTTTCAACAGTAGGAGTATATGATCTTGACTCTCTATTGTTTCTTCAAGTACTGTATTATTGTACTCATCGAATAAGATATCGTAATCTTTTTGAGTATTCAATTCTCTTCTTTTACTCGAGTCAATGCCAACTTCTGGAATATGTAAATAATCAATTCCTAAATTATCACAGAAACCGCTTAATAGTTTTTTACTAAAACCAAACTTTTGACTTAGTGGATTTCTTCTAACATCTACCAAGAGCTTCACATCATTTTTTATTAGCCTATTAAGATACTCTTCTAAGGATATACCTTCATACCCAATAGTAAACAATATAGTTTCATCAGTTTTAGGTTTAGCTTCTTCAACGCGCAGATAATATTTTTCAGGCAGAATATTTTTTGCAATTGTACTATTAATGGCGTGATAAGGGAAATTTAAATAAGTATGCTTAGTTATTTGTTCAGTATTCATTTTCCCATAAAGTGAGATAGTATCATCAACAATTTTTTTATCGTCTGTACGTAACTCATTGTAATACTTCTTTTCAGTTTTTAATTCATAACCTCTTTCAGAAATTGTAATCCAATCTCTTTTTACCATTGCTTGTAAATCTGCTTTTAAAGAGTAAGAGTAACACCCAAAGCGGTAAGGAACAAAATCGTAATTAGGATTTTTTTGCTTTTTAGTTAATAAAAAAATTAATTTTTGAAGACGAGTCTTTTCAAGACCGTTTTCAAAATTCTCTAATAAAGCAAACACCAATTTTCTTCTATAAAACATTTTACAAAATTATCAATTAAAAGTGCCATCTAATAATTTTTATTGGACTATCCATCACTATCTGTTATAACCATTCTGATTATTAGTAGATATAAAACTATTGCCCTCGCATATCTGAAACGTGTGCTCACAATCCGCTATGAACCTCTGACCAAGGATCATTCTTTTTGGTAAGGCGAGGAGATTATGATTACGCCACATACTGCTGGAAACGTTCATCCAGAATCGCCTGTGCAAAAAATCTTGCGGAATTATTAAGCGATGAAGGATGGCGAGGAACTGATAGAAGTGGTTGATATTGGAAGAGGGTATTGATGAAGAAAAGAGTACTTTTTTATCTCAGTTTTGGGTTACTCAAAGTTAGTTGGTTAAATAAGTTATAAATTCTCTTCCTAATTCAGTTAGAATTGCAGAAGGATCGTGGTGATCCTCTAAAGCCAGAGTTTTTGAAGTATCGAAATAGTCAGACAATCCAGCCCCAAAGCTTAAAAGAGATTTGCTTTCTAAATCAGAGGAATAATATTTAAATTCAAATCTGCTTAATTTATATGCGCCTTGAAAGGATGAATATTTTCCGTGAAAATTTAAAAAGGAAGCAACACCCATTAATTCGTCCTGATTTTCTTTTACAAATTTTAAAATATTGATTTGAACTAAATTTAATTCTGTTACAAAATTCATAAATAAACGAATAGTATCTGTTTCAAATTGAGATTCTTTCACAAATGATTCAATATACATTTTTGATAGAGCTTCCTTCTTTTCTCTTGATCTAGCTTTTAGTATATTTTTGAAAAGCTCATTAGTATAATCAAAAAAATCTGGACTATTCAAATATTCTCTATTTACTTGTGTTGTTTCAATATTTGAAATTTTCTCCTTCAAGATTTCTACTGTTTCATTTACTCTTGATTGATATACTCTGTTCGCACTTTCAAATAAAATTTCATTTATCAAGGTTCCTACCGCTGGAATACTTCCTATCAAACCTTTTAAAATGGCCGTTTCAGTTTCTCTAATCTCAGGTCGAGAGTTAAGTACTTCTGAAGGTAGTCTCCTTTTATATTTAGTCATTGTTGTAATTTTAGCTAGTTGTTATAAGGAACGTAGCGTATAAAAAGACACTACATTTATAAAGTAAAACAGAAACGAATTTTTAATTTCTATGTATTTTCATTTTATAAATATATCAAAAATCAAAGTTGAAAGTCTTCCCAAATAAACACAAACTTCTCGGTAAATCTTTAATAGCTATGTTTTCTTTACTAGATATATTTCATGTAGCACTTTAGCGGCTACCCTTTCGTTTGTTTTCCTTTTGTATATTTTCCAAATAGATAGAGTATGGTTTCATTTCAGTATTATTCTCTATTTCTATTTTGGATTTTTCCTTAATATGTTCTGGTGCTTCTATTTTGTTTAGGAAAATATTAATTCCTGTTACTGTTTGATTTCCTTTGTACTTCGTTTTTCGATAACTTATTTTGAAGTTGTTTTTTTTAATTATTTCAAGAATTATATTTAGAAGATGTCTAAAGTCAATAGGAGATGAAAAAGTTAAGTCATCTACATATCTTGTGTATGTTATATTATTAGCGTTACACAATTGGATTAATTCAAAATCTGTTTTGAGGAAAACCAAATTTGATATATGTGTACTAGTTGGTGTTCCTTGGGGAAGAGCATATTTCCAAGTAGTTAACTTTGTTAAAGAATTTGAAAAGTGATTTGAAAAGCCTAAACTCAAAAATGTTTCATTGACATGGCTATTGCTAATATTCGGATAAAAGTCTTGTAAGTCTGTAGTGAAAATGAATTTATTGCCTTTGTGAGGTTTAGCGTTGGTAATATTGCTTCTCTTTTTCACTCCCCCGTGTACTTCAATTGGTAATGAGATTGGAGCGAGAATATTCTTTTTTAGAGATTTTTGTATTGCCTTTAATTCCTTTGTAGAAGGATGAAGCGTTCTTTTCTTGACCGTTCCATCCTTATACTTTTTGACTTCTCCAGTTTTTTTGTCTTTTTTGATTTCAACCTTTTCGTAATAGAATTTATCAACATTAGAAATTACATCTGAGACTATTGTAGGCTTAAATCCTATTGTAGCACATAGTTTTTTGAATTCATTTTTTTTAAACTGCAAAGAATTCATTCACAAGAGATTTTATTGAAGGATCAATAATTTCAAAAGCCTCTCTCTTATTCTCTTCCACATCTTCTTTGTCGAGTGATAAAAAAAATAAAATAGGCAATGGAACATTCAGTTCAATACTTATTAATTTCAAAGTTGAAAGATTAGGTTCTCTTTGATTACTTTCTATTTGGGAAAGATAAGTTTGAGTAATACCACAAGCTAAAGCAAACTCGGTTTGAGTTTGCTTTTTTTGCTTTCTGATATTTTTTATAGTTATACCTAAATCCATTTTGTTTAGTGTGAAAAATTAAGGAGTGTTCGGATTGTTAATTTACATTGTACGTTCATAGCATCTGTTTTAAAGGAAAAATTTAGATAATAATTCGACGACTTTCACAATTTCCGTTAGGACTTGCTCATTCGTTCTACCCTTTTTCCTTTTAAGCACAGATAGAATTTCTAATGCTTCATTCAAGACATTTAAGTCTTCCTCCGAAAGAGAACACTGGCTCTTTCTAATAGTCTTAATACTTTGTATCAAACTATCAATGTTTCGATATTGTTTTAATCTAGACATATAAAAAAATTTAGTTACAGGTCAACATTATTGTTGGCCCTGCTCCTTCGCCTAAATCTTGCCTGTTACTAAATGTGTAAACAATGTTCTCTTACACTCACTTAAAATTCCCTGCTCCTTAAAATAAAGTAGCAATAGTTAACCGCAGTTAAAATCTCTCCTAACGTATCTGTTGATATCTAGGGCGAGGTATGTGTGCCGTTAAAATACCCAATTGGGTTGCCTTTTCAGGCTGTCAAGTGAACTCCATTTAGCAATTCGACTTCGAAACATCTTTTCAAAGAACTATTTATTGATACAAATATACATAAAATATAGCAGACAGTTAATAAAAAAACAGATTATATTTTTTTGAATATAGGGAATTATTTAAAAACTCTGAAAATCAGTTATGTTTTTTGATGAAGTTGTGTTTAAGTTACTGATAACTACTTCCTGTATGCCCAGTTTGGTGAGAGCTACAAGCACTGAAGTTTGATATGGCATGGACGCTAAATTTATAAAATAATTCAGCTTTTCACTTTACCGTTATTGAGTATACACAACTTATATAAAGTGTTTATTCCATTGTTCTTGGAGAGCTACAACTAGGAAACCTTATTAATAATTTTAGCGTGTTTTCAAACTTCAACAACTTCCACCTCACCCTCACCTGCCTGCGCTGACGCTTCGGCTGGCAGGAAAGCCTCCTTCAAAACAGCCTGCATAAGCATTTGAGCATTGGCCTCACTGCGTTCTATTTCTTGCCCTAAAACTTGGCATTTTTGGATTAAGCTTTCCACTTTTTCTACGATTGCTTTTTGTTCTTCGAGAGGAGGAAAGGCTATTAAAATATTATCCATTTTATTTTTAGCAAGTCCTTCTCTCCCTGCCCCAGTTTGGACTTCAAGAATCATATTTTGAAAATATGGAGAGCCAATTATTTTATGCAGATAATAGCCAGTTTCTAAAATAACAGATCTAATTATTGTTACGTGCTGATTAATATTTGCAGTGTCAAAATCCTTCGGAACGATACAACATCTTCCAATTGAACCGCCAGTAATATTTAGTAATAAATCTTCTGCTTGGACTTTTGTACCTTTCATTTTTTCATGAGTTGTTTTAGAAATGAAAACTATTCCATCATACCTTATACCTTCATCATAAATATTTTGTGACCTTAAAAACTTAATGCCATAATTAGGATAAGCAGCTCTACCTCCTTTTGGAGTACTTCCTGCTCCCGTTTTTGAACATAAATCCCCCAACCTACACCAAACCCAACCATCAGGTAATTCAAAAGGAATTTCTTCTTCGCCAATAGGTGGAAGAGTTTTTTCCTTTTTAATTTTCTTGTCTTTAACTAATTGTTCTTTCTCTGCCTTTATTCTTTTTAGCAATTCGATTGCAGCTTCTGTATCTGGTCCCGAAAGCTTTCGGGATGCTCGCCAATCTGCCGTTAACCTTCCTTGAATCGCTTCTTGAAGTATGGATTGTTTGAGTTGTGGTATTAATAATTTACGATTTTCTATATTTTCAAATAAAACACTTGAAAATTCTTCCAGTTTATCTAATTTAACTATTCCATCAATAAGGTCATTTGGCAGAGTATTAAATTCTTCGTTATTATTTGATTCTAACGAGTTAAAAAAAGAAACTATTGCTTTTTGTTCTTCAATCGGTGCAACAGGAATTGGAGTATCCAAAAACTGATTCATTGAAATACTTGGAGAATTAAATCCAGAAATCATTTCAAGAAAATAATCTTTGATAAATGGAGAAAGAAGCCAAGATTTTAAAAATTCATTCTGCAAATAGAAACTTTCGAAAACAGCAAAACCAGTTGAACCAATCATCAATTCTTTTTCCTTTTCAACAATAGCCATATTATTTAGATATGGTCTAACAAGCGAATAAAGAAAAAAATCCTTTTTTAAAATTCTTCTCGCTCTTGAAGATAATTCATCTACCTGACTAGTTTTAACTTCCTTTATTTTTAGGTTGTTGTTATCAATACAGGAAATATCCACATAGTTAACTAAGTCATTTGGTCTTAACTCTTTTTGAATATTTAGATTGTCTGTTAACTTGGTTACATCTTTAATAGTCAACCAAATCCAATTTTTAGGAATGTCAAATGGTATTTGATTTTTCGGTAATGTTGTTATGGGTTTTAATTTTTTTGATCCCTTATATTTTTCAGAACGAACGTTATTTAAATTATCAAAATTGATCTGTGCACTTTCATCTGACAATGGTTTGTTTTTTGAAAGCTTAGAAACTATAAATTGAAAATATTGACCTTTTTTCAAATTAGCTTCAGTGTTTTGTTTTTTCGAAGCTCTCATTAAAATGATTTTAGTATTTTTTCAATTCCTCTAATTATCTTTTCTTCATCTATCAAAGACTTATTCATTAGCTGTATAATTTCTTCAGAAGATTTCATCTCTTCTTCAACCTCAACGATAGGATTCTTAATATCCAAATCCCAATCTTTTAAATCCTTTACATTCACCTTCCAAGCAACATCACTTTCCTTTCTATCATTCCACCATTCAATAATAGGTTTAAACTCATTAAACTGAATAGGCTTAGTTTTAGAATACGATTTTTGTCCTTCGGGTAGTTTGTGTTCGTAATACCATATATCCTTGGTTTTACTTCCTTTTTCAAAAAACAATAAGTTGGTACTTACCGTAGCAGGAAAGAAGGTGCTTTGTGGTAAACGTATAATGGTATGTAAATTAGCATCGGTCAATAGTTTTTCTCTTATTCTTGCTTTTACGCCATCGCCTGTAATGGACCCATCGGGCAAAACAATAGCCCAACGTCCTCTTGGTTTTAATAGTTGCAACATCAATATAACAAACAAATCGGCAGATTCCTTGCATCGGTAGGTGGCTGGAAAGTTGGTTTCTACGCCATCGGCAATGCTTGCGCCAAAAGGTGGATTTGCCAAAATAACATCTACGCGGTCTTTTGCGCCAATGCTGTTGTATTCCTTTTTTAAACTATCCGTATAATGATAGTCGGGAACATCCATTTCGTGCAATATCAAATTTGTCAATCCCAATACATAAGCCACAGGTTTAAATTCCCAACCGGTAATGCTTTGCTGTAATATACGTTCGTCAGCTACTGTATGAACATAGTTTTCTCTTACGTGATCAATTGCTGCGGTTAAAAACCCTCCCGTACCTGCTGCTGGGTCTAAAACCTTTTCACCTAGTTTTGGGTCAATCACTTGGGTCATTAACTGCGTAACAGCTCTTGGCGTATAGTATTCGCCTTTGTTTCCTGCATCACGCAGTTCCACCAAAATACTTTCGTAGATATCTCCAAAAACATGTTTGTCTTCGGAATTATTAAAGTCAACTTCATTTAGTTTATTAATAACTTTCCGCATTTCATAACCTGACTTCATATAGTTGTTTGAACCTTCAAAAACCTCTTTTACAATAGCAGCCCTTTTTGGGTTGGTTATACTTGTCAAATCACGAAGTGTAGCAAACAAGCCTTTGTTGTCGTGTGCGTTGCTATCTATAAACTCTAAGAGTTCATCGCCTGTAATCCCTTCGATATCTGTAGCCCAGGATCTCCATTGAAATCTCTCCGGAATTACAGAAACATAATTGTCTTTTAGTATTTCTAATTCTTGATCTTTATCGTCAATAATTTTCAGAAACAACATCCATCCCAGTTGCTCCAATCGTTGGGCATCGCCAGAGATTCCTCTGTCTTGCCTCATTATATTTCTGATGCTGCTTATTACAGCGCCTACGTTTGCCATTTATGCTAATTTGTATAGTTCTTGTTCTAATTCTTTTAATGCTTCCATATACTGTGTTTTACCACCGAAGGCTTTTACTAACTCCATTGCAGTGCCTAATTTATTTAATGGATCGAGTTTTAATACCTCTGTGCTACCTATCGTAATTAAACCATCTTGGGCATATTTATCCAATAGGCTGTTTAACACCAATTGGGCTTGATCGCCATATTTGGTAAAATAGTTGCGTTTTTTCACATTTTCAGCCCTTTCCTTTCTTGTCAAGGGTTTTGATTCAAAAGCTACATGACATATCAAATCGAACGGATCAAACTCTTTCCCTACCTCTTCTTGTAACGCTTCAAAGAAGATGCCTTGTTCTTCCAATTCTCTTACAATGACTTTCTTCTTATCCGCATTGTTCCACGTGTTTAAGAAAGACTCTAAGGTTTTGTATTGTTTGGTAATGCTCTTTTTGGTGTAATCTTTTAATGATTCTGTAATGATTTTTCCATCCGAGCCTAAATACTGAACTCTTTCATTTACAATCTTCACTAGTACACCATCAACACGTATTTTAGCTCTTGGCTCTTCTGCAATATCACCGCCACCTTGAATTTCAGGATAATCAGGTGTTTCAGGAAATTCAACCTCTTCTCCATCTATGTCAATAATTGGATTGTCATCTGTTTCATCTTCTGTTCCTGATAGATCTTCATCTTCACTTACAACTTTTATCATTACTGGATCTCCATCAAAATCAGGGTCGGCAAAAAGATTGGTGACATTTCTAAAATCTATTATTGTAAAATAGGTCTTGCCATATTCTTCATTGATTCTAGTACCTCGGCCAATAATCTGTTTGAATTCGGTCATTGAACCAATATTGCTATCCAAAACAATTAATTTACAGGTTTGGGCATCAATACCAGTGGTCATTAATTTCGAGGTTGTGGCGATAACAGGATACGTTTCACTTGGATTGATAAAGTTGTCCAGCTCTCGTTTTCCTTCTTGATTGTCGCCAGTGATTTGCATTATGTATTTGTTGTTTTCCGCAAATAAATCAGCGTTTGCATTCACCAGAGCGGTTCGCATTCCTTCCGCGTGCTCTATGTCAATACAGAAAACAATACTTTTTGCAAAACGATCATAGCCTTTTAGAAATTCGGTGATTTTCGCAGCGACTACTTTTCGTCTTTCTTCTACAACAATATTTTTATCAAAATCTGTTCTATTGTAAATCCTATCTTCCACAGGATTGCCTTCCTTATCTAAAAATCCTTTCGGTGGTCGCCATCCTTCGGCATCTATGTCCAATGTTACTTTAACCACTTTGTAAGGCGCTAAAAACCCGTCGTCAATTCCCTGTTTTAAGGAATAGGTGTAAATCGGTTCTCCAAAGTATTCTGTACTAGAAACTTCTGTTGTTTCCTTTGGAGTGGCGGTTAAACCAATATGTGTTGCAGTATTAAAGTATTCTAATATTTCTCTCCATTTGCTATCTTCTTTCGCACTTCCTCTGTGGCATTCGTCAATAATCACCAAGTCGAAAAACTCACGACTAAATTGTTTATAAGCATCAGTACCATAACTGTCCGACAGACCTTGATAGAGTGCTAAATAAACATTGTAGGCAGTATCAATCTGCTTGTGTTTGATGATGGTCATAGCATCCTTAAAGTGCCTAAAATCTCCTCTTGCGGTTTGGTCGATTAATGCCGTACGATCTGCTAAAAACAAAATGCGCTTTTTTGCGCCACTTTTCCACAATCTATAAATGATCTGAAACGCAGTATATGTTTTTCCTGTTCCAGTTGCCATCACTAGAATGATTCGTTGCTGTTTCTTCGCAACTGCCTCAATAGTTCTGTTTACTGCATTTTGTTGATAGTATCGTGGCGAACAGCCAGAACCATCTTGAAAATAATCTTGGGAAATTATTTCTTGAACTTCCTCAGCTTCTATTCCCTTATATCTTTTGTACTTGGTCCATAATTCTTCGGGACTCGGAAATTCATCTAAAGTAATCTCTCTTTCTATTTCGCCATCGGTGGCTGTTTTGTCGTGAAAATAAAACCCATCTCCATTACTACTGAAGACAAAGGGAATATCTAAAGTATTTCCATATCCAAGTGCTTGTTGAATGCCACCTCTAACAGAGTGTTTATTGTCTTTTGCCTCAATTACCGCAATAGGAACATTGGGTTTATAAAACAGAATGTAATCTGCAAACTTTCGCTTTCCTCTTGCGGTCAGTTTACCTTTCACATAGATCCGACCGTCAGTGAAGAAAATCTCGCGACCTAGCTGCGTATGCTCATCCCATCCAGCCTTCAAGATGGCAGGAGTGATAAACTTTGCTTTTATGTCGGATTCTGATAAGTCTTTTTTCTTCATAGACAATTTGATTAACCTTCAAATATATATTAATGCCACTTCACTTCTTTGAGGGATTCCGTAAACGGGTGAAAGCCTTGTAAATTCCCTCAAATATACAGTTTATTTTAAGGGGATTTTAACAGTTTTCCTAAATCTGGAATTAAGAGAAATGAAAACTTGTCTGTATTATGCAACATTAAGAGATTAACGGGAAATAAATGAAAACATAATTAACTATATAATAATAAGGATATTTTAAAGAATCAAGAGCCCTTTCCCCTAGCAACAATTTTAAATCAAACCGCCAATTAATAATTAAGAGGAAAATGGTCGCAGAAAGAAATCTTAATCGGCATAAAAACACCGCTGGCTGACGGAATGGGTCAATCCAAAAAACTTAACAAAGTCTAATATTACAAAAAGAAAAAGTCATTCTTTTGAGGGATTCCTCAATAACGTTAAATTTTATTTCGGCATATTTGAATAATACTAATCTCTGAATAATGCTTCAGCTATAAAAGTTACAAATATGAAAGAATCGGGTCTCTGGTATTTACCAAATTCAGAAAATAAGATACCCGGTAAATTATTTCTGGAGGACAATAAAAGTACGATAACCCTACAATTATTTACTACTTCCTATTTGAGTGGTAACAAATTTGAGTTTGCAAATACAAAACGAGAAGATAATAATGTTGAGCTTATCTTGGGCGATACAAGTAATAGTCCCTTAGGCGACATAACTCTTTTTGCTTGCTCATTTTCAAAATTAGCACCCATAGGTGGGGATTTATACCAGTTGCATTACAGTGTTCAATTTGTTTTTAATTATGTTCATATCTTACAAAGAACTCATTTGAAGTTTAATCATATTGAAGTTTTATATCCAAATTCTGATAATTTCTACAACGGATGGAATAGTAGGAATTATGAAGAGGAGAATCCAAGAAATGAATATGTGAAAATTTCAAATACGTTTAGAATTGATGATGAACTGAGCATTGATATTGTTGACTCAAAAAGACATACATTTTCAATGAGCAAAAATTATGAAGTCAAGCACAGCAACCACCTTAAGTTCAACTATAATAAAACTGTTGATATTGATAGGATATATCAAGATTGTGTCACACTTCAAAAAATGATGGAGTTTTCTTCACGTAGGAAATTAGCCTTCATCATTAAAAGTGCGAAAATTGATTTTGAGAACATCAAGAATCATCATCAACACACAAATTTAATACTTCAAAAATCAGATGACGTAGAGAAAAATATGGGGCACACTTATATTTACAGTCGTCTTACCTTAAATCAAAAGCCATTTGAAAATCGACGTAAATTAAATCAAAACTGGTTACTTTTTAGTGGTTGGACAGAGTCTGAAGATTCTTTAAATAATTTTATGAAAAATTGGTTTCAAAACCAAAATTTACAACCTATATATGATTTTTATCTTGATACAATAGACTGGGGCAAGGATGGTGCTATTTCTAATGTTAATTTTAATAACCGTTATTTGAACTTGATACAAGGTTTAGAGGCCTATTATGATTACTTGAATCCAGAATACAAATATATAAACGAGACTTTCATAGCAGAAAGACAAAAGGTTTATAATGCCATAGAATCAAAGGAATTAAAACAATGGGTAGGCAATCACTTAAGATTCCCGAAACAGGCAAATTTGTCATATAAACTTAAATTTCTATGTGATAAATATTTAGATATTTTAATAAGTCTTAGAGCAAACAAGGCTTTAATTAAATCATACCCTTATAAGGCAAAAGAGTACAGACATAAACTTTCTCACGGTAAAATAAACAAGACCTTTCAAGGAGAAGACTTGAACTCATTATATGGATTTTCGCAGGCGCTACTTTGTATATGCATCTTGGATTCTATTGGTATGGAACATACCCAAATCGCAGACAGAATCGACTCTAATCCAGATATTAATAGACAAATTCCTAGATAAAATATATCCAAGTTATCCAAGATGATAAATCAATCCACTGAATATTATCAGCTGCATACAATGCAAACAATATTAGTAAGAAAGTAAGCACTACATATAAGCCTCCTATAACAATACGCAACAGGCAAATTTTAGTTTCAATCTTTTTAAAAGATGTTTTCCATAGAAAACCTGTAATAATTGAAATTGTCTATTTTGTAAATTTCTTGTGCTACAGAGTTCTTTAATCTCAAATGATTTTCAAAAGATTTTAGATAAAGTTTTTTTCGTATTCATTCTTGATAAGTTCTATGTTCTCACCATTTCGCTCTCTTATCCTATGACGTAAACAAACTGCAAAATCTGTTATTGCCCTAAAATAAGATAAATACATTTCATAGCTAACATTGATCTTTTCTCTTTGTGAAAATTTAAGCCAGGGACATTTCTCGATGAAAGAACTATCGACAACTCCATTTCGATGTAATAAAAGATTTCTAACTTGTGCCAACTCATTAATTTTTTCACAAGTTATATCTCTTGATTCCCAATCATACCCAAACGGTCTTAATATGGCTTCGAACCTTTTTATTCCATAACCTTTGCCACTTGAAACTTTAAATTCGTAATGACGATAAATTGAATCATATCTCATTGGCAAACTGAGGTCTGAAAATTTTCCTAATTTAATTTTCTTAAAAACATCTAATTCCTCAAAATCTGTGTGAATGATATTATTTATTACCAATTTCTTTACTAAAGCCTCTAAATTCGTGTATAATAAAATGGACCACTGCCCATGAATAAATGAAAAGTCATTCTCTAATTCAATTTGGGCAAAGTCTGCGGTAGTTTGTGCTGAATCCCTATCTAAACTATCAACTTCTGTATCGATTAAACTCGCGGCTTCATTTAAAACATCAAAAAGCTGTGGTAAATTTGAATTAAAAGTGATACAATTCTTAAACTGATTAAAGTAATTATAAAGGTTACGTATATCCGTACCAAATTCTTGATATGGTTCTAATTCCCAATTCGGTATTTCATTTTTTTTATCCATTTTTATTATAGTATTTCTTAATGTTGAGTTGGCTTTACATTTTATCTTTAAAGATAAAACCCCTCTAGAAAATCTTAATGTTTTTCTCAATTCATCCGTAAAAGACTATTTAGAAAGAGCGTTTTATTATTTCACTCTCCTTTGGCGGCGATCCTTTGAAACCGAAACTGTCATGCTTGGACCGTCAAAGACCCTGCTGAATAAAGTCTCCCGACTTTGAGCTCTCACCCCCTAAAAGCCCCCTCCATTATCTCAATCTCCCGTCTTTTAATACCAATTCCAATAGCAACTTGTTCCCAATCCTTAACCACAGTCCTCATCTCATTCAAAATATTTTCCATTTCAGCTTCATTCAATCGAAAATACGCCCCCACACTTTTCGCCAGTTCAAAATCTAAGGCATTATCTTCCATATCAATATTCAGGGATAAGCCATCCTTCTCTACAGACGGATTTAAATCATAAGCAGGTGATAATACCCAACCCTTTTCTTTAAGGATAAACCCGTGATTCCCTAAATGATCATCCGTATTAGAAATAGCAATATTAAATACTATACGGCGCCATAGTTGATGTAGATTGGCTTTTACATCAACTCCGTAATTCTCTATAAACTCAACAATTTCCAAATAACTGGGCGCGCTATCCTTGATAGAATCTTCAGTCTTCCCTGTCATTGTCATTGCCGAGGCAAAATGAACGCGTTTTCCGTTGTCCCTATCAAAACGTTTGGTCATAAAAGTGTGGTATTGGCCACTCACCTGCTCTATACAAGATTCCGCCATTTCAATCCCTGCGGCTATGGCAAGTTTATAAGCCAGAAATTCCCAAGCAGCTTTGTCTATCGTATCCGCTTTTGATGGAAACTTCGCAATCCATAGATTTTTATTGGCGTCCAGAATATTTGCTTTGGGTCGGGCCCCACCTAAAGAGGAACCAGGCGCAATCAAGACAGCCAGCCATTTTCTAATAGCATCACTTTGATCATCACCTTCCAATTGATTAACCGCTTCCTGAAGCTCCCCTAGCGAGGACCAAGGCGGTGTCGGACTTTGATCGTCATTGTCCAAAAAGGGACCGTTCAGTGTTGTTTTAAAGCGTAAAGCCCCCATCCTACTCTCATCATAGACCCCAAGAAGGTAATCTATTTCATACAGCTTCTTTGCCTTCTCTCCCCTAGTCCTAGCGTCTTGTGCCGCTCGACGTTTCATTAAAGTTTTCCCCCAAGTATCGGGCATACTGTCCAAAAAGATTCCGAAATTCTCTTTGTTGGTTGGGTATTGGGGCCCTGGATAGAATTCAATATCTGGATCTAGTAATCGTTGCGCATCAGTTTTCAACCAATCTTTATCATACTCAAAACTAAAAGCTTTTTTGCCCTTGGCAAAATGAGCGGAAAGGATTCCGACCAAAGTTGGATTCTCAAGTGCCGCCCAATCTGCAAACACGTATATGTCAAATTTTCCTTTCGCCATAATATTTATAATAGATCAAGATCTTGCAATTTTCTACCAAACGTATCATCTACCGCCAATTTAAGAAAATCATCCTGTAGGTTAAGTACTCTAAAAACATTAAAATATAATCCAAGGGCAACTGCTGGATCGCCTTTCTCGATTCGGTATAAAGTAGTCCTGTGAATCCCTGCTCGTTCCGAAACCTGTTCGGCGGTGAGTTTCCTTCTTTTACGTGCAAGCTTTATATTTTCTCCTATTTGTGCGAATATTTTTCGATACTTTGGAAGGACTATTGCTTTTTTAGAACTCATAATGATGCTTATTTACAACAAATATAGTTATTTTGTATTTAATAAGCAACATCTATAGTCTTGCTACTCAATCGAAAACATAGGTGAAAATTATTTTTGTTTCGTCCACAGAATTGCAAACGAAAAAAAATCATTACCTCAAGATTCTAACCTCAGGTCTTGTTTTAAAAATCACCATAGATTCAATAGATAATATCCAGTTTTCTAATTCGTCAAAATATTCATTTCTTAGAGGACTTGATAGCTCCTGAACGAGCTTTGGCAAGCTTTGGCTATATCTTTAAATTATGTAGTCCTCGTCATAATACCTGATAATTAAAGCAATAAACGAGAAGAATCTCATCTTCCTTAAAACTTCATCTTTCCATATTTATATTCCGCTCTATTACTGGCGCGAAGAATAAAAGTGTTTTTTGAAACTGGAATGAGGAATTGTGTGTTAAGTTCAAATTCTTCCTCTTTAGTAACACCAATACCTGCTGAAAGCAATGCCTCGCGGGACACTGTTTCGCCTGAAGCGGAAATGACTTCTTTAATGGGAAAGCGACGATTGAAAATAACATGAACTTTTGCCTTGTTCAAATCCATTGTTTCGTTGTAAAGCAAAACCAAATTGGAGCCATCAAGATAAAATAGCGTGGAGAGAAAATCGCCATTGTCATTTGTTGTATTGGGCTCTGCAGTATCAATAGTTTTTGACCACTCCAATTTCCCAGTATTTATATCAAGTTTGTTTATTACAAATCCATTATTCAAATAACTGTAATCATAACTGAAATCACCATCGGTCAAATTGCTGGATTTTGATTTTTTTTCAACATACATACGATCATAAATAGCCCATATTCCAGTACTATCAAAAAGAAAATCCTTTAGATTTAAGTTGGCAATTATTTTCTCAAAATCATTTCTTTGATTAAAGACCACCTTTCCCATACTATCTATTTTTAAGGCCAAGATACCATTAGCACCAACGCCGGAGTTTCTACCATTCATATCTATCTTCAGACCGAAGTTGCTTGATTTTTCATATGTCAAAATTGCTAAAAAGTAAAAATTGCTTTCGTGAAATTTCCCTTCAAATTGTGGGATTTGATAATCGTCCTGCTGTTT
Source organism: Aequorivita antarctica (assembly GCF_007997155.1). Classification (GTDB taxonomy): domain Bacteria; phylum Bacteroidota; class Bacteroidia; order Flavobacteriales; family Flavobacteriaceae; genus Aequorivita; species Aequorivita antarctica. The sequence goes on along the minus strand of NZ_VORT01000004.1, from coordinate 133,694 downwards.
TAGGGAAATAGAGGAAACCGTGTTTTCGGCTGTGTTCCAAGTATATAAATTGAGGTAAGGCTTTTCCTTTTTCTCATCAACTTTTTTCACCAAAATTACCTGCCCTTCATTGGAAACATAGAGTGAGTGCTGTTTGTCGCGTTTGTCCTCAAATTCAAATTCCTGGGTTGTTTCCTTTAGAATTCCTGCTTTGTCATCCAATAGAAATAACTCCACTTTTTCATTGGATTTTTTGGCATACGGAAGCTCTTTTAAAACGGCAAAATATTGTTTATTATCACTTTGGGAGATCACGAACCTACCATCGTTCGTATCCATTTCCATTACTGTCTGTAGCTCGCCCAACTTTCCAGAATTGATGTCCACTTCCCGAAAAAGCAAGTTGTTCTTTTTGGTTTTTCGGTCATAATCTGTGTAGAAAAAGATAAATGCTGAACCTTCTTTTTGAAACATACTGTTAAAGGTCAAACTTGCCACGCCCATCATAGGCTGCTCTACAGATAAATCAATGCTTCCGCTTTTTTCCAAATCATTCAATGAAAACTGATCCACCGTTATTTTTTGGTTAAAAGTGCCTAAATCATATTTTGAAGAAATCCTATAAATCTTGTCCTCGGTCACTACATGAGTTATGTCTTTTTCTGTTTCATCGGCTCTCCCAAAGGGAAAACCCCAAGAAAAACTTTGTGCAGTGGCATTGAGTGAAATAAAAACTAAAGTAAAAAAAGTAAATACTTTCATCTGGTTCTATTTTTTACAATTGCTGTTATATTCATCTACAATTGCCTCTATATTTAACAACGAATAGCCTTTTTCCTTATTCTTAATTTTAGCGGCTAATTCCTGATCGTCTTTTACGAGGTCTGCCATTTTATCTGCATAACCCATAATAAAGTTCTGTGTATTTATGGCCTTTTCGTCATTTTTCAAAATCATTACAGTAGACCATGCTCCCTCAGAAAGCGTTCTGTAAGAATACATATTTAAGCAACCCTCTTTTTCCAACATCAAAAATTTAGTATTTTTAAAAGGAATATCCTGAAATTGCACTGTGTGATACACCTTGTCGGAAACTTTATAACCAGCGATATCCTTTGGTTTAAATCGCTCTTTTTTGCCTTTTTGTTCTTTCTTAAAGGTTACGCTTTCATACCTAACAGATTCATCGTCATATAAAATGTAGCCTCGTTCCTTGGTGCCGTCCTTTTTGATGATATAACCTTCATAATATTGGGAAATTTTGTAGTCCTGTCCTTGTGCAAAGGCGCTTATTGTTAAAAAGATAACTAAAATTGTATATTTCATAATTCAGTAATTTTGAAGCGCAAAATTACCGAAATTATAATAATAGTAGCAGCAGATTCATTTGAATAAGATAAATAAAATAAGAATATTATTTTAGAAACGGGATTAGTACTTTTCATAGGATGCGTTGTTGGAAAACGCTACTTTTTTCAGTCAGCTACGAAATGTCCTTTTTTATTATCCCAAGTTAGCGAGTTTTTATTTTCGTTCCAAAACTCTTTCCAATATTTATAATCCTTGCTTTTGTCAACTGGTTTTCGCCAACGAGCATTCCTGAATAACTGTAACTATAAATGTCGGGATAACAAAAAGTTTCTGAATTCGGGTTTTCCGGCTTTGTCCCAGCAGTTAAATAAAAGCATAAAAAAGGAGAAGTCATAGGAACCAGATCCAAATGATTTATTTTAATCAATTATTTTAAATTGCGCCCAATCATTAAAAAAAATTAATCTATTTAAAGATAGACCTGACCTCTCGATATATCCTCTCAAAATTTTCTTCCAAATCAGCTTCTGTATAATTGCGGATTTTATTGGAAAAATATCTTTCAATTTTCGAAAGTTTAAATTGCACCTTCTTATCCTTCCCATCAGCATAGGTAATAAACTCCCCTTGCTTTAAACGAAAAAATACATCTGCCCGAATTTTTGGAATCTCCTTCTCCCCTGTTGTAATTCGGGTATCAAAATCTAGGTTGTGGCCACGGCTTATACTCTTGGTGGGATCTTTTACTATTTCAAAAAACCGTTCGTAGTATTTAGCCGTGTCGGGGTCATTCACTTTTCCAAAGAATTGATAGGATAGATTGCTCAAAATAGCCTTGCTCGCCTTATCTCCATACATCATATCGTTCTGTATCTTATCCTGCATTACATAAATAGTCGCAATATCATAACTCCGCAAGGTGGCTGGAATGCGATGCATATTTAATAACCGTATTGTTGGGGCTTCCTCCATCATCAAAAATGAAGGCAATGAATTACGAACGCTCATCTGTTTGGTAATGGTATGAATTATTGTAGCAATTACGGGAGAATATGCGGTTTCAAATTTCGGGTTGTTCACCACAGAGATCACCGCCGGGTTATTTCTGTTGTTTATATTCAGAGGGACCTCATCCGCTGAGAGTGCCATAAATATCCGTTGGGTGCTGAGGCGCTTTAAGGCATTGGCCAAGGTACTCTTTACCGCTGCCGTTTGTCTCTCGGAATCCTTTCCACTAATAAAGGCATCAGCCATTGCGCGGGAAGTAGTGTTTGAGCTTAAAAAAGTAACCAAGCTTTCTGTATCGAGATATTGATAAATTGCAATAAGATGCGGCAGTGTACAGAATTGTGGATAGGAGGTTCGAAGTTTCCAAATAAGCCCACCGATCAACCCCTCAGCAGCATCATTGAAGAATTTATTGCTTCCTGTGGCGCCCGATTCCCGTTGTTCCAGAAGATTTTCAATAAGAACTCGGGAAACTTCATTTACGCTTTCTTCATTTTCAAGATACCTCGGAGCAATGGGATTTACCCGATGTATTATTTTATCGAATGAAATTATATAAAAAGGAATTTCCGAATCTTTAAAAAGTGGATAAGCCATTTCAGTAATCTCGAAATCCTTATAGTCGTGGATCACTCCACAAAAAGAATGCTTTTTGAAATGTTTCAGAAACCCATAAACTACGCTTTCAGTCTTTCCGCTACCTGCTGCTCCAATTATTGACGCACCTCTCCTGATATTTTGAATTTTGAAATCACCTCGATTTAATTTAAAATGGACTTCGTATTTGGAACCAGCTTCATTCGTATTATCCTCTTTTTGAAAGAAGACATACAGAATAGTGTTTATTAACAAAATGGGACATCCAAAATAAAGTAATGAATTTGACAAACCAAACGAATCCGAAATATAATACAGCATCCAAACAATCAAAATCAGGTTTATCCAAAATGCCAATCTTATCAACCGGAATAAGAGATAAAAAATGAAGCTGGCGGTAGCGATGACAGAAATAATTATTATCGGATTATTAAAGTCCATATTTTTAAAATTAGATTCCTATTGAACTGGATTTGATAGCGACTTCCACTCCCCGCCTCAGTCTATTGAATACTTTTAGTGCCAATTGTGCCGAGCTTGTTGGAATGCTTTGGATTGGCATTCCAGATTCCCGCATCAATTTAAACGCTATAGCTTTTTCATTGGTCGGTAATTGCAATAAAGCCGAAAAATAGAAATTGGGATTTTTTATAAATTCCTTTCTAGCTCGGTATATTTCCACATAATTTCGTTTATAGCCAAATGTCCCATCAAAAGTTTTCTCTGATTTCGTAAAAAACTGGTCCCGGTCAAATCCTCGTTTTACTAACTTACCTTTCATCATTACCTCAGACGATTTGTATTTGCTCCCTGGAGAAAGACTTAAAGAATTTGATGCATCCTTCCGGCTCACTATAATATGGATGTGGCTTTGATTACCTTCTTTTTGCATTCCTCTGACAATCCGCTTTCCATTTTGCTGATGAGGAGCTTCCCGTTCCAATTTCACTATTTGTTTTTCTAAATCTTTGATACCTCCCTCCTTTTCTCCAGATTGAATAGTCCTTATTTCTTTTTGAAGTTCCATTATTTTAGTAGCAAAAGGTTGATTCTCCCGAATCTGAATATCCGACCCTTTAAAAGTACGTTGGTGTTCAATTTTTGCATAATATTTTATATCATCAATACTTATGGGCTTGCCGTTTATTTCACGGTTGAAACAGGCCACATAATCCTTCATCAATTCCCTGGTATATCTTTTTAAATCTTCGCTACTATTTTGCAGACGCTTCAGTTCATATTTCGACGGGCTAACGGTAATTGAGTAAAATTTAGGTTCTATCTTTTTAAGTTTGCCCGTATTGCCATCAATATCCCGCACCACTTCCTTTGCCGATATTTTATCCTCATATTGATTGAAAAAGAATTCCTCATTTTCACCTTCCAGAATTAGATTTTCCTTTTCAAGATATTCCACAAAATCAGCCGCACTTTGTGAATAGTTATCTCCCAACTTTTGGGGCGTGATTGTTATATACATTACTACTAATTTTAATTTTCATCCTGTCCTTCCCTGTATTTCAATGGTTTTTCTTCCGTCAATTTCTTTTCCAAAATGAGTGGCTTTTCATTCGGGGCTGACTCCTCAAACAGAGAAAGTATCATAGCTGCCGTTGGTTTTGTTTGTGTTTTTTCCATATCTCTCATTATAGCTATCACAGCATTGATCCTTTTTAGAATCCGTACTTCCGATGCCATCAGATGTGGGCCTAACGAATCCATAGGAGAAATGCCGTGGTCACGAAAAAACTCTAACATCAACAATAGCGTTATTGACTGCGATTTGGAAATCGACTTACAATAGCTTCTGAATTTTTTGGCTACAGATCGCTTTATGCTTAAGCTTTCAAATCGTTCCTTTTCATATCCTTTATCCATTTTTTCGTGAAATATTTGTTGATTTTGCTACTTCGGAAAAGTTTTTTCGTGAAAAACATTCTTAAACTTCACTCTTTCAAACTATTTTAAAAATACAAAGTTCTATAAATCAGCGATTTGTAAAATTAATTGGAACATTAACACCGCGCAGCGTGTTACCCTCTTGCTTCTCCAATTTGTCCGCGCACGGACAAAATTTTAGAACCTTTTATAGAAAATTAAGTGTCCTATTTGAAATTTAGAATTGATTATCAATTTTTATGAAATTCAATTTTAACAATCAAAATTTTCTTCAACAAAGCATTCATTCGGTTGCGGATTGTTCAATGAATTATTCACAAAAAGAAAAGACCCTTGAGATTTTCAAAGGTCTTTTGGTTACTGTTCTAAGATTCAAATAACAAATACAAAATCATAACTGTAAAGATTTCGCTGTGCTTCCTCTTCGAGCATCGTATTAAAATCAATATGATGTTCGTCTGCATAGTTTCGGATATCATCTCCAAACCGTTCTTGTATTTCCTCTTTGGAATTTTTCAAAAGTTGTGTTTGGGTTTCCTCGTTCAAGTTTGAATAATTAAGATAAATCATAACATTTGGATTTAGATTTCTTAATATTCGCTTGGTAACATCAGCGTGTCATTTACAAAAAATAATCGCAGTTCATCCAATGGAAAATCGGTTGCGCGATAGCCGTGCTTTTCCAAAATGTTATCGTTTCCATCTGTATACGTAATTTCGGCTTCATAACCTGTATAATCCTGTTTTTCCTCGGACAATCTTTTAAAGTCTATAGTTATAAATTCACTTCGGTTCATCAGACTTTTAGCAATTACTGAAGTATCTGTAATTAGCCAAAAGCAATCCGCCACATTGGCTAGATATTTTAGTCCGTCTGTAAATCGTGTTCTTAATAATGGGATTTGATAGAACATTTCCGTTCCGTGAAAATGTTGTAATCCTTCTTTTATTTCATTAACTTGTGCTTTCATTTTATTTCTATTTTGAAGTTATTAAATGATAAGAGGGCGCTACTTTCGACTGAAACGCCCTCTTAATTTTTACTGAAACTATTCAGTTTTATCATCTGTTTTCGTTCCTAACAAAAGAATTTCATCTGCCACCACTTCGGTAACATATCGTTTCTCTCCTGCTTCGGTTTCATAGGAACGGGAGGTCAATTTGCCCTCAATAGCAATCTCTTTTCCTTTGCCTACATAATTCTCAACAATTTCAGCAGTTTTACCCCAGGCTACTATATTATGCCATTGGGTATTCTGCACTTTCTCGCCATTTGAATTTTTATAAAATTCATTGGTAGCTAATGAAAAATTGGCAACTTTTTTACCACTTTCAAGGGTCTTGATTTCGGGTTCATTTCCTACGTTCCCGATTAACTGTACTTTGTTTTTTAATGTACTCATGATGTTAAGATTTAAGATTAATTAAAATGCTATCTGAACCATTCAGATAGTTTACGTTTATATTTTTTTGAAGTGATTTACTTATTATATCCAAAGCGTTTTCCTTTTTTTGTTTTTTTAACTTTGTTTCCACTTCCCTTTTATTGATTTCGTAAGATTTCATAATTTTCGTTTTAGATTTACTTCCCATAGTGCCTTCGCTGTTACCTTTTTTTGTTGCTGATACATTTCAATATTTGGAATTAATAAGGACTTATAAAAGGGAGTTTACGACCGGTTATGCAGTCCGTTTAACTTCCGAATGTTGGTATTTTGCCTACAAAAAAATGGTAGGGACAGCGCCGGTGCGGGAGTATGTCTAAAAACTTATGTGAAATACTAAATCAAGGGAAGTGGAACAAATGCAGAATTGTTAATTTCGAATAGGCGGACTTCGTTCACGATTTCGGATTGGAATGAAGTGTACCGTTCCAGCGAAGCGGATCGGGTTAGTGGAATGGAAAGTAGAAATTGCGGATGGTGTCCAAGAGGTTTGTAGAGAAGCTCATTGCCCGGAATGTAGCATTTCGCGGAATGCAGGGGAATGTGCTGAACTTGATTCTCAGCAGGATTTAAAGCGGACTCCGTTCACAATTTCAGTTTGGAATGTAGCGTCCCGGTCCAGCCCAGCGGATCGGGTTAGTTTAATGGAAAGCAGAAATTGGGGATGGTGTCCAAGATCTCTGTAGAGAAGCTCTTTTCTCGGAATGAAGCTTTTCGCGTAAAGCAGGGTAAAGTGCTGAATAGGTTATAAGAACCGAACTTGATTCATAGCGGGATTTAAGGCGGACGTAACTTTAAAGACGTAGATGGAATGGAGTTTGGCCGGTTCCCGACTTTTTCGGGAATAAGCGAGCAAGTGGAATGGAAATCGGAAGCTTTGGAGTTGTGTCCAAGATTTATTTAATGAAGCTCTTTTCGTGGAAGGCAGAGAAAAGAGCTGAACGAGTTATCAGTACTGTACCTGATTCTTAGCAGGATTTAAAGCCTGCTTAATTTCTAAGATGTAGATTGAAATGGAGTTTGATCGCTTCCTGTTTTTTCCCAGGAATGAGCGGAAAGGTGGAATGGAAATTGGAAGCTTTGGAGTTATGTCCAAGACTTTTGTAATGAGGCGCATTTCCCGTAATAAAGCTTTTTCTGGGGAATATAGGGGAATGGGCTGCAGGACATGAAAACACTTATTATCCTGTGGAAATTGAAAAACAGCACATTAACTCTGCTCACATCAGTTAATTATTTATCAAAAGCTTCTTCGCAACAGATTGCTTCCCGCTCCTTACCATTATAAAATAGGTTCCTGCGGCAATTCCGTCAGTTTTTATTTTAATGCTTTTGTGTATTCCAAAATCTCCATGAAACAAATCCTTTATCATTTTTCCCGAAATATTAAAAAGCTGAATACTTCCTTCCGAGGATAAAGTTTGCGAAATTGTAAATTCCGAGGTTGCCGGATTAGGATACAGTTTGATTGAACTAGCCGAAAGTTCGTTGTCGTCAACGCCCAGACAAATGTTAACCACATTGTCAATACTAAACATCCCCCGTCCAAAAGTTCCCGCGTAGAGTGTTTGCGTTGGTTCGTGCAATTTTAAGTCCATAATAACGGTTAGAGGTAGGCCATTGCCAAGAATATCCCAACTTGCACCCTCATTAATGGAAAACCATACGTTCAAATCTGTCGCTACAAAAAGTATATTTTCTTCTGAATATGTAATAATATCGTTAACAGGAATACTTGGTAAATTCGAGGAAATGTCCGTCCAATTTTCTCCTCCATCCGTGGTTTTGAAAACGTGCGGAGTATACTCTAAATTTTTAAAACCTGAAACCGTTACATAAGCAATCATATCATCATCTGGACTCATCGCAATGGAAGTGACATATTGATCTGGCAGGCCAGTGCTTACGTTTGCCCAAGTGGCACCGCCATCAAACGTTACGTTTACGTTTCCATCATCGCTTCCTGTATAAATTACGTCAATATTGTTATAGGAAGAAGCTATTGCAGTAAGTGTTCCGAATGCCAGAGAACCGCTGGGATGAACGCCATCCGTCAAGTCAGGACTAATCACAGACCAGTTTGAAGCCTTGTTGGAAGTATATAATCTATTCGTTCCATAATAAAGAATTTCGTGGTCAAAAGGAGAAATGATTACCGGTGTGTTCCAGTTATTCCTGTCGCTTGCACTAATTCCGTTGGTAGCGTAATTAAAACTGTTTCCACCATTTGTACTGCGGCCCAAGTTTCCATATTGGGATTCCACGTAAATGTAGCTATTGTCTAAAGGGTCAACGTTTACATGAAAACCATCACCACCCCATATTGAGCTCCAGTCACTTGCTCCACCAGTAATTGTCCTTATAGTATTGTTGTCCTGTGTTCCGCCATAAAGTCTTTCCGGTTGGGTTTTGTCAACTTCAATATTGTAAAACTGCGTTAGGGGAAGATTTAAGAACTTAGTCCAATTGCTACCTCCATTATTTGAAATATAAGCACCGCCATCGTTACCAGAGAGCATAAAATCACTGTTCGTCTTTGAAAATTCCAGCGCGTGATGATCTACGTGCATGCCTTGCAACATCTGCCAAGAGTCACCGCTATCAACAGACTTTGCAATCTCAAAACCTACAATATATACTTCTGATGAGTTGGTTGGGTTTACACGAATATTTCCAAAATACCAACCAAAATTGGCATCAATGCCACTTAAAGAAGCTGCTAGCGTTACCAGTGTCCAATTATTCCCATTGTCGGTGCTTTTGTACAAGCCATTGAATTCGTTTGTAACTTTATTGGTAGTGTAACGCGCATAAACTGTGGAAGGATCGGATTCCGAAACAGCAATTCCTATTCTTCCTGTATCCACATTTGGGGCAGGCAGTCCATTCACCGCGCCCAACTGTGTCCAAGTAGATCCTCCATCCATTGAACGATGGATCGCGGAGCTTAACCCGCCGTAATCACGTTCCCAAGGTTTACGGGTGCGTTCCCACATTGCAGCATAAATAATGTTTGTATTTGCCACGTTCATAGCAACATCTATTGCGGATGTAGAATCAGTTACGAACAAAACCTGTTCCCAACTTCCACCTCCGTTTAGAGTTCTATAAATTCCTCGATTGCTATTTTTACCGTATAATTGACCTGTGGCTGCCACAAAAACACGGTCTGGGTTTATGGGATCCACTACAATTCGACCAATATGGTTGCTTTCAGGTAAACCTATGTTTGTCCACGTATCGCCTGCGTTGTCACTTCTGTAAATTCCATCGCCAAAAAAAGCACCGTCGGTCGCACTTCCATTTGCTTCACCCGTTCCTGCATAGATCCGTTGCGAGTTAGAAGATGCGATGGCAATATCTCCAATGGACAGCTTTGCTTCATCGTCAAAAATAGGAGTCCAGTTTGCGCCGCGGTCATAACTTCTAAAAATTCCACCTGTGGCGGTGGCAACGTAAAGATGGTCATCGTTGTCAGGAGCTATTGCAACATCTGTAATTCTTCCGCCAGTGTTTAATGGCCCTACGAAATCCCACTCGCCGGCAACTTCAGGCGATCTGTTGGCAAGAATTTGTTTTGTTTGAATGATGGCTTTTTTATAGGCTTCCTTATTGATATAATTTTTAGGGTAGGCACGCTGATTGTACATCCATTCTGCAGGATATTCCATTTTTCCATTTTCTTCTTCGAAAATTTTATCCTGTCCCACAGCAGACCCTGCTTCTGAATTATTTTTATAACTTGAAATAAAAAACGTAGAAAGCACAAGCAAAAGCACCATCAAGAAAAAGGGAAGTGTGTATCTTTTCATAACGAATATTTTAGGATATATACTGTTTTAATCAAATCACGATTTTTTAAGAAGCTTGGCTTCTTTTCTATCGGACAACAATTACTCTTAATTCATATGATTGTAACAACATCTGCATTGCTAAATCATTTATTATTTAGAACAGTTCTAAACAAAGATATATTATTTTGAGACACACTGAACCTTAAGAAGTTGTTTATTTACCATTAATCTTCAGAAATCTAAAACAAAAAGCAAATGGCACTTAATAATAATATATTATCTATCATTCAACAGAAACAAAGTAGATTAGGAATTTTAAAAACAGAACAAAGGAAATTATTAGAATAAAAACTATTATAAAAATAATCTAAATTATTATTTTATTTATAAAAGTACTATGCTCTTTGGGTCGTATTTTAATATTTCTCCGTCTATTTCGTCGATTTTCTGACATACATTATAGTTTTATTTCTATATCTATTTCTTCCAATCCATTTTATGTAACCTCATAGCATTTAAAATCGCTAGGCTCTAGTTTTATCTAGCGTTGATATTTTAGTTCAATTCAAAATTACAACGGTTTAAAATTGGTCTGAACCTAGAAAATCCGAGTATTCCCTTTGCTCCTCCGATAAAACTTCGGCGGCACGGGGAAGGGTCAGGGTAAAAGCGATATGTTACCGAAGTGGTAGCCATCTGAAACTAGAGCCAATTGCTAACAAAGCCACTCCAACATCAGCAAAAATCGCTTACCATATTGTGGCAGAACCGTCTGCACTCAACACTAACAGAACGGCTTTTCCTCAAATGTCAAGATGATATTCTCCCATTCAATACGAGAATCGATACGAGATAAAACATACTTTAATTCGATTATAATTTGGATATTGTTGATTTGGCTAATCCTGTTTTTCTTTTACAATTATGGTAGTATTGTAATGAAATTCTGAAGTGTAATTATGAAATCTACAAGAATTGAATACCTATTTATTTAAAATATGCTTCTTAACTATTGTACCTAAATCTTTTTCCGAGAACCAGATGTCCTCTGGATGAAGATGAAGAACTGGCGCTTGTTCGCATTTATTATTACAATCCATTTGTTCAACGTCAATTTTGTTTTTCAGTTTATATTTTTTTATATAATAATCTAAAAGCTTTCCTTTTTTCTTTCGGCAGTTTGCACCGTTACACTGATAAATGACAGGTTTATTATTTTTAGAATCTTCCATAATGTTATTGTTTACCGTTAATCATTTTTATGAGTTCAAGGTTTAATTTTTGAAATAAGGTGTTAGTTGTTTATTTTTAGGTCTTTTAAAAAAAAACCACAAACAGTAGTCCTATTGAAATAATACCTCCGTACAAAAAACTTTGATTTGGGAATCTTTCGGGATACTCCTCTATCTGCCAATACGCCAGCAAAAGGTGAAAAAATAATAAAAGCCGTAACTCGTAAAGTAAGGGCTGTGGCCAATATAACCGCAGCCCTATCTTTAAAACTGATATGCTAATAAAGCCAAACCGACCCACGTAAAGGCTTCTCCCAATAAACTTGTGGTCTGTGCCAAATATAGTTTCACAAATAATATATTGCGAAGGGCTTGAACGGCTCTAATAGTTTTGACAGGTTCATCTTCTTTTAAGAAATAAGGTTTTCTTCATTTGAATCGCGTTTCTTACGAATCACCAATTGATACACGCAAGGAATAACTACCAAATTTAAAATTGTAGCCGAAAGCAAACCTCCCAAAATAACTACAGCCATCGGACTTTGAATTTCACTTCCTGGTTCTCCACCTTTTAATGCTAAAGGAATAAGCGCCAATCCTGTTGTAAAGGCTGTCATAAGGATTGGATTCAATCTATCCAATGCGCCCGTTTTAATCAACTGAAATCCTTGCACTCCTTCTTTTCTCAAATCTTCATATCGTGACACCAATAAAATTCCGTTACGGGTGGCGATACCAAACAAACTAATAAAACCGATTGTTGCTGCAATACTGATAATACCCGATGTAAAATAAACAATCAAGATTCCACCAATTAAAGCCAAAGGCAAATTAATTAACACGACAAACGCCAGCTTCACATCTTTAAATTCGTAATAAAGCAATAGAAATATGATGGCTATGGCTATGATTGCTGTTGCCAAAAGCAATTGTGATGCTTTCGATTCACTCTCAAACTGGCCACCATATTCTACACGGTAGCCTTCAGGTATATTCACATTGTTCGCAACAACTTCTTTTATTTCGTTTACCGCACTTCGTAAATCTCTGCCTTGTACATTGGCAGCCACTACAATTTTACGTTGAACATCTTCGCGATTAATGGTGTTCGGACTGCTCACAGAAGCTACCGTTGCCAATTCGCCCAAAGTGGTTTGTGCACCATTTGGTAAACTGATCAAGGTATTGCCGATGTTTTCAATATTATCCCTAAAAGGCTTTTCATACCGAACCACCAAATCAAAATACTGCTGTCCTTCGTAAATTTCGCCAGCTTCTTCACCTGCAAAAGCGATATCTACCTGCTCCATTAGGTTTCCAACCGTCATTCCATACGCTGAAAGAATTTGGCGTTTTGGTTGAATCCGAATCTGTGGCACTTCAATTTGTTGGTCAACCGCAACATCTGCCAATCCGTCTATTTCCTTTATATTCTGCTCCACGCTTTTACCAACTTCAAACAAACGTTGCAAATCTGAACCAAATATTTTGATAGCAATATTCGCTCGTGTACCAGAAAGCATATGGTCAATACGGTGCGCAATAGGCTGGCCTAAAGTAATATTGACACCCGGTGCGATACTCAATTTATTTCGGACTTCCTCAAAAAATTCTTCTTTGGTTTTGTCTTTTAAAATAAAAGGCACATCAATTTCCGAAGCATTTACACCTTGTGCGTGTTCGTCTAATTCGGCACGACCTTGTCTTCGTGTTACAACTTCTACTTCTGGTAAATCCAATAAGATGGTCTCTATTAATTTTCCTGTTTTGTTGCTTTCTTCCAAAGACATTGATGGTGGGCCAACTACGCTAATTACCAAAGAGCCTTCATTAAATTCTGGGAGAAAACTTCTTCCCAATTGTGTTAAAACCAAAAGACTTATGATAAAGGCGATAATAGTTGTGCCGATAATGGTTTTTGGAATTCTAGTAGCACGCTCCAAGAGGTTGCCATAATGTTTTTGTAACCATCGTTCCACTTTTGTACCATCTGCCTGTTTGTTCAACAACTTTTCGTTGTTCAATAAATAGGAGCACAGAATAGGTGTTACAGTTACGGCAACAACCAAAGACGTTAAAACAGAAGTTACAAAAGCAATACCTAACGGTTGTAGCAGACGCCCTTCCATTCCACTTAAAAAGAATAAAGGGATAAATGAAACAATAATAATCAACGTAGCAATAATGATTGAGCTTCGTATTTCCACTGAAGCATCACGAACAACAGTTAATGTGGAAGCACGTTCCTCTTTTGGTTTTCTTATGTTTTCACGTAAGCGTTTATAAACATTTTCCACATCAATAATGGCATCATCTACCAAAGCGCCAATTGCGATTGCCATACCTCCCAAACTCATTGTATTAATAGTATAGCCCAACCATTTTAAAATGATGATGGATACTAACAATGAAATAGGAATTGCCAATAAGGATATTAAGGTCGTTCTCCAATTCATTAAAAAGATGAACAGGATAATCATTACAAAAAATGCACCTTCCAATAAGGTCTGATTCAAATTACTGATGGAAGCATTAATGAAATCAGCTTGCCTAAAGATGTGATTTTTGATCTGAACCCCTTTTGGCAAAGTTTTTTCTAAATCAGCAATGGCTTCGTCCAATCGGTCTGTCAGTTCCAATGTGTTGACATCGGGTTGTTTTGAAATAGTCAAAATAACTGCTGGTTTCGCATTTAAAGAACCTTCACCAATTTTATCTGCAGCACCAATTTGCACGGTTGCTACATCTTTTATCTTAATGGTTTGCCCGTTGACTTGTTTTAAAACTGCTTCTTGCAAATCTTCCAACGCATAAGCTCTACCACTTCCCTTTATGATATATTGATTACCATATTGATTGATAACGCCTCCCGGCGCATTAACGTTCGATTCTTTAACCTTTTCTACCAATTCTAAAAGACTTACGTTGTAATGCTTCATCTTTTCAGGGTTGGCAAACACTTGGTATTGTTTGAAATCGCCGCCAATTACCACCACATTTGCAATACCGCCAATCGCTTTTATACGTGGTCTGATTGTCCAATCCGAAAGGGTTCTTAACTCCATTGGCGATAAACTATCAGACGTTACGCCCAAGAGCATTATTTCGCCCATAATAGATGAAATAGGCGCCATTGTTGGTGCTCCGATACCTTCAGGTAAGTTTTCACGAACCATCGGGATGCGTTCACTAACAATTTGACGTGCCAGATAAATATCTGTTCCCCATTCAAATTCTATCCAAACAATAGAAACACCCGCTGCCGATGAAGAACGAATACGTCTTACATTCGGCGAACCATTTAAGGCTGTTTCCAGTTGATAGGTTACTAATTTTTCTACTTCTTCAGATTCCATTCCGTGCGCTTCGGTAAGTATTGTTACCGTTGGCGCTGTAAGGTCGGGGAATACATCTACATTCATTGTGCGCGCATAATAAATGCCCAACACACTCAATGCAACCGCTCCCAATAAAATTAGAAGTCTATTGTGAAGTGAAATTGATAATATTTTGTTTAACATTCCGCTTCGTTTTTAATGTTCGTGACCGTGAGCAGGTGTTGAACCCGACATTGAAGCCATTTTAACTTGGTAAGCACCTGTAGTAACAACCACTTCGCCTACTTCTAAACCTTGAAGAATTTCTACATTTTCGCCATTGCGTTTTCCAATTTTCACAGGTCGTCTTTCAAAGCTTTCACCTGAAAGTTGTACGATAACCGAATAACTTCCGTAGTCTTCCAATAAAGCATTTACAGGAATCATTGTGTTTTGAGTGGCAGTTCCCATCGCAATTTGAACTGGTGTTAAGCTTCCTTCAGGCATATCTACATCTGCATTTACCTGTGCAAAAACTGAAATCAATGGTTTTTCAAATTCCACAACTTTTCCGATAGAAAGAATCGAACCTTCGGCATCACTTACGTTTTTCCACTCTCCGTCTTTAGTTTGATACCAAATACCTTGTACATTTTCCATTGTTAGACCATAACTTGGTGCTAATTGGGTTTTTAGTACTTTGGATTGTTGTGTGCCGATGGAAACCAATGCCACACCTTGTTCTACATAGTCGCCATTTGATACCGCAATAGATTGTACGAACCCATCAAAAGGTGCAACAATTTGTTTGCTACCGCCTGAAACTCCTGATGTTAAGGATTGATAATTAGACTTCGCTATTGAAAAATTGCTTTCTACTTTTTCAAATTCTGACTTCGGAATAATTTTAGAATTGTATAATTCCTTTTTGCGTTCGTATTCAGATTTTGCTTGTTCGAAATTGGAACGTGCATTGGCTATTTCAGTACTCAAATTGTTAGACGCCAATCCTTGACTGTTTAAACTCATCAATAGCTGACCTTTTTTTACCGCTGTACCTTCGGTGAGATTGTTCACTTTAAAATCGACCACGCCATTAGATTTTGCTGCCAAAGACTTTACGGATCCTGATGATGGCATCCAAACCCCAGAAGTATTGATGACATCGTAGATTTTACCCGAAACTACAGCTGCAGTTTGAAAGTCGAGTTTCCAAGCCTGTTCTTTCAAAAACGATATGCTTCCATCTTCTTCGGCAGTTCCTAATGCTTTTATTGCTTCATCAGTACTTGCGTAAACGGTAACGTTATCAATCGTAATCTTATCTGAATATTCAGGGGTTTTCAATTCAAAAACAAGTTGGTATGTTCCCGCTTCTTTTGGTTGTATGGTTGGCGCAAATATGCCTGGTGATGAAGGTGCATCAACCGTATTGCGCAATCCCTTGTCGCCTTTAATTAAACTCACTGTAACAGAACCTTCACGCACGGGTTGGTGTTTATTCAATACCGTAAAGTGGGCAGCAAACCTGCTTGAATTACCAACAATTAATGCAGGAAATTCTACAAATAATTCGGTTTTATCTGTCCAAATGGTGTGGCTCAAGCGAGGAATTTCTTCTCCAGCGTGAGTTCCATCTTCGTTGTGTGCGTGTGCGTCTTCTGCCTTGTTGTTACAAGACATTGCCAAAAATGCAAGCACTATGATTATATATTTCATGTATTTATATTTATTGTTATCTAGTGGTCGTGATGTTCTGAACCATTATCATGCGAGTGTGAATCCTCCTTCATTTGCATAGAATCTGTTGTTACTTCAAATTCTTCTTGTTCAACAGTATCCTCGTTCATATGGCTTCCATCTGCACCGTGTTCGTGGCCGTGGTCATCAGTTGCTTCGGTTTTTGTATCTCTACAAGAGGTTAAGAAAACGGTTGATGCGATTGCTATTGCGAATATTATTTTAGAAATTTTACTCATTGCTAAATATTTGTTTTGGAATTCGTGAATCTTCGATTTCATAATTGTATGTTTTAAATTTTATAATTGATGTTTTAATAATTGTGCTTGAAGCAGTTGTAATTCCTTTTCCATTTGCAGCATTTTATCTGAAGCATTTCGATAAAACTGAAGTTCCAGATAATACACCATAAACGAATATTCGCCCAATTGATATGCCTTAAACAGTAATTGCTCACTATCTAAATTGCCCATTGTGGTTTGATATTCATTGAATTTTTCGAGCATCAATTCATATTGATAATAGGTTTCTTGAAACTGTGCGTAAACCGAGGTAGTGATTACTTGGGTATTGCTTTGCTGATACTCATAATTTGCCTCGGCAGCTTTCACTTTGTTTTTGCTACTCCATAACGGAATTGAAACACCACCGTAAAATCCTGAATAGTTACTTCCGCTTACTCCTTGATAATTATAGCCAAGTGCCAAATTGGGCAACACCTTATTTTTCTCCAATTTTATTTTTTGAAAAGATGCAGCCTCATTCGCTTTTAGCTCTTGCAATGCAGGGTCGCTTGTTAATTTTTTCTGCCAGAGATTTTCGACAGTCCCAATTTCAATAGGCAAAATTAATTGACTTGAAACACCGTCAATAGGAATTCCACCGTTCAATGTTTTAAGTTTTATTAGTTGAACTTGGATATCGCTATCAATTTGTTGAACAACAAATTGCTCTTGAATCCACGCAATTTTCGCCTTATTCAAATCTAAAATCCCTACTTGTTCTTTATCAAAAAGTTCTTGAATCTGGTCGAAAACCTGCTTACTCTGGGTTCTTCTTTCGGTAATAATCTCCTTTTGTTTTTGTAAAGAAGCGAGTTCTATAAAAATTCCCTTTGCTCGCAATAAGACGTCTTGTCTCTTTGCTGAATAGGCTGATGCTAACTGTTGCGATTTAGATTCGTTCCATTTGTTACGCGATGCATATACCGTAGGAAATTCGAAGGATTGTGAAATTTCATATTCAGTATAATCTCCGGTTAAATTATCGCCAAAAGGCATATAATACCCAGATAGCTGTGGATCTGGCAAATTATTAGTGCTCTTGTTTTCGAGTTGCTGGCTTTCAATAAACGCTTGATAGCCTTTTAACTCTGTATTATTCTGTTCTATTTCGTTTAGCAGTTCCGCCACATTTTTAGTTTGGGAGAAAGCATTAACAAAGAACAGGCATCCGCAAATTGCGAACACGATGTGTTTATTCATTGTTTGAAATTTTAGGTTTAATCTAAATTTTTAAGATGGAATTTTCACGCAGAGGTAAAGTATTCCTAGACGATTAACCTAAAGATGGTGGACCTCTTGAGTCGAGGGAAGAGAGATAAGAATTAAAATAATTATTGGGTGGATGATACCCCGTAATCTTTTCGTCTTCATCATCATAATTTATAGAAATACTATAACGATTAAGAAAAATAGATGTTTTTACATCCTTTTTAACATTGATTTGTTTGACACTACTTTCGTGAGCTACTACTGTTTCATTAGACGATACAGAGTGTTCGTGCACCTCCAAAAGCAATCCTAAAAAGCCTTCTTGAGCATTTTCGTTTTCTGAAATACCGTGATGATGACCATTACTATCGCTATGTGCAACAGCTTTGTGTGAGTGTTCAGCTTTGTGCTGATGATGTGTATGAGGAATTATGTTATGCAATAGCAATAGGCTAAATACGCCTAAAAAGAAAAGTGCTTTTATGTGATTGTGCTTTTGCATTATCCGACGAATTTAAATAATATTTAGACTAATAAGAAGCTTTTTATTGAAATTCATCAGTAAATAATACTATTGCTTCCATCACGTCTCTAGAATTAGGGCTGCACATCTACTTTTTTGACTACATCAGCAATATGATTAAAAATGCGAATATGCCGACAGCATTTTATAAATACTCTATTTAACAGAATGAAATTTCTAAACTGTTATCATTTTATAGAATTAATATTAATTTTAATTCATCTCATATTACCTATTTAGCTTGTCTTGTCATCAATCAATAGTTTAGCATTGCACCAATACCAAAACCCATATCGCTGTCGTAATGTGTGGTAATTCCAACATTGCGTGTTACTATATATCGTAATCCTCCCATATACTCCTTGTCCGTATTCCACATAATATTCATACGTATCCTTTGTGTGATTGGAATGTCATTACGCTCAAATTGTAACCTGACATTACCATTCGTGTATATTTCGGCCTGAGCCATTACTAGCATTGGCAAGGTATAATTGACTCCTACACTGAATAATGAGCGCTCATCCTTGGTGTTTTTTTGACCGAAAAGGTTTTCCTCGACCTCATTGTGACCCAATTTTCGATACCGCCAATCAAAACCTACAAATGGCATCAACCATTGCATTTTTCCAATATATCGGCCTATGTGGGTTTCTGTTTCATAACCGTGCATATCATTATACCCCAACCGCCATTCGGTGCCAAAACTCCATCGCGTACTTTGAATCATCAGTTGTCCATCATTTCCATTGGTCGCAAAATCGTTTTCTGCCATTAAGTGGAATTCCCTATCATCACCTTTTAGTTTTCTCAATGCAAGTGCCGGGTTCGGAATCAAAGGATTAGGTTCTTGGTTTTCATAACTGAACACCCTACCCATACCGCTCATCATATGGTACAGAATGTGGCAGTGAAAAAACCAATCACCTTCAACATTCGCCTCAAACTCGATGACATCGGTTTCCATGGGCATAATATCCACCACGTTTTTTAAAGGAGCGTATTCGCCTTGGCCGTTTAGCAACCTAAAATCGTGACCGTGCAAGTGCATTGGGTGGCGCATCATCGAATTGTTGTACATAGTAATCCTCACTTTTTCGCCCTTTTTAATCAAGATTTTATCGCTTTCGGAAATAACCTTATTGTCCAAACTCCAAACATATCGGTTCATATTGCCCGTAAGCGTAAAATGCAGTTCCTTGACAGGTGCATCATCAGGAAGTGTAGTTACGGTAGGTGACTTCAGCATAGCGTAGTTGAGCGTTGTGATTTCTGAAAGCTCATTGCTTTTGTACATATTTACACTCATATTCATTCCTTCCATCCCATCCATTTCCTTCATTTTATCGCCTGATGGTTTTTCAGTATCTATTTCCATTTTCTTATCCTTTCCGTTATCTGCGGGACCTGTAATTTCAGGATACATTACCACGTTCATATCCATTTGCTGCATACTCATATTCATACCCATTTGGTCCAGGTCGCCGTTCATTTTCATCATTCCGTTCATCATTTCCATTCCTTCAAAGTATTTCAATTTTGGTAGTGGCGACGTGAGCTGTTTAATTCCATCGCCCAAATAGATGGAAGCCGACTTTGTGCGGTCTTCCGGGGTTGCCAAAAATTCAAAGGCCATATTATCAGCAGGTATGGTGACCACTACATCGTAGGTTTCTGACACGGCAATAAGCATTCTATCTACCTCCACGGGTTCCACATCATTACCATCATTGGCGACCACGGTTATTTTTCCGCCGGCGTATGTAAGCCAAAAATAGCTTGAGGCACCTCCGTTTGAAATTCGAAGCCGTACTTTATCTCCGGCTTTCAAGCCTTTCAGAGATGTATCTTCATTTTCACTTTTGCCATTGATGAAAAATTTGTCATAATAAACATCACTTACATCCATTGCAAGCATTCGTTTCCATTCATTGTGAAGTTTTGTTTTGAGATGTCCTGATTTTATGGCTTCTGCATAACTTTGTGTAGTCCCTTTTTTTATGGCAAACCAATCCGAGGCATTGTGAAGCATTCTGTGTACATTTTCGGGTTTGTAATCTGTCCATTCACTCAAAACTATCGGAATGGTGGGCAAGTCGTCTATGCCTTTCCTGAATGTTTTATCATCCAGTCTTTTATTCAAAATCATAGAACCATACATCCCTATCTGTTCCTGAAGCCCAAAATGGCTGTGGTACCAATGGGTTCCGTGTTGTATGATGGGGAAAGTGTATTTATGGACGGTGTGCGGCGGTATGGGCATTTGGGTGAGGTAGGGAACGCCATCTTCCTTATTGGGCAAAAACAGGCCGTGCCAGTGCAGGGAAGTTTCTTCATCCAATTCATTGTGAACATAAATTTCGGCGATGTCGCCTTCCGTAAAAGTGAGCGTTGGCATTGGTATTTGTCCGTTTACGGCAATGGCGCGTTTTTCTTTACCGGTAAAATTGACAATGGTATCGCGTACAAATAGGTCGTAACGCACTATGTTTTGTGCCTGTAGGGAAAGTGTCCCAAGAAATAAAAGCACCAAGATTATTTTTTTCATTTCGTTATCGAAAATTAGATTTTAGAAGTACTTCAGTTTTTATTGTCAATGGTTTCCACAGCTGAGCCACAGCTTAACATCTGTGAACCGTAATAGGGATTTTTAATGGCCTTGTCCTTGCTCAACCAATTGGCATCCTGCATTGGACAGTATTGATAATAAAGGGTATCGGTGGAACTGTAAAAAGTTATAATTTCGTGCATATTTTTTGACAAAACTTTGTGTTTTTCCCGTTGCTTAACGATATCCTTGGTTTCTGAAATGCTTTTTGCGGCATCCATTATAGAGGGCAAAACTTTGGTTACAGCGGTTTGCTCTTCCGCGTTAAGTATTTCTATTTTCAGAGCTTTTAGGACATTCAACAATTCTACGGCTTTGGCCTTTACCGTTGTGGCATTGGTTTTTACCAAGGCATCATTGATCGCAAAATAATTATCGAAAACTGCATCCAATGGGTTTGATTCCATCGTTTCAGGCATAACCACATCTGTATGGTTTTCAGAAGATGGCATATCTTTTTTTGATTCGGGCATAACCATTTCCGATTTGGATTCTACCATTGCCATTGCAGGCTCTTTTTTCTGCCTTTCATATTTGCAACATTCCGCAAGCTTTGCATACGCATTGTCCGGAGCCAAATATTGGTCATTGTCATAACCTGCCAGGGCAATTCGCTTTAATATTTCGTCTCGATTTGTTTTTTTGGAATCGAAGGTTATTTCAGCCATTCTGGTGTCTTTGTTCCAATGAACGCTGGCCGTGTTTTTAATATTTCCTGCGTTTTCAATGGCAGTTTTGCACATATCGCAATTACCGAAAATTTTTACGGTTTCTGTTTGTGCGTTTTTTATTTGAGCGGTAAAGGCGGTTGATGATAGCACCATAAGTGCAATCACTATATTTTTTAATGATTTCATTTTTACAAATTTTAGATTATTAATGAAAGGAGCGAATACAAGACCAATAACTTGTATTCAAAAAACGACTGTATAAACACTGTTGAAAAAAAACAGTTTAGTAGAATTCAGGCGGTTGCCAGATGGAGAGATATACTTTTTTTAGTGTGTTCTGAACGTAGTTATGATTAACTTTCAAAACATACACATACGTAGTATTTACCTGGTCAGTATCTTTTATATAGGAAGGAATAACTATCCAACTTGAGAAATAGCAATAGTTGTTATTACACAAACCACTACAACCATTATCGTTATTTCGGTCATTGTCACAGCACGATTCTTTTTCAGGATGTGTACCTTGGTTTGAACAAAAGTGACTTACTGTATAATATGTTTTAGATGAATTTCCAAATGCCAGAACTGTACTGGTAGAAAATACCAATAACAGGCTAAATAGGGCAATTAGATAGATTTTGATTTTCATCTTTTCCAATTTAAAGATACTAATATTATTTCAGATTTGTTTTTACAATTACACAAGAAAGTAGCTTAAATATCATGTAAAGACTTTCTGTTTTTAACCATACTATTTTTAAACTGTGTCGGTGCCATCCCAGTTATCTTTTTGAACTGATTGCTCAACTATGCCACACTCCTATAATTCATCTTAAAGGCTATTTCACTCAAGGAAAATTCGTCATAAACCATAAGTTCTTTTGCGTGTTCAATTTTTTGGTTGATTATGTATTGCTCAAACGTAATACTTTCTACTGACGAGAATAGAGAACTTAAATATTTATAATCAAGATGAATATTGTCGCCTATTTAATCTGCCCATTTAATATGCAATTCTTCGGATGAGTGATGGATTTTATCTACAACTAATGTTTTTATTTGTTCAATAAACTGACTTTTACGGTCATCGATCAAACTAAAACCTGCATCTTGTAGCTTATTGGATATTTTCTCTTTATCCGATTCATTGAGTATTGAAACCATATCTACTTCTCCTAACTTGACGGCTTTGTACGCAACGTTTAATTCTGCCAAAATCTGAGTTACTGCTGATATACATCTCGGACAGACCATATTTTTTATGTAGATGGTTCTAGTCATATTTTTTTTTCTTTAAAACAATTTTAGCCCTGCTTTATATAGTGAGTAATAAATAGCAGCTAAAGCCGTAACTATAAAAATTAGTATCATCACAATCACAGCTATAATTTTATCTTTTTTTGAAATATCATTTTTAGATTGATGCTTTTTCCTTCTCTTTCTTCTGCTTTCACTCATGCTCGTTCCTACTTTATAAAACCAAGAGTACTTTATGGCTTAAATAAGCTTACTCGATTAATCCATAATGCATTTTATTGCAAGGTTGCCTTTACTTCCCCACAGGTTAGCATTGCTTCTCCATAATAGGGGTTGCGAATTTCAGTTTCTAAACTTAGCCAGTAAGCACCTTTGTTACCATCAGCCATAGGGCAAAACGCGATGTACACCTTTTGGTTAATCCCAAAAAGCTGAACACTACTAATTAAGTGGGCAGAAAGATGCTTGAAATGTCCCCTTTGCGTTGCAATATCCGCTCTGTTCCCAATGGCATTAGCAGAGTTCTTTAATTCCTTCTGTATAGTCATCCAATGATTATGGGCTTCTTCGTCAGACAACAACTTCATATCTACTTTTTTCAACGATTCGCTTATTTGCTTTCCTGCTTGTTGTGCAGTTTTGGCATCATCATTTACCAAAGCATTTTTTAAAAGGATATAGCCATCAAAAACCTGCTTTAACTGGTTTTTAAATTTGTTGGAAACATCTATCCTTTCTTTCATTTCTGAATGATCTGTTTTACCAGCATTTTCTCCCGCGCTATCTTCCTGCATTCCCAAATGACCTTCGTGACCTGTCGTTGATTTTCCTCCTTCTTTGTTCATCATTGATTTTTTGCCCTGCAACTGTGCTGCGGCATCTACTGTAAAGGTTCCGTTAGTTACTACTACGTCACCATTTTCCAGACCTCCTAGTATAACATAGGAGTCTCCATTAGCGTTGCCCAATAGAACTTCCCTCATTTCAAAAATAGCCTCGTTAGGATTTGTTTTTACATATACTACAGAGCGTTCACCAGTCCACATAACAGCCGTTGCCGGTACAGAAACTGTATTCTCGGTTCTCGTTTGGGTGCCTTCGATAATACCTTCTACAAACATTCCCGGTTTAAAGAGGTCATTCTTATTATCCAGAACCGCCCGAACAATGATAGTTCGAGTTGCTGAATTTAATATGGGGTCAACAAATGAAACTTTTGCATCAAAAACTTTATTGCGATAAGCATTGGTCGTCACTTTGATGGTCTGTCCTTTTTTTAAGGAAGCGATTTGATTTTCGTAGGCATCAAATTCTGCCCATACAGTATTGAGATTGGCAATTTTGTACAAGGGTTGTCCTTGCTTTAAATAGTCCCCCTCCTCTACCATTTTCTCTGTTACAGTTCCCGATACTGTTGCGTATACTGGAAAGTTTTCTTGGATCTTTCCAGCAGATTCTATAGCGTTAATCTGCTTTTCTGAAAGCTTCCAAAGTTTTAGCTTATTTCTTACTGCCTTGTATAATTCAGGTTGCGATTCTTTTAAGGATGAAGCGGTAAGTAGTTCTTGCTGTGCCGCAACCAATTCTGGCGAATAAATAGTTGCCAATCGTTGACCTGCGCCTACGCGCTCTCCTGTAGAATTAACATATAGTTTTTCTATTCTTCCACCAAAATACGTGACCTGTACAGCATTTGACTCTTCATTAGCTTTTATCTTACCAGACAATTTTAAGGTATTATTTCCCATTTGTCCTTGTCCTACGACCGAAGTTTGGATATTGGCCAGAGCCATTGCATTATCTGTCATTTTTATTTCGTTAGCATTGAGACCATCGGCACCAGTTTCGGCTGGAATCAAGTCCATTCCACAAATAGGACAATCCCCTGGTTCTGGTTGCATAATTTGTGGATGCATTGAACAAGTCCATATTTGGTTAGATGCAATTTCTTCTGAATGATCGTGGTTGTCTTTGGCATTATTTGTAGTCACACTACTGAATAGCAGAAAACCTCCTAACAGACCAATAATTAAGGCAATACCTATGTAAATGATATTCTTTTTCATCGTGTATATTTTTATTTATTATTTTCTAATCGTTTTATCATTGTTTTCATTTCTGCAATTTCCTTTTCTTGCGCTTTAATTATATCTTCTGCTAATTTCTTAACTTCTGGATCCTCTATATCAGCGCGCTTACTGGTCAAAATGGCGATAGAATGATGCGGAATCATAGCCTTCATCCACAGTACATCGCCAATAATTGGTGCTTGGGCTCTCACAAGACCTAGCGCACCAGCAAAAAGAATAATACTGCCCAAAACAATTGCTATATTCTTCTTTTTGTTTTGGTACATATTGCGCATAACCACAAACATTATAATGGCCATCGCAGCGATACCCAAGCAGGTCATATAAAATCGTGTAAGGCTAAAATAGACGTGATCTATTTCATAGGTGTTTAGGTACATTGTAATGTACATTGCCACGAAGGATGCCGCTAGCATTCCTACGAATTTTGTATAACTATTTTTCTTGTGTTGACTTGATTTTTCCATTTTATGTTGTTTTTAGAGTTACTTATTTTTTGTTTTAACCATTTCAATTATTAACGTGAATTCTATTAATATTGGCAATACCAAATACCAATACTAAAAAGCTCAAGAAAACTTCCATCATTACCAAAAGTTTACCTGCGACAGTTAATGGTACTACATCTCCAAAGCCAACTGATGAAAAAGTGATTAAGCTGAAATATAGAAACTCAAAAAACTGCAATGAAAATGAACTATTGAGTAATGCTGTGGATTTAAAATTTTCTGAACTTAAAATATATAATGCCTGATAATCTGCTGAAAACGAAAGGATAATTAGAATAATTAATACACTAAATAAAGTGAGAACGTGTGTAAGCTGATGACTTTCCCCTATTATTTTACTCAACTGTATAAAAGTGAGCCTGACGATAAAAACGGTTTTGACCAAGGCTAAACCAACAATTAAAAGAGATAGAAATAGGTCATCTGAATCTACATCTGCCCATAGTATATAGCTTAAGGATAGCGCAATCACTACACTCGCAGTAAGCAATACCTTTTTAAACAGTCGCTTGTAAAAGCCTGTGCTTTTAGATTTTTCTTTTTTGTTTTCTTTATCCATTTTAATTTATTCTCTTAACTAAATAATTGAAGCGCCAATGCACCGCCAACTATTAAGATGAGGATTGTATATACTACATAATTGAGCCATTTTTTAACAACTGATTTTTCTGTTGTGTTTTGGTAACCGTTTTTGCAACATTCTTTCATTGGTCTAAATTCATATTTCTTTTTTTATGTGCAAAACTCTATCAATAACACTTGAAAATGAGAGGTAAACTAACCGTTTAACTAAAATATTCACCCCTCAAAATCAAGTACTCTTCACTAAACTTCTCTTCATCATAAGTTTGTTATTGCCTAACATAGGAAGAGATACGTTAATATTTTAGGGATTTAATCTATCCCCCTTGTTCAGACTGCTATTAATCAAATCAACTTTTCTTTTTCAAATTTCATTGTGCCTGACACGGGAAGGATTTCACTAACTATTAAACTTGTTTTCCTTCCCAGGACAGGACTTAATAACTATTCAGAGATCCTTATCATCTTCCATCTTTCTGTTAACTCATAACCAAAACATCGAAAAGATTTTTTTACAAGGGATTGTCTATTGAATAGTTTTTTGAACTTTTCCGCATTTAAGCATTCTACTGCCGTAATATGGATTTTTCACTTCTTTACTTGTACTCAACCACGCACTACCTTTATCATACATTGGGCAAAACTGTTCGTAAAGCGTGCTTTTTGTTCCCGTAATGGCAACCAAATCTGTTATATCCTTACTTAAGGTTTTAAAATGTTCGCGTTGATGGTCTATTGCACTTTCAGAAATATGCTCGGCGTGCTCGGTCGCATCTTCTATAATATCTGCCAATTCTTCTTGATTTTCTTTTGAATAACTACTGGCATCAAAAGCTTTAAGAGAAGCTACCAATTTTGACCCTTCTTGGGCTGCTTTTTTGGTGTCATCTCCTACTAAAGCATCTTTCAAATTGAAGTAATCGCTTAAAATTGCTTCTGCTTTTGCATCACTTTTCATATTTGTCATTTTACTATGGTCCATTTTCATATCTCCGTGATCGTGGTTCATTTTTTCCTTTTCCTGTGCGTTGGTAAAAGAAACTGCTAACAATAGCACTGCTGCTATACTCATTTTTAGATTTTTCATTTTTTATTATATTTAATTATTATTTATAAACTGTCTTTTAATTGTGTGATAAAATTGATCATTTCTGCTGCTTCAGCTTCTGAAAAGGTTGCATCTGTATGAATCAAAGTGTAAGAATCCAAAGGCATTTCGCCACTTTCAATCTGCTTGATAATAGACCTTAATTTACTTGCTTTTCTTCGGCTTGATAATGAATCCCATTCATTGAAATTAAGTTCAGCCTTCCCTTCTTTGATATGATCCTCCAAAAACCAAGCAGCTGGTTGAATCTTATTATACCAAGGGTATTGAGTATTATTACTGTGGCAATCATAGCAGGATACCTGTAACTTTTTTTGAATTTTTTCTGGTACATTATTGACCAGCATAAAATCAGTTGACGGTTCAGTGTCACTTTGATTGCGTTCAGCCGGAATAAATTGAATTCCCACAAATGCTACCAGTAATACTAATACTATGATCTTAACAATCCTCATTTATTTAATCTCCTTTTGTACCTCGCCACAATCCAGCATTTTACTTCCGTAATAAGGATTCTTAATTTCCTTGCTCATACTCAACCAAGCACTACCCCCATCGTACATTGGGCAAAACAGCTGGTACAGAGTGTTTTCAGTTCCCGTAATGGCAACCATATCGGTTACGTCCTTGCTCAATATTTTGAAATGCTCTCGCTGATGGTCTATGTCACTTTCAGAAATATGTTCTGCGTGCTCTACAGCGTCTTCTATGATATCCTTTAATTCGATTTTTTGGGTATCCGAAAAATTTGATGAAATATCAAGATTTCCTAAACTCGTCACAAGATTTGCCCCCAGGTCTTTGGCTTTAGCGTTATTATCTGCAACCAAGGCATCTTTAAGATTGAAGTAATCTTTCAATATCAATTCTGAATCGCCGTCTCCACTCATTGCCATTTCTTTTTTATCACTATCGTGATGACCATCACTATTGTCGTGATCCATTTTTGAATGATCTTCATCTGCATTCATTTCAGAATGGTTTCCTTCAGTATTATTTTGTTCCTTTTTGTTGTCTTTACAAGACACTGCGGTTAAGGTTATAAATGCAATTGCAACTATACCTAATGTTGATTTTAATTTGCTCATTTTGTTTTTGATTTTAATTGTTGATATTTGATTTAAATTCATTGTTTACTCTATTGAAATAACTGTTTATACCGCTTAATTATCTACTTATACTCTAGTTATATGTCTTTCAAACTACTGCATTGTCTCTTATTCTTATTTATTTGAGTTTATATTTTGCTTGATTTCATCATATTCCTCTTTGGTTATTTCTCCTTGTGCGTACCTTTTATTCAATACATCCATAGCCTTTGAACTCTTGGCACTCTTTATTTTCTTTCTTCCTGCATAGATGAAAATGCCTAATATTATTACACCGAAAACGATTATAAAATCCCATTTGTAGTCCATAGTTCTATTTTTAGTTATTAAAATCTTGCCGATAGTCCTCCACCTGCACCAAAACGGTTGTCATAGCTACCCATAATTGATAAATTAATCGACAGGAAATACTCAATTCCAGCACTCCAGACTACTTCTTTTTTAAAATTAATATCTTGTGGTAAGTCGTCCACCCATCCAAAGTCTGCTTGATACTCGTACACTCCAAAAACAACAGTTCTCGGAAAAATAGTTATCGCACGACTCAAACTAATTTGTGGACGTAACTTACTATCCATACGAACATCCAGATTAAACAGGTAGGGTGTTAAGTATCGTATTCCCGCTATTGCAGTTGTACTAATCTCATCAAGACTATTTTCTCCTTCATTTTCGACATTCACACCACCAAAAACACGGAAATAATCGTGCAGATAGCGTTCGTATGTAAATTCCGCCTCAATGTTTTCATTCCATCCGTATTCCGCCGATAGCGTAAACTGGTTTCTAATATTGGACGTCATTAAAGTCGCACCGGTCATATGAGAAGCAGCATCAACCATTCCCCACGAATACCATTGATTTGTTTCGTGAATTAATTTTGAAACAGGATATGCTTCCATTCTAGTATCTCTAGGCGTATCGTAGCTCATTACCCTAGCCATACCACCCACCAAATGATATAAAATATGACAATGGAAAAACCAGTCTCCGTATTCATCTCCATAAAACTCAATAGTTACTTCTTGCATTGGCGGAACATTCACGGTATGTTTCAAAGGCGAGTATTCCCCATTTTTATTAATGACTCTAAAAAAATGACCGTGTAAATGCATTGGATGGTGCATCATTGTTAGGTTATTCAATTTGATTCGGGTAACTTGATTTCCTTTTATCTTTATCTTATCAGTTTCGGCTAGCGGGACCCCATTCATACTCCATATATATCGGCTCATATTCCCTGTGAGGTTCAATAAAATTTCATTTACAGGTATATCTGGCGCATAGGTTGTTTTTTCAGGGGACTTCAAATAATCATAATTATATTCTGAAAACATATCCATTCCCTGCATAGTGTTTGAGTCCTTACCATTCATATCCATTGTTTTAGACTTTGCAGGTTCTTCCATTTTCATATCACTATTTTCCATTTTATTATGATCCATATGTGTCATTGTAGAATCCATCTTCATACCGTCAGACATCTTATCTTTTTTCATATTGGAATGATCCATTTTCATAGTACCATCCATTTCCATCCTTTTCATATCATCCATCTGCATTCCATATTCCTCTTTCATTTCAAAACGTTCGTCTTTACCTGGTTGAAATTTAAGAGCGTGCGCACCCATTTTCATTTTCATTTTCGCCATTTTCTGCATCATTTGGATTTTGTCAGGTTTCGGTACAATTTCCGCAGGAAGAATTTTACCATTACCAATGTATGCCAACGCAGTACCAGAACCGTCTTGTGCCATTGATCGAAACTCAATTTTGCCATTTTCGGGAACTGTAATAATAAAATCGTAGGTTTCTGCAATGGCTATAAAGGTTTTGCTTCGTTTTACAGGAACAATGTCCTTTCCGTCAGCCGAAACCATTGTTGGTGATTGCCCACCAAAAGTCATCCAAAACTGTGAAGAGGCAGCACCGTTGATAATCCGTAACCGTATTTTTTCGCCCGGTTGAAATTCAGGATATTCCGCTACTTCTTTTCCATTCACTAAAAACGCAGGATAATAAATATCTGCTATATCCGCACCTTCCATACGTTGGCGCCAGAAATCTAATTGTGCGCCAAAAGCACCTCTTGCTATTACTTGATTTAAAGGTGTAGATGTGCCTTTCTTCATTTGGTACCACTCATTGCCTCGCTTAAGGTTTCGTAGCACATTCATTGGTTTTTCATTTGTCCAGTCAGACAGCATCAACACCAATTCTTTATCGTAATCCAAGTTTTCTTCTTTTGGATGGATGACAATTGAGCCAAAAACACCGCTTTGTTCCTGTAGCATTGTGTGCGAGTGATACCAATATGTTCCATTTTGATTGATTGCAAACTCATATTTAAAAGTAGTTCCTGCCTTTATGGGTGGCGTAGTTAAATAAGGAACGCCATCGTTAAAATTCGGTAAAAGAATTCCGTGCCAATGCACCGAAGTTTCAACGCTCATTTCGTTTTTCACATAAATGACCGCATACTCGCCTTCAGTAAATTCGAGTATTGGGCCAGGAATTGTTCCATTTACAGTCATACCCTTTACTTCCTTACCAGCTTTATTAACCATTTCTTCACGAAGAGTAATGGTATATTCCTTTACCGGTAAATTATCAACGTTGCCTTCCACAGACTGTGCGAAAAGTGTCTGACTACTGGTTACGATAAGAATTATAATAAGCTGTATATTTTTCATTTTAAAAATTTTATTTATTTATGTTTCATTTATTATACTATACTCATAATTAATTAGTTAAATAATTAATAAGAGCGGTTTGAACATAATAAAGCTTTGTTGTCTCAATCTGTCCCATTTGAAACTTCAATTGCAATTCCTGAATGTCTAGGACGTCGTTGAAATTAATAGTTCCTGTTTCATAATTCTTAATGAGAATTTCTTCGGCATTTTCAGCTTGTTTTAGGTTTTTCTCTTGTGTGTTAAATTTAATTCGCGACTGATTGCGTTGAGAAATTGCCTTTGATAATTCAGCCACTAGCACATTCAACCTCTCATCTTTTTGGAATTCTATTTCCTGTTTACGCAGTTCATTTTGTTTTGAAATTGACTTATACCGATTATTGAAAATGGGAATAGTAATTGAAACCATTGGCATCACGATGTCTTTCCCATTGTCAATTAGACTCATATCCGTTCTTTCAGAAACGGGTATATAATCCAATCCAAAACCGAGCATTGGCAAGGCCTCCCGTTGATTCAAAAGTTCCGATTGAACGACTGATTCGTAAAGCTTATCATATTTGAGCAATTCTGGGTTTACAGACAAGGCTTCGTAACTATAAAAATTGTCCTCTTCTGGAATTTCCAAAGAAGAAACCACTAACGCATCTTTATCGTATTCCCTGTTCAGCAAACCGTTTATGGCTGCTTGTATGCCCTTGTCTTGCTGAATCAAAACGTCTTTCTCCTGTTGTAATTCGTTCTGCCTAATCTGTAAACGCAACACGTCTACAGCTGATGCCTTTCCTACTTCCAAGGAAGTGAGTGCAAGGCGTTCATAGGTTTGCAAGAGTGCTATATTTTCATCAAGTACTTCCTGCTTTGCCCTAATTTCATAGAGCTGGTAATAGAATTGGGAAACAGAAAGCGCGAGCTTTCGTTTTGCGATGGTCACTTCCACAAATTGGGCTTCGGCCATTGACGAGGCATAATTTTCCCTTGCTGATATGGTTCCAAACCACGGCAACATTTGTTTTACCGAAAAACGTGCACGTTGCGCTCCTGTTCGGGTTTCAGGTTCACTTACAAAGTAGCCTGCGCCAATTTCTGTATTCGGTATCCAATCAGCTTCATTTACCTTTTCTTCCGCTATATTGTAGCGAAGTTCAAAAGCCTGAATTTCGGGATTGTTCTTTTCAGCTTCCTGAATATAGGATGCTAAATCTTGTGCATTTACTTCCGCGAAAGCGAAAAAACCAAGTGCTATTAAAATTATATATCTCATTTTGTAGCTCTTTTTAATTGAAATTCTTGTTTCCAGCTAAATAAGACTGGTACAACAAATAGGGTTACAAGTGCAATTAACATCCCACCAAATGAAGGGATTGCCATTGGAATCATTATATCACTACCACGACCAGTTGATGTTAGTACAGGCAGTAAAGCAAGAATTGTAGTTGCAGTTGTCATTAAACACGGGCGAATACGTTTTTCTCCTGCTTCCACTACAGAAGCTCTAATTTCCTGTTTTGTTTCTGGTGTATTTCTATCAAAGGTTTGTGTGAGGTATGTTGCCATTACCACACCATCATCGGTAGCAATACCAAACAGAGCAATAAACCCAACCCAAACAGCAACACTTAAATTGATGGTGTGCATTTGAAACAGGTCTCGTAAATTTTCTCCAAAGAAGTTAAAATTTAAGAACCAATCCTGACCATAAAACCAAATCATTAAAAATCCACCTGCAAAGGCAACAGCAATTCCAGTAAAAACCATCAAGGATGTAGCTACCGAACGGAATTGGAAATACAAAATCAAGAAGATAATCGCCAACGCTAAAGGCACAACAACTGATAAGGTTTTCTCTGCTCGTAACTGGTTTTCATACGTCCCCGTGAACTTATAATTGATACCTTTAGGCACAATCAATTCTCCAGAATCGATTTTTCCTTGGATAAGAGCTTGTGCATTTTCCACTACATCCACTTCAGCAAAACCATCAATTTTATCAAAAAGAACGTACCCAACTAGGAAAGTGTCCTCACTCTTTATTACTTGCGGCCCTTTCTCATATCTAATAGTAACAAGCTCACTTAGTGGAACCGGACTTCCATTTTCCACAGGAACATAAATGTCATTCAGATCATTTGGATTGGCACGTAACTCCCTTGGATAGCGCACTCGGATACCATAGCGCTCTCTTCCTTCCACGGTTTGTGTTAGTACCATCCCTCCCACGGACACCTGTATAACTTGCTGCACCTGTTCTACGGTAATTCCATATCGGGCAAGTCGGTCTCTATCTATATCCAATAATAGATAGGGTTTACCTACAATACGATCAGCAAATACGGCTTCATTCTTAACCCCTTCTGATTGTTTCAACAAGCCTTCCAATTGCAATCCAAAGGCTTCAATCTCTTTTAGATCCTGCCCTTTTACCTTAATTCCCATTGGTGCTCGCATTCCTGTTTGCAACATCACTAATCGTGTTTCAATAGGTTGTAACTTAGGTGCTGAAGTAACTCCGGGAAGCTTTGTAACCCTAACAATTTCCTTCCAAATATCATCTGGGGATTTAATTTCTGGCCTCCAGTTTCTAAAGTATTCCCCATCATCATCTGGAATAAGTTGTGAATTAGTCACAGAGAACGGGTTTTTAATTTTGGATGCTTCGTAATTAGAATTGTTATCCTCTATTTCGTTATTTGGATTTGTAACCAAACTTCCATCCTTGAGAACAAATAATCCATCTTCATTTACTTTAAAGCGCTGTCTTTTCCTTTTGTCGTTTAGTTTGTATTCTGATTTGTATTGAATTATGTTTTCATACATTGATAAAGGTGCTGGATCTAATGCCGATTCTGTACGACCGGCTTTACCAACGACTGTTTCAATCTCTGGGAGGCTAGCTACCGCCATATCCAATTGTTGCAATACCCGTTTATTCTCTTCAACACCAGCGTGAGGCATAGACGTGGGCATCAACAGAAAGGAACCTTCATTAAGAGATGGCATAAATTCCTCACCAGTATCGCGCATAATCAACACCCCTAAAATTATAATGACAGTAGGTACGGAAAGAAATAACAGTTTATTGCGTAATGCCCAATTTAAAATTCGCACATAATAATTTCTAAAAAGTGTAAACACTCCAAGAAGACCAAAACAAATAAGACCGACAAAAATAAAATTTATAAAGATGCTTCGGTCTACTCCCAATGGCCTCCAATATTCTGCCAATAAAAATATAATAGCAAAGGCAGACACAAATATGTTAATGATATTAGCACGTTTAGGGGTAATCTTTTCTTTTAGCGAGAGGATACCTACTACACCAAATGCCACTAATATTAATCCCAGGGGGTATCCAAAAACAACTGCCAAAATACCTAGAATGACCAATGCCCCATTTAACATATAACTAAAGGAAGTTTTTATGTTGCGCTTTTTAAACAAATAAGCTGCAAACGGTGGAATTAAAAATAAAGCCACAATTAAGGATGCTGTTAAGGCTGAAGTTTTGGTAAATGCCAATGGCCTAAACAATTTACCTTCAGCACCAATCATTGTGAATACAGGAATGAAACTTATAATTGTAGTCATTACCGCCGTCAATATAGCCCCAGAGACCTCGGAAGTCGCATTATAAACGACGGTGTTCATTGGCACGTCCTCATCATTTTCATCGATATGCCGCAGTATATTTTCAGTGAGAATAACACCAACATCTACCATGGTACCAATAGCAATTGCAATACCAGATAAGGCAACTATATTGGCATCTACATTAAATAGCTTCATCGAAATAAAAACCATTAATACCGCTACTGGCAAGAGACCAGATATTAAAACCGAAGCTCTTAAATTAAATACCATTATGACAATTACGAAAATGGTAATTAAGATCTCTAATGATAGCGCCTCGTCCAGCGTTCCCAATGTTTCTTGAATAAGTTCTGTTCTGTCATAAAAGGGGACAACTGTAAGCTGCGACGTTCTACCATCACTCAATGTTTTAGAAGGTAAACCAGAACTTAATTCATTTATTTTCTCCTTGACGTTATTAATAACCTCCATCGGGTTTGCACCATAGCGTGCTACCACAACACCACCAACCACTTCTGCTCCTTCTTTATCTAAAATCCCTCTTCTAGTTGCAGGCCCATGAGAAACTTTGGCAATGTCCTTTAACCGTATTGAGGTAAAATTTTCTGATGAAACCACAGCGTTTTCAAGATCAGCTATGGATTTAATATATCCCAAGCCCCGTATAAGATATTCCGCTTGATTGATTTCTAGGGTTTGCGCCCCTACATCTTTATTACTTTGTTTAACTGCTTTAACTACTTCGTTTAAACCAATCTTATACTGTTTCATCAACTCTGGGTTGACATCTACTTGGTATTCCAAAACATAGCCACCAATAGAAGCTACTTCAGAAACACCGCTTGCTGAAGACAATGCGTATTTCACATAGAAATCTTGGATACTTCGCAATTCCTGTAAATCCCATCCACCAGTTACATTTCCGTCTTTATCACGACCTTCAAGGGTGTACCAATAAATTTGTCCCAAACCAGTCGCATCTGGTCCCAGAGCTGGGTTAACACCTTCAGGAAGTAAACCGGATGGCAATGAATTCAATTTTTCGAGAATACGGCTTCGGCTCCAGTAAAATTCAATATCTTCTTCAAAAATGATGTAGATACTAGAAAAGCCAAACATAGAAGAACTACGTATAGTCTTAACTCCCGGAATACCTAGAAGCGATGTAGTCAACGGATAGGTAATTTGGTCCTCAATATCTTGTGGGGAACGACCATCCCATTTTGTAAATACAATTTGTTGATTTTCGCCTATATCAGGGATGGCATCAACAGCTACAGGGTTACGTGGAAACGAGCCAGTATTCCATTCAAACGGGGCATTTATAACACCCCAACCCACAAATAAAACAAGTAGTAAAACAGCTACAAGTTTATTCTCTATGAGAAATTTTATGCTTTTATTTAGCATTGGTATTGATTTTTAAACAGTTATACTTGGTGCAACATTCTGATCAACTCAGAAAATTAAACACAACAAAATGAGCCCAAAATGGTTGTATCCATAGGGCAAATCTTCCCGATATTTATCGGAAACTGTTTAAAATCAAATTAAATACGTCTCGTGTAGCTTTTGTATAT
Organism: Aequorivita antarctica; assembly: GCF_007997155.1. Taxonomy (GTDB): domain Bacteria; phylum Bacteroidota; class Bacteroidia; order Flavobacteriales; family Flavobacteriaceae; genus Aequorivita; species Aequorivita antarctica. Next base: position 97,552 of record NZ_VORT01000004.1, on the reverse strand, counting down.
CCCGTATGAGAAAGGGAGCTGCATAATCTCTAAAAGAAACGATGTTCGTATCTAGAGTGTCAAAGAGATTAATATAAGAATGGAAAAAACTTGCAACAAAGACTTGTTGCTCAAAAATTAAGGTGTTAAAAGATATTTTTAAGTCATCCTGACCTTCAACAACTACTTGCTTATCTGAACAGCAAGAATCATCCTGAACTTCACTTTTACAATCATTCTTGGATTGTTGTTTCTCCATGCCGCAGGTCTCAACGTGTCCAAATAAGGAAGAATCCACTAAAATATCGCCACAATAATGGCTAGCAACAGTAAAAGACACAGTTGATAATAGCACTATAAGTGCCATACAAAAAGATAATATTTTATGGAGAACCTTTTTCATTAATGCCACAAATATATATAAAAAAAACAACACAGTGAACGTTTAATATTTTTTTGGATTTGAAATATAAGAATTCTCTCGGAGCACTTCTATACTTTTGATAAATAAAATTAATATGACAAAAGTCATATTCTTGAAGAAACTTTAAAATTATCTTAGCAAGCACTTAAATTATAAAAAAACCATAAACTATTGACAATTAATTAATTGGAAAATTACTCGGAAACTTAAAAACACTGAATGTTTAATATAATTCCATACCTTTAAAACGTGAAACCTTTATTTACTAGAATATTATCCTTCTTTTTAGCAGTTTTCATACTGTTTTCTACCTCTTCTTTTTCGGTAGATATGCACTTTTGTTGTAATGAATTGGTGGATATAGCTTTTTTTGGTAAAACAGAATCTTGTAAGGACATAGTTCATAAAAAAGATAATACTTCCAAACAATGCACTACCCTACAAGAGAAAGATTGCTGTAGCAACCAAACCATTGTCAAAGAAGGAGATGATACCTTCAAAAAATCCAATATCATATTAGAAAATGAGAATCTTGTTTTCATCAATACTTTCTTTTATACCTATATTAATCTTTTTGAGGGACTAGAGGAAAATGTAATTTCTTTTCAAACCTATAGGCCTCCTCTCCTATCTACAGATATAATTATTCTCAACGAGACCTTCTTAATTTAAAATTTCTACATCGCAGGTTAAAATTAATCTGCACAACTTCGTCATTACGCCTCAATTCTTGAATGCCACCAACTTTGAATCTGTTAAGGCATTGGTACTAAAAGTTGAAAAAGAAACGATTGGTCATAACGATATCTTTAACAAGGACGTAGTGAACTATCACTATTTTGAGGTAGTAGTAGATCAGGATGGAAATACCATGGACCAATTAACACAATTGGCCATTCATATCCCTCCTTCAGCAAACGACAGCAAAAATCCACCTACCATAACATCCAAATTGATTTCGGAGAATTTGGCAGGAGTTAGAAGGTAATAACAAGAAATGGCGTATTAAAAAAATTGAATGATAATGAAAACGTACTCAACAAATAAGAAATTAAAAAAGATTGAAAACCTTTTTAAATCTGATAGTTAATAGCTAATAAGCCATTCCCTCAACTACGGTTTATGGATTGTTGGGAATGGATTTATAAAATATAAATAAATGTTTAAATCAATAAAAATAGAAAATTATGAAAACACTACTAATTATTTTATCCGCAATCGGGCTTTTAAGCTTAAACAGTTGCAAACAAGATTCAGGTGTAAACACAATGATGCACAATAACGGAGATTACTATTATTGGGGAATGCATACGGGCTGGTGGATTGCCATACCTCTAATTTTAATAATATTGATGGTAATATTTTTTAATTCCAGAAAAAACAACAAATAGCTTTTGATATTGAAAAAGACATTCCATGGATAGAATGGCCTCAAAAATCATATGATGGCTGAAAATTTGAAATAATGACGTTACGAAAGGAATTATCATACAAACACCAATTAAAGAAAATAGGCGGTATCAATTCTTATAAATGTATAATTCTTGAAAGCCAAAATACACTATTCATCGAAATACTAGAGATATAAAATTTAAAACAGTTTTTAACACTAAAAATAATTAAAGAAAATTCTTATGGAAATTATAATAGCGGCAACCAAAAGTTGTCAACATAGGCCTTCGCTAGAGAAAGTGCTTCAAAAAGCTTGGTTGCCCTACAAAGTAAATTATTTTGAAGAACATCCCGAAATATTTGAAAAATATCAATTGAAACACTCACCGTTATTGATTGTAGATGAAAAAGTAGCATCTGTTGGTATGCCCGAAATAGATATAATAAATGATCTAAAGGCAAGAAATACGGATATATCAGAGATTAGAATCCCTAAAAGAGATAAGAACCATATGATTCCCAAAAATATAGGAACAGAACTTGGCTTAGTGGAAGTTGATGTAACATGGGGCAGTATTCAATCAATAAAGGCAGCACAATCCGTGCATACGGTTGGTGAGGTAGAAGTATATCAGCACCACATGAAGGGTTTGCCCATTATCGATGCGCGAAAACCCGATACCTCTGATGGAGTAACTATTCCAGGCTCAAAAAATATTCCTTATGACGAGTTGGTAGGAAGAATGGAGGAATTGGACGAGAGCAACCCCAGCATATTTTTTTGCAATGGCCCACAATGCCCACAGTCATCAACAGCTATAAAGAATCTCTTGGGTGCAGGTTATCCTGCTGATAGAATTTTATATTACAGGGGAGGAATGCATGACTGGATTACATTAGGTCTTCCGGTACAAAAATTATGAAAGTAGTAATGACTATTCCCAGTTGGGTAATGAATTTTAGGGATTATTAACTATTAAAACTATACGATTATGATGATGTGGTGGTGGATATTGATACCGGTTGTACTTGTATTGGGCGTATTTCTGTACAATGGAAGAAATAAACAAAATACAGAGAAGAGAGAAAATCCTGTGAATATTCTGGACAACCGATTCGCCAAGGGCGAAATATCCAAAAAAGAATACGAAGAAATAAAACGGGACATTGATTCAAAAAAATGAATAAACAACAATTTTATATAAACGAGTATTAATCTAAATTCAAATCAAAATGAAAACAATAGTAAAAACCTTAATGATTATCGGTGCAGTGGGTACATTATTTAGCTGTAAATCAGCATTTAACGCTACTGAAACAATGGGAGCTCAAGCTAATCGAAATGCTGTGTACCAGGAAATAATTGCGAACCCAAGCCAACTTAGCGAATTTATCGACCTAGCACAACAAGATGCAGGAGCAAGAAAGATAATAATGCAGAACCATATGCAAATGATGGAAACTGGAAATATGAAAATGATGATGGAAAAAAACCCTGAAATGAAAGAAAAAATGCAATCCCATATGCAGATGATGATGGAAAAAAATCCGGAAATGATGCAAAAGATGCAATCCAAAATGCTCGATAAAATGATGGAGAGTGAAAAGGGTCGTAAAATGCTTATGGATGAAATCCATAATAACGAAATGATGAAAAAGGAGATGAAACCAAAGATGATGGAAATGATGAATGACAACCCTGAAATGATGGAAGAAATGATGCAGAAAATGATAGAAAAAAATCCTGAAATGATGAAGAAGATGAAAGGGAAAATGAAAAATGAAGAATAATAAAATTCCTGCTCTTAAGATTGGGATAACTACAAATAAAACAATTAGTTAACTATTAAATCTATAAAATTATGATGATGTGGTGGTGGATATTGATACCGGTTGTACTTGTATTGGGCGTATTTCTGTACAATGGAAGAAATAGACAAAATAACGAGAAGAGAGAAAATCCTGAGAATATTCTGGACAACCGATTCGCCAAGGGCGAAATATCCAAAGAAGAATATGAAGAACAAAAACAAACGTTGAACACTAAAAATTAAAACAATGAAGTATTATTTTAATAAAACAATCAAAGGCACTTTTGAAGAGGTTATCGATAAGGTCACAATAGGATTGAAAGAAGAAGGCTTTGGGATACTCACAGAGATTGATGTAACTGAAACCCTAAAGCAAAAACTGGATGTAGACTTTAAAAAGTATAGGATACTTGGAGCTTGTAACCCACCCTATGCCCATAAGGCATTGGAAGCCGAAGATAAGATAGGCACCATGTTGCCCTGTAACGTTATTGTCCAGGAAGTATCAAAAGGGGTCATAGAAGTTGCAGCGGTAAATCCAATGGCATCCATGCAGGCGGTCGAAAATAATATTCTGGCAGAAATCGCAAGTGATATTTCGGACAAATTGGAACATGTAATCGAGAAACTTTAGAAAAGGAAACGATGGAAAATGACAATGAAAAAAACAAACAGGTTTCGCAACAAAATTATTCAGAAAGTCAAAACACCCCTTACTGTATTACGAGGAGGTTTGGTAGCATGACTTTTGAAGAAACAGTGCAAAACGTAAAAAATAGCCTTGCGAAATTCGGCATTGACCTTGTTGGTGAATTTGACGTAAAACAGTATCTGAACTCTAGGTTTAACAAGATGCCACGGCACCTCATTCTAATGGTGTGTGAAACAGAAATGGCATCAAAACTGATCTCTAGCGACATTCAAATGAGCATTCTTTTTCCGTGCAATTTAACCATCAAAGATGTGGGAGATAATTCCATTATAGAAGTGTCCATAGAGGATACCGAAACTACTTGGTCGTCCTCCATGAAAAAAGATGTAATGGAGGTGGCAAAAAACACGAAGGAAACATTAAAAAAAGTACTTGATAATATCGAGCAACTTAACGTAAAACTATAATTGAAAATATTTAATAAATCTTAAAAATAGATAGTCATGAAAAATTCATTTAACCTTGAGATATTGAAAATAAATAAAAATCTCACAGCAGAAGAACAAGAAACTTTTCGTCAAAAATTTAAACCTTTATTAGAATTATCCGGAATTATGGCACTATGCCTTGAAGCTAAGGAACTATATGTTGAATTTAACCCAATACTTTTCAATTTAGATTCTTTTAAACTTCTCTTAATTGAACTAGGCTTCCCTTTAAAACTTGAGTTAGTACGGGTTTAATAGTTTTTCGGTCTAAAAGAGCTATAAAGAACTGAGGTTTTCGTCGTGATCCTGAAAACTTCAATTCATGCTCTTTGTATCGAGAACTTAAACGAAACAATAGTATGAACATACAACTAAAAATAATCACAAACTTAAATTAAATAAATAGTAATCTAAAAATTAAATATTATGAAAACACTAGTAATTATTTTATCTACAATTGGGCTTTTAAGCCTGAACAGTTGCATGCAAGAAACAAATCCTCAAGCATTAATGGAAACTCATGAATCCCGCACAGAGGTTTATAATGCCATTGCCCAGAATGAGGGTTATATGACAGAGTTTATGGCAAATTTGCAAAACGACGAAAATGCCATGGAAATGATGCAGGGCAACAACAAGATGATGGGCTCCATGATAAAGGGAGAAAACATGCAAATGATGATGAAAGACAGTACAATGATGCGCTCAATGATGAACGGAATGATGAATGACGGAAAAATGATGGGAACAATGATGAAAATGATGCACCAAAAAGGGATGATGAGTGAGGACTGTATGGAATCCTGCTCAAAGATGATGGGCGATAAAGGAATGGATATGCAGGGAATGAATAAGTTGGGCAATATGGATACTCCAACTAAAGATGACTATAAAGAACATCACTAATTCATAACAACTTAAAAATTAAAATTATGAAAAATCATTGGTTATGGATGGTTCTTGGTTGTGGGTTACCACTCCTATTTATATTCTTTGCACCATCCTTGGGTATTGGAGGGGGTACGGCACTATTTACTTTTTTTATAGTAATGTTTGCCTTTCACTTACTGATGCCTATGAAGCACGGCGGCCATACCCACGGGCTGTCTGATGAAAATTTGAACAGAAAAAGAAAGGAAGGTGACTCAGAACACAAAGGTCATCACCATTAAAAAACAAATATTATATACAGATGAAACAAAAATATCAAATAGACGGAATCAGTTGTAGCGGTTGTGTGGCAATGGTCAAAAAGACCTTGGAAGCGCATCCTGATATTGAAAAAGCAGAAATTTTCCTAGCACCTAAAGGAGCTACACTTATCACAATGAAGGAAACCCTTTCAGTGGACGAGCTACAAAAGCAGCTCAATGCATTGGAGGGATATACAATAACTGAAATAAATCTTTAACAATTTAAAACTAAAATTATGCACTATTACGACGGAAGTTTTTGGGGAATGCACCTAATATGGTGGATTATATGGGTCATATTAATCGCTTGGATATTCTTTATTCCAGCAGACATCCCTTATCAAAAATCAAAGAAAGACAGCCCACTGGATATTTTGAAAATGCGTTTTGCCAAGGGCGAAATATCCAAGGAAGATTTTGAAGTGTCAAAAAAGATTTTGACTTCAGACAGTACTAAAAACATTAATTCTTAAAAACTAATATTATGGATCACTACGGCGGTATGCATTTTATATGGTGGATTGTCTGGTTCATTTTCTTGGCCTGGATATTTTTTATTCCCACAGACATACCTTATCAAAAAACAAAGAAGGAAAGCCCATTGGATATTTTAAAAAAAAGATTTGTGCAAGGCAAAATATCCAAGGAAGAATTTGAAGAATCAAAAACGATTTTAAAATCAGAAAACTAACTCAAAAATATAAAACTATGTATCGATTAAACATAAAAAAGCTCGGTTTTGCCTTCGGGCTAACAGGTGCTATAATTTATTTAGGCTGTATGATAGTAATGGCAACAGCAGGACAGGAAGGTTCAATCATCTTTTTCAACAGTCTATTGCACGGCTTGGACACTACTAGTCTCATTAGAATGGACGTGCCCTTATTGGAAGCATTTTTTGGTATCGTTCAAACCTTCATTCTGGGCTGGTTGATTGGTGCTTGTATTGGAGCATTTTACAATGCTCAAATCAAAAGACGATAAGCTATAATTTCCCCAGAATATTGATTTTATCCAATTCATTTTAATCTATATCTCTCTGTGGGGGCATGTAACAAACGGTTTGGAAATAAAACTTTTGGATTGAGAAAATCGCTATACTGAAAGTTCATAAGCCTTTAAAAATGAAAAGCCTCAAAACTAAAAATGAGTCGAAATGATTTATTGCTTCATAGCTCAAATCAAGGCTCACAAGAAAACATGAGTGCAGGAACATTTACCTGCCCAATGCATCCCAAAGCAATCTCAGATAAGCTGGGCAAATACCATTAGTGTGGAATGACTTTAGTAAAGAAAAATTAATTATACCGGGCAACAGCGAGACTGAAGAACGGGAAACAGTGTATCTGAATAAATAAACAAATTAAAAATCATGGAGAATTCAATCAAGCATACTTACCACATTGGTGGTATGAGTTGTGGCGGGTGCGTTACAACAGTTAAAAATAAATTGTCTGCTACTCCTGGTGTAACATCCGTGCAAGTTGACTTGGCAAAGAAGGAAGCAGAAATTACTTCTTCCGCAGTAATTAAAGCCGATACACTTCAAGATGCATTAAAGAATACGCATTACACCATTACGGAATTTAGGACAGCTTAATTAAACTTATTATGTCCCGTTTAAAAATTTTGGTTAGTAAAAAATCGGGTAACAGCGGAACTGAAGGGCCAATTTAAATTGCAAAAATTATGTATATGTATGACGGTTATCACATCGGAGGGATGCACCTTATATGGTGGTTTATTTGGATGATTTTTATATTCTGGATTTTCGCAACACCCTTCGACATTCCCGGACAAAGAAAAAAGAAAGATTCTCCTCTTGATATTTTGCAAAAGCGTTTTGCTGCCGGACAAATAACAAAAGAAAATTATCAGGAACATAAAGCACTTCTTGAAAAAGATTTGTCAAAAGAGAATGATTAATAAATAAACAGATAAATTAAACGAATGAACAAACATTAATTCTGGGTTGTAAATCGGTGCTTGTGTGGCGGCTATTTATAATTTAAGATTTAAAAAATCTCACTAATAATTAAAATTCAAATAAAATGTCAACAACAATCGAAAATGAACCAACAGGTTTAGAAAATAAATCAGAACAGGGAAAAAACAGTGCTGATAAAAAAGAAAACGGAAGCGACAAACAAAAAAAAGCTTCTATCAAAACAGTAAATCCCGCCACTAACGAAGTGGTGAAGTCGTTTGAAGAAATGACAGAACATGAAATTGAATCAGCAATATCTGGTGCAGACAATGCCTATAAGGATTGGAAAAAAACTTCTTATAAGGAGCGGGCAAATCTTTTACATAAAGTCGCCTCGTTGATGCGTAAGAAAAAAGACTCTCTGGCCAAACTAATTACTTTGGAGATGGGCAAACTGCTCAAACAAAGCGAAGGTGAAATTGACTTGAGTGCCGATATCTTAGATTACTATGCCGATCACGGAGAAACTTTTCTTGCCGATAAAGTCCTTGAACCTGAATATGGAGAGGCTATAATACGAAATAGTCCCATTGGTGTATTGTTTGGTGTGATGCCCTGGAATTTCCCCTTTTATCAGGTAGCTCGTTTTGCAGCTCCCAACATTATGGTGGGCAATACTATATTGCTTAAACATGCCTCTAATGTACCACAATGTGCTGCTGCTATTGAAAAACTGTTCAAAGAGGCTGAAGCTCCTGAAGGACTATATACCAATTTATTCATCACAGGCAAACATGCATCAGCATTAGCTTCTGACAAAAGAATAAAAGGTGTTTCCTTAACAGGAAGTGAAAAAGCAGGTGCAAGCCTTGCCGAAGCTGCAGGAAAAAATCTTAAAAAAGTTGTTCTAGAATTAGGGGGCAGTGATGCGTTTATTGTTTTGGAAGATGCCGATATGGATAAAACAGTTGAATGGGCCGTGATTGGCAGGATGAACAATACTGGTCAAAGTTGTGTGGCTGCCAAACGCTTTATTGTAGTGGAAACTGTGGCCGATGAATTTCTGGAAAAATTCAAAGAAAAACTAAGCGCATTAAAAGCTGGCGACCCAATGGACAAAGATACGCAGCTCGGACCTGTATCAAGCGAGGAAGCGGCAGTTCATTTAGATGACCAGGTGAAACGTTCTGTTGCAGCGGGGGCAAAAATTTTATTGGGAGGAAAACGGATCGACCGCAAAGGCGCTTATATGGAAGCCACCATTCTTACAGACATAACACCAGATGTGCCAGCTTACTATGAAGAATTGTTTGGACCAGTTGCCTCTTTTTATCGCGTAAAAGATGAAGCGGCAGCGATTGAACTTGCAAACGATTCCCCATTTGGATTAGGTGGTTCCGTATTCACCAATGATATTGAACGTGGAAAAAAAGTTGCCGATCAGATAGTTACCGGAATGGTCTTTATCAATCATCCTACCTGGACACAAGCCGATCTTCCTTTTGGTGGAACAAAGCGTTCAGGCATCGGTCGTGAACTTTCTGAATTAGGGATACAGGAATTTGTAAATAAAAAACTCATCCGTGTAAGTGGAATATCAGATCCATTTTAAAAGAATGATATGACAGTAGCCGATTACAAAGTGTCGGCTATTGTCATATTTTAAATTAAAAAAATAAAGCAATGGAAACAAGCAACAAAAATATACAGAATCAGAATTCACAAACGGATATTGGAGCCCAAAAACCCAATAAGGAAGTAATAATTATTACGGGAAGCAGCGGAATGATAGGCTCAGCCTTAATTCATAAGCTTTCTGAAAAATACCATGTGGTTGGATTTGACCAAGATGGCTATCCTTTTCCACCGGTAGAGGCAGAATGTGTATGTGTAGACCTCACCAGTGACGCACGAATGGACTTTGCCTTTAAAAGAATCCGCTACGCCTACGGCAACAAAATAGCTTCGGTAGTGCACCTGGCGGCTTATTATGATTTTCTGGGGGAACCCTCTGATCTGTATGATAAAGTCACAGTGAAAGGCACAGAGCGGATGCTGAAATACTTGCAGGATTTTGAAGTGGAGCAATTCATTTTTTCAAGCAGTATGCTGGTGTACAAACCTTCTTCACCTGGGGTGCTGATTACGGAAGAATCACCTTTGGAACCCAAATGGGATTATCCTAAATCTAAAGTCACGACCGAAAAAGTAATGCATGAAAAACGGGGCAAAATTCCCGTAGTGATGATGCGTATAGCGGGCGTGTACAGTGAAGTAGGCAGTTCAATCCCCATCACCAATCAGGTTCAGCGCATCTATGAAAAACAACTTTCAGCACGACTCTATCCTGCCAACACCGCCCATGGCAGCACCTATGTACACCGGGATGATCTCATCAATGCGATAGCATTGACCATAGACAAACGGAAAGACCTACAAGCAGAAGTGGTTATTAATATTGGTGATGATGAGACGCTTACCTATCAGGAACTCCAAGACATTATCAGCACAGAAATTCATGGCAAAAAAATGCCCATCATCGCCATACCAAAGTGGTTTGCCAAAGCTGGGGCATTTATGCAGAACCTGTTTGGCAAAGCCTTTATAAAACCCTGGATGATAGATCTGGCCGATGACCATTTTGAAATGGATAGTTCCAAGGCTAAAAAGTTGTTGGGCTGGCAACCTAAACACGGTTTGCGAGATACCTTGCCAAAAATGATTGACAACTTAAAGGCCAATCCAGAGAAATTTTACAAAGACAATAAACTAGGCTAAACCCTGAAAATTATGACAGATAAACCACACAAAATGGAAGGCATGGGATCACGAGGCGTCACCCGTCCAATGATGGACATGGAAAGCCACGAACACAAAAAAGGGCATGAGCACATGGATATGGACATGGGTGCCATGAAAATGAGTGCAGATGATCGCATGAAAATGCTGAAGGATCACCACAATCAAACACTCTGGGTCTACTGGGTGATTGTATTGTTAGGTTTTTGGATGATCGCTTCACCACTCACTTTTGATTATGGAAAGAATGTAGTAGCACCTGCCGGAGGAAGACCTGTCTGGTTGTCGCTTAGTGATCGTATCGCCGCCATGTATTGGAGTGATATCATCAGTGGATTGTTACTGATTATTTTTGGTTGGCGATCCCTTAAGCCTAACCGTCCTTATAGTGTTTGGATCACTTGTTTTATCGGGATATGGATTAGCATGGCCCCGCTCATATTTTGGGCACCAACTGCTGTAGCCTATTATAACGGCACCATGGTTGGGGTCTTAATTATTGCTTTATCCATCCTCATACCCGGCATGCCAAATATGATCCTGTTTATGAAAATGGGAGGAAATGTGCCTACTGGTTGGAGTTACAACCCCTCTAGCTGGCCACAGCGCTCTATTATGATTGGTCTGGCATTTATAGGGTGGCTGGCTTCCCGCTATTTGGGAGCATTTCAATTGGGCTATAAAGATATTGCGTGGGATCCATTTTTTGGGGAAGGAACCTTAAACGTTTTGAACTCCAAAATGTCGCATAGCTGGCCCATTTCAGATGCTGCACTTGGCACGCTCGCCTATACTCTGGAATTTCTGATGGGATTTATGGGAGGCACTTCCCGATGGCGTACTATGCCCTGGATGGTTACTTTTTTTGGTATTTTGGTCATTCCACTAGGTTTGGTGAGTATATTCTTAGTGATTTCCCAGCCACTTACTGTTGGCGCTTGGTGTGCCCTTTGCCTGTTTTCTGCCATTATTATGCTTCCTATGATTCCCTTGCAAATTGATGAAGTTATTGCCATGTGGCAACACATGGTGCAACGAAAACAAAAAGGGGATTCGTTATGGAAAGTGTTTTGGAAAGGTGGAGATGCAATTTCCACTGAAAACGATCAACGTTCCCCTGAATTGGTAACATTTGTTGAAAACCCATGGAAGGTTTTCAAATCATCAATATGGGGAATGACTGCCCCTTGGCAATTAACAGTTTCTGTAATTATTGGCTTTTGGTTGATGATTTCTCCGTTCGTTTTCCGGATGGGAATAGAAACATCCGCAGCCAATTTGAACCATTTGGGAGGAGCACTCGTGATCGTTTTTGCCGTAGTGGCCATGGCTGAAGTACTGAGAAGTTTTCGTTATTTCAACGTATTGTTAGGTCTGGCACTGGCTGTGATGCCCTGGATAATAAAAGATAGCAATATGTCGCTAACTATTAGCAGTAGCCTGGCCGGGCTTTTCGTAGTAGCCCTTTCCTTTTCAAAAGGGAAAATCAAGGAAAAATATGGCCTTTGGGATAAATATGTGTTTTAAAAAAGATTTGTATTGTTAATACGGTAGCGCATTTGCAAGGACCAATAAAGTTTAAAAGCGTTTCTGGTATTATTAAAAATTAATCAATGCTTACACGAAAACAAGGTCTTAAAAAGGATGCATCAGAATGATTACAAGCCTCAACAACTCCACTGATTGTAACATTTACAGTAATTGCCATGGCTGAGGTAGGTCGCTCCCTATGGTTTTTAAATATAGCATTTGCAATTTGGCTCATTGCAGCAAGCATTATATTAAAAGACCCATCCGGCAATGAGCTATGGATAGCAATAGCTTCCGGTATTCTGCTGATAGGTTTAAGTTTTAGTAAAGGTAAAATCAGCGAAAGCTATGGAACTTTTGACCGTTACATCATCTAAAGAAATAGTGAAGACAAGTAATTATTGAAAATGAAAAGATAGAAGGGAAAAATGCTGGTTTTAAGGCTGATGCTATATAGGTTTATAGTAAAAGAGTTGTGAAAAGAAAATTTCAAATAGACTCTATGGGTTGTGGAGGTCTTGTTTTCAGGGTTAAAAAAAATTTGAAAGCCCATTCTTCCATAGAAAAAACAGAAGTTTTTTTTTAATCCAAAAGGCGCGGCATTTATTACTATAAAAAACCTATTTCAGTTGACGAGTTACAAAAACAACTCAATGGGCTTGGGCTATACAATTAAGGAAAATAAATTAATAACAATTTAGAACTAAAAATTATGCACTATTACAATGGAAGTTTTGGAGGAATGCACCTAATATGGTGGATTATCTGGGTCATATTAATCGCTTGGATATTCTTTATCCCAGCAGATATCCCATATCAAAAATCAAAGAAAGAAAGCCCACTGGATATTCTTAAAAAGTGCAGATAATGCTCAAAATGAGCCTTATTACGATGCTCTTTGGTTTAACAGAATCGTTGTTTGTGCCAGAATATCGGTTGCCAATGTTGCAATTCAGTTTGGCAGATAAAATAGGTTTTGATGTTGAGAGCTTAATCTTTTCATTCGAAATAATTTAACTATGAAAAAAAGCAAAGGCGAAAATAATAAGCTATCCCTAATAGGTTCCATATCTCTTGGTACAGGCGTAATGATTGGCGCTGGCATATTCGTGCTTATGGGGCAAATAGCAGAGTTGGTAGGCGATTTATTCCCGATTGCCTTTATTGCAGGTGCCATTGTGGTGGGTTTCAGTTCTTATTCCTATGTAAAGTTCTCAAACGCTTTTCCTTCTTCTGGAGGTGTCGTTAAATTTTTAAATAAATCCTATGGCCCAGGAACTACAACAGGTGTCTTTTCTTTATTGATGTATGTCTCAATGGTAGTTTCAGAAAGTTTGGTAGCAGGCACTTTCGGCGCCTATACACTTCGCTTGTTCCCAGATAGTTTTGCTGGTTACGCATCCGTTCTTGGTATTCTACTTTTGGTAACAGCTTATATCGTGAATATTCTAGGTAATAAAGTAATTGGCACAACCGCCACCTTTACGGCAATTATTAAAGTTGCGGGTATAGCAATACTTGCCATTGCTGGTCTAATAGTTTCTGGATTTGCAGATATTACTGGAAACTATATCCCAAAAAATACCGAAGCATTGCCACAAGGATTCGGGTTTGTTGCTGCATTGGCATTGGCGATTCTTGCTTATAAAGGGTTCACTACTATTACAAATCAGGGTGGAGATATTAAAAATCCACACAAGAACCTCGGGAAATCCATTGTGTTTTCCATTCTTATCTGTACGGTCATATATGTCGCTTTGGCATTGGCTGTTGCAGGAGGTTTAAGCATTCCTGAAATAATCGAAGCAAAAGATTATGCATTGGCGGCTGCTGCACAACCTGTTTTTGGGGAATGGGGTTCTTGGATTACCATAGCTATAGCCATTGTAGCAACAGTTTCAGGCGTTATCGCAAGTGTATTTTCGGCATCACGCTTACTGGCTATGTTGAGTAATATGAAGCAGATTCCATCTCTAAAAAGAATGGGGAACTTTAAAAATCCCGCCCTCATATTCACGGTTTCACTTGCCATTTTACTCACTGCGCTACTTGATTTAACAAGGATTGCGTCCATAGGAGCTATATTCTATCTCATTATGGACATTGCAATTCACTGGGGGCTTTTCCGCCACCTAAAAAAAGAAGTGAAATTTCAACCTCTCATTCCCTTAATAGCCATTGTAATGGATATCGCGGTGCTCACTGCCTTTCTTTATTTAAAATACTTAAATGACCCTTTGGTGCTTATCGTTGCAGCTATTGGAATTATTTTAATAATTGTTGCGGAACGACTATTTATGATTTCCCATACAGACGATGAAGGTAAAATGCCAATGGGAATGGAAACTACAAGTAATGAAAATAATTAATTAAAAAAGAAATTTATATGAAAAATATAGCGGTTATAGGATACGGAGTCATTGGCAAAAGAGTGGCCGACGCAGTTAAAGTACAAGATGATATGAACCTTGCGGGGGTTTGTGATGTTGTCAGCGATTGGCGCATTCAAAACGCGGTAAGAAAAGGGTACAGCATCTATGCAGCCACACCCGAGGCCGGAAATGAAATGAAGGCTGTGGGCATTTCGGTAAAGGGAAATGTGCAAGATCTATTGGCTAAAGCGGACATTGTAGTGGATTGCACCCCTAAAAAAATATCGACAAAAAATGTTGAATACTACAAGCAAAAGGGAATAAAGTTCATTGTGCAGGGAGGCGAAAAGCATGAAACTACCGGCCATTCTTTTAGTGCCGAAAACAATTACAAATCAGCTATAAATCTAAATTCTACTAGAGTAGTTTCCTGTAACACCACCTCTATTTTAAGAACGCTGACTGCATTAAAAAGCGCCGGTTTATTGGATTATGCCAGAGGTACACTTTTAAGAAGAGCTACAGATCCCTGGGAAAGCCATTTAGGCGGTATTATGAACACAATGGTTCCCGAAAGAGATATTCCAAGCCATCAAGGTCCTGATGCTCAAAGTGTCGATCCCGATTTGGATGTCATCACTGCCGCAGTAAAAGTTCCAGAAACCCTAAGCCATATGCATTACTGGAATGTAAAATTGAAAAAGCATGCCACGAAGGATGAAGTGCTTAATGCTTTTAAAACGTCCAGCCGTATTAAACTAATTCAATATGACCAAGGTTTGGTTTCCAACAATACGATTAAGGAAATGTTCTTGGATATGGGAAGGCCTTGGGGCGATATGTATGAAGTTGCCCTTTGGGAAGATATGCTGAAAGTAGTTGGCGATGAACTATTCTATGCCTATGTAGTCGATAACCAAGCTATTGTTATACCTGAAACTATCGATGCCATTCGCGCACTTACTGGAATTGAAACGGATGGAGCAAAGTCAATTTCCAAAACCAATGAAAGTCTAGGAATAAATTAATCTTTATTGAAATGAAAACAGAAAAGAATATCACAGAACTTTTAGGAAAAAAAGCATCCTTCTATTTGGATCACGTTTGTGAAAAAATAACAAAGGATGAATTGCAAACTCCAAGCAAGAATAGTCTTGAAACGGTATTTGGCAATAGTAACAGAAATCCACAGGTACTGCGAAGTCTTGCCCAATTATACAAGCACGGAAATCTGGGAGGTACTGGATATTTAAGTATCCTACCTGTAGACCAAGGCATTGAGCATAGCGCAGCTTATTCATTCTATAAAAATCCGGACTATTTCGACCCAGAAAACATTATAAAACTCGCAATTGAAGCTGGTTGCAATGGTGTGGCTTCCACATTTGGTGTTTTGGGATTGAACGCCAGAAAATACGCCCATAAAATTCCCTTCATCGTCAAGATTAATCATAATGAACTACTTACCTATCCCAATAAATATAACCAAACATTATTTGGCAAGGTAAAGGCAGCGTGGGATATGGGAGCGATTGCAGTTGGAGCTACCATTTATTTCGGTTCGGAGGAAAGTAACAGACAGCTTAAAGAAATAGCTGAAGCCTTCGAAGAAGCACATAATTTAGGAATGGCCACCATCTTATGGTGCTATACCCGAAACGAAGCTTTTAAAACTGAAAAAGAAGATTATCACGCGGCTGCGGATATTACAGGGCAGGCCAACCATTTGGGCGTTACCATTCAGGCAGATATCATCAAACAAAAATTACCAACCAATAATTTCGGATTTAAGGAAATTGGGTTTGGAAAATATGATGATGAAATGTACAAAACGCTCACAACAGATCATCCCATTGACCTATGCAGATTGCAAGTAGCCAATTGTTATATGGGTAAAATAGGATTAATAAATTCGGGTGGAGGTTCTAAAGGTGAATCAGATTTCACCGAAGCGGTGACAACGGCTGTCATCAATAAAAGAGCTGGTGGTTCTGGGTTAATTATGGGAAGAAAAGCATTTCAAAAACCTTTTAGCAAAGGAATTGAATTATTGCAAACGGTGCAACAGGTATACCTGGAAAATAGCATCACAGTAGCCTAATAATAATCTAAAAAAATTAAGTATCGCATTACACCTAAAAATCAATAAACTATGAAAAACATACTCGTACCTACAGACTTTTCAGAAAACTGCAATAAAGCTGCAGAACTCGGAATTAAATTAGCTAAGCTTTATAATTCCGAAATCCATTTTTTTCATTTGATGAAAACCCCTGTTGACTGGGTAAAGTTGGATAAACAAAAAGAAATGCAGTATCCCGAAACAGTGAAGCAAATTGGGAGCGCTAAAGCAGCTTTACGCGAACTGGAAAAAGCAGCGGAACGTGAAGGACTTGAATGCAGAACTTTTTTGACATTTGATGTCGGACAGGAAAATATCCTTAAACATTCTGGTCACTTCCATCACGATTTTATTGTTACCGGAAGTAGTGGTGCCAGAGGCGGAGTACGTGAGTTACTTGGAAGCAACGTAGAGAAAATTGTAAGAAAAGTCGATGTCCCAGTAATTGTTGTTAAGGACCAAGAAGTATCCTTTCCTTTCAAGGATATCGTATTTGTTTCAGATTTCCTTCAAGATGTGAACGAAGCATTTAAGAAGGTTATTTCAATTGCCGAAAAATCAGGAGCAAATGTCCATTTATTGAGAATCAATACTGACACAGACTTTAATAGTATTGAACAAGGTTTAAACCCCATCAAGGAATTCCTGAAAAAATTTCCCGATTTAAATAAGTATTCAATGAATGTATATAATGAGCCGGACGTAGAAACCGGTATAAACAACTTTTTAAAGTATAAAAATGCCGATTTGATCGCTATGTGTACCAACGGACGCACAGGTTTTTTAAGCCTGTTCTCCAAGAGTATAGCTGAAGGTGTAACCAATCATTCCGAATTGCCCGTGATGACCATTAAAGTATAACGATGAATAAATCAGTCTTAATAACAAAATATTCCGGTGAGCTTCAGGCCTTTGATGTTAACAAACTCATCAACTCCTTACGCCGTTCAAAAGCAGAGGAAGACATTGTTCAGGATATAGCCCGTAAGGTACAAGAGCAACTCGAAGAAGGAATGACTACTAAAAAAATCTATCAATTGGCATTCAAGATGCTAAAGAGCAAATCGAGAGTAAGTGCTTCAAAATACAAACTCAAAAAAGCCTTGATGGAACTGGGCCCAACGGGTTTTCCTTTTGAAAATCTAGTGGGCAAACTATTTGCGCACGAAGGGTATACAACAAAAGTTGGTGTGATTGTACAAGGTAGTTGTGTGCAGCATGAAATAGATGTAATAGCGCAAAAAGATAATAAACATTATATGATTGAATGTAAATATCATAGTCACCAAGGACGGTTTTGCAGTGTGAAAACTCCATTATATATCCACTCAAGATTTTTGGATGTTGAGAAACAATGGGAACATCAAAAAGGCCACGAAACTAAACTTCATAAAGGAGGTGTGTACACCAATACGCGATTCACAACTGACGCGATTCAATATGGTAAATGTGTAGGTTTATTATTGACAAGTTGGGATTACCCAATAGGAAACGGTTTAAAAGAACGAATAGATAAATCTGGCTTTCACCCACTAACCGCCTTAACAACTCTCACCAAAGCCGAGAAAACAAAGTTATTAGATAAAAACATTGTGCTCTGCAAAGAGCTTCACGAAAACCCAGTGCTATTAAACCAAATAGGAATTAGTAAAAAAAGACACAAAAAGATTTTAGAAGATTCTAAGGCGTTATGCAAAAGCACTTAACCTCTAATAATAAAAGGTTTAACAATACTTAAAAACAAATCTTATGAAAACTGAAGAATTGAAACAACAGAACAGCATAAATTTCGAACCATTTTATCAAGCCTTGGAAGATGACCCAAAATTACTTGAAGAGGCCCTTGAAATATTATTGGGGATGGTAAATTTTGAACCCAAATCAGTAAAGAAGTTGGCGCTTCTTATCAAAGAGGATTCCCGCGAGCTATACAATGAAATAGCGGAAATGAACGAATCTAGCCAAGACAAAGGAAACACGTCATCTTGTTGTAGTGGACACTAAATAAATTCTATAAAAATGAAAAACAATAAAATAAACATCCACTTTTTGGGCGCAGCAGGTACAGTAACCGGCTCAAAATATTTAGTGGACACAGGAGAGAGAAAGATACTCATAGACTGCGGGCTTTTTCAAGGGCTAAAGGAATTACGCCTTAAAAACTGGGAACATCCACCTGTGGAAGTTTCAGAAATTGATATGGTTTTGCTAACACACGGCCATTTGGACCATACTGGATATCTGCCAAGGTTGGTAAAACAAGGATTTAAGGGACCTATATATGGCACCAATCCAACGTTGGACATCGCAGAAATCATACTTAATGATAGTGGTAAAATACAGGAACAGGAAGCCGAACGTGCCAACAAGGAAGGTTATTCCAAGCATAGCCCAGCAGAACCACTCTACGATTTAAAAGATGTAGAAAAAACCATTCCACATTTTAAGGGCGTTCCGCAGGCACAATGGATTCCATTATTTGATGGCATAAGAGCTCGATTTCAATACAACGGACATATTCTCGGCGCTACTTATATTGAATTGGATTTAAACGGCAAACGCTTTGTTTTTTCAGGCGATATAGGAAGAACGAACGACTTACTATTGTATCCACCTCTAAAACCAAAAAAGGCAGATGTACTATTCATAGAATCTACTTATGGCGGAAGGTTTCATCCTGATGAAGTGGAAGCTATTCCGCAGATTGAAAAATTAGTCAAAGACACTTTTGATAGAGGCGGTAGCCTATTTGTTCCAAGCTTTTCGGTAGAACGTGCCCAACTTATGATGTTGATTTTTTGGAAATTACTCAAGGAGAACAAAATACCCAAAGTACAAATGATAATGGACAGCCCAATGGGCGCTAGTGTATTGGAACTGTTCCACCGCACAAGGGATTGGCACAGATTAGAAGACAATGAATGTGATGAAATGTGTTCCCACTTCACGGTCGTAAGCAGTTATCGTGAAACAATGGAATTGCGAACCGACAACAAACCAAAAATCGTGATTGCAGGGAGTGGAATGCTAACAGGTGGGAGAATTCTCAACTATCTTGAAACACAGGCGCAAAACCCAAATAATACGTTGCTTTTTGTGGGTTATCAAGCTGAAGGAACTCGTGGAAGAAAATTGTTGGAAGGCGAAAAGGAACTAAAAGTGTACGGAAAATGGGTGCCTTTTAAAATGCAGGTAGCTGAAGTTGAAGGTCTCTCGGCACACGCTGACCACGCAGAACTTATGGATTGGATGAGTAAGATAAAAAATAGGCCCGAACGGATTTTCATTGTACACGGAGAAAAAGAAAGTGCGGAAGCACTTCAAAAAGGCATCAAAGAAACCTATGGATGGGATTCTGAAATCCCACAACTCTACAACATTGAAGAAATAGAATAAGCTTCGAAATTTTTAATATAAACACTATGGCACAGCAATCAAATATCCTTAAATACAAGCATCTTGGCATCTATACCCAAAACGAGAATGTGGTGTATATGCACGAAGATTGCCATGTGTGTGTTTCAGAAGGTTTTGAGGCACTTACCCGAATTCGGGTTTCAAATCTCAACATTTCCATTGTGGCAAGCCTCAATGTGATAAATTCAGATATGCTGTTGCCCGATGAAATTGGACTTTCAGATTCAGCTGCCGAAAAACTGAATGTTTCCCCAAATGAAACCTTATATGTTTCACATTTGGAACCTATTGAATCCTTAAGCCACGTAAGGGCAAAAATCTATAATCAAAAATTGGATTATAACGCTTATAAAGAAATCATCACAGATATTGTTCAGGGAGATTATTCCAACATCCACCTCTCGGCATTCATTACAGCCTGTGCAGGTGGCAGGATGGATATTAACGAAATATCCGACCTCACGAAAGCTATGATTGCTTCCGGTAAGCAATTGAATTGGAACAAAGAAATCGTGGTCGATAAGCATTGTATTGGTGGATTACCTGGCAATAGAACAACGCCATTGATAGTTGCCATCGTTGCCGCTTATGGGCTTACAATGCCCAAAACGTCTTCCCGTGCCATCACTTCGCCAGCAGGTACAGCAGATACAATGGAAGTATTGACCAATGTTACACTTTCTTCCGAAGAAATAAAAAATGTGGTGGAAAATGAAGGTGGTTGCATCGTGTGGGGAGGAACGGCGCAATTAAGTCCTGCGGATGATGTGCTCATTAAAATTGAAAAAGCTTTGGATATTGATAGCGAAGGACAATTGATTGCTTCTGTACTTTCAAAAAAAGCTGCGGCAGGATCCACACACGTTATTATTGATATTCCTGTAGGAGAAACCGCCAAGGTACGCAGTACGGAAATGGCACAGCAATTAAAAGAACATTTGGAAACCGTGGGCAAAGCTGTTGGTCTAAAAGTGAAAGTTGTTATTACAGATGGTACGCAGCCCGTTGGGAGAGGTATTGGTCCTACATTAGAAGCGATCGATATATTAAAGGTCTTAAAAAATGAAGCTGATGCACCCAAAGACCTATTGGAAAGAGCGTTGTTTTTGGCAGGGGAACTATTGGAACTTTCTGGGAAAGTTGAAAAAGGGAAAGGATATAAGACTGCACAAAAAGTACTCCAATCTGGAAAAGCTTATAAAAAATTTATCGCCATTTGTAAAGCCCAAGGTCGCTTTTCAAAACCTGTTTTAGCACCCTATAAAATTGAGATTAGAGCAGAAAATTCAGGAATTTTAGAAAGAATCGATAACAGAAAAATTGCAAAACTCGCCAAACTTTCAGGTGCACCTCAATCTAAATCAGCAGGGATTTCATTGAATGTCCATTTAAACGACAAAATTGAAAAAAACCAATTACTGTACACGCTTTATGCAGAATCCATAGGCGAACTTAATTATGCTATGGACTATAAAAATAACCACAACGATATTATAACCATAATTTAAAAAATATACTATGCAAACGATATTATTCAGCCTTCCCGGAAATGAAGAACTCACAGAACTTTTGGCAGCGAAAATGGATGCTGAAGTGGGCAAAGCTACTTTGCGCAACTTCCCTGATGGAGAATCTTACACACGTATTCTATCTGATGTTAAAGATAAATGTGTAGTACTGGTCTGCACCCTGCACGAACCAGACGAAAAACTGTTACCGCTCTATTTTTTAAGCCATACTGCAAAATCGCTCGGAGCGATGTGTACCTGTCTGGTAGCACCATATCTCGCCTATATGCGTCAGGACAAAGTATTTAATGAAGGCGAAGGCGTTACTTCAGGCTTCTTCGGGAAATTGATTTCTGGTTTTGCCGATAGCATTACCACGGTTGACCCGCACTTGCATAGAATAAGCTCTTTGGGCGAAGTCTATCAAATTCCAAACAAAGTCATTCACGCAGCCAATGCTATTTCAGAATGGATAAAGGAAAATGTTGAAAATCCTGTTCTTATCGGTCCCGATTCTGAAAGTGAGCAATGGGTATCGGAAGTTGCCAAAAATGCTGGAGTACCATTTACGGTATTACAGAAAGTGCGTCACGGCGACCGTGATGTGGAAGTCTCGGTTCCAGATGTAGATAAATACAAAGATGCCACACCTATTTTGGTAGATGATATTATCTCGACTGCACGAACAATGATTGAAACTGTGAAACACCTAAAAAAAGCAGGGATGAAACCACCAATTTGTGTTGGTATTCACGCAGTTTTTTCGGGCAATGCCTATCAGGATTTGTTGGATTCCGTTGTAGAAAAAATAGTAACCTGCAACACCATTCCCCATCCTTCAAATGCTATTGATTTGAGTGATATAATGGCAAAAGAAGTAAAGAAATTGATGCATCATATATGAGAAAACAAGGCTTCATACTAATAATTATCTTATTCAGTATCACAATGACTAGCCAGACCGAAATGCTCATTGGGCAGATTTCAGGGAGGTTTGTGGTTCGCGAGAATTTTGATGAAAAAGGTGCTTTTCTCAACAAACAAACTTTTGAATCTGGAAAAGTTATCGCTATAAATGGATATTATGAAATTGAAGTAATCACAGAGCTGTTTGACAAAAACAAAAAATCTACCGACAAATACACAACAACCTATCGCTGTAAACCAGATGAAGCCAGTATAATGGTAATGGCATTTCCGTTTTCAGATCCAAAATCACTAGAGACTGAAATTAACACCACTTCCACAAATTTTAAAGTATTGTACGATTTAGATAATCTAGAGGATATAGAACTAGAAATGAGTTTTGATTCAGGCTTATTAAATTTTTTTGGTTCAAAAAGCAGTATCAAAATTTACGAGAGAAAATTGAACTATAACAAAGATAATATCAAATCAAAAATCAATATAAAAGCCTATACTTTGGGTATTCGCATTAAGCAACTCAACTATATCGTTAACGAGAAATTAAATGAAAAAGGTTTATTGACCTCTCAGAAATTTACCGAAGCCGATGGTAGTTATTTTACTATGAACTATAAATAAATACAAAATGAAAAACTACGATACACTTTCAGAAGCTATTAACGATTTACAGGCAAACGAATATCCCTATGACTTCAATTTAACGCCTGAATGTTTGAAATGTGCTTCGCTGAAAATTGAGATTCATCCTGAAGATTTTAAAGTAGATAAAACCTATCGCTTTGAAGGCATGAGCAGCACAGATGACAATAGCATTCTTTATGTTATATCTTCCAAAGACGGAGTTAAAGGACTTTTGGTAGATGCCTACGGAGTGTATGCAGAAAACATTTCAGAAGCAATGCGAAAAAAATTACGATAACACTTAAACAACACTATAATGGAAAATCACGAACATCACAAAAACAAAAAAATGGATCACTCAAAGATGGACCATTCAAAGATGAAAAACAAAAAGGAGAACCATTCAAAAATGGATCATTCCAATCATGACGGTAATGCGCCCATGGGAATGGCTGGACACGACCATCATAAAATGATGATTGCCGACTTCAAGAAACGCTTTTGGGTAACGCTTGTACTTACAATTCCCATATTGATATTCTCGCCAATGATCCAAGGATTTTTCGGATATGAATTTTTACTTCCGGGTAATCCATATATACTTTTTGCTCTTTCTACTATTGTGTATTTCTATGGTGGATGGCCTTTTCTTAAAGGTATTGTTTCAGAAATAAAGAGTGGTGCACCAGGAATGATGACGCTTATATCTATGGCAATTACCGTAGCTTATGTATATAGTTCCGCCACGGTATTTGGTTTAGAAGGTGTCGACTTTTTCTGGGAACTTGCTACCCTAATCGCAATTATGCTCATTGGGCATTGGATAGAAATGAAGAGTGTTTTGGGTGCTTCAAAAGCCCTACAGCTTCTCGTAAGTATGATGCCAGCCGAAGCACATCGCGTAAAAGGCGATACTATTGAAGATATTTCATTGGAAGATTTATTAATAGACGATATCATTTTGGTTAAGCCCGGAGAGAAAGTTCCTGCAGATGGGATTATTGTAGAAGGCTCAAGCTATTTAAACGAATCTATGCTTACTGGAGAATCGAAACCAGTAAAAAAAGAGGAAAAAGATAAAGTAATTGGAGGGTCAGTTAACGGTAATGGCAGCATAAAGGTAAAAGTAGAGCATACAGGTAAAGACAGCTATCTCAACAAAGTAATCACAATGGTTGAGGAAGCTCAAAAAACCAAGTCCAAAATGCAAAACCTTTCCGATAGGGCTGCAAAATGGTTGACATATATTGCTTTGGGTATCGGTTTTGGAACATTGGCAGTTTGGTTGCTTTTAGGCTTCCCATTTGTATATGCATTGGAACGAATGGTTACTGTTATGGTCATTGCTTGTCCACACGCACTTGGTCTTGCAATTCCTTTAGTAGTTGCTATTTCTACCTCAGTATCCGCACAAAATGGATTATTGATTCGTAATAGAACGGCTTTTGAGGAATCACGTAAAATATCCGTTTTGTTATTTGACAAAACAGGAACATTGACCAAAGGAGATTTTGGCGTTACCAGAATTGAATCTGTAAATGAATCCTATTCAACCGAAGAAATTTTGCGACTGTCCAGTGCCTTGGAACAAAGTTCAGAACATCCCATTGCCGTAGGAATTATTAAAAAAGTTAGAGAAGACAAAATTGACATCCCAAAACTTGAAAACTTTAATGCGATTACTGGTAAAGGTGTTGAGGCAGATGTAGAAGGGAAGCAAGTAAAAGTGGTTAGTCCAGGCTTCTTAAGAGACGAAAAAATAGAAATTCCAAAAGATGCTTTTAGTAATGCTGCTGAAACGGTTGTATTTGTATTAATTGATGGGCAACTAGTTGGATATATAGCTCTTGCTGATGAAATAAGACCAGAATCTGCTGAAGCTATAAAAATATTCAAAAAGAACAATATCAAAGTTTTGATGGCAACTGGAGATAATGAAATTACGGCAAAAGCTGTTAGTGATAAACTTGGCTTGGACGGTTATTATGCCGAAGTTTTACCTCATCAGAAAGTTGAGCTAGTTAAAGAATTACAAGGAAAAGGCGAGTTTGTGGCTATGACGGGAGATGGTGTAAACGATGCGCCTGCCTTGGCACAAGCAAACGTTGGTATTGCAGTTGGCTCTGGTACAGATGTAGCTGCTGAAACTGCCGATATTATTTTGGTAAATAGCAATCCACAGGATATTGCCAACCTAATATTATTTGGTAAAGCAACCTACAATAAAATGATTCAAAACTTGATATGGGCAACAGGATATAATGTTGTAGCCATTCCACTAGCTGCTGGTGTACTATATTCTTCAGGCTTTGTTTTAGGCCCAGCGGTAGGAGCTGTGTTAATGAGTTTGAGCACCATAATTGTTGCTATTAATGCCCAATTATTAAAGCGAAAAATCGGTAAAAAATAAATGAATAGAAAAGAAAAACTCAACAGAATATTTTTAATCCTGTTGAGTTTATTTGTAGTGATGTTGGGCTATGGCATATTGTTGCCAACCCTGCCCTACTATACCGAAAGATTAGCATTAGCAGATAATCTCGATCCGGACCGTATCAATTTTCATATAGGATTGCTCACTAGTATTTATCCTTTTTTTCAACTTCTCTTTGTAGTAGTTTGGGGAAAGCTTTCAGACAAATATGGTCGAAAACCTATTATCATCTGTGGACTCATTGGTTTTGTAGTTATGCAATTACTTACGGGTCTAGCCACATCTCTGACAATGCTATATGTAGCTCGAATTTTTGGCGGTATTTTCACTTCTTCGGTTATTCCTGTCAGCAACGCATATTTAAGCGACATTACTTCAGAAAAACGAAGAACAAAAATGATGGCTTGGTCTGGTGTAGCCATTAGTTCAGGAGTTATTTTCGGCCCTGTTATTGGAAGCTTTCTTTCCCAAACGGATTTTCATTTACAATATTCTATAGGTCTGCTACATTTAGACCGATTTTCAATACCATTTTTATTCGCTGCCCTACTCGGATTTATTGTTCTATCCATTGTGTTGAAATGGCTTAAAAACACCGCTCGTGTAAATAAGTTCACGGCACGTAAAGTGGGGTTGCGATTCATATTTTCCAAATACTTTATCGTATTACTGATACTATCCTTTGTAATCCAATTTATATTGACCCTATTTGAAACGGTTTTTTCAATTTACGGAAAAGATGACTTAGGTTTTAACAGTAATCAAGTGGGTATTGGCTTTATGTTATGCGGCGCTATAATGGCTGTTTTACAGCCCGTTTTTGCTACTTATGGAGAGAAAGTTTTATCCACAAAGAAACAAATCACTCTAGGATTATTCATATCTGGAATTTCCTTGATCATCTTTCCATTTTTTAAGAATGAATTTTTCGTATATGGACTAATCGTTATTTTTGCTGCTGGTATTGCTATGGTAATACCTAATTTATTATCAGCAGTTTCATTAACTTCTAAAAAAAATACGGGTCGAAATATATCCATACAAAGCTCGACCAATAGTATTGGTCAGATTTTAGGTCCCGTTTTAGGAACTTGGCTTCTTGCTGGTGGTTTTTACTATCCATTCATAATTTCTGGAAGCATAACCTTGGTTGCTATTGGCCTTGTGTTCTTTATTAAGTACCCCTACAAACATAAAAAAGACCGATCAAGTGTTGCACTTATTGATAACTAACCCAGATTTAAAGCTGAAATATTCCGTATAAGATAATTACAATGAGTGATGAAAGTTGAAGGAGGCCGACCCGATACTGTATGGTTAGAAACAACCGATGTTAAATAAGCATAAAAGCGCTGTTTGGTCAAACACTAGAATAATATTTAAAATTCCTATATTAGAGTGACGAGGATAACTTACGGAAATGTGATTACCAATTTTTCCATACGCATTGAGTCTTTATTCTTTAAAGAGGTACAAGGAGGATTGAAGAAAACCCAACATTGACTAGATGCAATATGTTAAAATTCTTATTGAGGTGCGTAATTCGGTGCGTATAAAATATTGCTCTATTGGCAAGTACTATAAACCCTATATTTCACGAAAAATGGATAGTTCCTCTTTCTCCGCAAAAAGCCCCGTTATCGTAATGATGACGGGGCTTTGTTTTTTTGGGGTGTCAGAATCATTGGCAATTCTACTAATATTATAATCTTTATCTACTAAAATTCTAAGGCATATGAAGGTTACATTTTTTACAACCACTCCATTTGTAATGGTTTCTGCCCAGGGTAATTTTATAAGGGAAAGTTTATTGTTCTTTTCTAAAAAGGCGGTACTTAAGTTCAAGGGTTTCAATCGCCAACTTATTTGACGTACTATTTATTGAAGAAAGCTCCCAAGATACCGGATATGCTTTTTCAATATTCCAGGATGCAAGAACACTTCCATTTGCTCCTAATAATGATAGCCTAATATTCTTTGGATCAAATTCAAAATTTTCTATTGCATTTTTACACCACTTGTCGAAATTGGAATTCAGTATTAAACACCGTTTTAAAATCAGATTTGAATATGTGTGCGGTGCAGGTAATTCATGAACAAAGCTGTTCTCTCCGCCTTCTGATCTTTGTATGTTGCTAGGTTTGAGCTTAAGACCAGACACTTCTTGAAAACTGCTGTCCATTTCTGGGCTTCCATTAAACTGGACACGAAAGTAAAACGCTGTGGGCGGGATATAGTTTTCTTGGGAGACAACTGACATAGAGATTATTTAACTGTTTGTAATAGTTAAGCCATGTTTAAAAGTAATTATAAATTCAGAAACAAACTATAGACAACATATCTTTATAGTTTTACATAGTTTAAGTCCTTTAATTTAAGATTAGAAGCTAATGCGAAGTATATATCTAATTAAAACATTTTGTTTAACTTATTTATATATTTATTAAACATTTTGTATCTTTCCAAAAAAAAATTGCTACATAACCCTATAAAAAAATACCATGTTTGGAATCTTCAAAAAGAAAACACAAAAAGAAAAATTGCAGGAAAAATATCAGAAACTACAGAAAGAATCATTTAACCTCTCTACCACCAACAGAAAACTAAGCGATCAAAAAGCTTTTGAAGCTGAAGAAATTATGAAACAACTCGAAAAGTTGAACTGACCCGAATAAATCATAATGACCGAAGAAAAAAAACCAGACAATGTAGTTTTCAATACTAAAACTAAACGTTACGATGCTTCTCTAAAACCGTATGCAACTTCTGTGGGAGCTCCAGTAATTTCAATAACTGACACTACGGCTTGGAAAAATAGGAGCATCAATAAAACCAATCATAAAATAAATGCCAAATATTTAGAGCTGAAAGCCGAATATGAAAAAATGATAAGTGAGTTTGAGTACAACAGACTCATTTTTAGCTCCGAATTTAGTTTTGAACCTGTAATTGGCGAAGTCTATCATCTGTACAAAAGAAAAGAGGGCAACAGTTTTCTATCCCTAATCGCTCCAGAGCAATGCAATTTTAAGCATATTGGCAGCTTCTATCTAAATGTAGACCAAACCTGGGAAAAAGTAAATGAAATATGATTGGAAGCGATTTAACAGAAAGACAATTAGACCGAATAATAGAAATGGCCTGGGAAGATCGTACCCCGTTTGAAGCAATTGAATTTCAATTTGGGTTTCCGGAGAAGGAAGTAATTAAAATAATGCGGGGTAACCTAAAGGAAAGTAGTTTCAAACTTTGGCGAAAACGCGTAAATAGTGGCGTAAGCAAGAAACACCTCAAAATGAGAAGTTCTGAAATTAGCCGTTTTAAATGCTCACGACAAAAAGCAATTTCAGGAAATAAAATAAGTAAAAGATAGTCCCACTTTTTCCTCTTAGAGATTATCAAATTTCACCAAAACCCGATAAATATTATGTTTTTCGGGTTTTTTATTTTCTTCAATTCTAAAATAATATCATCAAAAATAAAAGCTTAAGATGCTCCCACAATAGCAATCTCCTCCTCCGTTAACCCATACAACTCATAAACCAATTTGTCTATTTCATGTTTTATCAAAATTCGACAAAGCTTTCAGCCATAATTCTACTTTCTCAAACTCCCAACTAACTGATATATATCATAGTATTTATTTTCATCCTTTTTTATCTTTCATTACTATCTACTATTTTCCTAACTACTAAAAGCAAATAGACAGCTGCAATATCCTAGATAGTTAAATCCTTGGATGTTTCAGTGTTGAAATAACTTGATTACTAACTTAAATGATATAAAAAATGAAAAAGAATCACAATTATAAAGTGCTGTTGACTTGTTTATTTTTATTCATTGGCAGTATAACAATAGATAAGGTGGCGGCTCAAAGAGTTGTAACTACAATAACTTATCAAAGTTTCTATGACGGGCTCTCTCCTTATGGCATATGGATTGATTATCCTGGATATGGACATGTTTGGCAGCCTTCTGTTGAGGGTGATTTTAGGCCTTATTTGACAAATGGGCATTGGAATTATTCTGTTGATGGATGGATTTGGATTTCGAATTACAGTTGGGGTTGGGCTCCTTTTCACTACGGGCGTTGGTTATATGATGATTTATACGGATGGTTATGGATTCCTGGATATGAGTGGTCGCCCGCATGGGTACTTTGGGGAGATATAGATGATTATTACGCCTGGGCTCCTTTAATGCCTTCAGTGAATGTGGTTGTTTGGTATGGTACCTGGAGACCGCCAATAATTTACTGGAACGTGGTAGATCATATTTATATTTACGACAGAGACCTTAGCAATAGAGGCCGAAGCAATCTGGATGATCGTTTTACAAGTCGGATTAGAATAAATAACAACTATGGTACAACTCGGTATCACAACCAATATTATGCGAAAGGGCCTGATGTTAATGAGGTAGAAAAATATACCGATAGGAAAATTGAGTCAGTTCCTCTTAGGGAGGTGAAAAAAATACCCTCGGTAGCTCGAAATCAAGATGAGCTACAGGTTTACCGTCCTAGGATAAACAATCCAGAACCGAGCACTTATAGAAGTATTGATAAGGTTAGTCCAAATCCTGTGCGTGTAAATTCTGATAAATTTAATACGAATAGAGTTCAACAGAAACAAAATGTTCAGCGATTACCAGTAAGACAATCGCCTGCAAGAGACAAAACCACTAGCAGTAAGAGGGGCAACTAAAAGTTTATACCGCTCAAGCAATATTTAATTAGATATTGATTGGGCGGTTTGTTTTAGATTTAAGTATCATTCCGATTTTATCCATTAATGAAATGGAAAGATGAAATTTTGTTTAGGCTGGCTTTTTTAAAGTTATAAAAGTGATTTCTGGTCGCATACCCAGCCTTCCAGGAAATCCCAGCCAGCCCAGTCCCCTAGTAACGTATAAGAATTGTTTTTTACAGTTATACAATCCGGCCCAACGTTTGTATTTATATTTAATGGGACTCCATTTTTTTCCCATAAAGTTTATACCTGCTTGCATTCCGTGGGTATGACCCGAAAGTGTAAGAGCGATATTAGTATGATTTGCAACTTCTGCATCCCAATGGGAAGGATCGTGGGATAGTAAGATTTTAAATGGAATATCCTTTACTTCTTTCAATGCTTTAAATAGATCGCCATCTTGTCTAAAAGGTGGAAGCCCCCAGTTTTCAACGCCTACAATTGCAATGCTTTGGTTGTTTTCTATAAGCAGTTCTGCTTCATTAAGAAGTAATGTGAAACCAATCTGTTGGTAAAAGTTTTTTATTTTTTCAAAATTTTCTCTTTTGGCTACTGGGGAATCCCATTTGCTATAATCGCCATAATCATGATTTCCCAGAACTGCATATTTCCCCTTTTTGGCTGATAAATTTTTTAATACAGCATCCCATCCATTCAATTCCCATGCAAAGTTATTTACTAGATCGCCTGTAAATAAAATAAGGTCGGCATCAAGTTTATTAATTTTGGCAACCGCTCTTTCCAAAATACGATATCGATAACCGAAGCTTCCGAGGTGAAGGTCGGATATATGTACAATCTTTAAATCTTCAAAAGAATCGGGTAAATTTTCGTGTTTAATGATAACACGATGGATCTTAAAGTTATAGACTGCCTTAGAAATTGCATATAGAATAATAAAAAAGGGAAGAAAACCAGCGATTAAACCCACTATAGGAACAATAAAGAAGGAATCTGTTTCAGAAAAAACATAATTTGTAAAATACAATATACTGATAACGACGGTAAATATTAATTTAGGTATAATAGAAGAAATCGTCAATCCATACAAAGAGGATATCAAGGACTGCCTTTGGGTTATTGGTACAGTTTCCATTCGGATTTTCAGGATTAAAATAACGGATACCAGGCCAATAGTAAAAGACCAAAACAAGATATCAATGATTGTTTTTACTGCTGAAGAAACAAAAAGTTGTGTGATTGATTGCAACCAATAAAAGGCAAGTACGTCAACCAAAACAATAGCGATACAGAGTAAAAAAACCGCAAAAAGTGAATAGGATCGCATTATTGCTTTTTATTACTGGTGTTATCACTTTTTTCAAGCCTCCGTTTATCTCTTAATGCCCAATACAAACCTTTTACTCCTGCCACCCATTTATCGTATAGGAAAATAAGTGTTATTTCTTCGGCGGTTTCTATTAAACCAAGCACTACCATAAAATAGAACAACCAGTAAACAGGGCCAAAAAATAAAAGCCACAATATAAAGACAGCCTGTGTTATTGCTGATAGCTTTGCCAAGTATGTATGAAAAGCCGTCGCTTTTCCATATTTCTTATAAGCAATGAACATTTGTATTCCATAAGGAACAAATACAATTAGCAGTAACGTTAGATTTTGTTGAATAAAATCAGGCTCAAAGAAAAACAATCCAATGATTCCAATTATGAGTGTAACTTGGTCACCAAATGAATCCAATTGAGAACCCCTAGCGCTGGTTATTTTTAATTTTCTCGCTAAATAGCCATCAATTGCATCGGTTAAATAGCTGACTAGAAGAAACCAAGTAAAAAGTATGCGAAAATCGAGAAATATCAATAAGAAAAGAAAAGGCGCGACTGCCACCCGATAAAACGAAAACCAGTCGGCAATATTAAAATTCTTGAAGGTCAGCATAATTTATTTAAACAATTGAAAATCTTTAAAATAGGGTTAAATCAAAAACATTGATAGTAGCGATTCAATAATCTAGCAATTGATAACCTGCATTTAGCAAATAAAATCCGACCAAGAAAAGCAATACGTATATAACTTGTATCAGTTTAACATTTATATATTCAATCCATTTAGCTGTTTGATTTGGTAGAATAAATAACAGCAAGCCCATAACTAGAGCTATCCAGCCGATTAGGGTAATGATAATTGTCCAGTTTGAATCCCATATATTATGGAATATGACATTTAGCAACCCTATTATAATTGATATAAATGCTACCAAAACTGAAAATTTTCGATCTTTAAGATCATCAAAAATCTGCTTTATACGGGTTGGATTATAGCTTAAAATAAAAAAGAAAATAAGAAGGTACCAGCCCCAAAACTTAGCTAAGACAATAGATGTTTCCATAGTTTCTAGAATATTGGATAATTCAAATTTACATTATACCCCTTAAATTAAATATGATTTATATCATTACTGAAAGGGCTATTTTAAGTGAAACTAAAAAAATATTGACATACTCTTTTTTGATTTTTCAGCTCTTTATTTTTTAAGTTCGGTCGCTTGTTTTTAAAGGTTGAAAAACTATCGCTACCAATTGTTCATTAATTTTAATGACAAAGGTTTCAATACAATATCCACAACATGTATACTGGAACAACTTAAAAGGGGATTGGATATAAAACTTTATCATTCCGGTTGATTTAAAATGGTGTTAGTCTTTAATATTCTATTGATCCGCTCAATTATCTCATCGGAATAATCACTGGCATCTTCAATAAGTGATTCTCCAGAGAGCGCATCGATTCCGCCAATTTTATTGGTACCTTTCCCTGAAGTTGCCATGACAATTAATTTACTTTTATATTTTAGATTTTTGGCAATAAAAACCATGACCGATGGAGGTGGATTTCCGTATTCCCAGGTATGTAGTATCACAATGGCTTTGTAATCATTGATATTTTTAGTGTTGAGTTCTTTAACATCAATGATATTAAGGAAGGTAGAATCCAATTTAAAGTGGTTAACAATGTTGGTTACAATAGCCCTTTTAAAATCACTTCCTTGGGTAGCAATCAAAATCTTGGTGTCGAGATCTGCCAAATTTACTTGCTTTGGAGCCGTATCTTCCATTGAATAAGTCGCTTTGTACCAAAAGCCAAGAGCAAACAATACCAGCATTAGGGAAATTATGGCAAGAGATATTCTTTTAAGTTTTTTCATAATGCTCTATTTTGGTTATTTAAATGTATAAACCGGGTAAACAAAAATGTTGTTGATAGGAATAATGTTATCCCTAAAATTTTCCTCCACAATTTGGTTTACAATATTGCCTTACAGGCAAATTATGCAATTGAATTCTATATACACCCCATGCACATTTTCAAAATTGATTGTAAATATTTATGTCAATGATTTAAAAACAAGTTGTCTAAAAAATCAAAAAAAAAACAAAGGTCACTTAGAGAGTTTAAGATTTCATTAATTTTGTGGAAGGGATTACCATAAAAGGCACATTGGTATGATATACCATTTCTTTAATGACTTGTTTAAAAAATAGGTTTTCAAAAAAGGAATGTTTATTATTAATCATCACTAAGAAATTGGCTTTGTATTTTATCTGAAATTGCGCCACGGCCTCGGTTATATCCTCATATTCAGCTGTATGAAAAAGGTGGGCGTTATCTTTAAAAAAAACTTCAAATTGGTCTTTTACTTTTTCTTGGGAGGAGTCTAGAGGTACGCCGAAGTATATATTTAAGATATTTAGTCGGGATATATGTTTTGTACAAATAGATTTAAGAAGTTTCAGATATTTATTTTCCATAGAAAACTTAAAGTCTGTTGGGAATAAAATCTCCTTTGGTTTTTCATATTTCATATTCGCAGGAACTGCGATTACAGCACATTTCACCTTTTTAATTGTATACATGGTATTTGTGCCCAGGAAAACTTCTTGTGCCCCTGTTGCTCCTTTAGTGCCCATTACTATTAAATCAATATTGCGTTCTTTGACCACCGCTTTAATTTCGCTGACCAGCAAGTTAAAAGAGGCTAATGTTTGAAAAGCGTGTTTGGGGTTATTAAATTTCTTTTTTAGCTGTTTTTCAATTTCCAATAGTCCGGTTTCGGAATTTTGTCTGTTAATTTCCTCAATCATCATGGTTGAATAGCTATCTGCCAATGTTGCAACATTATATGCCATCGGTGTAAATGTATTGAGCAAATGGAATGTACAATCTTCATCTTTAAAAAGCTGTATTGCGTATTCTATGGCATTTAAAGCGTTTAAGGAAAAATCTGTGGGAAGTAAAATATTTTTCATTTTTGAAGAATTTTAATTAATACCATTCTTTTAAAAGATCTAATAAAGGCTACATCTTTTGCCCTATTTTTCTATAGTGGTGCAAGGCATAATATTTTCAAAGTAGAACCCCTATAGCTTGGAACACATACAAATTGTTCATTTCACATTTTTATAATACGGCTTTTACCACTACTATCATTTTAAGTAACTAAGTTAAACTTCAAACTTTATCAATACAATGACATTTGTCATTTAATAATTTTTAGCTAAACTGATAAATATCATTTTAAAATGCTAAAACAACAGTTAATTTTATGAATATCATTGGTAATAAGGAAGTTAAATAGATTTATTATGAAACTTGCAATATTAATTACGCTGCTGCTAACAAGTTTATCCTTTCTTTCAACCGCACAGGTACTTACAGAGGTTGATGAAATAGCCCCTTTTCAAGAAGGGCTAGCAGGAGTTAAAAAAGGTAATTCTTGGGGATTTGTTAATGATACTGGAACACTTACTATAGCTTACAGAAAAGATATAGTTGTTTCACCTAATGGAGCCCCTGTTTTTAGTGAGGGATACTGTTTAGTTCAAGAAGTGAGAGACGGCATTACCTTCTATGGTTATATTAACACTAAGGGGGAAAAAGTGATTCCTGCAGATTATCTTGCTGCTACCCCTTTTGAAAACGGTTATGCCAGAGTTATTAAATACTATAAAGAAGATACAGGCACCACCAATGTACTGGGAAAGCATATTGTAAACTATAGCTACAATGAATTGGTAATAGACACGAAGAATGCAACAATACAACTCCTAAGGGGACCTAACAATTTACTGTTCGACGAGCTAAAATTAAA
Organism: Aequorivita antarctica; assembly: GCF_007997155.1. GTDB lineage: Bacteria > Bacteroidota > Bacteroidia > Flavobacteriales > Flavobacteriaceae > Aequorivita > Aequorivita antarctica. Next base: position 62,095 of record NZ_VORT01000004.1, on the reverse strand, counting down.
GCAAAATCCACCAATCATTCGCTCCACCTTTATCAATGATAATCTTATTGCTGTGCGTGAAAAGGACAATACTTATACGGTTTATAAATTAAGCAAATAAAGCGAAAGATATATAGTTATTTGATTAATGTTATTTTCTAATTAACTAACTATTTGTGATTTAGATTTATAAAATATTGTTTAACTTAAAATCATAAAATTATGTCACTAGTAAAATTTAACAGAAAACCGTGGGGAAATTTAGTTACATCAGATTTTTTTGATGATGACAATTTCTTTGACAAGCGTTTATGGAACAAAAAACAGTATGAACCAGCATTGAACATTAAGGAAACCAATGATACCTTTGAAGTTGAATTGGCGGCACCTGGGTTTACCAAGAAAGATTTTGATGTAACCATCGACAATGGCTGCCTAAATATTTCTGCAGAAAGCTCAAAGTCTAAGGAAGATAAAGACGACAACTATACTCGTAAGGAGTTTAGCTACAATTCTTTCAATAAAAAATTACAACTTCCAGGTTCAGTTAAGGATGAAGATATAAAAGCCCATTATAAGGATGGTGTTTTAAGTTTTAACCTTATCAAAAAAGCAGAGGCTAAGCAAAAGAAACCAAGAAAGGTGGCGATTTCTTAAGGAGAAGAAATCAAAAAAAGGAAGGAGATTGAATCTTCTTCCTTTTTTGTTTAAAGGTTCACTTATTATTGACAAATAGTTTCATATTCCCTCATTGGAATCTGAATTTTTGCACATCAATAAAAGCTCTATACATTTGATCAAAATTTCTAATTAAATTCAGACACTTTTTTAAGTCCTAAGGTTAAGCACAAAAAGCATTCAAAATAGTCTTTCTTTTCTCAACAATTAGGGTTGTTTAAGCTACATATATTTAGAAAGAAATTTAAAGAAATCTTTCTTAAGGCTTGCATAGATATGTCTTTGGGTTTCCATGCGATTTCTAAACTCACTATGGTTTTTAACTAGCGCCTGATTAAGTGCATTTTCGCCTTCGGCATCAAGCTCACTCATATTAGTTTCGTGGACATTGATATCGTGTTGCAATGTGTCTATAACCTCTCCTTGGCGAATAAATGAATTTTGAAAATGCTCTAATTGTGCCAACATATCCTTATCAGTCCAGCGGTCGACTAATTCTTCTAAGCGCTTAGTAAAAGATTTTAATTCATCTTCCCAAAAGGCAAGTTCACTTCTCCATTGATTGTGTTCAAAATGTAAATCTGCGTTGAAAATAAGTTGTTTTGCCATGATCTTAAGTTATTATAAATCAAAACTATTATAAATATTACTCTTTTAAAATGACGTAGGTCATACCTATTATTATTTATACGTTAATTTCCAATCAGTTAAAAGCCAACTATATATTAGAGAAAATAATAACAAAACTTGCAATTGTAGAATATTGAAGCTAAAATGATCTACGTCATAACTTCAAATTATACCCTTTAATATATTTACTGTCTAAATAGCAAATAATATATGAAAATAGGATTGGTACTTTCGGGTGGAGGAGCCAGAGGAGCTGCGCATATTGGTGCTATTAGAGCAATAGAAGAACACGGCATCATTGTTACCCATATTTCTGGCACAAGTTCAGGAGCTATTGTGGGGGCATTGTATGCTAATGATGTACCATGGATGGAAATATTGAATTTTTTTAAAACCATTCCTATTTTTCGCACCAATAGATACGCATACAATAAACCGGGATTTATCAATAGTGAAAATTTTTATGGGGACCTTAAAAAATACTTTCCTGATGATGATTTCGCAGCTTTAAAAAAACCGCTATATATTACCGCTACAGACATAATAAAAGGAACTTTAAAAATTTTCAATAAGGGGCAATTAATCAAACCTATAATTGCATCTGCTTCTTTTCCTGGCGTTTTTACTCCTACGCAAATTAATGGTTCCTATTACGTTGATGGAGGAACGCTTAACAATTTTCCCGTTGAACCATTAGTAGCTAACTGTGATAAAGTAATCGGTGTTTATGTAAATCCATTGAAAAAAATAACCGCCAAGGATTTAAAGCATTCTTATACCGTTGTAGAAAGAGCTTATAAAATTAAAGTAGCTGCAGAGTCATTAAACAAGTTTTCTGCTTGCGATCTAGTTATTTATCCTGAAGAACTTATTAAATATGGAACCTTTGATATGAATAATATAGATGCTATTTATCAGTTAGGATATTCAACTACAAAAAAACTATTGGAAGATCGTAGATTAGTAGATTTTAAATAATCAGCACTTTTATTTAGAATCCTTCTTGATTTAAAAGCATCTCATAAAAACTCATGTTTTAGTTTTAAGAGTCGTCATATTTAAATATATTACTGTCTCAAAAAAACATTTCAGAAATACTCCCAAAATCATTTAAAAATGAGTAATTACCACATTAAAAATTTAGAAGAATATTTTCAAGTTTATAGAAAATCTGTTCGCGACCCCGAAAGTTTTTGGGAAGAAATTGCAGAAGAAAATTTTATGTGGCGCAAACGCTGGGACAAAGTGCTGGATTATGACCTTTCAAAACCCGAAGTCTCTTGGTATAAAGGCGCAAAACTAAACATCACCGAAAACTGTATTGATCGTCATTTATACACCCGTGGCGACAAAACCGCCATCATTTTTGAACCCAACGATCCTTCTGAAGCTGCGGAGCATATAACCTATAGACAGCTCCACGACCGCGTTTGTAGGTTTGCAAACGTTTTACTGGATCACGGAGTGAAAAAGGGCGATCGGGTTTGTATTTATCTACCAATGATTCCCGATTTGGCGGTTTCCTTGTTGGCGTGCGCACGTATTGGCGCCATACATTCTGTCGTGTTTGCTGGATTTTCTTCCACAGCGCTTCATACGCGGATTAATGATTCTGATTGTAAAATGGTAATTACAAGTGATGGTTCTTATCGAGGTGGGAAAACGATAGATTTAAAAGGTATTGTGGACGAAGCCTTGGAATCCTGCCCAGGTGTGAAAACCGTTTTGGTGGCCAAACGCATCAACAGTGAAATACCAATGAAAGCAAACCGCGATAAGTGGTTGCAACCTTTGCTTGATGCCGCAAACAATAAATGTGTTCCTGAAATTATGGATGCCGAAGATCCATTATTTATTCTTTACACTTCTGGCTCCACTGGAAAACCCAAGGGGATGGTTCACACCACAGCGGGTTATATGGTTTATACGGCATATTCTTTTAAGAACGTGTTCCAATACCGCGAAAACGATGTATTTTGGTGTACGGCAGATATTGGCTGGATTACAGGCCATAGCTACATAGTTTACGGTCCGTTGGCAAATGGCGCAACAACTGTTATGTTTGAGGGGGTTCCCTCCTACCCAGATTTTGGACGTTTTTGGCAAGTAATTGAAAAACACAAAGTAAACCAGTTTTATACCGCACCAACTGCTATTCGTGCCTTGGCAAAAGAGCGTTTAGATTTTTCAGAAAAATATGACCTTTCCTCACTTAAAATTTTGGGCAGCGTCGGCGAACCCATAAATGAGGAGGCTTGGCACTGGTACAATGACAATATTGGCAAGAAAAACTGTCCCATTGTAGATACGTGGTGGCAGACCGAAACGGGTGGCATTATGATTTCGCCTATACCCTATTCCACACCTACCATTCCTACTTATGCCACCTTGCCGCTGCCGGGAATACAACCTGCGCTAATGGATGAAAATGGCGATGAGCTGAAAGGAAACTTAGTTAGTGGCCGTTTATGCATTAAATTCCCCTGGCCAGGAATGGCGCGGACTATATGGGGTAACCACGAACGTTACCGCGAAACCTATTTTTCAACTTTTAAAAATTACTATTTCTCAGGTGATGGCGCTCTTCGCGATAGCACGGGATATTACCGCATTACGGGTCGTGTGGATGATGTGATTATAGTTTCTGGCCACAATTTGGGTACCGCACCTATTGAAGATGCCATCAACGAACATCCAGCTGTGGCGGAAAGCGCCATAGTGGGCTTCCCGCACGATGTGAAAGGGAATGCGCTCTACGGTTTTGTAATCCTGAAAGAAACTGGCGAAGGCCGCGTACACGACAACCTGCGTAAGGAGATTAACCAGATAATCACGGAGCATATAGGCCCAATAGCCAAATTAGATAAAATTCAGTTTGTAACGGGCCTTCCCAAAACCCGAAGTGGAAAAATTATGCGCCGTATTCTTAGAAAGATTGCGGAGAAAGACACCAATAATCTAGGGGATATTTCTACGTTGCTAAACCCGGAATGTGTTCAGGAGATTATGGATGAGGCTTTATAAACTGAAACAAATATTTTTTTGAAAGAACAGTCTTTAGCAGTTCTAACGGGTATATAAATAGTAATAAAATAGCGCATATAAACGTGTTGGCAGTAATTTTTTTAAAAAAAATCTTATCGTTAAAATTTCTAATTGCAACAAATGATTGAAAAGAAAGTAGTTAGTATCATCAAAAAATTTACTTCTTCAATACTGGCGAATTCATTAAATCAAGGTGAGGCTGAAAAAAGACTAAATGAAATTCATACACACTTTCAACAAATCACTAAGATTACTGGGTTTGACTTTGAAATTGAGCATCTAGCTGCTATTCCTACTGCAAAAGGCAAAGCACTGGGGTTGAATCATGCGGCACAGTGCTTAATAGACTATAAAAGAACTGTAAAATTTTTAAAAGCTATTGTTGCAGCGATCAGAGCAGAGCAAAAGGCAAAGCCTGGAGTAGTAATAAATGTGTTTTATGCAGGATGTGGTCCTTATGCTCCATTTATAACTTTAGTGGCCCCCCACTTTAAAGAGGGAGAGGTGCAATTTTCATTATTAGAAATTAATAAAAAATCACTTGATTCTGCTAAAAAATTAATCAATTCACTAGGCCTTAGCAACTATATTCAAGAGTATTATTTGGCAGATGCGGTGACTTTTAAAGTTCCAAAACCTGAGGTATTCCATATCCTCATTAGTGAAACATTGGATGCTTTATTGTATCGAGAGTGCTATGTTCCTATTTTATTCAATTTGCTTACACAATTCAATAAAAACATCATATTAATTCCTGAAAATGTATTGATAAATCTATCGTTGATATCTTGCTCTAAAGAAAATCAAGATTATAAGGAATATGAAGTTGGAGCTATTTTAAACGTACGTGAATCTTTGACAACTTTTGCTGGTGTTCGGCTTGCCCCTTCACATTTACCAGATAAAGAAATTGACCTGAATGCGCTAAACCTGAGTAGTTATGAAAAGATTTTACTGGACACCAAGGTTCATATCTATAATGATATATGGCTAGATAGAAATGAATCTCAATTAACGGTTCCTCTCGAAATTATATTGGAACAGCCTTTTCTTTATAAAAGCATTATTTTCACTTATTGCCTAGAGCCTGAAATAGAATTGAAATGTAAATTTCAGTAAAAAAATTAGTTGAATATAAAATACCAACTAGATAAGAAGTCACCCAATCACCAAAGCTTCTCTTTCCAGAAATTTAAGCTGAAAATTCTGAGCATCCAGAAGTTTTAGAAAAACCATTGTAGAGATTCATTATATTATAGCATCTCTCCTCTAGGCTGAAACACAATTTTTCTAGAGTCTTACCTACACAACAACCAGGAGCGTTTTTCCAACAGTGTGTCCGGCCCTGCGGGAATGCTTTTCTATGGTTTAGGAAGAAAATAAATCACTGAATGCTACGCTGGTAATGATAATGGATGTGATATGGAAATAGTGCGGTTTATGTTATATTTGAAGTTAAACGAAAAAATATATAATGGGAATAAACACTATATAGTGTTTATTCCCATTTTGGCAGCAAGCAAAAAAAACACAGAAATTGAAAATAAATTTAGACTTCAAAGAAAAATTAAAATATTACAAAGTCACTTTGATATTTATATTTATTGGAGTTTGGTGTCTGACTTCAGAAATCGAAAATTTTAATTTTGAAATAAGTGAAATCGGTACTTTAGGAAAGATTGGTGTTACATTTATAACTATTGGAATGTTGAACTTAATTTACCTTCATAGAAATCTTTATTATTTAAAATCTCAATTTAAGATAGAAAAAGATGAATTTAAAAATAGATTACTTAAGACTGCCGAGGAAAATGAATGGGGAATAAACGAAATCAATTCTAACTATTATATTTTAAAAACAAATCGTTACGATAAATTTGAAAGAAATGATATTTTGAAAAAAAATTATTGCGAAAGAATTTATATAAAAATCGATAATCCATTAATTTATTTTAAAAGCGTCAATGATTTTGATTCAGATATAGCAATTAGAATTTCAAATGGAGAAAATAAATTAAACGAGAAGTTAATTAGAAATATACTAATGCCAGCTGCCAACAACGGCTCCTATGAAAAGCACTAATCCATCCATACCTTCGTAAATCTTCCTTCTTCGAAATGCGTTAAAAATTATTCGATTTACATTAATTAAAATTTTAATCATTTAATACCTTTAGATAACTGAAAGTTAGTTATTTACGAACCTCTAAATTTCCTCATTATGGTTTGGACAATCCTCCTTCTATTTCTTACAGTGGTAGTCGCCGTCCTTGGCTTTTTAGGTTTAGGATTTGGCCCGATTGAACCTGCCAAAACTGCTTTTTATGTTTTGGGCGTTTTTTTAGTGATCTCCTTTTTTATGGAAGGACGCAAAAAACGCAAAAGATATTATGAGTAAAATTTACCTTGAAACTCGCAACGGAACCGCTCAAATTTTAATTGGGCGGTTTTTTTTTAAAACAATTAGTATAACCAATTATTAAGCAATATCTTAGAGGAGCCAACGTATATGAGTTAAACAATAGCACCATATGTGTTAAAGCATTTGGTTTCATAATAGTACTTTGGCGCGACAAAACAACCTCTTCATGAATTCAATACAGGTCAACTCGCTCCCACTTAAGGACGTAATCAGGGATATTTCTAAGGTTTTTGATATCCCTTTTTCAGAGAATTGTGGCGAGTATTTACTAAAACTACCTCCCTCAGTTGGTGAAGGAACCATTCGGGGTATCAACTTTGAAGGCGGTCTGGGACTCGTTCAGTATGATTGTCTTTTCAATGAAGATATGGAAATACATTTTGTGGTGAACAACATACACCCCTTGAAATTTCTTTATACAGTAGAAGGAATTTTACGCCATCGTTTTGAAGATGAGGATGACCTTCACACCATTGAACAATACCAAAACGCCATCGTGGCCAGTAGCAAGCACAACGGCCATGTATTGCTATTTAAAGCGAAACAAAGAATAAAAGTGAACAGTCTGGAAATTGAAAGAGAAAGGTTTCAAGCTAAAATGGAGTGCGACATTAAAAGTCTTGACAATGAATTGGAACAACTTTTTAAAGATATTAAGGCCCGTGGTACTTTTTATTACAGTGGAAACTACAGCCTAGGAATCTCAGATATATTAAACGGAATGCTTGAGTTTACCGCGGAAAATTTTACGCGGAAACTATTTTTGGAAGGCATGGCTTACCAGATTTTAACACATCAGATTCTGCAATATCAAGATGATAAGAAAGACGAAGGCAGCCGTACACTCTTGCGTTCTTCGGAACTGAAACAGATAAACCATATTTCCGACCTTATTGAAAGCAATATTTCAGATGTGCCCACAGTGGAAAATTTGGCAAGAGAAGCTGGACTGAACGTAAACAAGCTGCAAGAAGGTTTTAAAAAATTATACGGTACAACAGTAAATAATTACGTGCAAAAAGCAAGACTGGATGCTGCTTATAACCTATTGACCAAAACAGATCTCAGTATTTCGGAAATTGTGAGTGCCATTGGCCTTTCCAGTAAAAGTTATTTCTCCAAAATTTTTAAGGAAAAACATGCAATCTCTCCTTCTGAATTTCGGAAGAAACAGCGAGACAAATAAAAACCCCAGTAAAATAAATTTTAACTGAGGTTTTTTCTTCTTCATAGCAATTCTTGCTTGGCTAAGATATCAAAAGCTGTGGGCTTATCTTAACTCAAAAAAACAAATCTTTAACCCAAAATATACTTTTTTAAAGATATTACCAGGATTTAGAAAAATAAAAACCCTCCCGTGTAGCGAGCTACAGAAGGGTTTTAAAGTTGAAAATCATTAGATATTTAACTGTTTTGCCAGTCTTTTATTTCCTGTTCCAATGTAGCCTTGGGTTTTCCAGTCTTTTTTTCCAATTTTGTTAGAATTTCTGAAAAGGAATTGCCTTTATATTCAGATTCGCTCACGTCCATATTATATTTTTTACGAAAATCTGAGGATATTTTTTTCCATTTCATCTCTAAATAATTTTCTTGATTTTTAGGGTTATCAGCATTCTCTTTAGAATCTTTAACATAGCTCGCTTCATTACCGGAATTATATTTTTCTTTTTGTGCACCTTTACCTACACTGTGTTTCGCTGTATCCTTTTTATTTTCCATATTAAAACAAATTGTTTTATATTATTACAAATTATCATTAATTATCCTGCTGGATTAACACATAATATTAAAATCTCCCCTCAAAACCCATAATTTTCAATATATTTGGCAATCCGCTTTTTTTATTATATCCCCACAATAAGAAACCCCTTTCTCATTGTGTTGATTAAGGGGTTTCGTTGTGCCTAAAAACTAGGCACTCATTCTTTAAACTTACCACTATTCTTCTTCCTCTTCAGGATGACGTTGGTTTTGGGGTTTGTTTTGAGGAGTCTTCTGTTGTTGTTTTTGTTGTTGATTTTGAGTGCTCCTTTGTTGATTTTGATTTTGTGTGTTCATAACAATTTTTAATTAAATTAATAATTCATTTCTCTTTTCACAATTAAAATTACAACTCGCTCCTAACTTATATTGATAACAAAATCTTAAAGTTTATTGGACCACTTTATTTTTAACTATCCGTTATCTTAAAATCGGATTATATTGGCATTCCATTAATATAAACCATATAAACACAACAAATTTAATAACCAAACCCTTCCTTTATAACTCGGCCGCGTTTCGTATCTTTGCGCTTTTAAATTTTGAACCATGTATACCAACTCTTTACAAGCCATTTCACCCATTGATGGCAGATACGCCACAAAAACCGCAAGTTTGATCCCGTTTTTTTCTGAAGAAGCGCTCATCCGTTACCGCGTGCAGGTGGAAATTGAATATTTTATTGCCTTGGTAGAACTGGACCTGCCACAATTAAAGGATTTTGACAGAAACCTTTTCCAAAAATTGCGTGACCTTTACTTAGACTTTTCGGTACAGGACGCCATAAAAGTAAAAGAGACCGAAAAGGTTACCAACCACGATGTAAAAGCGGTTGAATATTTCATCAAAGAAAAATTTGACGGTTTAAACCTGCAAAAATTTAAAGAATTTATTCATTTTGGATTGACTTCCCAAGATATAAACAACACGGCTATTCCACTTTCATTGAAAGATGCCATCAATCAAGTTTATGTTCCACTTTTATTGGAAGTAAAAAATAAACTGAAAGCACTTTCAGAAGAGTGGGCAGAGATTTCCATGCTTGCCCGAACTCACGGTCAGCCAGCTTCTCCAACCCGTTTGGGAAAAGAAATTGAAGTATTTGTAGTCAGAATTGAAGAACAATTCGATTTGATGAACGACATAAAAAGCGCTGCAAAATTTGGTGGCGCAACCGGGAACTTTAATGCCCATAAAGTAGCCTATCCAAACATCGATTGGCGCGCTTTCGGGAAAAACTTTGTGCAGGAAACTTTAGGATTGCACCACTCCTTCCCTACTACACAGATTGAGCATTACGACCACATGGCTGCGCTTTTCGATTGCCTGAAAAGGATCAATAATATTTTTATTGATTTGGATAGAGATATTTGGACGTATGTATCCATGGATTATTTCAAACAAAAAATTAAAGCTGGCGAAATTGGCTCCAGCGCCATGCCGCATAAAGTAAACCCTATTGATTTTGAAAATAGTGAAGGAAACTTAGGTATTGCGAATGCACTTTTTGAGCATTTTTCAGGAAAACTTCCTATCAGCAGGTTGCAACGAGACCTTACGGACAGTACCGTTTTACGAAACATTGGTGTTCCCATCGGGCATACACTCATTGCTTTCTATTCCACTTTAAAAGGTTTGAACAAATTGTTATTGAACAAAGCGAAATTTGCGGAAGATCTTGAAAATAATTGGGCAGTGGTAGCCGAAGCCATTCAAACCATTCTGCGCCGTGAAGGATACCCAAACCCTTATGAAGCATTGAAAGGGCTCACACGTACCAACGAACACATAAACCAAACTTCCATCGCAAATTTTATAGAAACTTTGGAAATTCCCGAAAGTGTAAAGCAGGAAATGCGAAACATTACACCTGGAAATTATACTGGAATTTAAACTCCATAAAAAAAGGCTTCAACCCTAATTAGGGAGAAGCCTTTTCAAACTATTAATCTACTAAATTTAATCCTTAAATATTTCTCCGAATCCCTCCAGTTTAGAGACATCCAAATCGCCGCGTTCGGCAGATTTCATCAATTTTAGCATTTGATCTGGGCGCATATTTTCGCCCAATAGCCTAAAAACCGCAAAGCCGCGTTTGTCATCGCTTGCAAAAACAATTACCTCATCAATGGCATCCTCTTCACCTGTATATTTTAAAGTGGCGTCCCAATCATTACTTTTTATCCGGGTCAATTCTTTGTATTGCTCTTGATCCAAGATAGATTTCAATTCTTGTCTTTCCTTTTCATAATCAGTCGTATCACCATCAACGATAGGATAGGCTACTACATTTACTTTTTTTATGGTGTTCAGGATATCCTTCTCTTCCTGCGTAAAGTTGCTGTTTCTTCCTTGAAGTAAGCTAGCGGCAACGTCCATTTTCACAAACTTATCATCATCCTGCTTTTCCACTAAATACTTCTGCAAAGATTTATCGCTGCAGGAAACCAAAGCCATTGCGCCTAATATAAAGGCCATAAAATATTTTAGGAGTACCATAGTTATTGCTTTTTCTTTTTGTCAATATTTTTCAATTGCTCGCTGCCCGGAACTTTTAAATCTTCTGTCAGTTTTGAAATCTGTTTCAAATCTATATTTCCCGTAATGCTCATAATTATAGTGGTCGGTTTTCCGTCCACCATTCCGTCAAGGTGCATCAACAGCTCACTAACGAAATTTTCGTTTTTACCTTCTTTACTGTAAAATTTAATGTTTTTACCATCTTCTTTAACGCGCATCAATTCACCCAAATTCTTCGAGGTAGAAATATAATTTGCAACAGCATCGTCCATTTTTTTTGCCACACCAGGATTGTCTGTTGTAAAAATTTTGATGTTGTCTAGATCATTAACCATTTTAAGATATGCTTGGGCTTCGGGATCGGTAGAATTTAAATCCATTTTGCTCAAAAGTTTGAACATGTTTTTGGTAACCACTACAGAGGTTACATCTTTTTCATTTTCAAAGGAATCAAAAGCATTCTGTGCCCAAGAAACCATCGGCGCTATTGCCATTGCTAGTATTATTGCTATTTTTTTCATCGTTTATAATTTAATGTTTGTTGTTTTAATTGTTTTATTATTTAATCCTTATTCAAATATTTTTTCCTTCGTTATCGTAAATTGTTCTACAAACGTGAGCTGTTCAGCGCCTCTGTTTAAATTTTCTGAAAGTAGCATCATTGCGTTTTTGCTCTTTTCAAAAGCTGCTAGCGCTTCCTTTTCCTCTTGTGAATAGTGCGGTTGTGAAAAGTAAAAGCTTCCCACCCCAAATGCCACTACCAAAATTGCCGCTGCTGAATACCACCAAGTTTTGATAGTTTTAGGTTTGCTTTCCGGCAGCGTGAATGCTTTGCTTGAGCGTTCCTCTTTTGCGACTTTCAATCCTGCGAAAATTGGTTGGTATTGAACCAAATCGTCCGCAACCTTTTCGCTGTTGAAATAGTCCTGCAACCTTTTTTCTTCTTCAAGGCTTGTTGTGCCTTCAAAATAGGCATCCAGTATTTTTTTTACGTTAACCGATTCCATAATTGTATTTTTTAATCATTGCGTCTCTAACTGTTTTTCGTGCACGGGAAAGTGTCACTCGTATTGCTGTTTCATTACTATCCAGCATTTTTGCGATTTCTGAAAACTCAAATTGTTCCACATCTCGCAATTGAAGCACTATTTTCTGTTGCTCTGGCAAAGTTTCCATTATTTTGAAAACAATTTCCACACCATCGTTAGCTTCAATCTTTTTTTCAATATTTTCTGAAGTTTGATAGTTGCTATGAACAATCTTCAAATTAGAAGCCTGTTTCGATTTCAACCGGTCCAAACAATAATTTTTGGTCATTGTGATAGCAAATGCTTCTGGATTTTTATAGTTTTCAATGTTTTCCTTTCCGCTCCACAATTTCAAAAACACTTCTTGCACGGCATCTTCAGCTTCATCTTTGGATACCAAAATTCTTTTGGACAAACGGTACAACCTATCCTTAAAGGGCATTACTAAAGCAATAAATTCGGTTTTGTCCATCTTTGGTGGTTGTTGTTTTTCCGGCTTCTATTTAAATGACGAACGGGGTCAATTTTTGTTACAATACTTTTTAAAAGAAATTAAGAACCAAGGTACTGGAGGGTTTTATTATTAATTTGTGAATCAATCCTGTTTCTCTTAAGGACTGTTTCTTAATTACTTTTAGTTTTGTTTCTATTCCAAAATAATTCATTTTAAATCGTCTAAAATAATTTCGACTAAAAAACATATTTTTACCATTGCAATATAATCCCTAATTTACCTGTTTTAATTCCAAACATTAACAAACCTTACTATGAAAAGAAAATTTTTCATTCCCCTATTGGCTCTTTCTATGCTTTTTGTTTCTTGTTTTGAAGATATGGACGACAACATTCAACCAGCTTCAACACTTGATATTCAAAATTTTATATACCGAGGATTAAACTATTATTATCTATACAAAGCTGATACACCAGAACTAGCGAATGATGCTTTTGCTAGCCAAGGCGAACTCGATAGTTTTTTGAATAATTACGACACTCCCGAAACTTTGTTCGATTATTTATTATCACCACAGGATCGTTTCAGCAGTCTTTTTAGTGATTTTAGAATAATTGAAGACGCCTTGAGCGGAATCAGCCTAAGCAACGGCATGGAGTTTGGCCTAGTGTATTATCCCGATAACAGCGGCAATGTTTTTGGCTATGTGCGTTACGTATTGCCAAACACAGATGCCGAAGCACGAGGTTTAAAACGCGGTGATTTGTTTACCACTATTGATGGGCAACAAATAACTAGCCAAAACTATATAGACTTACAGACTCCAAACAGTTATACCATTGGCCTCGCTACCTATGATGGAACAAACTTTACCTCCACTGGACAAACAGCATTGCTGAACAAAACCCAATATAACGAAAACCCTGTATATAAAGTAGAAACCTTAGATGTGAATGGCGAAAAAATAGGCTACTTAATGTACAACGGGTTTATTAAGGATTATGACACACAGCTTAATAATGCATTTGCACAATTTAAAGCTGAAGGGGTTACCAATCTTGTTTTGGATCTTCGTTATAACGGTGGCGGAGCAGTGGAAACAGCAACCGATTTGGCTAGTATGATAACAGGCCAGTTTAACGGGCAGGTTTTTTACAAAGAATTTTGGAACGCTGATCGCCAAGCAGGAAACGCATCGGACGGGCTTTTTGACAGTTCTATTAGCAATGGTTCGGCTATAAACAGTCTCAATCTGAGCAATGTTTATATTTTAACTACACAAAGAACAGCTTCTGCCAGCGAGTTGGTTATAAACGGGCTCAACCCTTATATAAATACTGTACAAGTTGGTGATACAACTACTGGAAAATTTCAAGCTTCATTTTTACTTTATGATGCGCCAGCTCCATTATTTAGCAGACAGGAAGCAAGCGCATCTCATTACTACGCAATGTTGCCCTTGGTGTTCAAAACTTCCAACGTTGCAGGAAACACAGATTATGGCGATGGTTTATTTCCGCAGATTGCTTTGAAGGAAAATTATTTCGATTTAGGCCAATTGGGTAATGAAAACGAACCTCTTCTTGCCGCGGCCCTTTTTGAAATTGCTGGAAGACCTTTCAACGGAAAAAAGGATTTCAAAGTATTGAAAGAGCTTTCAGATAGTAAGGCAAATTCTCCAATTGATGGAAAAATGATTGGGAATTAGTGATTTAGTTCTGAGTAGTTAGTAGTTAGTAGTTAGAAATAAAAAATCCATTAAGCTTTCTAGCTTAATGGATTTTTTAATATTCTGAAGTTTATTCATTAAAATAAATTCCGCCTGGAACGATACCAGTTTGATAATCCTGAATTTGCTGGTTGGTAGATAAATCATAGATTACCAAAGAACCTTTACTCGCAAAATCTTTTGCATCGGCAGCATACAATTTTCCATCTTTTGCTTGAAGGGTATAAAAATTACCAGAAATAATATCAGTTCCAGGTAATGAAATGGAAGCTGTATTCACTTTATAAACTTTTCCGTCAAGGTTATAAAATAGATTCGTTCCATCCATTGTCAAACTAGATGGGTGTTGTGTGGTTCCTAAAGAATATGTCTGTGTAACCTGCCCAATTGAAAGATCAATTTTCACTAAAGACCCAGCTGTTTCAGTACCAGTATAGCTTGGATTTCCACCGCAAAGCACATACAGTGTGCTTCCAGAAACTACCATGGAGTTGGGAACATCGCCCACAGTTATTGTATTTTCAACAGAGGTTCCCGAAATCACGGATATCAAATTGTTCTGCCCGTAAGCTCCTTGATGGGCTACATAGATTTTATTGTTATAGGTAACCATTCTCTCGGGTCCAAAAGCTACAGGAATAGTTGATGAAACCGTATTGGTCCGTAAGTCCACAACAGCTAAATAATCATCTGCATTGTCATTCGGATCACCCCAATTGCTCACATACCCTTTGTTGCCTCCAATAGATACAAAATAACGCGGATTGTTTAAGTCAGTTTTTATGGAATCTACACTTTGAAAAGTATAACGGTTGGCAATTACAATTTTTTGTGAATTGCTTACCACAATGTATGCGTTGTCATCGTTAAAGCCCATGGACTGTACTATATTACCCAGTTCCGTTCCATTCACATTTCTGTATATGTTTTGCGCCACCGTACTATAATCTTCAGAAATGTATGTGATGTTACCACTTCCATTATTAAATGGGCCTTCGTTGGTAATAAAAATACCTTTCGCAAAAGCTGCAGGAATATATTCTGATTGAACGTTATCATCATCACTATTACAAGCCGCAAATAGCAAAGCCGTAAAGGCCATAAAAATTATTTTCTTCATAGTTTTCATTTTAGTTATATATTAAAATTTAAGAATATTTGAATGCTTCGGGATGGCATTGGTCTGTATGCAACGTTTTCATAATACACATTAAAAACATTTTTAAGCCGCCCACCAAAAGTTATATTTGGGTTAAATGGCAATGTGTATTGCGCTCCAAGATTGAAGATGGTGTAACTAGCTACACTTTCACTATTGTCCGTGGCTGTGTATGCTTCACCATTGAATAATCCTTGAATATAAAACGAAAAGTGTTTGAAATTATACTCAATTGTACTAGAAGTTTTATGAAAAGGGACATAAATAAGTTGCTTCTCCTTTTCCAAATCTTCCGCTTTGGTATATGAATAGTTTGCGTTAAAATCCAATGATTGTTTATTGTTGAGCTTTAAAAAATATCCAAGTACAGCCTCAATGCCATAATTTCTGGTTTTGCTGATATTTACGGGTTGCCAAAGTCCACCGTTTCCGGGAATCCACTTTATTAAATCTTCAGAAGAAATATAATAGGCAGCAACATCAACTTTCAGTTTTCCAACTGAAACTTCCTGCCCAAGTTCTACTTGATATGAAGTTTCCGGTTTCAAATCAATATTTCCACCAGCGTACCAATACAAATCGTTGAATGTTGGTACCCGATAATTTTTTGATCCATTTATACGGAGTGCATAGTTTTTTGAAACGCTATATTTCGCATCCGCAGAAAAAAGGAACGGATTGTCAAAATCATTTAAAAATTCCTGCCGAAAATTAATTCCATAATTAAATTTTTCAGAAAGCTTGTAGTTCATTAATAACACGGCTGCCAATGTTTTCCTGGAATTATCTCCAACATTATCACCTTCGGCTTTAACATAGGTATATTCAAGTTTTCCATTTATCCGTATTTTTTTTTGGAGTAAAACCTCGGACTGAAACGCCCCAATAAAAGTATTTGCTTTCCCACCAGTATTAAATGGGTTTTCACTTTCCGGAAAATAATTGTATTGTTCAAAAAGGTGGGCAACACTCCCTTTAGTATTGAAAACGCCGACTTTCTGCTGTAATTGCCAAAGGTTTCGGGTGGTAATATCTTTATAAGCGTCTTTCCCTTTAGTGTTTAAACTGCCAGAAAAATTACGGTCGTTATAGGTGTACTCCGAATTCCAAGTAGCAACGCCACGTTTCAGTTTTCGGGCTTCGTTCACTTTTGCCGCAAAGCGTACAAATTGTCCATGATTATTCCTTTGTTCTTTTCCAACATAGTCATAATCATTTTCAGAACTTATAAAATCCACACCTATATTCAAATAATGATCGCCCCAAGTTTGGGTTGTGCTGGCATTTCCGCCTACGGTCGAAAAACTTCCGTAACGCAATCCAACCTCAGTAGTATCAATTTTTTTGAAGGAATATGTATTGTTCAAGTGGATACTTCCGCCCACGGCTCCGCTTCCGTATTGTACGCCTCCTCCTCCACTTCTGATGGAAATTTCGTTATAGTTTAACGGTGAAATTGTATTGAAGTCCGTTTGTCCCGTAAACACCGAATTGATGTTTATTCCGTTCCAAACCACAGCTGTTTGCGCGGCATTTGTGCCACGGAAAGATGGCGATGAAACCATTCCGAAACCGTTTTCCTTAAAATATATTGAAGTATTATAACGAAGCGTTTCGGTCAACGAAGTAGCGTTTCTTTTAACCAATGAATCGCTCAGTTTTTCAAGTTTAAAACCTTTTGAAAAATGGACGAGTTTGGAATCTGTCAGCATCACTTCTGGCAAGTGCTGAATGCTGTCCAATTGCGCATACGCAGAAGCCGTGCACAGAAAAAAAATAAAAACAATATGGAGCCAATTTTGTTTCATAATTCAACCTTTATCCCGAAAGTTTGATGATTTTATGTTACAATTTTGGCAGGTCTCCTGGCTTGTCTTTTGTGCCACCTTCCCATCCCGATAGCCATCAGGACAGTGGTTTTGAAGAATGCACGCCCGAAAATATTTCGGGACGACTTACAGTTGCGGGAACAGCTTCGGTTTTTAACCGAATTCCCTTTTAAGAGCAATTTCCATTATGGAAATTTGCTCACCAAAATTCATTGCAAAAATAGGGTATAAATACTAGTTCGCCCAAACAAAACCATTATTTTTGAGGATGCAAAAAATTGTTTTACTAATCATTTTTCTCTGTGTTTTTGCCTCCTGTAAAAACGATAATCCTAATACTAAAACCGAAGAAATCGCCAATATTGAAAAGCAATCTTCGGAAATTAAATATGCAAAAGGATTTGAAATCAACACTTTTGAAGGATATAAAACCATCACTCTGAAAAACCCATGGCCTGGAACCAGCAAAACATTTAAATATGCTTTGGTTGAAAAAAATGGTTCGCTTCCAAATCCTGAAATTTATGATGCCGTTGTTGAGGTTCCTGTAAAACGAATGGTTGTTACTTCAACTACACATATTCCTTCTTTGGAAATGTTGGATGAAAACAAAACGTTAGTAGGTTTTCCAAACCTAAATTATATTTCTTCCGAAAAAATGCGCAAAATAATTTCAGAAGGAAAAATAACTGAACTGGGCAGAAACGAAGACATAAACACTGAAATATTAATCGATTTAAAACCTGATGCGGTGATTGGTTTTGCTGTTGACGGAAATAATTCAACCTTCGCAACTATTGAAAAAACAGGGATTCCTGTGCTTTACAATTCAGACTGGACGGAAACCTCACCCTTGGGGAAAGCCGAATGGATAAAATTTTTCGGTGTTCTTTTCGATAAAGAAAAAGAAGCCGATAGCATTTTCAAAACTATTGAAACAGAATATCTTTCAGCAAAAAAACTTGCTTCCACAGCTCCAGGAATACCTACCGTTATTAGCGGTGCAATGTATAAAGACGTTTGGTTCATGCCCCAGGGCGAAAGTTGGGGCGCACAGTTTATAGCCGATGCCAACGGTGATTATTTGTGGAAAGATTCAAGAGGCACAGGAGGTCTATCGCTAAATTTGGAATCGGTCATGGAAAAAGGGCACGATGCCGAAGTTTGGATTGGGCCTGGACAATTTACGAGTTTGGAAGAAATGAAAAACACAAACCAAGCTTACACTCAATTTAAAGCATTTAAAACTGGAAATATTTATACATATAGTTTGAAGAAAGGCGAAACTGGAGGCGTAATTTATTTTGAACTGGCACCAAACAGGCCAGACTTGGTTTTAAAAGACCTCATAAAAATACTTCACCCAGAATTGTTTCCAAAACACGAACTTTACTTTTTTGATAAATTGCAATAATGCAAACTGCACAAACATATCGTCTTCATTTTACAGTACTTTTTTTGGTGCTGGTTGCCGTATTTTTGGTGAATTTGAGCGTTGGTTCGGTTTCCATTCCCCTAAATGAAATTTTTTCAGCTTTTATAGGAAAAGGCGCATCCAAAGAAACGTGGCAATACATTTTGATGGATTATCGCCTGCCAAAAGCAATTACCGCAATGCTAGCCGGCGGTGGGTTGGCAATTTCAGGCTTGCTGATGCAAACTCTGTTTAGAAATCCTCTGGCCGGCCCTTTCGTTCTTGGGTTGAGCAGTGGCGCCAGTTTGGGCGTGGCCATCTTAATTTTGGGCGCAAGCGCTTTTGGAGGGTTTTTTGGAACTATACTTTTGAGCCAATGGAGTTTGGTAATCGCTTCGGCATTGGGAAGTTTTTTAGTCTTACTGGCAGTTTTAGCGGTAACTTTTAAAATAAAGGACACGATGGCAATCTTGATAATTGGATTGATGTTCGGTAGTGTAACCACCGCCGTGGTTTCGGTCTTGTCTTATTTCAGCAATGCGGAACAACTGCAACAATACATTTTCTGGTCCTTCGGTAGTCTTGGGAACCAGTCGTGGCAAGGCGTTTTGATCTTGGGCATCTGCTTTGTTATAGGTTTAGTTTTGAGTGTTTTCAGCAGTAAGTCGTTAAACGCATTACTTTTGGGGGAAAACTATGCAAAAAGTATGGGGCTTCACATAAAAAGAGCCACTTTTATAATTATTCTGGCAACCAGTATTCTTGCAGGAAGCATTACAGCTTTTGTGGGGCCAATTGCCTTTGTAGGCTTGGCTGTGCCACATTTGGTTCGCCAATTTTACAAAACCTCAAACCATTTGGTTTTATTGCCCGCCGTGCTGCTTTGCGGCAGTTTGCTGATGCTAATTTGTGATACTGTGGCGCAATTGCCTTTCAGCGAATTTACTTTGCCTATTAATGCAATTACTTCATTGATTGGTGCTCCTGTTGTAATTTGGTTGTTGGTTAGAAAACGAAAACTCTTCTTTTAATGGCTCCTGAAGAAAAAAATATCATTTTACAAACGCAGAACCTTGCAGTTGGTTATGCGAATAAAAAGGGCAATTCAGTAGTTGCGCAAGAAATCAATTTTTCTATTGAAAAAGGTGAATTGGTGGGACTCGTTGGCGCAAACGGAATTGGGAAATCCACACTTTTACGAACTTTGACGGGAATGCAAACTGCCTTAAATGGTGAAGTATTTTTGAATGGGAAAAATTTAAAAGAATATTCTTCCTTTCAACTCGCAACACAGTTGAGCGTGGTTTTAACCGAAGCGCCCTCTTCTAAAAACCTGTCTGTTTTGGAAATGATTTCCTTGGGAAGACAACCGTACACCAATTGGATTGGTTCCCTTACTGAAGAAGATAAAAAAGCTGTAAATCTCGCATTGGAGGCTACCGAAACCACTGCCCTCGCCCAACGAAAATGCTTTGAACTCAGCGATGGTCAGATGCAGCGGGTTGCAATTGCACGCGCTTTGGCACAGGACACGCCGATTATAATATTGGACGAACCTACAACCCATTTAGATATATATCATCGTGCTTATGTGTTGAAACTGCTTAAAAAACTGGCTTCAGAAACACAAAAAACCATTTTCTTTTCAACACATGAAATAGATTTGGCAATCCAACTTACAGACAAATTGCTGGTGATGGCAAAGGACGAAACTTATTTTGGTGAACCCTGCAAACTGATAGAAGCAGGAAGGTTCGATACGCTTTTCCCGAAAGAAACCATCGATTTTGATGGAAAAATCGGACGGTTTGTGATAAAAAATTAATTAGTTATTTCGTTACTGGCTTAATGGATTCCGTATAACTTATTATCTTTATCAAAACCTTGGAATATCCTTTCCAATTAACGCTATTACCCAATAATTTTATAACCTAATAACTTAAAATTGAACGAAACTTTTTTATTTCTTTTATTAGCTGCTATCTGTCTTCTCATCGGGGCATTTATAGGTAATCTTTTTGCTAGATTAAAAAACAAAACCGAAACCAGTAAACTGGAAGAACGGCTTGAAAACGCACAGTTTCAGATAGAAAAACTAGACGAGCGTTACAATATTTTATCAAATGAAAAAGAGCAGGTAAGGGCAGAAAAAGAACAAATAAGCAATCAACTTTCAAAGCAAAGTGCCGAATATAATTCGTTGTATTCTGAACTTGAAAAGGAAAAGGAGCGTTTCCAAAATTTTGAAAAGGATTTTAAAGATAAATTTGAAAATCTCGCAAATAAAATATTGATAGACAAAACTGAGGAATTTACAGATTCAAATAAAAAAAATATAGAAAACATTTTAAAACCTTTGAATGAAAAGATAAAGGATTTTGAAGAAAAAGTTGGGAGAAACAATATAGATTTTGTGCGTACCCACGCCGAATTGGGTAAACAACTTCAGTATTTGAACGAGCAAAACATTAAAATAAGCCAAGAGGCTGATAACCTTACCAAAGCGTTAAAAGGGGATTCCAAAATCCAAGGAAATTGGGGGGAAATGATTCTGTCCCGAGTTTTGGAAGAATCTGGCCTGGAAAAAGGACGCGAATATACCATACAGGACAGCCACGACAATCCCGATGGCGGTAGGCTGCAAACGGATGTCATCATTCATCTGCCAGACGGTAAAAAGATGATAATTGACAGTAAGGTTTCACTTACCGACTTTGAAAGGTATGTTTCTGAAGATGATGAAAATCTGAAAAGCCTTTATCTAAAAAAACATATAGATTCCATAAAAAAACACATACTTACCCTAAGTGAAAAAAAATATTATCACGCCGTAAACGAAAGTCCAGATACCATTTTCATGTTTGTTCCAATAGAGCCTGCTTTTGCAATAGCGGTAGCTAACCAAAAAAACCTGTATCAAGAAGCGTTTAAAAGAAAAGTGATGATTGTAACCCCATCCACACTATTGGCAGCATTGCGATTGGTAGAAAATCTATGGGAAAACGACAATCAAAAGAAAAACACGCTCGAGATTGCCACAGAAGCTGGCAGATTGTACGATTCCTTTGTTGGATTATTAGATGAACTGAACAAAATAAAAAAACAATTAGGAACGGTTCAAGGTTCTTTTGACAATGCTTTAATTAAACTGGAAGGCAAGGGAAATCTAGTAAAAAGGGTTGAAAAGTTAAGAAAGCTGGGCGCTATTACCAGTAAAAATATCGATCAGAAACTGTTGAACAGCAGTGATGAAAATAGCCCTATAGAAAAATGAGGGTTTCCATTATTTATTTTCTATTTTGCACTCTTTAACTTTTAAGAAAACCAATATTCATGAAATCAAAATTACTCCTTCTAACCATTTTATTATCAGTACCGAACCTTTTCTCGCAAACGAAATTTGAAGCGGGATATATCGTTCTAACCAATGGAACAAAAACCAATTGTTTGATTAAAAATGAAGATTGGAAAGGAAGTCCAGCCACATTTGAATATAAAATTGGAGAAAATGACGAGGTTAAACTAGGCAATGTTTCAACTGTAAAGGAATTTGGATCCTCTGAAAATTTCAAATATTTGACAGTGACTTTACCAGTTGAACAGTCCAGTGATAAAGTTGGCGACTTAACCGAAGACAGGAATCCAATTTTCAAGGACGAAACCCTCTTTTTAAAAGTTTTGGTTGAAGGCAATGCTTCGCTTTATTACACAACAAAAAATGGCGAAAATCGTTTTTTCTACAAAGTGAATGACAGCAAAATTGAACAACTCATTTATAAGCGATACACTACTTTAAACCAGGATATTGCAAAGAATAATAGATATAAACAGCAACTTATCACAGATATTCAATGTTCTAGTATAGACGCCAAGGCTCTTGAAAATATTGAGTATAAAAAGTCCAGTTTGACTACCCTTTTTAAAAAGTATAATACTTGCCAAAATGGTGAAAACATAGTTTATGCCAAAAAAGATGTCAAATCAGGATTTAACTTAAGCATTCGTCCGGGAGTAACTTTTGGATCATTATCCATTCTTAAAGCTGGTGATGAAAAATTGAAATTTGATAACCAAACAGGAATTAGAATTGGTTTGGAGGCAGAATATGTTTTTCCCTTTAATAACGGAAAATGGTCAATATTTATAGAACCCGCCTATCGCAATTATAAAGCTGAAAAAGAAGTAATCTATGTAGATTTCCTAACGTTCCAGAAAACAACATTAGTAACAGCTGAATATAATTCAATTGAGCTACCAATTGGAGCTCGCCATTATATGTTTTTGAATCAAGATTCGGCATTCTTTCTTGATGCAGCATTCGTAATAGACGCTTCAATTCTTGATTCAAAAATTGAATCAAGCAATGAAAATAGTTATGATATGGATGTTAAGACAGATGTTGCTATAGGTTTCGGTTTGGGTTTCAAATACAAGAAAAGGTATAGTCTTGAAGCTCGATACCACACTTCCCGTAAGATTACTAATTATCTAGATATTAGCACTGACTATAATTCTTTCGCTTTAATTGCGGGTTATAATTTTCTATAAGAGCAATATGATATATTTTGTCTAAATTTAAAAGATGAAAAAAGTCCTCTTCATTATCCTCGGAAGTCTGTTGGCGTTGTACCTACTCTATTTTGCTTTTGTATATTATGTTCCCTATAGCGAAGGAACCCGTGCAGGTGAGCTTATAAAATTCAGCCATCGCGGTGTGGTTATTAAGACTTGGGAAGGAGAAATAAGCCAAGGTATAAGCGGAGCACAAATTTTCTCTTTTTCCGTCTTAGATCAAGATGCTGAAGTAATTGAGAAACTGAAAGAATTTCAAGGTAACTACGTAAAAGTTACTTACGTTGAACGATTTGCTTCCTTCGCAATTTGGGGAGATACCAAGTATTTTATTACGGAGGTTGAAAAAGAAAACTCCCCACACTTCAACAGAAATTAAATGAGTGACATTCATAAACATATTGAAGAGTCGCAAGTGACTCTCTCTGAATTGATGCTACCCTCCCACGCAAATTTTGGCGGAAAAATACACGGTGGCTATATTCTGTCTCTCATGGATCAAATTGCATTTGCTTGTTCATCAAAGCATAGCAAATACTACTGTGTTACAGCCTCAGTAGATACTGTAAACTTCTTAAACCCAATTGAAGTGGGAGAATTGGTGACACTAAAAGCTTCAATAAATTATGTGGGAAAAACCTCGATGATTGTCGGGATTCGGGTTGAGGCCGAAAACATACATACTGGAGTAAAGAAACATTGCAATTCATCCTACTTTACTATGGTCGCAAAAGATGATAATGGCAATGGCATGGAAGTGCCCGGATTAATATTGGATTCAAAGATTGAAATAAGGCGTTTTTTGAAAAGCGCTTCACGCTTGGCTTCAAAAAAGCACTCAAAATTCCAAGAAACCAACTTTGAAGTCGAAAAATATATTAGCGAATTAAAGAACCATAACGTAATTGTAGATTACAAAGGTTATAAATAAAAAATAATACCCGAAAAGTTTATTTTTTAGCAATTTTTAAAGTGGTCTGCATATTTTTTGAAGTAACTTTCACAAAATACAAACCACTGTTCAATCTGCTCATATCAACCTGGGCAATATTTCCGGATCCCTTTCCTTCGGAAACTAGGGTTCCCAAAACGTTATAAATTTGATAACTATCAATTTTAAAAATTGAAGAAATGGTCAGGTCATTTTTTACCGGATTAGGGTAGAAATTCAAGTTTTTTACAAATTTTTCTTCTGTTGAAAGCCTTCCAACCACTGTAACTTTGCCATGCATTGAAGGGGCAAGATCATTTTGATATTCGGTAATACCTATTTTAGAGAAAGTATATGAAAAATCATTGTTTATACCCTTAAGCGAACCACTGTCGAAAACTTCGGTACCATTTTGAAGGCTCGTTACACTTTTTTGTGAAGTATCTGCCCAAGTCCACAGAACAGTATCTCCCACTTCTATTGTAGGACTGGCAACAGATTCATTAATCCCTTGTCCCCAAGCAATTTCAACAACATTCTGCGCACTGAGAATGTTTATTGCAATAAAAAATAAGAACAAAGTAATTTTTTTCATAAATGAAAGGTTAAGTAGGTTGACACACTAATTTACAAAAAATAATAATAAAAAATCCAGTTGAAAAGGAAAACATCAGCTTATTTACTCAAATACATTTTTCTTCTTGCGTATAAATCGTAAAAAGCATCATCCTTCAAACTATCTATAAACAAAATACTTTCTCCTGTACTTTTCATTTCTGGTCCCAATTGTTTGTTTACGTTCGGGAATTTGTTGAAACTAAAAACCGGTTGTTTAATTGCATACCCCTCCAACTTCGGATTAAAGTTGAAATCGGTTACTTTATTATGACCCAGCATTACCTTGGTTGCATAGTTTACATAAGGCTCGCCATAGGCTTTTGCTATAAAAGGTACTGTTCGCGAGGCGCGTGGATTGGCTTCAATAATATATACTATATCATCTTTTATGGCGAACTGCACATTTATGAGCCCAACAGTATTTAGTGCTTTCGCTATTTTTATAGTATGATCTTTTATCTGTTGCATCACAAATTCACCAATATTGAATGGTGGTAAGGTGGCATTTGAATCTCCCGAATGGATTCCGCAAGGTTCAATATGTTCCATTATTCCGATGATATATACATTCTCACCATCGCAGATTGCGTCTGCTTCAGCTTCAATGGCTCCATCAAGATAATGATCCAGCAATAATTTATTATTAGGAATTTTACGCAGCAAATCTACCACGTGTTCTTCCAATTCCTTTTTATTGATAACAATCTTCATTCCTTGGCCACCCAAAACGTATGAAGGACGAATTAAAAGGGGAAAGTCAAGCTCATCGGCAAGCGCTAGTGCCTCCTCTGTTGTTTCTGCCACACCAAACTCTGGGTAAGGGATATTGTTCTCTTTTAGAATATTTGAAAAGCTTCCTCGGTCTTCAGCTAAATCTAAAGACTTATAAGTTGTCCCAATAATCTTAATACCGTATCTATCTAGCTTTTCGGCAAGCTTTAAAGCAGTTTGTCCACCCAATTGTACAATTACACCTTCGGGCTTTTCGTGGCGGATTATATCATAGATATGTTCCCAAAAAACAGGTTCGAAGTAAAGTTTATCCGCAACATCAAAATCTGTAGAAACAGTTTCTGGATTGCAATTTATCATTATGGTTTCATACCCACATTCAGCAGCTGCTAAAACTCCGTGAACGCAGCAGTAATCAAACTCGATGCCCTGCCCTATTCTGTTTGGACCGGAACCAAGCACTATAATTTTTTTCTTTTCTGTTACTATGCTATCGTTTTCGGAAAAGGGTTTTTGGCCCTCAAGCTGCATTTCGTTTTCAAAAGTAGAATAGTAATAAGGTGTTTCCGCTTTAAATTCAGCAGCACAGGTATCCACCAATTTATAAACGCGTTGAATGTTCATATCTTCACGTTTTTTGTAAACTTGGCTCTCCAAACATTTCAGCATATGTGCAATCTGACGGTCACCGTAGCCTTTTTGTTTAGCCTCCAGCAACAATTCCCTCGGCAGCGTTTCCAAAGTATATTTTGAAATTTCCTTTTCCAAAAGATATAGTTCTTCGTATTGGCGAAGGAACCACATATCAATTTTTGTGATTTCGTGAATTCTACTTAGTGGAATCCCAATCTGGATTGCATCATAAATTACAAAAACACGATCCCAACTTGCGTTTTTCAGTTTGTCGAGAATCTGTTCGTAGTTGGTATAGCTTTTTCCGTCGGCACCAATTCCATTTCGTTTTATTTCCAGCGATTGCGTGGCTTTGTGAAGCGCTTCTTGAAAAGAACGGCCAATACCCATCACTTCTCCAACAGATTTCATTTGAAGCCCTAAGGTTCGATCTGAACCTTCAAATTTATCAAAATTCCATCGTGGAATTTTTACAATAACATAATCCAAAGTTGGTTCAAACAATGCTGAAGTTGACTTTGTAATTTGGTTTTTCAACTCATCAAGTCTATAACCAATAGCTAGTTTAGTTGCTATTTTTGCAATGGGATAACCCGTTGCTTTTGATGCCAAAGCCGAAGAACGAGACACACGCGGATTAATTTCAATGGCGATGATTTCTTCTTCCTCATCTGGACTTACAGCAAACTGAACGTTACAACCACCTGCAAAATCACCAATACTGCGCATCATAAGAATAGCCATATCGCGCATTTTTTGAAAGGTGCGGTCATTTAGCGTCATTGCTGGAGCCACAGTAATGGAGTCTCCCGTATGGATTCCCATTGGATCCATATTTTCAATGGTACATATAATTACAACGTTGTCATTATTATCGCGAAGCAATTCAAGTTCGTACTCCTTCCAGCCCATCATTGCTTTGTCTATCATTACCTCGTGAATGGGCGAAATTTCTAAACCATATGACAAAAGTTCGTCAAAATCTTCTTCTTTATAAACAATAGATGCACCAGCACCTCCCAAAGTATATGATGCCCGAATTACTAGTGGAAAACCAAATTCCTGTGCAATTTCCTTTCCTTGCAGATAAGAATTGGCAGTGGCTTGAGGCGCCATTTTCACACCAATTTTCTCCATCAATAATCTAAACTTTTCGCGGTCTTCTGTAATGTTTATGGCGTCAATATCTACACCTATTAGCTTTACGCCAAAATCTTTCCAAATCCCCTTTTCATCAGCTTCAATACACAAGTTAAGCGCAGTTTGCCCACCCATTGTAGGCAATACAGCGTCAATTTGCGGATGTTCTTTCAAAATTTTTACGAGTGATTTTGTTGTAAGTGGCAAAAGGTAAATATGATCGGCCATAGAAGGATCGGTCATAATGGTTGCAGGATTGCTGTTTATCAAAACGGTCTCGATACCATCTTCCCGTAAAGAGCGCAAAGATTGTGAACCTGAATAGTCGAATTCACAAGCCTGACCAATAACAATGGGACCTGAGCCAATAATTAGAACTGATTTAATTGAAGGATTTTTAGGCATTTTTTTAACTTTTTCGGTGCCGCAAAATTACGACGCTTTAGGGTATAAAAAAAAGGTGTTGCTTAGTTAAACAACACCTTTTATATATAATTTATCAACATTATTTTTTATGACGTGATTCAGAAGATACAGAAATTTTCTTTCTGCCTTTCGCTCTACGGGCAGCCAATACTTTTCTTCCGTTTACAGAAGCCATACGCTCTCTAAAACCGTGTTTGTTTCTTCTTTTTCTTTTTGATGGCTGAAATGTTCTTTTGCTCATTATAGTATTCTTTAACTACCGTTATATCTTTGTTCAATCCCCCTTCTTCAAAGTTGGGCTCGTCTGCCAAAGCATTTATTTGCGTAGGCGGGTGCAAAAATACAACAAGTTTTCACTTAGACAAACCTTTTTTGAAAAATATCCATAATTTTTTTAGACATAACGATTGTCGCAAAAATACAACCTATAATATTATTACCTACGCCTTCTTTTATATGAAATAATTTCTACTTCCGAAATGGAAAATCTTCCATAACGCATTTAGTTTTTATACCTTTGCAGGCCATTTTAAAAAATGAAACATGTTCAATAAAAATATAAAATTAGTTCTAACTGCCTTGGTTATTGGCACTGCTGTTTGGCAATTCACCGAAACAAATATCGGCAACGGGATTATGCTCATTTTACTTTCTTTGGTATTCGTCTTCCTATATTTTAAGAACGAAATCATTTTGCTTGCTTTTCTACGCCTTAGAAAACAGGATTTTCCTGGAGCAAAGAAATGGCTTGACAAAATAGGCAATCCTAAAGCTTCATTGGTGCCAAAACAAGAGGGCTACTACAATTACTTGAACGGGTTGATGATTTCGCAGACCAATATGGTTGAAGCTGAAAAATATTTTAAAAAAGCTGAAAAACTAGGTTTGAATATGTCTGCCGATATGGCTATGACCAAATTGAACCTTGCGGGGATAGCAATGACTAAAAACCGCAAACGCGAGGCGGAGCAGCTTATGATCGAAGCTAAAAGCCTTGATAAACACAATATGCTGGACGATCAAATAAAGATGATGAAACAGCAAATGAAGAAAATGGGCCAACCCCGTCAACAATTCGGTCGCAGTGGTCGTGGCGGGAAAAGATTTTAAACTGTTTTCTTAAATAGTGTCTTTCTACTTTTAGTGCAGTTTGTCGATTTAAATTAGCTTTATGTCGAATACCGTGTTGTAAATCAACCAAGTAACGTATCTTTGCTCAAAGCTTTTGCTTATGGGTAGAAAACTACTTTATCTTTTCTTATTGGTAACTTTTTCAGCACAATCCCAGATTGAGCAAGGTTCTCTGTTTTCTGAAGCAATTGGAAAAAACATTAAGAAATACACGAAAAATTCACAAGAGGCATACGCAGATCAGGATTTTGAGCGTGCAGAATTCCTGTTTGATTCTTTGATTAACAATGTAGTTAACGGAAGCTATCTTGATAACTTTAAAGTAAGAAAGCTATCTGGAAGAAAGATTGAACTCTACAAGTTTGAAAGACCAATGTTTTTAATGACTTACGCATCTTGGTGTACGCCTGGTGTTGGTGAAGTTCCAGCCCTAAACGAAGTTGCGGAAAAATATTATAAAGACATCGATTTTGTTGTTCTTTTCTGGGATTCAAAAGAAAGTGTCCGTAAATCAACTCGTGATTATTCCAGAAGAATAAACATTATTTACGTTGATGAAAAGGAAAATAAAAACGATCATATAGTGGAAATAATGAAGCACAGCCTTGGTTTTCCAACTTCTTTTTTTATTGATGAAAACAAACGAATTGTTGATGTAAGGCGCGGCGTACTTCACCCATATAATGAAAAATATGAAATTTCTTTTGAGTTGAATTACAACTCTTTTTTAAATGGAATTTCACTCCTTAAAAACTTAGGCGACGAAGATAAAGATCACATCGCTTCAAAACAAAACCCGTAAAAAAATAGCATTTTTACGGGTTTATTATATAATCTAAATTTTTTATTGATAATATCCTTTTTCAGGTATTTCAATGAAATATTCCTTTCCTGTTGTATTTTTTAAATACGTATCTCTGAGCCACGGATTGTGAAGTTTTAGGATTTTATAGTTAATACCATAAGGTTTTATCCACTCTGCCCAATCTTCTACTGGAGTATTAACTTTTACCGTAAAAGTAGGAATGTTGGTATATAAATCTTTTTCCCTGTAATTGAAGCCGTATTGCTGCGGGTGGGTCATTATTTCTTTTAAAGCTAGTATTCTGAATACATAACGGCTTGTTTCATCATTCAGTAACAAGTCATAATAGCTGGTTTCTTTCTGCCGATTTATCTGTTTGTTCATTCCTCCTACTCCAGCATTGTACGAAGCTGCAGCCATAGTCCAACTCCCAAATTTTTCTTTTGATTTTTTTAAATATTCTGCAGCTACCATTGTTGCCTTATCAAGATTGTAGCGCTCGTCCACATAATCGTTGATTTCCAATCCATATTCTAATCCCGTTCCTTTCATAAAGTGCCAAATACCAGAGGCCCCAACTGGCGAACTTGTATATTCCAAACCACTTTCTGCAACAGCCAGATATTTAAAATCGTCTGGCAAGCCATATTTTTTCAACAAAGGTTCTAAGAGCGGGAAATATTTATTTGCACGTTTAAAAAGCAAAAGCCCGTTGGATTGCCAGTATGTATTTACCAATAACTCCCTGTCCATTCGCTCACGAATATCTGGATTTTTAAGTGGTACGGGCTCACCTGCAAAATCCATTTTTTCTGGTAATGGCAATGCGTACACATTATAGTCATTAACCAGTTTCTTTTCAAAATTTTCATCTGTCGGGGCATCCTGGACTGCATGAATGCTGATGGCACTGATAGCCAATACCACTAATCCCAAACCTATTTTACCAATCGTTTTCATCTGTATATAATATTTTTAAAACAGGAAGATGGAATGCCCCAATATACATCTTCACTCAATTTGTGTTTTTTTATTGGGCATTTCATGAATCATATTTTCAATAAAGATACTTAATAAAGCTATTTTTAAACAGAAAAGGAAAAACTATTCTTCAAAAATTTCAAGTAATTTATCAGAGATTTCCCTGCCTTTATTGAGTATCATAATATGTGTTCCACCTTTAATAACTGTGCAATCTTCTATATATTTTATGGGGAAAACCATATCTTTTTCACCGTGAATATGAATAACCCCCTCAATTTTTTCCTTTTGGTTCCAAGTCACCATTTTTTCAAGTGCCCAATCCAAGTACTTTTTATCGCGAACGTGAAGGTATTGCTGATAAAGTGATAATCTTTTTTTTGTTTTTGGGCCTATTGAGAATTTGGTTAAATCTTCCACACTCAAAACCAAACTGGTTGGAATTAGTTTGTAAGCTTTTGTAAAACTGGCAAGTTTCATTCGTCTTGGAAGCTCACTCTGAGTTTTTACACTGGAAATGATTATAAGTTTTTTCAATTTTAAAAAATCATGCATTTCCTGAACCACTACGCCTCCAAAAGAAACTCCAATAAGTATTGCATCCTTTTCTTTTACAAAAAGCGCCATACGCTTTGCATAGGCCTGTAAACTTTCGTTCTTGTCTGGAATCAACCACTCCAAAATATGTATTTCATACTTTTCGGGAAACTTGATATTCCTAAAAATTTCGGTTCCCGCAGCCAATCCAGGAACGAAATAAACATGTGTTTTTTTAGAATTCATAAGTCTTTTGTGAAGAAAATGGCATAGCCCAAAGATTATTCGTAAATTTACGAATACAAAGATATAATTATATAACTGTTTCCTCTAAACTGAAATTTCTCGCAATAATTTGCTTTGAAAACAAAACAGACATCCAAAAGTAATAGCATATATAACAACATCATTTTAAGGTGCCAAAACCTGTATCTTAAAAATACCGATTCAATATCACCATCACTGCATTTTAAATAATTTTTCAATTTAAAAAATACTTCCCAATGATTGAAGATGTAGAAATTACCGACAATGAATTTTTAAGACAGTTTGAACTCGAAATTGGCGACAATATGGCTCGCATTGAATATGCACTACAAGATCGTAAAATCTTCCTAACAAAATACGAAATGCCAGAAGATCTGGAAGAACAAGGTTTCCGTGACATTTTTATTAAAGCCGTTTTTGAAGAAGTAAAAAACCGAGGCATAAGCTTGGTTCCCACGAGCCCAGAAATAGCAGGTTTTATGCGAAAAAACCGTAGAAAATATAAAGATTTATTGCCAGTGGGCATTAATATTTAATCCAATACAGTTTCAGAAACTTTAAAACGCACCAACCCATCTTCATCAATTTTAGTAAGCGTAATTTTTTCTAAGGTATTTACCAATTCTGGGTTCCACGGAGCTTTTACTTTTACGTAATTTTCAGTAAAACCGTGAATGTAGCCTTCTTTGTTTTCACCCTCAAAGAGAACGGTTCTTTCAGTCCCTAACTGGCTTTCATAAAAAGCCCTTCTCTTTTTTACTGAAAGACCGCGCAGCATTTTGCTGCGTTTGTTTCGAATCTTCATTGGTACCACGCCTTCCATTTCAGCTGCTGGTGTATTGTCCCTTTCGGAATAGGTAAAAACGTGTAAATATGAAATGTCTAGCTCATTCAAAAAATGATAGGTTTCCAAAAAATGTTCGTCAGTTTCTCCTGGAAAACCAACAATTACATCCACACCAATACAAGCGTTTGGCATTACTTCACGAATCTTTGCAACGCGCTCAATATACAATTCACTCATATAGCGACGACGCATCATTTTCAAAATAGCGTTGCTTCCACTTTGTAGAGGAATATGAAAATGCGGCACAAAAGTTCTCGATTTCGACACAAAATCAATTGTTTCGTTTTTTAATAGATTTGGTTCAATTGAAGAAATACGAAGCCTATCAATACCTTCAACTTTATCCAAAGCTTTTACAAGTTCTAGAAAAGTGTGCTCGTGCTTTTTGTTTCCGAACTCCCCTTTTCCGTAATCGCCAATGTTTACACCTGTTAACACAATCTCTTTAATTCCCTGTGCCGAAATATCGGCAGCGTTCTGCAAAACATTCTCCAAAGTATCGCTACGCGATATGCCACGCGCCAAAGGAATAGTGCAATAAGTACATTTATAATCACAACCGTCCTGTACTTTTAAGAAAGCCCGTGTTCTATCTCCTATGGAATAAGAACCCACATAAAAATCAGCTTCCTCTATTTCGCATGAATGCACTTCTCCAACCCCTCGACTGCGCTCGGGGCGCGACAAAAGGTCATTTATATAGCCTGTAAGTTTAAATTTCTCGGTAGCACCCAAAACTAAATCCACCCCGTCAACATCTGCCAGTTCGTGTGGTTTT
Source organism: Aequorivita antarctica (assembly GCF_007997155.1). Lineage (GTDB taxonomy): Bacteria > Bacteroidota > Bacteroidia > Flavobacteriales > Flavobacteriaceae > Aequorivita > Aequorivita antarctica. Next base: position 29,049 of record NZ_VORT01000004.1, on the reverse strand, counting down.
AGCTGTGCGTAACAGCCCACTGCAGCTACAAAAGCATTAGGATTACCCTTCTGTGCTTGCTTTACAATTGTTTTAAAGCGCTTGTCTGCATTTTCGGTTACACTGCAAGTATTTATAACATAAATGTCTGCTTTTTCAGAAAAATCCACACGCTCAAAACCTTCTCCTTCAAAACTTCGCGCAATGGTAGAAGTTTCACTAAAGTTGAGCTTGCAACCAAGCGTGTAGAAAGCGACTTTTTTTGAAGGATGCATTGTTGTATTTTTGGCAATTAAGACCGCAAAAATACAAACTATTACCCACGAATACACGAGTTTTTTGTTTTGAAATTTCGATATTTTGGATAAAATAGCACCAATAAACCATATATTCGTTTCCCGAAATTTCGGGTTTGTCAACCATTCAAATGTTTAGATTCTTCTTAATTTTCATAACAACATTAATCCTCTTTTCTTGCGGAAACACCGTAGAAACTGACTTGGACCATCTCGTTTTCCGCTATAACGAGCACGGAAACATCCCAACACTCGACCCCGCATTTGCTAGAAATCCACAGGCCATTTGGCCAGACAATCAACTATACAATGGCTTAGTACAACTGGACGATTCCTTAAATATTGAACCCGACATTGCGAAAAAATGGATTATAAATGATTCCACAAACACCTACACCTTCTTTCTGAGAAACGATGTTTTTTTTCATCAAAACAAAGCGTTTGCACAAAAAGGGCTTTACAATCCAACCCGTTATACGCGAAAGGTGGTAGCCCAGGATTTCGTATACAGTTTCGACCGATTGACCGATGAAAAAGTAGCATCTTCTGGCAGTTGGGTGATGAATTATGTGGAAAGCTATAAAGCTGAAAACGACACCACATTGGTCATTCAGCTGAAACAACCCTTTCCAGCTTTTCTAGGCTTGCTTTCTATGCGCTATTGTTCTGTAGTTCCAAAGGAAGCTGTGGATTATTACGGCAATGAATTCCGAAGAAATCCTGTGGGAACTGGTCCTTTTCAGTTTAAAATGTGGGAAGAAAACGTGAAACTAGTTTTTAGAAAAAATCCGCTTTATTTTGAAAAGGATGAAAGCGGAAACAGGCTTCCTTATCTGGAAGCAGTTTCAATAACTTTTTTACCAGACAAACAGAGTGAATTTTTACAATTCGCACAGGGAAAATTGGATTTCATTTCAGGTTTAGACGGGAGTTATAAAGATGAATTGTTGACCACTCACGGAAAACTCCAGTCAAATTATGAGGACTTGGCATATATGATTACGGGGCCTTATTTAAACACGGAATATCTCGGTCTTTTTCTTGGAACAAATACGCCCGAAATACAAAGCAAAACCTTTCGACAAGCTATAAATTATGGTTTCGACCGTTTAAAGATGGTGACCTATCTTCGTAATGGGATGGGTATTCCTGCCACTCACGGCTTTATTCCAAAAGGATTGCCTGGTTATGACGAAATAGACGGCTACACCTACCAACCCGAAAAGGCGAAGCAATTAATTGAACAATACAAAACTGAGACTGGCGACACACAACCTGAAATAATTATTGGCACAAACAGTCAATATTTGGATTTGTGTGAATATGTGCAACGAGAACTCGAAAAGCTTGGAATAGCAGTAACCATAGATGTGATGCCCCCTTCAACGCTTCGTCAAATGAAAAGTAGCGGCGAACTCGATATTTTCCGAGCCAGCTGGATTGCAGACTACCCTGATGCAGAAAATTATCTTTCCCTTTTTTACAGTCCCAATTTTGCGCCGAACGGTCCTAATTATATGCACTTCAAAAACGAAACTTTTGATAGTCTTTATGTGAAATCGCTATCAATTTCAAATATTGAAGAACGGAAATTACTGTATACAAAAATGGATTCCATAGTTGTGGATGAAGCTCCCGTAGTGCCTTTGTTTTATGACATGGCTGTTCGGTTTGTAAACAAAAAAGTTTCAGGATTGGGCATTAATCCACAGAATTTTTTGATATTGAAAAGGGTTAAAAAAGAAAAATAAAGTATGCCCAAAACAATAAATATATAACAAAATGGGATTTGGCGGTTCGGCTGCGGCAATGATACAATCAATTCGCTATAATGCGAAGCAACTTGCCAAACGAAATAATTATTTTGAAAAAGATGTTGCTTCAAAATATGGAACTTCAACAAAGATTGTTGATTACAAAAAAATGTCGCCAGCCCAGTTTGTGGCTTTTAAACAGAAGTTGAAACAAAACGAAGTAAGCCGACAAAAACGGTTAACAATTGTTTTTGGCGGCGTAATGGTTGTTATTTTGGGTGTATTAATCTACTTTCTGTTTTATCATTAACCTTTGCGCCACTTCGCGGATTCTTCAAAAACGTGCTCCCAAATCTAATTAAAGATTTTTAATGAAGAAGAATTATTTTTTTGTTTAAATTCCCCATCGGCGAAATAAATTTTAGATGATATATCCCTGAAGCAAATATTGATAAATCCAACTTATTAATACCAGTTTTTAAATTTAAGTCTATAATTTTTTTGCCTAAAACATCATGAACTGTAACGTTATTAAAATTTCCGATATTCTTAATAGAAAAAAGACCATTTGTAGGATTTGGATAAACAATTAATCTTTCATTTTCGAAATTTGAAATATCTAGAACACCATACTCATAAGCCCCTAAATCTATTGTATTAATAATCCTTGGATTTCCATCTACATCAATAAGAGGAAAATTAATTTCTTCTCCTTGTGTTCCTTGCCACGGAGTTTGTATGATTTCATTTGAAAACGTCCCATTATTTATTAATAGAGAATTTGGTTCAAGTCTATAATTGTTGTCATTAGAATCAACAAATTCTGGTTCTATATCAAAATTATCTTCATATAATAATCTGTCCTCGGGTCCATTGCGGCCAATGCCATCAATACCATTTTCGATATCCGAAAATCTAATTTTGCTATAAAAGCCTCCTATTTGAAAATAAAAAACTATTTGGTAATTATCAAAACTAGTGTTGCCGTACAAAATTGTGTTAACCATATTAATTCCTGCACCAGACGTCATAATACCTCCTCCATAATGATCAGCAGTATTATCGACAATAGTATTATTTATACATTCAAGAGTATTGACATAATCCAAATAGATTGCTCCACCATCGTGGCTAGCCGTGTTTTTAGCAAAAACATTATTAAACAAATATTTTCCTCCTCCATCAATATATAAAGCTCCTCCATCTTCAGAACTGTTTTCAAATAATATATTATTCTGAAAAACAACAGAGTAATTACTTTCAAGATCAACAGCCCCACCCTGAACCTTAGCGTAATTTCCTTGAAAAATATTATCAGTAATAATTGGGCTGGAATATGCTGTTACATGCAAAGCCCCTCCTGCATTACTAGTAGAACTATTACCGTTTATATCATCACATACATTGTTATAAAAAACATTATTTTTTATAAGTGCATCAGAACCTATTAGTGCAATGGCACCTCCTTGAAAAGCATGATTATTTCTAAAAATGTTATCCTCAATTATAGCATTAGAATAAGAGGATCGAATTGCACCGCCATCACTTAAAGAATAATTATTTTCAAGGATACAATTTCGCATAATGAAGAAGTCATAAATATCCAGACCACCACCGCCATATCCATTAATTGCGGTATAACCGTCACGAATTGTAAAGCCATCTATAATTGTTTCTGCATTTGTTTGAGAAGTTCCTTGTTCTATAACATGAAATGAATTGTCAAGTAAACTGTTGGGATTACCTAATTCACCACTAAGTATTGTTATATTCTGATTATAATTTCGCTGTTCTCTGCTTGTCTCTGTGCCATTAAATCCACCATATAAAGAAACATTGGGTTTCAATACAAAACTTTTTCTTCTAGAATTTGAAGGTATTTCTCCCATTCTGTCAGTTTCAGGATAATATGTTCCCAGGGCAACCCAAATTTCTCCAGTAATAGTATTCTTAGTAGCAAAATCCAAACTTTTGTAAGCATTTTCCCAATTTGTACCATCATCAAGACCCACGGCATCTTTATTCACAAATATTATTTGAGAATAACTTGTAATTGAAAATAAACCAATTAAAGCAAGTAGAGATAATTTCATAAAATCATTTTTATAATTACGCTTGAATAATTTTTGACACTTTAATTCCATTCGGTTTATTCTAACCTTTTCGCCACTTCGAAGTCTCTTCAAAAACGTGCTCCAAAATCTTAGCATCCATTTCTGAAAACTCTATACTTCTCCGACTCATAACAACCTTTGCAACCTCAAAGGCTTTGTCGGTTTTATAAGTTGTAAAACCACCGCTTCCGCCCCAACTAAAACTCGGGACAAAATTTCGTGGAAAACCACTTCCAAAGATATTGGCACTCACGCCCACCACAGTTCCAGTATTAAACATAGTATTGATGCCACACTTACTGTGGTCGCCCATCATTAAGCCGCAGAATTGAAGTCCGGTGTGGGCAAAACCTTCGGTTTCGTAATCCCAGAGACGTACTTCAGCGTAGTTATTCTTTAAGTTTGAATTGTTGGTGTCCGCTCCCAAATTGCACCATTCTCCCAACACTGAATTTCCCAAAAACCCATCGTGACCTTTGTTAGTATACCCGAAAATCACAGAATTATTCACTTCTCCCCCAACTTTACTATGTGGTCCAATTGTAGTGTTTGTGTAAATCTTGGCTCCCATTTTCAATGTAGAATACTCACACAACGCAAATGGGCCGCGCACTAACGCACCTTCCATTATTTCAGCATCTTTACCTATATATATGGGACCTTCGGAAGCATTTAATGTGCAGAACGCAATGATTGCTCCTTCTTCAATGAATATATTCTCAGGATTTTTAGTCCAAACCGCTTTTGGAATAGGTTGCGATTTGCGATCTTTAGTAAGCATTTCAAAATCGCGCTTTATCGCTTCGCCATTTTTTGAAAAAATATCCCAAGAGTGTTCAATTCTCAAAACATCATCGTGTGCATATTGAATTATATCGAAGGTTTCAAAATCTACTTCCTGCCCTTCTGTTGTAAAAAAAGCAATAGGTTCTTCATCAAAAAATACAGCTTGGTTTTCTTCTAAACCTTTGATTATGTTCACCAAATTTTCCGAAGGAAGAAAAGACGCATTGATTAAAATATTCTTCTCCAATTCCAAAAAAGGATATTTTTCCGAAAGGTAATCTTCGGTTACTGTAGTTGTGGTGAAGCCTAAAAGGTGTTCCCACTTTTCGCGAATGGTCAAAATCCCCACACGAATATCTGCCACAGGACGCGTAAATGTGAAGGGTAAAAGCTGGTTGCGGACGTTGCCGTCGAAGAGGATATAATTCATTGGGATTAACGATTGCAGATTTTTGATTGCTGATTTTCGATTAAAAAAAATCAACAAGCTTATCTTTATTAGTTATTCAATATTACTAAAAAATTCAGCAATCGACAATCGTTAATCGGCAATCTAAAATATAAAAGCCCTCGATTTCTCGAAGGCTTTTGTATGTTTTATCAAAATTGAAGACTACTCTTCAGTTTTAGCTTCTGTAGCAGCAGGTTTTTTAAACTTGTCGTATTTGTTTTTGAATTTGTCAATACGTCCTGCAGTATCAATAAGTTTTGCTTTTCCAGTATAAAAAGGGTGTGAAGAACGTGAAATCTCCATCTTTACCAAAGGATACTCAACACCATCTACCTCGATAGTCTCTCTAGTATCTGCAGTTGATTTTGTAAGGAAAACATCTTCATTACTCATGTCCTTAAAAGCAACTAGTCTATAATTTTCTGGGTGGATACCTTTTTTCATCTCTATATATTTTTAAAATGCGCTCGATTTTGAGTTTGCAAATTTAAGTATTAATTAGAAATTAGCAACAAAATAGTGCACTTTTTTAATTTTCTTCAAAATCCATCGCAAATGTAACGTTTTGCTATCTTTGTTTACTAACAACTCGAACCAAAAAACGATTAAAAAATGGAAACTCAAACAGCTTCTTTAAAAAAAATAGCACTCAACTATGGAGTTCTATTAGCATTACTTTCAATTGCCTTACAAGTTATCTCTTATGTATTGGATGTTCATATAGATCGTCCTTGGTGGCTAACCGTCTTACAGTTGCTTATTTCAGTAACCGCTATTGTTTATGGTATTAAAGCATTCAAAACTATTAATGCAGGCTTTCTTACCCTGAGTCAGTCTTTAAAAGTAGGTTTGGCAATAAGCCTAGTTGCAGGGATTATAGCAGTTATTTTCAATTATATCTTTATGAATTTTATTGATCCTGATTTTATTCAAAAAACTTTAGATTTTTCTAGAGAACAAATGATTGAAAATTATCCAAACATGTCTCAGGAACAAATAGAAAATAGTCTAGAAATTTCTGCCAAATTTATGACACCTTGGATAATGTCTGCCTTTGCAATAATAGCAACTTTGTTTTTTGGATTTATCATTTCATTAATTGCAGGTTTAATAATGAAGAAAAACCCACCACAACAAATTTAATTATCTGAATGAATATTTCCATTGTCATCCCACTTCTTAACGAAGAAGAATCGCTTAATGAATTATACCGTTGGATTGCATCCGTAATGCAATCCAATGGTTTTTTATACGAGCTAATTTTTATAGACGATGGTAGCACAGATAATTCTTGGGAAATAATTGAAAAACTTTCTGAAGAAAATTCAAATGTAAAAGGAATACGCTTTCAGAAAAACTACGGAAAATCGCAAGCATTACATGCAGGTTTTGCAATGGCAAAAGGGGATGTGATAATTACGATGGATGCCGATTTGCAGGACAATCCTGAAGAGATTCCGGAACTATACAAAATGATTATTGAGGAAGGTTTTGATCTTGTTTCAGGCTGGAAAAAGAAACGGTATGATTCAGTTATCAGTAAAAACATGCCTTCCAAATTGTTCAATTATGCAGCTCGGAAAACTTCAGGTGTAAAATTGCACGACTTCAATTGCGGTCTGAAAGCTTATAAAAAAGATGTTGTAAAATCCATCGAAGTAACTGGCGAAATGCATCGTTATATTCCTGTGTTAGCGAAAAATGCAGGCTTCAGCAAGATTTCAGAAAAACCTGTTTTACATCAAGCCCGAAAGTATGGGACCACAAAATTTGGTGCAGAACGCTTTATTCGTGGCTTTTTGGATTTGATAACTATTTGGTTTTTATCAAGATTTGGGAAACGGCCGATGCATCTTTTTGGCGCTTGGGGAGCGGGTATGCTTTTTATAGGGTTTTGTTTTGCTTTTTTTCTTGGTATCGATAAACTTTTTTTAAACCCAGCCGGAAGGCTCATTGCAGAACGGCCTGAGTTTTTTATCGCCCTAACCGCAATGATTCTGGGAACCCAACTTTTCCTCGCTGGATTTTTAGGCGAATTGATTCTTAGAAGCAAGAAAGACTCACGAAATTACATAATCAAAGAACAAGTTTAAACATTGTGTCCTCGGAGTTTTTTTATGCTAACACTTTATTTCCACAAAAAACACCGAGAGCAAAGCGTTTTTTATTTATATAAAATCGGAATTCTCAAAAGCACCTTATTAATACTTACTTTTGCACCTTAATTTAAGCGAATGATTTACGTAGATCCGAAAATTTTAGCCCGAGTTAACCAATGGCTCACCCCTTTTTTCGACGAAAAAACCCAGCACGATATTAAAGAAATGATTGCCTACGATCCTGATGGATTGGAGGACAGTTTTTATAAAAATCTGGAGTTCGGTACCGGGGGAATGCGAGGCATAATGGGGCTTGGTGATAACCGAATCAACAAATACACCTTGGGGAAAAACACACAAGGGCTTTCAAATTATCTAAAAAAGCAATTCCCGAGTCAGGAAATTAAGGTAGCCATTGCCTACGATTGCCGTCACAATAGCAAAGAATTTGCAAAAGTGGTGTCGGATGTGTTTTCTGCAAACGAAATAAAAGTTTTTCTTTTTTCAGAATTACGCCCCACACCAGAGCTTTCCTTTGCTGTAAAATATTTAGATTGTCAGGCCGGAATTGTTTTAACGGCTTCTCACAATCCGCCGGAATACAACGGTTACAAAGTGTATTGGGAAGATGGCGGACAGCTGGTTCCACCGCAGGATGGCGAAATTATCGCTGAAATAAATTCACTTAAATACGAAGACATAAAATTTGAAGCAAACGAAAGTTTGATTCAATATATAGATGTCGAAGTTGATGACGCTTTCACAAAAGCTTCAGTTGAAAACGGAACTTTTAATACTTCAAAAGAAGCTAAAGACAACTTAAAAATTGTCTTCACTTCGCTTCACGGCACTTCAATAACAATGATTCCAAAGGTTTTGGAGCACGCTGGCTTCAACAATGTGTTGATTGTTGAAGAGCAAGCAGAGCCAAATGGTGATTTTCCCACTGTAAAATCGCCAAATCCGGAAGAGCCAGCCGCTTTAAAAATGGCTTTAGAACTTGCCGGAAAAGAAAACGCAGACATCGTAATTGGTACCGATCCAGATTGTGACCGCTTGGGTGTTGCGGTTAGAAATGATAAAAATGAAATGGTTTTGCTCAACGGAAACCAGACAATGGTTTTGATGACGCATTTCCTTTTGGAGCAATGGAAAAAAGCTGGAAATCTCAACGGAAACCAGTTTGTTGCTTCCACAATAGTTTCAACTCCAATGGTTGAAAAAATTGCTAAACATTTCAACGTAAAGTATATTGAAGGACTCACAGGTTTTAAGTGGATTGCCAAAATGATCAAAGACTTTCCCGAGCTTGATTTTATTGGTGGTGGTGAAGAAAGTTTCGGCTATTTGGTTGGCGATTTTGTAAGGGATAAAGACGCCGTTACTGCTACTCTACTCGCTTGTGAAATTGCAGCGCAAAAAAAGAATGCCGGAAGCAGTATGTTTCAGTATTTGAATGACGTTTACAATCAATTCGGCAACTATCGGGAGCATTTAATTTCAATCACCAAGAAGGGAAAGCAAGGCGCCGAGGAGATCTCAGCAATGATGAAAGCGCTTCGCGAAAATCCTTTTAAAGAAATCGCCGGAAGTAAAGTGGTACGGATGGATGATATTTTAAAAAATGAGTCCATAAATTTCTTAAAACAGGAAACTTTGTCACTTAATCTGCCAAAATCCAACGTTTTGATTTATTATACCGAAGACGGCAGTAAAATTGCAGCACGGCCCAGCGGCACAGAACCGAAAATAAAGTTCTACATTAGCGTGAATACTTTGGAAACCAAAAATTTTGAAGAGATTCTTCAGAAAAAAATTGACGCTATCGCCGCGCAACTAAACGTGAATTAATGAATTATTTCAGAAAAATACTGCGCTACGCCTACCCCTATAAAAGATATGCTTTTCTTAATATCTTTTTCAACATATTATATGCACTGTTCAGTACCCTTTCTTTTGTGGCACTGATACCTGTTTTAGAAATAATATTTAGCGATCAACGTACACTTGGCCCAAAACCGGTTTATAGTGGAATTTCGAATATAAAAGATTTTTCGCAGGAATACCTTAATTATTTTATCGTTGAAAACATCAATAATCAAGGCGAGTTTAAGGTGCTCATGTATATGGTGGGCATTATAATTTCGCTCTTTTTATTGAAAAATTTGAGTAATTATTTGGCCATGTTTTATTCCACTTTTCTTCGAAATGGGGTATTGAAGGATCTTCGAAACGACCTTTACAGTAAGGTAATTAGTTTTCCGTTGGCCTTTTATTCCGAAAAAAGAAAGGGTGATACAATCTCCCGATTGAGCGGCGATGTGGACGAAGTGAAAAATTCGGTGCTTTCCGTTTTGGAAATGATTGTACGCGAACCCTTGACCATCATTTTTTCATTGGCAACGATGCTTTTTATAAGTCCTAAATTGACACTTTTTGTGTTTTTATTTTTACCGATTTCCGGGTTTCTGATTTCAAAAATTGGAAAATCATTGAAAAAAGGCTCCCTAAAAGTACAGGAAGAACAGGGGGTTTTCCTTTCAATATTAGAAGAAACAATGGGCGGATTGCGCATTATTAAAGCTTTTCACGCTGAAAAATTGTTTCAAAATAAATTTGAGGACAGTAACGAACGATTTTATAAGCATTCTAATAAAGTAATGAATAGGCAAAACCTTGCTTCTCCAGTAAGCGAACTTTTAGGGATTATTACTATTGGGGTACTTTTGGTGTACGGAGGCTATTTGGTTTTTGTTGATAGAACACTGGAAGCAAGTTTCTTCATTGGTTACATTATGTTGGCCTATAATATCCTTACACCCGCCAAAGCTATTGCAAAAGCAAGCTATTCCATAAAGCGCGCCGACGGTTCTGCACATCGTATATTGGAATTACTGGAAGCCGAAAACACCATTACCGATATTGAAAATCCTGTTCAAAAGGAGGGTTTTGATGGTGTTATTTCAATAAAAAACATTTCTTTTAAATATGAAGACCAATACGTTTTGAAAGACTTTTCTTTGGAAATCCCAAAAGGAAAAACCGTTGCACTCGTTGGCCAATCAGGTAGTGGAAAAAGTACGATTGCAAACTTATTGACACGTTTTTATGACGTAAATAAAGGTAGCATCGAAATAGATGGCGTAGATATAAAAAATATTTCAAAAAGATCATTACGCGGTTTAATGGGGATTGTTTCTCAGGATTCCATTCTTTTTAATGATTCTGTGGGCAACAATCTAAAACTTGGCAAACCTTTAGCTACCGAAGCAGAGTTGATGGAAGCCGCTGAAATTAGCAATTCTTACGAATTCATAAAAGATCTTCCCGAAGGTTTTGAAACCAACATTGGTGATAGTGGAAACAAACTAAGCGGTGGACAGAAACAACGCTTGAGCATTGCACGAGCCGTTCTGAAAAATCCTCCTATTATGATTTTAGACGAAGCAACTTCCGCTTTGGATACCGAAAGCGAACGTTTGGTGCAAGATGCCTTGGAGAAAATGATGAAGAACAGAACCTCCATCGTTATTGCACACCGCCTTTCTACTATTCAAAATGCAGATAATATTGTTGTTCTTTCTAAAGGAAAAATTGTGGAACAGGGCAAACACCAAGAACTTTTGGAGAAAAAAGGAGTTTACTACAGCTTGGTGGAAATGCAATCGCTTGCGTAATTTTACGCTCTCAATTAAACCATTGTTCTGTAACTTAGTCCTATAAATAAGTTGCGCACTTAAAAATGGTTGAAGAACAAGAACTTGTAATGGCATTACAGACCGAAACGGACAAAGAAGCCGCATTTCGGGAACTTGTTAAGCAGTACAAGGAACGGCTCTACTGGCAAATACGGAATATGGTATTGGACCACGATGATGCTGATGACGTACTTCAAAACACATTCATTAAGATTTTCAGGAATATCAATTCTTTTAAAGGAGACAGTAAGTTACACACTTGGATGTATAGAATTGCAGCCAATGAGTCTATAACATTTCTCAACAAAAAAGCTAAACGAAATAATGTTTCCATTGAAAATGTGAAAGACAATGCCTTGCGCAACCTAGAAAGCGATGTTTATTTTGATGGTGACAACATTCAGCTACAATTTCAAAAAGCGATTGCAACACTCCCAGAAAGGCAAAAATTGATTTTCACAATGAAATATTTTGAAGACCATACTTTCGAGGAACTTTCGGAAATACTGGAAACCTCTGTGGGAGGGTTGAAAAGCAGCTATCACATTGCTGTGAAGAAAATTACCGAATTCATAAAGACACAGGATGAAACTCTTTAAGGTTTTTCAAGTCCTAATTAAACGATGAAAGAAAACAAAAACATATCTGGTTTTAAAACCCCTGAAAATTATTTCGAGAGTTTCGAGGAGCGCTTGTACAGCAAACTTTCAGAAGAAAACTTCCCGAAATCAGCTGGATTCAAAGCTCCAGATGGTTATTTTGATAATTTGGGAGAACAGATTTTGAAAACGGTTATTGCTTCAGAAAAACCTGCGAAAGTTATTCAGCTATTTCCGAAGAAATATTTTGGTTACGCAGCAGCAATCGCAGCTAGCGTGATTATTGGTTTCACTGTTTTCAACACTAATTCAGATAATTCAAGTTTGGACTCTCTGCAATTGGCAGCTATTGACACCTATATTGAAGATGGTAATTTGAATTTAGATATTTATGATCTTACTACCTTTATTAACGATGAAGACATTACCGATTTAAAGCTTGAAGACCATCAATTTTCAGAAACCACACTGGAAAATTATATTTTGGAAAATGTGGATGAAGAAACTTTAATAAACGAACAATGAAAAAATTGATTTTTATATTCCTGCTTGCAACAATAACAATGCACGCGCAGGACGGAAAGCATGAAAAAATTAAAGCGTTAAAGACAGCTTATATTACTCAACAATTATCGCTTACGCCATCTGAGGCGGAGAAATTTTGGCCCGTCTATAATAAATATGATGAAAAGTTCCATGACCTTCGAAAGAAAGAAAAAAGTGAGATATACCAAAAACTGCGCGATGGATTGGATAGTATGAGCGAATCTGATGCCAATGCTTTAATTGACACAAGTTTATCTTTGGAAAGTGAGGAGTTGGCGCTGCGCAAGCAGATGATTACTGAACTTCGAGCTGTGATTTCACCTAAAAAAATAATCATCCTTAAAAAAGCGGAAGACGATTTTAAAAGAGAGCTTTTAGACCGATACCGACATGGCAAAGGTGAAAAAGGTCCCAAGGGTCCAAAATAAAAAAAGCCCCGAAAGTTCGGGGCTTTTTTGTATAATGAATAGAAGCTATTACATTGCGCCCCATTCTTTTAAAGATTTTTCATTTAAAGCCACATAGTCATTATTCCCAGCAGCTTTTGCAAGCTCTTTTGACTTTTTAGCAGCTTCAATAGCTCCTTTTTTATCACCGGCTTTTGCATAGATTAAAGATTTTTGACGAAGTTGCCAAAAAGCAGGCTCTTTGTTCATATTAATAGCCTTATCAATCCAAACTTTCGCTTGGTTAATATCTTTTCCTGCATCAAGATAGTAAACCGCAGACGAATAATAATCGTTAGCCGTTGGACCACTCATTGCTCTTTCTATACTTGCAGTAACTGTTTTATCAGTATTGAATTTAATAGGCACGCCCACGTATGTTTTTTCCCAAAGCATCCCCAACATTGCTGAGTCATTTTTCAAATCGTCAAAACTCATTGTGAATGTTTCAATGTTCATAGGCATTGGATAGGCTTGAACAGAAACCTGAGCAGCTACCTTACTGTCGTCCCACTTTTCTGGAGTTCCCCAATTTGAAGTGTCGCTATAGAAATATACATCCCAGTTTGAAGTACCTGGTTTAGTATAAACTGCATAACTACCGGCTTTTAAAGTTTTACCACCTACTTCCACATCTTCGCTAAAAGTGATTTTTGTGTTTGCGTTAGCTCCTGTGCGCCACATAGCGTCATAAGGAACCAGATTTCCCATAATGGTTCTACCTTTCATAGAAGGTCTTGAATATTCTAGGGTTACATCTGTAAGCCCTACTTTTTGTTCAATTTTTTGAAACGGACTTGGCTGTGGTGTTTGAATTTGTGCCTGAATACCAGCAGTAAGTATCAAAGCAGAAAAAAGGAAAATAATCTTTTTCATTGTAATGGTTTTTAGGTGTTTATATTTTTTACGAAGTTACAATTTGGAAATTTTTAAATAGTTAAGAAAAGCCTAAAAAAGTTAAAAATTACTAATAAATAAATCTTCAAAATTCAAGCTATTGTTTAAGTACGGAGGAATTGTTAATTATTTGTTTAATCTTTTTTAAATATGCTGAAACAAAGTATATTTAAGGAAAATTTGAAAAAATGTTGAAGTTTTTAACGAGAATATTTAGGTCGAGTATTCGCAAGGGTGAGGTTAGAACAAATACCTATCGATTATTGCGAATGAACAGGAAATTACAATCGAAATAAAGATTGAATGAAAATCTATACGCTACACACTAAACAGCACCTCCCTATTTCTTTGGACGAGGCTTGGAATTTTTTATCAAATCCTAAAAACCTAAAAGTAATTACGCCAAATTATATGGGTTTCCATATTCAATCTGGTGCTGACAGACCTATGTTTGCCGGACAGATCATAGAATATATCGTTACCCCAATATTAGGAATCAAGACCAAATGGGTAACCGAAATCACCCATAGTGTCGAAAGAAAATATTTTGTTGACGAGCAGCGCTTTGGTCCCTATGCCCTTTGGCATCATAAACACTTTATAAAGGAGATTGACGGTGGAGTGGAAATGGAAGATTTACTGCACTACAAACTTCCTTTTGGGTTTTTGGGCCAATTGGCACATCCTTTTTTGGTAAAACCGAAGCTTGACGAAATATTTGAATACCGACAAAACAAACTGATTGAACTCTTCGGAACCATGTAACTTTAAAAAAAACAATGCAAAAAACGATATTACTAATAGGTGGTTCCTATGGAATTGGAGCTTCTATTGCAGAAAAATTAAAGGATAGTCATCAGATAATTATCGCTTCACGAAGCAATGATAACATACCAAAGGACATTATTCACCTAACTTTTGATGTTTTAAAAGATGATATAACAAGCCTGGATTTACCTAAAAAAATAGACGGATTGGTATACTGCCCAGGAAGCATCAATCTAAAACCATTTAAAATGATGAGACCCGATAATTTTAATGAAGACATGGAGCTCAATTTTAATTCGCTGATTCGCGTTGTTCACGGTTTACTTCCAAAATTAAAAAATTCGGAACAAGCGAGTCTCGTTTTTTTTAGCACGGTTGCTGTAAAAGTAGGCATGCCTTTTCACACAAGCGTTGCCGCTTCAAAAGGAGCCATTGAGGGTTTTGCAAAAGCACTTGCCGCTGAATATGCACCAAAGTTTAGGGTAAATGTTATCGCACCTTCATTAACGGATACTCCATTAGCTTCAAGGCTTTTGAATAGTGATTCTAAAAAGGAAATAATGGCGAAGCGACATCCTTTAAAAAAGGTTGGCTCTACGGAAGATATTGCGGCTATGGCAGCATTTCTATTGAATGATGAATCACAGTGGATTACGGGCCAAATTTTTGGTGTGGATGGTGGGCTTTCTACTCTAAATATTAATTAAGATTTGAAAGAAAAAGTAAACATATTTTGGTTCCGAAGAGATCTGCGATTAGATGACAACTTAGGTTTTTACAAAGCACTACACGGAAAGTTTCCAGTAATTCCAATATTTATATTTGATTCAGAAATATTGAACGAGCTCCCAAAAGACGATGCCCGTGTTACTTTTATTTTTGAAACGCTTCAAAAAATGCGGAATGAACTGCAAGAACACGGCAGTAGCCTCGCAATGTATCACGGCAAACCCGAAGAAGTTTTCAAGAAAATAATTTCAGAATTTGACGTCCAACACGTAATAACAAATCGCGATTATGAGCCTTACGCGAAAAAACGTGATGAGCAAATAGAAAAACTACTTTCCAAAGAAAACATCGGTTTCTATACTTTTAAAGACCAAGTGATTTTTGAAAAAGACGAAGTTGTAAAAAGTGACGGCGAACCATATATCGTTTACACTCCTTATATGAAAAAGTGGAAGGAGAAATTTAAAGAAGAAAATGATGAAAAGATTTATTACACGAGTGAATTTCTAAAAAAACTATATCAAAACGCTCAATTGCCCAATCTTACACTTAGCGATATTGGCTTCAAAAAATCAAAAATTGAAGTTCCCGACTACGACGTTACCCCTACTACTATTCAAGAATACGAGCAACGAAGAAACTTTCCCTCGGAAGATGCAACTACGCATTTAGGCCCACATTTGCGTTTTGGCACAGTAAGTATTCGAAAAATGATAAAAAAAGCAACTGCTGAAAAGAACGAGGTCTTTTGGCAGGAGCTAATTTGGCGTGAATTCTTTATGCAAATACTGTGGCACTTCCCCGAAACGGTAGCAAATGCTTTTAAAAAGAAATATGACCGTATTGAGTGGCGCAACAATGAAACTGAATTCAAAAAATGGCAAGACGGACAAACTGGTTATCCGTTAGTAGACGCTGGAATGCGCCAACTTAATGAAACAGGATATATGCACAATCGCGTGCGAATGGTCGTGGCCAGCTTTCTATGCAAACATCTTTTAATAGACTGGCGTTGGGGCGAAGCTTATTTTGCTGTAAAGTTACTAGATTATGAAATGGCTAGCAACGTTGGTAATTGGCAATGGGCAGCTGGAAGTGGCGTTGATGCCGCCCCGTATTTTAGAATTTTTAACCCAACTACACAAATTGAAAAGTTTGACAAAGATTACAAATACATAAAAAAATATGTTCCAGAATTTGAAACCGAAAATTATTCCGAAAAATTGGTTGACCACAAAAAAGCACGTGAAAGATGTTTACAAGTTTACAAAGATGCGGTTTCGTAAATTTGTTAATATCTGTACGATTATTCTTAATTACATGTATTATATCGATAAAAGGTGTAGTTTTATCGATTAAAATTAAAACTGTATATACAGACCCAAATTGTAAATCTATGGAAACCTACAAAAACGTATATAGCAATGGTGAAGTTATTGTCACCTATGAACCAAGTCGTTGCATCCATGCCGAAGCTTGTGCAAAAGGGCTTTCGGAAGTATTTAAAACTTCTGTGATTCCATGGATTGATTTAGAAGGTGCTAGTACAAAGAAAATCATCTCACAGGTAAAAAAATGTCCCTCTGGAGCACTCGCATGTTCTAATATAAAAACTAAACAGTTTGTTAAAGATTTTGTAATTTGAAGTAAAATTTGGGTGGTTGTGCACAATTTTTCTACTCTTGCACTGTTAAATAAAGCATTGCACACAAACCTGAAACCATGAAGAAGATTATCTTACTGACATTTCCCCTATTCCTTTTTACGCTGACAATTACTGCACAGGATTCAATTCAAGTAAAAAAAAACACCCTAAACGAACAAATGACCGATGCTTTTGACAAAAGCAACAGTTATCAAGAGTATAAGGTTGTGAAAAAAACGCAGCTAGCTACTTTAAAGCGAAATATTTTAGATTCAGTTTCTTCTTTGGAGGAAAAAATAAAGACCCAGCAAATCGAGTTGACACAACAAAAAAATGAAGTTGATTCGCTTCGCCAAAATTTAAAGAACACTCAGCAAAACCTGGCTAACTCAAAAGAAAAAGAGGATGGAATAGCTGTTTTTGGAATTCTAACTTCCAAAGCCGCTTACAACTCTATAATGTGGGGTATTATCGTGATTTTACTATTTATAAGTGGTTTTTTATTCTACAGATTTTTGAACAGTCACAAAATCACCAACGCCGCACAACTAAATATGGCTGAGATGGAAATTGAACTGGAAGATTACCGTCGAAACAGTTTGGAGCGCGAACAAAAACTTCGCAGAAAACTACAAGATGAAATTAATAAGAATAGAAAGGGTTAACTCCTTTTAAGGCTCTGTGCGCGTTATTTTTGCGCCGATTGCCCGAAGTCTTTCGTCAATATTTTCATAACCTCTGTCTATCTGTTCAATATTGTGGATTGTACTTATACCTTCCGCAGAAAGTGCTGCAATCAACAATGAAATACCAGCTCTAATATCTGGAGAAACCATTGTTGTAGCTTTAAGGTTTGATTGAAAATTATGGCCAATAACTGTGGCCCTGTGCGGATCACAAAGAATGATTTTCGCACCCATATCTATTAACTTATCCACGAAAAACAAACGACTTTCAAACATTTTTTGGTGAATGAGCACGCTTCCTTTTGCTTGGGTACAGACCACAAGAACAATACTCAATAAATCTGGTGTAAAACCAGGCCACGGCGCATCAGCTACTGTAAGAATAGAACCATCAATATAGCCTTGAATTTCGTATTCCTTTTGTGAAGGAATATGAATATCATCCCCCTTCTTATTTAGTTTAATACCCAGTTTTCTGAAGGTTTCAGGAATTAATCCCAAATTTTCCCAGCTTACATTTTTAATTGTGATTTCGCTATGAGTCATTGCAGCCAAACCAATCCAACTGCCTATTTCAATCATATCTGGCAAAACCCTGTGTTTACAGCCTCCTAGACTTTCAACACCTTCAATTACTAATAAGTTAGAGCTAATACCGCTTATTTTAGCTCCCATAGCGTTCAGCATTTTGCATAGTTGCTGGATATATGGTTCGCAAGCGGCATTATAAATTGTAGTTTTGCCCTTAGCCAAAACCGCTGCCATGATAATGTTTGCAGTTCCTGTAACAGAAGCTTGGTCCAAAAGCATATACGCTCCTTTTAAACCTTTGGGAGCTTCAACACCATAAAAGCGCTCCTCTTTGTTGTATCTGAATTTGGCACCAAGTTTTATAAAACCTTCAAAATGTGTATCCAGTCTTCTTCTTCCAATTTTATCGCCACCTGGTCTTGGAATGTAGCCTTTCCCGAATCTTGCCAATAAAGGGCCGACAATCATAATGGAACCACGAAGCGAGCTTCCTTCTTGCTTAAAAAGTTCGGATTCCAGGTAGTTTAAATTGATATCGTCAGCCGTAAAAGCGTATTTGCCTTTTCCAAGTTTTTGGATTTTTACGCCAAGATTTTCTAATATTTTTATCAGTTTATTGACGTCAAGAATATCTGGAATGTTTTCGATAATAACTTTTTCCGGAGTCAATAATACTGCACAAAGAATTTGTAAGGCTTCGTTTTTGGCACCCTGCGGCGTAATTTCGCCTTTCAGTTTATGCCCGCCCTCTATTTGGAAAGTTCCCATAAATAACGGTTGAAATTTTAATAACGTTTGCGGTTGCGGTTGCTATTGTTATTGCTATTGCTTGGTTTGTAATTTTTCTTACCTGAAGAAGTATTCGTGTTGAAACGTTTTTTGTTTTTTAACAAGTTGGAAGCATCACTTAAATCCTCATCGCTGTTTTTAAGATTGATTTTCCCTTCAGAAAGTTCAAAAAGATGGGCAAAAATAACATCATCTTCCACAGTATCTTTGTTCCAGTTTAGGAAACATTTTTTCATGTGGTTCGCAATGGTAAGTACAAGTCCTTCTTTTTTATCGCCTTCTTCCCAACTACTAGCTACATCAATCATCCTTTTGATGTTATTGCCATAAAAACGATATTTAGGAAAATTTTGCGGATAGCTTAATGGTTCGGGACGCTCCATTAATTCTTCCCGAGAAGGAATTGGAAAAGGAGAATCTACATCAAGTTTAAAGTCCGAGATAATAAAAAGTTGATCCCAAAGCATTGGCTGAAAATCTGGAACATCGCGAAGGTGCGGGTTTAGGTTTCCCATTACCGCAATTATGCTTTTGGCAATTTTATTTCGCTCGTCTTTATCTTCTGTGGCGATTGCTTGATCTACCATTTTTTGAATATGACGTCCATATTCTGGAATAATCAATTTTGGGCGCTCTGTATTATATTCTATTTGTGCTACTTCTTGTATCAAAATGTTTTTATTAAGGAAAGAATTTAGTGTATTCGGAAAGATTGAAAATCATTTCTCACGCAAAATACTAAAAATTATAGTGAAATAACACCTTCAACCTTGGAAACTTCAAGATATTTTTTAACCACATCATCTGGAGAATCCATCGTAACTTTTATAGAAACACTAGAATAGGTCCCTTTTGATGAATCGCGGGTTGTTATTTCGGCATCCGTACCGTCGTAAATAGCTCTTATTTCAGCAATCTTTTCAAGATTCGCAGGCACTATAAATTTAAAAAGATAGGGCGATGGCCAAGTGGCATCTTCTGCAAGTTGTTTTTTTAAACGCTCGTAAAATTCTGCGGTATTCTTGTCTTGATCCATTAAAATAATAGTAACTGTGTAAGCAACAAAGATACACTTTCACCACAAATATTTATTTACTTACTTTGTATAAAATTGAAACTTTTGAAAACGAAAAGAATTGTAATCACTGGCGGACCTGGTTCAGGAAAAACAGCACTTATTACTTATTTGGAAAAAGAAGGTCATGCCGTTATACACGAAATTTCGAGGGATGTTATCTTAGAAGCACAAAAAGAAGGCATTGAACAACTATTTCTAGAGAACCCAATTCTTTTTAGTGAAAAACTACTGGAAGGTCGATTGAAGCAATTTCACGAAGGAAAAAATAATGCAAGCCAAATACTTTTCTATGATCGCGGAATGCCTGATGTTACTGCTTACATGGATTTTGTAGACACACATTATCCCGAAAAATTTTCAGATACCTGCTTAAAATATAAATACGATGAAATCTTCGTGCTCCCACCTTGGGAAGATATTTATGAACAGGACAATGAGCGTTATGAATCTTTTGAGCAAGCTGAAAAAATTTTTCATTTCCTAAAAAATGGTTACCAAAATTACGGTTACAAAATTCATGAAGTACCCGTGGGTACTATTAAAGAACGAGTTCAGTTTATAATAACCACCATTAACTTAATAACAAATTGACAAATGTCCGCGACATCCTGACCAAATACTGGGGCTATACTTCCTTCAAACCAATGCAGGAAGAAATAATCAATTCGGTATTGAACGGAAAGGATACTGTGGCGCTTTTGCCTACCGGCGGTGGAAAATCATTGTGTTTTCAAGTTCCAGCTATGGCAATGGAGGGCATCTGCATTGTAGTTTCGCCCTTGGTGGCACTGATGGGCGATCAAGTAAATGCTTTGAAAGAACACGGCATAAAAGCTTTGAAACTGACTGGCGGAATATCTTTTGATGAGTTGAACACCTTACTGGACAATGCGCTTTACGGAAACTACAAATTCCTATACCTCTCGCCCGAACGGCTTCAGCAGGAAATAGTTCAAAATTACATCAAACAAATGAATGTAAATTTGATTGCTGTTGATGAGGCCCACTGCATATCTCAATGGGGAAATGATTTTCGGCCAGCTTACAAAAACATTACATTGCTTCGGGAAATACATCCTTTGATTCCCGTAATTGCACTTACCGCAACGGCAACGCCCGAAGTCTTGGAAGATACCATTTTTGAATTAAAAATGGAGCTTCCCGCGGTTTTCAAAAATTCATTTGTTCGCGAAAATCTTTCGTATCAAGTTTTTAAGCAGGAAGATAAACTCTATAAAGCAGAGCAGCTTCTTAAAACCAACAAAGGGTCAGCCATTGTTTATGTAAGAAACAGAAAAAGCACCATTGAAATAAGCGAACAGCTTAACAGTTTGGGAATTTCTGCCACTTTTTATCACGGCGGAATATCAACAAAGGAAAAAGCACAAAAACTCCAGTCTTGGCGAAACGGGACGTTTTCAACAATGGTCGCTACAAATGCTTTTGGAATGGGGATTGACCATCCAAATGTACGTTTCGTAATTCACCTTCAAATTCCCGAAAGTCTGGAGAGTTATTTTCAAGAAGCTGGACGGGCTGGACGCGATGGAGATTACGCTACAGCAATACTCCTTTATAATGAGTACGATAAAATGTATGTAAAACAGCAATTTGTTGAATCGCTGCCGACTACTTCAGAATTAAAAAAAATATATCGCACGCTGAACAATTATTTCCAAATTCCTTACGGAGAAGGGGAATTTACCCAACACAACTTCGGTTTTTCTGATTTCTGTAAAACATACAATCTCAACACCTTGCTAGCATATAATGCGTTGAACAATTTGGATCGTTTGGGCATTATTCAGCTTTCACAGGAATTCGGGCGAAAATCAATTGTTCAGTTTTTAATTTCTTCGGAAGAAGTGCTGCATTATTTTGAAAAAGACGTAACCGCTTCCGTTATCGGGAAAACCATCCTCAGGATTTACGGCGGAATATTTGAAATGCCCACGTCAGTCAACTTAGATTTGATTGTCTCCAAAACGGGACAATCTATTGAAACTGTTATTGCCATTTTAAAAAAATTGGAGCGCGACCAAGTTGTAGAAATAATGCTGCAAATAACCGATGCTACGCTCACCTTTCTCGTACCGAGGGAAGACGACAAAACCATAAATGTAATTTCGCGTGAAGTGGAAGCGCTGAATAGAAAAAAAATAGCCCAAGTAAATTCTGTTCTAAACTATATTGCGAATACCAAAACTTGCCGAAGCGTACAACTGGTTTCATACTTTGGCGAAACAACTGCCAGCAAATGCGGAATTTGCTCAGTTTGCAGAACACAGAATTCCAAGTTATCAAACAGAGAAATGCAACAGATCGCAACACAGATACTTGCGTTGGTTGAAGGCGGTGATTTAAGTTCGCGGGAGATTTCAGAAAAACTTACTTTTGCAGAGACCGATATTTTGAAGGTGCTCCGTTTGTTAATGGATGCCGAGAAAATAAAAGTTAACCCTAAAAACCAATATTATTTAAATTGAAGAAATGCACAACGAATTGAGAATAGTGTTTATGGGAACCCCAGATTTTGCAGTGGGAATTCTAAAAGAACTGATTGAAGCTGGTAAAAGTATTGTAGGGGTAATCACCGCTCCCGACAAACCCGCTGGACGCGGAAGAAAATTAATGGGTTCGGCGGTAAAGGAGTATGCGGTTTCTCAAAATTTGAAAATTCTTCAACCCACAAACTTGAAAGACGAATCTTTTTTGAAAGAATTAAAAGATTTAAACGCCAACCTTCAAGTTGTAGTGGCTTTTCGGATGCTTCCAAAAGCGGTTTGGAAAATGCCCAAATTGGGGACTTTCAACCTACACGCTTCACTCCTACCGCAATATAGAGGTGCTGCACCTATTAATTGGGCTCTTATTAATAAGGAAGAAAAGACAGGTGTCACCACTTTTTTTATTGACGAAAAGATTGATACTGGTTCCATAATAGCAAATAAAGAAGTTATTATAGATAAGCGTGAAAATGCGGAAACACTTCACGATAAGCTGATGCAGAAAGGAAGCGAGCTAGTTTTGGAAACACTCAACCTAATAGAAAAAGGGAATGCAGACCCAAGACCGCAACCCCAAAACAACACTTTAAAAGACGCGCCAAAACTTACTCCAGAAAACACACGTATAGACTGGACAAAACCTGGGGAAGATATTGATGCTTTTATACGTGGGCTTTCTCCCTATCCTGTGGCTTGGTCAATACTTCATAATAATAACGAAGAATTAAAAACAAAAATCTATGCAGGCAATTTTGAAAAAGACATTCACAATTTTGAACCGGGAACTATTAAAACTTCGAAAAAGGAACTAAAAGTTGTTTGTTTGGACGGATACATTGTAATAAAGGAAATACAACTCCCCGGAAAACGGAAAATGGATGTTTTTTCTCTCTTGAATGGGTATTCTTTTAATGAAGATTCCAAACTATCGTAAACCCTTGTCAGTACTGATTTCATTAAAAAACCCAAAAAAAGCGCTGGGTTTATTAACAAACAGTCCAAGTTATCAACAAAAACAGGGATTTACTGCGTCGTTACTTGCCTGAACGAATATTCCTGCTAAATTTGTAGAGCAATTAATCGAAGTTTAACCAACAATTTAATTTAAAAAAATTATGAACAAATCAGATTTAATCGATGCAATGGCAGCTGATGCCGGAATTACAAAAGCTGCTGCTAAGAAATCTTTAGAGTCTTTCTTGGGCAACGTTCAAGGCTCACTTAAAAAAGGTAACAGAGTATCTCTAGTAGGTTTCGGATCTTGGTCAGTATCAAAAAGAGCAGCCAGAGAAGGAAGAAACCCTCAAACTGGTAAAACCATTAAAATTGCTGCTAAAAAAGTAGTAAAGTTCAAAGCTGGTTCAGATTTACAAAACAGCGTAAACTAATTGTAAAATATTTTACAAATTTTAAAAACCTTCTAACCAACAACTTGGGAAAGAAGGTTTTTTTATTTTATTGATAGTTAGTTATTTAGAATACTGTAATGTTTTATAGCTTTTAATCAATAAAATATAATTTAAACATCGATTTAGTATTTTTTTGGTAATCTTAAATTTAATACTTAGATTTATTTAACCAAAAAAAACAATATGACCACCTTAAAACCAGCCAAGGGATTATTATTGGTTGCTGAGCCATCCATTATAGGGGACGTTTCTTTTAACCGTTCCGTAGTGCTTTTAGCAGAGTATAATGAAAACGGCTCGGTTGGTTTTATTCTTAACAAACCCCTAGAGCACAAACTGCGAGACTTTGTTCCAGAAGTAAATTCAAAGCTTCCAGTATATAATGGCGGACCTGTGGAACAGGACAATCTTTATTTTATACACTGCATTCCAGAAATTATTCCAGACAGTATTGAAATTTCCAACGGAATCTATTGGGGTGGAGATTTTAGCGCTATTATCGATTTGCTAAAGGAAGACAAACTGAAAAAAGACCAAATTCGTTTTTTCTTAGGCTATTCTGGTTGGGAAAGCGAACAGTTGGAACAGGAACTAGAAGTGAATAGCTGGGTCGTGGTTCCAAATAACTATAACAATACCATCATTGGGAAAACCAATACCAACTTTTGGAAGGAAAAGATGATTGAGTTTGGAGGCGATTACGTTTTGTGGTCCAATGCCCCCGAGAACCCAAGTTTCAATTAACCTATTCTTGCCTTTAAATTCAGTTTTGGCAACAACTGTTTAGCCACTTCATTCCTAAATTCCTTTTTGCGATATTTTGTTATAGGCACTATGCCTTGAATGATATTGGTAATAAAGATTTCATCTGCCTTTTGAAGTTCGAAAGGAGAAATTGATGCTTCTTCAAGTGTAAAGTCCTGCATCAATTTAAGAATTGAGATAAGTTGTTTTCTAAGAATTCCGTTGAGGCAACCATCTTTTAAAGGTGGCGTTTTTATAGTGTTTCCAGACACCAAAAACAGATTGCCGTTCAGCGCTTCTACCACTTGCTTATTTTCATTCAACAACAAGCAGTTTTGATAATCATTTTCTTTTGCGAAAATGCTACCCAATATATTTATAAGCCTGTTATTGGTTTTTAGGGTTGAAAGCAATCCCGAAGTGATGTAATGATCCTTAAAAAGTTCAACTTCATAATCCGCTTCATTTAAAGTATAAAATGGCGCGTCGAGTTTTTCAAAGGAAATTACATATTCAATATCATTAGTAATTGGTGTGTATTTCCCGCCAGTTTTCCGCCAAACAAGTAGCTTTACGCGAAGTGAAACCCCTTCTTTTTCTGGTGAAGTAATGGTTCGCAATATTTCTTCCTCCAAAAACTCCATTGTAAAGTTCATTGGAATTTCCATCCGAAGAATTCGCATAGAAGCCATAAGACGAAAATAATGGTCTTCCCAAAAGTATATTTTTCCTCCTGAAAATCGCAATGTTTCAAAAACAGCATCGCCATAATTTAGACCTCTATTATCTATTGTAATAGTTGCTTTTTCATTCGCTATCAGTGTTCCGTTTAAATTCACCATAAAAAAACCGTCCTTTTTTAATGGACGGTGCAAAGGTATTATATTTTAAAGGGATTTTAGGCGGAACCTAAAATTGACTTTAGGTTAGAAACCATGTTTTCCCAAAGCATTTTTCCTTCTTCCACTTCATCTTCTTCAGCAAAATCGGTTACCATTAAGGAAACGTCTTTAGTTATTTCATCAACCTGAATACGAAGTTCAAAATAAAACTCTTCGTCTTCGTCTTCAACCCATCTAAATTTAATGCGTTCTGGGCTTTTTTTGCTCAGGAGCTTTGCCCGTTCTTCACTTTGGGACCAGATAAAAGTGTAAAATTCACCTCTTGAATTTACATTGTCTGCATACCATTCGGAAAGTCCCGAAGGCGTTGATATATATTGATATAAAAGTGAAGGGGAAACCTGAATGGGGAATTCCATTTCATATTTTATTTTGTCTTCCATAGCTTTCTGTTAGTTGATGCCCAATATATAGATATTAATCTTAACCTCAAATGAAAGATTGAGAATTTTTCTTTTAAAAAAACATATAGAAAGGCGAAATAATTTAAATAAAAACAGAACCTAATATTTGCGACAGATAATTTTGTTTCTATCTTTGCACCCGCCTATGCAAAAAGCTTCGGCTAGAATAGGTTTGAAAAAAAATGGCGAGGTAGCTCAGTTGGTTAGAGCGTCGGATTCATAACCCGGAGGTCGGGGGATCGTGCCCCCCTCTCGCTACAGTTAGATAAGGACTTTACAGAAATGTGAAGTCTTTTTTATTTCAGTGGGTACAGAATAGGTACAGAATCTGGCCATTTTTGATTTCTCATTTTATTTAATTTTAAACGATATTAAATGACTAGATAGAATCATAATTGAGATAAATGTATTCGAAAAAAAAATCATATCAATTATTTTCTCATCATCAAACACCGAAAAAATTAGTCAACTGAATTAAAAATTAATATTAAAGTATAATGTCGTTCCAGCCCATTCCCGCTACATTGCATTTCGGGAAATGCGCTTCTCTATAATGTCTTGGACACAATCCCAAAATTTTATTTAAATATTCTTCTAAATAATAAATTAATGGAATATAAAATTTTGAAATTAAGTCCGCCCGATCCTGCTGGGTTTAGTGTTCAGGCTTCCAAAGTAACATTTCAAGACATTCCAAATCAAATTTATAAATCCAACCACCCCGTTACCTTTCAGATAGAAAGATCTAAAATTTAAAATTAGAGCACTGCATAACCGGTCGCAAGCTCCCTTTTATAAGTCCTTTTCTAATTTTAAATTTTAAAATAGAACAGTATCGGAAAGGTAACGCGATGGCGCTATGGGAAGTAAATTGAGAATAAGATGAGGATAATGTCTGGTTTTGAAGCGGCGAATTCTACTGTATTTGAGATTCTGCTATAAATCAAAAAAGGAAAGGAAAACGCTCAAGATATAATAAGTAAATCGTTTTGCTTTAACTATAAATAATCTTCTTTCTTCTGATTATTCTTTAAGGATAATAAGCAATTGATATTAAAAAATTGGAATGGGTAGCTATAAATTTAAACCTGTTTTAACTAAGTGAAAGTTTACTTTTTTTGGAGCGGAGCGGAAAAAATTTGTAAAGCAAGAGGATAACACGCTGCGCGATGTTTTGTTTTATAAACCACTTGTTTTTAGCAATTTATCAATCTTTACAAATTTGTTTTTTAGTAATTTTCCGTGAAAAACCTTCGAACAACCTATTAATAGGCAAATTTTTCACGGAATTTTTTAGTAATAAGCATTTTAATAAGATTGAAAATTAATTTCTTACTCCTCCAATAAAAGCTCTTCCAAAGCATCATAACTGAACAATTGTGCATCAGGCAAAAGTGTAACCGCCAAATCCAAAATTGTGGCGATGCTAAAAAATTAGTTATTTGGAAAAGCTTTTAGGGAAGAAATAACTCCCTTCCTACTTAATTTATAAACCCTGGCCTAATGGCTGGGGTTTTTGTTTTTGATTCACTTTGCTTTTTTGCCATTTATAAACTATATTTGGTATTCTTCCCAGTGTATAAGCCCACTCTTACGGTTTTCCGTAATTGCGCATTATTGTTTTTAACTATATTTATATAATTAGCTGCACTTTTGATAGCGAGAGCAGTCCGCTCATCCATTATAACCTACGGCTACAGTAGCTGATTGCTGTCTAGAGTAGAATAACGGATAGGTACTAAGCGAAAGGAGCTTATTTCGATAGTGCTGAAAAGTAACTTTTGAATCTTTAATAGTAACTATGCGAACTATTGCCATAATACCAATGAAACACGAAGGCAGGCAAGCCTACCAGTTGAACTTTGACAATGATAATATTGTAAAGGAACTTATAAACTCCCTGCCCTACGTGAACTGGAGCGCTACCAAAAAATGCTTTTATGCCTTTAATGATGAAATAATATTCAAGGCACTTTACAAACAGCTGCGAGATCTGAACCTTTATGTAGATTATAGCCAAATACAAAAAAACCCTGTCCGCCCTTCGATGGTCGCTAAAACTAGCAATCCCTTAAGCCTACCACAACTTTCAGAAACAACACAAAAGGAACTCGCCCGCTTTGCACGATGGATGCAGGAAAAACGGCTTGCCGCAAGTACCGTAAACACCTATCATGCCGTTACCGCGCTCTTCCTCCAATATTTGCAGCTTAAACAAGCTGCAAATCCTGATGTATTATGGTTACAACGTTTTAACCACGACTATATACTTAAGGGCGGGCACAGTATTTCCTACCAAAACCAGTGCATCAATGGGATAAAAAAATACTTCGCCTTCAAAAATTTGGAGGTGGAAAGCATGAATATAGAACGTCCCCGGAAAGAGAAACGCCTGCCCGTGGTGCTCAGCAAAGAAGAAATAAAAAAAATTTTTGAAGCCATCCATAACTTAAAGCACCGTGCTTTGTTATCGCTTATCTATTCCGCAGGACTTCGCATTGGTGAAGCGCTTGCGCTGAGACCTCAAGACATAGACCGCCACCGCATGTTGATACATATAAAAATGGCAAAGGGAAAAAAAGACCGCTACACCCTACTCTCCGCAAACATCCTGCAATTGCTGGAAACATATTACAGAACGTATAAACCCAAAATATATCTTTTTGAAGGGCAAGATGGCGGCCCATACTCCGCTAGCAGTGCACAACAAGTACTAAAAAAGGCAATGCGGAAAGCGAGCATTTTAAAACAGGGCATTACCTTGCACAGTCTAAGGCACAGTTTTGCAACACATTTGCTTGAAGGCGGAACGGACATTCGGTACATACAATCTCTTTTGGGTCACAACAGCCCCAATACCACGATGATATATACCCACGTGAGCGAAAAAAGCCTAAAAAACATAAAGAACCCCTTTGATGACTTATAAAAAATAAGTAGGTTTGGTAAACCTCTTTAAAAAGCTACATTATGCTGTTTTTACTAAACACAACAAAATTGTTAAAACTTGGGTTTAGCCAAACAAATTGAAGGGATAAACCCAATAAAGTTGGGAGTATAAACAAGTTGGCAAAAATTTAACTGACCACGTATAGAGAGTTGTTTTATAAAAAAAGACAATCATGTTCTATAAAAAAGAATTAAGAGAATTAGTAGAGGATTATGGAGGAGGTCGTGGAAAGAAAAATGCTA
>NZ_VORT01000048.1 GCF_007997155.1 Aequorivita antarctica | reverse complement strand
TCGATAAAAATTGTGCGCTGGAACGCGCTCACTCAAACGGAAATCGTTGAAGAGCTTTTCTTGGTAGATCTTTTTTCCTTGCATACCATGAAATTAAGGAAAATTGGTAACTTGTGCAACAGGCACAATGTATAACCGCAATTACGGCGGATTCGACTGCGTCCGAATCCACGCGTAATTGCTACCGTCGGTGCTTCTCCGAAAAACATTAAATTTAATCCCGTAACTGCGGTTATACTAAACGCTGGGGTAATTTAAAAAAAAGTAACCAGTTTGGAAATAGAAACCTACAATACAGAAGTACCAAAGAAAATTAAACAAGCTTCAATCTTGGTTTACGTTTCACTTTTGGTCGGACTGATAAAGTCCGCTCTCTATGAAACTATGACAAATCAAAAAATCCTTTCTGACCCCAAATCTTTGACGATTGGTATAATAACGATTGTTATAATCGGATTTCTCGGTTACAAAATTGGAAAAGGCAAAAATTGGGCGAGAATTACTTTATTAGTTCTGTTCGTAATCGGAATGTTAGGATTTCCTTTAATCATTTCGAATGAATTTCAAATGAGTCCTTTAATTGGAATCGTTTCGATTGCTCAAATGTTAATTCAGTTATATGTTCTTATTATCCTCTTTAGCGGACAATCAAATGAATGGTTCAAAAAACAGAAAATAAAAACTACCCCCAACAATGGTAACCGTTGCACAACCCCATAATTTATAAAAACCCAACCCATATAAGCCGCTTTAAGCGATTTTGTTTTTTAGTTCAGCGTTGGGAATGGGCAGAATTTGGAACCGTTAAAAAGAGGGG
>NZ_VORT01000047.1 GCF_007997155.1 Aequorivita antarctica | reverse complement strand
CAATGCAGAAAATTTCTTCATTGGATTTCCAAATATTCTTTTCCTGATTTTGTGAATAGGAAGTAGTCCAAAGGATTAGACTAATAATTATTAGATATGATTTTTTCATAGATTATGCACAACGTTTCGTGTATGGGCAGTAGCGGGATTTTCCCGAAATATTCGCCCTTAACCGGACTTTAAATTTATAAAAATAATTTCGGATTTTGCGCTTATTCGCTATTGCCTATACATAGTGTTGACGGCAGGTTTTCCATTCCAACGACTTTTGCTGATAAACAACCACGAAAGTGCTTGCCGAAAACACGGTTTTTGATTGTCCGCAAATAGACACCTGCGAAATTATCCGTCCAACTTTTTCGTTTTCCAACTTTGGCAAAAATGCTTTGGCCATCCTCGCAACGGCAAATGCCCTGTCCAGAACTTTGAAAATAAAAAACTGCGAAACGAAACGGCAACGGTTGCCAAGAAAGTAAAAAAACAAAAACCTTTAAATGGGCTTTTGTCATTGCCCGCCCAAAAACCGTGTTTTCATTCTGGCTGATCGGCGCGGACTTTGTTTTTTCACAATTAGATTCCGCAATTTTATAGAACAAATTACCTCATTTAACTTGCCGACAACGTTGTTGTGTATGAACCGTTGCGTGTCTCACACACGAACCATTAAAAGTACAAAACTCCGCTGGAAAATTCCCAAGAATTTTCCAGATAAGCACAGACCCAGCAATGGTTTATACACGGTGTTGCCACACGTTTTTTCCTTTTCACGCTCTGTTTCGCACATCCGATTTATTTCCGACGTTTTGTTTTTTAAAAGTCCAATTTAGTCAATTTCAGATTAATTTCTTTATGGTTTTCCGTAATT
>NZ_VORT01000046.1 GCF_007997155.1 Aequorivita antarctica | reverse complement strand
TTGCCATAAGATGAACGATATATATGCAATGGCAGGAATAACAAAACAAGGTTTTTATGGCCGTTTATCGCGGGCCAAGGACCTATTTGAAAAGGAAGGTACGATCATTGAAATGGCCAGAGAGATTAGAGTGAACCACAAAAAGATGGGCTGCCGGAAGATTTTTGATGAGATCAAGCCCTGTGGGCTTGGCCGTGACCGTACAGAAAGGGTTCTGTTGAACAACGGTTTTAGGATACCGCGCAAGCGCAACTATCAAAGAACTACCTATGCTGGGGAGCGGTTTTATGACAACCTAATCAGTGGGAGTATTATAACGGACAAGAATCGGCTGTTCGTGAGCGATATCACCTATATTCCCATTGGATACAGGAATCATTACTATCTCACGTTAGTATTGGATGTCTATACGAGGTATATAAAAGGATGGTCGCTCTCAAGAACCATGATAGTTGAGGATACCGTGGAACCCTCTTTCCTGATGTCAATCGAAGGTATGAACGATGAAGATCTCAAGAAGCTGGTCTTCCACTCTGACAAAGGATCGCAGTACGGCAGCGATATAATGAGGTCGCACTATAAGCGCACCGAGGTAAATCCAAGTATGGGAGGAAAGGCATGGGAAAATGCACATGCCGAATCCTTAAATGGAATATTAAAGAATGAATATATTAACTTTGAGAATATAAATATACCCTTTAAAACGGCTAATAAAATGCTATCTAAATGGATCTATCTCTATAATAACGAAAGGCCACATGGTTCATTAAATAAAATGAAACCAACAGAATTTGAAACTTATGTTGATAGCTTAACCAATAAGCATAAACCAAAATATAAGATAAACTATTAACCAGAAAAAAGGCAACCTTAATCAGGCAAGCTCAAA
>NZ_VORT01000045.1 GCF_007997155.1 Aequorivita antarctica | reverse complement strand
AAGGCCAATTAGATGGTTCTAGTACTGCAAACAAGGCTAGAATCCGTCAAGGTACAGGGCAACAAGCACAGGATAACTTTGCTGCCATAGACCAAAATGGTGACAACAACTGGGCTTCAACCCAACAGACTTATGACAACAGTGATGCTTGGACGCAACAAACTGGAGACAATAACAAGTCCATGATCCTTCAAGATGCAGGTCCTAACCAAACTGATGGACACTATGCCATGAACCAACAAGAAGGAAATGAAAACGAATCCTTTATTAATCAAGAAGGTAACGGTGCTCGTAACTCAGCTCGTGCATTACAGCAAGGTGATAGCAACCAAGCTAAGCAATATCAAACTGCAACTGCTGGAAGCGGATCTGGAAATGATGCTGGTATTCAGCAAGGAGGTAGCACTGCAACATTGAATGCTGTGGCTCCTGAGGCTACGACTCAATGGATTAATGTTATCAATAATGTAGATGGAGCCGCTAATCCAATTTTCTATTCTTTGCCTAACGATGAGAATAAGGCTTTGCAGGTACAGGTAGGTGATGACAACAGCGCTGGTATTTTCCAACTTGGTGGTGGTGTCGCTGGAGCTAATTATGCAGAACAAAACCAAGATGGTGATGGCAACAATGCAGGTATAACACAATCACACCACTATAACGGTGAGGCTTCTAACTATGCTAGACAAGACCAAAATCAGAATGATAACACTGCTGGTTTAGTTCAACAAGGCTCTAATAATAAGTCTTACCAAGCTCAAGATGGAGATTCAAACACTTCTTTGGCTCACCAAGCAGGTTCTGGACACAAATTGAATACACACCAATTTGGTGATGGTAGTGTTGCTCATGCTGCACAACACGGAGCAGATAACCGAGCTTTAATTGTTCAGTATGATGGCCAAAGCTACAGCGTACAACAAAACATGAATTTAGGTGTGCTAG
>NZ_VORT01000044.1 GCF_007997155.1 Aequorivita antarctica | reverse complement strand
AAGGCCAATTAGATGGTTCTAGTACTGCAAACAAGGCTAGAATCCGTCAAGGTACAGGGCAACAAGCACAGGATAACTTTGCTGCCATAGACCAAAATGGTGACAACAACTGGGCTTCAACCCAACAAACTTATGACAACAGTGATGCTTGGACGCAACAAACTGGAGACAATAACAAGTCCATGATCCTTCAAGATGCAGGTCCTAACCAAACTGATGGACACTACGCAATGAACCAACAAATAGGAAACGAAAACGAATCCTTTATTAATCAAGAAGGTAATGGTGCTCGTAACTCGGCACGTACGTATCAAGTAGGTGACGGTCACCAAGCTAAGCAATACCAGACTGCTACTGCTGGTAGTGGGTCTGGAAATGATGCTGGTATTCACCAAGGAAATCAATCTGGATTAACTTTAAGTAATGTAGCTCAAGAATCTTTAACACAACGGATTGCCGTTATTAATGATGTGGATGCATCTGCTAATCCTGTTTACTACTCTCCACCAAGTGATTATAGCAAGGCTTTGCAAGTACAAGTGGGTGATGACAACAGCGCTGGTATCTATCAGATAGGAGGAGATGTAGTTGGCTCTAATTATGGCGAACAGGTTCAAGAAGGTGATAATAACGCTGCCGGTATGACACAATCAATGCATAATTTAGGTGAGGCTTCTAACTACGCTAAGCAAGATCAAGATGGTAATGACAATATTGCTGGTTTAGTTCAACAAGGATCTAACAATAAATCTTATCAAGCTCAAGATGGAAATGCAAACAAATCCTTGGCTCACCAAGCAGGTTCTGGACACAAATTGAACACACACCAATTTGGTGATGGTAGTGTTGCTCATGCTGCACAACACGGAGCAGATAACCGAGCTTTAATTGTTCAGTATGATGGCCAAAGCTACAGCGTACAACAAAACATGAATTTAGGTGTGCTAG
>NZ_VORT01000043.1 GCF_007997155.1 Aequorivita antarctica | reverse complement strand
AACGTTTAGTATAAAAGAAGTAGGGCTGTAAATAAGCGATTACCATTCGGATTATGCACAAGCCAAATCTTTTGCATTTTGTTTTATCTTATTTTTCTAAAAGCCAAATCAAAAGATTTGGCGACCTCGAAAATATGCCCGAACCATTGGGTTTAGCACTTACTTGCCCTATTTTTTTTATACATTGTTGCCAGTAGTTTTTTAGAACGTATTACAATCTATTTCATAACTTAATTCGGTTAATTCAGTTTCATCGGTTTGATATTGAATAGTTGGAGCAAAGTGAAAAATTGGATTATTTGTAGTGTAGTTTTCAATATACCAGAATTTGATATTTACTTCTGAATTTGGTCTAGCTTTTATTTCAAACGTGTTAAAGTTTTCGTAGGTTCCTTGAGTACCAAAGTCAGAGTTGTCGTTATAATATATATTAGTATTTAAAGGTGGTGTATGATTATTTAAAACCGTAAGATTAAATTTTATTTTAATTGGTAACCAAGCATTTAAATTTAAAATATTATTTTCTCCTTCAACTAAATTTGATGTGTCATAGTCGCGGTAAAATTCTCCAGTCGGTGTTACAAATTCATAAAAATAATTATTCGTTTCAGTTTCATTAAAAGCCATTCTATAACTTTCATCACTTCGTAAGTTGTAATCAAAATCTATTTGATAATTTCCATTAATATCTGAATTAGTAGTTGAAATTAATTTCGTACAATAATTCGGGCCAATTCCTCCATCAGGACAAGACCAAACTTTGATTAATTTTATTTCAAAATTCCCTACATTTATAAATCTATGGTAATCTTTAACATTTCCCGAAATTGTTGTAGGGATTCCTGGTAACTCTTCTCTAACTTGGTCATCATCTTTGTTACAAGAAATTAAGAAGACCATTGTTAATGTTAATATTAGGAACTTTATTATTTTCATAGCGTTATTTTTAAATTACTGGCAACGTT
>NZ_VORT01000042.1 GCF_007997155.1 Aequorivita antarctica | reverse complement strand
AAAACTACAGGTCGCAGTGTTTCCTGATGCATCGGTTACAACAAAGGTATTGGTTGTAGTTCCAACTGGGAAGGTGCTTCCACTTGGTAAACCAGCAGTTTGGGTAGTAGCGATAGTCGTATTCCAACTTATAGTTACCAGACCATTTCCTGAATTTCCAGTAGCCTCTCCAGTTGTATTTATTTGATTTGTTCCAGCATTAAAGGAACCTCCTCCTCCACCAACGCCACCGCCAGTTGAGTTTGAACCACTTCCTCCGCCAGAGTAGCCGCCGCCAGCGCCGCCAACAACGTTTCCTGAACCATTTCCGCCGCCGCCAAAGCCGCCAATTCCAAATCCTATGTTTGCACCGGCTCCGCCATTTACAAAGGCTTTACCTCCAGAACCAGCAGCCCAACCATCAGCTCCGTCAGTCAATAATCCACCACCAGCACCACTTGCAAAAGCAGCGCCAACATTTCCACCATTTCCAGCAGAACCTCCAGTTCCGCCGCCTCCAGCGCCAGTTCCTCCAGTGGTAACTATTCGACCATGTTTCTCAGGAGAGTCAACTGATTGAGAAGAACCGCCCCCACCACCTGCAATAATAATAGGCGCATTAGTAGCATCAGTTACAAAAGTACCACCGCCACCGCCATTTCCTGCTGTGTTATTTTCTCCAACTAAAATTTTTAATGAAGATCCTGGAGTTACGTTGAAGTCGCCTTTCATCACGGCTCCTTTCCCAGAAGACACAGATGATCCTGAACTATTCCCGCCTTCGGCACCTCGCGTTTCTATAGTTACACTTGTTACTCCTGCGGGCACTACAAATGAATCGATTGTGCCAGTATATGAAAATGTCTGAGATCCCATGGAGCCTCCACAATTGTCATCAGCAGTTACTGTATAATTTACTACAGCGCCACAAACTCCTGGATCGTTACTTACAGTAATATCTCCAGGACAAGTAATTGTTGGCGGTATATTGTCCTCTACAGTTACAATCGTTGTACAAGTGGAAACATTACCATTTACATCGGTTACTGTTA
>NZ_VORT01000041.1 GCF_007997155.1 Aequorivita antarctica | reverse complement strand
TACAACCGTTTTGGTTCTCATCATTCAAGATTCCTGTTTTCACGATTGCAATTACTGGATTCTGACACAGTTCGATTACCGTTGGGTCATTTTCTAGTACGCTGCTCTCATCAGAAAGATCGCTTACCAAAATACCCATAGGGTCTTTTCCTTTTACAGTTGCTTGGTTTGTTACCTGTCCTTCATCTATATTAACTTGTGTAATAGCATAGTTTCCAGTAAAGATCCATACTTCAGTAACATCAAGTTTTCCATCGCCATCTGTATCTCCTGTTGGACCAGTAATTGTCGCAATCATCGGATCAGATACTTCAACAAAGCTCAAACTTACATTTCCTTCATTTGTAACAGTAAATGTATAAGTGATGGTCTCATCAACATCAGAACAGTTGTTTTGGTTCTCGTCGTTGAAGATCCCTGTTTTCACGATTGCGATAGCGGGGTCTTGACAAAGCTCAATTATTGTTGGATCATCCTCAAGAACACTACTCTCATCGGAAAGGTCGCTCACTACCGTTGCGTCTGGTGCTGTACCTTCTGCCGTAGCTTGGTTTCTCACAAATCCTTTATCTATATCAACTTGGTCGATAACATATGTTCCTGTATAAACCCATGTTTCAGTAACATCAAGCTCGCCATCCCCATCAGTATCACCAATTGGACCAGTGATTGTAGCTATTAATGGATCGGTAACTGATACATTACTCAAGCTCACATTTCCTTCATTGGTTACCGTGAAGGTGTAACTGATTGTCTCATCAACATCAGAACAGCTATTTTGGTTCTCATCGTTAAAGATCCCTGTTTTCACAATTGCGATGTCAGCGTTCTGACAGAGTTCGATTACCGTAGCATCGTCATTGTCAACCTGAGTTCCTGAAAGATCATCAACATCATCTCCTACCGGTGGGGTTCCAACAGCGGTAGCTTGGTTGGTCACACTGCCCGTGTCTATATCATCCTGTGTGATGGTATAGGATGTAGCTGTGTAGATCCATGTTTCTGTTACATCCAATTTACCGTCGCCATCTGTATCACCACTTTGGTAAACGA
>NZ_VORT01000040.1 GCF_007997155.1 Aequorivita antarctica | reverse complement strand
AACACGGTGACCCTAACGGTAACCGATGTTAATGGCAATGTTTCTACCTGTACAACAATAGTAACAGTAGAAGACAGCATCCCACCGACCATAGCCTGTCCAGCAGACATCACGGTGAACACCGATGCGGGCATGTGTAGTGCCATAGTTACTTTCCCGATGCCGATCACCTTTGATAACTGTGGTGTGGACACTGTAGTGCAGACTATGGGCGACCCAAGCGGAAGTATGTTCCCAGTGGGGGCGACTACCATTGAGTTTACCGCAACGGATGTGAACGGAAACGTGAGTACCTGTAGCTTCATCATTACGGTGATAGACAACGAGGCGCCTGTAGCAGTTTGCCAGAACATTACCATCCAATTGGATGAATTTGGTAACGCAAGTATAGTTGCAGCAGATGTTGACGGTGGCAGCACCGACCAATGTGGTGTGGCTACTATTTCAATAGATATGGATACGTTTGATTGTTCCAATGTTGGAGACAACAACGTAATCCTTACCGTAACGGATGTAAACGGAAACACTAGTACGTGTACCGCCATTGTGACTGTTGAGGACGTAACCGCCCCTGTGGTGGCCTGCCAGAACATTATAGTTGAACTTGATCCTGTAACGGGAACAGTAACTATTCTTGGAACGGATATAGACAATGGCTCTACCGATGCCTGTGGCATCGCAAGCTATGATCTTGACATAGACACCTTCGATTGCTCGAACATAGGCGACAACACAGTGGTACTGACGGTAACCGATGTAAACGGAAACACTGAAACCTGTACCGCTATCGTAACGGTAGAGGACAATACAAGTCCGGTGCTGGTTTGTCAAGATTTTACCATTGAGATTGGAGCGGATGGTACTGCCACCCTTAGCCCAAGTGATGTGATAGCCAGCAACGACGATGCCTGTGGTATCCTTACGGTAGCTGTTGACATTACCCAGTTTAGTTGTGCAGATATCGGAACCCCGGTAACAGTGCAAGTATTCAGCCAGGACAACAACGGTAACCTAGCCACTTGTACGGCAACGGTAACTGCGGTTGACCTTCTTGCGCCGGTAGTTACCTGTCCAGCAGA
>NZ_VORT01000039.1 GCF_007997155.1 Aequorivita antarctica | reverse complement strand
TCTCTAATGCTGATCTTTCCATGTCTCTAGGAACTGCTGTAGCTGGATTGTTTACTGGATCAGTATTTACTCCTCGTGTATGGAACGGTACTGTTCATTATGAAACTGTTGCTAGTTCTGGCCTTGAGTTCACTTGTGCAGATCTTGGCGAAAACATTGTTGAGGTAACTGTTACAGATGACAGTGGAAACGTTTCTACCTGTATGGCAGTGGTAAATGTGATAGACTTGATTGCGCCAATTATCACTTGCGGCCCTGAGCCAACAGTTTCTGAAACTGTTAGCGATAGTCCAAACCTTGCAATTCCAGATGCTGATCCAACAGGGGTAACCTCAACATTGACGATAACTGAAGATGTGGTCATATCAGATTTAAATGTTAATCTAGATGTTACACATACTTGGGTAGGTGATGTTACTACAACAATTACTTCCCCTGCAGGTACGTCGGTTACAATCGTTGACCGTCCAGGTTTTACAGGAACAGGATTTGGTTGTAGTGGAGATGATATCCTTGCTACGCTTGATGATGCTGGCACAGGTCCAGTAGAAGACCAGTGTGGTGCAGGTGTACCAACAATTGATGGTACTTTCATCCCTAACAACCCACTTTCTGCTTTCAACGGAGAAAGTACAATGGGAGACTGGATCATCACCATTTCTGATGCTGCAGGTGGTGATACAGGAACGCTTAACAGCTGGGGCATAACTTATTCTTATGCAAACACCAATACAGATATTGTTATAGAATTGGGACCAGACGGTACTGCTACCATAGATCCTTATGACATTATAAGTGGTGTAATTGAAGCTTGTGGTATCGCTACCGCAGCAGTAGATGTGCCAACGGTTAGCTGTGCAGATATAGGAACAACTATCGTTGTTACTGCTTTTGTTAGCGATACAAGCGGAAACATCGCCTCTTGTTCTGCAAATGTTATAGTTGTAGATCTTTTGGCCCCTGTACTTACTTGCCCAGCAGATCAAACTGTTGATCCGGGAGCTGGTAACCTGTTCTACATCCTGCCTGACTATATTGCAACTGGCGAAGCCACTGCAATTGACAACTGTACAGATCCTGTAACACTCACTACTCAAGTTCCCGCTCCGGGCACGCCATTGTCTGATGGAACTTACACCATCACAATGACCGCCACTGACGAGTATGGAAATACTTCAA
>NZ_VORT01000003.1 GCF_007997155.1 Aequorivita antarctica | reverse complement strand
GTGCAGATATCGGAACCCCGGTAACAGTGCAAGTATTCAGCCAGGACAACAACGGTAACCTAGCCACTTGTACGGCAACGGTAACTGCGGTTGACCTTCTTGCGCCGGTAGTTACCTGTCCAGCAGACCAAACGGTAGATCCTGGAGCGGGCAATCTGTTCTATATTGTACCGGATTACTTTGCTACTGGAGAGGCAACGGCAATAGACAACTGTACCGATCCAGTGACCGTTACCACACAGAGCCCAGCAGTAGGAACACCACTTGCTGACGGAACCTATACCATTACACTAACCGCAACAGATGAGTATGGCAATGTTGGGACTTGTGAGTTTGAGCTAACGGTAGATACAATAATTGGTGTTAGCGATAATGACCAAAACCTTGGAACGATAACAATGTATCCTGTTCCAACGAAGAACACCTTGAACATCAGCAACCCGCAGCATATCGATCTTGAAAGACTCGAGATTTATGACCTAAGGGGCAGATTGGTTCAGGTTTCAGACCTTCGTGGTATGGGCATTGTGAAACCAATAGATGTGCAAATGCTTGCCGCTGCATCTTATTATGTTAAGATTATTGGTAAAGAAGGTCAGATTACAAAACGACTATTAAAAGAATAGTTTTTCATAACTGTTGATTATTTAGAGTGAGATCGCCCAGAAATTATTCTGGGCGATCTTTTTAATACTATCTCAGCTATTTTGCATCTGGCTTAAAGTAGTACTAGCGAGTGAGTTTTTTTCAGTAAATTTTTAATAGTTGATCGATTGGCTCCGAAAAGCCATTCCTTCTCGTCCACATGACAATTGGAGGGTATGTAGCGCTTTGATGGAATTGAAAGTAAGTGGTTGTTTGGTTTTGAATTTTTCATTGTATTGGAATGAGAAGTAGTAGGCTTTTCAGAAACAAAATGCAAATAGAAATTTTGAATCTAATAAAAAAGGTCCAGCGTTATAACGGCTAGACCCTTTATATAATAAAGTAAGGTGTTAAAAATACTGTCGCTTACTATAAAGCCGTATAATCAAATTTCTGTCCACCCACCGATACTTCGGCCATCAAACCTTCTTTAGGAAGTGTAAACACCGCCACTCCATCAGTATAGGTAACGTTAAATGAAGGTGGGCTTTGGTTTGCAGCAATCGCAGAAAGGTTCGACCCAAAACTGAAATTATCATTCATAAATTCTTGAACGGCTTTATCTGTTTTTAAGAATACCAATTCGCTGTATGCTTTTCCACCTATTTGTGCCCCAACATCAACTTGTTTCATATTTGCCATTCCTACCAGAACCCCTCGCTCATATACCGCTCCGTTACCTGATGCAGCTCCAATTATTAAAGCTCCTTTTCCAACATTGGGGAAAATGACATATGCTTTTGCGTCATCAAAATACCCTTGAAGTTTTGGATTGGCTTTAAGAAAAGCTGCTTTTGCTTGTTCAGCATCCTTGATTACTTTTTTGTTATCTGAATTTTGTGCAAATAGTGAGATACTAAAAAAGAGTATCGCCATCATTAAAAGGTTTTTCGTTTTCATAGCATGTATTTTTTGTTTGAAATTTAAAATTACGCTATAATGAAAACGCTAGGGGTTAAAGGAGTGTTAGATTATATATAAGGGAATGCTAAAGTATGTTTATTCGTTTGGCGTGAGTCGTGAAAAGTGAGTTGTGAGTATTTGTTATCGAAAATTACTTGAGGTCTTTTTTCACCAATAGGTAAAAGTCATTATCTAAAGGAAGATATCCCTGATCGTATAAATAGTAATAGGTGGATCCAGATTTTGTGGTATAAATCCCGGTGAAGTAATCAAAACTGAAACCCATTCGCAGCAGTCTATCCTTGGTTGTTTTGGTTTTGTCTTCGGTGTTTAGCTTTTCGAGGATGCGGTAGTTTTTCCGAAGGCGGTTATTGATGTTCCGAACTAGATTTTTGTTGTCCTTGTTAAGGGAATTATTATGTGCATTGCGACAAGCATCGCTGCAGAATTTTTTGTCAGCGCGTCCAATGATTTTATCACCACATTCCGGACAGGTTCTTTCCATATTTTAAAGATAGGACTTTTGAAAGCAAAACTCAAAATAGAAGTAGCAAATTCCGAAGTGGGATTTTTGGAATTTGGTTTTTAATTGTTATTTGGTTCTTGGGCTTTGGATTTTTCCTTAATGTGGAATCTATAAATTGCTTCAAATTTAAAAAAAATACCACCATTCAATGAAGGATTTAACTGGGTGCGCTCGTCACCAAAACTGAAAGCTGAAATCCCAAGGTCAATTTTATCGCCTTCTGCATACATTTCATAATTGTTACTAGAATAGCCTAGCTTGGCTCGCAACAAAACACTTTCTTCTAAAGCATTGAATTGTAAATAACTCGCAAATTCCAACGAGCTTAGATCAGCATACAAAGTAGGCAAGTTTTCATAATGAACATTATAACTACGCCCAATTCCGAAGTAATCAACACCAATTGTTGTAATTCCTAACTTATAGCTTACATCTGCAGAGATCGGTAAGCTCATATCCATCTCAAACCGTTTGTTTGGACTTAGATAATACCAGCCTAGAATTGGCGTGGTAAAAAGACCAAAAGCTTCCTGAGAAGCATAAACTCCAAAGCGGTATTTAAGATTTTCATTCTTCTTCAATTTCAAAAGTGCGAAACCACCCATATAAAAATCATTGCTTGAAATATTTTTGTAATCAGAAGCAATCTTTGGAAGTAAAACGATCGTTGTGCTCCATTTTTCTGACCAGGTTGAAGCTAAACCCAATTTAATATTGGTGCTGTAAAGACTTGTATATTCAGCTTCAGGGAAAAGTTGCAGGTTGTTGCTACTAAAATCAGCACCTGTTATCAATGCGTGATTCTCATTAAGAACTACTGGAAAGGTAAATCCAGCTTCAAAGGATTTTACGGAAGTGTTGCTGTCCACTCCTTCAAAACTATTTTCAAAAGTTTGTCCATATCCAATTCGAAAAAGATCCACATATTCTTGTGCAGAACTAAAAAAAGGGAAGAGAAAAGTTAGAAGTAGAAGTCTTTTCAAATTGATTACTAATTAATTACAATTCATTATTGAAATGTAAACCATTCCTTTATTTTGTCATCCGTTATTTCTTTTGGATGAAAATATTCGTTGCTTTTGGAATTGTATTTATATTCTTTGCCCCATTCCGAAAAATTTTCTGCCAATTGTTTTATGGAATCGCAAACGTAATCAACTTCTGCATTTGTGGTTGTGGGATGTATGGACATCCGTATCCAGCCTGGTTTGTGGGTCAAATCGCCATGGTCAATCTCACAAGTAACACGGTTTGAGGTTTCTTGATCTACATGAAGCAAATAATGGCCGTAGGTTCCTGCACAAGAGCACCCGCCTCGAGTTTGTATTCCAAAACGATCATTGAGCAATTTAACGCCAAGATTGAAATGCAAATCGTCAATGTAAAAACTGATTACCGCCAGCCTATCCTGCGTTTGGGGTGCCAGAATTTTAAGATTAGGAATGTTAT
Source organism: Aequorivita antarctica (assembly GCF_007997155.1). Classification (GTDB taxonomy): domain Bacteria; phylum Bacteroidota; class Bacteroidia; order Flavobacteriales; family Flavobacteriaceae; genus Aequorivita; species Aequorivita antarctica. The sequence continues at coordinate 387,864 of NZ_VORT01000003.1, read as the reverse complement.
TCAGCTTTTCAAAAACGATTTCTAAAAGCTCGTGTTCACGCTGCAAAATATTTTTGATCCCCATTTTTTCTTTCAAACGAATTGAAAGTGCAGTGCGAATGGTTTGAAGAAAACCAGGTGTTCCTCCATCCTCACGAGTCTCTATATCATCAATGTATTTGTGATTTCCCCATGGGTTGGTCCACGAAACGGTTCCACCTCCTGGATTATCTGGGATCGTGTTTTTATAAAGATTATTGTTGAAAATAAGAACACCGCTAGATCCGGGCCCTCCCAAAAATTTATGGGGCGAAAAAAAGATAGCATCTAAATATGCACCTTCCTCTTCGGGATGCATATCTATGGAAACATAAGGTGCAGAACAGGCAAAATCCACAAAGCAGAGTCCGCCATTTTTGTGCATCAGTTTTGCTATTTCATGATATGGGGTTTGAATTCCTGTTACGTTTGAACAGCTCGTAACCGCTGCAATCTTTATGGGATGATCTTTATATTTTTCAACAGTTTTGGCGAAGGCTTTCATACAGACCAAAACATTGTCATTTGGTGGCACTACCACGACATCTGCAATGGTTTCAAGCCAAGAGGTTTGGTTGCTGTGGTGTTCCATGTGCGTTACAAAAACCACTGGCCTTATATCGTCCGGGATTTTGGTGTACTGTTTTATATTTTCGGGAATTTTTAGTCCCAAAATACGCTGGAACTTATTGATGGCACCCGTCATCCCGCTTTCGCAAGTAATCAGTACATCCTGGTCGTTGGCGTTTACGTGTTTTTTTATGATTTTTCGCGCTTCGTGATAGGCTTTGGTCATTGCCGTTCCCGTTACGGAAGTTTCGGTATGGGTATTGGCAACATATGGCCCAAAATCCTTCAGCATTTTTTCTTCAATAGGAGCATAGAGACGGCCACTTGCCGTCCAATCTGTATAGATAATTTTTTTTCTTCCGAAAGGTGACTCAAACTCTTGGTTTATGCCAACGATATTCTTTCGGAAAGGTTCAAAATACTTTTCCAATGCGGTGGCTTTTATTTTTTCTTCCGAAGAGATCATCATCCGATTTTTAAAAATTACTTAAAATTAATCAATACTGCTTAAAACAAGCAACTTTAGCTTCTATTTTTTGAAAGCGCCAATTCCTTTTTGAAGCCAAGCGTAATATTCTTCAATATCAGGTGTGTAACCCACAGGATCGATAAGGTTTTCTTCGTTGTGATCCATTAAAACATAGAAGGGTTGAGAGTTGGTTTTATATTTTATGGTTTGTAACTCGCTCCATTTTTGACCTATATATTTAAGTTTTTTACCGGGTTTTAAAAGTGATTCAACAATTTCGTCATCTTCAAGTTTACGTTTGTCATCAACATATAGTGATATAAGTACTACTTCATTTTTCAACATATTCAATACCTTATCATCTACCCAAACGTTCTGCTCCATTTTTCGGCAATTAACACAGGCCCAACCCGTAAAATCAATCATTACTGGTTTACCTACTGTTTTTGCATATGCAAGACCCTTGTCATAATCATTAAATGCTAAAATTTGATGGGGCGCCAATAGATGTGCGCCTTCGGGTAAGTCTTGACCTTGGTTCGCAACAATCCCTCCTCCAACTTTGGAATTACCAACACCATAAGGCGATTCTGCGTAATCTAAAGGCGGCGGGAAAGCACTAATTAAGTTTAATGGCGCACCCCACAGTCCCGGAATCATATAAACGGTAAATGCTAATACCAGTAGCCCAAGGCTAAGTCGGCCAACCGAGATATGCGTCAATGGCGAATCATGTGGCAACTTGATTTTTCCGAAGAGATAGAGCGCCAGAGCCCCAAAAATGGCAATCCAAATAGCTAAAAATACTTCTCTTTCAAGCCAGTGAAGTTGAAGTACAAGATCGGCATTCGATAAAAATTTGAAAGCCAATGCAAGTTCTAAAAAGCCCAATACTACTTTTACAGTGTTTAACCAACCTCCAGATTTTGGCAATGAATTCATCCATCCTGGAAATGCTGCAAATAATCCGAAAGGTAGCGCTATAGCTAAAGAAAATCCAAGCATTCCAACAATAGGTCCTACTTGACTTCCACCAGCAGCTGCTTGAACCAATAGCGTTCCAACAATAGGCCCAGTGCACGAAAACGATACAATAGCCAAAGCAAGAGCCATAAAAAAGATACCTATTAAACCGCCTCTATCGGCTTGCGAGTCCACTTTGTTTGCCCATGAATTAGGAAGCATAATTTCGAAAGCGCCTAAAAAGGAAACTGCAAATACAATTAACAAAACAAAGAAGATAAGATTAAACCAAACATTGGTCGATAGGGCATTTAATGCTTGGGGTCCAAATATTAAACTTACTAGAATGCCTAGTAATACATAAATAATAATTATTGAAATACCATAAATAATAGCATTTTTTATACCCTTTGCTTTTGTTTTACTTTGCTTAGTAAAAAAACTTACGGTCATAGGTATCATTGGGAATACGCAAGGCGTAAGCAATGCCGCAAATCCTGAAAGAAAGGCTAAGAAAAAAATGGCCCAAAGCCCTTTTTCATCTTGTTTTTGGTTTTGTTCAATAGCTGAAAGTGAATTTTCTGAGGAAGCTTTAACAGTGTCTTTTACAACTTCAGTTTTTACGGTATCAACCGCTGCAGTGTCTTCAACATTATCTGTACCAGCTTCGGTAGTTTCAGTTTCATCAGTGTTTACTGGTGTTACAGCAGCTTCGGTACTTTTCTCAGGTGCAGGAATTTTAAAGACTAGATCTATATAACTTGGTGGTAGGCAACGAGTATCATCGCAGACCATAAACTCTACTTCACCTTTTACGGTGGTGCCTTTATCACCGGTCAATTTTATTCTTTGGGTAAATGTTGCCGTATTCTCAAAAAAGGTAATTACCATATCGAACACTGGGTCATGAACTGTGTGGCCTTTACTTTCCTTTGCTTTTCCAACTAGTTTGTATGCGCTGTTTTCTTCAAAAGTGAGATTCGTTGGTAAGGGTCCGTTGTCTGGAACTACCTGCGAATAAAGGTGCCATTTGTCTTCAATGGTGGCTTTTGAAATTAAATCATACTCCGTTTCCGATATTTTTTTAATGCTTGTGGACCACTTTACGGGGTCGAGAATCTGCGATTGAACGGAAGCAAGGGAAACTGTGGCGAGGAGGAGAAAGAGAGAGATTTTTTTCATTATTGAACAATATTATATAGAATCTTTAAAAAGATTTCAAATTTGAGGTAAAAAATGCAGTATTCAAAATTATGTTGGGGTTTTGGGAATAATACCTAAAAAAATAAATACAAATATATAGATACTCTGAGATTATGTTGCTGAAATAGAATACAAAACAAGAATTTGTAAAATAAAAGATGCTTCATAGTAAAATCTAGTTATGAGTATTCCGCAAGATTCTTAAAGCCGTGAAAGAAAATCATAACTACAACGAAATCAATTCTTAAAAGAATGTTATAATATTCTTTAGTAAACATAATAATAGTGCAATCTTGATGTTACTATTCGGAACGGTGCTATATTCGCCGAAAATTAAAAAAACTTTAATTATGAAACTGACAAAATTAATTTTTCTGTTTGCCTTAACTATTGCGACTGTAAGTTGTAGCAAAAATGATGATGATAACAATGCACCTGATCCTTATAAGCTTACCACTGCAAATTTTGTAGACACCTACTCTATGAACTTTTTAGAACTTAAAGTTGTTGAAACAGTGACTTTTAACAATGGTTCCACCTCTACATCTTCTTCCACGACTAGAGGAAGTATTTTTCAAAATGTAAATTTTGTTTTTAATGCTGATGGAACTTTTGCTGCCAGTGGTTTATATACTACTGTTGAAACAGTTATAAATCCAGATGGAAGTACAGTTACAAACGATCCTGTTATTCGTAATGCAGCTGAAGAAATAGGTGCTGGTACCTATATTTTAAATCCTACGAGTAAAATTTTAACCGTAATAGATCAAGACGATAATCAGGTGGTTTTTGAAATTACAATTTATTCTGAAACTGAGATGAGGTTATATTCTGAAATGTCTGTTACTTCGGGTAATAGTACAACAGTTACCACTCAAGATTTGAGATTTTCTAGATAAATCTATCATCTAAAGTTATTTAAAACGCCATTTTTTTTAAAATGGCGTTTTTTTATTTATTATTTATCAAAATCACAGAGGCATAAGCTTTCTCTTATTTCTCCAAAAAACCTTACTTTTGCACACTTTATTGCAACAAGCACCTTATGAGCACAAAATTTAAAGAATACAAAGGGCTAGACCTCCCTAAACTGGCGGAAGAAATACTCGATTTCTGGAAAGAAGAAAACATTTTTGAGCAGAGTATTTCCATTCGTGAGGGGGCGGAGCCGTTTGTGTTTTTTGAAGGGCCGCCATCTGCCAATGGTTTGCCGGGCATCCATCACGTTATGGCCCGCGCCATAAAAGATATTTTCTGCCGATACAAAACCCAAAAAGGGTTTAAAGTTGATAGAAAGGCAGGATGGGATACGCACGGTTTGCCGATAGAATTGGGTGTTGAAAAAGAGCTTGGCATTACCAAAGAAGACATTGGTAAAAAGATTTCTGTAGAAGATTATAACGCTGCTTGTAAAAAAGCAGTAATGCGCTATACTGATGTGTGGAATAAAGTAACCGAAAGCTACGGCTATTGGGTTGATATGAGTAATCCGTACGTTACTTACGAGCCAAAATATATGGAAACCGTTTGGTGGTTGTTGAAAGAAATTTACAACAAGAACTTAATTTATAAAGGCTACACCATTCAGCCGTATTCTCCAAAGGCGGGTACAGGCTTGAGCTCTCACGAACTTAACCAACCGGGAACCTATCAGGATATTACAGATACAACGGTAGTCGCTCAGTTTAAGGCAATGGCCGAAACTTTGCCCGATTTCCTGGCAGAAGAATCAAACAATATTTGGTTCCTTGCCTGGACTACTACACCTTGGACACTTCCGAGCAATACCGCATTAACAGTTGGTTCTAAGATTGATTATGTGTTGGTAAAAACGTTCAACCAATACACTTTTCAACCCATAAACGTGGTTTTGGCGAAAAACTTGGTTGCTAGTCAATTTGCGAATAAATTCGAAGAAAAACCGAATGAGGAATCTTTAGAAGCCTTTATTCAGGGCGATAAAATGATTCCATATTTTATTTCGAAGGAATTCAAGGGCGCAGATTTGTTAGGAATCCGTTACGAGCAGTTGCTAGATTATGCAAAACCGCATGACAATCCTGAAAATGCTTTTAGAATAATTGCAGGCGATTTTGTTACTATCGAAGATGGAACTGGAATCGTACACACTGCGCCAACTTTTGGGGCAGATGATGCTAAAGTGGCTAAAGAAGCCATTCCAGAAGTGCCGCCATTATTGGTAAAAGACGAAAATGGGAATCTTGTTCCACTTGTGGATTTACAAGGAAAGTTTCGTCCAGAAATGAAGGAACTTGCTGGCAAGTATGTGAAGAATGAATACTATGACGATGCCGATGTGCCCGAGAAATCTGTGGACGTTGAGCTTGCAATAAAACTAAAGACCGAAAATAAAGCCTTCAAGGTTGAAAAATACGTTCACAGTTACCCTAATTGTTGGAGAACTGATAAACCCATTTTATACTATCCGCTGGATTCTTGGTTTATAAAAGTGACCGATTTTCGCGATAGAATGTTCGAACTGAACAAAGGCATAAACTGGAAGCCCAAAGCCACCGGCGAAGGCCGTTTTGGCAACTGGCTTGCAAATGCCAATGACTGGAACCTTTCACGTTCACGTTATTGGGGAATTCCCTTGCCAATTTGGAGAACCGAAGATGGAAAAGAAGAAATTATAGTAGGTTCTATTAAAGAATTAAAAGCCGAAATGCAGAAAGCTGTCACAGCTGGATTGATGGAGAAGGATATTTTTGAAGATTTCAATGCGGGCGATTTTTCTGAAGAAAATTACGCCAAGGTTGATCTTCACAAAAATATAGTTGACGGAATAACGCTAATGTCGCCGAGCGGAAAACCAATGAAGCGAGAAGCAGATTTGATAGACGTTTGGTTCGACAGTGGAAGCATGCCGTATGCGCAATGGCATTATCCTTTTGAAAACAAAGAGAAGGTAGAAAATACGTGGCGTAAGGCGGACTTTATTGCTGAAGGCGTGGACCAAACCCGTGGTTGGTTCTATACATTGCACGCAATTGCAACCATGATTTTTGACGATGTTGCCTATAAAAATGTAGTATCAAACGGACTTGTTTTGGACAAAAACGGTCAAAAGATGAGCAAGCGTCTTGGCAATGCAGTGGATCCTTTTGAAACCTTGGACGTATATGGACCCGATGCTACGCGTTGGTATATGATAAGCAATGCTAATCCTTGGGACAATTTAAAATTTGATCAGGACGGAATTTCTGAAGTGCGTAATAAATTCTTCGGAACGCTTTACAATACGTATAGTTTCTTCAGTTTGTACGCCAATCTCGATAAATTTGAGTATCTTGAAGAAGACCTTCCGCTAGAAAAGCGACCGGAAATTGACCGTTGGATACTTTCAGAATTGCATACACTCATCCAAAAAGTGGACGATTATTACGCAGATTATGAGCCTACCAAAGCAGCTCGTGCTATTTCGGAATTTGTTCAAGAAAATTTAAGCAACTGGTTTGTTCGTTTAAGCAGAAGAAGATATTGGAAAGGAAGTTATAACGACGATAAGATCTCTGCTTACCAAACACTATACACTTGCTTGGAAACTGTAACAAAATTAGGCGCTCCCATAGCTCCGTTCTTTATGGACAGGCTTTACAAAGATTTAACGCAGGGAACAACAAAAGATAAAAAAGCATCGGTACATTTGACCGATTTTCCAAAAGCAGATGCTTCGTTCATCAACAAAAAGTTGGAACATAAAATGCAGAAAGCGCAAACAATTTCATCGTTAGTGCTTTCGTTAAGACAAAGAGAAAAGATAAAAGTGCGCCAACCGCTCCAAAAAATAATGATTCCGGTTTTGGAAGATTCCGAAAAAGAAGAAATCCTTGCCGTTTCAGATTTGATAAAAAGCGAAGTAAACGTGAAGGAAATAGAGCTTATTGACGAAGGTTCAGGAATGTTGGTAAAACAAATAAAGCCAGATTTCAAAGCCCTCGGACCACGTTTTGGAAAAGACATGAAAGCAGTGGCAGCAGCTATTTCGGGCTTTGATCAGAAACAAATTGCAACTCTTGAAAAAGATGGTGAAATAACTGTTTCTATTAATGAAAAAAATGCTACTTTGGCGCTCGATGATGTAATCATAAGTTCACAGGATATTGAGGGCTGGTTGGTTGCCAATGCAGATGGAGTTACTGTGGCATTGGATGTTACGATAACCCCAGGTTTGAAAAATGAGGGAATTGCCCGAGAATTGGTAAACAGAATCCAAAACTTGAGAAAGGATAGTGGTTTTGAAGTAACAGACAGAATAGAGGTTAGCCTTAAGGAAAATGAAAAATTGAGAGAGGCGATAAGCCAAAATCTGGAATATATAAAAGAAGAAACATTAACAGAGGTATTGCAATTTCAGCCACAAATTGATAACGGAACAGAAATTGCGTTTGACGATATTGAAACACGTATAAGCATTAAAAAACATTAGATCATGACAGAAACAGAAAGAACCAGATATTCAGATGCCGAGCTGGAAGAATTTAAAGCACTTTTGAACGAAAAAATAAAAAAGGCAACGGAGCAATTGGAGTTAATCCAAAGTTCATATAAAAACGACAGCAACAACGGCACTGACGATACTTCGCCTACATTTAAGGCTTTTGACGAAGGTAGTGAAGTGATGAGCAAAGAGGCTAATTCGCAACTTGCCATCCGTCAGGAAAAATTTATTCGAGACCTTAAAAACGCATTAGTGCGTATTGAAAATAAAACTTACGGGGTTTGCCGTGTAACAGGAAAGTTGATAAACAAAGAACGTTTAAAGCTTGTTCCACACGCCACTTTGAGCATCGAGGCCAAGAATTTACAGAAATAGTCCCGCCCTTCCGTCGCGGCGAAGAGCGTTGAGATATGAATATTTATAGCCTCGAAATTTTTCGAGGCTTTTTCATTGAAATAAATTCTTTGCGACCTTATAGTTAAAACACGGAACCCTAGAAAATACCCTTTCCGAGCGCAGAAAATTTCTTATTAAAGCGGAAAGTATCAACGGTATTATTTCGTTACTACAAACCAAATAATATTGCTACTTTTGCCATTGCACTCCGAAGCCTTAGCTTAGGAGTACCTTCTCTTTTCAATTTTTTTTTTGAAAAGAGAAAAGTAAATAAACCTATGAGCCTAAAAAAAGCCACAGCAATTATCATTCTGATTCTTTTAGTTGATCAGATTTCAAAATTTTATATCAAAACACATTTTGTTTTAGGCGAAGAAATTCGTCTGTTTGATTGGTTTCGGATTCTTTTTGTGGAAAACGAAGGGATGGCTTGGGGAGCAAAAATTCCAGGCGAATACGGCAAACTTTTTTTAACACTTTTCAGGATTGTTGCAATAGGCGGTATAGGTTACTGGCTTTGGGATTCGGTTCGAAAAAACATGCCATCTATCCTGATTTTTTGTGTTGCTCTGATTTTTGCGGGCGCTTTGGGCAATATTATCGATTCTGTCTTTTACGGCATTATCTTCAATGATAGCCATCACCAAGTAGCTACATTATTTCCCGAAGCTGGTGGCTACGGAACTTTGTTTCATGGGAAAGTAGTTGACATGCTTTATTTTCCACTTTACGGCGGCACCTTGCCGGAATGGTTTCCATTTTGGGGGGGAGAATATTTCACTTTTTTTGATCCAGTTTTTAACATAGCTGATTCTTCAATCAGTGTTGGGGTAATTTTGCTGCTTATTTTCAATAAAAAAGCATTTCCAAAGAAAGAAATTGAAGCATAGTATTTAGCTCGAAGGAGCAAGCAGGTTGAACGGATAAAAAGATAAATTCCGCAGAACCCAATAAAGAATTGCTATCCCGAAATAGCCAATAATAAATAGGTTGCTATAGAAAAGCATAAATCTGTAACGGGTGCCGAAGATCCAATTGGCGACTGTAATTCCCAAACCATAAATCAAAATTGGCAAGGTTAGCACCATTAATGGGTTAAACCTAAAAGCTCTAATAACATCACCGTGCAACAGTAAATGAATGGCCCGTTGTGAACCACAGCCTGGGCAATAAAGCCCTGTGATATAATGAAAAGGGCAGGGAATGAAAAAAGAATTTTCCGAAGGATTGTAAAAAAAATAGACAATAAAAAAGCCCCCAAATAGTATAGCAATGAGGGCTATTTTTAAAAGTTTAGTTGTATCCTGCAAAAGCTCCACCTAAACCGATAACTACAAAAAATATTACATAAAGAACCCAAACTAAGGCTGCTGCTACAGCACCCCAAATGGCCCATTTCTTGGCATCATCGGCGGCTTTCTGGGCGCCAATAGTATCGCCTTGGGCCCAGAGCTCTTTTACTTTTGTTGCTTTAATTATTGATACGATGCCCAAGGGTAGGCAACATAGGACAGTGCATAGGATTGCCCATACCAGATTATTATCTGGTGGAGTTCCCATAGGTTGGTTGGTTGTTTCCATTTTTTAATTAATTGGTTAATAATAGTTTAACCTCATAAAGGTAGGTAGTTATTTTTAAAATCCAGTATTTTTTTTGGCGTGACGCAAAAATTTAAGGGCATATCTGTAGCCTCAAAAAATATTTCTGGCTCTGGTTCAAAAAAAGAAAGTCCCACAAACACTGCGGTTGTGCTGCATTTTTTTAAAAACCGATCATAAAAACCTTTTCCGTAGCCAATGCGATGCCCGTTTTGGCCATAAGCCAATAAAGGAACAAAAACTACTTCAAGCATTTCTGGTGAAATTTCAATTCCAGAAACAGGTTCGGGAATTCCATATCCTGAAATTTTTAAAACCGTATTTTCCTGCAACAAAAAATGCTTCATTTCGCCTGTTGAGAAATCTGCTTTTGAAACTACTATGCTTTTGTCCTTTCCCTGTAAAATGTGCATCAGGTAATCGGTATTCACTTCTTTTTTTGCCGAAATAGGAAGAAAAATATGGTAATAGATTTTGTCCCAAATAGGAAGTTTCAGCGCTTGATTGGCAATTTGAAGACTCATTTCTTCAATGGAATCTTCAGAAAGATTTTCGCGAAGCTTTTTGTATTTCAATCGAAGCGTGTTTTTATCAGCCATATTAATTCACAAATCAAAAATCGTAATTGTCACTCTAAAATCACTTTAATCTTCCATCTCTTCAGCTTCCGTATTTGCAGTATTTACTGTTGAAATATGAAAAATAGCATCGCCTTGGTTCACAATAGGAGATTGGTTTACGTTAATAATATAACCTTCATTGGGCGAAGTAACCTTATAACGCATTTTTCCGTAAGGGTCTGTAATTGTTGCCAAAAACTCCCCTTTTTCCACATGTTTGTTGCAATCAATTTTTACATGAAGCAAACCGCTTCTATATGCGCGTATCCATTTGCTTTTTTCAATAATGACGGTTTTGACAATGGGATCTGGGGCAATATGCCTTTTGCCTAACATATCCAAATGTTCCAAAACACGCATAATGCCGTCTACACCTTCTTTTGCAATATGTTTGTTGCTTTCAAGGCTTTTGCCACCTTCAAAAAGCAGCACTGGGATACCCAATTTCTGGCAAGCTTTTCGGTATGATTTTTCAAGGGTATTGGAATATACGGTAAATGGCGCATTGAAAACTTTTGCAAGTTCCAACAATTTTTCATCGTCGGGTTTTATACGAATTTGCGGCGCATTGAACCTGCTGGCACCGCCAGTGTGAAAATCGAGACAATAATCTGCGTGCGGCAAAACTTTTTTGGTGAAATGATAAGCCACACGGCTCGCCAAAGAACCCGACTTAGTACCAGGAAAAACTCGGTTTAGGTCGCGTCCATCGGGAAAGAAACGATTCCCGTTCAAAAAACCAAATACGTTTAAAATAGGAATACAAATAATGGTCCCCCGTTTGGGTTTGTTCAATTTGCGGGCAATGAGCTGGCGCACAATTTCCACACCGTTTATTTCATCGCCATGAATGGCTGCGGTAATTAATACAGTTGGTCCCGGAATTTTGGAACGTTCAATAATAATAGGAATTTCAACTTTGGTTGAAGTATAAAGTTTTGCGATGCTGAAATCAATAGTCTTGCTTTCACCAAGAGCTACATGTTCATTCAATATTACTATATCTCGTTCTTCCTTTTTGGCCATATTTATACGTTGCGTTCAATGTATTTTATGATAGTATTTGCAATGTCTTTTCCGGTAGCTTTTTCTATTCCTTCCAAGCCAGGGGAGGAATTTACCTCCAGAATAAGCGGCCCGCGGGCAGATTGAAGCATATCTACACCCGCAATTCCAAGTCCCATTGCTTTAGCTGCTTTTAGCGCTGCGGTTTCTTCTTCATCGGTAAGTTTTATTACGGAAGCCGTTCCACCGCGGTGTAAATTACTTCTAAATTCGCCATCTTTCCCTTGCCTTTTCATTGCGCCAACAATCTGTCCATCCACAATAAAAGCACGGATGTCTGCACCGCCAGCTTCTTTTATAAATTCCTGAACAATAACTCGCGCTTGCAAATTATTGAACGCTTCAATAACTGATTCGGCAGCTTTCCGGGTTTCAACCAAAATAACGCCGATACCCTGTGTGCCTTCCAGCAATTTAATGATTACGGGCGCGCCACCTGCTTGATCAACGATTTCCTTTACGTTTTTAGAATAGTTGGTAAAAACGGTTTTCGGCAATCCCAATCCTGCGCGGGAAAGGATTTGTAAGCTTCTCAGTTTATCGCGTGAGCGCACCAATGCTTGTGATTCAGTTGTTGTGAAAACGCGCATCATCTCAAACTGGCGTACAACTGCCGTTCCATAAAAAGTTACAGAAGCACCAATCCTCGGGATAATTGCATCGGTATGATCCAATTTATGGCCTTTGTAATAAATTACCGGGTTTTTCTTTTCAATTACAATATCACACTTCGCATGATTTATAATTTCTACGTCATGGTTTCTGGCTTTTGCAGCTTCCACAAGACGCTGGGTGGAATATAAATTTGCGTTGGCCGATAATATTTTGATATTCATTTTTTTTGCTTTAGCTTGAAGGAAAGGTTAGTTTTATTTATATCCACCATATATTTTTTGCTCAAAAAGTTTCTTCCTAAAAGTACAGGAAAACGCATTTCTTCGCGATCGCTCAAAGTTAAATAAATTGGCTGTGTCTTTCCGAAAAGAACTACCTCTGTTTTAATTCTGTATCGGGCTTCAGACTGGCCGTTGCTGCTTTTTACCACCTTTACATCATATTCGTCAAAAACGATTTCCTTTTCGTGGTAGCTTGGATGTTCTTCGTCTAAAAAATTGCATTTCAAATAACAATCTTCTACTTTCATATTTTTGCAGTGGATAGAAGAAGTGTAGGCTCCTGTGTCAATTTTCACTTCAATGTCAAACAGATTTAGCAATGGAAAATCTGCTTTATCTATTCTTCCGATGTTTCTTTTCAAGGTTTTTGGGATTTTGCAAATGCAATTTAAATAATAAAAATTCCATTGCGATATTTATGGGTGTAAAATTCTATGTGAATCGTTGAATATTCAGCATAAAAGTATACATCATCATTTCTTATTCCTTTCAATATAGCCAATTACGCTTTTCGAAACATTTTTACCCGAAGTATGCTCAATACCTTCTAATCCTGGGGTGCTGTTAATTTCCAAAACCAATGGTCCGTTTTTTGATTGCAGAATATCAACTCCGCAAAACCCAAGACCCATTGCTTTTGCGGCTTTGATAGCTGTTTTTTCTTCTGCGGAAGTGAGTTCGATTATTTCTGAAGTACCACCTCTATGCAAATTGCTCCGAAAATCGCCGATTTTGCATTTTCGTTTCATCGCCGCAATCACAACGCCATCAACTACAATTGCACGTAGATCGGCGCCATTTGCTTCTTCAATATATTCCTGAAGGATAAATTTTACACCTGCAGCGTTTAAGGTTTCAATAGTTGCTAAAGCATTCTGCGGACTTTCGGAAAGAATTACGCCCTCGCCGTGTGTGCCTTCTAAAAGCTTGATGATTATTGGTTTTCCTTTAAAGGTTTTTAGCTGTTCCTCAAACCCATAAAAGGAAGCATAGAGCGTTCGCGGCACAGGAATTTGGTTCTTTGCAAGAATTTGAAAACTTGTCCATTTGTCGCGGCTATATTTAATTCCTTCAGAAGAACCCACGGTAAATACCCCCATTGCCTCAAAATGGCGGACCACATTGGTTCCAAAATAAGTATTCGAAGCACCAATTCTGGGAATAACTGCATGCACGTCATCAACCAATTCATCCTGAAAATAGAGTACTGCTTTTCCGTTTTCAATGGCAAGGTTGCAGTAGGAAGGGTCTATAACTTCCATAGTGTGGTTTCGTGCCTCGCCAGCACTTAGAAGACTTTTTGTGGAATATAACGCTTCCCCGCGGGAAAGGATGGCAATGTTCATAGTTGCTTATTGATGGCGCAATTTAACCAAAAAGGTCAACGTGTATTAAGTAGCTCATAATTTTAATCCATAATTAACATATTGCAATGAGAAATCACTTCCTATAAAATATACAATCCACTATCTTTGAGGCTATGGCCAATGCTTTATTATCGCTTCAAATTTCAACACTTCCCGATTCGCCCGGCGTTTATCAATACTACGATAAGGATGGTAAACTGCTGTATGTAGGCAAGGCAAAAAACTTGAAGAAAAGAGTTTCGTCTTATTTCAATAAAACGCAGGAAAACGGCAAAACCAGAATTCTTGTAAAAAAAATTGAAACCATAAAGCACATCGTAGTAAAGACAGAGACCGATGCGCTTTTGTTGGAAAACAATTTGATAAAAAACTATCAGCCACGCTATAATGTGATGCTGAAAGACGACAAAACGTATCCGTGGATCTGTATTAAAAACGAGCGGTTTCCGAGGGTTTTTGCTACTCGGCAGATAATACGGGATGGGTCGGAATATTATGGTCCCTATACCAGTATGAAAACCGTGCATGTTCTGTTGGATTTAATAAAAGGGCTATATCCGTTGCGCAATTGTGTTTATGATCTTTCGACAAAGAATATAGCGGCTGAAAAATTCAAAGTCTGTCTGGAATATCATTTAGGAAACTGTTTGGGTCCCTGCGAAAACTTGTTTTCTGAAAAGGATTATATGGAAAACATTGAGGCTATCCGAAACATTGTGAAGGGAAATTTTAAGGAATCACTTAAAAAGTTCAAAAAACAGATGAAAGAGCTGGCGATCGATTTAAAATTTGAAGAAGCCCAACGCATCAAGGAAAAGATTGATGTTTTAGAAAATTATCAAAGCAAATCTACCGTTGTAAACCCGAAGATTAACAATGTGGATGTTTTCTCCATTGTTTCGGATGAAAGTTATGGTTATGTAAATTTTCTTCAGCTTTCCCATGGAGCAATTATTCGTTCGCACACCTTGGAAATAAAAAAGAAATTGGATGAAAGTGATGAGGAATTACTTCAGCTTGCAATCATTGAATTACGGCAACGTTTCAATTCGCTTTCCAATGAAATTTATATTCCTTTTGAGGTGGAATTGGGCGAGGATATAAAAGTACATGTGCCAAAGCTAGGCGACAAAAAAGCAATTCTGGACCTTTCAGAAAGGAACGCTAAATACTTCCGCATGGAGCGTTTCAAACAAGCCAAAATAGTAGATCCGGACCGACACGAAAAACGGATCATGGCGCAGATGAAAAAAGATTTAAGGTTGAGTGAGGAACCGCGACATATTGAATGCTTTGACAATAGTAACATTCAAGGCACAAATCCAGTGGCGGCTTGTGTAGTATTTAAAGATGGCAAGCCGAGTAAAAAGGACTATCGTAAGTTCAACATTAAAACTGTGGAAGGCCCAGACGACTTTGCTTCGATGGAAGAAGTTGTTTACCGTCGTTACAAAAGATTGGTAGAAGAGGAGCAACCATTGCCGCAACTCATCATCATAGATGGAGGAAAGGGTCAGCTTTCTTCGGCATTGAAAAGTTTGGATAAGTTGGAGTTGCGCGGAAAAATCGCTATTATAGGAATTGCGAAACGGTTGGAGGAACTTTTTTACCCCAACGATCCCATTCCACTTTATTTGGACAAGAAAAGTGAAACTTTAAAAATTATCCAGCAATTAAGGAATGAAGCACACCGTTTTGGCATTACCTTTCATAGAAGCAAAAGAAGCAAACAGGCTTTAAATACAGAGTTGGAAACCATTCCCGGAATTGGCGAAAAAACTGTCGTTGAATTATTGAAGCATTTTAAAAGCACAAAACGGATTGCTTCGGCAAGTTTTGAGGATCTTTCAAAAGTGATTGGCGCAAGTAGAGCAAAGAAATTAGTTGAGTATTTTAGTAATGAGTAGTGAGTAATTAGTAAGTTTTCTAATAATCTAATAATCTAATAATCTAATAATCCAAAAATCTAACAATCCAATAAACCCCTTAATGAAACAAATACTCCTCATAGTCTTCCTAACAATTTCAAGCCTTTCTTTTTCACAGGATAAAAACGATCAGGATATAAAAGTAGGGCTTGTATTGAGTGGAGGTGGAGCCAAAGGCCTAGCACATATTGGTGCTTTAAAAGTGATAGAGGAATCGGGTGTTCGTATAGATTATATTGGAGGTACAAGTATGGGTGCAATTATTGGGGCGTTGTATGCTTCTGGATATTCCGCAAATCAACTTGACAGTATTTTTAAACAAACGGATTTTAGCACACTAATTCAGGACAATATTCCACGCAGTGCAAAAACTTTTTACGAAAAACAGGAGGCTGAAAAATATGCGCTGGTTTTGCCTTTTGATAAATTTAAAGTTGGATTTCCATCTGGGCTTTCAAAAGGGCAGAATGTTTACAACTTGCTTTCAAAATTGACTAGTCACGTTAGTACAATTTCAGATTTTAGTAAGCTTCCGATTCCTTTTTTCTGTGTGGCTACCAATGTGGAAAATGGAAAAGAAGTAATATTAGACTACGGAAATCTTCCCCGCGCGGTTACTGCCAGCGGTGCGCTGCCGTCACTTTTTAGTCCCGTTATAATTGATGATAAGGTTTTGATTGATGGAGGCGTTGTGAACAATTATCCTGTAAATGAAGTACGCGCTAAAGGAATGGATATTATCATTGGGGTTGATGTGCAAGATAGCCTTAAAAGCCGCAAAAATTTGAAATCCGCTTTTGATGTTTTGGTACAAATAAATAATTACCGAACCATTAAAGACATGGTAGAAAAACGAAAAAAGACTGACATCTATATTCATCCAAAAATTGAGGATTTTTCTGTGGTCTCTTTTGATGAAGGAAAGAATATTGTAGAATCTGGGGTGGTTGCAGCAGATTCTTTTAGGGAAGAGCTTTCTAAACTTGCTTCACAACAAAAACAAGTTGAAAAAGCAAAAGTCAAATTTGAAGCGCGGGATACAATTTTTATAAAAGAAGTAGAGATTGAAGGGAATGAAAAATATACCCGAAGTTATGTTTTGGGAAAACTCAAACTGCGAACTCCAGATAAGATTACTTATAAAGAGTTTAGTGAAGGCATAAACAATCTTTCAGCCACTGGAAATTTTCAGGATATCAATTACACACTTATTGAAGATAAAAATAACGAGAACACATTACACTTGCAACTGAGGGAAAGCAACTCCTCTATGATGCTTCGTTTTGCGGCACATTACGATGATCTTTTCCGAACAGCAGCTTTAGTAAATATTACAAAAAAGAGGCTTTTTACTAATAATGATATTGCATCTTTAGATTTGATTGCTGGGGACAACCTTCGCTATAATTTTGAATATTATATAGACAAAGGTTTTTATTGGAGCGTGGGCTTCAATTCAAAATATCACTTTTTTGAAACCGATATACCATTGGATTTTGTGGGGGCAGACTTGAATGCGGAGCTTTCGCTTCCTGTTAACAAACTATCAATAAAGTATAGCGATTTCACCAATCAACTTTATTTTGAAACACTCTTTCGGCGGAGTTTTATTATTGGTTTGGGAGGAGAACATAAATACCTTCGCTATCTTTCAGAAACTATCGGCACGGATGAAAACAACCTTCCGCGAACCATTTTTGAAAGCACCAATTATTACAGTGCTTTTGGCTTTTTGAAATACGATACGTATGACAATAGTTTTTTCCCAAAAAGCGGCATTTATTTTTCTGGCGATTTCCACTGGTATCTTTTGGCTCACGGGCGTAATAAAGATTTTGAGCCATTTTCACTGGCAAAGGCAAAAATGGGTTATGCGCATACGGTTTTTAGAAATTTTTCTGCCCACATGACTGCTGAAGGAGGGTTTAAATGGGGTGGTCCTGAAACCACTACACTCGACTTTGCACTTGGAGGATATGGTTTTAAGGAGATGAATAACATTATTCCATTTATGGGTTATGAAGCTATTTCGGTTCGTGGAAATACCTATCTCAAAACTACCTTGACCTTTGATTATGAAGTATTCAGAAAAAACCATATTAATATTTCTGCAAACATAGCAAACGTGGGCAACGATCTTTTCGAAAACGGACAATGGATTGACGGTGTGGATTATTCGGGTTTTTCTGCAGGCTATGGTTTAGAAACCGTTTTGGGTCCGATGGAGATTAAATATTCCTATTCTCCCGAAAGAGACCAAAGCGAATGGTATGTGGCGTTGGGGTATCGGTTTTAGCATAAACTTAAACGTTTAGCTTCAATATTTTTCCGATATTTGTATACAAAATTTTCAAATTATGCCTTTCTATCATAAATTGGGCAAAATACCGCCCAAACGCCATACCCAATTCCGAAAACCGGACGGAAGCCTTTATTCAGAACAACTTTTTGGCACAATAGGTTTTGATGGAATGTATAGTAATATATATCACGAATACAGACCTACTCAGGTAAAAGAAATAAAAAAACAGTACAGCGTTGCGCCAAAGATTGCGCGTGCAAATAATATGGAATCTTTGCGGTTGAAGGGATTTGATGTAAAACCTGAAAAAGATTATCTCAACAGCCGAAAAACAGTACTTACAAATAGCGATTGCAGTATCATTCTTGCTGCTCCCCAAGAATCTCTAAAAGATTATTTTTATAAAAATACCGATGCCGATGAACTGATATTCATTCACAAAGGCAGCGGAAAATTGCGAACTTTTTTAGGAAATATCGATTTTAAATACGGCGATTATTTGTTGGTTCCCCGCGGAATTATTTATCAAATAGATTTTGATACGGAAGACAATCGACTTTTTATTGTTGAATCGCGAAGACCAATTTATACACCAAAAAGATATAGAAATTGGTTTGGGCAGTTGTTGGAACACTCACCTTATTGTGAACGCGATATTCGCAAACCCCAAGAACTTGAAACCCATGATGAAAAAGGGGAGTTTTTGGTAAAAGTGAAAAAGCATGATGATATTTTTGAAATGGTTTACGCCACGCATCCTTTTGATGTAGTGGGGTATGACGGTTATAATTTTCCATACGCTTTTTCCATCCACGATTTTGAACCTATTACAGGCCGAATTCACCAACCGCCACCAGTGCATCAAACTTTTGAAACAGATGCATTTGTAGTGTGTAGTTTTGTGCCGAGACTTTATGATTATCACCCCGACAGTATTCCAGCGCCTTACAATCATAGCAATATTGACAGTGATGAGGTGTTGTATTATGTGGATGGTGATTTTATGAGTCGAAACGATATTGAAGCAGGCCAAATTACACTTCATCCAGCTGGAATTCCTCACGGACCACACCCTGGGGCAGCAGAGCGAAGTATTGGCAAAACAGAAACGGAAGAACTGGCCGTTATGGTAGATACATTTAAACCCTTGCAAGTTACAGAGGATGGATTGAAACTTTCTGACGGGACATATTATCAAAGTTGGTTAGAACATTAAAAATTTGAATACTTAATATTATGAGCAAAGAAGTAAAATCAGTCGATTATGGACTGGAAAAAATATTTGAGGGTGCAGAAGACTTTCTGCCATTACTGGGAACAGATTATGTAGAATTCTATGTTGGCAACGCAAAACAATCCGCCCATTTTTATAAAACAGCTTTTGGGTTTCAGTCCCACGCATATAAAGGTTTAGAAACCGGTTCACGGGATTCTGTAAGTTATGTTTTAAAGCAGGATAAAATTAGACTTGTGCTTACTACGCCTTTAAACAGCAAATCGCCAATAAACGACCATATTGTAAAACACGGCGATGGCGTAAAAGTAATCGCCCTTTGGGTTGATGATGCCACAAGTGCTTTTGAGGAAACTACCAAACGCGGTGCAAAACCTTATATGGAGCCCACCGTGGAAAAAGACGAGCATGGCGAAGTAGTGCGAAGCGGAGTCTATACTTACGGTGAAACCGTTCATA
The DNA here is from genome assembly GCF_007997155.1 of Aequorivita antarctica. Lineage (GTDB taxonomy): Bacteria > Bacteroidota > Bacteroidia > Flavobacteriales > Flavobacteriaceae > Aequorivita > Aequorivita antarctica. The sequence goes on along the minus strand of NZ_VORT01000003.1, from coordinate 368,313 downwards.
TGTTTGTAGAACGCAAAAACTACAAAGGAACATTTCTACCAGGTTTCCGTGAATGGAAAAGTGATTACAACCCAACTCCCACGGGTCTTAAATATATAGATCATATGGTTGGAAACGTAGGCTGGGGTCAAATGAACAAATGGGTAAAATGGTATGAAGACGTAATGGGCTTCGTAAATTTCCTTTCATTTGATGACAAGCAAATTCACACTGAATATTCAGCGTTAATGAGCAAGGTGATGAGCAACGGCAATGGTCGAATCAAATTTCCAATTAATGAACCCGCCAAAGGAATAAAAAAATCGCAGATTGAAGAATATTTGGATTTTTATGAAGACTCTGGAGTGCAACATTTAGCAGTTGCTACGGACGATATTATAAAAACAGTAAGTCAGTTGAAAGAACGCGGAATAGAGTTTTTACCACCACCACCACAAGCGTATTATGAAGACATACCACGCCGATTGGGCGATCACATGAAAATGATGAAGGAAGACATCAACGAGCTAAAAAAACTTTCAATAATGATTGATGCTGATGAAGATGGCTACTTGCTTCAAATATTTACGAAACCTTTGGAAGACCGCCCAACACTTTTTTTTGAAATCATCCAACGTATGGGTGCAAAAGGTTTTGGAGCTGGAAACTTTAAAGCACTTTTTGAATCCATAGAGCGCGAGCAGGAGCAAAGAGGAACCTTATAATCATGTAACATTATGTAGACCCCATCGTCTTAAGAAGGTGGGGTTTATTTTTTTGGAATGGTAGTTGTACTTTTAAAACCACAAATTCCCTAAGTCTCAATCTATGAAAAAGCTGCTCACGCTTTTATTCTTTTTTGGCAATATATTTTTCCTTTCTGCACAGGAAAGGGCTTACGGTGATGGTGAATTTTTCAAATTCAGGGTCCATTACGGTTTTGTTACTGCGGGCTATGCAACGCTTCAAGTAAAGGATGCCACTATAAACGGAAAAGATGTTTTTCATGTTCGCGGGTTTGGTGAAACCGTGGGTGTTTCAAAATGGTTTTTTAACGTTAATGACGATTATCAATCTTATATAGACAAGGAAAAGGATATTCCCTATCGCTTTATCCGGAAAATTGATGAAGGTGGTTATACCAAGGATATCCAAATTGATTTTAACCATTCCAACAATAAAGCCACAGTAAACGACAAAAAGCACAATGAAACAACGGTGTTTTCGTTTCCTAAAGAAACGCAGGATATGATTTCTGCATTTTATTACCTTCGAAACAAATTGGATACCGAAAACATAAAAGAAGGCGATGTAGTGGAGATGAATATGTTCTTTGATAAAGAAAATTACAAATTCAGGTTAAAATTCCTTGGTAAAGAAGTTTTAGATACTAATTTTGGCCGCGTTCGCACCTTGATTTTTAGACCTTACGTTCAATCAGGTCGTGTTTTTAAGGAAAAGGAAAGTCTAACAGTCTGGATAAGTGACGATAAAAACAAATTACCGTTATTGATAAAGGCCGATTTGGCCGTAGGTTCTTTAAAAGCGACTTTGACCGAATTTAAGGGATTGCAACATTCCTTTAAAATATTGGCAAATCAATAAAATATAATACTGAAAACTCCCCAACATTGAAGAATTTAATTTTAGTCGCATTATCGCTTATCCTGCTTACAACCGCTTGTGAAAATAAAAAAGAAAATTTGGCCGATACCACTAACGTGGTTGAAGAACTTATAATTGAGCAGTATGGCTATGTTTTAAATGATTTCAATGTTATTCGGGACACCATTCGAAAAGGCGATACTTTTGGCGACATTCTTTTCGCTAATGGCGTTTCTCAGGAAAAAATCATGGAGGTAGCTACTAAATTCCGTGACAGCTTTGATGTTCGGAAAATAGTGGTGGGAAAACCTTATGTACTGCTTAATTCCAAAGATTCGCTGAACAAGACCCAAGTTTTCATTTATGAAACCAATATTGTAGACTACGCCGTTGTAGATTTTAGAGATACTCTTTCTATTTTTAATAGTCAAAAGCCAGTTCGGTATGAAGACAGAGAGGCATCGGGGGTTATTACCAGTTCGCTATCTGCTACTATGGAGGAGCAGAATTTGAGTCCTTACATGACTGATCAATTAGCAAATATTTATGCGTGGACTATCAACTTTTTTAAGCTACAACCTGGCGATCGATTTAAAGTAATTTATACCGAAAAATTTATTGACGATACCATTCCTGGGGGACTTAAGGAAATAAAAGCGGCATATTTTGAACATCGCGGCAAACCACTTTACGCATTTAAATTTTCTTCAGATTCTTTGGTGAAAATTTCTGGCTATTACGACGAGCAGGCCAACAATTTAAAGCGCGCCTTCTTAAAAGCTCCTGTACAATTCAGTCGAATTTCTTCTCGATATAACCTAAACAGACGCATAAAATACTACGGTTTCAAACTTCGCCCACACCGAGGGACAGACTTTGCAGCGCCTGTGGGAACACCTATATTGGCTACAGCTGATGGAGTTGTAACAAAATCTGAACGTCGGGGTGGTAATGGAAATTACGTTAAAATACAACACAACGGCACCTATGAAACCCAATACCTTCACATGAAAGCTAGAAACGTTAAAGCGGGTCAACATGTAAGTCAGGGTGATGTAATTGGCTGGATAGGAATGACTGGAAACACTAGCGGTCCACACGTCTGCTATCGCTTCTGGAAAAATGGAAAAGAAGTAGATCCTTTTAAAGAAGACACGCCTTTTTCCCAACCACTTCCTAAAGAATTGCACGAACAATACTTTGCAAATATGCATCCAATGAAGGAACAACTAGACTGCATTTCTTTTTAAATTTTTCAATAATATAACATGTTAATAATCTTGTTGTTAACTAAGTCTCAATTTGTCAGGCTTTTAGGTTTTAAATTCTAACTTTATTCAACCAAATTTTTCTTAACGTTTTATTAATGACTTTAGTTGGTTACAACCTATTTAAGATTGTATTTTTGCCGAAAATTTTAAACCTAAAATTGAAATTCATGAGAAAATTTTTACTTCTTGTTTTTTTACTAGGCGGTTTTGCCGCTTTTTCACAAACAACGGTTACTGGAACAGTAATCGATTCTGAATCAAACGACCCTTTGGTAGGAGCCAACGTGGTTGAGACTGGCACAACTAATGGTGCTATTACCGATTTTGACGGAAACTTCACTTTAGAAACTTCTGCAAAAACGGGTACACTTACCATTTCATACATAGGGTATACTATTGAAAAAGTACCATTTAAAAATGCAAATGGAGCTGCAAACCTGGGCACAGTTAAAATTACAGTGGATTCTGATGCTCTTGAAGAAGTTGTTATTGTAGGGAAAGGAATTATAGATTTGGCAAAAGATCGTCAAACTCCAATTGCTGTTTCAACTATTACTTCAGCTGAAATTCAGGCTAAGGCAATAGGTAACGTAGAATTTCCAGAGGCTATAAAAAGCACTCCGAGTGTCTATGTTTCAAACCAAGCTGGAGGTTTTGGTGATTCGCAAATGTTTTTGCGTGGTTTTGACCAAACAAACACTGCTTTCCTTTTGAACGGACAACCAATCAACGGGATGGAAGACGGAAAAATGTATTGGTCTAACTGGTCTGGTATGTCTGATGTTGCCAATGCTGTTCAAGTGCAACGTGGTTTAGGTTCTTCAAAATTGGCAATCTCGTCAGTTGGGGGTACCGTTAACATCATTTCTCGCGCTGCTGGCAGAAAAGAAGGCGGTTTTGCACGTTTTATGACTGGTAACGATAGCTATTTCAAAGGAACTATGAGCTATGACTCTGGTCTTAAAGGAAAATGGGCATACTCGTTTTTGATTGACCACTGGCAAGCCCACAGAAAGTATTCTGATGGAACTGCAGGACAAGGTCAGAACTATTTTATTGGTATAGGTTATGTACCAAACGATAAGCACTCTTTAAACTTTTTGTTGACAGGAGCGCCACAATGGCACGATCAAAACTTTTCAAAATCTTTGGAAGATTATACACAATACGGAAAACGTTATAATAATAACTCTGGATTTTTGGATGGTGAAAGATATACTACAAGAAGAAATTACTATCATAAGCCAATTATAAACCTTAACTGGGATTGGACAATAAGTGATAAAACTAACTTGTCTTCTGTGGCTTACGCTTCTTTTGGTCGTGGTGGTGGAACAGGACCTGCAGGTAGTTCAAGAAATCTTATACGCGAAAGTGATGGCGATATAAACTTCAACACTATTATAGATAATAATATTGCAGGTGCCGAAAACGGAATAGGAAGTTATGGAAGCGGATCTCTTGTTAGAAGAATGTCTGTAAACAACCACAACTGGTATGGTTTCCTAACAAACCTTGAAAGTGCTGTAAGTGATAATTTCACTTTTAACCTAGGTGTTGATGCACGTTTATACAAAGGTAGCCACTGGTACCAAATGAACAATCTTTTAGGTCTTCAAGGATATGCAGATAATTATGGCTACGGGGATCAAAGAGATAGTGATTATGTAATTAGTGAAACTTTTGAAGCCAACCCATGGGCAGCATTGTTCAACTCTGCAGATGAAGGGCAACGTTTCAACTACGATTATTCAGAGTTCATCAACTACATTGGTGGGTTTGGACAAGCTGAGTATAAGACAGACAATTTCTCTGCTTTTGTACAAGGAGCAGTTTCTACACAGAGCTACCAAAGAGAAGGTCGTGCACAAGGAACAGAAGTTGAAGGTGTGAACGGTCTTGGGAAATCTGACAAAGTAAACAAATTAGGCTACAACGTTAAAGGAGGTATGGGTTATACTTTTATTGAGAATAATACCATTTTCGCAAATGCTGGGTACTACTCGAGACAACCTTTCTTAGACAACATATTCACTGATATTAGAAACTCAAACTATATTCTGGAAGGTGAAAACGAGATTGACAATGAGGAAATCTTGGGTCTTGAAGTAGGCTACAGACTTCGTGCTGGTGCATTTAGTTTAGACTTAAATGGGTATTACACTAGTTGGGGTAACAGATTCCTTTCTGGAAGTTTTATTGAGGGAGACCCAGCGGCTACAAACCCAATTGAGCAAAAAGACCGATACCAAAGATTTACAGACATTACCCAAGTTCACAAAGGATTTGAATTTGAAGGTAAATACAGATACTCAAGTGCATTTATGCTTAGAGCTTTTGGAAGTATCGGCAATTGGAAATACGAGGGTGAAACACCTTTTCAAACAAGAGAAAATGACACCAATTTGTTGTTAGAAGAGGGAACGGTTAACCTTAACGGCACCAAAGTAGGCAATGCGCCACAGACTTCTTTTGGATTTGGTTTTAAATATAACATTTTTGGAGGTTTGAGCGTTGATGCAGACTACAACATCTATACAGATCTTTATGGTTTTGTTGATGCAGAGGATGTAGTTGATGCTTCAATTGCAGGTGTTGTATACCAAGCAGAACGTTTGCCTGCATACAGTGTTTTAGATGCTGGAATTACTTACAAATTTGATTTTGGAGGCAATGACTTCACAATTAGAGGGAATTGTTATAATGCTACAAACGAAATGTACTTGAGCCAAAAAGATTCTTATGGTTACTTCTACGGTAACGGAAGAACTTGGAACGCGAGTGTTCGTTACGATTTCTAAAAATTGATTTTATAGTTTATAAAATGCCCCAAACTTTTGGGGCATTTTTTTTGTTTATATATCTTATCTTTGGAACACTTTAAAAAATAGACACTATGGTTACTTCTGTACAATTCATTCACTCTTATTGGGCGTATTTAGTTCTTTTGGTTGTTTTGCTCGCGACAATAAATGCGCTTGCGGGGTTTTTCTCAAAAAGAGAATACAGCGCTAAGGATTTTAGAATTTCACTATTCGCACTTATTGTAACGCACATTCAGCTTCTCATAGGACTTGTTCTCTATTTTGTTTCGCCTATGGGATTACAAAATATTACCAAATTAGGGATGGGAGAAGTAATGAAGAATTCTCAATTTAGGCTTTATGCAGTAGAACATCCTTTCGTAATGATTTTAACGGTAGTCTTTATAACAATCGGTTATTCAAAACACAAAAAGAAACTCCTTTCTAATGGGAAATTTAAGACTCTTGCAATATTCTATACCATTGCATTGGTTTTAATGCTCAGCCGAATTCCTTGGGGTCAATGGTTCTAAAAATGAATATGTTTTAAAAAAGGCGCCCAAATTTTAAGGCGCCTTTTTTAATATTATTGAGCTTGTTCGTTTGCTGTTTGTAGCCGTTTGTGTGAAACAACTATCAAAATACCAATTAAGATTACTGAGACTATTGATGCATTCAGCGTGCCTAGATCCAGTCCTCCTTTTGAAATGGGTTTGGTCAAAAAATCGCCAAAGGTAGCTCCGAAAGGACGGGTAAATACAAACGCAACCCAAAAGAGGACGATTTGGTTTATTTTGGTGAAATAATGAAGTAAGACTACAATTAAAATGATACTTGCTGTAACCAAAGCACCATTCAAATAGCTCAAGCCTACAACATCACTGAGGTAATCTCCAAATGCGGTTCCCAAGCTGTTCGAAAATAAAATTGCTATCCAATAGAAAATTTCCTTATTCTTGTCGAAAATCGGAAACACACTTAGGCTTTTGAATTTTTTGTGCCAAAGGAATAGCGTAAACAACAAACAGGCAAAAAGAATTGTACTGCCAAGAGTATAGCCCAATTGTAAACTTCGGTCCATAAAATCTGAAATCTCTGTTCCCAAAGTCGTAGTCGCTATAATAACCAGCCAAAAGAAAACGGGAATGTATTTTTTTGAAAATAACTGAATCAAAAGAACGGTAAAAAAGAAAACGGCAGTTATGCCAATACCGATGGCGTATCCTAAGTTGAGAGTCATTGATAAAAAATCGCCCAAGGTTTCGCCGAGGGTTGTCGCTATAATCTTCATCAACCAAAAGATTAAGGTTATTTCTGCTACTTTATTTAAGTCTTTCATGTTTTTGTTTTAATTGATTTTAAAAAGAATCCCTGCCCCAAGTTGCTTGCCGTTATAAAACGGTGCGACCATCGCTGTGGTTCGATTTTCCTTCCTATTAAAGATGTGATTTTCCATAAGCGGAAAGACCCAATACGCAATTTTCGTGGTTAGGATTCCAATTCCAGCACCCATCGCCACATCCGTAAGCCAATGTTTGTCGTTGTATATTCTGAAAAAACCTGTTCCAGTTGCAACAACATATCCTGAGATTCCATACCAAAAGGAAACATCTTTATACTCTTGCCACAAAAATTCTGCACTTGCAAAAGCAGTGGCAGTATGTCCAGATGGAAAAGAATTAAAACCACTTTTATCGGGTCGTTCAATTCGGGTTGTTTTCTTCATTACGGTAACCCAAGTTCCCATAAGCAGGTAGGATGTGCCCAAAATAATACTCCGGTCTTTAAAATTGTTTTTGCCTTCAACTCCAAAAAGATTGAGTCCGTAAACTGCTATGGCGGGAGCGTATTGCGAAAAATCGTCAATGGTGAATTTATCGTCAATATCTTCCGTTACTTCTTCCCGAATATTGGCGTTAAAACCTTTTAAACCATCGCTCTCAATGCCAATAATTCCATAAGCCATAAATGCGGAAGGAATAATTAACGCCTTGTAATCAAATTTTAGATAGTCCTTTTTTATAGGAACAATACTATCCGTTTTTGTAATTTCCTGTGAAAACATGTTATTGATTGAAAGAAAAAGCAAAAGGATTATAAGTTTGGTTTTCATAGTTTTAAAAGTTTTTAAAAAAGGCAGCACATCAAAATGCGCTGCCTTTTGGGTTATTTCAATCCTCTGAATCGTCATCCTGAAGCTCTTTTCCGTTTGCGTCATAAAACAGTTCTTCTGAACTTAAAAGCTGTTTTACTTCTATTTCATAGCGGGTTTCGCCTTCAGAGGTATCTATTTTTGCAACTCCTTTTACTTTGGCGTCTTTGTGGGAAGCCATAAAGCTTTGCTTTACCGATTGTGGTAATTCCTCGTAAGTAATCACTTGCTCGGTTTCCAGCCATTTTCCGGTATCGGAAAAGTTTGCAGAATAATTTACACCGTTTATTTTAAATTCGGCTTCATATTCGTGATCATTTTCTTTATCCCAAGAAACATTAGTGGCGTTAGAAAATTTTGTTTTGAAAGCGGAATCTACTGCATTTGACACTTTTTTTTGTGCACAACCTGTTGCGCTGGCGCATAAAATGGCCAAGGCAACTAAAAATATATTTTTCATTTTTTGCTTATTTAAATTAATACTGAATGCTCCGCTTGAAATTAAAACGAAGTTATAAAAATATAAATCAAGCAGTTATAGGAGGGTGGAAGACTTTTGAGACATAATTTGAAACAGAAAGATTTTCAGAAGAATAAATGATTTCTTTCGGCTCAATACTTTTAAAAGTAGCCGTTTTAAAAGTAAACGGACTTATAAATTGGAATAAAGTTATTTGTGAATGATTCTGTGTTTGCAGTGGGGTATGCGGTTTCTGCTCGTCGCCATTATCGTGTTTGTCAAACATTCCATCGAGATTTAAAAGATGGTCCGTTACAAAGTCGAATGGTGTCATATCTTTATCTTCCTGTGTTTTGCAGTGACTATACATTTCGGAAAGATTGGGCAACACTGAGAAATTTCCCATCGGCAAACAAAATGTTCCCAAGGTATAAAAGGAGAGGAAGAAAATTTTTAGCGCTTTTAACACGAATCTTTAACGTTAATAAAATTTTTTTATTGGGTAGACTTGCAATTAGTAGCGCAGCTGTATCTTTTTTAATTCTTTAATAATCCCTAGTTAGAAATCTTTTCCTTTATCAAATAAATATAGACAGGAAAGTGATCGCTATACCCACCTGTATAACCATTTACAAAACTACGGAACGGGTAGCCTTTGTATTGACCATGTGGGGTGGTCAAATAATTTTTATTAAAAATCCCAGCTTTATAAAAACGATAGGAAGAATAATCTTTTTTGGTCAACTCCGTTGAAATTATTATTTGGTCAAAAAGGTTCCATGCGTCACGGTAGGCGAGTGTACCCAACCCCTTTTTATACATATTCTCCATTGGGTTGTACAGTTCTTTCACTTTCATGTCTTGTCTTTCGCTCTTGCTTTTCAGCACGTCCTTTATGCTCGGGCTTACGGGATCGTCATTCAAATCGCCCATGGTTATAATTTTTGCGTACGGATCTTCACTAAACAATGAATCCATTATATGTTTGTTCAGCTCTGCGGCTTTTATTCTTTTTGGCCGGCTTCTTTCTTCACCACCGCTTCGGGAGGGCCAATGGTTTACAATTATATTAATCTTTTCGCCGTCCAGCATACCGCTCACCAATAATTGGTCACGTGTATAGACCCGCTTACTGCGATCTTGGTCGTCATAAATTATTAACTCATAAGCTTTATAATTTGTGGGTGTGAAGAGTCTCTTTTGGTAAAGTAATGCTACGTCGATACCGCGACGGTCTGGGCTATCAAAGTGTACAATGCCATAATCCTTGTTCACCAAAGGTTTTTGGTTTAAAAGATCTTCCAGTACGCGACGGTTTTCTATTTCGCTTACGCCTATCAAAGCGGGGGAAGTGCTTGTAATGTCTTCTCCAATCTCTGAAATCACCTTTGCCATATTCACCAGTTTAGCTTCGTAAATTTCCTTGGTCCAATGATCTTTACCTTCTGGAGTGCGGTCATCATCAAAAATAAGTGGATCGTCTTCGTAGTCAAAAAGATTTTCAAGATTGTAAAAGGCAATCGTATTTATTTTATATTCTTTTTCGGTTTGGGAAAATGAAAAAGCAACATAAAATAAACATAGAAAAAGTGGGTATTGAAAGAGTTTTTCCATCTTCTTTATAATCATTAATCATAAAAACTTAACAAATATATTTAATATATAATAATATTTTTATTAAATTTATACCTTATTAGTAAAATTCTCCCCTATTACATTCTCCCCGATAAAATTCATATTTAAAGATGAGACGCTTCATTTTTATAGGGTATGTGGTTTTTTTGGCTGGGCTGTCTTCATTTGCCCAAGAGGCCATTGTACAAGGACGAATACTTGATACCAACTCCAGCGAACCCATTCCAGATGTTACAGTTAGCCTTCAGAATAGTATTTTTAGCACTACTACTGATGCCGAAGGATTTTTTTCTTTTTCGCAGGAAACCCTTCCTCAGGGGGAACAAGTTTTGGAGATTTCAAAAGAGGGCTATACCAGTCTGAAAATTCCGGTTACTATCCAAAGTGATGCTCCAGTTAACTTAAAGTCAATTCTTTTATCCGTTGACTTGCAAGAGATTGAAGAACAGATTGGTGTTATCAGTCTTTCTGACGAACAACTGGACGAAGACGAAGGAGCATCTTTCAACGTATCTGGCTTGCTTCAAGCTTCAAAAGATGTGTTTCTGAACGCAGCTTCTTATGATTTCAGTGCTACTTTTTTTCGCCCAAGAGGTTACGATTCTGAAGACGGAAAAGTTCTTATCAACGGTTTAGAGATGAACAAACTCTACGACGGAAGACCGCAATGGTCTGACTGGGGTGGGCTGAACGACATACAGCGCAATCAAATGTTCTCTATGGGAATTTCGGCAAACGAATACAACTTTGGCCACCTTGCTGGAACTACCAATATTATTATGCGAGCATCACAATATCGCAAAGGTGGAAGGATTTCCTACGCTAGCAGTAACCGAAGTTACCGCGGTCGCGTAATGGGATCATACAGTAGTGGCCTGCTTCCAAGCGGTTGGGCTTATTCCGTATTGCTTGCCAGACGTTTTGGAGAAGAAGGTTATAACGATGGAAGTCTTTATGATGCCAACTCTTTCTTTGCTTCCGTAGAAAAGAAATTGAACAATACCCATAGCTTGAACCTTACAGCTTTCTATACGCCCAATCGCAGAGGGAAAACTGCAGCATCTACCCAAGAGGTTTATGACCTTAAAGGAACCAGATATAATTCATATTGGGGAAAACAAGACGGTGAAATCCGCAACTCGCGGATTAAAGAAGTTAAAGAACCAATTATAATGTTGAACCACTATTGGGACATTTCAGAAAAAACACAGCTTAATACTAATGTTGCCTACCAATATGGAAAAATAGGGAATAGTCGCCTGGGTTACGATAATGCTCCAAACCCAGATCCAAGCTATTATCAAAAAATGCCGAGCTACTTTTTGGCAGATCCAAATGGACCAAATTACGATGGTGCCTATCAAGCATACTCAGAGTTTGTGAATAATGGTCAAATTGATTGGCAGGATATTTATGAAACCAACGTTTTCTATGGAGGGACTTCGCGTTATTATTTATACGAAGATAGAAACGACGACAAGCAACTTTCTGCCAATACTATTTTGACTTCTCAAGTAACCGAAAATATTGAAATTACTGCTTCTTTGAACTACCGAAATCTGAACTCTAACAACTTTGCAAATATGATTGATTTGTTGGGAGGAAATGGTTATTTAGACATCGATACTTTCGAACTTGGCGATGCTGCCCAAAACGATTTGAACAACCCAAACCGTGTGATTGGCGAAGAAGAAATCTTTAAATATAACTATGAATTGGATGCTACTGATTACAGTGGTTTTGCTCAAGCACAGTTTTCATACTCAAAAGTTGATTTTTATGTTGCAGGAAAAATAGGGAAGACAAATTATCAAAGAAATGGCCTGTATAGGAATGGTAATTTCGCAGATAATTCCTACGGAAAAAGTAAAGAACTTGACTTTACTACCTATGGCGCCAAAGTAGGTGGTATCTATAAAATATTTGGAAGACACGCTTTTGAAGTGAACACGGCTTACTTCACAGATGCGCCAACCTTGCGCAACTCTTTTTCCAATTCACGTCAAAACAATGAAACGGTTAATGGTTTGACCGAAGAGAAAAACATCAGCATAGACGCAAGTTACATTTTCCGTTCGCCAATCGTTAAAGCGCGTTTAACTGGGTATTATACCTTGAAGCAAGAAGCTTCGGAAATTTCTTTCTATTATGCTGACGGTATTTCCGTTCAAGGTGTTGATAGGGTAGTGGAAAACAGTTTTATCCAAGAAATTCTTACGGGGATAAACAGAAAGAATATAGGAGCTGAATTAGGTATTGAAGCCCAGGTAACGCCAACCATTAAGTTAAAAGGGGCCGCAGCCTATGGGCAGAACACCTATGACAACAACCCAAACTTATATATTACTTCAGATTTTGGAGGCGCGCTTAATGCTGAAACCCTACAAAGAATATCTTCGGTAGATTACGGTCCTGCATATATAGAGAATTATAAAGTTGCAGGCGGTCCACAACAGGCGTATCAAGTAGGGTTTGAATACCGCGATCCAGATTTCTGGTGGTTTGGAGCTACTGCCAACTATTTTAACAATGCCTATGTTGATGTTTCATCACTCTCAAGAACCAGAAATTTTTATTTGGATACAGACGGCGTTCCTTTCAATGATTACGATCCAGCTAAGGCAAGGGAATTGTTGAAACAAGAAAAGTTTGACGACTATATGTTGGTAAACGTTGTGGGCGGAAAATCATGGAAAATTAAAGATTACTACTTTGGTTTCTTTGCGACCATCAACAACGTTTTAGACAAAAAATACAAAACTGGCGGTTATGAGCAAGGAAGAAACGCCAACTACCGAACCCTTTCCGAAGATGCTAAAAACGAAACCCCAGTTTTTGGATCAAAGTATTGGTATGGTTACGGAACTACATATTATTTAAATCTGTACGTTCGATTTTAACGGATTGAGAAATTTAATTTAAGAAACGATGAAAAATTTAAAAAATAGCAAACTGCTACTTTTCCTATTCTTTTTAGGAATGATTGTTACATCCTGTGTTCAGGATGATGATTATAACGCGCCTGAAATAAACAGCCAAGAACCAAATGTTGCCGCTAATATAGATATTCAGACTATAAAAGATATTTATCGTGGTTATGAACCAAAAATAATTGAAGCCGGCGACGGTTCCGCAAGAGATCTTTATATAGAAGCTTACGTAGTTTCAAGCGATGAAACTGGAAACTTCTACAAAACATTAGTAATTCAAGATGCGCCTGAAAACCCAACGACAGGGGTTTCAATCTCTACCAATTCCACGGATCTTTACACCAAGTTTGAACCAGGCCGTAAGATTTACTTCCGCGTAAACGGTCTTTACATTGGCGAATATGCTGGGCTGCCGACAATAGGTGTTCAGGATGGGGATGAGGTGGGTAGAATTGATGTAATAGAATTTGAAAGTCGCATACTTCGCTCCACAGAAATCGCTGAAATGGTTCCTACAGTTATTTCTATTGCCGAAACTTCTAATTCTGAAAGACTGAATACTTTGGTACAATTTGAAGACGTGCAGTTTCCAGATGGAATTGCAGGGGTGGAACACTATGGAAACCTAACCAATACCTACGGAGTTAACAGAGATGTTGAAAATTGTGATGGACAAATCGTTATACTAAGAACCAGTGGCTATGCAGATTTCAAAAATTTTCGACTTCCGGAAGGCAACGGTACTTTGACCGCTGTGTTAAGCATTTTCAACAGCGATGTACAATTGTTTATTCGCGACATAAATGACGTAGCTATGGAAGGTGAGCGTTGCAATTGAATAATATCGGAAATTTTAGATGATTTTGAAAGAATTGATTCTTTTGGCGGCGACTTTTTTATTTTGTTTCTTTGAATGATTCTTTTTATAAACACTGGTGTTCGCTATGAATTCTGAAAGATTAATTTTCAACCATTATACTGAAGCAGATTTTGATGATTATTTTCAATTGGTAAGTAATGCCGATGTAATGAAGATGGTAACTGGGCGCCCAGATTTAGAGCATGATGCCCGTGAACGTTTAGAAAAAATGCTGAAAATTAATCAAGAAACCCCTAAAATAGGCAACTTCAAAGTAACGCTCAAATTTGGTGGTGGGTTTGTAGGGTATTCAAAGCTTGTAATGACCAAAAAAAATGAAGCGGAAATTGGTTACCTTACTATGCCAGAACATTGGGGAAAGGGTTACGGTTCTGAAATTGCGCAAACATTGGTAAACCTAGCAAAACAAGTAGATGAAATTAAAAATTTGATAGCAATTATAGATCCTGAAAATATGGCTTCCCAAAGAATTCTAGAAAAGCAAGGTTTCCTCTGGGATTATGATGGCGAATATATTGGTCTTCCTGCGGCTTATTATAAAATGAAATTATAATCAAAATTAAAAAACCCTCACAAAATTTCAAAATTGAAACTGTAAGGGTTTTTCTCTGGTTGGTTGCCAGTTAGAGGTTAGCCCCTTATTTCTTCACAATAATAAATTCGGAACGTCTGTTTTTGTGATATTGTTCGTCGGTACATTTGTCACCACAGTCTATTGCAGGTTTGGACTCGCCAAAACCTTTTCCGCTTATTCTGCTTTTGTCAATTCCTTTCGAAATAATATATTGCACGGTTGATTGGGCTCTTCTTTCGGAAAGTTCCATATTATAAGTATCTGAACCTCTATTGTCGGTATGGCTTTCAGCATTAATTTCCATGGAAGGATATTTTTGCATCAGTGCTACCAGCTTATCAAGCTCAAAAGCCGCTTGGGGCTTGATATTTGATTTGTCAAGGTCAAAAAGAATAGGGTTTAAAATCACTTTGTCATCTACAATAATCGATTCAATTGGTCTTAATTCAATGGTTATGCTTTTCACCTCATTTTTGGAAGCGCTTACCTTTACAGCATTGCTTTCAAAACCATTCATAAATGCTTGAACTACATGATTTTGGTTGCAAGCAGTCATTAGGGTGCCTTTTCCGTCTACTCCTGTAGTTTCAGTGTTTAATTTGTTTTCCATGCCATCATAAAGTTCCAAACGTGCTGAAGGAATAGGCTCCTTAGTGTATTCATTAATTACAAGCGCATTTATGGTAACCTCGCAGGATTCTATCTTTTTGATTTTATATATATCATCGCTTCCCTTTCCGCCTTTTCTGTTGGAAGAAACAAAACCTTCCTGCGTTGCGGGGTCGTATGAGTATGCAAAATCGTCTTCGCTACTATTCGCACCTATACCAAGATTTTTGGCTTCACCAAAATTATTTCCTTTTGCTTCCGCAGCGAAAATATCCAAACCCCCCATTCCCAAATGCGCGTCGCTACAGAAATAAAGTGTTCCGTTTGAATCTACAAAGGGGAAGCCTTCTTTTCCTTCGGTGTTGATGTTGCTTCCCAAATTTTCTGGGGTGCCAAAAGAACCGTCTTTAGAAATAGCAACCTTATAGATATCTGCCATGCCCTTCCCACCGAGACGGTCGCTGGTAAAATATAATGTATTTCCATCTGGGCTTAAAGCAGGATGACTAGTTGAATATTCACTGGTATTAAAAGGAACTGAGTGCACGTCTTTCCATTCGCCATCTACGTTTTCTGCGTAATAGATGTTGATTTGGTTGATGCCTTCTTCGTTCTTTTTATATTTTCCGTTGTAGTAATCGTTTCGGTCAAAATACATGCGTTTTCCATCTGCAGTAATGGTCACAGAGCTTTCATGATATTTAGTATTTACATCGCCTTTTAGAAGAACTTCATTTTTTTCAACACCACCAACTATAGAAGCTTTGTAAATATCCAAAAAAGGCTCTTCATTCCAGCCGTATTTTTTGCCTGTAGTATTTCTGGCAGACGCGAAATAGAAATCTTTTCCCACAACCACTCCGCCGAAATCTGAGTATTTTGAATTCAATGCTTCAAGGTTGGTGGCAGTGTATTTTTGTGAATTCTCGTCGATAATTTCAGGAAGATAGTCTGGGTTCTTCATGAATTCTATCGAACGGGAGTCGCTTGGTTTCATTTCAGCAAATTGCTTCATATAGGTATTATAATCGCCAAACTTGCCGTTCGCTTTTAAAGATTGCGCATAGTTGTATACCGTTTCTGGGTTGACGTCCTTCTTTTTTACAACTCTTTTATAAAATGTTTCGGCTTTTTTGGTATCGTTTATAAAGTAATAGCTGTTGCCTAAACGTTCAAAAACGTAAGTGCTACCTTCGCCTTTTTTCAACAATTTTTGATAGGCTTCTGCGGCGTCGGTATATTGAAGTCGGTCGTAATATTGGTCGGCCTTTTTTGTTTTACTATTTTGGGCGGTAACCATTGTGGTGCTTACAGCTATGAGTAAAAGGATTGTATATATCTTGTTCATCTTAAATGAAATTTGTTTGGTTATTAGAAGAATCTTGGTGAACGTAAAACTCGTGGTTTAAAGAACAGATCAAAAGTCAATACTACTTCGTGCGAAGCTGGACCTATTGTTTTAATGTCTGAGGTAACGTGGTCATAAGCATAGCCCACACGGATGTTTGGGGTAATTTGAAACCCAACTAAACCACTGAAGGAATCATCCAATCTGTAGGATGCTCCAAGTTCGAACTTGTCATAAAATAGTGCGTTCAAGTTTCCATCATAAGAAATGGGTGCGTCAAAAGCAGATTTCACCATTACGGAAGGTTTCAACTTAATGTTTTCAGAAAGTTGGAAAATGTAACCTGCTGTGGCAAAATAGTGATTGGTTTCAGAACCGTACTTGATTCCGTTTTCATCTAAATGCACAGATTTCAGCATATTGGGAACAGAAAGACCTAAATAGAACTTATCGCCATAAAGAAAAGCACCCGCGCCAATGTTTGGGTAGGTGTTGTTTATATCTTCGGAAAAGATAGGGTCATTGGGATCTTGTAATTCCAAAGAGGAAAGTCCCACCTCGTGAAAGGTTGCACCAGCTTTTAGCCCTAAAGCCAGCTTTAAGGTACTTCCCAATTGAAGTGTATAGGAAAAGTCTGCATACACATTGGTTTCCTTTACGGGGCCCAATTCGTCTTTTATTGCTGAAAGGCCAAGCCCAATTTTTTCACTTATAGGCGAATGTGCCGAGAACGTAAAAGTTACTGGGTTGCCTTCCAAACCGGACCACTGGTTTCTGTAAAGTGCGGTTAATGACAGGCTTTCCTTAGAACCCGCATAGGCTGGGTTCACCACATTCATATTGTACATGTACTGGGTATATTGAGGGTCTTGTTGCGCCTTTGCTTCCTGAAAGAGCAATCCTGCCATCAATACAATTAGGATATATATATGTTTTTTCATCGGTATAAAATATTTGATAATGTGGTAGATGGAATGCCCAAATGATTCATTTTTCTTTGTTTTGATAGGTGATAATGAGCATTTCATTTTTATCTATTTGGTAGTTAAAAAGTATTTAATGGTTTTTAGTTTGCTTTCTGGTTAAGATAAATCCAACCCGTGGCCTGTGAGCCATAAACAGCATCATTACCTGCAATGTCAATTGCATAGAAATACGTTCCCGTTGGTAGTTCGTTACCGTTTTTATCTTGGCCGTACCATTGGTTGATGTAATTGTTCTGCTCAAAAACCAAAGTTCCCAGTCTGTTGAAAACTTGAAGTTTTAAGCTTCCACTTCTATCGCTGAGAAAGGTAAGATCAAGGTTATCGTTATAACCATCGCCGTTTGGTGAAAGTCCTTCGGAAATTACACAGTTTCCAACCGCGTATAGACTAACATCTACTGAATCGGTAGCAGAGCACCCGCCCACTGAAATCAAAACGGTGTAAGTTTGGACACCCATTGTTCCTGGTGTTACCATAAAGTTCAATGTACTATCTGTTTCTCCAGTCAATAAAGTTCCATTTAGATACCATTGATAGGTTGCACCCTCTTCAACTGTTGTTGCAGTCAACGTTTGGGGTTCGTTAGGGCAAGTTGTAAAATCCTCATCAACAGTTACTTCAAGATCATCGCGTAATGAAACTGTTATGGTATCTGTTGCAGAACAACTTCCAATAAACGCTGTTACGGTATAGGTTCCCTCTTGGGTAATTATTAAGGTGGAATTGGTTTCACCTGCTATAATTGTTCCATCAAGATCCCATTGGTAATTCGCATTTGGATTTTGGTTAGTAAGCGTAGCTTCCAAAACCACTTGGGTGTCAAAACAGATTTGAAAATCATCGCCAAGGGCTACTTCTATATCACCTAGGCCGACTACCACACTATCTGTTCCTGTACAAGAGTCAACAGTTACAGTTACAGAATAAGTTCCTGGCTGAGTAATAAGGAGTGTTTGATTGGTTTCACCAGACAATAAAGTTCCATTGAGAAACCACTCGTAAGTTGCGCTCTGTGGATCGCCATCTACTTGGGCGGTAAGGACGGTGTTTGTATCAAAACAACTTGTGAAATCAGCACCCAAATCTACAATAACGGGATCTGAAATTATGATGTCGATACTATCTGTTACAGTACAAGGACCATCCGTTATTTCCAAAGTATAGGTTCCGTTTTCAGAAACCGTTATGGTTGGTGTGGTTTCGCCTGTGCTCCATAGATAAGTGATTGCTGGAGAAGCTCCGGTAATTTGAGGAACTATTTCAAAGGAAGAGCCATCGCAAATAATTTGGTCTGGGCCCAAGTCCAAAGTTGGAGGATCATTCACTATAATAGCTACTGAAAAAGTTTGCTCACTACAAGGTGGGTAGGTTACCGTAACACTGTATGTTCCTGCTGCTGTTGGGGTAAAGGTGGCATCTGTTGAAACTACGGTTCCACCTCCATCGGTCCATTTATACGTAACCAAACTTAAATCGATAGCTGGGTTTGATGGGGTTGCATCAAGAACTGGGAAGGTGTCTCCCAAACAAAGGATCACTTCGGTTGGAAGGTTTCCTGAAAGATCTTCTGGGTCACTCAATACAAGTTGAAAAGAAACGGTGCTGAAACAAGTTGGTTCCGCAACTTTTTCTACACGCACATATATTGTTTCTGGGTTTGTTGTATTTGTATACGCAGCTGGATTCACTATTGCATTTTGGCTAGCTTCGGCATCAAACTGGCTTAGATGGAAGGTAGTATTTAAAAGTGCAGGGTCTTGACCATTCAAAATAGTTGCTATTTGGTCTTCTAGATTGAACTCTTCCATTCCGTCGCCGTTAGCATCGCAAGCGCTGAGGTCTGGTGGAGTTACAATCTCGGGCTGTTGGTTTTGAAGACTTAACGTAATATCATCAATAGCCAAATCGTTTCCACAGCCTCCAGGGGCATTATTAATTAATACAAGTTGTACGTCTGTATTTGTTCCAGTATTGAAGATAATTGCAAATTCTTGCCAGTTAGGATCGGGTCCATTGGGAATATTGCCTGTGTTTGTTTCTGCAATAAGGTTTCCAGAAGGATCTTCAATCCTAAAGATTACGTTTGAAGGTTCGCCAGTTCCACCACATATACCAGTGTCTGTATCATAAACAGTTGTAATCCACGCATTGAATGTATATTCAATGTTTTGGTTCAAGGTAATGGTTCTTCTGTAAAACTCATCGGGAGCAAAGGAAGCGTTTACGAAAAGCATTCTTCCATCAACATCACCATCGGTATGGTCTTCCATATCTGTAAACCATCCAGTGTTTAAACCAACTGAGGTGTTGGAAATGGTGTATTCGCCATCTTCCACTTGCGTAACGCCATTGAATATATAATTTGTGTAAGGGGTGGAAACTCTTCCTGTGCCTGTGCCAAAATTTTCTTCAAAATCGATACCTTCACAGATAGGTTCTACGGTACAACCACCTCCAAAAAGAAGTGTGATATTTACATCATCACTCACTGGCACGTCACAATCTGTTCCATCTGCAATTACTTCATAATTTCCAGTCTGCGTTACTAGAAGCATGTCGGTATTTTGTCCTGGGATTAACACCCCGTCTTTATACCATTCATAGCTTTCCACAGGTCCTGAAATGGTTGTAGTTAGTTGAAATTCTGGCACATCACAAAGTAGTTGGTCGCCTTCATTGATTTCTACGGTACAGTCAAAAACAATAGAACAGTCAAAGGCATCTGGGTCTCCAAACGTTAAATCAAATATATCTGGTGTGGATGAAAACCTATCAACAACAATGATAACTTCATCACCCGGAACCAGACTTAAAAATTGTACTTGACCATCACCAACTGCTGTTTCACAAAAGTCTGTTGATGTAAGGTTTAAACCTGTATCGTATTCACCAGCAGAAGGTGCGTCATAGCTAGCTCTATCTGCTACTCCAAGATTATTACAGTCTGCATTTACCCAAACCGCAAAATCATAATCTATATCGCCAGTGGGTTCAATTTGAAAAGTAAAATTTGTGGGCTGTATAATCGCAAGTAGATACCAAGCGGTACGTGTTCCTTGCAATATTTGACAGCCAGTATCTATAGTTATTGGAGAGGGGTCTATTGCATTATTGTCTTGACCATCCTGACTGGTACATATTGGAATTAATATATCACAAACCTGGGCTTGTATAGCCGCATTAGAAAATATAAAAAGACCAAATAAGAGTATTAATTTTTTCATTGAAGGTTATTTTATTTAAAAGGAGGAAATTTTATCACACTTTTTTAAAAGTGTACTTTTTAACTTCAGTACCATTAATATATATATGAATGTCGTAGGTTCCTTTATCCAAAGAGGACAAGTCCATTTTTAGCGCTTGCGAACCTTCATTTTTGGTTATTTCTTTTGTAAAAACTATTTCATTGTTTTTTGTAACAGCATATTTAATCTCTTTATAATCAATAAAATCCATCATTAAAACAGCACTTGAACTTACTTCAAGTGGCATAAATGTTATTGATGAATCGTAATTTATTGATGTTATTTCTTGACTATATATTAAGGAACTAAAAAGAAATGTGAGGAGTAAAAGTTTTTTTTTCATGGGTATAAAATATTTTGTTAAAGCGAAATATGGAATGCTCTGATTATTCATCTTCCTATCCAAAAGCTGGAGGAGATGCAACAAAGAAAATTAAAAATGAAATGAAGAGTAAAAGTGATTTAAAGCTGTCTTTAAAATAATGGTGGCAACTTTGTAAATAGAGAGGTAATTTTTTATTCATAAAGTTTTTGTTGGTGGTTAGAGTGCTTTATTGTTTGTTAACTTTTATTTAACATTGTAATATATAAATATTTTAAGAATTTTTATAAAGTCTTGATTAAATTTTTGTTTAAAACATTTAATATACTGTAAAATGCTCACTCAAATCTCCCAAAATAGTTATTTCAATTTTCCTACTGTATCGTTTTTCGTTACAAGCCATTTCTTTGCCAAGCGTAAAATCGTCATCCAGCTTTTTTTGGTCATTTTCGGTATTAAAGTGATTTTCCAGATTGTAAAACGCTACGGTATAAAGGTTTTTTATGTTTAAGACTGAAATGTTGTTAATTGCTTCTAAAGTAGAAAAAACTCTTGCTAAGTGTTTTGTACATTTGCGCTATAAATAATTTTATGATAGAGCAAACGGACATTTCTTACGAAAAAACAGTATTGATAGGGCTGATTACAAAATTTCAGGACGAAGATAAATCTGAAGAATACCTTGATGAACTTGAGTTTTTGGCTTATACCGCCGGTGGCCAAGTGCTAAAACGTTTTACCCAAAAATTGGACGTGCCCAACCCCAAGACTTTTATTGGTACAGGAAAGCTGGAGGATGTAAAAAACTTTGTGGAAGAACACAAGGTGGGAGTGGTAATATTTGATGATGAACTTTCACCAGGCCAACAAAAAAACATCCAAAAAGAATTGGATTGTAAAGTACTTGACCGCACCAATTTGATTTTAGATATTTTCGCGCAAAGAGCACAAACCAGTTATGCCCGCACACAAGTTGAACTTGCTCAATACCAATATTTGCTGCCCCGCCTTGCTGGAATGTGGACTCACTTGGAACGTCAGCGTGGTGGTATCGGTATGCGCGGCCCAGGGGAAACCGAAATTGAAACGGACAGACGTATTGTTCGCGACCGTATTGCCTTACTGAAGGATAAATTGAAAAAAATTGACCGCCAAATGGAGGTGCAGCGCGGTAATCGTGGCGCATTGGTTCGTGTGGCTTTGGTTGGTTATACAAACGTTGGAAAGTCTACTTTGATGAACGTAATCAGTAAAAGCGATGTTTTTGCAGAAGATAAACTCTTTGCGACATTGGATACAACCGTTCGAAAAGTAGTTATTGGGAATCTTCCATTCTTGTTAACAGATACGGTTGGTTTTATCCGGAAATTGCCCACACAACTTGTGGAATCTTTTAAAAGCACCTTGGATGAAGTGCGAGAGGCAGATTTGTTATTGCATGTGGTAGATATTAGCCATCCTTCTTTTGAACATCATATAGATTCTGTGAATAAAATTCTTGAAGAAATAGGTAGTGCAGATAAACCAACAGTTATGGTTTTCAACAAGATAGATGCTTACCATCCCGAAGAGATTGAGGAGGACGATTTAATGACCGAAAAGACCAAGGCCCATTACACTTTGGAAGAATGGAAACAAACGTGGATGGCAAAACTGAACGGCGAAGCCATTTTCATTTCGGCCTTAAACAAAGAAAATTTCAACGAGTTCCGAAAACTTGTTTATGAAAAAGTGAAGGAAATCCATACCACCCGTTTTCCTTACAATAGCTTTTTGTACGATGAATATACCGAAGAGGATTAAATTCTTCCGAAGATTTCAACAATTAAAAAAGCCGATTCAGATATCTGAATCGGCTTTTCATTTTAATTAAAATTTCTCTTAGAATCCATAAGTTACACCAACACCCAAAGCTTCACGAATCTGGAAACCTTGTATGGCATTGTCATCATAAATTGCTTGGAAAGTTACGTTTGAAGTAATGTATTTATTCACTTTCATCACAAGGTTGAAAGTATAATCAATATCAACATTTTGTGGATCTTCAAGGTAATTTGAATAAAGGTTCAAAATGTTTTCTGCGGAAATATTCGCCATAATATTAAACTTGGCATAAGCAGAAACTGAAGCACCAAATTCAAAACGAGTGCTTTCATTGGCGTCAACCCCAAAATATTTGTTTTCGTTATAAGCATCCAAGGCACCAGGAACAGTCTCATCCACTGCGGTAAAATCTTTGTCCACTAATATAAGTTTAGCGGTAGCAGGAGAAATATTTACATACAGATTGTCGCTTTTTTTCCAAAGCATACCAGGGCCAAACTGAATATAGGCTGGTGACAAGATATGTGTAGTTTCGGTACGATACCCTTCGTCTTCTGGATTAAGATCCTTATTGAACTCATAGCCCTTTGCGAACTGGGTTTTGAAGTTAAAAAACAGGGAATAATACCAATTGCTTTCTTTTATCTGTTGACCCAAAATGGAGTTTAATTCCAAACGGTCGTTGGTCTTACGGGAGTATTTATCATCCTTGTTTCTGGTTAAGCCATATTCTCCAGTCAAACGGTTGTTCCAAGAAATTTTATCGTGCTTATAATTAAAATCATAAGTTAGTGAAAGGTTTCCTGAATAATTTGAAGTTCCACCACCAGTCCATTCTGCATTGAAGGCTGCTTGGTTGAATAATAACGAAATATTTCCGGCACGAGTCCAACCATTAGGAATAGAATCTTTCGGAGTTTCTTCTTGGGCAATTATAGCCATAGGTGCAGCAAATAGAACTGCAAGAAGTAAAAATTTTTTCATTTTATAATAGATTTTGTTTGTGCAAAAATACTTACTCTTTGAATATTTCGCAAAAACATACTTATAAAACAACATTTTTTCAATAATTCTTAGAACGCACTTTAAGAGTCCTTATTTTCTTTTAAAAAGAGGCACAGAAGAGCAAGCCTCGCCGTACATAATACTTTTGGCAACAGGCTGAAGATTTTGCGCCAAAAGCACATAAGCATTCTGCGGAATGGGTTTGTGGGAGCAGCCTTTGATGATTACGGACTTGTCTATATATTCTGAGAAGTCAATAGTTTGAAGTAATTCAGCAAAAAGAATGCTTTCTAGTTCATCCAAACTACCCACAGTAATTTTTTTGGCATAAGGTGCTAAATGGAGCGATAAAAGTAAATTTGCCCAACCTGGAATAATTGCATCTGTGCTGCAGAAAAGCGCCACAAATTTATCCTGATATTGACTCCAATCGTGCTCCGTAGCTTTATTACGAAACTCACTTTCGCGAAGCACTATACCTTCCAAAAGCCATTTCGAAATATCAAAAGAAACCCGTTCTCCCTTTGGATAGATTTCCTCAAGGTCGAAGGTTACAAGTTTGCTGTTCGCTACGCGATTTATTATTTCTTGGGACACGCTGAAATTTATTGTATTACTGAGCTATGAATTTATGAGGCAACTAATTACTGTATATTCAATATGAATTAAAGCATTCCAAGTTCAAGCTTCGCCTCTTCGCTCATTAACTCTTGGCTCCACGGAGGGTCGAAGGTTATTTCTACTTCGGCGTCTTTTACCATTTTCATAGATTTTATCTTGTCTTCCACTTCCATTGGCAAACTTTCTGCAACTGGGCAGTTTGGCGTAGTAAGCGTCATCAATATCTTAACTTCACGGTCTTCGTTGATAAAGACGTCGTAAATAAGTCCGAGTTCATAAATATCCACGGGTATTTCTGGATCGTAAATGGTTTTTATAACCTCGATAATTTTTTCGCCCAATTCGGCCATGTCTATTTCTGCTTCCATTTGTTTAATTCTTAACTTGTGTTTGGTATGCCAACGCATACATTTTCATTTGTTTAATCATTGAAACCAAACCGTTTGCCCTAGTAGGTGAAAGATGTTCTTTCAAGCCTATTTCGTCAATAAAATCAGTATTCGCATCTAGTATTGCCTGTGGTTTTTGATCTGAAAAAACCCGTACCAAAACGGCAATAATTCCTTTGGTGATGATGGCATCGCTATCGGCGGTGAAAATAATTTTACCGTCTTTCATTTCAGAATTTAGCCATACTTTGCTTTGACAGCCTTTGATGAGTTTATCTTCATTTTTCAGGGTTTCGTCAATCAACGGAAGCGATTTACCGAGTTCTATCATATATTCGTAGCGCTGCATCCAGTCGTCGAACATAGAAAACTCTTCAATTAACTCTTCCTGTATTGCTTCAATCGTCATATACTCTTTTTAATTATTCGTGTCTTTGGTTGCACTGATCAGCACACTTCTGTCAGTTTTTGAATAAAACGTTAGAACGCCATTATTCAAAGCATACGAACCAGTGTTTTTTAATGCATCTAAAAAATCTCGTTCAGATTTCATAATGTTTTTGTCCATACACATCTTTTCGCTAACTGCTAAATCGCCAAAACTGATGCTGTAAAGATCAAGAGTGTAATTTCCAAATACTGAATTACAGCCCGTTGTTCCACGGAAGGAGTTGTCCAAAGCAGACAGTGTAAAAGTTGGGTTTGTGGTGTTTACTAATTTCTTTCCATTTATTGCGGAAACAGTATAACTCCCTGTTAGTTGCACGTTTCCGGCAACGTCAATTACTTTTTTGGTTTCGTCGCACCCTGTAAAGATTACTGCAAATATTAATAATGATAATGTGGCAAGTGTTTTCATAATTTATGTTTTAAAGATGAACAATCAAAGTTCAAGTTTTAACTTAGATTGATTGGTTAACTTAACATCATTTTAGCTTTTTTTACGGCATTTACCAAAGCATCTACTTCTTCCAAAGTATTGTAAAAGGCGAAAGAAGCGCGAACAGTTCCGGGAATTTTATAAAAATCCATAATGGGTTGGGCGCAGTGGTGGCCTGTACGCACAGCAATTCCAAGTTTGTCAACAATTGTTCCAATATCATAGGGATGAATTCCTTCAATATTGAAAGAAACCACTGAGGTTTTATCAGGTCCCGTCCCGTAAATTTTCATACCTTCTATTTCCAACAGTTTTTCGGTGGCATATTTTAAAAGTTCGTTTTCGTGCTTTTCAATGGCTTCAAAACCAATATCGTTAAGATAGTCTATGGCTGCGCCAAAGGCAATTCCGCCACAAATATTGGGCGTTCCCGCTTCAAATTTATGTGGAAGTCCCGCATAAGTGGTTTTTTCGAAAGTCACTTCCGCAATCATCTCGCCGCCGCCTTGGTAGGGCGGAAGTTTGTTGCCCCATTCCTCTTTCATATAAAGAATCCCAACACCAGTTGGCCCGCACATTTTGTGGGCTGAGGTGACGAAGAAATCTACATCTAGTTTTTGAAGATCCGGTTTTATATGGGAACAGGATTGTGCCCCGTCAACCAGGACTGCTGCTCCAACTTCATGTGCTTTTGCAATAATCTCGTCAATCGGATTAATGGTTCCCAATGCGTTTGAAATATGGTTTACAAAAACAAGTTTCGTCTTTTTGGAAAGCAATTTTTCATATTCCTCCATAATCAAAACGCCTTCTTCATTCATCGGAATCACCCTCAAAATAGCTCCCGTTTTTTCACAAAGCATTTGCCACGGCACAATATTACTATGGTGTTCCATTGCTGAAACAATTATTTCGTCGTCCTTTTTTAGAATTTCAGAAAAACCGTTTGCAACAAGATTTATTCCGTGGGTTGTACCTGCGGTGAAAATCATTTCGTAGGCTTCCTTCGCGTTAAAATGTGTTTGAATTTTTTTACGAGAAGCTTCATAAGCATCCGTTGCTTCCTGCGAAAGCGTATGTACGCCGCGGTGAATGTTTGCGTTGTAATTACTGTAATAATCCACAATGCAATCAATAACCTGCTTCGGTTTTTGCGAAGTTGCGGCATTGTCCAAATATACCAGTGGATAGCCATTTACCTCTCGGGAAAGGATTGGGAAATCATTTCGTATTTTTTGAACATCAAACGACATAAGAGTGATTTTAAAGATCAAACCCCAAGCTAACCCCAATTTTATTGGCAATAAGCTTGTTGATCCGCATCTTCAATTCGGGAATTTTTACACTTTCCAAGACGGTGTTTGCGAAGGCGTACATCAACAAAGCGCGTGCTTCTTTAAGCCCAATTCCACGGCTACGGAGGTAGAATAAAGCGTCTTCGTCAAACTGGCCGATGGTACAACCGTGGGAGCATTTTACATCGTCTGCAAAAATTTCCAACTGTGGCTTGGCGTTGATTGTGGCTTTATCGTCAATAAGAATATTATTGTTCTGCTGAAAAGCATCAGTTTTTTGGGCATCTTTTTCAACAACTATCTTTCCATTGAAAACGCCTGTGGACGATTCTGCAAAAAGCCCTTTGTAATCTTGATGGCTCTCGCAGTTTGGTGCAATGTGGTGTACTAAAGTGTTGTGGTCAACATGCTGTTTGCCTTTAAGGATGGTAATTCCTTTCAGGGTAGAATCGCAGTTTTCACCTTTTTGATAAAAGTTGAGGTTGTTTCGAACCAAATTTCCGCCAAAGGCGAAGGTGTGTACGCGACAAACCGTATCGCGTTGTTGCGAAATATAGGTATTGTCAATCAATGAAGCGGTTGCTTCATCGGTTTGAATTTTGTAGTAGTCTACATAAGCGCGTTTCTCTGCAAAAATTTCGGTAACCGAATTGGTCAAAACTTCATTGCTGGAAAGGCTTTGGTGACGCTCTATGATTTGAACATGTGCGTTTTCGCCAACAACAATTAAGTTTCTGGGTTGAAGGAACATCGAAGCCTCATTTCCAGTTGAAAAATTGATTATTTCAATAGGTTTTTCAACTTCTTTGTGCGCCGGAATGTGAATGTATGCACCTTCTTTCGTGAAAGCTGTATTTAGCGCAGTTAAACTATCGCTTTTTGCTATTTTATTGAAATAGGTTTCAATAATGGGTTTGTATTTGCTTTTGTTCAAAGCGGCAGACATCAAGCAGACATCCAACGAATCGTGCGTGGTTTCCGAAAGAAAAGAGTTGTAAACACCATCCACAAAAACAAGTTTATAGGTATCTATTTCGTGAAGGAAGTACTTGCGTACATTTTTCAATTCTACATTTCGTTCCTTGTTTGAAAAGACACAGTAATCGGGTTTCAGTAATGAATTAAGCGATGTATATTTCCAGGCTTCTTCCTTTTTTGTTGGAAATCCTTTTTCCTCAAAAATTTTAATGGCGTTGTTTCGCAACTCATGTAAGGGCGAATCAAACTCCAAATAATCTTCGAGAGCTATGTATGATGATAATAATTTGTCTTTAAAACTCATGAAAATTCTTGTTTCAAGTTTCTTGTTTCAGGTTACAAGTTATTTGAACTTGTTTCCTTTAAATTCATTTTTATTTAAATAGATGATAAAGTTTGCTATTCTCTTACTCAGGCTCAAATATGTGTCTGCCAAAGAGGATAGTTCTTCTTCGGAAATATAATCTGAATCGAAAACTCTGTATAATTGAGAGCGGGATTCTCCAGCTGAACCTTTTGCGATTGATAAAAATTGTCTGAATTCCTTGTTTCCATCCTGTTCAAATCCTTCTGCTATATTGTCCATTACTGAACCCGATGAACCTTTTATTTGATCTTTTAGTTTGTAATCGGCTTTTAGTTCAGTATTTCTTGAAAGCAGAATTATTTCTTTGTAAAGAAGTCTTGCTTCTTTACAAATATCTAAATCCTCAAACCGTTCAATTGTTGCCATAAATTTTTAATTTTTAACCAACCAGAAACTTGAAACAAAAAACCAGAAACAAATATTTAAACCAATTCTTCTTTAATCCAATCGTATCCTTTTTCTTCAAGCTCGTATGCAAGTTCCTTGCTGCCGGACTTTACTATTTTTCCGTTCATCAATACGTGTACAAAATCTGGAACTATATAGTCTAAAAGACGCTGATAGTGTGTAATTAATAGAACTGCGTTGTCTTCACTTTTCAATTTGTTTACTCCGTTTGCAACTATTTTTAAAGCATCAATATCCAATCCAGAATCGGTTTCGTCAAGGATTGCTAATTTAGGTTCTAGCATTGCCATTTGGAAAATTTCGTTACGTTTCTTTTCGCCACCAGAAAAACCTTCGTTTAAAGAGCGTGAAAGAAACTTGCGATCAATCTCCAGCATATCGGCCTTCTCCCTTATCATTTTAAGCATTTCTGCAGCTGGCATATCTGCTTGTCCTTTTGCTTTTCTAGTTTCATTAATTGCGGTTTTGATGAAGTTGGTCACCGAAACACCTGGAATTTCTACAGGATATTGGAATGAAAGAAAGATGCCTTTGTGAGCTCTTTCTTCGGGATCCAAGTCAGAAATGTCCTCGTTTTCAAAAGTGATGTAACCACGAGTTACTTCATATTCATCTTTGCCAGCGACAACCGAAGCCAATGTACTTTTACCGGAACCGTTGGGTCCCATTATTGCGTGGACTTCGCCCGCTTTTACTTCAAGATTGATGCCTTGCAGTATATCTTTTCCTTCTAGTCCGGCGTATAAATCTTTAATTTTTAACATTTAATTCTTCTTTTCTGTTTCGTTTAATTTAATATCTATTTCGGAAGGTTTATCGGCAATCCTCATAATTTCTGTGATTGTTATTATCTCTTCCCATTCGCTTTCTTTGTCAGTATTCTTGGAAACTATTCCTTTAACAATGACGCCAACCATATCAAAATCGTTTTTTTTAATTGCCGCTACCTGTTTTGAGAGTCCTTCGGAAAGCAAGTCTCGCTTAACTCCATAAATATAATTGGGGCCCATTAGTACCAGCGCTCCGTCGGAACTTATAAAATCTCCTTTGTAAGCTTGTATTTTTTGTACATTTTCAACAGTTGTTTCCTCGGTTTCCGTGTTTTTCTCTTCTGAATTTTTACAAGAAAAAATTGCTACTGAAAGCATTAGCAACAAAATGGTTTTTTTCATAATTAATAGTTTGATTTAGAATGAATATTTAGGACCTTTCTGGGGTTTCAAACCAAGAAAGGGTTGATTCTTTTAACCTACAGAGCCTTCAAGGCTTATTTCTAATAATTTCTGTGCTTCCACGGCAAACTCCATGGGCAGCTTATTTAACACTTCTTTACTGAAACCGTTCACTATCAAAGCGATTGCTTTTTCAGTTTCAATACCGCGTTGGTTGCAATAAAAAATTTGGTCCTCCCCAATCTTGCTGGTAGTAGCTTCGTGTTCTATTTGCGCGGTTTTGTTTTTTACCTCAATATATGGGAAAGTGTGGGCGCCACAACTGTTCCCCATTAATAAGGAATCACACTGCGAAAAGTTCCGGGCATTGTCTGCATTTGGCATAATTTTCACCAATCCGCGATAGCTGTTTTGTGAATTACCAGCTGAAATACCTTTTGATATGATTGTACTTCGGGTGTTCTTCCCAATATGAATCATTTTAGTTCCCGTATCGGCCTGCTGAAAATTGTTAGTAACAGCTATGGAGTAGAACTCGCCAATAGAGTTGTCGCCTTTCAGCACACAACTTGGGTATTTCCATGTAACGGCACTTCCAGTTTCTACTTGAGTCCATGAAATTTTTGCTCCATTTTCACAAATTCCTCTTTTGGTCACAAAATTGTAAACGCCGCCTTTTCCATTTTTGTCACCTGGATACCAGTTTTGTACTGTTGAATATTTAATTTCAGCATTGTCCATTGCTATCAGTTCAACTACTGCAGCATGCAGTTGATTTTCGTCGCGACTTGGAGCAGTGCAGCCTTCCAGATAACTTACATAGCTTCCTTCGTCTGCAATCAATAATGTTCTTTCAAATTGCCCAGTCCCTCCCTGGTTAATACGGAAATAAGTTGAAAGCTCCATTGGGCAACGAACACCTTTTGGAATGTAGCAAAACGAACCATCACTAAAAACGGCGCTGTTCAAAGCTGCATAATAATTGTCACGTTTCGGTACCACGGTGCCTATATATTTTTTGACCAATTCAGGATGCTCCCTTATGGCTTCGGAAATGGAACAAAAAATAATTCCTTTTTCCGCTAAGGTTTTTTTAAAAGTAGTTGCTACAGAAACAGAATCCATTACAATATCTACAGCGACACCAGCTAGTTTCTTCTGTTCGTCTAAAGAAATTCCAAGTCTTTTGAAGGTATCCAAAAGTTCTGGATCTACTTCATCAATACTGTCATATTTTGGTTTTTTATTTGGAGCTGAATAATAAGAAATGTTTTGAAAATCAGGCTTTTCATAATGCACATTTGCCCAATCCGGTTCCGCCATTTCTAACCAATAACGGAAAGCCTCCAAGCGCCATTCGGTCATCCATTCAGGCTCTTCTTTCTTTTTGGAAATAGCACGGACTATATCTTCGTTCAGTCCAACGGGAAAAGTGTCAGATTCTATATCGGTGTAGAAACCATATTCGTATTCTTTGGTTTCAAGTTCTTTTTTTAAATCATCTTCAGTATACTTGCTCATCCTCATTTATGTTTTAAAGTGAAAAAGATTCTCCGCAACCACAAGTGCGATTTGCGTTGGGATTGTTGAAAACAAACCCTTTTCCGTTAAGTCCACCACTGAACTCTAAAGTTGTTCCCACTAGGTACAAAAAGCTTTTTTTGTCCACAGCAATTTTCACATGCTCTTCTTCAAAAAGTTTATCGTTTTCACCCAGACTGTGATCAAATTTCAGCTCGTAGCTTAAACCGGAACATCCACCGCTTTTTACGCCCACGCGAACATAATCTACCGCAATGTTAAAACCTTCCTCGGCCATCAGTTGCGCTATCTTGGTTTTTGCACTTTCACTTACTTTAATCATATGTAGATTAATTC
Organism: Aequorivita antarctica; assembly: GCF_007997155.1. Lineage (GTDB taxonomy): Bacteria > Bacteroidota > Bacteroidia > Flavobacteriales > Flavobacteriaceae > Aequorivita > Aequorivita antarctica. Next base: position 336,696 of record NZ_VORT01000003.1, on the reverse strand, counting down.
TAAATTAGATGGCAAATATACATCAAATAGTATTTTTAACCATACCTAAGTGGGATTTTAAAACTATTGAACTATAGTTTTAAACAATAATTAACAGAGTGGTTTTATTTGGAAATTGAAGTGTTTGAAAAGAAAAAAAGCTTAATTGGGGTCTTGAAAATCTGGATTGTTTATAAATGAAGGATCTGAAAGTGAAAGTAAGAAGGCTTTTAGGTCTGCTTTGTCAGGTTCAGTCAAATGCACACCACCTCTTGAAACAGCTTTCATTAAGGGGTCTATGGTTCTGGAATAAACAAGACCTTCACTATAATGGTTTATTACGTCATCTAAAGTTGCAAAGCGGCCATCGTGCATGTATGGCGCGGTGTAAGCTAGATTTCTTAAAGAAGGTGATTTAAACTTGCCGTCATCATTTGGATCTCCTGTTACATTTCCCAAGCCTTTGTCTGTAATAATAGGGTCCAGTCCGTTGTTGTGAAAAATATTATCTGTCCACAAAGGGCTAAATTCATTTCCATGGCAATGAAAGCAGTCTCCGCGAGCTTCATCCATAAAAATAGCAAAACCATTTATTTCTTGAGGTGTCAATGAATTTTCACCCAATAAATACCGATCAAAAGGTGAATTGGCGGAAATAAGGGTGCGCTCAAACTGTGCGATTGCTTTTGTGGTCAATTCTTTGGTGATATTGCTAGTTCCAAAAGCTTTGTTGAAAAGTTCGGGATATGCACTGCTGCTCTGCAAGCTTGCCACGGCATTCTCCCATGTATTGTGCATTTCTATGGGGTTTTCTACGGGGCCAAGTGCTTGGTCTTCAATACTTATAGCGCGGCCGTCCCAGAAAAATTTGCTGTTTGTATTCCAAGCCATATTGTAGAGCGGCATAGAATTGCGAGTGCCTTCAAAACCGTCAATACCTATGCTGAATTGATTTTCATCTGTAAAGGAATTGCTCGGCTTATGGCAGGAAGCACAAGCTTGTGTCCCATCGCCAGAAAGGATTGGGTCGTAAAATAATTTTCTTCCCAACGCTATTCCTTCCACAGTTTGTGGATTATCAGCAGGAATGAATGGTTGGGGTAAAAATTGTTCAAAAATTGGAGGAACGGTCAACGGTTTTGGTGTGGGTATATAGTCCTCACCGGGATCAATTGGGTCTGGGTCATTTGAAGAGCAAGCAACCAGAAGGCTGATTGCCATAACCCCAATAAATATTCTAAATATTTTCTTTGACCGTTCCTTCATTTTTTATATGCTATTGAGTGATGGCGCCAATACTAAAAACGCTAGCACCATTTTCATTCATATGTTTTTGAGCCTCATAATTCATCATTAAATCAGTATTAAAGACATTTAAGTCCCAAATATATGGATTTTTGTACCATTCGGCAATATTCATTTTTATCTCTATGGTAGCATCTGCTGAAATGGTGAAATTTTGACTGAAATTAAAAGAAATAAAATTTTGTTCGAATACATCTGGACTTACTCGGGCAGTACCGTTGTGGTATGCATAAGGTAGTTCGCCACCAGTGCCATCTTCATATTTACCTTCCATTTGCATAAAATGATAGCCGCCACCAAGCATTGCTGGCCAGTTCCAATTAGCGTCGTTTAGATCGGGATAGGCACCGCTCCTATTGTCTAATTCATTAAAACCATATACAAATGAAATGCCTGTGTAATCGCCTGTAGTTGCCATTATCGCTGGCGTAAGGGTGAGAGAAGTTGGGTCTGTTAAATCTATTAATTTATATTCTTCAAAATCAACTGTAGAGCCATCCGCTTTATGGAGTACTATTTTGGAGATTAGATATCGAAGTTTTGAAATTTGCAAAGTATTTCCAAAGGCATTTGTAAAAGAAGTAACGTTAAAATCTGCGCTGGTAACAGATTGTCCATCCCAGTCTTGGATAAAACTAAATGTAACATTTTTGTTGTAGATACAAGAGCCATCGTCAGTATTGGCGGCTGAATTATAGTTTAATGAAGAAGAATCCGTACATCCAAAAATTTCTGGTTGTGAATCATCATCGTTGCCACATGCAACAGCAAAAAATGCCATAATAAAAAAAAGAGCTACTTTTTTCATAGGTTAAATAGGGGGTTAAATAAATAAGTTTATTTTAGTTTAATAATTAAAAAATCTTTAGACCCCTTATTCAAGGGAATATCTTGATCATTACTTTCAGTGTTGCCTACAGCTACTATTTTGTTGTCAGAGGTTTCTATTGCTTCAGAAGCGAAATCCAGTCCAGATCCACCAACGTTTTTCTGAAACTTTAAAATTCCGCTTTGGTCAACGACGAATATCCAAGCATCGTTAAAACCGTTGTTGGCCTGCAAATCTCCATCATTACTTCGGCTGTGGCCAGAAAGGATGTAATCTCCGTTGTTGCGCTGAACAATGCTGTGTGCAGTGTCAAACTGTGACCCTCCGAACGATTTTTGCCAAATTTTGTTTCCGTTGTCGTCAAATTTCACCATCCAAGCATCTGCGTTTCCGCGTGGAGCTGTAACATCTTGATCGCTGCTTCGTGAGTCACCAACCATAATGTAATTTCCGTCATTGGCTTTTATTGAAGCGTAGGAGTTGTCTATCTCTGCTCCTCCAAAAGATTTAGTCCAAACCAAATCTCCAGACGAAGTAAGTCTTACGGCCCAGTAATCATAACTTCCTTTGGGATCTATTTTATCAAAATCTACACTTTCTGAGGTGCCGGTCATTAAAAACCCGCCATCTGCTGTTTCAAGTGCATCATAACTTCGGTCGTTATTGGTGCCACCAAAATAGCGTCTCCACTGTTTGGTTCCATTAGCGTCCAACTTAATGCCCCAATACTCACCAACACCATGAAGAACTCCTTTTTGAAGATCATTTCCGGATCCGCTTTGAATATCATTCCCTGCTCCACCACTGGCAGAAACGTCAAAAAATCCTGTAATGAAATATCCGCCATCAGAGGTTTGAAATGCTTTGTACGCCTGATCACTACCTGCAAAACCAAAGTTTTTGTCCCATTGTTTGTTTCCGGAAGCATCTACTTTTAAAATCCAATAATCCTGAAACCCTTCGTTGCCAGATACATCCCCATCATCGCTGGAAGTATATCCGCTTAATAAATAGCCGCCATCATTGGTTTTTGTAATACGGGCTGCATTTTCATCATCACTTCCTCCATAGGTTCTGCTCCAGATTATTTCACCGGTTTTGGAGGTCTTAAGCAACCAATAATCACTGTCGCTCCCACTTCTGCCTGTAAGATCGCCATCAGTGCTTCTGGTGGTTCCAAAAACCACATAGTTTCCATCTGCGGCTTCCACTACTGAAATTGCCTCATCTATTCCGCTTCCTCCATAGGTCTTTACAAGTTCTATAGTTCCGAGAATTTCCTCTTCCTCTTCTGGAGTAGGATTGTCATCTTTTCCACAGGAAAAAATAATGAACGAAAGTGAAAGCAGAAGTGGGAGCGCTTTTAATTTAGGTTTTTTAAAAAATAACATAAGGGGATAAGTAGATTGTTTTAATTGATTAATAATCTTTTTGTTGTGGTTGAATTAATTTTCACCACATACATTCCTGATTGAAGTTTTGAAATGTCGATATTTTCTGAAAGACTATTTGCAAAATTTAGATTTATCACTTTTTGTCCAAGTACGTTAAATATTTCAATTTGAGCAAAAGGTTCTGTTTTTGAAGAGATTGTAACTAGGTCTTTTGCAGGGTTGGGAGCAATTGCAAAGGTTGAAATGGAATTGTCATTTACACCCAAAGATGAATCCCTAACAATAAAAAGACCTCTGTCAATGTCACTGATCACAATATTCCCACTTGCAAAAAACGGATAGACGCTCCAAGCCCCGTCAAAATTAGCCGAGTTGCTGCCTGGGTAAGTGTCAAAAAATTTGGTTTCGACCATATTTTGGTTTTCAATATCACTAATGTCCATAATTCGTAAACCCGCACGGTAACTAGAGAGGTAAAATTCATTTCCCAATACATAACCGTTGTGATCTATTGCTTGAACATCATCTGATTCGTATTCAAAATGTACTACGGGATTATCGAGATCACTTACATCAAAAATGATAGTTCTGGTATTAAAGCCAAATGTGGATTCGTCTAATTCATCACCAATAATAAAGTAATGTTTATCATCGGTAAGCCAGCCTTGGTGGGTGTAATCTACGCTTCCGTAGAATCCGTTGGAAATACCAATTGGGTTATTTTTATCGGTAACATCCACAATCGAAACTCTGTCTTCATTACTTCCAAAGAGAATCTCACGGCCTGCATAATCTGCATCAGGGCCATCGTAAATCACTACTTGTGCATCGTGGCTATAGTTATCACCACTAAAACCACCTGCAGCCACAGGGCTCAATGGATTCTGAATGTTCACAAAATGTGGGCCGCCTCCAAAAGTACTGGTTCCCACAGCGTAGGCGTAACCAGTTTCTTCATTGATAACAATATTGTGGCAGCGCCCAAAACCGTTATAGTGTGCATCTTCAGTAAAAACTTCAGGAGCGTTGCTAACGGAACGCAAACGAGTAAGGTCAAAAACCTGCATACCATGTCCGCTGGCTTCACTAACTATAAATGCGTAATTATTATATACTTTTATATCCCTCCAAATACTTGAATCTGAATGTGTTGGTAATTTGCCAAGATATATTGGGTTTATGGGGTCCGAAATATCAACAAATGCAGCTCCATTGTTCAAGCCCATAATTGCGTATTCCTTTCCGTCCTGTGGGTCAGTCCATCCCCAAGAATCATTTCCCGCACTGGCATTCATAGCGCTTAGGCTAATACGGGATAAAAGATCAAGGCCATTACAGGGATACTGTCCTGCCATGCCATTTTCACATGGAGTTTGGGCTATTGAAAATGTACTGAATAATAAAATTAAAACTTGTAATGATATTTTCATATTTATGTATTAAGTTAATAAGCAGGCTAAAATAACAATATTATAACTGTTTCAACAAACGTAAAAGATTAAATATTAGTATAATGTTAACGAGTTAAACGATTATTAATGTTTTTCCCGATAACAACTAATATTAACTGGAGACTTCGCTTATTGATTTTGAAGATGTATTTTTGCCAAAGAATAATGATAAATAATACAAATGTTCGAAAATAAAGACGATTCCAGTACAAGTATTGGGAGTTTAGGCGAGTTTGGACTCATTGACCATCTCACCAAAAACTTCAAAATAAAACAAAAGTCAACTGTGAAGGGCGTTGGCGACGATGCCGCAGTGATTTCCTGTGATTCTAAAAAGGAAATTGTTGTTTCTACTGATTTTCTTTTGGAAGGTGTGCATTTCGATTTGAGTTACGTTCCTTTAAAACATTTGGGTTACAAAGCTGTAGTTGTCAATCTTTCTGATATATACGCAATGAACGCAGAACCTACCCAGATTACGGTAAGTATTGCAGTTTCAAATAGATTTCCAGTAGAAGCTTTAGAAGAACTTTACGCAGGTATTATAGCAGCTGCAAAAACCTATAATGTAGATGTAGTGGGTGGCGATACCACTTCTTCAACAACGGGTTTGTTGATAAGCATTACCGCTCTTGGAATGGTAAATAAAGGCGAAGCAATATACAGAAGTGGTGCCAAAGAAAACGATCTGTTAGTTGTAACGGGCGACCTTGGCGCAGCATATATGGGGCTGCAGGTTTTGGAGCGCGAAAAGGAAGTTTATAAGGTAAACCCAAATTCACAACCAGATTTGGAGCCTTATTCCTATTTGGTGGAAAGACAATTGAAACCCGAAGCTCGCAAGGATATTTCAGGTTTGCTGAAGGAATTAGATGTGAAACCTACTTCGATGATTGATATTAGTGACGGTCTTTCTTCTGAAATTTTACATATTTGTAAAAGCTCGAAGGCAGGGTGCAATTTATTTGAAGATAAAATTCCGCTTGACCCTCAGGTTATTTCAACTTGTGAAGAATTCAATTTGAATAGCACTACAATAGCTTTAAGTGGTGGGGAAGATTATGAACTGCTCTTTTCTATTAAGACCGAGGATTATCCAAAAATTAAGGCGAATCCAAATCTAACAATCATTGGTCATATAACTGATGAAAAAGAAGGAATTCATTTAATAAGCCGTGCAGGAACAAAAATACCTTTGGTTGCAAGAGGCTGGAATGCGTTAAAAGATAATGGATAGATTTTAGGAAAAGGCACTAAAAGACTTGTTCCCTAATTTTAAGGAAGAATATTCTTTAAGAAAATCGCAGCTTTCTAATGGACGGTAATTCTATTCTTTTTTCTGAAAAAAGAAGATAAACACTCGTTCACTTCGCGTTGTTTGAAGGTAAGTAGCTCAAATTTACCAGAATAACTGTTTGAAACCTCTTTGCCGCAACAAGCACATTTGTATTCACTAATGTGGTCGGTAATTTTGCGTGTAATAATGTAATCGTGGCCAAATGCAGTGCATATTAGACTCAAGATTGGAGGTCTGCTTTGGGGCGTAACTTTATCCATTTCTGTCAAATTAATTGGGGTTGATTCTTCAATATTAACGTTTTTTCGGATAAAGTGCAAGTTTTATCCGATAAAATGTAAATATTTTACAACAGAATCCCAATTTTCTATCATACTCATATGCCCTCCTTCAATAATTTTTACAGAAACGCCACATTGTTCGGCCAATTGTTTTGCATCTGAAATTGGTAAAATAGGATCTTCTTCAGCTAAAATCATATATTTCCCTTTGTTGAAATCCTTCAAAATTACAGTTCGATCCTTTCGGTCACGCATTCCTTTTATAGCGGCTTTTATACCTTCCACTGGAAAAGAATAAACTTCCTTTTTTAACATTTCAATTTCTGCAGCAAACTTTTTACGAGAAGTTTCGGCGAACAGATTTCCAATAGCCATACTAATATAAACCTGAGGATTTTGATCGATAACCTTCAGCGCACGATTACGGTTTTCTTTACGTTCTTCAGAATCTGCTATGGGTGTTGAATTTAGAAGAATCAATTTCTCGACTTTTTCAGAAAACATTTCGGCGTAAGCCAAAGCCACGTAGCCGCCCATGGAATGACCTATGAAAGTTGCTGATGAAATTTGCAAATGTTGAAGTAATTCATTTACAACCTCAGCCATTAATTCCATAGAATGAATTTCTGAAATAACACCGCTTTTTCCGTGACCGGGAAAATCAATTGTAACTATAGTATTGTTTTTTGAAAACTGTGGAATCAAAGAATTCCACATTGTAGAACTTTCCAAAAAACCATGAAGTAAGACAAGTGATGGGCCGTTTCCTGAAATTTCGTATTGAATTGGAATATTTTTATAGTGAAAAGTCATGTTTTGAAAAGGTATGTTAAGCCTATTTTTTATAGGCTTTAGAATTGGATTTAACGAGAAGATAAATAACACTTCCAATAACAATTGGAAAAAACAGATAGTTGGCTACTTGAGGATTTTCCATATATGAATTGGCAAAACACAACAAAATCATTGAAAGCCCTATAATAATTAAGACGTTTCTTAACAGAACAACCACTTTTTCAATCTTCACTTTTTCTTTTTCGGCTTTACTCATAGTGTTGTAGCCGGCGATGAGAAAATATAGTTTGAAATGCTTTATCAGAATTCCAAGTAGGATGAGAAAAATGCCAACATAGATATATGAAGTTTCCATTAATGTTGTTTTATAAAAAAGACTTAAAAAGAAATTCTCTTTAAGTCTTTTTTCTTTAATCTTTATTCAATTTTCTATTTATTCATAATCTCCTCAATCTCTTCAGCTTCAATAGGAATGTTGCGCATTAAGTTGAAAGGTTCTCCTTTTTTCTGAATAACAACATCGTCTTCCAAACGGATCCCGAAACCTTCTTGCGGAATATAGATTCCCGGTTCGACGGTAAAGACCATATTTTCGGTCATCTTTTCCCAAAGCACTCCGTAATCGTGAGTGTCAAGTCCCATATGGTGACTGGTGCCGTGCATAAAATATTTTTTATAGGCAGGCCAGTTTGGGTCTTCGTTTTTTACATCGGCTTTGTCCAAAAGTTTTAGGCCGAGAAGTTCTTTGGTCATCAATTTGCCCACTTCTTCGTGGTATTCCTTCCAGTAATTTCCGGGAACCAGCATTTTTGTGGCATCGTCTTTCACGCGCTTTACTGCATCATAAACCTCGCGCTGGCGTTTGCTGAATTTTCCGCTCACAGGAATAGTTCGGGTCATATCGCTCGCATAATTTGCGTATTCAGCACCCACATCCAACAGAATTAAATCGCCTTTTTTGCATTGCTGATTGTTCACGATATAGTGTAGCACGTTTGCATTGTTGCCACTACCTATAATAGGCGTATAGGCAAAACCACGGGAACGGTTTCTTAAAAATTCGTGCATAAACTCAGCTTCGATCTCGTATTCCCAAACGCCTGGTTTTACAAAATTCAGGATTCTTCTAAATCCTTTTTCGGTAATGTTGCAAGCTGTTTGAATTAAATCGAGCTCAATTTTATCTTTTACGGCACGCAAGCGCTGTAAGATTGGATTGCTGCGTTCCCAACTGTGCGCAGGGAATTTTTCTTTTGTGGTTTTGATGAAACGATCCTCGCGGGTTTCGGTTTCCACACTTTGGCGGTAATGCTCGTTAGTGTTGAAGTAAATGCGCTCTGCCTGCGTCATTACTTCATAGAAAATCTTGTCGAATTCCTTCAGCCAGTAAACTGATTTTATACCACTGACCTCAGTACCTTTTTCTTTTGTAAGTTTTTCACCTTCCCAAACGGCAATGTGGTCATTGGTTTCGCGTACAAAAAGCATTTCGCGATGATCCTTGTTTGGGGCATCTGGGAAAAGAACCAATATGGTTTCCTCTTGATCCGCACCAGTTAGATAAAAAATATCGCGTGCCTGTTGAAAAGGCATTGTACTATCCGCCCCAATTGGGTAAATGTCATTACTATTGAAAACCGCTACACTTTTCGGCTTCATTTGGGCCATAAAGTTTTTGCGGTTTTTAATGTAGAGTTTGTTGTCTATCTGATCGTACTTCATCGTATTGTTTTATGAATTTCCTCAAAATTAATTATTTCAACCTTATTAAGTTGCTGTGAAGGGTTAAAAGTATATTAATTGTGCTTTCAGCATTAATAGATTATATATATGGTCTCAGAAACAACTAAATCTATTCCGTCCATTTTGGCTTCATAGTTATAATTATCTTCTTCTGCAGTTACAATTTTCTTGTGTGAAAAGGTTAACGAATGAAAAGGCTACTGTGAGAAGTAATATGTTTTTATAAAATTTGGGGTGTTGAGAAATGTACTTTAAATAGCTCATAAAGTTATATGGCGTTAAAAATAATTAATCCGCCAAATAAAAAAGCAAATGGGGAAATTAGTTGAACATACTTGGGTTTAAGCATATCGGCGCTTTTCATTGAAAATGCATGATGTGTTTTTCTCGGAACAAGATAAAGTATCAAAGAGGTTATACCCATAAACCAACCAAAAATTGTAAACGCTAAAGGGAACTTGGAAAAATCTGAATACAGAATCAATGCTACCGCTGGGATTAATCGTATTGTAATTTCAGTATAGTTTATAAAATTTGTACTTCCGGCTTTACGTAAGGTTGCCCTTGCTCTTTCTGGTGCAAAAAGCATTAGAAAACCCACAAAAATTATAAATATTCCAAATATTATTACCGTCCATTTTGCTAGGGTTGTTATCATAAATGTTTAGGCATTTTCATTCAGAAATCTATTAGGATTATTTTGAAGGGTAACGAACGTTTAGTATAAGAGCAGTAGCGGATTTAATCGCACTTACTTTTCAGAGAACAAGATACTGAATTAAGCACAAAAACGGTTCAGGTAAACACCCAAACCGCTATTGCTTTAATACATTGTTGTAGCTAGTTCTTCATTAATACTTCCTCTCCGTTTGATGTCTTTTATTCAGTAAATTGCTGATAACTAAATAGAATAGTAGGATAACTATTAATTTATACACCACAACTCGCAGCACAGCTGCTTTTTACTTTGACCTCAGCTTCTTTAATTGCCGTATTGATTCCTGAGCTACAAACACCAGTTTCTGGTAAATTTAATTCTACTCGTTTTGCACTTTCAAAATTACCGTTCATGAAAGCGACTATTGACCTTATTTGCTCATAACCTGTAGTCATTAAAAAGGTAGGAGCACGTCCATAGCTTTTCATCCCAACGATATAAAAACCTTTTTCCTTTTGCCTTAATTCTGCCTCCCCATGTGGTCGTACAGTACCACAGCTATGAATATTTGGATCAATTAAATTAGCCAGCTTAGGAACGCTTTCAAGAGCTGAATCTGAGTCAAAGCGAATTTCTCTTAAGAAATTAAAATCGGGACGAGAGCCTGTATTGCTAATTATTTCATCTATACCCTCCAAAACAAAGTTGTCTTTGTGTTTTAAGCCTTTAATTACTAATTGGTCCTTATTTTTTTCAATTTCATGAATATACACAGGCGTATGAATCTCAATAGCTCCTGAATTCACCAATTTTTCAATTTGAATACCTAAAGCACCTCTTGCCTTAAACTTATCAGCCTCTTGACCGCCATACACATCACTAACTTGCTTTTTTCGCAATACCCAATGAATTTTTGTTTTTGGGTATTTATGAATGAGATCATTTAATGCTAAAATAGTTCCAATAGCCGAATGCCCTCCGCCCACGACTAAAGTAGTTTTATTAGCATATTTATCCTCATCTGCTTCATTGATATCGGGCATACCATAATATATTTGGGCTCTATTATCCACCTCACCAAGTGCAAATATTCCACCAGATCCTACAGGATTTGGACTTTGCCAAGTACCTGAAGCATCAATTACTGCTTTAGCTTCATACAGCTTAAATTTTCCATTTTCAATAACTTGAATAGAAAAAGGAAGTTCTTCTCTCTTGGCATCTTTCATTTTATCTAAACCGCTTCTTCCAATGGCGATTACCTTCGAATTCAAATTAATATGTTCTTTAATGCCTGGTAAATTTGCAAGTGGCTTTAAATAATCTTCAATAATTTCCTTTCCATAAGGAACATCTGCTTTGTTTGGAATTGGCAATTGTGCTTCTCGTAATAAGGTTTCTGCTATCTTGTCAATATTATATTCCCAAGGTGAAAACAACCTTACGTGTCCCCATTTTAAAATATTAGCGCCAATTTGACTTCCTGTTTCAAAAAGAATAAATGGCTGATTGCTTTTTTTAAGATGTGCGGCTGCGGACAAACCTACTGGACCTCCGCCAATTATTGCTACTGGTAAATCGTGATTATTCATTATTTCTTAGTTTTAGATTTAATATCATAACCAAGACTAATTAAGATACAAAAAGACGCAAAATTTATTGATTAAATATTTTTTAACTAAAAAAGCCTCCTATATTAGGAAGCTTTTTAAATTATTATTTAATGAAATTAAAGGTCTCAACAATATCTGCGATTCGAGCCAAAAATGCCTTTAGATGATATTATACATAATGATCGTGTTGCTGAATTCGATCTATAGTTTCTATTATTATTCCATGTTGTTCTTCTTGAATATTTTATTGTTTCCATTTTGTGTGTTTTTTAAATTAATAATCATAACCAAGACTAATTAAGATACAAAAAGACGCAAAATTTATTAATTATTATTTTTTGGGTTTTTTTTCAACGGTTTACAATCTGCTTTAATTTCAATAGAAATAGGCCTTCCTTTGGCATTTATTTCCAAATTGCTACATTCAATAATTTTCTCTTTCAATAATTTTCTTGCACGTTGAATTCTGCTTTTAGTGGCCGTTAAACTCAAATTCATTTTTTTGGAAACTTCAATTTGGCTTACTCCTTCAATATCTGACAATAAAAGAGGGAGAGCATATTTATCAGGTAATAATTTTATAAGAGGCTCCAAGAATTTTTCAGCCTCTTCATAAGTATTATTTTCATCTGATTCGAATTTTTCAGTGACTTCATTTGTGAATTTATTTTCTGATTTTAAATAATCAATCACAGTATTATGGGCAATTTGATATATCCATGATTTAATATTTTTTATTTCATTCCCCGAGCAACAGGAATTGTAAATTTTCATTAATACCTCATGAGATAATTCATCAGCTAGATCTTCATTTTTAAGCTTTTTTAAAATATAATATTTTAATCCACTTTTATATTCAATCCAAAGGGAAGAGACTTCTTTATATTTTTCAATTTTCTTCATATTGATTAGCTACAACGGTCCAGTATAACCGTCAGTTACGGGTAAATTTACGAGGTTTTTCGGTTAAGTACTGGCGTTAGCAATTCCGAGTGGATTCGGACGCAGTCGAATCCGCCGTAATTGCGGTTATACATTGTTACCTGTTGGCTTTTATAGTATTGATGGTCCTTTCGGTTTGTATTCTGTCGGTGTTTCAACGGTGCTAAAAGCTACCGGAACTGTAAATTTAATTCGGTTGTGGTTAACAGTAGTGTTTTCATCATTTATTCCTGCACCGATGCTAAAAAGTCCAGCTACTTTTAGTTCTCCTTTTCCACCAGTTCCTTGCTTGTCATCAACTCCAACTAAAATGTCGAAATCCAAGTTCTGAACATATCTCCATCCATCACTTCTCAACAGTTTTTCACCAGTTTTTCCAATTTCAGTTTTTTCTGGATTTACTATAACTCCTTTGTCTTTCAGTTCATTTTGACTTTCAACAATAGCCTCACTAATTGAAGAAATCGTATTTTTTATAAAATCTTTTAAATCCATAGTATTTGTGTTTTCAGCTTACAGGTAACATGGGAATAAACACTATATAGTGTTTATTCCCATTATATAATTCAACCCAAATATACCAAAAAACAATTCCCCTTTTCGCTCATCGCTAATTCCTCATCGCTTAACAATTGCAAAACCCGCCTCATTTAAGTACCTTCATCTTTTCAAAACCAATCACATGAACAAATTGTTTCTTTCGGCGCTCTGCCTAGCTACTGCCGTAGCTTTTTCGCAACAGCCCGCTACTCCCGCAACCACAGTGGTAAGCGGCATTCAACAAAAAACACAACTGGCGCAAGCCTCTCCTGTTAAAAATCTACCTTTTAAAAGCATTGGCCCGAGCATTATGAGCGGCCGAGTGGTTGATTTTGCCGTAAACCCTAATAATCCCACGGAATTTTACGTGGGCTACGCCAGTGGCGGACTGTGGCATACTAACAATAACGGCACTTCATTTACGCCCGCAATGGACAGCAGTCCCACTCAGAATGTAGGTTGTGTGGCGGTAGATTGGCAAAATGGCACCATATGGGTTGGTACAGGCGAAGTGAATGCTTCCCGTTCCTCATACTCGGGAATCGGTTTGCTGAAAAGCGATGACAAAGGCCAAACATGGCAAAACATGGGGCTAACGGACACTCACCACATTAGCAGTATTCTTATAAATCCTTCCAATCCAAACGAAGTTATTGTTGGCGCGGTGGGACATTTGTATTCCACCAACGACGAGCGCGGGGTTTTCAAAACTACTGATGGAGGCAAAACTTGGAGTAAAACACTTTTCATAAATAATGAAACGGGGATTATTGAAATTTCCGCTAATCCGAAAAATTTCAATACTATGTATGCTGCCGCTTGGGACAAAGACCGCAAAGCCTGGAATTTTGATGGCAGCGGCGAGGGTAGCGGAGTTTATAAAAGCACCGATGCGGGAAGTAGTTGGACCAAAGTTTCTACCGAAAATAGTGGTTTGCCAATAGGTAAAGGAATGGGCAGGATGGGTACAGCAGTTGTAGATGACAACACAGTTTATTTAATTGTTGACAACCAATTCCACAGAAAAGAAGAATCCAAAAAAGAAGAAACAGAAATCCTCACCAAAAACGATTTCAAGAAAATGGACGTGGCTGCCTTTCTGAATTTAGATGATAAAAAACTGAATCAATTCCTTAAAATGAATGGTTTTCAGGAAAAATACCGTGCAGAAAATGTAAAGCAAATGGTGCGCGTAGGTACCGTAAAACCTGAAGATATTGCAAAATATTTGGAAGATGCCAACAGCGCGCTTTTTGACACGCCTGTTATTGGTGCTGAGGTTTACAAAAGCACCGACGGCGGAAAAACCTGGAAGAAAACTCACGAAGGTTTTTTAGATGATTTGTATTATTCTTATGGATATTACTTCGGAAAAATTCACGTGAATCCTAGTGATGCCAATAAAATATATGTGTATGGCGTACCAATTTTGAAATCTGCTGACGGAGGAAAGACTTTTACAAGCATTGATGCCGATAACGTGCATGCAGACCACCACGCACTGTGGATAAACCCCAAAATGCCAAGCCATTTAATTGATGGCAACGACGGGGGCGTAAACATAAGTTATGACGATGGTAAAACGTGGATAAAAAACAATGCCCCTGCCGTAGGGCAATTCTATTCGGTAAATATCGATCATGAAAAAAATTATAATGTTTACGGCGGTCTTCAGGACAATGGCGTTTGGGTGGGTCCACATGATTATGAGGCAAATCCTGGCTGGTTGCAAGAGGGCAAATATCCGTATGAGTTCCTTTTTGGTGGTGACGGTATGCATGTGCAAATTGACAACCGAAATAGTAAAATAGTTTACACCGGGTTTCAGTTTGGAAATTATTACAGATTGAACAGAAACGGAGCCGAACCAGTTTACATTCAACCGAAACACGAATTGGGTGATAGCCCATATCGTTTTAATTGGCAAACGCCAATTTTGCTGAGTCCGCACAACCAGGATATTCTCTATTTGGGTGGAAATAAATTGATGCGAAGCATGAACCAGGGTGATGACTGGATTACAATTTCAGAAGATTTAACGCAGGGCGGAAAACAGGGTAATGTGGCCTATGGTACATTATCGAGCATCAGCGAATCTACTTTTCAGTTTGGCTTGCTTTACACTGGCAGCGACGATGGCTTGGTTTATGTCTCAAAAGATGCAGGCGGTAGCTGGACAAAAATTTCAGATAGTTTTCCAAAGGATCTTTGGGTAAGCCGAGTGGTTGCTTCTTCACATAAAAAAGAACGAGTTTATGTTAGCTTGAACGGCTATCGTTGGGATGATTTTAAACCATATGTTTATGTAAGTGAAAATTATGGCGCCACTTGGAAAGACATCAGCAACAATTTGCCTACTTCATCAGTAAACGTAATAAAAGAAGATCCTACGAATGAAAATCTGCTGTATTTGGGAACAGATAATGGAGCATATGTTTCCTTCAATCGCGGTGAAAGTTGGGAAGTGTTTTCAAAAGAATTACCCAATGTTGCTGTGCACGATTTGGTAATTCAGCCTGAAGCGAAGGATTTGGTTTTGGGAACCCACGGAAGATCTATTTATGTGGTTGATATCGCTTTACTTCAAAAACTGAATGCAAATAATACAAATGAAGTGGTTGCCGCTGAAATGGAGACGGTAAATTATTCACCTCGCTGGGGAAGTAAATGGAGTACTTGGGGAGAGGTTTACGAACCTAAAACCAGCATTCAGTTTTACAGTCCGCAAATAGGAAAAGCAACAATAGCTATCAAAACTGAAGACGGAAAAGAACTGCAACAAATCACGATGGAAGCTTCAAAAGGCGTAAACATAATGGATTATGATTTTTCTATTTCGGAAAAAGGAATAAAGACTTTTGAAAAAGCTGAGGCAAAAATAAAAAAGGCTGAAAACGGTAAACAGTATCTTCCGAAAGGAAAGTATAAAGTGAGTGTTTCCATAAACGGGAAAACAGCAACTTCTGAGTTGGAGGTAAAGTAAGCTAATGTATTTAAACCGATTCTAAATAGATTTTAAACAATTAAGAATGTTTGGCAACAAGCTGCTTGAAGCGTATTTTTGTACAACTATTCTTGAAATAAAACCATAATGGCAATATTAAACTCTTCAATTGCCCGAAAAGTAGCTATGGCACTTTCCGGCTTGTTTCTTGTCTTCTTTTTGGCACAACATTTTACCATCAATATCACTTCGGTCATTGATCCCGATACTTTTAATAGCTGGTCCCATTTTATGGGTCACAATATTTTAGTGCAGGGCATTCTTCAACCAATTTTGATTCTTGGTGTGGTTTTCCACTTTATTATGGGAATTATACTTGAAGTAAGGAACAATAATGCAAGACAAATTAGTTACAAGTCTTTTAAAGGCAACAAAAACTCAACTTGGGCTTCGCGAAATATGATTATTAGCGGTGCTGTTATTTTGGCATTTTTGGGACTTCACTTTTACGATTTCTGGTTTCCGGAAATAGTTCACAAATACATTGAAAGCAACCCTTTGGATGCCACTCGCTATTACCCCGAGTTGCTCCATAAATTTGAAAGTCCAGTTCGTACAGGCTTGTATTGCTTGGCTTTTGTATTGTTGGCGCTTCACCTTTGGCACGGCTTTTCTTCGTCTTTCCAAAGTATGGGCTGGAACAATAAATATTCAAAAGGCTTGAGAGGGTTTACAAAGTTTTACGCAATATTTATTCCGTTAGGCTTTATTTTCATTGCCCTTTACCTTCACTTTAATCAAATCCACTAAAAGAAAAAGCAATGTCGAAATTAGATTCCAAAATCCCAAAAGGACCCTTAGCCGATAAGTGGACAAATCATAAAAACGATATAAACCTAGTTAACCCTGCCAACAAACGTAATATTGACATAATTATGGTAGGAACGGGTCTTGCTGGCGGAAGTGCCGCTGCAACCCTTGCCGAATTGGGTTATAACGTAAAAACATTTTGCTATCAAGATTCTCCTCGCCGCGCACACTCCATTGCCGCTCAAGGAGGTATCAATGCCGCCAAAAACTACCAAGGTGATGGCGATTCAAACTACCGATTGTTTTATGACACTGTAAAAGGTGGCGATTACCGTTCCCGCGAAGGAAATGTGTATCGACTTGCTGAGGTTTCAGCAAATATTATTGACCAATGTGTGGCACAAGGGGTGCCTTTTGCACGTGAATATGGAGGTTATTTGGACAACCGTTCTTTTGGAGGAGTATTGGTTTCGCGTACTTTTTATGCGAAAGGACAAACGGGACAGCAATTGCTTTTAGGAGCATATTCTGCAATGAACCGCCAAATAAACCGTGGAAAAATCACACCATATAACCGTCACGAAATGCTTGATTTAGTAATCGTGGATGGTAAAGCGAGAGGAATTATTGCCCGTGATTTAGTTACAGGAAAAATTGAAAGACATTCTGCACACGCTGTGGTTATTGCTTCAGGGGGTTACGGAAATGCTTTCTTCCTTTCAACAAATGCTATGGGAAGTAACGTTACAGCTTCCTGGAAGATTCACAAAAGAGGGGCGTATTTTGCAAATCCTTGCTATACGCAGATTCACCCAACTTGCATTCCTGTTTCAGGAGACCATCAGAGTAAATTGACTTTGATGTCAGAATCGTTGAGAAACGATGGAAGAATTTGGGTTCCGAAGAATATAGCAGATGCTGAAGCTATTCGTCAAGGAAAGAAAAAACCGAACGATCTTTCAGCTGAAGAAAGAGATTACTACTTAGAGAGAAGATATCCTTCCTTCGGAAACTTGGTGCCGCGTGATGTTGCTTCACGCGCTGCTAAAGAAAGATGTGACGCTGGTTTTGGCGTAAATAAAACTGGGCAAGCTGTTTTCCTAGACTTTGCTACGGCGATAGAGCGCTATGGAAAAGAGCAAGCTGCAATGCATGGAAACCATAATCCTTCCAAAGAAGAAGTAATAAAACTAGGGAAAGAGGTTATTGAAAATAAATACGGAAACCTTTTCCAGATGTACGAGAAAATCGTTGACGAAAACCCGTACGAAACCCCAATGATGATTTATCCTGCTGTGCATTACACTATGGGCGGTGTTTGGGTAGATTACAACTTGCAGTCCACCATTCCCGGTTGTTACGTTACTGGGGAAGCTAACTTTAGCGACCACGGTGCAAACCGTTTGGGAGCCTCGGCCTTGATGCAAGGTTTGGCAGATGGTTACTTTGTGTTGCCATACACGATTGGCGATTACCTTTCAAAAGATATTAAAACAGGAAAAATACCAACAGATTCCAAAGAATTTGACGAAGCCGAAAACAAGGTTCGTGAACTTTTGGAGAAGTTGATAAATAATAAAGGAACACATTCCGTAGATCACTTCCATAAAAAATTGGGTCACATAATGTGGAACAAATGTGGAATGGCCAGGAATGCAAAAGATTTAGAGTCGGCTATGGCTGAAATTAGAATGTTGCGTGAAGAATTCTGGAAAGACGTAAAAGTTCCAGGAGAGATGAACGAAATGAATGCCGAGCTCGAAAAAGCTACTCGCGTTGCAGATTTCTTGGAGTTAGGTGAATTATTCGCAAAAGACGCACTACATAGAAATGAGTCTTGTGGTGGCCACTTCCGAGAAGAATACCAAACCGAAGAAGGAGAAGCCCTCCGCGATGACGAAAACTTTATGTACGTCGCTGCATGGGAATACACTGGAGATCCAGGAAATGAAGTGCTACACAAAGAAGAATTGGAGTACGAAAATATTGAAGTTAAATCGAGATCATATAAATAGACTATGAAACTTACTTTAAAAATCTGGCGTCAAAAAAACGCAACTACAAAAGGAGAACTAAAAACATATCCTATTGATGGAATAGAAGGTGACATGTCTTTTTTAGAAATGCTCGATGTTCTTAATGAAGGTTTAATAAATAAAGGCGAAGAGCCAGTGGTTTTTGATCACGACTGTCGTGAAGGAATTTGCGGAAGTTGTTCGTTGCAAATAAACGGTGAGCCTCACGGACCTGATAGATTGGTTACAACCTGCCAATTGCATATGCGTATGTTTAACGATGGCGATACCATTGTTATTGAACCATTCCGTGCAAAAGCATTTCCTGTGATTAAGGATTTGGTGGTAGACAGAAGTGCTTTTGACAGAATTCAACAAGCGGGTGGCTTTATTTCAGTGAATACGTCTGGAAATACTATTGATGCCAACACCATTCCCGTTAATAAAGACGATGCAGATGAATCTTTCAATGCAGCTACCTGCATTGGTTGTGGAGCCTGTGTGGCGGCCTGTAAAAATGCTAGTGCTATGTTGTTTACTTCAGCTAAAGTGAGTCAGTTTGCTTTGCTTCCACAGGGAAGAATTGAAGCAACCGAGCGCGTGCTTAATATGGTAGCGCAGATGGATAAAGAAGGCTTTGGAAACTGTACAAATACTGGAGCTTGTGAAATTGAATGTCCTAAAGGAATTTCCCTAGAAAACATTGCCAGAATGAACCGTGAATATTTAAGCGCGAGTTTGAAGGGATAAAAGATTAATAAAATAAAACATCACTAAAATCCTAAGTATTCTTTACTTGGGATTTTTTATTTTTCTAAGGAAGAACTTTTGTGTTGGTAAAATATATCTTCGTCAGTATCATTTAGATTGTTAAGAATTACTTTAAGAAACTTATCGGTATCATAGGGCTTAACAATAATGTCGTTCATTCCTGAAGCTTCAATTTTGTTTTTCATCTCTTCAACTTCAATCGCCGTTAAAGCCAAAATTGGAACTATTTTATTAAATTTTCTAATTTCTTTTGTAGTTTCAATTCCATCTTTGCCCGGCATATTAATGTCCATCAATACAAGGTCAAAATCGTTTATCCGTAACTGTTCAATGGCAATATCTCCACTTTCCGCGATACTACAAATTATTCCGTGGTTTTCAAGTATTCTCTTTGTGACAATTTGGTTGATTCTGTTGTCGTCTACCACGAGTATCTTTTTACCGTTTAAAATACTGTTATCGTCTATTATTTTGTCTTGAAGTAAGTGTTTCAAAATTTGAAAGCTTAAAGTAAAACTAAATGTAGATCCTTCGCCTTGCTCACTTTTAAGCTTGATGGAAGAGCCTGAAGCTTCGAGCAATTTCTTTACAATGGTGAGCCCAAGACCAGTTCCTTGTATTTTAAAATCATCGGAATCTACTTGTTGAAATTCTTCGAAAATGGCCTTTTGTTTTTCCTTTGGAATGCCAATACCGTTATCTTTAATGCTGAAATGTATGGTTACTTCATTTTCTGAAATTGATTCTTCTTGAACCTTAATATAGATATCACCGTTATTGGTAAATTTTATGGCATTACCCACTAAATTCATGAGAATTTGTGAAAGACGTACACGGTCGCCAACAATGGTGTGTGGAATATTTTCTGAAATCTCTACGTGAAGCTTGTTTTTATTCTGCACCAAAGAATATTGAAAAGAAGTAACGATAGACTGAACCAAATCTCTTAAATCAAAGGGTGATTTCATTTCTTCAAGCGTATTAGACTCGAGTTTGCTTATTTGAAGCACGTCGTTTATAAGTGCCAAAAGGTAATCTGCAGAGAACTTTAGATTCTTTAAATCTGCTTGATGATTTTTGAGCGATTCGTCTTCCAGAAGTACAGAGCTTAAACCAATAACACCATATAGAGGGGTTCGCAATTCGTGGCTAACTGTTGAAAAGAACTTGCTTTTGGCTAAAGCCAGTTTTTCCGATTTCTGTTTTGCTTTTAAATACTGTTGGTTTTTTTCTTTTAAGGTAAGGGTTAGTTCTTTTCTTCCTTTGTGTGATATATATAGAATTATCAAAAATAGTCCCATCACGATTGCTGTTCCAATAAAAAAATAAAGAAGGATATTGCTCAATAAAACCTTTTCTGAAATCAATTTTTTTTCCAGTTCTGCTTGAAGGGCTTGTTTTTTATATTCATTCACGCTAAACTGGGCAGCTGCGTTCTGAATTGCCATCAATTTTTCATTTTCGAACTGAATTTCGATAAGGCTATCGAATTTTTTTCGAACTACAAATGCTTCTTTATAGTCGCCAATATCATATAGAGCGTTGCTATATTCTTTATGAGCCTCAGTTAGATAGTCATCTATGTAATTTTTTTCTTGAGCAAAAGCAATTGCATCTTTAAAATTTACAATGGCTTCTTTGGGATTGTTTAGAGATAGGTTCAACTTACCCTGTAGCAGATTCATTTCGGTTACTAATGCCTTAGACCCCATAGCATCTATTCCCTGTTTTGCTTTCTGAAAATAAAGCTGGGCATTTTTATTGTCGCCTTGGTTTAGATAAGATTCAGAGAGGTTATAATACACCATGGAAGCTTCTAGGGTATCCTTTCTTTTTAAAGAAAGCGGGAGCGCTTTTTTAAACAAAGGAAGAGCAGAATCGTATTTTTTTT
Source organism: Aequorivita antarctica (assembly GCF_007997155.1). Lineage (GTDB taxonomy): Bacteria > Bacteroidota > Bacteroidia > Flavobacteriales > Flavobacteriaceae > Aequorivita > Aequorivita antarctica. The sequence continues at coordinate 315,438 of NZ_VORT01000003.1, read as the reverse complement.
CGGTGAGGTATAGTGCTCCCATAAAATTATAGGCACGGGCAATCTTAAAGTCGTCTTTTGATTTCTCTGCAAAATTTAGATAATCTTCTCCATAAACATGGGCATTCTTAAAATCCTTGAGGTATATAAAAGAAGCCCCTATCATATACCTAGAATAAAAGGCGGCGTCTTTATTGCCAAGCTTTTCGGCTAGCTTTATATTGTCTATGGAAGATAAGATTACGGAGTCATACTTTCCTTCAAAAAACATATAATCCGTCCGATCTTGCCGTGCCTTTAAGGAATCCTTAAGCATAGCAAATTCTTTCTTGTCTTGAGTCGAAATAGTATCTTGGCTATTTTGCGCAAATCCTATAAAGGAAATTAAGAGTATAAAGTAGCGTAAATAATTCAAAATTCAGAAAGTGTTCAAAGTAGGTTTTAATAAAGTACTAAAATAGTATATTATAATGGAATTCAAACACTAAACCATTTGCCATAAATTCAAAAATCAATAAATATTATGCTTTAAAATGACTATGCTTTTCTTTGGTAGTAGTTTAAAATCTTCTAATTGTTATAATAAAAATTTATCTTTAGGTACTAAAATGTATACAATGAAACCTATTCTTTTAATTTTCGGTCTATTTTCGATTCTTCCATCTATGGCGCAAACAATTAAACCTAACGATCCTTTGGCACACACATTTTCAATAGTGGCACGTGATGCAAAAACTGGAGAAATGGCGGTAGCAGTGCAGAGTCATTGGTTTAGTGTAGGTACTGGTGTTTCATGGGGCGAAGCTGGAGTTGGAGTTGTTGCCACGCAATCTTTTACCAACAGATCCTTCGGAATTCGCGGTTTGGATTTATTGAAACAAGGGAAATCTCCTCAAGAGGCGCTGAATATTTTGTTGAGTGATGATGAAGGAAGAGATTTTAGGCAGGTGGCCATTCTTGACAAGCAGGGCAGGGTTGCAACACACACCGGAAAAAGCTGTATAGATTATGCAGGTCACAACAATGGCGAAAACTTTTCGGTACAGGCAAATATGATGCTTAACGATAAAGTAGTTCCAGCAATGGAAAAAGCTTGGAAAGAAAATAATGAAATGCCTTTGGCCGAAAGGATGGTAGCAGTTTTGCTAGCCGCACAAAATGCGGGAGGTGATATTCGCGGAAAACAATCTGCAGCATTAATGATTGTCTCTCCTGAAGCTACCAAAGAACCATGGAATGACAGGCTTATAGACTTACGTGTGGATGATTCTGAAAATCCTATAAAAGAAATTGATAGGCTTTTAAAAGTATTTCGGGCTTATGAACATATGAATCAAGGCGATTTGTTTGTTGAAAAGAATGAAATGAAAAGCGCGATGGATGAATACAATGCCGCCATGAAAATGTTTCCCGAAAACTTGGAAATGCAATATTGGACTGCTATAACGCTGGCAAACGATAAACAAATTGCGCACGCTTCTGAAATGCTCCAGAATATCTATAAAAAGGATGAAAATTGGCGAAAGCTTACTGCGCGTTTACCTAAAGTTGGTTTGCTGAATGTTTCAGAAGAAGATTTAAAAGAATTGCTCAAGTAATTTTTAACAACAGTATTTTCAATATAATTCTTATTATTTCGTTTTCAGTATAATACTATATTCAATATGCTGAAAAGGTCAATTTTATTTCTTTCAATTTTACTTATGGGTTTTGGCTTCAATTCCTTTGGGCAGATTGGCGCTGTTATTGACAATAACAGAACTCATAAAAAATCGTTTCCGAAGGAAAACAAGACTATTTTTTCCACCAAAACACTTGCGTTTAAGATTACGAAAAACGCAGCAACGGATACTGAAAAAGCCACGGCAATTTATAAATGGATTGCTGCCAATATTTCGTACGACAATGAATTGCGAAGGAATGTAAAACTTCAAAAAGAATTTTACATTTCCGAAGAAAATGTGATAAAGAAGGTTTTGGAGCGGAAAATGGCACTTTGTGGTGGGTTTGCCTTCCTTTTTAAAAATTTATGTGAAGATGTAGGTATTTCCGCGGAAGTGGTCCACGGATATACTAAGGATTACACGGGAAAAGCTCAAAAAAACAAAAAACCCGACCATACATGGAATGTTATAAAGCTTAATGGCAAATGGCAGCTTCTGGATATTACTTGGGCCATAAGTCACGGCAGCAACGTCACGCCCGATGATTTTTGGTTTCTAACAAGACCTTCGGATTTTATTTACTCCCACTATCCTGAGGATAAGAAATGGCTACTTTTGAATAATCCTATTTCCTTTTCTGAATTTTAAAATACTTGTACACTAAAACAAAAAAACCTTCACAGTGTGAAGGTTTTTGAATATTGAACAAGATAGTTTGTTACTATGCCTCAGCGTTTGGAACGATTGAAACGTAACTCTTGTTATCTTTCTTTTTGGTGAATTTTACTGTACCATCCACTCTAGCGTGAAGGGTATGATCTTTACCACCGTACACGTTTTCACCTGGGTGATGTGTATTTCCTCTTTGTCTTATGATGATATTTCCAGCAATGGCAGCCTGCCCTCCGAAAATCTTAACGCCAAGACGTTTCGATTCTGATTCGCGACCGTTTTTGGAACTACCAACTCCTTTTTTGTGAGCCATGGTTTATGCTTTTTTAATTAATGATTTTGGTTTATTTGTTTTTCAACAATTCCTTAGCTTGCTTTACCCACTCTTCAGCTTCAATCTTATCGCGGGTAATCCCGTCAATAGCTGAAAGCTCTTCGCGGTCTGCAGCTTTAAGTTTGCTTATTTGTTCCCAAGTATAAATGCCTACTTCATTAAGTCTCGCTTCATACGCTGGGCCAATACCGTTGATGAGTTTCAAGTCATCAGCATCTGATTTTGTAGCTGTACCAATGCTGTGAAGCACTTTATCGATGTTGATTTCGATGTGAGCATCTTCAGCACGGTGCTCTGCGCGTGTAACCAAGTTTTCACTTACTTCAATTTCTTTTTTTGAAGGAGCAGCTTTCTTGGTTTCTGGCTTAGCTTCGGCTTTTTTTGCAGCGGCTGGCTTAGTTTCTTTTTTTGGAGTAGCTTTTTTAGCTTCGTCCTTTTTGGCAGGTGTAGCTCCTGAAGCTACAATGCTCTCGATTATGATTTCAGAAAGATATTGACGGTGACCGTTTTTCTTACGGAAACCTTTTCTTCTTTTCTTTTTGAATACAATAACCTTGTCACCTTTAAGGTGTTTTACGACTTTAGCTCCTATTTGAGCTCCGTCTATAGCTGGGGCGCCAATGGTAATTTTGTCTCCGTCACCAATAAGAAGTACATTGTCAAAAGACACTTTTTTACCTTCTTCAACTGGCAAACGATTAACAAAAACCTTTTGGTCTTTTGCAACTTTTACTTGCTGCCCTGCTATCTCTACAATTGCGTACATAGCGAATCGTTTATAAATTAGTTAAACATTATGCTTCTACCGTCCAGTAAAAGCGGGTGCAAATATAATTTTTAAAAAGGAAACAACAAAGTGTTTTTTGGTTAATATTTTCAAAGCCAATTAATCACGTATTCAATGCGTTTTGTTTTTTTGGAATTTGAAATTTTAAATTTGGAATTTTATTTAAAGTGTGTTCCTGTTTCCATCCTTGGTGTTCCAAGATTTTTTGAGAAGTTGCATAAAAGAGAGTGTTAAAACCAAGGTGGTGGCAAAACCCATTATCATAATAGTCAAAAGGAGCATCAGGGTTCCTAAAGCGAACTCAAGATCCCACCTTTCCATTATGGCAGTTGCAAATTCAGTATCTATTTGATACATATAGATGGCCATAAAAACAGTGAAGATAATGGTTGCTATTCCTCCAGAAAGCAGTCCTACTTCAAAGCCTTTTTCATATTTAAATTTATTTTTTCTGCTGCTGTATTTTTTCATCGCCATATACAAGCCAGCTCCATAAATCAATCCATTTACCACACTCAAAATAGGGTATTGATCCAAACCAATTAACTTTAATAGAAGAAAATACGCAATTAAAATTACTGCAATCCAAATACCGTAACGGGAATATACTTCGAACATAGCTGTTAGTTTTACAGTCAAAAGTTACAAAAACTTGCCGAACCAATTGCAAAGGCTTTGTTAACTTTTTCAAAAACAGCCTCGTGGACAGTTATTTCCAGGTAATTGTCTCCATCAGTTTACGGATGTCTTCACGAAGATAAACCACAGCTGGATAGATGGAATCGAAGTTCGGTTTAGCGTCGAAATACAGCGCGCCGTTCAGGAAGTGGTTTATGCTGTCGGTGATATAAAATTCGGCTTGGGTAGCGGCGTTTCCGTTTATCATGTAAAACATTCCGTACACTTTTTTGTCAGGATTCACAAAAGGTTGCTCGGGAATACTGTTTGCCTTACTGGTGTGGTCGTAAGCCAAATTTTGGGCATCCCGCAACAAGGAATCCAGATTGTTGCTCCGAACGTCGTTATAGGTCAAATACAAAGTAGCCTTCATATTTGGGTATGTTATGTTTATGTTGCAATCTTTTTTGTGGACGATTGTTGTGTTTTCATTCACTGAAAACGAATAATGACAGTCTGTTTTTATTGTGCGGTACTCAGGTTTTGGATAATCCAAACGAAGCATAGCCGAAGGTTTTACTAAAACATCATCTTCACAGGAAGTGAGGATTAAAAGACCTGAAAGGAAAAGGAAGACAAAGCTATTGATTTTCAATGATAAGTTTTATTTGTTTGATGCGCTTGCTCTCAAACGCTTCAATGGTAAACGCATAATTGCGAAAAGATATTATTTCGTTTTTCTTCGGAAAGCCTTTTGAAATCTCTAAAAGGAATCCAGCCAGTGTTTCTGCTTCGCCCTTTTCATCTTCAAAAATTTCTGGATTTTCGAGTTTTATTACTTTATAAAAGTCTTTAAGCGGTGTTTTCCCTTCAAAAACAAACGTATTGTCGTCCAACTTTGAAAAGATCAAATCTTCATCATCAAATTCATCACTTATTTCGCCCACAATTTCCTCTATAATATCTTCCAAAGAAATCAACCCACTGGTTCCGCCATATTCATCAACTACAATAGCGAGATGCATTTTCATTTCCTTGAATTCATTCAGCAAATCGTCCAGTTTTTTGTTTTCAGGAACAAAATAGGCTTCGCGTTTCAGGTTTTTCCAATCGAGGATTTTCCGGTCTGTATAAGGTATCAAATCTTTCACATAAAGAATCCCCGTTATGGTGTCTATACTGTCTTTGTAAACGGGAATTCGCGAATACCCGCGCTGGATAATCTCTGGCAGAATTTCTTTGAAGGATTGGTCTTCGTTGAGTGCGAATATGTCCATTCGGTTTTTCATTACCTGCTTGGTGTCTGTATTTCCGAAGGTTACGATGCCTTGTAGAATTTTCTGCTCCTCAAAAGTAGTGTCTTGGTTAGAAAGTTCAAGTGCCTGTGAAAGGTGGTCTACGCTAATATTGGATTTCTGCTTTCCGTAACGATCGTGAAGATACAAGGTGGCAGAACGCATTGGTAGACTTATTGGCGAAAGAAGTGTGTCTAAAATATTAAGCGGCTGTGCCATAAACACGGCGAACGAAATTCGATTACGGTTTGCATAGATCTTTGGAAGAATTTCACCAAAGAGCAGAATAAAGAATGTAACCACGCCTACTTCAACAATAAAACGAACATCAATGCCGTAAAAGTTGGATTGTATTCCCGAAAAAAGTGCATCGGTCAAAGAGTCGAAAATCAGTACAATAGCAATGTTTATAAAATTATTCGCAACCAAAATAGTAGCCAACAGTTTTTTTGGTCTTGCCAACAAACGCTGTACAATCCCAAGCTTTTTTGCGATTGCTTTTTCTTCATTAGTCTCAAAATCAGAGGGAGTCAATGAAAAGAAAGCCACTTCGGCGCCCGAAATGAGGGCCGAACAGGCTAAAAGAACAATCAGCATTACGCCGCTTGTTATTTGGGTAATATCCAAAACGGTAAAAAAGAAAAGTAAACCAGGGGGTTCTGTGTCCAAGTTATTGGGTTTAGTTAAACATTAAAAAGGAAGGTCGTCCTCTTCGTCAGAAACTGAATTGTTGTTTTGCTGTTCCGCTGAAGGTTGAGGTTTCTGAGTATTTTGCCCAGAATTATTATTTGAAGCGCTTTCGCCCTTTGGGGTCAAAAAGGTGAAATCTGTACAGTGAATCTCAGTGCTGTATCTATCTAGCCCTTTGTCATCTTGCCATTTGCGGGTTTTTAGGCGACCTTCAATATAAACCATATCGCCTTTTTTCAAATATTTTTCACAGATTTCCGCGGCCTTGTTTCGTACCACAATATTGTGCCATTCGGTGTTGGTTACACGTTCGTTGGTTGTTTTGTTTGTATAGGTTTCGTTGGTTGCAAGTGGAAAACGGCCCAAGCTGTTTCCGCCTTCAAAATAATGCATTTTTACATCATCACCGGTATGCCCAATCAACATTACTTTGTTCAATGTTCCACTCATAATTATATATCTTTAATATTGTGCAAAGGTAGATTTTGCGTTTTAAATATAATCAATTTTTAAATTTTTATATGAATTGAATTCATACTGTGATATTAAAGTATAGAAAATCAATAATTTTCAAAAAACTCCGAAACAAAATCTGCAATTAAAACGGGAACGGCGTAATTTCCTATTTCAGAAATTGGGACAGTGTTTTCAGAATCTTCCAAAGTTTCCACAATCCAAAACTGCGTATTTAAATGTTGGTGTGAAAGTTTGTGCACCACTGGTTTTTCGTTGAAAAGTGATATGGTTTCAATATTTATTTTTTTTGCAAAATCCTGAAACTGTTGAAGTTTTTTTAGGGTTGATAGGTTTACTTCTTCTGAAGTTTCAATCAGTGGAAATTCGTACAGTTTATGCCAAATTCCCTTTCCCATACGCTGTTGAAGGATGGTGCGCTCGTTTTCCGAAAGAATGACCAAATAGTTGAAAAACCTTTTTTTCACAGGTTTAGCCTTTATTTTCACAGGAAGCTCAGCTACCTTTTTCTGCTGAAAAGCCACGCAGTTGTCGTTGAAAATACAGTTTCCGCAATCGGGGTTTTGCGGCACGCAATAGCGCGCGCCAAACTCCATAATAGCTTGGTTAAAAGTGCCCGGTTGTTTTTCGTCAATTAATTGTTGAGCAAGCTGCTTAAACTCTTTTTGACCAGTGGATGTATTAATAGGAGTGGAAATTCCAAAAACACGCGAAAGGACACGGTACACATTTCCATCAACTACTGCCTCTGGTTTATTGAAACAGATACTGGCTATAGCGCTTGCGGTGTAATCACCAACACCTTTTAGTTTCAATAAATTTTTATGATTATCTGGAAAGACCCCATTCATTTCTTCCGAAACCATTTTTGCAGTAGTGTGTAAGTTTCGAGCGCGGGAATAATAGCCTAAACCTTGCCAGAGTTTTAAAACTTCATCTTCGGGGGCTTTGGCCAAATCTTCAACTTTTGGATAGGCTTCAACGAATTTCAAATAGTAGGGCAAACCTTGCAAAACACGAGTTTGCTGTAGCATGATTTCGGAAAGCCAAATATGGTATGGATTTGCGGTATTTCGCCATGGCAATTCACGTTTGTTTTGTAAATACCACGAAATGAGTTTATTGGGGAAATACGGGACTATTTTCGGCATTAGGTAAAATTAATCTATATCCCTTTAAATTTTAAAGGATTAAGGCTTGAATTATTGATTTTAAAATATGTATATTTGCGGTCTCAAAAAAAACTAGTAAAAGAAAATTAATTAAAATTTAAAAGTAATGACGAAAGCAGATATCGTAGCGAAGATTTCAGAAAAATTAGGAATGGAAAAGAATGAAGTTCAAGCTACAGTTGAGACCTTTATGGAAGAAGTGAAAAATTCTCTTGAAGGTGGCGACAATGTTTATTTAAGAGGTTTTGGAAGCTTTATTATCAAAACAAGAGCTGAAAAAACAGGGAGAAACATTTCAAAAAACACAACCATTAAAATACCAGCCCACAATATTCCGGCTTTTAAACCTGCAAAAGTTTTTGTTGAAGGTGTAAAAACCAATGTGGACGTAAAATAATAATAATAACCCGTCCTTGAAGTAAATTCAGGACATTAAAAAAGACTTCAGTATGCCAAGTGGTAAAAAAAGAAAAAGACATAAGGTAGCGACTCACAAGCGCAAGAAGAGACGTCGCGCTAACCGCCACAAAAAGAAAAAGTAGTTTCTAAACTACTTTTTCTGTTTTAAAAGTGTTTTGGAAAATGTGCCTTTTTGGTCCAATTTTCTAATAAAACAAACGAAAATTTGTTCTTTGAAAATGAAATTGCAACAACCGGCTTTTGGTTTTGGTGTAATTTCGCCGGGTTTTTATAGAAAACCTGTGAAAAATATTGTTTAATTAGTCCGCTTTAGGCGGGCAACAAAATTAATGTAACGTGAACTACGAATTATTTATTAGGTCCGGTTCACAAGAAGTTGATTTTGCCCTTTTAAAGGATGGAAAACTTATAGAGCTTCACAGAGAAGAAGAGGATAACAATTTTACCGTAGGCGACATATTTCTCGCTAAAATACGTAAAACTGTACCTGGGCTTAACGCCGCCTTCGTGAATGTGGGCTATGAGAAAGATGGTTTTTTACACTATCATGATCTGGGCCCAAAAATACTTTCGCAATTAAAATTTGTGAAAAGTGTTAGTTCAGGTAAGTTAAAAGATTATTCTTTAAATAACTTTCCATTTGAAAAAGAGATTGATAAGCATGGTAACTTAAATGATGCCTTAAAAAGCAATCAATCCATATTGGTTCAAATTGTAAAAGAACCCATATCCACCAAAGGACCACGAATTAGTTCCGAGCTTTCTATAGCTGGAAGATATATTGTTTTGGTTCCCTTTTCCGATCGCGTTTCTGTTTCACAAAAAATAGAAACCAACGAAGAGAAAGACAGGTTAAAACGCTTGATTACGAGCATTAAACCCAAAGGATTTGGCGTTATTATACGCACCGTAGCCGAGGGCAAAAAAGTAGCAGAACTGGACAAAGATTTACAGAACCTTATGGATCGCTGGACGGCGATGTGTAAGAAGCTACAAGGGGCGCACCACCCATCAAAAGTGCTAAGCGAGTTAAATAGGGGAGCCTCTATCATCCGTGATATGTTTAACGATTCATTCTCCGCAATACATATTGACGATGAAACCTTATACTTGAAAATAAGAGATTATGTGCAGGAAATTGCACCAAAGAAAGACAATATCGTAAAGTTTTATGATAGCAATGTTCCGATGTTTGAGAAATTCGGCATTGACAGGCAGATTAAAACTTCCTTCGGAAAAACAGTATCAGGTAGCAAAGGAGCTTATTTGGTAATTGAACATACCGAAGCAATGCACGTTATAGACGTGAACAGCGGTAACCGAAGCAACAAGCAAAAAACACAGGAAGGCACAGCGCTGGAAGTGAATATGATTGCAGCCACCGAGGTGGCAAGACAGCTAAGGTTGCGCGATATGGGAGGAATTATTGTGATAGATTTTATTGATTTGGCAAACGCGAATCACCGCAAACAGCTCTACAACCACCTTCGTGAAGAAATGAATGACGATAGGGCTAAGCATAAAATACTCCCACCAAGCAAGTTTGGGTTAATACAAATAACCCGTCAACGCGTTAGGCCAGAAATGAACATCAAGACCCGTGAAGAAGATCCCAGCAATGTGATCGACGGGGAAATTGAAGCGCCTATCATCGTTATAAATAGAATAAATGAAGAGGTAAAACGCCTTTTCACAAAGGACTATAAAAAGATTACACTCAATACACATCCTTTTATAGCGGCCTTTTTAACCAAAGGTTTCCCAAGTGTGCGCACCAAATGGTTTTTGGAGCACAAAAAATGGGTAAAAATTCAACCTCGCGATGCGTATACGTATCTCGAATATCACTTTGTCGATAAAGACGGCGAAATGATTAAATAATCAAAACCCCTTCAATTTATTTTGAAGGGGTTTTTTTTTGTTCTTATTCCTATGAATAGTATTTAATTTTTTATAACTATTGTTATGGTTATAAAAATTTCTTTGTGAACTTTGTGAAAAACATTGTGTTCTTTGTGGTTAATTTTACCACTAAGTCCGCCAAGAAGGCACAAAGGACACAAAGAGAAAACGAATAATTTTTAAAAAAAATTGAACACCCACAAAACATACACCGTCGATGAAGCCACCAAAAAGATGGAGCGTTACTGCGCCTACCAAGAGCGTTGCCATAAAGAGGTACATCAAAAGCTTTATGAAATGCGGATGGTTCCCTTAGCGGTGGATGAAATAATAGATCACTTATTAAGACACAACTTTTTAAATGAAACTCGCTTTGCGCAAGCCTTTGCCCGCGGAAAGTTTAGAACAAAAAAGTGGGGGAGAAATAGGATTGTGAATGAATTGAAAATGCGTCAAATTTCAAAATTCAACATTAAAATTGCTTTAAAGGAAATTCCTGATTCTGAATACTACAAAACCTTTGAAGCCTTAGCAGAAAAGCGAATGCAACAATTGGTTTCAGAAAAAGACCTTCAGAAAAAACGAAAGAAATTGGCAGACTATCTTTTTTATCGGGGGTGGGAGAGTGAGCTTGTTTATGGGAAGGTTGGGGAGATAAAGTAATTAATGGTGGCTTTGTTGTGCATTGTTGGCTACAGTTGTTGCTTTCAGGATATAATTCAACAGCCTATTAATCTTTAGCTTAATGTTTATAATGGGATTTAGTCAATAATTCCTGATTTTATAATTTGTGCGAACAATAGCTTGTTCATTTTTCCAATCAATCCATTTTTGGCCTTTCAGTTTTCGCATTAATTGATCGAAATAGCGCATAAATGCAATATTGTAAACAGCTTTTACCAAGTTTTTTGGGTTTCTGGGCATAGCGCGAAGACTCATGGAAAAACCAGGGGTAATATAGCGCATATAATGCCAATAGCCTTCGGGCATATAAAGTATGTTGCCATGTTCCAAATTGGCTTTATAGCCTTTAGCTTCTTTTAGCGCAGGCCATTTTTCATAGTCTGGAGTTGCAAAGTCAATATCTTCTCTAGTTATTAAGGAATGGGGTATTTTGTATAGGTGGTTGTTTTGTGTTTGATCAAAAAGTATCACTTCCTTTTTTCCTTGGAAGTGAAAATGGAAGATGTTTGCCAAATCGATATCGTAGTGCATAAAGGTGTAGGAATCTTTTCCGCCGAAGAAAAGCATCGGTAGGCCTTTCATCAGTTTTAATCCAAAATCTGGATAGTCAAAATCGTTTTGAAGTTGCGGTACTTCCTTTAGAATATTCCAAAGAAAGATGCGGTATTTGGTAGGTTCGGTTTTTAGAAGCTCAACATATTCGCGCATTTTCATCTTGGCGTGCGGTTGGTTAAAACCGTCTTTATGGCTCACAGGGCGATTGTCATAGAGTGGAACCATTATATCTCCCGCAATATCGGCCATATACTCAAGGTCCCATTTTTTAAAAGCAGGCCACTCCTCTGTAAACCTTTCAATAACGACGGGTTTTTGGGGCTTGAAATAATTCTTTAGAAAATCTTCTTTGGTAATGGTTTTTACCCTGTCTATTTCCTTTAACTGCATAGCGTTTTCATTCGGAACAAATTTACAAATCTCTTTGCATTGTTGATAGGGGTGTTTATATAACTTTAAATATTATTTATGAAAACAAAAATCCCAAACTCCATCATTTTGGAATTTGGGATTTAATATTTTGATGTTTTATATGGTTTAATCTGCCAAAACTATCACGCGGTTGTTGTTACATTCAATAGTTCCGCCAGAAATTTCAAGAACCCATTTCCCGTCTTCTTGAGAAAATTTTTTCTCAAAACCTTCCGCAATCGTAGGATTTCCTTTAAACTTCACTTTGCCTTTTTGCAAAACGGAAACAATAGGAGCGTGGTTGTTTAACATTTGGAATTCACCATCCACGCCAGGAACGGTTATGCTTTCAACTTCTCCAGCAACTAAGGATGCTTCGGGGGTTACTATTTCTAAGTACATATTTTTAGTATTGAGTATTGAGAAATTAGTATTGAGTAAAAGTCTAAATACTCAATACTAACTTCTAATTACTATTTTAAACTTCAGCAAGCATTTTCTCGCCAGCGGCAATTGCTTCCTCGATTGTTCCTTTAAGGTTGAAAGCTGCTTCTGGAAGTTTATCCAATTCACCATCCATAATCATGTTGAAACCTTTGATTGTTTCTTTAATATCAACCAAAACTCCAGGAATACCTGTAAACTGCTCTGCTACGTGGAATGGCTGAGAAAGGAAACGCTGTACACGACGTGCGCGCCCTACCGCCAATTTATCTTCTTCGGAAAGTTCTTCCATCCCAAGAATTGCGATAATATCTTGTAATTCTTTATAACGCTGCAAAAGTTCTTTTACTCTTTGTGCGCAATCGTAATGCTCTTTTCCAAGAATTGCTTCGGTAAGAATTCGAGAAGTAGAATCCAATGGATCTACCGCTGGATAAATACCTAGCTCAGCAATTTTACGTGAAAGTACGGTTGTAGCATCCAAGTGGGCAAACGTTGTTGCCGGTGCTGGATCCGTTAAATCATCCGCAGGTACGTAAACCGCTTGTACAGAAGTAATAGAACCTCTTTTAGTTGAAGTAATACGCTCTTGCATCGCACCCATCTCTGTTGCCAAAGTTGGTTGGTAACCCACAGCTGAAGGCATACGCCCAAGAAGTGCAGAAACCTCAGAACCCGCTTGCGTAAAACGGAAAATGTTATCTACGAAGAAAAGTACATCTTTCCCTTGACCCTCGCCAGCTCCATCACGGAAATATTCAGCAATGGTCAAACCTGATAGTGCAACACGTGCACGTGCTCCAGGTGGTTCGTTCATCTGTCCGAACACAAAAGTAGCTTTAGATTCTTTCATCACTTTTTTGTCAACCTTTGAAAGATCCCATCCGCCATTTTCCATAGAGTGCATAAAGTCATCACCGTATTTAATAATACCAGACTCAAGCATTTCGCGAAGCAAGTCATTACCCTCACGAGTACGTTCACCTACACCAGCGAATACTGAAAGACCACCGTGGCCTTTCGCAATATTGTTAATCAACTCCTGAATAAGTACTGTTTTACCAACACCAGCACCACCGAATAGACCAATTTTACCACCTTTTGCATAAGGCTCAATAAGGTCAATTACTTTAATACCTGTGAAAAGAACTTCGGTAGAAGTTGAAAGATCTTCAAATTTTGGAGCATCGCGGTGGATTGGAAGACCGTTAGCGCCAGCTTTTGGCAAGTTTCCAATACCGTCAATAGCATCACCAATTACGTTGAAAAGTCGGCCGTAAATATCATCACCGATTGGCATTTGAATTGGTGCTCCGGTTGCAACTGCATCTACACCGCGGCTAAGACCGTCAGTAGAATCCATTGATATGGTACGAACCATGCTTTCACCAATGTGAGATTGAACTTCAAGAACCAAAAGGTTTCCGTTGTTGTTTACCTCCAAAGAGTCGTATATTTTTGGAAGTTCCGATCCGCTATCAAACGCAACGTCAACTACCGGGCCAATAATCTGTGCAACTTTTCCTATGCTTTGTGACATGAGTAACTGTTTATTTTATAGTTATCTAAGGGTGAAAAAACCACCCCTGTTTTGAACGGTGCAAAGATAGTTTTTTCTGAATTAAAATTGCAACGCCAAGTTTAAAAAATTTACAGTTTTTTGCTAAGAGACCTTATAGTTTTTCTTCCTCTGCGGAAAAAAGCTTCGGAAGTCAATTAAAACCTTGTTAGGTCTAATAAAATCAAAGCTTTTCACACAACCCGCGAACTTCTTTCGCAAAAATTGTAATTATTCTTTTCTGAAGTGGATCGTCTTTTGAAATATTTCGACCGTCAATTTCAACAATCGGAGTAAGCTCTCCCATAGTGCCTGTTGCTATAACGCCATCGGCATTGTAGAATTGGGAAAGTGTAATATCTGCTTCGGCGATTTCGATATTGTTTTTTTTGCACATTTCAATTACTGAATTTCGCGTTATACCAGGTAAACAAGCGTGTGCGAAAGGTGTAAGAACCTTTCCGTTTTTCACCATAAAAACGTTACTGCCGTTCAGTTCAGCTATAAAACCGCGATCGTCCAGCATTAATCCGGCGTCTTTTCCAGCAACGTTAGCCTGGATTTTTGCGATTATATTATTGAGCAAATTGTTGTGGTGTATTTTACTGTCCAAAAATTGTGGTGAGTTGCGACGTTGACTGGTACTTATTACTTTTATTCCGTGGCTATTGTCGTAAACCAAAGGTTTCCATTCTGCCAAAACAATTAAACAAGAACCGCTTTGATTCAATCTTGGATCCATACCGCTGGTTATTTTTTCACCTCTAGTTAACGTCAGACGAATATGGGTATCGTCCGTCATTCCATTGGCATCAAGGGTTTGTTTTATAGCTTTTTTTATGAATTCTTTGGAAGGAATATCAGCAAATAGCAATGTTTTCGCAGATTCGTGTAGTCTGGTTAAATGTTTGTCTAAACAAACAACGCCTTCGGGATAAACACGCAATCCTTCCCAAACCGCATCACCGCCTTGTACGGAACTGTCAAAAACCGAAACTTTTGCTTCACTTCGCGGATAGAGTTTGTCTTTTATAAATACTTGGATATTGTCGTTTTTGGGGTTGGATTTTTGAAGCATATTAATTGTTGATTAAAATATTATTTTTTAATGTTTCATAGTAAGGCAAGGCTTTTTCGAGCAAAGGTTCCAAATGTTTAGGGAAGGGCTGCGCGCTACTTTTTTGAATTGCAAATCCTTCAGAATTGTGCACATTGCTGTACCAATGTTTTGCCCAAATACCATCTTCCAGAATACCGCCTTTTTTCCACCGAAGCATTGTTGAAGAAAAAGGAATGTTTAGCAGATGGCAAAGTTTTTTGAGATAAGTTTCAGGATCTTTTAAAAGTTCATCGCTGTCAATTACGATTGGTGTTTTTCCATTTTTCTTTAGAAATAAAAATAATTCCGAAGCTTTTTTGATGCCAATATCATTCAGAGTGGGCGTGTGGATTACTTTTGAAAAGGAAGCTATCAATTTTTTGGGGTGCCGAATGAGAATTACATTTCCCCAGTTCAAGATAAAAGAAGGGTTTTCTGATAAATAATGGTGCGCCATTCCTTTTACAAAGACGATTTTTTTTTCTGAAAGTAAATTTATTTCTTCAACAACTTTTTCTTCTTTCAGTTCCATCGTTTGAAGGATTTCCTTTTGCGAAGGATGCCCGTTTTCCAAAAAAGCATTTTTAAGGTAATAGCCGTAAAAAGGTTCGTCTAAAACTGTAATGTCTTCGCGCTGTGCATAGGAATACATTAATGCCGTTGAAAGATTTCGGGGCCCGGAAATTAGATTGATAACTTTCATTATCTAAAAGTATCAATTTATTTGGAAATATGATGTGAGGGAATCAGGAAACAGAACTTTTTGAGCCAAGATGATGGTCTTGATCCACTATTTTTGAAACATGGAACTTAAAGCATGAAACCTTGAATTACTCTACGGTAACAGATTTCGCTAAGTTACGTGGCTGATCAACGTTTCTGCCAAGCATTACGGCAATATGGTAAGAGAGCAATTGCAACGGAATGGTGGTCACCAAAGGCGATAAAGCCTCTGGAGTATGTGGTACTTCCATTACGTAATCTGCCAGCTCCCTAACTGCGGTATCTCCTTTTGAAACTACTGCTATAATTTTCCCTTTTCTAGCCTTTATTTCTTGAATGTTGCTCACGACTTTATCGTAATGGTCGCTTTTTATCGCAACAACCACTACAGGCATATGTTCGTCAATCAAAGCGATTGGGCCGTGTTTCATTTCGGCGGCGGGATAGCCTTCAGCGTGTATGTATGAAATTTCTTTTAGTTTCAAGGCGCCTTCCAAAGCTACTGGGAAGTTATATCCTCTTCCTAAATAAAGGAAATTGCGAACGTCCTTAAAAACGGCAGCTATTTCTTTTATTTTGTCTTCTGTTTTTAAAGCTTCCTCTACATGCTTTGGAATTAGCTCCAACTCGTGTAGATAAAGCATAAAATCACGATGGCTGATGGTGCCTTTCGCCTTTGCCAAACGCAGGGCTATCATTGCCAAAACGGTGATTTGTGTGGTAAAAGCCTTAGTGGAAGCAACACCAATTTCAGGTCCAGCGTGCGTATAAGTTCCACTATGGGTTTCTCTTGAAATGGTGGAGCCTACAACGTTGCAAACACCATAAACGAAAGCACCTTTTGATTTTGCAAGTTTTATTGCAGCAAGTGTATCTGCGGTTTCACCACTTTGTGAAATGGCAATGACAACATCTTTTTCTGAAATAACTGGATTTCTGTAACGGAATTCAGAAGCGTATTCCACTTCAACGGGTATGCGTACTAAATCCTCAAAAATATATTCGGCCACCAGACCCGCATGCCACGAAGTTCCGCAGGCTACAATAATAATGCGGTCTGCGTTGATGAATTTTTCAATATAATCTTCAAGTCCGCCCAACTTTACAATGCCTTGTTCAGCAAGTAATCGTCCACGATAGGTATCTTTTATTACAGCAGGCTGCTCGTGGATTTCCTTCAACATAAAATGGTCATAACCACCTTTTTCAATTTGTTCAAGATTCAGTTGGAGTTCATGAATGTATGGCGCAACTAATTTGTCGTCCTTGATTTTTCGAATTTTTACATCGCGTCCAAGGCGGATGATGGCCATTTCCTCATCTTCCAAATAGATGGCGCTGTTGGTGAATTCAATAAAGGGTGAAGCATCGCTTGCAACAAAAAATTCATCCTCGCCAACGCCGATTGCTAAAGGGCTACCAAGTTTGGCTACCACTATTTCATCGGGTTTTTTTCTATCGAAAAGGGCAATGGCGTAAGCGCCAACAACTTGGTTTAAAGCAATTTGAACCGCCTTGCCGAGTTTTACTTTTTCATTTATTTGAATATCTTCAATAAGGTTTACCAATACTTCTGTATCAGTATCAGATTTAAAGGTGTATCCTCTTTTTATCAATTCTTTTTTAAGGGAATCGTAGTTCTCAATAATACCGTTGTGGATGATTACCAAATCGCCACTGTTTGAGAAGTGTGGGTGGCTGTTCACGTCGTTAGGAACTCCGTGGGTTGCCCAACGGGTGTGCCCAATACCAAGGTTTCCTTTGAGTGAAATTTCTTTTTCAGCTTTTTCCTCAAGATTTGCAACCTTGCCTTTTGTTTTGCAAAGTTGGATATCTGTTCCGTCAAAAAGTGCAATTCCTGCACTGTCATAACCTCTATATTCTAAACGTTTCAAACCATTCAGAATGATCGGGTATGCTTCTCTTTTGCCAATATAGCCTACAATTCCACACATAAGCGGGGTTTATTTTGGTTCAGTATAATAAATTTGGAGCTTTAATCTTTTTTCTTGGTTTTGGGCTGCGTTTCCGTAAAGAATAGTTCCTTCAGGCGAAACAACGGTACTGGATGGAATCTGTTCAATTTGAGGTTCCATTGGATTTTGAAGTTTTTGGGTGGTACGGATTGCAACATTTTGTGAAACCACGATTCCCAAAGGCACATTAGTACTGTCTTTATTTATAAGGTTGCTGATATGACTGGTAATTTTCAATTTATAATATTTGCCATTGCCGTCACTCCCTCTCTCCAATTTTCCAAAGTGATTGGTAAATGCATTAACAGGATCCGAACCATTTGTTGGGTCAAGTAGATAATCTACCAAAACGTTACTGTTTTTAAGGTCGTAGATCATAATTCTCTCTGGCTCCGTGGCGCCGCCAACCATTAAATCTTGGTTTACATAAAAGAAAAGATTGGCTTCATTGATGATCCATTTTTTATCGCGAAGTACTTGAAGTTCATCGGCCACGCCGTTGTTGTCATTATCTTTTCCGAAGAGTTCTACTACCGAAATGATACCGTCGCCGCCTCGCAAGTATAGGTTTTCCTCCCCAGTTTCTATATTGGGATTTTCCAAGGCAGTTTGTATTTCTGGTGAAAGCTCGTTTTGGAAGGTATTTACATTAATACCGCCAAAATTCAATTTAAAGACTTTACTTTTTCTTTCACCTGGGTTGTCTTCATCATCGACGGTGTAAAATATTGAAACATGCGCTTTGGTGTTATCAAAAATGAACAGGCTTCCATTGTCGGTAGAGGAATTTACTTCAAAATAAAGCCCTCTTAAATAATTTTTGAAGTTATTGTTATTACGCAATTCTTCAGTTCCCTGCATCTTGATAATATTCTTCTTAAAAAAAGCGGTGTCCAGCCTAACTCGCAATCCAGGACCTAGTTTTTCTTCATCATCTTCGCCTTTTCTTAAAATGAAGCCTCTATTGCTTGGGATGAAATTTTCAACAGCGCCCAATTGTATGTCTAAATTTTGTTCAAAAGTTGAACCCTGATCAGTGTAATAATTTTGAAGTTCTTGAAAACCACTATTTGGGTCATACTCTCTTAAAAAATAATTAGACTTAATTATGTTAACGTTTATAGGGGAACTACCATAGATTGAATCAAGTTCATATGTGGTTATACTATCCACGGTAGTTGCGGTACTAAAAAAAGGCAAGTAAACAAAAACACTGTCTACTTTTGCAGTTGCAGTGTCGCCAAAGGTTGGATTACTTTGCTCTAAAGTAAGTTGCGAAAGTAAATTTATGGTAGATTTTCCATAAACAGGATCGTTGTAAACACCAAGTTGGTATCCAGGCAATCTGTTGCTCTGCACGGGGCCAAGCTTTCTGCTGTATGAAACGATTGTTTGTGAATCGTCTAAAATTCCGTTTGGAGTTTCATCACCCAAAATTTCGGAACCAATGGTGCTAATGTCTTCTTGACAAGAGGACAGTGCAATAATCAGGAATAGAATAGTGCCTGCTATTGGCAACAAATTTTTAATTTTCATCTGCATGTAATATTTGATATATAAGTATAAGAAGAGGAAACGCCCGAATTATTTATTTCCGTTATTTCGCAATTTGTTACGAGGCATTTCATCCGTTTTTAATTGTCTTTTTTGATGAAACGTTACTAACAAATTTCATCATTAATGTTGAAGAATTTATTTTAAAACCTTACCGCTGTAAAAATCTAAATATGCCTGCGAAAAATTTTCCATATTGTGATATTTTAACACTGGTTTGTCCAAAGTGTTAAGATATTCTTCAAGCTCTTTTGGTATTTCTTCAGACCCAACGATAATAGCATCAGAATTTTTGATGGCAATTTTCATTAAGTTGACATAATTTGGTTCTTCAAGTTCTGCAATGGCTTCGTCATCAATAGCATCAAACCGAATTTTATCAATTGTATTTTTAGCTAACGTTCCATCGAAGCCTTGATTGTATACAGAAGTAACTATTTTACTGTTTTCAAAAAGAGGTTCGTTACCGTAATAATTCCGAAGATATAAAGGTAAAAAAGAAGCCAACCATCCGTGAACGTGAATAATATCTGGCGCCCAGTTCAATTTTTTTACGGTTTCAATGACTCCTTTGGCGAAGAAAATGGCGCGCTCGTCATTGTCTTTATAAAAATTGCCATCTTCATCTGCGTAGGTCGCTTTTCTTTTAAAGTAGTCTTCATTGTCAATAAAATAAACCTGGATGCGCTCTTTTGGAATGGAGGCAACCTTGATTATTAAAGGCATATCTAAATCGTTGATCACCAAGTTCATTCCGGAGAGGCGAATCACTTCGTGCAATTGATGCCTTCTTTCGTTAATGTTGCCATAGCGGGGCATAAATATTCTTATTTGGCCGCCATTGTTGTTGATCATACGGGGAGCTTCAAACGACATTGAAGAAATCTCGGTCTCAGGAAGATAGGGTATTACTTCGGATGACACATACAAGACTCTTTTATCTTTCATCTATAGGGTTTTAGGTATTAATTCTGATATCGCCCCAAAGTATCGAGGCAATTAAAAACACGCAAAATTACGAAAATTTATGTAGATTGTCTTTAATATATTAATTTTGCCCGCTCTTAACCCGAATTTATGGTAATATACACCCAGAAAGAAACAATGGTGCAGGCCTTGTCTTCCGTGGCGAAAAATGACAAAATAGGTTTTGTGCCAACAATGGGTGCATTACATAAGGGGCACATCTCTTTGGTTGTTAATGCTTTAAATGAAAATCATTTAGTGGTGGTTAGCATTTTTGTGAACCCTACCCAATTCAACAACAATACTGATCTTGCAAAATACCCCCGCACTCCTGAAGATGATATTTCACTATTAAAAAATCTAAAAGGAGAACTGATTGTGTATTTACCAGAGGTTTCAGACTTGTATGACGATTCGGTTTCTGCAAAAAAATACAATTTCGGAGGTCTCGAAAATGAAATGGAGGGAAAACACCGAAAGGGACATTTTGACGGAGTGGGTACAATTGTAAGCAAGCTATTAAGAATTGTAAAGCCAAACATTGCCTATTTTGGCGAGAAGGATTTTCAACAATTGCAAATCGTGAAGAAATTAGTAGCCATCGAAAAACTACCCGTAAAAATAATGGGATGCCCTATTTTAAGGGAGAAAAACGGACTTGCAATGAGTTCGCGAAACAAACGACTAAGTGCAAAACAATTTGAAGAAGCCACGATTATTTACAAAACATTAAATGAAGTTCGCGAAAAATTCAGTTCTAAATCCATTAAAGAATTGAATGCTTTGGTTGCGGAACGATTTTTGCAAAACCCCAATTTGAAATTGGAATATTTTGAAATAGCCAACGAAGAAACACTCAAAACTGCAAAGCAAAAAAACAAAAGTTCAAAATACAGAGCTTTTATTGCAGCATTTGCTGGCGAAGTTCGGTTAATAGATAATATGCCTTTAAATTAATATCTTTGCACGATGCAAATACACGTAGTAAAATCTAAAATCCATAGAGTAAAAGTTACCGGCGCCGATCTAAATTACATTGGCAGCATTACTATTGACGAAGATTTAATGGACGCTGCCAACATTATTCAAGGCGAAAAAGTCCAAATAGTAAATAACAACAACGGCGAACGTCTTGAAACGTACGCTATTCCAGGCCCGCGAAACAGTGGCGAAATCACATTAAATGGTGCCGCAGCAAGACGCGTAGCCCCAGGTGATGTGCTGATACTCATCACTTATGCGCTGATGGAATTGGAAGAAGCCAAAACTTTCAAGCCCGCAATGGTTTTCCCAGACGAGGAAACAAACCTACTCCGATAAATTGAGCCGATCGCTTTCAAAATTTTTACAGATCTTGATTCCGCTTGGGTTAGGAGTTTTCTTGATTTGGTATATCTACCAATCGTTCACACCGCAACAACTTGAAGAAACCAAAAAATATTTTGCAGATGCAAACTATGGTTTTGTTCTGCTTTCGGTTGCATTTAGTGTTTTGAGCCATCTTTCTCGCTCCTATCGTTGGAGTTTTATGTTAGAACCATTGGGTTATAAAACCAAATTGGTCAATAATTTTATGGCAGTTTCCGTAGCCTATTTAATGAATGTTTTTATTCCGAAAAGCGGCGAGGTTTCTCGGGGTATCATTTTAGACAAATATGAGGGTGTGCCTTTTCAAAAAGGATTCGGCACCATTATTTCTGAAAGAGTTGTGGATCTTATTTTTCTGCTCTTTTTCACAGCTCTTGCATTATTAATCAAGTTTGATGTGCTATATGATTACGTTCTAGAAAGCATACCGCCATCTATATTATATGTTCTCATTTTTGGAATTGTTTTGATGGCCATAAGCATTCCGTTGTATATTAAATTTTCAAAATCGAATATCAATAAAAAACTAAAAAGCTTTATAATTGGTCTGAAAGAAGGTGTTTTCAGTATTTTGAAAATGCAAAAAAAAGGCGCTTTTCTATTTCACACTTTTATTATTTGGGGGCTTTATCTGCTTTCTTTTTATACCGCAATGCACGCTTTACCGGAAACTTCAAACATTTCTTTCGGCACGATTATAATCACTTTTGTGGTAGGCAGTTTCACTTTTGCCTTTACCAATAGTGGTTTCGGTACCTATCCTGCAGCAGTAGCTGGAATTTTAACAGTTTTCGGCATCGCAAAAACCGTTGGCGTGGCTTTTGGATGGATTGTTTGGATTTCAAATATCTCTTCCATTGTTTTCTTTGGGGTGCTATCTCTAGTGCTTCTTCCTCTTTATAACCGCAAACGACTTAGACTGTAGTTTTAAAAATAATTTTCTTCCGAAAAATGCCGCAAATTCAAAATTTGTTATCTTTCCGCAGCCTAAAACTTCTAACCAATGAAAAAAATCCTACTATTCGCAGTTTGCGTTTTACTTAATTACGCCTCCTTTTCCCAAATAATTTACGAGGAATTCAATTCTACCAAACTCGGTGAAACTCGAAGACTGAAAATTCAGCTTCCAAGAAATTACGAAACCAATGTAGAAAAAAAATATCCTATTGTATTGGTGCTTGATGCTGATTATCTTTTTGAGCCAGTGGCTGGAAATGTTGATTATTTCAGCTATTGGGAGGATATGCCAGAATCTATAGTCATTGGAATTATGCAGGGTGATTCCCGTTATGACGATTGTTCTTATAATGACGAAACCTTTATGCCAGGTGAAAAGGGCGCCCAATTTTTTGAATTTATTGGGTTAGAATTGATACCTTATGTTGACAAAAAATACCGCACAGCAAAATTCATCATTGGCGTTGGGCACGATTTTACGGCAAACTTTCTCAACTATTATCTTTTCAAAGATCCACCATTGCTGAATGGATACATAAACTTGAGTCCAGATATGGCACCCATGATGGAAGAACGGCTTGTGGCGCGGATTCCACAAATACCTGAAAAAATATTCTATTACTTGGCTACCGGAACTGACGATATTAAAGGGTTGATGGAATCTACTCAGGATTTAAACAGTCAATTAAGTGGTTTAAAAAGTAAATCTTTCAATTATTATTATGACAATTTTGATGGGGCTACCCATTATTCCCTTGGCGGACGTGGTATTCCGAATGCTTTGGAAAAAATATTTTCAGTTTATAGACCCATTAGTAAAAAGGAGTTTTCTGAAGTTTTGCTGAAAATGGACACGCCAATCAGTCAATATTTACTAGATAAATATAAAGTGATTGAGGATCTTTTCGGTATAACAAACAACATTCGCGTAAACGATTTTATAGCCACTGCAACTGCTGCAGAAAAGAAAAATCAATGGGAATCTTTACGTGAGATTGCAACACTTGCAAAAAGACAATATCCAGACACCGTGCTCGGCGATTATTATTTAGGCCGCTATTACGAAGAAACCGGTGAGCCAAAAAAAGCAATGAAAACCTTCCAAGGAGCCTATAACAAAAAAGAAGTGGATTTTATAACCATTGATAAATTGCTGGATAGGGCAGACAAGATTAAAGATGACTTCGGTTATTAACCCTAAAGTTCTTTAATTGCATTTTTATGAAGGTAGACCCAGTTGGTCAGGGTATTGGCGGTGTTATTTTCTATTTCAAGTTTTGTAATTATATTGCTTCTATGTTTTTCTACGGTGCGTATTGAAATAAAGAGTGTTTCTGCAATTTCGCTGCTGCTCATTTGCTGAGCTACCAATTTCAAAATGGTTTTTTCGGAGGAAGTCAAGTGCTTTATTTTTTTTAAATCCTCCGAAACACTTACAAGTGAAGCTGGAACAAAGGAACGACTAAAATATACTTCATTTTTCAATACACATTCAATACATTCCTCAATTTCGGAAAAAGAGTCTTCTTTTAAAAGATAACCATTGATTTGTAGTGCCTTGGCTTGAGATATATATTCATTTTCCTTATGATAAGATAAAATGATAAACTTGGTGTCCACTTCTTTTTGTTTGGCCATTTTTATTACTTCAAAGCCTGTTAAAAGTGGCATATCGATATCTAAAAGCGCAATGATGGGGTTATGGGTTAAAATAAGTTCCAGAGCTTGCATTCCGTTTGCAGCTTGCCCAACAATATTATAATTATTTGCTGTGAGTTCATCATTTAGCCCTTTGAGGATCATCGGGTGGTCATCGGCTATAACGGTGGAAATATTTTTTTTATCAACCATTTAAATTGGAATAGTAAGGGTTACTGTTGTTCCTTTATTAATTTGACTTTTAAAATCAATTTTTGAATGTAAAATTTTTGCTCGCTCCAATAAGGTTTTCATGCCCAAGCTTTCACTGATTTTAACCTTTTCAGAAAATTCAAAGCCTTTTCCATTGTCTGTAATAATTGCTTCAATGGTATTTTTCTTTTTCTCAATAGTCACAGAAGCGGCTTTGGCTTCGGCGTGTTTTACAATATTGTTCAAAACTTCTTGTATGATTCTATACAAATGTAAGGATGCTTCTTTGCTTAACAAAGTATCAATATCTTCAATTTCGTGGGTAAAAAAAATATTTGTATTTGCATCTACCTCATCAACCATATTTCTAATTGCAGCTGCGGGGCCCAATCGTTCTAATGTTGCCGGATGTAATCCTCTAGAGATAGCCCGTAATTCTTGCAGCGTATTGGTTGCTAAAGTTTCCATTTCTTGGTTTCCAGTACTTTTGGTTTTTTTGGTAAGGAGCATCAATTTTTGCCCCACGCTGTCGTGAAGTTCACGTGCCACTCGCGTGCGTTCCTCCTCTTGGGCTTTAATAAGGTTGTGTGTGTAGGCTTCGTTTCTTCTTTGTTCAGCCTTGTTTTTTAAATAATAAAAAAGGAAAACACTAATCGAAGTAATCGATAAAAGAGAAACCCAAAAGAACCAAGTCTTCCAAAATGGGACTGTTATCACAAATGAATATTGATAGGGCTGGGTCTGCCATACACCATCACCATTGTCTGCAATAAATTCAAAAACATATTCACCTGGTGGAAGGTAGGAAAACACTACGTTTGGTTCTTTTGTGGGTTGTGACCATTCGTTTCCGTCCCGAAGTCCTTTCATGCGGTATTGATAATGAACGTCCTCGGGATTTGTATATGTTATGGCTTCCATTGAAAAACTTAAATAGTTTTTTTGAAAGGGGAGAACGATACCTTTTTTTGTTCTAAAAAGGCTATCTTCCAAAGGCTCAGAAAACAAAAGAATTTGCGAAATATCCAATTTTGGAGGTTGTGTGTTTGGAAGAAAGGCTTTCTCGTTAAAGGCAAGCATTCCACTCAGAGAAGCGGCTAAAATAGTTTTGTCATCAGTAATCAAAAGTGAATTGAAATCGATGTCGTTTTCCAAAAAATGAGACATAGTATTATATTTCTTTGCTATAACTGTATCTTTTTTTAATAAAAGTTCAAGATCCACTTTCAGTAACTTATCTCTACCGGCCAACCATAAATCATTGCCATCAACCTTCAATGCCCGAAAATGTTTTAGAGAGGGAAAGCGACTCATATTAAACGTCTGAATTTTAAAACTGTCATTGTGGATTGTTATGTGGTATAACTTCTTCTCGCTTCCGGCAAGTACTTCGTTTGCATTAATGATGTCCATACTTCGAAAGTCATTATGCAGTTTTGGATTAAGCCCAGGAATGGTATCTATTTTTTTATCGTTCATTTGAAGCAAGCCACTTATTTTGCAGACTAAATAACGGTCTCCAATGGGTTTAATGGTTATTGCTCTTTTAGATTTTATAAAATATGTTGAATCTTCTGCCAGAACCTTAATATTATCAGTTCCAAAAAGAAATGTTTTATCTCGTTCCTTGAACAACAAATTGTAATCTCCTTCATCAATAAGTTTGAGTTTTGTACTATTATTGGAATGTTCAAAAACTGCTTTGCCGGTATTATAAAGAAGGTTGTCTTCAGGTGTAACAAAAAGATTTTTTATCGGGCTACCTTTAGTAATTTGGTAGATGTTTTTGTTTTCATCTAAAACAACTACTCCATCATTTGTGGCTATAATCAATTCTTCGTTCCATTCCACAATATCATTCACCGATGACAAACCCTGTGTGTCATCATAAATTTTGAAAGCAGTATCTCTAAAACGGATAATTCCTTCCCCATAAGAGGTCATCCAGTGGTTACCTTCTGTGTCTTTGATCATCTGGTAAATGTATTTAGTAGGTAGGCCTTGTGCTTCATTAATAATCTTTAGATCACCGGTTTGTTTGTTGAAAATCCCAAAGCCATTGCCTTCAAAACTCAAAAACAGCTCGTTTTCATTTTCTTCAAGAATTCCATAGACCCGGTTTTTGTCAAAATCTTCAGGTTTAAATCTATATATGGTAAGTTTTCCGTTTGATATTTTATATAATTCGCCATAAGCCCCCACCCAAATATCTTTTTTAGCATCTACAAATACCGAATAGCAAATATTGTTTATACCGTCTTTTTCATTAAAAATATTTTCGATTTTTAACGGATTAAGTGTCATTTTATAAATGCCTTTATTCGATGAGGCTATATAGAGGTTATTGTCGTCATACCAATCGGCACTTTGCATTCCCGAAATCTGATTGTCTTCAGTTCCTTTTATCAAGTACTCAAGTTTACCTTTTTTATATATTACGATTCCTTTTACGAAAATTATATAAATAGTGCCATCGGCACCTTCCAAAATATAGGTGGCACTTCCCAGATAATCAAAATCAACACCCTTTGGGTTGGTGATTTTACCGTTTTCAATAATGCTTATGCCATTGTCCAGTGTGCCAACCCACATTCGTCCTTTAGAATCCTCGAAAATGCTGAAGACAATGTTGGAAACTAGTCCATCTTCCGTGGTGTAGTTTTTGAAGGTTTTACCGTTAAAGCAACTTATTCCTCCCGTGGTGCTTACCCAAATTCTGTTTTTGCTATCTTGCATGATAGCATAGGTTTCGTTGTTAACCAAACCTTCTTCGGTTTTATATTTTTTAAATTGGTATCGCTGGGCGGTTACAGATAAAGAGCAAATAGACAATAAAAAAAATATAAGAAATAAGCGTTTCATTTAGCGAAGGTTTGTAGCGTAAATATATTTATTTTAGCGGAACTATTATGGCCAAAACAAAATCAACCTTTTTCTGCCAGAACTGTGGCGCCCAATATGCCAAATGGCAAGGGCAGTGTAATTCCTGTAAAGAATGGAATACTATTGCCGAAGAAGTAATCCAAAAAGCCGAAAAAGTTAGTTGGAAATCTTCTGAAAACACTTCCAAAAGAGTAGCGAAACCACAACGTATTTCCGAAATTTCAACACAAGCCGAAGCTCGCTTAAATACCAAAAACAACGAATTAAATCGTGTGCTAGGTGGCGGATTGGTTCCTGGTTCGTTGACGCTTTTAGGCGGGGAGCCCGGAATTGGTAAAAGTACGTTGATGCTTCAGATTGCATTGCAACTTCCCTATAAAACACTTTATGTTTCAGGTGAAGAAAGTGCGCAACAAATAAAAATGCGGGCAGAACGTATTCAACCTATTTCTGAAAACTGTTTCATTTTAACTGAAACAAAAACCCAAAATATTTTCAGAAATATAGCCGAAATTGAGCCTGATATTGTGGTAATTGATTCCATTCAAACTTTGCACACAGATGCTATTGAAAGCACTGCTGGAAGTATTTCTCAAATTCGTGAAACTGCTGCGGAGCTTATAAAATATGCAAAGGAAACCGCAACCCCGGTTATCTTAATAGGTCATATTACGAAAGATGGAAATATCGCCGGCCCGAAAATTTTGGAACATATGGTAGATACGGTTCTGCAGTTTGAAGGCGATCGAAACCATATATACAGAATTCTACGCGCTAACAAAAACCGTTTCGGAAGTACAAATGAGATCGGTATATACGAAATGCAGGGTAGTGGCCTTCGCGAGGTTTCAAACCCTTCGGAAATTTTGATTTCCAAAAACGAAGAAGACTTAAGCGGCACAGCGATTTCTGCTACTTTGGAAGGTATGCGTCCGTTGATGATAGAAATTCAGGCTTTGGTAAGCAGCGCGGTTTACGGAACGCCACAACGAAGCGCAACAGGTTATAATGCTAAACGCCTAAATATGATTCTCGCTGTTTTGGAAAAACGCGCAGGCTTCAAACTCGGAACAAAAGATGTTTTTTTAAACGTAACCGGCGGAATCACTGTAGATGACCCTGCGATTGATTTGGCCGTAGTCGCCGCAGTACTTTCTTCAAATATTGACATTGCTATAGACAAGGGACTCTGTTTTGCTGCGGAGGTAGGTCTGGCAGGAGAGGTACGTCCTGTAACCCGTGTGGAGCAGCGAATTTTGGAAGCCGAAAAACTGGGGTTTACCTCTATCGTTATTTCGAAATACTGCAAAATTCCCAAGAACAACTTTCACATAAACATTATTAAAGTGGCAAAAGTACACGATGTGGTGCATCATCTTTTTGGTTGATTGTGGTACAATTTCTGTTACTTTAGCAACGCTATGAATCAGAGATTTTTTTTTACATTAATTCTTTTGGGAATAATTATTTCAGGCTGCAAAGAAGAAATTCAAAAAGCAGCAGATGTAATTGTTCAGCCTACCGCGAGAGAGGTTTACGAACGTAACTTTTCAAAAAACGATTCGCTATTGATTCGTTGGAAAAATGCATTTGAAAGCGCTAAAAAAGACAGTCTTCAAATCACGCTTCCATATTCTGAAAGCGGCGTTTTTTCTAAAGAAAATCTCAATGTTTACAGCTACAATATTCAGTTGAAAGAAGGAGAACGGATTGTGGTTGAGGTTGAAAAACATCCTGATTCTGCATCAGTTTTTGTAGATCTTTTTCAGGCTAAGAGCGATTCGCTCAAAAATTTTAAACATTTGAAGAGTTCCGAAGACAAAAAATCGATCATTTCACAAGAAATTGAAACTTCCGGGTTTTATAAAGTTATCGTCCAGCCACAAATGAAACTGCAGATTTCTTTTGTGCTGAAAATTTATACCGAACCGCTTTACGCTTTTCCCGTGAGTGGCGCCGACAATAAAAGCATCCAAAGTTTTTGGGCAGATCCGCGCGATACCGGAAGCCGCTCCCACGAAGGGATAGATATTTTTGCAGAACGTGGAACGCCCGTTGTTGCGATCACTGACGGTATAATTGATTCCGCGGGTGAACGCGGTTTGGGCGGAAAACAGGTTTGGCTTCGTGATAATCTATTAGGGAAAAGAATCTATTATGCGCATTTAGACAAAATTGCTGTTTCCGAAGGTGAAAAAGTAAAAATTGGTGATACGATTGGTTTTGTTGGTAACACCGGTAATGCCAAAGACCTTCCGCCGCATCTTCATTTCGGGATTTATAAAGCAAAAGGTGCTGTAAATCCACTTTCGTTTATCAAAAAAACGGAAATCCAGCCCAGTGAAAAACTTTCGGCAGTAGTAAAAGCTGTTACTTTAAAAAATCGGACTGATGTTCGGAAAGGCCCTGCTTCGGTTTACAAAGAATTTGGAAGTTTGAAAAAGAACGACACAATTATCGTTTTGGGGAAAAACCAAAAATGGTTTCACGTACAAACTCCGGACAGTTTAAAAGGTTACGTAAACGAAACCGAATTAAAACCGCTTCCCCCGAATTAACTTTTTTTTAGCCATTGGAAAAATTGCTTAATAGTATCTTTAGAATTCAATTCTGAAAAAACTTACTATGTCCATTTTTTCCAAAATAAAACAGACCCTTCATTTAATGAAAGAGATTGATCTTGATGCGCTAGGGAAACTTTCGCAAAAAGTAGATCTTTCTGAAATCATGAAAACCGTTGGTGAGCTCGATGATCGTCAATTAAAAGGTTTAATGAAGATGTTGAAACACAAAGGCGGAAAAAAAGGACAACACAAACTACCGCCCATTGATGGCGATTTTTATGATTTGGCTTTAAAACTCAGTCCCGAGCAACGCGAACTACAAATGAAAGTCCGCAATTTTATGGAAGACGAAATAAAGCCAATTGCCAATGAATACTGGAACAAAGCTGAATTTCCATTTCAAATTATTTCAAAAATGGCAGAATTAAATATCTGTGGACTCACTTATAAAGGTTACGGAACGCCCGATGAAACATTTATAATGGAAGGTATAATAGCAATGGAACTAGCCCGAGTAGATGTTTCAATTTCTACATTTTTTGGGGTACATAGTGGATTGGCGATGGGCTCCATTTATGTTTGCGGAAGCGAGGAACAAAAACAGGAATGGCTTCCCAGAATGGCAAAAATGGAACTTATTGGCGCTTTTGGTCTTACGGAACCCGAAGTAGGATCGGCTGTTGCGGGAGGTTTGGGAACCACCTGTAGGCAAGAAGGCGATGAATGGGTTTTAAACGGGCAGAAAAAATGGATTGGAAACGCCACATTTGCAGATGTAATAATTATTTGGGCCCGCGATGAAGCTTCTGATCAAGTTAAAGGTTTTTTGGTTCGAAAGGGAAATCCAGGTTTTGAAGCAGAAAAAATTGAAAACAAAATGGCGTTGCGTACGGTGCAAAATGCGTTGATAACAATGACGGATTGCCGCATTCCGGAAAGTGATAGACTTCAAAAATGTGATTCTTTTAAAGATACGGCAAAGGTCTTGCGAATGACACGTGCGGGAGTAGCTTGGCAAGCGGTAGGTTGCGCAAGGGGTGCTTATGAAGCAGCTTTAAAATACACTAAAAAACGCGAACAGTTTGGCAAACCGATTGCTTCATTTCAATTGGTCCAAAATCATTTAGTAGAAATGGTTGCGAACTTAACAGCGATGCAAACCATGTGTTTCCGACTTTCGGAATTACAGGACGAAGGGTTATTGACCGACGAACACGCTTCACTTGCAAAAGTTTTCTGCAGTATGCGAACTCGCGATGTAGTTAGTCAGGCCCGTGAAGTTATGGGCGGAAACGGAATTTTGCTCGAATATGACGTTGCCCGTTTTGTAGCCGATGCTGAGGCTATTTATAGTTATGAAGGCACTAAAGAAATCAACACTTTAATTGTGGGTCGTGCGATTACGGGATATAGTGCGTTTGTTTAAAATTAAATATTCTTTTCAATGGAAAATACAACTATTATAATCCAACTTATATTATCATTTGTACTTGTTGTTTCAACGGTTATCTATGTTAGATACACTATTAAATTAGTAAAAGAAACGCAAATTTCTCGAGAAATTAATTTAAAACCCTATATGATTTTATATTTTGAGTCATCTGAAACAGATCCAAAAAGTCAATACTTACAAATAAAAAATATAGGTAAGGGACCTGCATTAAACGTCAAATTTGAAATTTTAGAAGATTTTAAAATTTACAGTAAATACGATAGAACTTTAGAAAGCGAAAAGTATTTAACCCGAACCTATTCATACTTTCCTTCTGATTATAATTTTTCGATGTGGGCTTTCAGTTTTGATGAAAATTATCTGGAAAAAATGAATTCACAAATTGGGATTAAATGTAATTATGAAGATATTTTTAAAGAAAAATATTCAGAAACTTTTTTTCTAAAATTAGGTGAAGGTTTCGACTATACTGTAACCACTCCTCCTAATAATTATGTGGGTTTAATTTCATACGAAATAAAAAATCTTAGGAATGATATTCAGCAATTAAATTCCACAATTAAAAAGACACAAATCAAATAATTTTAAGGCGCTGGATTTGGAATTTGATTGTGAATTAAATTAATCTCCTTCAAAATTTCTTTGGAAAGGGTAATGTTGATACTTTCAATGTTTTCCGAAAGTTGCGCAATTGAGGTTGCGCCAATAATTGGAGCGGTCACAAATTTCTTCTGAAGAATAAAAGCCAAAGACATTTGCGAAAAATTCAGGTTGTGCTTTTTAGCGATTTCATAGTATTTCTGTGTCGCTTCCAAAGCGGGTTTGCTGCTGTAACGGCTGTATTGCTTAAACTGATTGATACGTGAATTTGCATCAGCCTTTCCATTCAAATATTTCCCAGTGAGCGTGCCAAAACCTAAAGGCGAATAAGGTAAATAGCCAATATTTTCACGTTGAAGAATTTCCGAAAGACCAATTTCATCTTTTCGATTCACCAAATTATATGGATTTTGAACCGAAACGATTTTTAACTTTCCTTTTCGCGATTCTTCCATACAGCGCATCACACCATAAGGGGTTTCGTTCGAAAGTCCGACGTGGCGAATTTTCCCTTCCTTTACGAAGCCTTCTAAATGGCTTAAAACTTCTGCAAAATTATCTTTCCAGGCTTCGTCCTCTTTGTGTGTGTAATCAAGTTGCCCAAAATAGTTAGTGTTTCGCTCTGGCCAATGAAGTTGGAACAAATCGATATAATCAGTTTGCAGTCGGTTTAAGCTTTTATGAATCGCGTCTTCCAAAGATTTCTTACTAAAATCTAAAGGCTGCCTAATATGGTCCATCGAAC
Organism: Aequorivita antarctica; assembly: GCF_007997155.1. Taxonomy (GTDB): domain Bacteria; phylum Bacteroidota; class Bacteroidia; order Flavobacteriales; family Flavobacteriaceae; genus Aequorivita; species Aequorivita antarctica. Next base: position 283,040 of record NZ_VORT01000003.1, on the reverse strand, counting down.
GGCTGGGCCCTGCAATTTTAGTGGTCAAAACCAAATTCTCCCTGTTTTTATTTTTTGCCAACCAATTGCCAATAAAGCTTTCAGTTTTTCCCTGTGTTTTTGGATTCGCGGGAACGGGATACATTTCGGCGCAATCAATAAAATTGATTCCTTTTTCAATAGCAAAATCGAGCTGTTCGTGGGCTTCGGATTCAGTATTTTGCTGGCCCCAAGTCATGGTGCCAAGACAGAGCTTACTTATTTTTAATTCTGTATTTGGAAGAATTGTATATTTCATTTATTATTTTTTTTCAGAATAAAAAAACTCCATAGTGTAGTTTAAATATTCTGGCTGTGTAATGCCTTCTGAATAAAAAATATTTTCTTTTTGATTATATCTTTCTATGTAAGCTTGGTTAATTTCTTTTTGAATTTGTGCTGTTGCCCCAAGTTTTTTTCCTTTCACATTAATGATTTTTTTACCATATTTCAATTGCCCAACACCTGTTTCAAGAAATGCTGTAAACCAACTTCGGGCGCTTTTGTTCCAACTTCTCGCAAAAACACGATTATTAACTGAAACCACCCAAATTTCCAAGAAAGTTTTTCTTTCGGATCCACCTTTTATTTCGGTGTAATTATAATTTTTTAAGTGAGAATAAAAATCTTCAGGAAAACCCATATTTAAAATTAAGAATGAAACTCCAATTCCACTAAATGCGGGCAATGGTCGCTGTGCATCGCCTCAGGCAATATCACTGCACGTTTCAGGTTCTTTTGTAGCGGTTCAGAAACCAAATTATAATCTATTCGCCAACCCTTATTGTTATTCCGAGCGTTGGCACGGTAACTCCACCAGGTATAATTGTTTGGTTCTTTGTTGAAATGACGGAAGCTATCTATAAAACCACTCTTCATAAAACCATCCAGCCATTCTCTTTCCACAGGTAAAAACCCAGAAACATTTTTATTCCGAACAGGATCGTGAATATCGATAGCTTCGTGACAAATATTGTAATCGCCACAAATCACTAAATTCGGGATCTCCTTTTTCAAATCATCAATATATCTTTGAAAATCTGCCATGTAGGTGAACTTGTGTTCCAAACGGTCAATATTTGTACCACTAGGCAAATAGAGGCTCATTACGGAAACATCGTCAAAATCCACACGGATATTTCTTCCTTCGGCATCCATATATTCAATGCCAGTGCCGTATGCTATGTGGTTCGGTTTTATTTTTGAAAAAATAGCGACGCCACTGTATCCTTTTTTTACTGCACTATACCAATAATGATATGGATAACCTGCTTTTTCAATTGCTTCAACTTCCACTTGGTCAAAATTGGCTTTTGTTTCCTGAATACAAATAACATCTGGATTTGCGGCTTGTAGCCATTCAAGAAAACCTTTGCGCATTGCGGCGCGTATTCCGTTTACGTTGTATGAGATTATTTTCAAAATAAAATTTTTTTCTCCGCAGAGTTACACAGAGGGTTTATGCTGCTAAAGTAAATAAGATTGTATTTTTACCCTAAATAATTCCAAAAAGGTTATCAAAAAATAACCGACAAAATAAAAACCCAAGTGTTTAGTTTTATAGTTGATGAAGTTATACCTGTTTGTTTTTTTCTTTTTTATTTTGGCCGCTGGCTATGGGCAGGATATTTCTTCAAATTATAAAGAGAAAAAAGTTGCTTTAAGAGATACCGTGGTTTTAGATAGCGCAGGTATCAATCCAAAGCGGTTCGTTATTCTCGATAAAGATGGAAATTCGCCGAATCCTTTCAGCTATCGAATTGATTTCAAAAAAGGGATCATTTTTTTTTCCGAAGAATTGCGACTGCAACAGGATTCTCTTACTATTCAATATTTACAGTACCCAGATTTTTTAAGGAGGGATTATTTCGCCCTCGATCCAAAAATTATTGTTGAAAATACCGGGCAAATAGACAAGCTCTATTCGCTAGACGAAAGCACGAATAAAAAAGTTTTCACCCCTTTTGACGGGCTGAACACCTCGGGAAGCATTTCGCGCGGCATTACCATTGGAAACAATCAAAACGCAGTAGTAAACAGTGAATTGGATCTTCAGATTACAGGAAAACTGAGCGAGACCGTTTCAATCCGAGCTTCCATCCAAGATGCCAATATTCCCACACAGGAAGGTGGTTATTCGCAAAGTTTAAATGAATTTGATCAGATTTTTATAGAACTTTTTGGAGAAAACTGGAACATACGCGCGGGTGATGTTGACCTTCAAAACAACAATAGCTATTTCGGGAGGTTTACCAAAAAAGTACAGGGAATCTCGCTTGGCGGAACTTTTAATAATGAAGATGGGTCAAAAATATCGGCCTTTGCTGCCGGTGCATTGGTGCGTGGCGTGTTTTCTAAAAGTGAATTTATTGGACAGGAAGGAAATCAAGGCCCTTATAAATTGGTTGGTCCCAACGGCGAACTTTATATTTTGGTAGTTTCTGGAAGCGAACGTGTGTATGTGAATGGTTTGCTTTTGAAACGTGGCGAAAATGAAGATTACGTAATCGATTATAACGCGGGTGAAATAAAATTCAATCCAACCTACCCCATAACCAGTACTATGCGTATTTCGGTGGAATATCAATATACAGACAGGAGTTATACCCGTTTTATTGGTTACGGTGGCGGAAATTATACCAGCGAAAATCTGGATTTGGGCGTGTACATCTATTCTGAAAACGATGCCAAAAACCAACCGTTGCAACAAAACCTTTCCGAAGAACAGGTTGCCATTTTGAAGGCTGCTGGTGATAATAAAGAGTTGATGACCGCACCTTCGGCAGTGCCGGATACCTATTCCGAAAACAAAATTCTTTACAAAAAGGAAATTATAAACGGCGAAGAGGTTTTCGTGTTTTCAAGTAATCCTGATGATGAACTTTTCAGTGTGCGGTTTTCGCTTGTGGGTAATAATAATGGCGATTATGTGATTAGTGACAACAACGCCATCAGCCGTATTTTTGAATATGTAGCTCCGGTGAATGGTGTGCCACAAGGAAATTACGACCCCGTTATAAGGTTAAATGCTCCTGTAAAATTGCAGGTTGGTGGTTTAAACGGAAGTTTCCATCCTTCGGAAAAAACGCGGATTGATTTTGAAGTTGCAGGTAGTCAAAATGACCTTAACCTCTTTAGTGATATTGACGATGGTAACAACGATGGATTTGCGGGAAGATTAGCCTTCAAACAGCGTCTTTTAACTACGGCAGATACGCTGAAAGTTGATGCCTTTGGCTCGTTGGATTTTGTTCAAAAAGATTTCCGGACCATTGAAAGGCTTTATAATATTGAATTCAACAGAGATTGGAACCTCATTAATCCTATGGGGAACCAAAGTTTTATGATTTCCGGCGTTGAGGTTTCGCACCCAAAAATTGGCGGTGGCCGTTATGAATTCCAAAATTTAAATTACTCTGAAAATTTCAACGGCACGAGGCACGTAATTGCTTCGGATTTAAAGCTGAAAAAGTTGCGATTTTTTACCTATGGAAGTTTTCTTGATAGCAAGGCCGATTCCATTTCATCTAATTTTATCAGACTAAATAACACCACGACATATTCTTTTGAAAAATCTTGGGTGGGCGGAAAAGTAGCTATGGAGAACAACCAAATAAAGGATGTTTCGCGCGACAGCATTTCGCCTATAAGTCAAAAATTTAGTGCCTTTGAAGTGTTTTCAGGCATTGGCGACAGTACAAAAGTTTTTGTGGAAGCTGGGTATCAATTTCGCGTAAATGATAGTGTACGGAACAATTTACTTCAAAAAGTGAATTCATCAAACACATATTATTTAAAATCAAAGCTTATAAATACAGAAAACACGCAGCTTTCGGCATTTGCGAATTACAGAACCTTAAAATATGAACCAAAGCTCGGCACTGGTTTTGATCCAAACGATTCGCTGCCAATAACTATTGATAAGCGCGAAACGGAGCGTTCGCTAAACTCGCGAATTATATACAATCAATCGTTGTTTGATGGCGGGGTTCGCTGGAATACTACTTTGGAATCTAATAACGGGGTGATTCCACAGCAGGAATTCACTTATGTGAAAACAGAACCGGGACAAGGTGTTTACACTTGGATAGATTATAATAACAATGGAATTCAAGAATTGGAAGAATTTGAAGTAGCGCAGTTTCAGGATCAAGCTGAGTACATTCGTATTTTACTTCCGAATCAAATATTTTTGAAAATTCGGCAGAATAAGTTCAGTCAGATTCTTACGCTGAACCCTCAAAATTGGTCAAATAAAGAAGGTTTCAAAAAGTTGCTATCACATTTTTACAACCAGAGCTCGTACGTTTTGGATCGGAAAGTAAAGCGAAAAGATGATGGTTTTAATATAAATCCTTTTGAGGATGGTGGCGACGACCAATTGGGGTTGACGCTGAATTTTAGGAATGCTTTATTTTTTAATCGTGGGAAGCAAAATTATACTACCAGTTATACTTTTATTTCTACTTCAAGCGATAATCTGCTTGCGGTAGGTTTACAGCGAAATAAACTGGAAAGCCATCAACTCAATTTTAACCATAAATTTTGGGAGAGTTGGTTGTTTAATATAAAGGGCGCAATGGGTAATAATGAAAGCCTATCAGAGAATTTTGCGAATAGAAACTATCGTTTGGATTCGTATGATTTCAATCCAAAAATTTCATATCTGTTCAGCCAGCAGGCACGTTTTGATGTTTTTTATGAATTTGCAAACCAAGAAAACCAATTGGGTGAAATGGAGTTATTGAATCAGCAAACGGTTGGTTTTTCCTTTGCTTACACAAATGCCGAAAAGATTTCGCTCAATGGCGAATTCAATTATATAGACAATAAATTTGAAGGAAGTCCTTTTTCGCCAGTGGCGTATCAAATGTTGGAAGGACTACAGCCGGGAACCAACTTTACGTGGCGGTTGCTTTTTCAAAAGCGAATAACTAAATATTTAGATGCTAATCTTTCCTATTTTGGGAGAAAAAGCGAAACCACAAAAACGGTGCATACGGGAAGTATTCAGTTACGGGCATATTTTTAATTTTTGTACCTTCATAAATAATTTAAACTAAGACAAAATGTTTTTAAAAACAGGACTTGCAATTTTTTCGACATTAATTCTTTCTTGTGGCACTACAGAAAAGCAAACCCAAACTACGTCCACTTCTGAAACAACCACCACGGAAACTACCACAAATACGGAAACTGTGGATTCATTAAAAATGCTGGCTGCTGGCTATTTGCTGGGGACCATTGTATATTCTGACAAAGAAGGCGACTGTCCTTATACCATACAGATGCCAGGCGATAAAATGGAATTTTACTATTTGGATCCTATAAATTTGGAAGAAGCCTACAAAATAGACGGGCAAAAAGTATGGATAAAATTCAACGGATTACGAAGAATGAACCGTTGTGATAAAGCAACTCCCGCAGAATTAGTCGACATAAAAAGAGGAGAATAAATTAATATTCTCCTCTTTCAAAATATAGAATTAACCACTTAAAAGATTTATTCGGAAAGCCAGTTTTTGTATGAAATGGTTTCCTTCATTTTTTCTGAAATTTCTTCAATCTTAATACGTTCCTGCTCCATTGTATCTCTATGACGGATTGTCACGGTATTGTCTTCAATAGTTTGATGGTCTACAGTGATGCAGAAAGGTGTTCCCACTGCATCTTGGCGACGGTAACGTCTTCCCACTGCATCTTTTTCGTCATAAATTACGTTGTAATCCCATTGCAGATCGTCAATTATTTTTTGTGCTATTTCAGGCAGGCCGTCTCTTTTGATCAAAGGAAGAACAGCTGCTTTTATAGGGGCTAAAATTGCCGGTAGTTTTAGAACGGTTCGCACGCTACCATCTTCCAAAGTTTCATCTTGAAGCGAATTGCTTAAAACGGCAAGGAACATCCTGTCTAAACCTATTGAAGTTTCAACCACATAGGGTACGTAGTTTTCATTCAATTCTGGATCAAAGAACTGTAATTTTTTTCCTGAGAATTTTTCGTGTGCTTTTAAATCGAAATCGGTTCTGGAATGAATTCCTTCCAATTCCTTGAAACCGAAAGGAAAGTTAAATTCAATATCTGTCGCTGCATTTGCGTAATGCGCCATTTTTTCGTGGTCGTGAAAACGGTAGTTTTCTTCTCCCATTCCCAAAGAAAGGTGCCATTTTAAACGGGTTTCTTTCCAGTATTCGTACCATTTCAGTTCTTCACCAGGGCGAACAAAGAATTGCATCTCCATCTGTTCAAACTCACGCATACGGAAAATGAACTGTCGCGCCACTATTTCGTTACGGAAAGCTTTCCCTGTTTGTGCGATTCCGAAAGGAATTTTCATCCTTCCACTTTTTTGGACATTCAAAAAGTTCACAAAAATACCTTGGGCAGTTTCTGGACGTAGGTAAAGGTCCATAGCACTTTCTGCCGAAGCACCCAATTTAGTTCCAAACATAAGGTTGAACTGTCGCACTTCAGTCCAATTTTTTGAACCCGTTTCCGGATCGGCAATTCCAAGCTCTTCAATTAAGGCTTTCACGTCTGCCAAATCTTCTTTTTCGAGCGAGCGAGCCATTCTTTCCAAAACGGTACGTTGTTCTTCAAGATATTTTACAACACGTGGATTGGTCGATACAAATTGTTCTTCATCAAAACTATCGCCAAAACGGCCTTTTGCTTTTTCAATTTCCTTTTGCGCTTTTTGATAAAGTTTTTCAGCATAGTCTTCAATCAATACATCTGCGCGATAACGTTTTTTGGAATCTTTGTTGTCTATCAACGGATCATTGAAGGCATCAACGTGGCCGGAAGCCTTCCAAGTTGTGGGGTGCATTAAAATTGCAGAGTCTATGCCTACAATATTTTGGTGCATATAGACCATGCTGCGCCACCAATATTCGCGAATGTTTTTCTTAAGTTCTACACCATTTTGTGCATAATCGTAAACAGCACTAAGGCCATCGTAGATTTCGCTTGATGCAAAAACATATCCGTACTCCTTTGCGTGGGAGACTACTTTTTTAAATTGATCTTCGTTATTTGCCATAGGGCAAAAATAGGAAAGTCCCCCCAACCCCCGAAGGCGGAGTGTGTTTTTTTTTAAAAGAAAAACCATTGCATTTGTTGCAATGGTTTTTCAATATATTTTTAAATTTCCCCCATTGGGGCTAGCTGGCCTACTTCAACTCCAAAGTGGTAGTTGAAATTAGGCTTGGGCCATCAAAAAGGTTGATAGTATATCTACCTTCCACAAGATCAGATTCAGAGGCATTTACCAAAACACATACATCCAGTTCATCATTTTCATAAAAAACGTTTGTTGAAGCACTGTAGTTAAGGTTTTTGCTGTCAAATTGTTTCACAGTGTCGTCACCCATCATTTTATTTTTTGGGTTAATAACCTGTACATAAAGAATCCTGTCACCTTTTTGGGCGATAGCATTTGGAGCTAGCGTAAAGCAAGCTCTAATTTTATCGGCACGACTTGCGCGTTTTGTATCAACAACCTTTCCATTGCTTCTAATAATAACGGCTTCTCCACGTAAATCTGTAGCTTTAACTACGGAACCTTTTTTAATGGTTTCAGTCATTGCCATATTTTCTTGGCTTACCGAATCAACAACCATTCGTGTGTTTGATAACTCTGTTGAAGTACTGTCGCGTTCTATAGCAAGCTGTTTGTTGGCGGCTATCAAACTGTCTGCGCGTTTAAAAAGCATTACACGTTCTTGTTTAAGCCTGCCCACTTCGGCTTTATATCTTTCAATCAATCCAATGTTGGCCTTAGCATCTTTTACAGAGTCCAAAAGAACCGTAATTCTTTCTCGGGCTGCAAGCAAATCTTTATCTTTAAGCTCGTTATCCTTGATTACTTCGTCATAATTAGCAATTAAGCCTTCCAATTCCTGCTCGATATCAGCTTTTTGCGTTTCAAGATTTGAAATCGTAGATTTATTGTCGTTAAACAATGTTACGGTATAAACCGCTAATGCAATAAGCAAAACCGAAAGAACCCCGATAAGGATCTTAAATTTGCCACTATTGTTTTCGTTTTCAGTACTCATAATTAATAAGTTAAGTTTAGTCGGTAAATGTAGGCAGGTAATTCTTTAACATATGTTTACAAAATGGTAAAAATTCTTAAAGTATGTTAAATCTTCTTTTTCCTAAAGTCTGTATAGGTTGTAAAGAGCTGCTATATAAGGGAGAAGAGGTGCTTTGTTTGGAATGTATTCATTCACTTCCTGTAGCTTCTTTTCACAAAACGGGAAGTGAAATGTTGAAGGATAAGTTCTATGGGAGATTTTTGGTAAAAAATGCAACGGCGCTTGTTTACTTTCAGAAAAGGGGATTGACACAGGAATTGCTGCATAATTTAAAATATCGAGGGAAAAAGGAAATAAGTTCTTTCTTTGGGAAATGGATGGGTGCTGAATTGGCTGAAATCAATCAATATAGAGAAATAGAAATGGTAATCCCTGTTCCTTTGCACAAACAAAAGCTTAAAAAGCGTGGCTTTAACCAAGTGGAAGGATTCGGAAAGGAAATTGCCTTGGCTTTAAATGTTCCCTATAGGGATGATATTTTGATTAAAATCTCTAAAACCGGATCGCAAGTTTTTAAAACGAGGGTACTCCGTTTTGAGGCCGAAGAATTATTCTACACTCAAAATCTGGGTGAAATAAAAAATAAACATGTTTTGTTGGTGGATGATATTATTACCACGGGCGCCACACTTGAAAAATGCGCGCTACAACTGCTTAAAGGCGAAAACGTAAATATCAGCATTGCTACAATTGCAACAAGCTAAAGTAATTTGGAAATAGTAATTGGTTATTGTTTATTTTTGGAAGCTTAAATTCAACGCCCAAGTAATTTTTTAAAAATACTCCGTGAAACACCGCCTACTTTATATACCCATCGCATTTCTATTTATGCTTTCTTTTGTGGATTGCGCAAAAAAAGGAACGCCTTCTGGTGGCCCACGGGATACCATTCCGCCCATAATTGTAAAAAGTAGTCCCGAAAACTACAGTACAAATTTTACAGGAGACGAAATTGAAATCCGTTTTGACGAGTATATTAAGCTGAAAGATTTAAATAAGGAGCTCATCATTTCACCACCGATGAAATATACGCCCATTATCACGCCGCTCAGCACTTCAAAAACACTGAAAATAAAATTGTTAGACACTTTAAAACCGAACACAACCTATTCTTTCAACTTTGGAAAGAGTATTGTGGACAATAATGAAGGAAACCAGTTTGAGTATTTTAAATATATTTTTTCCACAGGAAGTTATATCGATAGCTTAAAATTATCGGGAAAAGTGAAGGATGCACAACTCATTTCACCAGAAATTCCTACAACCGTAATGCTTTATGAAGCCAACGAAACTTTTAATGATTCATTGGTTTATTCAGAAAAGCCAACTTATATAACCGTTACAAAAGACAGTACGGGCACTTTTGAACTTACTAATTTAAAAGAGGGGAACTATTTGTTGCTCGCGTTGAAAGAAAAAAATAACGACTACACTTTTCAGCCGAAAAATGATAAAATTGGGTTTGTAAAAGAGCTGGTTTCCGTGCCAACGGATTCTGCTTATTCATTGACTCTTTTTAAGGAAATGCCAGATTACAAACTTGCGAGGCCGAGTCAATTGGGTAAAAACCATATTGTTTTTGGCTATGAGGGCCATGTGGATAGTTTGAATGTTGAAATAATTTCCGAAGTACCACAAGATTATATTTCTAGAACTTTTAAAGACGAAAAGAAAGACACGCTTCACTACTGGTTCAAACCTGCCATTGAAACAGACTCCCTGATTTTTAAGGTTGCGAGTGGAAATATAATTGACACAGTTACAGTTCGGATGCGTGAACTTTATAAAGATTCACTGAACATTTCGGCAGTAAAAACAGGAGTGCTCAAATTGAAGGACACTTTTAAATTGCGCGCCAACACTCCTTTGGTTTCTATTGACGCTGAAAAATTTAAGGTAATGGCGAAAGATTCGTCCATGGTTGAAGCTACAATAAGAGTAAACAAGAAATACAATTGGGCCGAAGTGTTTTTTCCAAAGCAGGAAGATCAAAGCTATGCTATAGAACTGCTGCCTGGAGCAATTACAGATTTTTTTGAAAAAACCAACGATACGCTTCATTTTAGCGTAAACACACGTCTTACTTCAGATTATGGGACACTGAATCTTACATTAATAAATGTGAATCGTTTTCCTGTTATAGTTCAAATGTTGGATAGTAAGTACAACGTTATTGCTGAAGAATATTTATCTGAAAACAAAACTGTTTTTTTCGACGAACTTTCTCCCGATAAATATTTCGTAAGAATTATTTACGACGACAACCAAAACGGTAGCTGGGATACGGGAAGTTTCTTAAACCGAATGGAAACCGAAAAAATAATTTATTACCCCAAACAAATTGAAGTACGCTCCAACTGGAGTTTGAATGAGACTTTTACGTTAAAGTAAAGGCGTCGCGATCTTTCAAAAATTGAAGGTGTTTTCTGTTATTTTCAATGTGTTTCTTTTCCAAAATTACTGTTTCAGTAAATTCTTTTTCAAAAGAAGTTATAGACATTTGTTTGCCTAAAACATCATAAACCGTGGAATGGCCTATATATTCGTGGTCATTTCCGTCCAAACCTATTCGGTTTACGCCAATGCAGTAGGCCATATTTTCAATAGCACGGGCTCGAAGCAAAGTGTCCCAAGCTACAATACGCGTTTTTGGCCAATTGGCAACATAAATCAACACATCATAATCTTCGGTATTCCTTGCCCAAACTGGAAAACGCAGGTCATAACAAACCAGCGGACAAAGTTTCCAACCTTTGTAATCCACGATCAATCGTTTGGTTCCGGCTTTATAAGTTTCGTTTTCTTTTGCTAAAGTGAAGGTGTGTTTTTTGTCATATTTTTTATAATTGCCATCGGGAAAAATAAAAAAAAGGCGGTTGTAATAGTTACCGTTTTCAGAAATAATCACGCTTCCAGTTATTGCGCAATTTTTTTTCTGTGCCTCGGAAACCATCCAATTTAAAGTTTCTCCATCATTTGGTTCAGCAAGTTTTTCGGCATTCATTGAAAATCCAGTTGAAAACATTTCGGGAAGAATAATTAAATCTGTTTCACCTTCAATATTTTGAATTTTCTCAGAAAACATTGCCCGATTTGCTTCGGCATTCTCCCAATGCAACTCACTTTGAATGATTGTTATTTTAAGTCTTTCGTTCAAACCCTTTCTTTTTTTTAATATCTATTCTTTTTTCTTTTCAAGCAATTCCGCCATTTCCCGTATTCCCTGCATTTTTGCGTGATCTGCAGCAGTCAATCCTCTATCGTCTTTTATAGAAGTGTTAGCCCCTTTTTCCATAAGCATCCACGCTATTCCTTTTCTTCCAAAAGTGGTAGCAAATATTAAAGCTGTAGTTCCATTGAAATTTGTAATATTTGGATTGGCGTCGTTTTGCAACAGTAGTTTTGCAATATGTTCAAAGCCTTTAAAACAAACCCCCATCAAAGCAGTGTTTCCTGAAACATCTTGCTCGTTAATGTTTTGTGGATATTTCAAAATAATTTCTGAAATATCGTATAAGCCATAATAGGTTGCGAGCAACAAAGGCGTCGAGCCACGTGCATCCTTCGTGGAAACCAGTTCAGGATTATTTTTCAAAAGTCTTTCAACTTCCGACAAATTTTCCTCTCTTATGGCAATAAAAAGTTGTTCCTTCATTCGTTATAAAAGTAAAAAAACAGAGTCACATAAATTGCAACTCTGTTTGATTTATAAAATAAGTACATTTAGATTATTTTAAATCGAAACGATCTAAATTCATCACTTTGCTCCATGCTGCAACAAAGTCATTAACAAATTTCTCTTTGGAATCTTCGCAGGCATAAACTTCAGCAATTGCCCGAAGCTCTGAGTTGGAACCGAAAATTAAGTCAGCTCTTGTGCCCGTCCATTTGAAAGTATCCGTAGCGCGATGACGTCCTTCAAAAACTCGATCGTCATTCCCGATGGCTTTCCAAGTAGTTCCCAAATCGAGAAGATTTACAAAGAAATCATTAGTTAATGCATCAGTCTTGTCAGTAAATACACCGTGATCCGAACCATCAAAGTTAGTTTTTAAAACGCGCATTCCGCCAACCAATACCGTCATTTCGGGAACTGTTAGCGTGAGTAGTTGCGATTTGTCCACCAACAATTCTTCAAAAGAAGCATGTTGTTCTGACTTCAAATAATTTCTGAAACCATCTGCTGCAGGCTCAAGATGTTTAAATGAATCTACATCTGTCTGTTCTTGAGATGCGTCGCCTCTTCCTGGTGTGAATGGAACACTTATGTTTTGTCCTGCATTATTAGCAGCTTTTTCAATAGCTGCGCTTCCGCCAAGAACAATCAAATCTGCTATTGAAACTCTTTTGTTGCCACTTTGATTATTGTTGAAATCTGTTTGAATTTCCTCAAGTTTACCCAAAACTTTTGATAATTGTACTGGATTGTTCACTTCCCAGTTTTTTTGTGGTTCTAAGCGAATTCTAGCTCCATTGGCACCTCCGCGCATATCAGATCCACGGAATGTTGAGGCTGAAGCCCAAGCTGTGGAAACTAATTCAGAAACTGATACCCCAGAATTAAGGATTTTTCCTTTTAATGAAGCTATATCTTTATCATCGATTAAAGTGTGGTTAACAGCGGGAATTGGATCTTGCCAAAGCAATTCTTCTTGAGGAATCTCTGGACCCAAATAGCGGGAAACAGGACCCATATCGCGGTGTATTAATTTATACCAAGCCCGTGCGAATGCATCTTCAAATTCCGCTGGATTTTCTCGAAAATGTTTTGATATTTTTAAATACTCAGGATCTTTTTTAAGAGCGATATCTGCTGTTGACATCATTAAATCCTGTGTTTTGGATGCATCGTGTGCCATTGGAGCTTTGCGTGCATTTGAAGCCGCTGTTGGTTTCCATTGGTGTGCACCGGCAGGACTTTTGGTCAATTCCCAATCGTAATCTAGCAACACTTTGAAATAATCATGATCCCATCTGTTTGGAACTGGTGTCCATGCACCTTCCAAGCCACTGGTTATGGTATCGTCACCAAAACCTGATTTGTAACTATTAATCCAACCTTTACTTTGGTGTTCAATCCCAGCTCCCGCAGGTTCGGAATCTACATATTTTTCTGCATCACCCGCTCCGTGCGCTTTTCCAAAGGTATGTCCGCCAGCAATTAGCGCTACAGTTTCGTAATCATCCATCGCCATTCGGCCAAAAGTTTCGCGGATATCGTGTGCAGAACCTAGTGGATCAGGCACTCCGTTTGGTCCTTCCGGATTTACGTAAATTAATCCCATATGTGCCGCCGCCAATGGTTTTTCAAGATGCCCTTCTTCATATCTTTTGTCATTACCGAGCCATTGTGTTTCAGAACCCCAGTAAACATCTTGTTCTGGTTCCCAAACATCTTCTCGTCCTGCGCCAAAACCAAAAGTTTTGAAGCCCATAGATTCCAAGGCACAATTTCCTGTAAGAAGCAATAAATCTGCCCAGGAAATTTTTTTGCCGTATTTCTGTTTTATGGGCCAAAGCAATAAGCGCGCTTTGTCTAAGTTTCCGTTATCTGGCCAACTATTTAAAGGTGCAAAGCGTTGGTTGGCTGTATTTCCACCACCACGACCGTCCGTAACTCTATACGTTCCCGCACTGTGCCATGCCATTCTTATAAACAATCCACCGTAATGACCATAATCTGCAGGCCACCAATCTTGGGAATTGGTCATTAATTTTACGAGGTCTTGCTTTAACGCATTGTAATCAAGTTTTTCGAATTCTTTTTTATAGTCAAAATCATTTCCCATTGGATCTGACTTGGAGCTTTGTTGGCGAAGCACGTTCAATCGTAGACTATTTGGCCACCAATCGCCGTTAGTAGTTCCGCCTCCGGCAACTTGGTGCTGTATATTCCCAAAATATGGACATTTTGCTGCTGAGTCGTCATCATTTATTTCCCAGGCGTCACTAGTATTTCCGCTAGGATTTCCATTTTCATGATAGTTTTTTTCGTTATCGTTTTCCATAATTTGAGATTTTAAGAGGTGTGTTCACGAAAATACGACTTTATAAAACCTTTTTAAACCAAAATTCAATCGGATGTTTTAATCTTTGAATCGATAAAACTTATTGTTCTTGATCATATCTATAGATTTTAAGAATCAAAATTGTTTCAAAATATGTGCAGCTTGCGCTAAAGTTTCATCGGTTTTGGCAAAACACACTCTTATTTGTTTGAAATCTTTTTTTCCTTCATTAAAAACCGATGTAGGTATTGTTGCAATCTTAAATTCTTTCGTAAGCCTTTCTGAAAAGGCGATATCACTTTCGTTTGAAATTTCTGAAAAATCAAGCATTTGGAAATATGTTCCCTTCGAAGGAATAATCTTGAAATTGGAGCCTTCCATTAAATGCAGAAAAAAGTCACGCTTTTGCTGATAAAAATCTGAAAGTTTTAGATAGTGGTGGGAATCTTTCAAATATGTTGCTAAAGCCTTTTGAATAGGATGGTTTACACAGAAAACCACAAATTGATGTACTTTTTGGAACTCTTTCATCAATCTTTCCGGAGCGGCGCAATAACCTATCTTCCAACCGGTATTGTGAAATGTTTTTCCAAAGGAAGCTGTTATAAAACTTCGCTTCGCCAAGGCTTCAAATTTTGATGCACTTTGATGCACATTTCCATCAAAAATAATGTGTTCGTAAACTTCATCGCTCAAAACCAATAAATCATTTTTTTCGGCCAAATCCTGCAATTGAAGCATATCTTTTTCAGAAAGAAGCATTCCGCTAGGGTTGTGCGGACTGTTGATGATTATCATTTTTGTTTTTGAAGAAATTTTATCAGCAACTTCCTGCCAATCCACTGAGTAAAAAGGTGGTTTTAATTGAACAGGAATTATTTTTCCGCCGAACAATTCCACCGTGGGCGCATAACAATCGTAGGCTGGAGTGAAAATAATAACTTCATCACCTTTGCTTATAGTTGCCGCAATAATTGTAAAAATAGCCTGCGTTGCTCCAGCCGTTATTGTGATTTCGGTGTCGGGATTGTAGAAATGATTATGAAGGTATTCAATTTTTTTTGAAATTTCCATGCGCAGCTCAAAATCCCCTTGCATAGGAGCGTATTGGTTAAAACCATCATTCATCGCTTGGTCAACCAAAGCGTTTAAAACTGGGTCACTGGGAAAATTTGGAAAGCCTTGCGAAAGGTTTAAGGCATTATGATCTACTGCCATTTTGCTCATTGTTGAAAAGATAGAGGTTGGGATGTTCGGGAGTTTGGAATTCTTAATCATTTTGTCCTGTGTTTATGTAAACTAATACATCGTTGATGCATTTGTCTAGGTTGTTCTTTATTTCGTTGGTCCAAAACCGGAAAATCGTGAACCCCATTTCTTCTAAATGTCTGTTCACTTCGCGGTCGCGCTGCATATTTCGTTCAATTTTCGGAATCCAAAAACCTCTATTGGCTTTTAAAGTTTCTTTCCGTTCTGGCCAATTGTAGCCGTGCCAGAATTCGCCATCAATAAAAACTACAAGTTTGTATTTTTGGATGGAAACATCGGGTTTTCCGGGAAGTCTTTTGCTATCAACACTATAACGAATCCCTTTTTTCCAAAGTGCTCTTCTGAAAAGTAATTCGCTCTTGGTGTTCTTACCACGAATTTTGCTCATCATTTTAGAGCGCTTTTTTGTGGTGTAGAAGCCAGATTCTTCTTTGAATCGTGGGACTTTTATTTTTTCTTCTTCATAAATCATCATTCAATTAAAATAAGAATAATCTTTGTTTTGTAAAAGTTAAATATTTTCCATAAAAAAACCCTCACATCGCTGCAAGGGTTTCAATTTTAAAAAATCGTAAATCTACAATCGTTAATCATTAGTACCTGTAATACTCTGGCTTAAATGGTCCTTCAACAGTAACACCAATATAATCGGCTTGTTCCTTTGTAAGTTCCGTAAGTTCCACCCCAATTTTTTCAAGGTGAAGTTTTGCCACTTTTTCATCTAAATGCTTTGGAAGCATATATACTTCTCTTTCATAGTTTTCACCGTTTTTCCAAAGCTCTATCTGTGCCAATGTTTGGTTGGTGAAAGAGTTGCTCATTACAAAACTTGGGTGACCCGTAGCACAACCTAGGTTTACCAAACGGCCTTCAGCCAAAAGAATAATGTCTTTTCCATTAATAGTGTATTTGTCAACTTGTGGTTTAATTTCCACTTTTGAATTTCCGTGGGTTTTGTTCAACCAAGAAACTGCAATTTCATTGTCAAAATGCCCAATATTACAAACAATGGTCTTATCCTTCATCGCTTCAAAATGCTCAGGACGGATAATATCTTTATTTCCCGTAGTAGTGATAACGATATCTGCTGTTTTTATAACCGTTTCCAGTTTTTTCACTTCAAAACCGTCCATTGCAGCTTGCAAAGCACAAATTGGGTCAATTTCCGTAACGGTAACGATACTTCCTGCACCTTTAAAAGAAGCGGCAGTTCCTTTACCCACATCGCCATATCCGCAAACTACTACGCGTTTTCCGGCAAGCATAATGTCAGTCGCACGACGGATTGCATCCACAGCGCTTTCGCGACAACCGTATTTATTGTCAAATTTACTTTTGGTTACACTATCGTTGATATTGATTGCTGGCATTGGTAAAGTTCCTTTTTTCACACGCTCGTATAGACGGTGAACACCAGTAGTTGTTTCTTCAGAAATTCCTTTTACGCCAGCTGCAAGCTCTGGATATTTGTCCAAAACCATATTTGTTAAATCACCACCATCATCAAGAATCATGTTCAACGGTTTGCGATCTTCGCCAAAGAAAAGCGTTTGCTCAATACACCAGTCAAATTCTTCTTCGTTCATACCTTTCCATGCGTAAACAGGAAATCCAGCAGCAGCAATTGCAGCTGCAGCATGGTCTTGGGTAGAGAAAATGTTACATGAACTCCAAGTAACTTCAGCACCTAATGCTTTTAAAGTTTCAATCAGTACTGCAGTTTGAATGGTCATGTGAAGACATCCAGCAATACGTGCACCCTTCAAAGGCTGCTCGTTTCCGTATTCTTCACGCAAGCTCATAAGCCCTGGCATTTCAGCTTCTGCAAGCTCAATTTCTTTTCTTCCCCAGTCGGCAAGGGTAATATCTTTTACTTTAAACGCCGTGTAAGGCACAGTTTTCGTTGACATATTTGTTATATTTATACCCTCGAAAGCGGGTATTTGTTAAAAATTAATTTCTGTTTTTCAGTCTGCAAAACTACAAAATATACTTTAAAAGTTTATGCCACTTTACAAAACTATAACAGTTAATCCAACCACTAAAGTCTTCATTTGGAAGATTGAAGAATCTTTTGAAACGCTTTCGGATGGTATAGATCTCACAAAAAATTGTTCAAACCGAGTCGTTAATATGAAAAGTGATCTGCATCGTCGAGGCTTTATGAGCATTCGGCATCTGATGGCTTTGGAAGGATATTCAGATCACGATTTGTATTATGACGAAAACGGAAAGCCCCATTTAACGGGCGATAAGCATATTTCAATTACGCATTCCTTCAATTTTTCGGCAATAATTATTAGTGATTTTGAAGTGGGAATTGACATCGAAATGCAACGAAGCAAAATCCTCAGAATAGCCCATAAATTCACCCCTATCGAGGAATACCGAACCATAGCCAATGAAGATGCAATGATGCGCAAACTCACCATTGTTTGGTGCGGCAAAGAATCACTTTATAAAAGTTTTGCAGAAAAAGGAGTTAGTTTTTTGGAGAATATTTATGTTGAAGAATTTATGCTTGATGATTATAAAACCACTGCCACAGTTACCTATGAAGATAAAACCCAAAAATATAATGTAGATTTTTTGGAGTTTGAAGGTTTTACTTGCGCCTACGCCCTTATTTCTGAAAAGCAATAAATGGAAGAATCGTTTTACAGATCTTTTCTGGAATCGGTAGCCGAAAAGGAGAAGCAACTTGCCATTTTGATTGATCCCGATAAGTTTGTTATTTCAGAAATAAAATCATTTTTGAATAAAACTCCTAAGAAAACTACCCATCTTTTTGTAGGCGGAAGCTCTGTTGCACATGGCAAAACCGAAGAAACTGTAAAAGCACTAAAAGCTGAAACGAAACTTCCAATATTTCTTTTTCCGGGAGACTATTCACAGATTACATCATTTGCGGACGCACTTTTGTTTTTGACATTGCTTTCTGGAAGAAACGCTGAATATTTAGTAGGCCAGCAAATAAAATCAATTTCAAAACTGAAAAATTCAAATTTGGAAATCATTTCTACTGGCTATATTTTGATAGATGGCGGGAACGATTCGGCAGTCTCAAAAGTGACCAAGACGGAACCTCTTTCACAGAAAAATATTGAAGTCATTGTGCATACTGCTTTAGCAGGACAATTTATGGGGGCTAAACTTATTTATTTAGAAGCTGGCAGCGGTGCCAAGTTTCCTGTTAAAACCGAAATCATTTCCGAAGTAAAAAAGACTATCAACATTCCTTTAATCGTTGGTGGAGGAATAAAAACCGAATCACAAAAACAAGCTGCTTACAATGCTGGGGCAGATATGGTTGTAATGGGAACAGTATTTGAAGATTTAAAAACGTAAAACAATATGAAAATTTCAGTAGAACTTACTTTAACACCTTTACAGGATGATTATGAACCCGCAATCATCAATTTCATAAAAAGTCTTCGAAATTCTGGGCTTACAGTTTTGGAAAATCCACTCAGCACACAGGTTTATGGCGATTATGACGAAGTTATGAACCTGCTTCAAAAGGAAATGAAAATTGCTTTGGAGGCCTTGGAAAGAGGATTGCTGTATATAAAAATTGTAAAATCAGACCGCAGCGATTATGAGCCCCATTTTTGATTGGTTTTTTGCACAGTATGCTGAAGTTCCCACACATTTAATTGTGCTGGAATTGATTGGAGTATTCTTTGGTTTTTTGAGTGTTTGGTTCAGTAAACAAGATAATATACTGGTCTATCCCACCGGAATTATTAGCACGGCAATTTTTGTATACATCTTAGCTATTTATGGGCTTTTAGGCGATATGATGATAAATGCCTATTACTTCGCAATGAGTATTTATGGCTGGTATATTTGGACCCGAAAAGTGGACGACACACATTATACTCCTATTACAAAAGCTACAAAATCAGAGAATAAAAAGTCAATTTATATTTTTATTGGGACGTTGGTTTTCGTGTTTGCTGTTTATAAATATTTCGATAAATGGAACAATTGGACTGCTTACGTTGACACAGTTACCACAGCAATTTTCTTTGTTGGAATGTGGCTTATGGCGAAAAAGAAACTCGAAAACTGGATCTATTGGATTATTGGTGATATCATTTCCGTGCCGCTATACCTTTATAAAGGACTCGTTTTTACTTCGTTTCAATACCTTTTATTCACTATTATTGCCATTTACGGATACCGCGCGTGGAAGAAAAATCTCGACATACCCGAAACCAGCCTACTGAATTGATAAAAGTAGTTTTATACGGTCCCGAATCTACGGGAAAAACTACTTTGGCTAAACAATTGGCGAAACATTACAACACACTTTGGGTACCCGAATTTATGCGTGAATACCTTCAGAAAAAGTGGAATTCAAAAAAAGAATTGGTATCTAAAGAAGATTTAATTCCCATCGCCAAAGGCCAACTGAAAATTGAAAACGAAATTTCCCAACATATTGAAAATCTGTTGATTTGCGATACAAACTTGCTTGAACTGAAAGTGTATTCCGAGTATTATTACGATGGATTTTGCCCTTTGGAAATAAAAAACGAAGCAACCCAAGACAATTATAGCATCTATCTTTTAACCTATGTTGATACTCCTTGGGAGCAGGATATATTGCGTGACCGCCCAAACAATCGCAAAGAAATGTTTCGTATTTTCGAGGCCGAATTGAAAAAACAGAATTTCCCCTATCAAGTTTTAAAGGGAAAGGAAAAAGAAAGATTTGAAAACGCCGTCAGAATTATTGACGCATTGCTGAAGAAGAATTAAAATGTTTACAGAAAAAAACATACAACAAATACAGAATCACGGTCTTTCCGAAGCTGAAATTGAAAGGCAACTTGCCATTTTCAGAAACGGAATTCTCTACGCCAATGTAGTTGAGCCGGCTTCGGTCAATAACGGAATTGAAGTTTTTTCGGAAAAGGAGCAACAGCGTTTAGCCAATCTTTTTGAAGCTGAAAAAGACAATCTCGAGTTGCTGAAATTTGTTCCGGCTTCTGGTGCAGCAACACGAATGTTCAAGTTTTTGCACCAATTTTTGGAAAATTTCAAGCCTGAAAACGATGCTATTGATGTTTTTCTTCAAAAGGAAGAAAACAAAAATTTAAAAATCTTCTTCGACTCAATGAGCAATTTTGCTTTTTCGACTTTGGTGAAAGGCAAGTTGGAAGAAAAATATCCCGATCTTGAAAATTTCGAAAAAGGGAAAAGATATTATTTGTTCATTCAGGAAATGCTGGAGGAAACGGGTTTAAATTTCAATAACACACCAAAAGGACTTGTTCCTTTTCACAAATACGGTGAAAATTATGTTACCGCTTTTGGCGAACAATTGTATGAAGCCGCTTTTTACGCAGCTACGTACGACACGGCAAATCTGCATTTTACAGTTTCCGAAGGCCACGAGAAAAAATTTAAAAAGCGTTTTGATGAAGTAAAACACATTGTTGAAGAGAAAACAGAAGTTCGCTTTAAAATTTCGTATTCCTTTCAGAAAAAAGAAACAGATACAGTTGCAGTAACGCCTGAAAATGATTTGTTTTTAGATGAAAAAGGCGATTTGCTTTTCCGTCCGTCGGGCCACGGAGCACTGCTAGAAAACCTGAACGATGTGGATGCGGATATCATTTTCATTAAAAATATAGACAATGTGGTTTCGGAAAATTATGTAGAAACCGTTGCTTATCAAAAAAAAGTGCTTGCAGGAAAATTGATTTCACTACAGAAGAAAATTTTCAGATTCATTGAAAAACTTAACGCTGAAAATCCTTCCGAAGAATTACTTAATGAAATTGAGTCTTTTATTTCCGAAGCACTGAATATAAAAAACATTCCTATTGGTAAGGATAAACTATTAAAAGTTCTGGAACGCCCCATTCGCATTTGTGGTGTGGTAGAAAATACGGGTGCTCCCGGCGGAGGGCCATTTCTTATAAAAGACAAAAACGGAAACCTTTCCTATCAAATCGTAGAAATGTCGCAAATAGACAGCAATAACCCACAACAGAAACAATTGGTTGAAAAAGCGACGCATTTCAATCCAGTTGATTTAATCTGTGGCGTTCGCAATTACAAAGGTGAAAAATTTAATCTATTGAAATTTTCTGATCCAGATGCAGGTTTCATTTCGAAAAAATCGTATCACGGAAAATCAATAAAAGCATTGGAACTCCCTGGCCTTTGGAATGGTGCTATGGCAAATTGGAACACTGTTTTTGTAGAAGTCCCGCTTATCACCTTCAATCCCGTAAAGACCGTAAATGACCTTTTGAACGAAGTACACCAACCCAAATGAATACTGAAGTTTTAATTTCTGAACTCAACTTTAAAGCCATTCGCAGCAGTGGTCCGGGTGGGCAGCACGTGAACAAAACAGCTTCAAAAGTTGAGGTTTCTTTTGATTTGGAAAACTCAGAAGCGCTTTCAGAAACTGAAAAAGAAAGACTTCGCAACAAGCTTGCTTTAAAAATTTCATCTGAAGGAATTATTATCCTACAATGTGGCGAAACCCGAAGCCAGCATCGTAATAAAGGCATTGTTATTGAAAGATTGGTTGCATTACTTCAGCAAAACCTAAAAGTTGCAAAACCTCGTAAAAAAACAAAACCTTCAAAAGGTGCGATTGAAAGACGTTTAAAATCCAAAAAAGAACACGCATTTAAAAAATCCAACCGCAAACCTCCCAAAATTGAATAGTGTTTATACACAAAACGTATAATTTTTACACAACTGTTCTTTTCTTTATACACTTTTCTTAGAATTCAAAATAATTTAAAATTCAATAAACAACTGTTTTTCAGTTATTTATTAGTTTTTTCTATTGCCTTTTTTCTATGGCACTACTTTTTCTATATATCAAGCAACAAACAAACTTAGAAACGAATAAATAATTTTTTAAAAACAAAAACAATGAAAAAGTTAATTTTAAGTACAGCAATCGTATTAGGAGGTTTAACCGCAGTAACTGCACAAACCGATAAAGAACCAACTGCAATGAACGAGCAAAAACAAACTGCCGTTGAAGCGCAAGTTGAAACCAGAATTGAAGCCGCACAGGATGCCGAAACTGCTATTGTTGCTGCTCCAGTACAAGACTATAAGGAAGTGAAAGCTTCTGAGGTTCCACAAGCCGTCCAAGACGCCGTAGCTAAAGATTTTAGTGGTGCTACTATCTCTAAGGCTTATGTGAATGCCAATGGAGAATACAAAATCCAACTTGCCACTGCAGACAAAAAAGCTGCAACAGTATATGCAAACGCAAAAGGCGAGTGGATTAAAAATGATATGAAGAAGCAGTAAACTGCAGGTATTTTAGATTCAATACTTCTGAGAAAGGCGTCCAATTTTTGGACGCCTTTTTTTTATGATAAATTTAAAGTTTGCCCAGCCATATACTCACTATTTTTACGTTCTTAGAAAACGTAATGGCGCAGCAAATACATATAGTTGAAGACGATGTAGCTTTTGGAAAAATGCTCACTTCTTTTTTGGAACGAAAGGGCTTTCAGGTTACCGTTTCCCTTACTGGCGAAAGTGCGCGGAAAACGCTGATTGAAAATAATTTTGATTTACTGATTACAGACCTGAAACTTCCAGACGTTTCTGGTTTGGAATTGCTTGAATTTTCCCAAAAAAATACTCCAAGAACAAAGGTTATTTTAATGACCGGTTACGCCGAAGTTGATACCGCGGTGAAGGCTATCAAAAAAGGCGCTTTGGATTATATTTCCAAACCATTTCGCCCCGAGGAATTGCTGATGATTATAGAAGAGGGTTTTCAAAATGATGAATCGTCGGAAGTTCCTGGTTCAAAAATTACTGAAGAAAAACGAATAACTTCTCCTAAAGCAAATATTGAAAAGCCCAATTTCGTTGTTGGAATCAGCGAATCTTCAAAAAAATTCAACGAATATTTAAAGCTCGTTGGACCAACGGATATGTGTGTTTTGATTCAAGGTGAAAGTGGAACTGGGAAGGAAGTTGCAGCAAAGGCAATTCATAATTATAGTGACAGGCAAAATAAAAGTTTTGTAGCTGTAGATTGTGGTGCAATTCCAAAGGAAATTGCTGCAAGCGAGTTTTTTGGGCACGTAAAGGGCAGTTTTACTGGCGCGGTTAACGACAAAAAAGGACACTTTGAAGCAGCCGATGGCGGCACACTTTTTTTGGACGAAGTGGGTAATCTTTCCTATGAAAATCAAATCCAATTACTTCGTGCGTTGCAGGAACGGCGCATAAAGCCTGTGGGCAGCAATACCGAAATAGAAGTAGATGTGCGTATACTTTCCGCAACAAATGAAGATTTGTTAAAAGCCGTTTCCGATGGAAAATTTAGAGAAGATCTTTACCATCGCTTGAATGAATTTTCAATACATATTCCGTCTCTTCACGAACGGAAAGAAGATCTTTTTCTTTTTATTGAATATTTTTTGGCAGAGGCAAATGCCTCCTTGGGAAAAGAAGTTTTGGGGCTTTCAAAAAATGTTGAAGAAGCTTTTAAAAACTACGCTTGGCCAGGTAATCTGCGCGAATTGAAAAACGTAATTAAACGTTCTGTTTTATTGACAAACACAGCTTTAATCCCGTTAGAAGTGATTCCGCGGGAAGTTTTATTTTCTGAAAAAACAAAAAATGAAACAATAGATTTTTCAAAAGAAAGCAACGAAAAACAGCTTATTTTGAACGCTTTAAAGGAAGCGGATTTCAACAAAACCAAAGCAGCAAAACTGTTAAATATTACTAGGAAAACCCTTTATAACAAGCTTGAACATTATCAAATAGAACTTTAAAACTCTCTAGTTTCAAGAGCTTTTTGCATATCCCGAATATTCATCACTAGTTTTTCATAATCCATTTTCATTTCCACGCTTTCAATTACTTCCATGTTGTATTGTTCCATTTTTTCAAGGATTGGAATTACTTCTTTTGCTTTTAATTGGCGGAACATCGTGAGCATTCTATGAGCGATTTCTGTAATCGTCTTGGGGTCTTCTTCAGTGATTAAATTATTTATTTGCTGCAGATCTTTCTCGGTTTGAGCATTGAAAACAATTAGGACCTCTTCTAAAGCTTCGGGCGTGTTCAAAAAGGATTTTAAAAGGGAAAGATCAAATTTATCAGCATTGGAAGAATTTTCTTCAAGTGGCTCTTCCGCTGTTTTTTCTATTGAAAAATTACGAAGCTCAGGAAATATTTTATTCAAAACAGCAATGAGTTCCTGTTTAGAGAAAGGTTTTGGAAGCATTTCCGCAAACCCCTTTTCTAAATAAAAATCCCGGCTGTGCTCTCGGCTTCCAGTCATCGCTATAACTGCTTGGTTTTTATAGGAAAGGATTTCGCCGTTTTTCAATCTTTTCAAAAGAGTAAATCCATCTGTCTGCGGCATTTGAATATCCGTTAAAACGAAATGGAAATTGAAACCTAAATCGGAAGCTTTGAAATCATCATAACTTCGAAATGCTTTCGAAGTTATATCCATCTGTTCAAAAATTTCCTGCAAAAGGGCGCGCATAGTTTCGTCATCATCAATTAATACAACTTTTAAACCTTTAAAGGAATTTACTTTTTCGGAAGAAATTTTTGTCAAAACCCTTTCTGAATTCTTTAGGGGAAGATTTAGGATAAACGAACTTCCATCTCCCAAAACACTTTCTACTTTTATAGTTCCGCCCAAAAGCTCGGTGAGTTTTTTTGATATTGCCAACCCGAGTCCACTGCCCCCAAATTTGTGCGCAATTTCTGTTTCAGCCTGTGTAAATTCGTTGAAAACAAGTTCCTGTTTTTCCTTTGAAATACCGATTCCCGTATCGATAACGGAGATTTGAATGGTTGAAATTGTATTTTTATTTTCTAGTTCTTCAACCTTAATTTCAACGCTGCCATGCTCTGTAAACTTGAAAGCGTTGCCTACTAAATTGTTTATAATCTGCCGAATTCGTAACGGATCGCTTTCAAAAATTTTGTTTTTTATTGTTTCTGAAATTGATATTTTCAATTCAACAGGTTTTTGAAGATATAACTGTTTTGCTGCGCTTCCGGCTTCAGTGATTATATTTTCAAGAGAAAAAGGAATGCTTTCCAAAGGCAATTTTCCCGCTTCCAATTTTGAAAAATCCAATAGGTCATCCACCAAATGCGAAATGAAATGCGAACTGGAAGTGATTTGCGCCAAATAATATTTCTGCTTTTCCGAAAGATTTGAGTTTTCAAACAATTCAGCGTATCCGCTAATGGTATTCAAAGGTGTTTTCAAATCATGGCTTACAGTGGAAATGAGCAGTTCGCGGCTTTTCAACAGCGATTCGGCATAGTTTTTTGATTCTTCCAAATTCTTTTTAAAGCGTTCTGCCCTAAAAAAATCAGAAAGAATGAAATAGGAAAATAGTAAAACTACGATGCCACCCAAAATTCCGGCAAACTTCAGAATCTGCTTGGTGCGTTCCATGGATTCCGCACGCTGTTGCTTTTCTATATTATTGTTCTTTGTAATTTCGCGGTCAAAACTGGCGATAATTTCACGCAATCGCTCGGAAATATTGAGGTCGTTGCGGATCAATTCATTCTCCTTTTGCATCAAAGATTCACGAATACGGGAATTTTCTTTTTTCGCTTCTGCAACAATATAACGTGAAGCGGTTAGCATAGAATCCACGGTTTTTGACTTTACGGTTGAAGTATCACGAAGCGAACTGCTGTTTAAATAATCGGCATAAGCTTCCCATATTCTTCGATCCTTGTTGCTGAGATTTGAAGGATTCTTCACCATGGATTCCACAGAATTTAAACCGATAGAGGCCTCTAATTTTCTCACTTCCTTCATAATATCGTCCAGCGAAGTGTCTTTTTGGTTTGTCAGCCGTAGGATCCGCAGTTGCTCAATATTCCGGTTTTTTTCTTTGACCAGGGAATTAACACTATCCAGTTGTTTTATTTGAAAATCGTTAGTTGTAAGCGATTTAATCTCTTCAATCTTTTTGAAAAGAGATTCCGTCATGACCATATATTTTTCGAAGTCGTCATCGCTTTCGGTTAAAAGCGCGAGCCTTGAAAATCCGTCTGTTTCGTAAACTAAATTGATGAGCGTTCCGGTTTCAATAAACTTTTTTTCACCTTTAATTTCAATGGATTCGGCAGTAAAATTTTTGAATTCAGAATATAAAAAAAAGCCAACTAGAACAGACAAAGCTCCCAAAACGAGGTAGCTGAGGATAATCTTAAGAGTGAATTTGTTTTTTGAAGTAGCCATTGCCCAAATGTAAAGACTATAAAAAAAGCGAAGTATTAATGATATGATAAAAATTTCAGGTTAATAAATAAAATGAATTGTATCTTTGCCGAACATCTCAAAGGGGTGCTAAGGGATTTTTGATTGCAGATTGTAGATTGTAGATTGCAGAAGTACTTCTGCAATCGTTAATCGAAAATCTTCAATCGCTAATCATTCTGGCTGAGATTATACCCAAAGAACCTGGGCGGGTAATGCTGCCAAGGGATAACGAATAGGAACCCCCTGTAATAATGCACGACGCATTGTTTTCAGGGTTTTTTTATGTAACCATTTAACCAACAAAGAATAACGCCCCTTTTATTCGTTTAAATTTTTTTTTAACGAATGAAAAAGTTATTGATTTCCGCAGTATTTACTTCATTTTTTATCACAGTTTCCGGGCAGGAAATACCACAGAATAAAGCACAAGATTCAACAAAAATTGAATCCTTGGACGAAGTTTTGGTGCAAGCCGTTCGAGTTTCTGCAGATTCGCCCATCACCCATTCAAACCTTGACAAAGAAGAACTTGAAAAGCGAAACCTTGGGCAGGATATTCCGTATATGCTCAATTATCTTCCATCGGTCGTCACCACAAGTGATGCTGGAGCGGGCGTGGGTTATACTTACATTCGGGTTCGTGGGAGCGATGCTTCAAGAGTGAATGTAACGTTGAATGGAATTCCCTATAACGATTCCGAAAGTCAAGGAACATTTTGGGTGAATTTGCCCGATTTTACTTCCTCTGTCCAAAGTCTGCAATTGCAACGCGGTGTAGGAACTTCAACCAATGGTTCGGGCGCTTTTGGCGCGAGTTTGAATTTGCTAAGCGATGCTGTTTCAAACGAAGCCTATGGTGAAATTGCAAATTCCTTCGGAAGTTATAACACACATAAACACAACGTCAAGTTCAGCACTGGCTTACTTTCCGATCATTTTGAATTAGCGGGAAGGTTGTCAACCATTAAATCTGATGGATATATTGACAGAGCCAGTTCAGACTTGAAATCGTATTTTCTACAGGGAGCGTTTGTGAATAAAAATACCTTGATAAAAGCTTTAGTTTTCGGTGGAAGGGAAGAAACTTATCAGTCTTGGAATGGTTTAGAAGACCCAGAAAAACTTAAGAATGATAGAACGTACAACACCGTTGGAGAGTACACTGATGAAGATGGAAACATTCAGTTTTACAACAACGAAGTAGATAATTATGCGCAGGATCATTATCAATTGCTTTGGAACCAGCGTTTCAATAATAATTGGAACACGAATGTTTCTTTTAATTACACAAAAGGACAGGGTTATTTTGAGCAATATAAAGAAGACGAAGATTTTGAAACTTACGGTTTTGAACCAATTGAAATTGGTGGTGATACCATCAACACTACAGATTTAATCCGTCGTCGATGGCTGGATAATGATTTTTATGCTGCCAATGCAAACGTGAATTACAAAAACAATAAAATTGACTTTACTGGTGGAGCATTTTACAGTTATTATACCGGCGACCATTTTGGCGAAGTAATTTGGGCACGTTACGCCAGCAATTCTGAAATTCGGGATCGTTATTATGAAGGAAATGGCGAGAAAAGTGAATTTACCGTTTTTTCAAAAGCAACTTACAGAATCACTGAGCAATGGAGCTTTTTTGGAGATTTGCAGGGGCGGTTTTTAAATTATAAAACTGCGGGAATTACTTCAGATTTGTTGCCGTTGAATGTTGATGAAAACTATGCGTTTTTCAATCCAAAAGCGGGACTGACCTATAAATTCAATGCTTCAAATCAGTTTTATTTCTCCTATGGAAAAGCACATCGCGAACCTTCCCGAAATGATTACGAACAAGATATTACTACTGCTGAAAAGTTAGATGATTTTGAATTGGGCTGGCGTTTCGCTTCGGAAAAGACAAAAGTGAACACGAATGTTTATTATATGAACTACAAAGACCAATTGGTTCTTTCTGGAGAATTGAACGATGTGGGTGCAGGCTTAAGAACAAGCAGTGGAAAAAGCTATCGTTTGGGACTTGAAGTAGATGCTGAAATAAAGCTTATGAAAAATTTGAGAACCCTTCCGAATATTGCTTTGAGCACCAATAAAAATGTAGATTTCGTTACTTCCCGCGATGGTGAATTGGTAAATCTTGGCAACACAAACATCTCTTTTTCACCTTCTATTGTTGCAGCAAATATGCTGGAATATTCCCCAATAAAGAAATTGCAGTTAGGTTTTCTTTCAAAATTTGTGGGCGAGCAATATATGGGTAATATTGACAGCGAAGCTTCAAAATTGGACAGTTACTTCATCAATGACTTGAATATTGTTTACACTTTGGACAATCTTCCGTGGGTAAAGGAAGTGGTTTTTTCAGCTTTAGTGAACAATATTTTCAATGTGAAATATATTTCCAACGGTTATTTTTACACCTATGATGACGATTTCAGCAATCCAGGAACAGTTAAAACCATTGAAGGAGCAGGCTATTATCCGCAGGCGACGACTAACTTTTTATTGGGAGCGACAATAAAATTTTAATTCTTATTATCGATCGGGTAGAAGCATTAATTACTTATTACAATATTATTGCCATTGCGCTCAGCGCGGTAGGATTGCATCGGGTATTTGGTATCAGGCTCAGTAGTGTGCCTTCCAAAATTTATGATATTGTATTCATTGTCATCATTTTGACATGGACAACTTGCAATGGGCCCATTAATCTCCATTCGTGAACAATTGCTGGGCGCATGATTAGGATCAGTTAAATCATAGGCAAAATATTGTGTGTCACTTATGCAAATCACCACGATGCCTTTGATGCCTTGGGAAGTTATTACGGAATTTCCGGGAAACTTCAAGGGATTATATTCTGGTAAATTTAAGTTCAAATTCAAACTTACAACAGGATCTGATAAATAAGGATTGCGCTCTTGCTTATCGTCTTTTTTTGAGCACGACAATGTTATAAAAATAATTAAAAGGAAGAAGATTCTATTTTTCATGGAAACAATTAAATTTTAGGTCGAAATTACAACAAATTACGCAAGATGTAAATTTTTACTATATTTGTTAAACACAATCCCGTCATCGCATGGGATTTTTTCAATTTATTAAAGAAAAGAGAAGTCCCGCCACGAGTCGGGATTTTATTATATTAAAGATTACGTATGTTCTGCATACACAAACGATGAAGTTATGAGTAAAGTATCTTATTACACAGCCGAAGGATTAAAAAAGTTAAGGGACGAAGTAGACCAGCTACGCGATGTGGAGCGTCCAAAAGCCTCCAATGCTATTGCTGAAGCACGTGATAAAGGAGATTTAAGCGAAAATGCCGAATATGACGCAGCCAAAGAAGCACAAGGAATGTTGGAAATGCGAATTGCCAAAATGGAAGAAGTTCTAGCCAATGCCCGTTTGATAGATGAATCGCAATTGGATTTGAGCAAGGTTTTGGTGCATTCAACCGTGAAAATTAAAAATCAAAACAACGGAATGGAAATGACCTATAAGTTGGTTGCGCAAAGCGAAGCTGATCTTAAAACAGGAAAAATTTCTGTAGATTCTCCAATTGGCCATGGATTGTTAGGTAAAAAAGTAGGCGAGGTGGCTGAGATAAAAGTACCCAATGGCGTACTTAAATTCGAAATATTAGAAATTTCAAGACATTAAATATGGCATCAATCTTCACACAAATAATCGAAGGTGAAATTCCTTGCTACAAAGTCGCGGAGGATGATAATTTCATCGCTTTTTTGGACATAAACCCAAATTCAAAAGGTCATACACTATGTGTTCCAAAAGAAGAGATCGATAAGGTTTTTGATATGGGCGAGCATATGTACCTACAATTGATGCAGTTTTCGCGAAAAGTTGCCCGAGCCCTTGAAAAAACCGTTCCCTGCAAACGTGTGGGAATGGCCGTTATAGGTTTGGAAGTGCCTCATGTTCACGTACATCTTATTCCATTGAACGAAATGGATGATATGCGTTTTACCAAAAAAGTAAAAATGACTTCGGAGGAATTTGAAACTTTAGCTGAAGCTATTGGTGAAAGACTAAAGCCTTAAATAGGGATCAAAATATAAACCACAGCAGCCACAAGCAAAAGAGCAACGACCACCAAAATATAAAATAGCGGTTTCACCTTTAAATACTGTTTATAGGTTTCCGCTATTTTTTTGTTGTAGTCAAAAACGCGTTCAATGTCTTCAGTCCAGTTTACGGGGTAAATATTATTTTTGCACGTCTGGCAGTATAGTTTATTTTCTATTTCAGTAGCTGGTTTTTTAAAAAATGGAGTTTCTTTTTCCGCTTGTGTAAAGGTAAATTCCAGACCGTCTGTTCCAAAGCATGTTGGGCAGTTGTTTTTTAAGCGCGCTGTATGCAGCGTGTGGGTTTTTATACTCATAGTTAACTTTCGGTCTTTAGAGAGATTTCCATTGTGGTGCCTTGGTTTAATATACTTTTTGAAACACGGATTTTTCCGTTGTGATATTCCTCAATAATACGTTTTGCTAGTGATAAACCCAAGCCCCAACCACGTTTTTTTGTGGTATAACCAGGCGTAAAAATTCTCCTGAACTCGCTTTTTGTCAATCCTTTTCCAGTGTCGGTAATATGAATTAACGCATATTTTGAATTCTTCTCTATGGAAATGGTTATACTTCCTTTTCCTTTCATAGCATCTATGCCGTTTTTTACTAAATTCTCAATCGTCCAACTGAAAAGTTGTGGATTCATTTCAACATAAATCGGTTTTTGGGGAACATGGAGCTGAAAATTTATAAGTTTTGAAGTGCGTTTTTGTAAATACTGAAAAGTGGCTTTTGTTTCTTCAACCAAATCATGCTGCTCTAGTTTAGGTACCGAGCCAATCTTTGAAAAACGGTCTGTGATTGTCTCCAAACGGGAAATGTCTTTTTCAATTTCGGCAATGTATTCGGGATTTACTTTTTCGCTTTTTAAAATCTCGGTCCAGCCAACCAAAGAAGAAAGCGGTGTGCCAATTTGGTGCGCAGTCTCCTTAGCCATTCCGGCCCAGAGCCTGTTCTGTTCGGCAGATTTGGAGGTTTTGTAGAAAAGATAAACGGCTAATATGAAAAGGAAAATTATCAAAATAAGCGCCGCAGGATAATATTTTAGTTTGTTTATCAATGGGGAATTGCCATAATAAATCGTTGATAACAGTTCATCATCGTTCCGGATTTCAATAGGGGTATACTCCGAAGAAAATTGAGTTATAAATTTTTGCTTTTTTTCAATAGTATTTATATCCAGCGAATCAATATTACGATGCGTATAGGCTTTCTCTTTTTCAGTATAGAGAATCATTGGGGTACTGGTATTACTCTGTATTACCGTTAAAATCATTTCGCCAACCGTCGGATTTTGAAGAAGGTCATGATACGCAGCGGCCCATATCTCCATTTTAGTGCGTTCGTTTTCCTTCAATTGATTGAAGAAAATATACGTATTCCACAAAATAAGACTGATAACAATAAGAGAAGCCAAAATAAAACCCCAACGGGAGAGTGATTTGTTGCGCAGCATAAAGAATCTTTTTCCAGTTTAAATATAAAGCAAATATGTTGATATTATTGTACAATCAAGTTTTTACAAGCTATAATCTTTGGGTACATTTGCAAGCAATGATTTCTATTGAACCACACGAATTATCCACAGGAAAACTGCACGCATACCTTTTGGGAGCAGTGTCTCCAAGACCTATATGCTTTGCAAGTACTGTAGACAGCGAAGGTAACGTAAACCTTTCGCCCTTCAGTTTTTTTAATGTTTTTAGTGCGAAACCACCGATTTTGGTTTTTTCGCCAGCGAGGCGTGGGCGAGACAACACCACAAAACACACTTACGAAAATGTTTTGCAAGTACCGGAAGTGGTTATTAACATTGTAAGTTTTGAAATGGTGCAGCAAGTATCGCTATCCTCTACTGAATATGCAAAAGGCGTAAATGAATTTACTAAAGCCGGGTTTACTGAATTGGTTTCGGATATCGTAAAACCACCCCGCGTGGCCGAGGCTCCTGTTCAATTGGAATGCAAGGTTAATGATGTAATTGCGCTAGGCACAGAAGGTGGTGCGGGCAATTTGGTAATTTGTGAAGTGGTGAAAATTCATATCAAAGAAGAAATTCTTGATGAAAATGGTGCTATTGATCCTTTCAAAATTGATACGGTTTCCAGACTTGGCGGCAATTGGTACAGCCGCGCCAAAGCGGGTCTTTTTGAGGTGCCAAAACCATTGACAACACTCGGCGTTGGCGTAGATATACTTCCCGAAGAAATCCGTAATAGCAGGGTGTTGACAGGAAATGATTTGGGGATGTTGGGCAACGTAGAAAATTTTCCAAATTCAGAAGAAATTAATACCTTTATAGATGCTTCGGAAGAATTGAAATGGTTGCGGGATGAGGGCAATTCTTTAGAAATACATAAAAAAGCGCAAGATTTTTTGTGCGAAGGAAAAATTGACGAAGCTTGGAAGGTACTTTTAAGCAGAATATAAAACGAAAACAATAAAGATTAAATAATTAAGTAAGAAAATGGAACTACAAGGAAAAATTAAAATGATAGATGAAACTAAAACCTACGGAAACAATGGTTTTAGGAAACGCGAGCTGGTAATTACTACTGAAGAACAATATCCACAACATATTTTGATTGAATTTGTACAGGACAAAACAGATTTGTTGAACACTTATAAAGTGGGGCAGGAAGTGAAAGTGAGCATCAACGTTCGCGGTCGCGAATGGGTAAACCCACAAGGCGAAACCAAATATTTCAACAGTATTCAAGGATGGCGTGTTGAAAACGTATCAGGAGCACCAACAGGTGGTGATATGCCGCCAATGCCACCAGCTGAAGCCTTTGAGCCTGCAAACGATTTTAATGAGGAAGAACACGACGATCTTCCTTTCTAAAAAGAAATCTTATACACTTTTTATTCATAGGTTGTATGTTCGAAACCCTAGAAAAGCCCGATTTTCTAGGGTTTTTTTATGGGGAAATTTTTACTAATTTTTGAATTATGCATTATTTAACTGAACAGTTTTGGTTTCCTAGTTCTTCGGAAGCTACCGTTGATGGTTTGCTAGCCATTGGCGGCGATCTTTCGGTGGAGCGTTTGGTGTTGGCTTACAAATCGGGAATCTTTCCGTGGTTTGAAGACGATCAGCCCATACTTTGGTGGAGCCCAAACCCACGAATGGTTTTGTTTCCAGAAAAATTCAAGGTTTCCAAAAGTCTTCGTAAAACTTTAAACAGCAAAAAATTTAAAATCACTTTCAATCAAAATTTTGCCGAAGTCCTAAAAAAATGTGCCACTGTTCCGCGGAAAGGACAGGCTGGAACTTGGATAACCGAAGAGATGCAAGAATCCTATATAACTCTTCACGAATCTGGACATGCTGTTTCTATTGAGGTATGGGAAAATGATAAATTGGTTGGCGGACTCTACGGTGTTGATGTTCCACAGAAAAA
Source organism: Aequorivita antarctica (assembly GCF_007997155.1). GTDB lineage: Bacteria > Bacteroidota > Bacteroidia > Flavobacteriales > Flavobacteriaceae > Aequorivita > Aequorivita antarctica. The sequence goes on along the minus strand of NZ_VORT01000003.1, from coordinate 248,876 downwards.
AGTGTTTTGTGGCGAGAGTATGTTCAGTTTGGTTAGCGATGCTTCAAAAGTTGCTTTTTACCATCTTTCGGAATATTTAAAAACTAAAAATTATAAATTTATTGACTGTCAGATTTACAATGAACACCTTGAAAGTTTGGGGGCGGAGGAGATTGGGAGAGAGGAGTTTTTGAGAGTGCTTAATCAACTTTAATTTGCAATAAACTCTTTTTGATATCTTTATCAAAACAATATAAAACCCTATCTTCGTAATCCACAATTCATTCATCTTATGAAAAATAACTACACAAGATACCTCTTGGTATTGTTGATGACATTGCAGACTGTTTTCGCCATTTCACAGGAAAAACCGAATCTTCCGCACAATCTCACCGAAACGGAAAAAGGACTGGTTTCAGAATTTCAGTTTACAAGTCCGCGACTTACAGCACCGCCATCAGGTCCCGTACGTGCTGCAGCAGAATGGGAAGAGGTGGAATATCTTTTGGTTACCTGGAATCCTTCCTACCCAACTATCCTTCGGCAAATAGTTCAAGCTGGGGTGCAGGAATGCAAAGTGATTATCACCACTCAAAATCAAGCTTCGGTTTCTAATTACTTAACAACAAATGGCGTGGATATAACTAATGTTACATTTTTAAACGTGCCGTGGGACAGTATTTGGATTCGCGATTATGCAGGAAACACAATTTACTCAGACGATGTAGGCGAATTGGCCTTGACAGATTGGATATACAACCGTCCGCGCCCAAATGACGACGTGATGCCAACCGCTCATGCCGCACAAGCCGGGATTCCACTTTACACAACTAATTCTGGAACCAACGATTTAGTAAATACTGGTGGAAACTATATGAGTGATGGAATGGGCAATGCCTTTGCTTCAAATTTAATTCTTAATGAAAACGCTGCAGGAAACCCTTATGGAGTAAGCGTTAAAACTGAAGCCCAAATAGACGGGATTATGCAGGAATACATGGGCATTGAGCGTTTTGTAAAGATGAATACACTTCCATACGATCAAATTCACCATATTGATATGCACATGAAATTGCTTGATGAGGAGACCATTCTAGTAAGCAAGTATCCTCCTGGCATAGCGGATGGCCCACAGATTGAAGCGAATATTCAGTATGTTTTGGACAATTTTCAATCCCCTTTTGGAACCCCTTATGATATAGAATGGATTGATGCACCCCCAAGTACAGGAGGGAACTATCCAAATACAGGCGGTCCATACAATACTTATAGCAATGCAGTTTTCGTGAACAAAACCATCATGGTTCCCACGTACCGCCCAGATGTTGATGCACCAGCTTTGGCACAATACCAGGAAATGTTGCCCGGTTACAATGTGGTGGGCATAGACGTAGATAACCCGGGTGAAAATTTAATAAACTCATTGGGAGCTATTCACTGCATTACGCACACCATTGGAGTTGCGGAACCACTTTGGATTGTTCATCAACCCATTGATGAGGCCAATGCCGGAAGTACAGTAACTATTGATGCTTTTATAAAACATATTTCATTTGTAGAACAAGCTAAAGTTTTTTGGAGGGAAGAGGGTTCGAGTGTTTACAATGAAATTGAAATGGCCCCTTCCAATTCCGATTATTGGACCGCAGATTTGACAATCCCAAATACGCCAGTAAATATTGAGTATTACATTTGGGCCAAAGCCTTTTCTGGGAAGGAATTGAATCGCCCCATTGTAGCACCGGAAGGTTATTGGACCATTCAGGTTGAAAATCTTTCAGTGGATGAATGGGCGCAAAACCATATTTCAGCAGCCTACCCCAATCCAACAACAGGTGCAGTGTCATTTAATATGAATGCAATTCAAGGTCCTGTAAAGGTAGAAATTCACAATCTTTTAGGTCAAAAATTATACGAAGCCAATGTTGAAAACGGAAATGGAAAAATAACATTGGATCTTAATCAAAACTGGCAAGGAACCTTGCTTGTTACTTTTGAAGGTGACTTCGGCAAGATTCATAAAAAGGTTATTAAGCTGTAAATCTTTAAGTTAAAAAATAAGTTTTATCAAAAAAGCCACAATTTATTGTGGTTTTTTTTGTTTTTTTACAAAGTTAACCTACACAATCAACTGTAGACCTACAATACTGCGGTTGCTTGTTTTTAAATTTTAGTCCCAAATGAAATTCAAGTCTAACCTACTTGCATTCCTGCTATTTGCAGGAATTAGCACCGTTTCCTTTTCACAAACTAAAACCAAAACCGACGTTAATAAAGACATTGACGTTGTTCGCGTTTATGAGCAAGTTGTTGAGGAAGGCTACGGCACCCCTTTTATCTACAAGGAATTGGCCAATGCCTATTATTTCAAAAGTGAATACAACAAAGCGCTATTGTGGTTTGAAAAGCTTTTTAAAGCCGAAAAGAGCAGCGATCCTGAAATTTTACAACGTTATAAACAAGCACTCAAAGCGGTAAAATCATCCCAAAGCTCAAAGGCAGTTGTAAAAAATTAGAAAGGATATCATTAAAATTATGACGAATTTGGCAGGTAATTTTGTTAAATTATTCCGACGTGGCAATATATTGAAAATTTTGTTGTTTTTTTGAAAGACAAATCTTGCTGATAGCTATATTCACATTAAAAATAGCTATTCATAAAACTCATACCCCCAATGATTACAAAGCGTAACCTGCTTACCTTATTTTTATTTGCTAGTATTTCTACGTTTTCTTTTTCGCAATCATTGCTTCATAAAACTGACGTCAATAAAGACATTGACGTGGTTCGTGTATACGAACAAGTGGTAAAGGAAGGTTACGGCACCCCATTTATTTATAAAAAGTTGGCTACAGCGTACTATTTCAAAAGTGAATATGGAAAAGCATTGGCTTGGTTCCAAAAGTTATTTTCTGAAGAGAAAAACACAGATCCTGAACTTGCCAATCAATACTATCAAACTTTAAAGGCGGTTGCGGTTACTAATTCAGCGAATCCTGAGAAAAAGTCTTTTTTGGAATAATCATACTTCGTGAAATCGGAAGCAATCTTCAATATGATCGTTCACCATTCCAGTGGCTTGCATATGAGCGTAAACTACTGTGCTGCCCACAAATTTAAAACCACGTTTTTTTAGATCTTTGCTCAAAACATCACTTTCGTTTGTCGTTGCTGGTGCATCTTTATGCGTTTTCCAAACATTTTTGATGGGTTTATGGTTTACAAAACCCCAGATATAATCAGTAAAACTGCCGAATTCCTTTTGGATTTCCATAAAGAGCTTTGCGTTTGTAACTGCGGAATTAACTTTCAGTTTATTGCGAATAATACCTTCATTTTGAAGTAGCGAATCAATTTTAGATTGATCGTATTTGGCTATTTTTTTATAGTCGAAATCATCAAAAGCTTTTCTGAAATTTTCACGTTTCCGAAGAATGGTTATCCAACTCAATCCCGCCTGAAAGGTCTCCAGAAGTAGAAATTCGAACATCGTTTTATCGTCCTTCACAGGTAAACCCCATTCCTCATCATGATATTTCACGTAAAGCGGATCCGTCCCACACCATCCACAACGTATTTTTTTTGAGTCCATAATTATATTTATTGATTACTGAAGACTGCGTGCTGAATACTTGTTATTGTTGACCAGGAAAATTAAAAGTTATGGTACCAAGTTGCCCTGTTCTAGAAGCATCGGTGGTGAAACGTGCTTTTTCGGAATATTCCAAAGCAGCATCAATTAAACATTCGTTGGACGTGGTGGAAGCGGTTTTGTTGTATGAATTTTTCACCACCTTCCCCAAGTTGTTGACCTCCACATTTATAACTACTTTTCCAGACCCGTAACAGGTATAGACTGGATTGGGCAAATCGATGTCTTTTCGGTTTACTAGTTGATAGCTTATTGTTGTGTTTCTATTACCGCTTTTAACAACTGCTTCGGCGTCTTTACCACTTTCACTATTGGATAATTTCTTTTTCTTCTCTTTCCCAGGTTTTGTTATGGTTGTTGTTCCTGTGCCGTTATAACTTTTTGAATTTTCCATAGCCTCGTTCATTTCCTGAAGTTTGCCCTCGGTGGTCTCTGTAATATCTTGATCTTTATTTTCAACGGATGAGATAAACTTTTCGGCTTCGTTATAGGCCCGATTGGTTTCCACTTTTACTTTTTCGGGAGTAAGCTCTGCAATAGCGAGATCATCGGGAAGCAATTCCTCTGGCGCCATCACTACATCATAAGTCTCTTCGTTGCTTTCCACTTGTTCACTAGAAAGTTTCATGCTGAAAAGTAAAAGCACTAAACAGCCCGTGAGTAGGGAAGTTATGAGGAAAGCTCTGTATGAATAATTGAAATTCATGATTGCAAGTACCGAAATTTTGTGCAAAATTCCACAAAACTGGTGAAAATTAAGTCGGTATTAGCGTTAATTTAACTTGGCAGTGAAGCTTCAAACGCTTCAATTCCCAAAGCATTTTCCACTGAATATTCTCCGATTCTAGTTCGGCGCAAAGCGGAAAGATGTGCGCCATTGTTCAACGTTTTTCCAAAATCATTAGCCAAGGAGCGAATGTAGGTGCCTTTGCTACAAACTACTCTAAAATGTACGTTAGGGAGTTCAATTTTTGTTATTTCAAATTCTGAAATAGTAACGGTTCGGAAGGGGATTTCAACGTCTTCGCCACTTCGTGCAAATTCATAAAGTCTTTTTCCATCTTTTTTCAATGCTGAAAAAACGGGTGGTTGTTGTTGTATTTCGCCTAAAAATTGCTTTGTGGTTTCCTGTATTTTTTCTGAAGTAATCTCTGAAGTGTCAAAAGATTGGTCAATTTCAGTTTCCAAATCATAGCTTGGTGTAGTAGCGCCCAAGGTAAACATGCCTGTATACTCCTTTTCTTGCGCTTGAAAAGTATCTATTCTTTTGGTGAATTTTCCGCTACAAATAATCAAAAGTCCTGTAGCCAAAGGATCGAGTGTGCCCGCATGACCTACTTTTATTTTTTTTATTCCGAATGATTTCCGAATCAGCCACCTCACTTTGTTCACCGCTTGGAATGAAGTCCATTCAAGTGGCTTGTCTATTAAAATTACTTGGCCTTCTTTATAATCTTCCGCAGTCATTAAATTACAGTAAGTTCTTGAATAAAAAAGTGAATCAATAAAACTGCGACTCCAGCGATAATTCTATAGTAACCAAATATTTTAAAGCCGTTTTTACTCAAATAATCTATAAAGAATTTTATCGCAATCAACGCCACAATAAAACCAACGACGTTTCCAATTATAAGTAGATTCACCTGTTCCGAAGAAAGCTGAAAACCTGCTTCGTAATAATCATAACTCTTTTTTACGGTAGCCCCCAGCATAGTAGGAATGGCCAAAAAGAAAGAAAATTCCGCAGCCACAGTTCGCGAAAGTTTTTGGCTCATACCTCCTACAATACTTGCTCCGCTTCGAGAAACTCCCGGAATCATTGCCAAGCATTGAAAGAAACCAATTTTTAAAGCCGTTAAGTATGATATTTCAGTCAGCTCACCATCGCCAAACCAATCGTCTACTTTTAAAAGAATAAATCCACCGATTATTAATGAAACAGCAACCGTAATTGGGTTTTCCAAAAGGCTATCTATAAAATCGCTCAAAAGCAATCCTAAAAAAACTGCAGGTAGAAATGCTACGAAAAGTTTGTAGTAAAAATCCATGCTCTGGAAGAAACGTTTAAAGTATAAAACCACAACGCTCATAATGGTTCCGAGCTGAATAACGATTGTAAAAAGTTTGGTAAAATCATCGCCAGCAATTCCAAAAAAGGAAGAAGCGATAATCATATGCCCTGTTGAAGAAACGGGTAAAAATTCAGTTAAACCTTCAATAATTGCAAGGACAATGGCTTGTAGGGTATCCACTAATTTTCTTCTTTGCTATCGGGTTTCAATAAAATGGCATACACTTCAATAGCAAAACCTAAAAGGACCATTGCCGGGGCCAAACGGATGCGTCTCCAGTTGTAAATTTCAGGATTGAAAACGTTTGGGTCGTCACTTCCGCCTCCAGTCATCAATATAAAACCTAAAACAATAAACGCCACGCCAATAAGCATGAACTTATAGTTTTTTCTCTCGAAAACAAATTCGGGCTTAAAATCGTCTTTTCTTTTTTTCTCTCCCATTATTGAAAGGTTACAGGTTCAAAGTTACAGGTTTTACTCTGTTTGAATAAATTATTAATAGTACAAATCGTCAGTGCGCAAATTCAAAAATCGCTGCGTAGCAATAAATGTACTGATCCAGGTTATTAAAACGCCCATTAAAAATATAAATATAAACAGCACAGCTAACAGGGTTGGATCACCCAATAATTGCAACTGTGGGAAACTTTGGTTGAGGTAGTAAAGCACCACTCCCATCCCGATCATCGCCACAACAGCTCCAACAATTCCTAATCGAACACTTTTCCAAACAAATGGCTGACGAATAAATTTCTTGGTAGCACCTACCATTTGCATCGTTTTTATAGTAAATCGCTTTGAATATATGGAAAGTCGAATGCTGCTATTTATAAGCAATACAGCGATAAATGTAAAAATCCCACTGATTACCAAAACCCAAAAACTAATGCGTTTCACGTTTTCGGTAAGCTGTGCAATCAAAGGTTTGTCATAAATTACATCATCTACAAAACCCTTGCTTTTCAGCTCGTTGGTTATTTCTTCCATTTTTATTGGAGTAACATAATCTGCCAAAATGTAAACGTCAATGCTATTTTGCAATGGGTTTTCACCCAAATATTCTATAAAATTTTCACCCAAAGTTTCTTGGTGTTCCTTTGCAGCTTCTTCTTTTGAAACAAAAGTTGCGGACTTTGTGTATTCGGCCAATGCCAGACTTTGTTTCAGTTGCGTGATTTCGACTTCTTTTGCGCTGTCTTTTAGAAAAACGGTTATCGCTATTTGCTCCTTAAAATAATCGGCTACTTTTTTTGAATTTAACACCAACAGTCCCAATAGACCCAATAGAAAAAGCACCAGAGAAATGCTGATAACTACTGAAAAATAGGAAGAAATCAATCTACGTTTTTGATATTTTTCAAAAGAAGAACTCATAAGGTTTGCTGAATTTTGCCGTAAAAATACAAGTAATTTTACATCTTGTGTTAAACAACGCCGAAAGTTTCCAATTTGTTATAATAAGATTAAATTTGGAGTGCCTTAAAATTAACTACTATTATAAAAAACCTGCTGAAATTCCTCAAAATTTCCCGACCGGGACTTTGGTTTCCGACAATTTGGATTTATTTGGTCCCTTTTGACCGATCTTCAAATTTCTGGGAACAGCCACTTTTTTGGATAGGCCTCTTCTTTGTCACTTTTCCTTTGAATTTTTTGGTTTATGGTTTGAATGATTTTACTGATGGTAAAGCAGATTCATTAAATCCACGAAAAGGAAACTATCTCTTCGGAGCCCGTTTTAGCAAAAAGAAATTGGCGAATGTACCGCGCTATATCTTTTTTGTAACGACACCGTTTTTGGCATACTTTGCCTATGTTGGCGGGGTAGAGCTTTTCATCCTTTTGTTGTTTATGATAGTGTTCAATATCATTTACAACTATAAACCCTTCCGGCTTAAAGAGCGTCCGCCATTTGAGATTTTAATTCAAGTTGGCTACGTATTCACAGCACTTTTCAGTATTCAACTGAATAGTTTGGAAATGATTCCATGGCAAACCTTGTTGTACCTCACACTCTTTGCTTTTCAAGCACACATTGCTGGGGAAATTATGGATATTGAACCCGATATTTTAGCAAAAAAGAAAACCACTGCAGTATTAATCGGAAGAAAAAAAGCTAAGTTTCTAATGTTATTTCTACTTTTATTTGAATCATATATCCTAAAATTTTGGTTTGATGATTGGGTGTTGTCGGGCTTTTTGGCTGCTTTTTCGCTGTGGTTGATTCTGGATATTTTCGTTTTTTTCAAAGAAAAGCCTTACACTGTGAAGCAGATGAAAATTTTCGGAATCGCCATGAACATTGCAGCAATTCTCTCTATGGCCTGGGTGCTTTATTCTGGAAAGCTTCTACATCCAAATTTTTAAATTATAGGGTTTTACTTCTTTTAATAAACCTTAAATTTGCGGCTGTTTGCCCGTGTGGGTATAATTTTGAAAAGAAAGCATAGGAGATGAGCAAATATCACTTCAACGATATAGAAGATAAGTGGCAGAAATATTGGGCCAAAAACCAAACTTTTAAAGCCGAAAACAAAAGCGAAAAACCAAAATACTACGTTTTGGATATGTTTCCCTATCCATCCGGGGCTGGCCTGCACGTTGGGCATCCGCTTGGGTACATTGCAAGTGATATCTACACCCGCTACAAACGCCACCAAGGTTTTAATGTGTTGCATCCTCAAGGGTATGATTCTTTCGGACTTCCAGCGGAACAATACGCTATACAAACTGGGCAGCATCCCGCAAAAACTACCGAAGAAAACATTGCGCGTTACCGTGAACAACTTGACAAACTAGGTTTTTCATTCGATTGGAGCCGCGAAGTGCGTACTTCAAATCCTGAATATTACAAATGGACGCAGTGGATTTTTCTGCAGCTTTTTGATAGTTGGTATGATAAAGACCAAAATAAAGCGCTTGCAATTGAAGAATTGCGTGTTGTTTTTTCTTCGGAAGGAAATATTCACGTAAACGCAGTTTGTGATGAAGGAATTGAACTTTTTACCGCTTCGGAATGGCTTGATTTTTCAGAAACAAAAAAACAGGAAATTCTTTTAAAATATAGATTGACCTATTTGGCCGAAACCGAAGTAAACTGGTGCCCACAACTGGGTACCGTTTTGGCGAATGACGAAATAGTAAACGGTGTTTCCGAACGTGGCGGTTATCCCGTTGTCCGCAAAAAGATGAAACAGTGGAGTATGCGAATTACTGCCTACGCCCAACGTTTGCTTGACGGACTCGATAAAATAGACTGGCCACAACCTTTGAAAGATTCGCAAACCAATTGGATTGGTCGCTCGAAAGGGTCAAGTGTAACTTTTAATGTAAAAGATCACGACGCCAAAATTGACGTCTTTACAACGCGCCCCGATACTATATTCGGTGTAAGTTTTATGACATTAGCGCCGGAACACGATTTGGTATCAAAAATCACTACTGCAGAACAAAAGGAAGCCGTTGAAAATTACATTGAAGCCACCGCAAAACGAAGCGAGCGCGAACGAATGGCCGATGTAAAAACCATTACCGGTGTTTTCACAGGCGCGTATGCAGAACATCCTTTTACGGGTGATTCCATTCCAGTTTGGATTGGCGATTACGTTTTGGCGGGCTACGGAACAGGCGCTGTAATGAGCGTTCCCTGCGGCGATCAGCGCGATTATGATTTTGCGAAACATTTCAATCTGCCCATTCCGAATATTTTTAAGGATGCAGATATTTCTAAGGAAGCCTATTCCGATAAGGACAATACAATCATTACCAACAGCGATTTTTTAAATGATTTAAATTATAAGCAAGCAACGGAAAAAATCATCGCTGCTTTGGAAGAAAAAGGCGTTGGCGAAGGCAAAATAAACTACCGTTTACGCGATGCTGTTTTTAGTCGTCAGCGGTATTGGGGCGAACCGTTCCCGATTTATTATAAAGACGGAATGCCGCACCCAATCCCTACGGAATGTTTGCCATTGCGTCTTCCCGAAGTTGAAAAATACCTTCCCACCGAAGAAGGCGAGCCGCCTTTGGGACGTGCCGAAAACTGGAGTTGGGATGAAAAAAATAAAAAAATTGTTTCCAATGAAAATGTCTCCCCGAGCGCAGTCGAGGGGTCTTCTAATGAAAACGGAATTTATCCTTTGGAATTGAATACGATGCCGGGTTGGGCGGGAAGCAGTTGGTACTTTTTCCGATATATGGAAGATGAAAAGCGCGACGAAGTTTTCGCCTCAAAAGAAGCATTGAACTACTGGAAAAACGTGGATTTATACATTGGCGGCAGCGAGCACGCCACTGGCCATTTGTTATACAGCCGTTTTTGGGTGAAATTTATGCACGATCGCGGATTGGTACCTGTGGAAGAACCTTTTAAAAAGCTGATAAACCAAGGAATGATATTGGGGGAGAGTGCGTTTGTTTATGCAATTAGTTTTTTTCAGTCTAAGAAGATTGAAGATAATGACAAAGAATTAAATAAATACCTTGAGTTTTTAAATGAGTTGCCTGACTTGTTTTTAAGCAGAAATAAAATTAAAGAAGGAATGAAACTAGATTCAATGGATTTAGTTTCTGTTTCAGATTATCCTTATAAGGATCTTTATAATTTTTTAAAGAATGAAATAAATGATAGGGATATTGATGCAAATGAATTTGACTTTAATGTTATGCCTATTCATGCGGATGTTTCATTGGTAAATACGTCGAATGTATTAGATGTTGAAGGTTTTAAATCTTGGAGAGAAGACTTTAAAAATGCAAAATTTATTTTAGAAGAAGATGGTTCGTATAAGGTCGGTCGCGAAGTAGAAAAAATGTCCAAAAGCAAATACAACGTGGTAAACCCCGATGATATTTGCAACCAATACGGCGCCGATACGTTGAGAATGTATGAAATGTTCCTCGGACCGCTAGAGCAGGCAAAACCATGGAATACCGCTGGAATTACTGGTGTGCACGGCTTCCTAAAAAAACTTTGGAAACTCTACCATTCCCCCTTTGAAGGGTGCAAGGGGGATGTTTCTCAATCGCAAGAGCCAAATGATTTTTACGTTTCCGACGAAGCGGCTTCCAAAGACAGTTTGAAAACGCTTCACAAAACCATCAAAAAAACGCAGGAAGATATTGAGCATTTTAGTTTCAACACTTCGGTTTCGTCTTTTATGATTGCTGTAAATGAGCTTACTTCCCAAAATTGTAATTCTCGGGAAGTTTTGGAGCCGTTGGCAATTCTTATTTCGCCTTACGCGCCACACATCGCCGAAGAACTTTGGCAGAAATTGGGGCATTCGGAAAGTATTTCCATCGCACCTTTTCCAAAATTTGATCAGCAATATTTGGTGGAAAGCAGTAAGGAATATCCAATCTCCTTCAACGGGAAAATGCGTTTTACATTGGAGTTGCCATTGGATTTAAACAAAGAGGAAATAGAATCTGCCGTAATGGCACATGAGAAGACAGCCCAGTATTTAGAGGGGCGCACGCCGAAAAAGGTAATCATCGTTCCCGGAAAAATTGTAAATATTGTAGGTTAAAAATTAGCACGCTTTTTGATTAAATTTGAAGTAAGAATTTAAAAACGATAAAAAATGTTTGGATACTATATAATTGCAGGAATTTTCTTTTTGGTAAGTTGGTACGTAAGCCGTACACTGAAAAGTAAGTTTAAAGAATATTCGCAAGTTCATCTTCAAAATGGAATGAGCGGAAAAGAAATTGCCGAAAAAATGTTGGCAGATAACGGAATTACCGATGTAAAAGTAATTTCAGTTGCAGGTCAATTGACAGATCATTACAATCCAGCGGACAAAACAGTAAACTTAAGTGAAGGCGTATATATGCAACGTAACGCCGCCGCCGCCGCGGTTGCGGCCCACGAATGCGGACACGCTGTACAACATGCTACTGCATACAGTTGGTTAAAAATGCGTTCAGCTATCGTACCAGCGGTTGGAGTTGCTAGTAAATTATCCAACTTTGTGATTATGGCAGGTTTGATAATGACCGCGATGAATATTATGGGTGCGTTGGGGAATGTTGTGTTTTTTATAGGAATTATCCTTTTTGCGGCAACTACTGCTTTCGCCTTTATTACATTACCCGTGGAATACGATGCTAGTAATAGAGCATTAGCTTGGCTGGAAAGCAGCAAAATGGTAACGCCACAAGAACACGATGGAGCTAAAGATGCTTTGAAATGGGCAGCGAGAACCTATGTGGTTGCAGCGCTTGGGTCATTGGCAACTTTGCTATATTTCATTTCCATTTTTATGGGAAGACGATAAAAGGATTTATGATATTAGATTGACGATTGTCGATTTTTGAATAAAACAAAACCCGCAAATTTGCGGGTTTTGTTTATTTAACTACCAATTTCTTTATTAATGAATGATTACTGGTTCGAGTTGTAATGTAATATACTCCTTTTGATAAGTTTTCTACAGAAACCTGTATTGCTTGATTTCCTGTAGTAAAAGTACCCGAAGCTATTTTTTTCACCTCCTGACCCAATTGGTTATACATTATGATATCGGCTGTTATAGTTTCTTTTAAGTTTAAATTTAGTGTAAATTGATTATTTGTTGGATTTGGTGAAATGGAAAGTGAACCAAATAGGTCTTCTTTTTCTATCGATAATACTTCCGACAACAGCTTTTGATCTGCATTTATAATTTCACGCTGTCCAACTTCAGGAACACTGAAAGCTAAAAATCCAACTACTGAAATTTTCGTTTCATCGAAGTTAGCTGGCAAGACATAAGTAAAGGTTTCAGAATATACTGATCCGGCACTAACGGTTGATGGAATGATTCCTGCGTTTCCGTAAACACCTGGCAAATTTGCACGTAGAACATGTTTATGATTGTATCCAATAATCGGATTTCCGGCAGCGTAAAATGGATGTCCTGGGCTATTATTATAATAATTCGTTTGATCGAAATCAGGGCCAGTCCCAGTTACATCATCTTCTACTACACTCATCACAAAACGCATATCTCCACTTGCAGAATCAATAAATTCTGCTGTTATTGTACCAATAATTGTTCGTGTTGCTGAATCATAATAAATAGTCACGTCAACTTCTGCAGGGGTATAACTAGTCAATTGTTCTACTACATAATCCGACCAATCAATACGATTTACTATCTCATTAGACTCACCTATAAATTTTTTTCTATCTAACATTCCAACTGGGAAAGTCCCAATAGAGAATTCAGGTTCAATCCCATTATTGTAAGCCATTCCATCAAGACTATGTATAGAAACACCAATTACATTATCAGGATATTGCGTAAGAATGTTTTCCATTATAAAATCTGAATCTGGACAGTAACCGTTCCAAGCTCCATTGAATTGTTCTAACACAACTTTTTTTGTAGCTCCATTTGTCTGAGAAAAACCAAAATGCGCCATTAGTATTGTAAAGAATAGTAATACTATTTTCTTCATATTATATGAATGATTTTATTATCTGCTAATATTAGTGCATATTATCAGGATTATACCCTAAATACTTCACTTCTTCTTCGTGAAATATAACTCCGTTTTCAGCCAGTTCTTTTAAAATTGGTTCATAAACTTCTTTAGCAATTGGAAGCTGAACTCCAGGCGTGGTTATTTCTTCATTTAAAATTTTCAATGCTGCAATTGCAACTGGAAGGCCAACGGTTTTTGCCATTGCGGTATGGGTTTGATCTTCGCCAATAAGCGTCATGTGACTATCAATTTGGTATTGTTTTCCATCTAATTCGTAACCGAATTTGTGATACATCACAATCATGTCTTTATCTTCTGGCGCCAACGTCCATTTATCTTCCAATATTTTTTGAAGACCCATTGCTGGGGTTGAATCCTTAATTCCCAGTGTTTTTTCTTTGGTAAAAATATCAAGATCTTCCAATTTGTCCCACATTAAATCGTCTTGGTCCATTTTCAATGCATGACGAAGTTTTAATTCTACCGAATCTGAAGGCGAATATGGAAGAAATAAATTGACGAATTCGCGATACGTCATATTTTCAGAATCTGGAATGGTATAGCTGTCGTCCGTCATTCCGAGTTGTACAAACATATTCCAAGCGCGGCTGAAACCCACGCGACGAATGGTTCCACGATACAAAGTGAGAATTTTATCCAAACCGTAAATAGACTGATACTTCAGTGAATTCCGGTTGGCGTAAACTTCAAACCTGCCGTAATCTTCAATGTTGATGAATTCGGTTCTTCTGAATAAACGATGGTATGGAATATACTTGTATTTTCCTTCCTGTATAAATTCGGCAGCGCCACCTTGACCTGCCAAAACTACGTTTCGGGGGTTCCATGTAAATTTATAATTCCACAGATTATTGTCGCTTTCGGGAGCAATCAAACCTCCGCAAAACGATTCAAAAAGCAGCATTTTTCCACCTTTTGCACGAATTCTGTCTATCACTTGCATTGCGCTCATATGATCCACTCCGGGATCGAGGCCAATTTCATTCATAAAAACCAATCCCTTTGATTCGGCTTTGTGGTTAAGCGCTTGCATTTCATTGCTTATATAAGAGGCCGTAACCATATGTTTTCCAAATTCAATACAATCACGTGCTACTTCAATATGATAACGTGCGGGAAGCATTGAAATAACCAAATCGCTGTTTTCAACGGCTTCCTTTCTTTGCACATCGTTAAAAACGTCGAGCATAATTCCGCGGGCGTTGGGATGTCCAGTTGTGAATTTTTGAGCAGACTGAATAGAAATATCGCCAATTGTTATAAAAAGGTTTTCTTTTTCACTTTTGTCTAGTAAATAGCGGATTAAACTTGTGGCAGATCTTCCTGCGCCGATAATTAATATGTTTCTCATTAGGAGAGTTTTTTGTTAACTTTGGAGATAGATTTTGTAAAGGACGAAATTACTAATTCCAAATTTTAAAAATGACAGTTTTTGATAAAAATATGGTAGTGACAGCTTCTTTTCTCACCGCCGCCACCATTGCTCTGGGGGCTTTTGGAGCACATGGTTTAAAAAATATCGTGGAAGTTTCGGCATTAAATACATTTGAAACTGGCGTGCGCTACCAAATGTACCATTGTCTCGCTATTTTAGTGTTGGGATTAGCTCCATCAATTCCAGAGAAGTTAAAAAAAATCGTGTTTTGGTTTTTTATTTTAGGAATACTTCTTTTTTCCGGATCTATTTATCTGCTTGCGTTGAATGAAGTTTTGCCTTTTAATTCCGCCAAGATTGGATTTATAACCCCAATAGGGGGTTTGATGTTTATCATCGGCTGGTTTTTGCTTGCATATAAAATGCTTTCGTTAAAGAAGCGATAAATGTCTTTTATATTTTCTTCAATTTCTCTGA
Source organism: Aequorivita antarctica (assembly GCF_007997155.1). Classification (GTDB taxonomy): domain Bacteria; phylum Bacteroidota; class Bacteroidia; order Flavobacteriales; family Flavobacteriaceae; genus Aequorivita; species Aequorivita antarctica. The sequence continues at coordinate 233,824 of NZ_VORT01000003.1, read as the reverse complement.
GAATTGCTACTTTTGTACTCTACAAAATTTTAAAAAGGTATGGTCGATAAAAACCAAGCTACGAAAACGATTTCTGTTGAAAAATACGGAATCAAAAATGCAAAAGTTAAATATCAACTTTCTTCTGAAGAACTTCACGACGAAACATTGCAAAAAGGACAGGGAAAAGAAGCCGCTAGTGGTGCCTTGGCAGTAGACACGGGAGAATTTACCGGAAGGTCTCCGAAAGATAGGTTTATTGTAAAAGACGATATTACCCGCGACAAAGTATGGTGGGGGAATATAAACATTCCGTTTCCGCCAGATATGTTTGATAGGCTTTATGAAAAGGTTACTGATTATCTTTCAGAAAAAGAAATTTACGTGCGCGATAGCTATGCTTGCGCAGATGAAAACTACAGGCTCAATATTAGAGTTATTAACGAGACGCCCTGGTGCAATTTATTTGCCCATAATATGTTTCTTCGTCCCACTGAAGAAGAATTGGCGGTATTTGACCCCGAATGGCTTCTTATAAATGCCCCTGGATTTGTAGCAGATCCTGAAGTGGACGGAACACGTCAACATAATTTTGCTATCCTTAATTTCACACGTAAAATTGCCTTGATTGGTGGAACAGGCTATACTGGTGAAATTAAAAAAGGTATTTTTTCGGCACTTAATTTTATTATGCCAGTAAATAAAAATACCCTGCCAATGCACTGCTCAGCAAACGTTGGCGAAAATGGAGAAACTGCCATTTTCTTTGGACTTTCAGGAACTGGTAAAACTACACTTTCAGCAGACCCTGACCGAAATTTGATAGGAGATGATGAACACGCATGGACACCGGATAATACAATTTTTAATTTTGAAGGTGGATGTTATGCGAAGGTTATAAACCTTTCAGAAGAAAACGAACCAGATATTTTTAATGCAATAAAACCTGGGGCACTACTTGAAAACGTTGTAATGGACGCGGATGGAAATGTAGATTTTGCAGATACTTCTATCACTCAAAATACACGTGTAAGTTATCCAATCTATCACATCAACAACATTCAAGTGCCATCTATTGGTCACAACCCAAAAAATATTTTCTTTTTAACAGCAGATGCTTTTGGTGTTTTGCCTCCTATTTCGAAATTGACTCCGGGGCAGGCGGCATATCACTTTATTAGTGGTTATACTGCAAAAGTTGCTGGAACAGAGGAGGGAATCAACGAACCTACGCCAAACTTTTCAGCGTGCTTTGGCGCACCGTTTATGCCACTTCACCCAACAGAATATGCCGAAATGTTGAGCAAAAAGATGAAAGGCGCTAACGTAAATGTTTGGTTGATAAACACAGGCTGGACAGGTGGTCCTTATGGTGTGGGTAGCAGAATGAAATTGAAATACACCCGTGCAATGATTGCCGCTGCTTTGGAAGGAAAATTGAAAGATGTGGAATTTGAAAAACATCCAGTTTTCAATCTGATGATGCCAAAATCCTGCCCGAACGTTCCTTCGGAAATATTAAACCCAAAGGAAACTTGGAAGAACAAAAAGGCTTATGATATTCAAGCTAAAGAATTGGCAAACTCATTCAAAGAGAACTTTGCTAAATTTGAAACTTATGCTAACGATGAAATTCTTGCTGGAGCTCCCGCTTCCGAATAATTTCTGAAAATAATTCATAAACAAAAAGGCTTGCCAATATGGCAAGCCTTTTTTATTTGCAATTAATCGATCTTATTTTTTGTTGTTAACCTCCTTGATGTACTTTTCCAAAGCCATTGTCATAGAAGGAGTTTCAGGGGTTGGGGCTTGAATATCTACGCGCAGGCCCTCATCTGTAGCAGCTTTTACAGTTGTGTTCCCGAATACTGCTATGCGTGTCTCGTTTTGTTTAAAATCTGGAAAGTTTTCCAAAAGCGACTGGATTCCACTTGGGCTAAAAAACACCAATATGTCATAATAAACATCACGAAGATCTGAAAGATCGCTGATTACCGTTTTGTAAAATGTAGCTTCTTTCCAATCCACTTTTAATTCATTCAATACCTGTGGAACTTCGGGTTTCAATTTATCAGAAGTTGGAAGTAGAAATTTTTCACTTTTATATTTTTTTATCAAAGGTGCCAGTTCTGAAAAAGTTCTTTTTCCCACATAAATTTTCCGCTTTCTGTAAACAACATATTTTTGAAGGTAGTAAGCTACTGCTTCACTCAAACAAAAATATTTCATAGTGTCCGGCACCTTAAAACGAAGTTCTTCGGCAATTCGGAAATAATGGTCCACAGAGTTTCGGCTGGTAAGAATAATGGCCGAATATTGGGTAAGGTCAACTTTTTGGGCTCGAACATCTTTGCCCGATACGCCTTCAACGTGAATGAAAGGACGAAAATCTATTTTTACCTTTTGCTTTTCGATTAAATCGAAATAGGGTGAGTTTTCAATTTTAGGCTCAGGCTGGGAAACCAAAATAGTTTTCACTTTCATAGATATTCCTGGTTTTTTATAATTATATCCGACTAAACAAATGTTTTGTAGAGGATAATATAGGGTGCGATTTCAAGTGCGCAAAGATACAAAATAAAATAGAAGAAATTGCTGAATATTAATTTTCCGTTTTTCTTATAACTGTATAACAATGCAATAGCGTTTAGCGCAAGGGCACAGCCACCAAAAATGAGTAGTGCACTTGCGGTTGGCGAGTAAATGTATAGGAAGAAAAGATTGCCAATGAAAAACAATATGCCCAAAAAATTACGATAACTAAGCTTTTGATATAAATAATTGTTGATAAGTACATCTAAGGAAAAAATATTTCCGACAATTTTTTCCAAAGAAAATTTTATTAAAATAAATAAACTGTAGGCAGTACAGATTTGAAGAAAAAGCCACTGGTTATTCTGGATTTCAGAAGGATTAAAAACTTTGAAGAGTAAAAAGACAAAAATTGAAACACAAATTATCTGTGCAACGAAAAGCATCATATTGAAAGGATGGTTCAGTTCATCATTTTTACCGTGAACAAAAAAGTACTGATTGGTGATAGGAAGCAAGGAAAACTCGTGAAATCTTTTTGGGTAAAAATATTTGGCGAGCGCAAAAAGAACGAAGCAGCTAGCCAACAAATAAGTGGCCCAATCGGTTGATATGATAAGTCTTTCGCTAAAATCCACCGTCAAAATTTTGAGTAAAGGTACAGTAAAATATATTTCCATTTTGTGGCATCAATTAGATTTTACTTCACATTTATTTATTCAAAAAAGGGTACATTTGCACTAAAATTGCAGTATGTCCAAGGCGGTAGTGGTGGTGCCAACCTACAATGAAATTGAAAACATAGAACGGCTGCTGCGCACTGTTTTCTCGTTGCAACGTGAATTTCACATTTTGGTTGTGGATGATAATTCCCCAGACGGCACTGCACAGGCGGTTGAGGCAAATTTCAAGGCATATCCCGACAGATTATTTATACTCAATCGAACAGAAAAGAAGGGCTTGGGAGCAGCTTATATTGCGGGTTTTAAATGGGCTTTGGAAAATGGATACGATTACATTTTTGAAATGGATGCGGATTTTTCACACAACCCCAATGATTTGATTCGGCTATTCAATGCTTGCCATAAGGAAGGCAACGATATGGCAATTGGTTCGCGATACGTGAAAGGCGTAAATGTGGTAAACTGGCCAATGAGTAGGGTTTTGTTATCTTGGCTGGCTTCAAAATATGTACGGTTTGTGATGGGGATGAATATTTATGACACCACGGCTGGATTTATTTGTTACAAAAGAAGTGTGCTGCAGAAAATAAACTTAGACAACATTCGTTTTGTGGGCTACGCTTTTCAGATTGAAATGAAATTCAAGGCGTACATCAGCAAATTCAAAATAAAAGAAGTGCCGGTTATTTTTACGGATCGCACGAAAGGAGAATCAAAAATGAGTTCTGGCATTATTTCCGAAGCTATTTTTGGTGTGATTGCAATGAAATTTAAAAGTGTATTTAACAGAAAAAGATTCAATGAGGGCAGTTTTAATTAAGAACGCGAATATTGTAAATGAAGGAGTAATCTTTAAAGGCGACGTGCTGGTTCAGGACGGACGCATTGCGGAAATTTCTGAAACCATCAGCATGAAATCTGCCGAAACGAAAGTTATCGATGCAGATGGCAGCTATTTATTGCCGGGAATGATTGACGATCAGGTGCATTTTCGTGAACCGGGATTGACGCACAAAGCCGATATTGAAAGCGAATCAAAAGCTGCGGTGGCCGGGGGAATCACTTCGTTTATTGAAATGCCGAACACCGTTCCACAGGCTACTACCATTGAATTACTGGAAGAAAAATTTGATATTGCCTCCAAAACTTCTTGGGCCAATTATTCTTTTATGTTTGGCGGCACGAACGATAATTTGGACGAGATTTTAAAAGTTGATCCGAAAAAAGTAGCTGGTTTAAAACTATTTTTGGGTTCCTCTACTGGAAATATGTTGGTAGATGATCCGAAAATCTTGGAAGAAATTTTCAGCAAAACCAATTTGCTCATTTCTGCACATTGTGAGGATGAAGCTACCATAAAACAAAATCTTGAAAAATATAAAGCGGAATATGGTGAAGACATTCCTGTGGAACTTCACCCAAAAATCCGCAGTGAGGAAGCGTGTTATATTTCATCTTCAAATGCTATAAAACTTGCTGAAAAAACGGGAGCGCGCCTTCATGTTTTTCATCTTTCAACGGAAAAGGAAACGCATCTTTTTAGCAATAAAAAACCACTTTCCGAAAAGAAAATTACCGCTGAGGTTTGTATTCACCATTTGTGGTTTACAGATGAAGATTACAAAACCAAAGGCACCAAAATAAAATGGAATCCAGCCATTAAAACTGAAAAAGACAGAGACGGATTACTAAAAGCCTTGCTCGATGACCGTATTGATGTTATCGCTACAGACCACGCACCTCATACTTTGGAAGAAAAAAATAATAAATATTTAAATGCTCCATCTGGCGGACCTTTAGTGCAACACGCATTGGTGGCGCTTTTGGAATTGTATCACAGAGGCAAAATTTCTTTGGAAAAAATTGTAGAAAAAACGGCACACAACCCTGCAATTTTGTTTCAAATAAAAGAGCGTGGTTATATAAGAAAAGGCTATAAAGCAGACTTGGTTTTGGTCGATCTCAATTCGCCTTGGAACGTAAAAAAAGAAAACCTACTCTATAAATGTGGATGGTCACCTTTTGAAGGAACAATCTTTAAATCGCGGGTTACGCATACTTTGGTAAATGGGATCGTTGTTTATGAAAATTCAAAATTTCCCAACAAGAGCAATCCAGAAAGACTTACCTTTAATAGATAATGAAGCAATCGATATTTTTTATAGTATTCGTTTTAAGTTTATTTGGCTGTCAGGATGTGAACCAACCCGAAAAGCCTAAAAATCTTATTTCCAAAGATAAAATGGTCGATATACTGACGGAAACCTATTTGGATAATGCCGCTAGAAGTATAGACAATAAATCAATCATTGCGAAAGGCATCAAAATGGATTCGATGGTCTATAAAAATTATGGAATTGATAGTTTGCAGTTCGCAAAAAGCAACGCGTTTTATGCTGCCGATGTGAATATCTATATGGAAATTGTCGGCGAGGTTGAAGCTCGGCTTAACACAATGCAACAAAAAATGGACAGTATTTGGGAAAAAGAGTGGCTTCGAAAAGATAGTATAAAACGCCAATTGAAGGAGGTTAAGGCGAGTTCTGAGCCAGTAAAAGACAGTTTAATTTAATTTTCCCCCTCTTTCTTTTACAATTCTATCCAGCGTTTCTTCCGTTGGTGTAAATTGAAAAGCAAGGGTTTTTTTTATTTTCTCCGCATCGTAAAGAGAGGATTTGAACATGGATCGAACGGTAGCTTTAACAATCCTTCTTTTTGTTCTGAAAAATATACTCGATAGCCAATCCATTCCACTTAGAAAAAGCATAATTCTTTTTGACAGCTTTTTGGTTGGCGGTTTTTTTCCGAACAAAGGGGCTAGCTTGGAGAGCAACTCCTTATAAGTAATATTTTCACTAACCAAAATAAATTGCTCATTTTTGATATCAGAATCAATCAGCTGAACCATCACTTTTACCACATCTTGAACATCAACAATACCCATTGCTCCGGTAGGATAAAAAGGAATACCGCTAGCACCTAATGAAATAATTACACCACTTCCGCCACCATCGGGCGACGTGCCCAAAATAACACCTGGATTCACGATTACTGCCTCTAAGCCTTCCTGTGTACCACGCCAAACCTCCATTTCGGCACCGTATTTTGTGATGGCGTAATCGCTGTTTTTTTCGTCGGGGTTCCAAGGAGTTTCTTCTGTAATTAACCGATTGTTTAAATTACTTCCCAAAGTGGCAACCGAACTGACATAACAGATTTTTTCAATTTTATTTGCTAAACAGAGGTTTACAATATTTGCCGTGCCTTCAACATTTGCTTTTTTAAGGACTTTATATTTTGAAGGGTTAAAAGTTATGAAAGCTGCACAATGATACACTTTTGTAATGTTCTCAAAAGCAACTGTAAGTGCTGGAATATCTATAATGTTGGCTTCAACCCATTCAATTTTATTGAAAAGTAAATCCACTTCAGAAGTGTAAAGAGCAAGAACCTTTTTTACAGAACCAATGTCACTATTTTTTCTATGAATTGCACGCACCGGCTCGTCTTTCTTCAAAAGAAAATACAACAGATGGGAGCCCACCAAACCAGTGCCGCCAGTTACTAATATCATAAGGCGAAAATACTGAAAATGAAATTGAAATCGAGAATGAAATCGAAATTCAATTTCTTGAAACTTGAACCTTGAATCTTTGAAAGAGAACCCTATCTTTGCATCCTCATACTCCAAAACCTTGGTGGCGGAGGCAAATTTTAAAGAAAATGAAGCTAAAAAATTTCGTTGAAGAACTACAATGGCGAGGTATGGTACACGATGTAATGCCCGAAACGGAAACGCATCTTATGGAATCCATGCGCTCTGCATACGTGGGTTTTGACCCTACTGCAGATTCATTGCACATTGGTAATTTGGTGCCTATAATGCTTTTGTCTTTTTATCAGCGCTGTGGCCACAAACCTGTTGCGTTGGTGGGTGGTGCTACAGGAATGATAGGTGATCCATCTGGGAAGAGTGCCGAACGAAATTTGCTTGATGAAGCAGCATTACGACACAATCAGGAATGTGTTAAAAACCAATTATCACAATTTTTGGATTTTTCTTCGGGAGCCGAAAACCAAGCTGTAATGGTGAATAATTACGATTGGATGAAGGAGTTTTCGTTTCTTGATTTCATCAGAAATGTAGGCAAGCATATTACCGTAAATTATATGATGTCGAAGGATTCCGTGAAAACTCGTTTGAGCGGTGAAAGTGCAGAGGGACTTTCGTTTACAGAATTTACCTATCAATTAATCCAGGGATACGATTTTCTTCATTTATATAAAAACTTGAACTGTACCCTGCAAATGGGCGGTAGCGACCAATGGGGAAATATAACTACTGGGACTGAGCTAATACGAAGGATTGCAGGCGGAAAAGGCTATGCACTAACTTGCCCGTTGATTACAAAAAGCGACGGCAGTAAATTCGGGAAAAGCGAAGGCGGCAATATTTGGTTGGATGCAAACAGGACTTCCCCTTACAAATTCTACCAATACTGGCTGAACACTAGCGATGACGATGCTGAGAAATACATCAAAATTTTCACTTTTCTCAATAAAGAAACAATTGACAAATTGGTTTCCGAACACAAAGAAGCACCACATTTGCGATTACTTCAAAAGCGCTTGGCGCAGGAAGTTACCACAACCGTTCACAGTACTGAGGAGTTTGAAAAAGCGGTGAAAGCTTCCGAAATATTGTTTGGAAACTCCACTTCTGATGATTTAAAAACACTTGATGAAAAAACCTTTCTCGATGTTTTTGAAGGCGTGCCGCAAGCGGAGATTTCAAAAGAAGAAATAAAAAACGGACTTGATATTATTGGCGCATTGGCCGAAAAAACTGGGTTTTTGAAATCTAATGGAGAAGCACGTCGCGCTTTAAAGGAGAACTCTATTTCAGTGAACAAAGAAAAAGTTTCCGACGATTTTACCGTTTCGGAAAACGATTTGATCAATGGGCAATTTGTGCTGCTACAACGCGGAAAGAAGAATTATTTTATTATTAAAGCAGTCTAGTTATTGTAAGATTAATTTCATAAAAAATCCCCGGCAAAAAATTGCGCGGGGATTTTTCGATTAACTAACCAACCAAATTATGAAAAATCATCACTTTTTCACAATTGTTTGGTCGCTGGATTTATTGATACCTTACACTGTTTTTCAGTGGTTTATGTTAAATATTTCCCTATAAAACCATCAAATTACAACCGCGGATATCGCTGGAATCGAAACGGCCCAAAACTTCAAAAGTGCCATTAGTAAAAGTTTTACCCAAGTCTTGGGTTGCAATGAAGGAACAAGAGTAGAGGTTTGCTAAGTCAATCACATTAATCCCTCCAGTCTTTTCAAAAGTATAGGAAAACGCATCTTCCGTGTCGCGTGTTAGAACTTTCATCCATGGAGGACAGGAAAAAAGTCCATTACCAACAGAATATGCTTGTGAGAGAAGCTCCGTCATTCCGTATTCGCTATGAATTTCCGGAACACCGAAACCACTTTTTAAAATTTCGTGCAGTTCCTCTTTTATCATTTCTTTTCGGCGTCCTTTCATTCCACCAGTTTCCATTACAAGTGTATTTTTTAGTTGAAATCTGGTTTTATCAATTAAATCGAGCAAAGCGTAAGAAACACCAATTAGGATTGTTTTTTGACCGGATTCCTCCAAAAAATTCAACCTATCAATCAGTGCATCCATTTCATATAAATAAAAACCGCTATTTGGATTGTTGCTCTTTTCTATCAATTTTTCAACCATATAAATTAAAGAAGATCCTTCACGTTCCAAATAAGACGGCAGCAGCGCTAAAATTGTAAAGTTTTCGGGATTGCCGTATTCTTTTTCAAAGGCTATTTGAAAACTTTTTTCATAAATACTTAAATCGGAAACATAGTGTTTGCTAGTTATGCTTCCCGTTGTTCCGCTACTTGTAAAGATTGTTTCTTCAGATAAACTTTCAGTAATTACTTTATGGCTTTTGAAGAACTGGATGGGTAGAAAAGGAATGTTTTCAATGGTTTTTACATCGGAAACGTTCTTGTTTAAAAAATTGCAGAATTGTCTGTAAACAGGAACATTTTCATATTGAAAGCGGAATACTTCCAACGCAAGACGTTCAAATTCTTCGGGTGTATTGATATTAAAAATTTCCTTTTCAAACATATTTTTCTACAACGAAATTTCACTTCAAAAATAGACAAATAAAAAAGCTCCTATCGAAACAGGAGCTTTAAAAATAAATTTTATAATTTATTACTTAACAATCAATTTTTTGGTGGCAGAAGTCTTTCCTTGATCGATTTTCATAATGTAAATACCGCTATTCAAAGCTGAGATATCCAATCTTTCACCGCTTAAAGAATTTTTTAGTACTTGCTTTCCAAGAACGTCAAAAATTGAAATGTTTTTTGCGCCGCTCACTTTTGAAGTGATGTATATGTAACCATTTGATGCAGGGTTTGGATAGATATTAAAAACATCAGCCTTTGATTCGCCAATACTTAAAATACAGGCATTTGTAGCGCGCAATGTTGGGGCGTCAACACAAAAACTTCCAGCGCCATCATTTTGGATGGATTCTGTATCCTTGTTACCATTCAGATCTTCATCATATTGAACGGTTTGATCCAGCCCTGCTAAAAGTTCAGGATCATCGTCATCATTAGTTCCATAAACAATCGCATCAATTAAATTGACGTTTGTTACAGGGGTTCCGTTTGGGAAATTGCTTACTTCATCTTGGTAAATAGCAATAGCATCTGGCCCATTTTGAATGGTGTTGCTGGTTCCAATAGAAATATCAACTCCGGGCGTTGCACTACTGCCAATGATGAAAAACCCTTCCGAATCTGTAACATAACCTGTTAAATCTACCCTTTTGTAGCTTTCGTCGTCTGTACCATTGTAGAAAACCACAATGTAACCTTCAAGTGAAAAATTTGGGGAATCGGACAGAATTTCAACAAATTCTGTAACATCGGTTCCCTCTTGATCCACATCCACTTCATTTATGCGTATTTGCGAAAAAGAAATGGTGTAGAGCAATAAGCTTGCAATGAATGTAATTTTTTTCATAACCATCTGTTTTTAAGATATATAACTAAAGTTAAAAAATATTTTTCAACTTTAAAAACTCAATCACAATTATATTTAAAGTCGTGTTTTACGTCTAATTTTGATGCAATTGGTCGTGAGTTATAATATTATTAAACTGTTACTATAACATTAACAATAAGTGTGCTAAACATTTCCTGAGTTTAAATAATGGTATCTTTGAACCATTAAAAGACATGAAAATTTAATATGAAAAAAAAGGATATTACAATTTTATTAGTCGATGATGAACCGGATATTATTGAAATCGTTCGATACAATCTTACTTCGGAAGGCTATACGGTTGAAACTGCTGAAAATGGGCTTGAAGCGATTGCCCAAGCAAAAAAGATAAAGCCGCAATTAATCATTATGGATGTAATGATGCCAAAAATGGACGGTATTGAAGCTTGTGAGAAAATTAGAAATATCCCAGAACTCGCTGAAACTGTAATCACTTTTTTAACCGCACGCGGGGAAGACTACTCCCAGATGGCAGGTTTTGAAGCAGGAGCCGACGATTATATAACAAAACCAATCAAACCAAAAGTTCTTGTTAGCAAAGTAAAGGCATTATTGCGAAGGTTTAAAGAAGAAGAGGAGGATGAAAACATAAAACTTGGAAATTTAACCATCAATCGTGAAGAGTACAAAATTCTGCTCGGCAAAGAAGAAATTATACTTCCGCGAAAGGAATTTGAACTTTTGGCGTTACTTGCTTCAAAACCTGGAAAAGTCTTTAAACGCGAAGATATTTTGGACAGCATTTGGGGTAACGACGTGATTGTCGGCGGTCGAACTATCGATGTTCACATCAGAAAACTCCGCGAAAAAATTGGTGATGATAGGTTTAAGACCGTAAAAGGGGTCGGCTATAAATTTGTGGTTTAAAAAATGAATTTTCCTAAAAAATATAATTTTGCAGCTTTAACCTCGCTGCTTATTTCATTTTGTTCAACGTTGACGATGGGCTTTTTTTTATATTTTTTATTTGAAATAATTTCCTCTTGGTTGCTTCTCTTTTTTCTGATTTCATTTTTGATCACGTTTTTAGTTCTTCAATATCGGGTTGAGAAATTCATTTACTTCCGAATAAAAAAAATATATAAAGACGTTCGCATTTTAAATGAAAAGGATTTTCCAAAACCCTCTGTAACTACAGATATGGAAGTACTCACGCGCGAAGTTGAAAATTATGTAAACGTTAAAAAACTTGAAATTGAAACCTTGAACGTTCGCGAAAACTATCGCAAGGAATTTATGGGAAATATTTCGCATGAACTGAAAACCCCATTGTTTACGGTGCAAAGCTATATTTTGACTTTGCTAGAAGGCGCAATGAAAGATAAAACCGTTCGGAAAGAATACTTGCGTAGAGCAAGTAAAGGTGTGGAAAGGCTCATTTATATTGTGAAGGAATTAGACATGATTTCCAAATTGGAAGTGGGAGGCTTGGTCCTGAACAAGGAAAACTTCAACATATTGGAATTGATTCAGAATATCTTTGATTTGTTTGAAATGAAAGCTGCTAAAAAAAACATATCCCTTGTTTTTGACAAAGTGTATTCTAAAGAAATAATGGTAAACGCAGATCGTGAGCGAATTGAGCAAGTGCTTACAAACCTTATTGTAAACTCTTTGAAATATGGAAAACAGGACGGAACCACTGAGGTAAGCATTGAAAATATTGTGAAAAACAAAGTGCTGGTCCGTATTACCGATAATGGTGAAGGTATTTTAAGTGAAAATATGCCACGTATTTTTGAGCGTTTTTTCCGAGTCGATAAAAGCGGCTCCCGAAAGGAAGGCGGAAGCGGTTTGGGGCTTTCCATTGTAAAGCATATTGTGGAAGCTCACAACGAAAAAATCTACGTAGAAAGTCAATTCGGTATTGGTTCTGAGTTTTCATTCACCCTCGAAAAGGGAGAATAATTTTGAAAAATTTACCGGTTGTTGCGACAAAGTTTTCAGTCCCTTGTAAACAGCGACTTTGTCGAGTTTTTTTAATTTAAATTTCTCTTGTTTGCAGGAAGGAACAATCCCAAGATCCTTTAAACGCTCTGCCAAATATATCTGCTCGTATTGTCCGGGCGTTGGGATAAAAAACGCCTTTTTTTCAAGCACCGTCAAGTCCATAATGGTGGTGTAGCCAGAGCGGGAAATAATAACTTCGCTTTTGTTTAAGGTGTCTTCAAGTTCTTCACTTGTCATAAAATTCACCATTTTTATGTTTTCAAAATCTTGCCACTTTTGTTCTTTTTCAATAATTCCGCGAATCATTAAAATTTTCTTTTCACTTTTTTTTAATGTCTCTTTCAGTTTTTCTTCAAAAATAGTCCTTTGAGGTTCAGGTCCAGAAAGCAAAACCAAGATGTCTATGGTTATTGGCACTTCTTTTTTCTCCATTCGGCTTAAAACGCCGATGTATTTTATTGGGAATGGCTCCCCCGTTAAATGACCAAGTTTTCCGCTGAGGTTCATTAGCAAGTCATCTACATCTGGCACCCAGCAAGCATCAAATTTCTTAATTATTTTTTGATGCATTTTACTGCTGAAGTAGGAAGTACTCCCCGTTAAAACGTTCAATTGATGCGTAATGAAAACGGAAGGTATTTTCGAATTTCTCACTCCAAACCGGTTATCGCTGATTATTCCATGGATTTTCCCTTCTGCAACGAGTTGTTTTAAAATTCTTTTTTCAGCAGAAATTGTTCTTCGAATATGAGGAAGTTTCAGTAGTATTTTCCATTTAAAATAGATTCCCTTTTTAGGATAAGTAATATTGTATGAAGGTAGTTCCAAAGATTTCAATTCAGGAAATTCTTTTTGCAGCAATAACAGGGCAGCCCCATCTGAAGCTAATAAAACTTCAAACCCGTAATCGAGCAAAGCACGAATTATTGGAATACAGCGCGTGGCGTGACCCAGGCCCCAATGTAATGGTGCAATCAAAATAGTCTTCTTTTTCAGCATAAAAACAAAGGTAGCAATAATTGCAGCGGTAGTATATTTCCTTAATTTTACCGAAAATTTAAATTTTGGGTAGCAAAAACAAACTGAGGCGCTTTAGGGAAAATGAAACTTTTTCGAACGTTGTGCAACCATCGCGCGAGGAAGTATTGAGCGATGCTCTGAAACTGAAAGGAAATTGGAGAAAAAGTTTCTTTAAAAACAACAACCCCTTGGTTTTAGAATTGGGCTGCGGCAAAGGGGAATATTCTGTGAACCTTGCAAAAGCTTATCCCGATATGAATTTTTTGGGAATAGACATTAAAGGTGCCCGTTTTTGGCGTGGGGCAAAAATCGCTTTGGAAGAAAAGCTCAATAACGTAGGTTTTTTGCGCACCCAGATTGAACTAGTGGACCACATTTTTGAAGAAAATGAAGTAGATGAAATTTGGATCACCTTTCCTGACCCACAAATAAAATACAAACGCACCAAGCACCGTTTGACGAACGAAGATTTTCTTCAGAAATACAAAAAAATTCTAAAACCAGATGGGTTTGTTCATCTTAAAACCGATAGCGAATTTATGCACGGTTACACACTTGGTCTGCTTCATGGTTTGGATGAAATAATTGAATATGCACACCACGATGTATACGGCAGCCAAGGCGCGCCCGACGCCGTAACCAATATTCAGACTTTTTATGAAAAGCAATACCTTGAAATTGGCAAGAAGATAACTTACATTCTGTTTAAATTCCGTTAGTTAGAAATTCAGTATATTCACAGAAACAACCATCCTAATGGCTATATTTTACAATTTATTTATAGGTTTTCTAGGTTCATTTATAGGGGTGCTTCCTCCGGGCTTAATAAATATGTATGCGGCCAAAATAAGCATGAAGGAGGGCAGGAAAAGGGCCTTTCTTTTTTCAGTAGGGGTTTGTATCACAGTAATGTGTCAAACATACATTGCGTTACTTCTTGCGCGTTATATTGGCAAGCATCCAGAAGTGGTTAACATGCTTCAAAAAGTGGCTTTGGGCATATTTATAAGCCTTACTATTTACTTCATTTTTATAGCGAAAGACACGCCTAGGGAAATGCGCGATCACAATGAGAATTCCAAAAGAAACCGCTTCTTTTTGGGTATTTTTATTGCAGCACTAAACATTTTACCAATACCTTATTGGATCTATCTCAGCATAACATTTTCGTCATTTGGAGTGTTTACTTTTTCTCAACCTGCGCTTTGGTTTGCCGTACTGGCCTCAGGTATGGGGACTTTTGCGAGTTTAGCTTTGTACGTCCAATTCTTTAGACCCAAAGAACATTCACGTAAATTGAATCTAAACATGAATTACGTAATAGGCATTGTTACTGCGGCTATTTCCGTAATAACTTTATTGAAAATTTTAAAGGAATTCTAAAAATGGCTAATGAAGGTTTTTTTGAAAAAGTCTATCAAGTAGCAGCGCTTATACCTTACGGAAGGGTTACTTCTTATGGAGCAATCGCAAACTATTTAGGCGCTTCGGGAAGTGCCAGAATGGTGGGTTGGGCAATGAACGGAAGCGTAAAAAAAGAGCTGCCTGCACACCGAGTTGTGAATCGAAATGGATTGCTTACTGGAAAGCACCATTTTCAAGGCACAAATTTAATGCAGCAACTTTTAGAAAGTGAAGGAATAGAAGTGGTTGAGAACAAAATTCAAAATTTTGAAAAGCACTTTTGGGATCCTATGAAAGAGCTTTAATAGAAAGGCTTTTCCGATCTTAAATTCAATAGCAGTCCTAATATTTCCTAATTTTTGTAAAATTTACAAATATTGGTAAATCCAAAGATTCAACAATCTAATAATCCAGATACCTAAAATTCTAACTATCCAGCCATAAATCATTTCAATCCTACAGCTTCGTTTTCCGAAGTTTTACTCTTATATTTGCACTTTAGAATCAATCTAAATATTAAGTAAAAAATAATGAGCATTTCAAAACAAGATATCCTTCAAGCCCTTGAAACCATTACAATTTCTGGTGAAGGAAGAAATATGGTAGAAAGTGGTGCTGTACAAAATGTAGTAACTTTTGCAGACGAAATTATAGTAGATCTGAAGCTTTCCACGCCAGCCCTTCACATAAAAAAACGCGCTGAGGCAGATATTATAAAAACCATTCATGAAAAAGTGGATGCCAATGCCAAAGTACAAGTGAACATTAAGGTTGAAGCGCCTGCAAAACCTCAAAATCCAAATTTAATAAAAGGAAAACCAATCCCCGGAATTCAAAATATAGTTGCCGTGGCTTCTGGAAAAGGTGGTGTGGGAAAATCTACTGTAACAGCAAATTTGGCGGTTACACTTACCAAAATGGGTTTTAAAGTTGGTATTTTAGATGCCGATATTTACGGTCCTTCAATCCCGATTATGTTTGATGTGGCAATGGAAAAACCACTTTCAGTAAACATTGGTGGTAAAAGTAAAATGAAGCCCGTTGAAAACTACGGAATAAAAATTCTTTCCATCGGATTTTTTACCCAACCAGACCAAGCAGTAATTTGGAGAGGGCCCATGGCTTCCAAAGCATTAAATCAACTTATTTTTGATGCTGCCTGGGGCGAACTAGACTTTATGCTAATAGACCTTCCGCCTGGAACTGGAGATATTCACTTGAGTATTATGCAGTCATTGCCAATTACAGGAGCAGTTGTGGTAAGTACACCACAAAACGTGGCTCTTGCTGATGCCCGAAAAGGGGTGGCCATGTTTCGTCAAGAAAATATTGACGTTCCGGTTTTGGGAATCATTGAAAACATGTCTTATTTTACTCCTGCCGAACTTCCTGAAAATAAATACTATATCTTTGGAAAAGAGGGTGCCAAACATTTAGCTGAAGATTTGGGGGTACCATTTTTAGGTGAAGTGCCCTTAGTTCAAAGCATCCGCGAAGCGGGTGATGCGGGAAGACCAGCAGCATTGCAAACAGCAAGCGCAATTGAGGAAGCTTTTGAAACAATCACCAAAAATGTTGTTGAAGAAACCGTGCGCAGAAACGAAAACCTTCCAGCAACCGAAGCAATAAAAATTACAACAATGGCAGGTTGCAGTGCCGTAAAAAAATAATATGACAACGCAAGAACTAACAACAAAAGTAGAGGAAGCATTGGACGAGATCCGTCCATTTTTACAGAATGATGGCGGCGATATTACGCTTCTGTCCATAGACGATGGAAAAGTGGTAAATGTTCAATTACAAGGTGCTTGCGTAGGTTGTTCCGTTAACCAAATGACGCTGAAAAGCGGGGTGGAAATGACTATTAAAAAGTATGCTCCTCAAATTGAAAAAGTTGTAAGTGTTTCTCAATAATGACAAGCGTCATTTTTTTTACTCAATTTCTAAACTATTTTTGAACTCAATAAAGAAATAGTCTTTCATGATAAAAACAGATATTCTCATCATCGGTGCTGGGCCTACGGGTCTTTTCACTGTTTTTGAAGCAGGATTGCTTAAATTAAAATGTCATTTAATTGATGCACTTCCGCAAGCTGGCGGGCAGTGTTCCGAAATATATCCTAAAAAACCAATATATGATATTCCTGGTTTTCCAGAGGTGCTTGCTGGTGACTTGGTGGAGAATTTGATGAAACAAATTGAACCTTTTCAGCCAGGTTTCACTTTAGGTGAGCGGGCAGATACTATTGAAAAATTAGAAGATGGTTCTTTTATAGTTACCACTGAAAAAGGTACAAAACATCATGCGCCAATCGTTGCAATTGCAGGTGGATTAGGGAGTTTTGAACCGAGAAAACCTCCTATTCCCAATCTCTTGGATTTTGAAGATAAAGGTGTGGAATACATTATCCGAGATCCTGAATTGTATCGAAACAAAAATGTCATTATTTCCGGCGGTGGTGATTCTGCACTAGATTGGAGTATTTTCTTGACAGACGTTGCAAAGAGTGTAACGCTCATTCACCGTAGAAACGAATTCCGAGGTGCATTGGACAGTGTTGAAAAAGTTCAGGAACTAAAAAATATTGGAAAGATTGAATTGATAACTCCTGCCGAAGTAATTGGTTTGGTTGGAAATAATGGTTTGGAAGAAGTAGTAATAAAACAAGGCGCTGCCATTTTCAATCGGGAGTGCGACCATTTTATTCCTTTGTTCGGATTGTCGCCAAAACTTGGTCCTATTGCCGATTGGGGGCTTGAAATTGAAAAGAACGCCATCAAAGTTGATAACACTTTAGATTACCAAACAAACATTCCTGGTATCTATGCTATTGGCGATGTAAACACTTATCCTGGAAAGCTGAAACTGATTCTTTGCGGTTTTCACGAGGCAACATTGATGTGCCAAAGCGCTTATCAACGCATATTCCCAGATAAGCGATATGTTATGAAATACACTACAGTTGGAGGTGTTGAAGGTTTTGACGGAAGTAAAAAAGAAGCCCCAAAAGCGGTAATTAAGTCAATCGATTAATAAATGACTGATATAAAAATTACAATAATTGACCGCCAAGGAGTGAAACACGAAGTAGATGCTCCAACAGATATGAATATGAATTTGATGGAAATAGTTCGTTCATACGAATTAGCTCCAGAAGGAACTATTGGTATCTGTGGCGGAATGGCTATGTGTGCATCTTGCCAATGTTATGTACTAAGCGACCACGAGCTACCTGAAATGAGCTACGATGAAGATTTAATGCTTGCCGAAGCCTATAATGTTAAAGAAAACAGTCGTTTGGGCTGCCAGATTTTTATAAAAGATGAGCTCAACGGATTAGAAGTAGAATTGGCTCCCGAAGTTTAGCGGAGGATTTTCAGAACACTGTCAAACATAACTTCAACAAACTTTTTATAAGCCACTTCCGAAGGATGCAAGCCGTCTGAAGCAACCAACGCTGGGTTTTCCAATCCTTTTTGGGTTATTGGAGTGATATTTTCAAAATGCACGCCCTTTTCAAAAGCAATTTTTTCAGCATAAATATTATAGCGGACCAATTCTTTCGTGGCTTTTTCAGATTTTCCGGACTTTTGGCCGAAAGGTGTGAAACCGTAATCTGGAATTGAGATCACGATTACATTTTCAGATTTTCCTTTGGCAAAATCGATTGCCATATCGAGCAACTTCGGAAATTCCTCTTTATAAATTGTAAATGGTTTGTTTTGATATTGGTTGTTTACGCCAATCAGTAATGTTACCAAATCATAATCTTTTGAAGGATTTTCAGAAGCAATAGCCGAAAGTAAATCTGTGGTTGTCCACCCAGTTTTGGCGATTATTTTTACCTCAGTTATTTCCTTTGAAGTTTTATTTAAACTATCCGTCAATTGCATTGGATAATTACAGTCGCTGCAAACGCTTTCGCCTATAGTGTAACTATCGCCGAGCGCTAAATATTTGTATGTAACTTTTTCTGAAGTACTATTCTTTTTTGAAACAGCACAGGAAAAAGAGATGAGAGCTATCAATAATATTAAAACTTTGAAATTTATCATATTGGATATTGTTTTCATATTCATACGAAATAAGCTACTCTTTACTTTTATAATCAATCAATTTTTGTGGCCCTTCAAGCAATACACGTTGAACTTTCAGTGTGCCATCTTCTGTAGTGGAAATCTGCCATTTTATCAATGAAATTTCGCTGTTTTCTATCTCCAACCCAGTAATGCTTCGTGGGTGCACGCAACTGCCGTCATTAAAAAAAGCAATGTCGCCAGGCTCGGGAAACCTTGGTCTGTGCGTATGCCCAATAATGGTAAAAAGATTTTTGTTTTCAACAATCCACCGTTTGGTTCTTTTCTCAACCTTTATGAGTTCTTTGTAATTCTTTGCTGGGCTCGTTGGGTCGCCAATGCCAAAAATCTGTAGTTGTCGCCAAAGTACGCGAACCATAAATCTATTGAATTTCCATCCCACATAGTTCATCCAATCTGCTTGGTGGCCGTGCAACATAAAAACTTCCTGCCTTGTTTCTTCATGCTCCAAAATTAAACCTTCCGTAAATTCAATTCCTGGGAATAGCGGCGCATCTTTCCCAGTTATTTTATCAAAATAGGTAAAGAGTGTTTTCTCCACAAATTTTTGATTCATATATACCATATCGTGGTTACCAACCAACCTATAAAGCCTGTTTTCTGCATAAAAAAGCTTCATCAGTTCATATACATTTTGATGGGCTTCAAAAATATCCTTAAAAAAAATATTTTCCCAAAGTTCATCGCCATCACCAATTTCACAGTATGTAAAACCTTTTTTATAATAATCCTGAAGCGCGTGAAAGTAAATATTTCGGTTGTTGGCAAAATCGTCTGCAAAGCTATTGTCACCGCGATGGCAGTCGCTAAAAATCACAAATTTTGAAGTATCGTTAAAAGAAATCCGGCGTGCAGATTGGTAAGCTCTGGAAATTCTTTTAAAAGAGGACATTGTTGAAAAATTTAAACCACGAATTCACGAATATACTATAAAATATTCGTGAATTCATGGCTTTTTAAAGGATGTCAGTCTGTTTATTGAAAAGCGTTCAGCCCAGTAATGTCTAGACCAGTTATCAACAAGTGAATGTCGTGTGTACCTTCATAGGTAATTACACTTTCCAGGTTCATCGAGTGGCGCATAATACTGTATTCGCCAGTGATACCCATTCCACCTAGCATTTGTCTTGCTTCTCGGGCAATGGTAATTGCCATATCCACGTTGTTTCGTTTTGCC
Source organism: Aequorivita antarctica (assembly GCF_007997155.1). GTDB lineage: Bacteria > Bacteroidota > Bacteroidia > Flavobacteriales > Flavobacteriaceae > Aequorivita > Aequorivita antarctica. Next base: position 213,861 of record NZ_VORT01000003.1, on the reverse strand, counting down.
ATCGAAATCTGTGCGCTGGTCGCAGTTCCTGCATTTCGCATTACACCCACACGCCAAGCCAACAATTGTGCTTTGGTGATTTCGGTAATCATCTCAGCAAGTTTTTTTTGTTGAAGTTGGAATTGTCCAATTGGTTTTCCAAACTGCATTCTTTCTTTTGAATAACGAAGCGCAGTGTCATAACAATCCATAGCAGCGCCAATAGCGCCCCAAGCGATTCCATAACGTGCAGAGTCAAGACAGCCAAGTGGCGCACCCAAGCCTGATTTGTTAGGAAGTAGATTTTCCTTTGGAACTTTTACGTTGTCAAAAATAAGTTCGCCGGTTGCCGAAGCGCGAAGCGACCATTTGTTATGTGTTTCAGGAGTTGAAAAGCCTTCCATTCCTCGTTCCACGATCAAGCCGTGGATTCTTCCTTCTTCGTTTTTTGCCCAAACAACTGCAACTTGTGCAAAAGGTGCATTGCTGATCCACATTTTGGCACCGTTCAAAAGGTAGTGGTCACCTTTGTCTTTAAAGTTGGTGGTCATTCCGCTGGGATTGCTTCCGTGGTCTGGCTCGGTCAATCCGAAACAGCCCATCCATTCGCCAGAAGCGAGTTTTGGCAAATATTTTTTGCGTTGTTCTTCGTTGCCATATTTCCAGATTGGATACATCACTAAAGAAGATTGAACTGATGCAGTGCTACGAACACCACTATCACCACGCTCAATTTCCTGCATAATCAAACCGTAAGATATTTGATCAAGTCCAGCTCCGCCATATTCCTCAGGAATGTAGGGGCCAAAGGCTCCAATTTCGGCAAGGCCTTTTATGATTTGGCTTGGAAATTCTGCCTTTTGGGCGTATTCTTCTATAATAGGAGATACGTCGCGCTTTACCCAATCGCGGGCAGCTTGGCGTACCAATTTGTGCTCTTCGGAAAGTAATTCGTCAAGATTGTAATAATCTGGGGCTTCGAATAAATCTGGTTTCATCTATAAGTAATTTAAAGGAATACAAATGTAGAAATCACAAGCTTAAAGACCTACATTTTCAAGTAAAAATCCTGTACCAGTTTTATATATTCTTCGGTATAATTGTGGCGTAAAGTTTCAACAGTAAGGTTTTCTATTTTAGAAGAAATTTTTTCAAAAGAAAATTCGAGCATGCTTCTTTTTTCTTCTGAAGTCTCATTGCCTCGAACTCTGCAAATTCTATTTGGAAATAGGTTTACTTCCGAAGCCATTTTGATGAATTTTTCTTCTTCTTTTCGGGGAATGATAACGGCAAAAATTCCTTCGTCGGAAAGTAAATGGGAAACACTTTCAATTAATTCGTCAAAGGGAAGTGCATCACTGAATCGTGCCAAATCACGAGAATCGTTGGAGGTTTTATAATCTTCGGAGTAGAATGGGGGATTGGAAATAATGAGGTCGTACTTTTCTTCAATTTCATCTACAAATTCTTCCAATGAAGCGTGGTAGCAAAAAAGCCGATCACCCCACGGGGAGTTTTCGAAATTGTCAACACACTGTTCGTAAGCATTTTCGTCAATTTCAATGGCATCGACCATTTCAGCGTTTGAACGCTGGGCAAGCTGAAGTGCAATAATCCCTGTTCCAGCGCCAATATCTAAAATTGAAAAGGGTTTTTTGGTTACAGAAACCCAAGACCCTAGCAAAACACCGTCAGTACCAATTTTCATAGCGCAGCGGTCTTGTTCAACAGTAAATCGTTTAAATTTAAAAGGCTCCAAATAATTTTAGATTAACGATTGCTGATTGAAGATTTTTGATTTTTTGCATTTCGGTTTTTCCCAGTAGCCTGAAACCTGAAACTTTTTTAAAGGTACATTTCAATCAATCCTTCTGGTACAGCTAAAAGTATAGTTTTGTTTTCACGATCCACTTTTTTAATGAAATGGTCAATCATCGGTATCAAAATTTGTTTTCCGTCTCGATCTATTTCAAACAAAGCTTGTGAAGTATTGTCGTTAACCCCAGTAATTTCACCAATTTTTCCAAAAGATTCATCTTCCGCGGTAAAACCAATGATTTCGTGATAGTAGAATTTGGTACCGGAAAGTTTCGGAAGAAATTTCAAAGGGAGGTAGAGGTGTGCGCCAATTAGAGCATTAGCCTCCTCTTCGTTTTTTACATCTTCAAAGCGCACGCGCAGCAATTCACTTTTATGCAATGAGCTTTCTTCAATAAAAAATGGAATCAAGTTTTTGCGTTGTTCCACAAAAACCGATTCCATTTCAGTAAAAAGTTCGGGTTCGTCTGTATCAAGTTTTATGAGCAGTTCCCCCTTAAAGCTATATTTTCTAACGATTTTGCCCAAGTAGAAGCAATTCTCCTTTTGCATCGTTATTTAATTTAAGCTTCTTTTTTGTCTTCTTTAGCTTCATCAGCAGCCTCTTCTATTGCAGATTTGGCAGCTGGAGCTTCCTCTTCTTTAACTTCAGTAGCAGGAGCTTCTTCTGTTGGAGTTTCAGCAGTTGCTTCAACTTCTTCAGTTACTTCTTCTTCTGCAGGAGCGGCAGCGGCAGCGGCATCAGCAGCACGTTTGTCGCTTACAGCTTTTTCAGCAACAAGTGCTTCAGCTCTTAGTTTTTGTTGTGCTTCTGAGAGAGTTGCTTTTTTGTGATCGATTGAACCTTTTTTAGATTCTACCCACTCGTTGTACTTTGCTTCGGCTTGTTCTTCGGTCAAAGCGCCTTTACGAACACCACCAGCAAGGTGATTTTTCATTAAAGCTCCTTTGTAAGAAAGAATAGCACGGGCAGTATCTGTAGGTTGTGCTCCATTTTGAAGCCATTGTACAGTGCTGTCCACATCTAGGTCAATCTGTGCAGGGTTGGTTGTTGGATTGTAAAATCCTAATTTTGCAAGGAATTTACCATCCCTTTTGCTACGGCTATCAGCCGCGATAATCCAGAAATAAGGCTTACCTTTCTTCCCGTGTCTTTGTAGTCTGATTTTTACAGGCATATTAAAATTAATTTTTGGGGTTCCCGACCCCGGTTATAATTAAGGACGGCAAAGATAGTATATTTTCTTTTTGAAATTCAACCAATTAAAGTTTTTATTTTACATTTGTCAAAACCCCTAAATACCCTTAACCGATGAAAAATATACTATTTGTTCTCTTAGCCGCATTGTCACTTATTTCCTGTGAAGATATAGAAACTAATGAAGTTGCTTTGCAAGCCAATGTGGACAATAGGCTTTACAGATCTAACGATGCGCGTGCGGCTTTAAATGAAGACGGCAGCCTTACCATTCAGGGGTTTACTGACGAGGAGTCTCTTACGATACATCTTTCGCGCTTGGCCGAAGGAAATTTCGGCATTGCTGAAGGACTACCCAATTATGCTATTTATGAAGATATGGGCGGAAGCATATACACCACCAGACCTAATGGGGTGGGTGTAGTAACTATTTCAGAAGTGAATGAAACCAACAAAACGCTTACGGGAACTTTTAATTTCAATGCTTTTCTACCTGGCATTGACACGGTATATGTTTCAAAAGGGGCTTTGCACAATGTTTCCTATTCTGGCGGAGATATTGTTGATCCTACCAATGCGGGAACGTTTAGTGCCAAAGTAGATGGTAATCAGTTTATACCGGTGACAGTTACATCCCGTAATACTGGCAACACCATTATAACCTCTGGAAGTACAGTCAATGCCACGATAGTGATTTCGGTTACTGCAGGTGTTGAGCCTGGCGAATATACGTTGCCAAGAGGAGGTTTTGCTGCCAAATATCAAGGTCTTACCGGCCCAGAAGAAACTGTCGACGGGATTATAACGATTCTTGAGCATGACACTACTGCAAAAACCATAAATGGAACCTTTTCCTTTATCACAAACCGAACTGAAATTACAGAAGGCCAGTTTAATGTTGCTTATTAATTAGCATTTCTATACAAAGCCTACTTTAAAGGTTAAACCAATCAGGGTGACACAATAAATACTGCGTGGCAAAGTGCCAAGAATTTTGAAGCCGTAGTATCCTAATAACAACTATGATTAAGAAGAATAAAACCGTTTCCATTTTTGGGAGCGGTTTTATTTGTGAACAACTCTTAATAATTTTTCTTCCCGGAGGCTGGGGGTTTTTATATTTTTACTTCCTTAGTTCAAAGTTCAAAGTTCAAAGTTCAAAGTTCAAAGTTCAAAGTTCAAAGTTCAAAGTTCAAAGTTCAAAGTTCAAAGTTCAATGTTCAATGTTCAAAGTTCAATGTTCAAAGTTCGTTAATCATAAATCATAAATCAAAATGTATTTAATCTTCGATACAGAGACTACAGGCCTTCCAAAACGCTACAATGCTCCCGTGAGCGATAGCGATAACTGGCCGCGCTGTATCCAGATTGCTTGGCAATTACACGATGCTAATGGAAAGCTTTTGGAACACCAAGATTATTTGGTAAAGCCCGAAGGTTTCAATATTCCTTTTGATGCCGAAAAAATCCACGGAATTTCAACCGAATTGGCTACTGCTGAAGGAATTTCTTTGGAAGAAGTAGCTGAAAAATTTCAAGAGGTGCTTTCAAAATCGAAGTTCGTTGTCGGTCAGAATGTAGGGTTCGATTTAAATATAATGGGCGCGGAATTTTTCCGATTGGGAATTGAAAATCCCTTGCCCAAAATGCAGGTTTTAGACACCTGTACTGAAACCACCGCCCAGCTCTGCCAAATTCCTGGCGGACGTGGCGGAAAGTTCAAATTACCAACATTAACGGAGCTTCACGAGTTTCTTTTTAGCGAACCTTTCGCTGAAGCCCATAATGCCACTGCAGATGTTGAAGCAACCACACGTTGTTTCTTCGAGTTGGTTCGCCGTCAGATTTTCACTAAAGAAGAGCTTGACGTTCAGCCGGATTATTTTGAAAACTTTTCAGAAGCTAATCCAAAAACCATTGCGTTAATTGGGCTTGAGCATATCAACCTAAAAAATGCTTCTGAAAGAATTCGAAAGCAAATGCAGGTCGCTTCGGAAACACAGGAAATCTCTTCCGAAGAAATAAAGGAAAACATTGAAACACTGGAAGATGCCCCTTTTGTGCACCTTCACAACCATTCACAGTTCTCGATTTTACAATCCACATCCAGTACCTTGGATTTGGTAAACGCTGCAGTTGAAAATAATATGACCGCCGTGTCAATCACCGATACGGGCAATATGATGGGTGCATTTCATTTTGTGCAGGCTGTTTCCAATCACAATAAATCCCTTTCCGAAGAAGATAAAAGCAAAGAACTAAAAGCAATTGTTGGGTGCGAATTTTTTGTTTGCGAAGACCATCTCAACAAAACTCATAAAGACAACGGATATCAAGTTGTATTGCTGGCCAAAAACAAAAATGGCTATCACAATTTAGCAAAAATGGCTTCCATAGCCTATATCGATGGGTTTTATTACGTGCCGCGAATTGATAAAAAGATAGTTGAAAAATACAAAGAAGACATTATTGTTTTAACGGGTGGTCTCTATGGAGAAGTGCCCGGAAAAATTTTGAACCTAGGTGAAAATCAAGCAGAAGAAGCACTGCTTTGGTGGAAAGAGCAGTTTGGCAAAGACCTGTATGTGGAAGTTATGCGCCACGACCAAGAGGACGAAAGGCGCGTTAACGATGTGTTGATTGAGATGGCGAAGCGGAATAATGTGAAAATCGTGGCCTGCAACAACACCTATTATATAAAGAAAGAAGACGCCAACGCCCATGACATTTTGCTCTGTGTTAAGGACGGCGAAAAACAGGCGACACCTATTGGTCGTGGTCGTGGTTACCGTTACGGTTTACCGAACCAAGAATATTATTTTAAGGGGCAGGATGAAATGAAATTGCTGTTCAAAGACCTCCCTGAGGCTATTTTGAATATTGAAGAAGTGGTTTCAAAAATTCAACCTTTTTCTTTACATCGCGATGTTTTGTTACCCAATTTTGGCATTCCGCAGGAATTTTTGAAGTCTGAAGATATAGATGGGGGCAAACGTGGCGAAAATGCCTATTTGCGGTATTTGACTTACGAAGGTGCAAAAAAGCGCTATCCAGAATTGATAGAAGTTTCCTATGAGGCACTGACGGATTTGGAAATTCCCGAGGGCGCTTCCGAAAGGGTAAAAGAGATAAAACAGCGTTTAGACTTTGAGCTAGATGTAATTGCCAATACTGGCTATCCTGGCTACTTTTTGATTGTGCAGGATTTCATTGCTGAAGCTCGAAAAATGGACGTTTCCGTTGGTCCGGGGCGTGGTTCGGCGGCGGGAAGTGCGGTGGCTTATTGTTTAGGAATTACGAATATTTGTCCAATTAAGTACGATCTGCTTTTTGAGCGTTTTCTCAATCCGGACCGTGTGAGCATGCCCGATATTGATATCGATTTTGATGACGAAGGCCGAAGCAGGGTTATGGATTACGTAATCAACAAATACGGCAGTAATCAAGTAGCGCAGATTATTACCTACGGAACTATGGCGGCCAAATCATCCATTCGCGATACTGCGCGGGTTTTGGATTTGCCATTGAACGAAGCTGATAGAATTTCGAAGCTTATTCCGAATATGACCAAACTGAACAAAATATTCGGTTTAAGCCCTGCGGAATTGCGAAGCCGTTTCCGAAGCGATGAGCTTCCTAAAGTAAATGAACTTTTAAACCTTTCCGAAGGAAGTAATCTGGAAGCGCAAACTATAAATCAGGCAAAAATCTTAGAAGGGTCAGTTAGAAATACTGGAATTCACGCCTGCGGTGTAATCATTACGCCTAGCGATATTACAGATTTCGTTCCTGTTGCTACTGCAAAAGATTCAGATTTGTACGTTACGCAATTTGACAACTCGGTAGTGGAAAGTGCGGGGCTTTTGAAGATGGATTTCCTCGGGTTGAAAACCTTGACACTTATAAAAGACACCGTAAAACTCGTAAAACACAAACATGACATAGACCTCGATCCGGATATTTTTCCGCTCGATGATGAAAAGACTTACGAACTTTTCCAAAGAGGAGAAACAGTTGGGATTTTTCAATATGAATCTGCTGGTATGCAGAAATATATGAAAGAATTGAAGCCTACGGTTTTTGCGGATTTGATTGCAATGAACGCGCTGTATCGTCCGGGTCCAATGGAATATATTCCCAGTTTTGTAAAAAGAAAACACGGCGAAGAAGAAATTGAATATGATCTTCCCGCAATGGAAGAATTTTTGAAAGAAACTTATGGCATTACGGTATATCAGGAGCAGGTGATGTTACTATCGCAAAAATTGGCAGACTTTACTAAAGGTGAAGCCGACGTTTTGCGAAAGGCGATGGGTAAAAAACAAAAATCGGTTCTCGACAAAATGAAGCCGCAATTCGTTGCCCAAGCTTCCGAAAAAGGTCACGATGCAGAAAAACTTGAAAAAATTTGGAAAGATTGGGAAGCATTTGCGAGTTACGCTTTCAACAAATCCCACTCAACGTGTTACGCTTGGATTGCATACCAAACAGCCTACTTAAAAGCGCATTATCCGGCTGAGTACATGGCGGCGGTGCTTTCAAACAACATGAGCGACATAAAGCAAGTTACCTTTTTTATGGACGAATGTAAGCGAATGGGATTGACCGTTTTGGGTCCAGATGTAAACGAATCCTTTCACAAATTTACTGTAAACGATCAAGGTGCAATCCGTTTTGGGATGGGTGCCGTAAAAGGGGTTGGCAGCAGTGCCGTGGCTACAATAGTTGAATACCGAAAAGACGGAAAATACAAATCGGTTTTTGATTTGGCAAAGCGAATTGATTTGCGTTCCGCAAATAAAAAAGCATTTGAAAATCTTGCACTTGCCGGTGGTTTTGATAGTTTTAATGCACATCGTGCACAATATCTACACGACGACGGTGATGGCGTAACGTTTCTTGAAAAATTATTGCGTACTGCCGCAAGGTATCAGGAAACGGAGAATTCATCTCAGCAAAGTTTATTTGATGGTTCGAGCGAAGTACAGATTCCCGAGCCTGAAATTCCACAGTGTGAGGAATGGGGTACGATGAAAAAACTCAGGCAGGAACGTGAAGTGGTTGGCGTTTATATTTCCGGCCACCCACTGGATGATTTTAGAGTTGAAATGGACAGTTTTACAAACTGCAAGGTTTCAAATTTTAATCATTTGGAAGATTATCTCAATAAAGAAATGTGTTTTGGAGGGGTTGTTAGTGATGTGCAGCACCGAGAATCAAAAGCCGGAAAGGGCTGGGCCATTTTCACTGTGGAAGATTATGAAGACAGTTATGACTTCAAAATTTTTGGAGAAGAATACTTAAAATGGCGCCATTTCTTGGTTCCGAATTCCTTTATCTACGGACGGGTTTTTGTGAAGGAAGGTTGGACAAATCGCGATACTGGTCAAAAAGGAGAGCCTCGACTACAATATAACAGCTTCCAATTGCTCCACGATGTGATGGAAACACACGGAAAAAAACTAACATTAAAATTTCCTTTAAGCGATTTAAAAGAAGGAAAAATCGATTTACTTAAAGATCTCGTAAAAACCCATAAAGGTGAAAAGCAATTGTTTTTTGTAGTGTATGAAAACGAAGAAAAAATTCATCTCACTATGCCTAGTAGGAAGCATAAAATAAATATTTCAAAGGAATTGCTTGATGCACTTGACAGGGAGCAGGTGCTTTATAAGTTGAATTAACAATAGAAATAATCAATACTAACATTTCCTAAACATATATTAACCCAGTAAGTTTTCGCAAAAAAAAGGACTACTTTTGTGAAATCATTAAAAACAAAGATTATGGCATTAGAAATAACAGACGCAAATTTTGAAGAAATAGTAATGAATAGCGAACTTCCAGTAGTAGTAGACTTTTGGGCAGCTTGGTGCGGTCCTTGCCGTATGGTTGGTCCAGTAATAGACGAGCTTAGCAAAGACTATGAAGGAAAAGCAGTTGTAGGCAAGTTGGATGTTGATGCAAACCAACAATACGCTGCGCAATTTGGTGTAAGAAATATTCCAACAGTTTTGATCTTTAATAATGGCGAATTAGTTGGCCGTCAAGTTGGTGTTGCTCCTAAAAATGTGTATGCTGAAGCGATTGATAAGCTTTTATAAAAATATAAAAAAAAGAAAAATTAAAATAACAAAAGGCTTGGCGTATTGCTGAGCCTTTTTCTATATTAGTGGCAATGTCCGGTCAGGCGTGTTATGCTGAGCGCAGTCGAAGCAAAGTCGAGACCTTTTAAACCAACAAGCTTTTTAAAATACCTCTCGACTGCGCTCGAGGGAACAGATTTAAAACTATGAAAAAAACAGAAAAAGTACAAGATAAAATTGACAGCAAATTACTAGAAGGACGCAAAGTATTTCTTTGGGGAATGGTAGATGACAAAAGCGCACGCCACGTTGTGGATAGGTTGATGTATCTGGACGCACTGAACCACGATGAAATTAAATTCTATATAAACAGTCCGGGCGGCTATGTTACCTCTGGATTTTCAATTTATGATACCATAAAAGAAATAAAGAGTCCAGTTTCAACAATTTGCACAGGTTTAGCGGCCTCCATGGGAAGTATTTTACTTTCCGCAGGCGAAAAAGGTAAGCGTTTTATCCAGCCACACGCCCGGGTAATGATCCATCAGCCAAGCGGAGGTGCTCGCGGTGTTGCCAGCGATATTGAAATTACGGCTCAAGAAATTTTGAAAACAAAAGAAATCAGCGCACGTATTTTGGCTGAAAATTGCGGTCAGAAATTTGAAAAAGTGATGAAAGATTTCAATCGGGATCATTGGATGAGCGCCGAAGAGTCTGTTGATTATGGTATTGTAGATAAAATTTTGAAATAAGAATTTTGAAAAGAACAGCATTAATATTTGGAATCGCAGCTATCACTTTAGTTGGCTGCAAGAACGGGGAAAAGAAAGAAGCTTCTTCTGAGAAATCTTTAGAAACTGTGGATTCAGCTATTGTTGATTCACACAATTCCGAAAATTCGTTGGATTGGGCTGGAGTTTACGAGGGCAAACTACCCTGTGCTGATTGCGAGGGCATCAAAACCGTTTTGGAACTTAAGAGCGATAAAACATTTACTCTTTCGCAAACGTATTTAGGCAAGCCTGAAGTTGAAAATGAATTTACGCAAAATGGCGAATTTGTATGGAACAATCTTGGTACAATGATCCGCTTAAGATCAGAAAGTGGCCATTTTCAGTTTAAAGTTGGCGAAAACCAATTGTGGATGTTGGATGATCAAAGAAATGTGATTGCAGGCGATTTAGCCGAGATGTATATTTTGAAGAAAAAAGTTGAGTAAAATCACTTTAGATAATGAGGTTATAATTTTTATTTAATATTTGGCTAATAATAAGGTCACTGAATGTTCTTTAATAAATCGCGGAGCGATTATTAAAAATTATATAGAAAGCGTGAACATAGAAAAAGAAATAAACGACCCTTCGACAAGCTCAGGATGACAGGATGCATATAGAAAAAGAGATAAACGAGATTACGGGTTTTAAAAATCTGGAACTGCTTGCAAAACAAGTGGTGGAAGGGTTTATTTCAGGGCTTCATAAAAGTCCGTTTCACGGTTTTTCGGCAGAATTTGCGGAGCATAAAATCTACAACAATGGTGAAAGTACCAAACATATAGACTGGAAGCTTTTCGCCAAAACAGACAAGCTTTATACAAAACGTTACGAAGAAGAAACCAACCTGCGCTGTCATTTAATTGTGGACAACAGCAGTTCGATGCATTATCCGAAGTTGAAACAGTTTAATATAAATTCTTTGAACAAAATTGGGTTTTCGGTGCTGGCTTCGGCTGCAATTATGAATTTGATGAAACGCCAGCGCGACGCAGTTGGGTTAAGCCTTTACAGTGATGATTATGAATTTTATGCTTCGGAAAAGGGAAGTGAGCGCCACCATCAGATGTTGCTTCAAAAGTTGAATGAAGCATTGCTTTCTTCAAAAGAAAAAACACAAACCAAAACCTACGAGCACTTGCATTTAATTGCTGAAAAGCTGAAACGCCGCTCCTTGGTTTTCCTTTTTACAGATATGTTTCAGAGTGATGCCGAAGCGGAAAAACTATTTGAGGCCCTTCAGCATTTAAAATACAACAAACACGAAGTAATATTGTTTCACACGTTTGATAAAAAGAAAGAGGTTGATTTTGATTTCAGCAATCGGCCAAAACGTTTTGTTGATGTTGAAACGGGAGAACACGTGAATCTTTATGCAGATAATATTAAGCAACAATATGAAGAAGCTGTTCAAAATTACTTTAAGGAGATTCAATTGCGCTGTGCCCAATACAGAATAAAATATGTTTTGACCGACATCAACGAGAGTTTCAACAAGATTTTGACTACCTATTTGGTGGAGCGACAGAAGTTTGGGTGATTAAAGTTTTCAGTTTTTACTGAGGAATAATTATGTTATTATTTTTGAAAAATCGCACAAAATAATTAATTCATTTTTTTTAAAAAATAGTTTGCGGAAATGAAATGGAGTGGTATATTTGCCACCGCTTAATACGGCAAGGGAATATTCCCAAAATGTATGGTAACAAATTTTCACTATGCCCAACTGTTGTTGGGGTCCGCCGAAAGGTAGATTGAAAACTTTGGTCTGGTAGTTCAGTTGGTTAGAATACCTGCCTGTCACGCAGGGGGTCGCGAGTTCGAGTCTCGTCCAGACCGCAACTAAAATGTTGTGTTGAGTCACTTAAAGGTGGCTTGTGGTTTAGAAATAGACCGATGAGAAGCTTTTCCTAAATGGAGAGGCTTTTTTTGTTTTGGGGCATTCGTGCGGTAATCGTGCGGTAATTTTCAGGAAATCTCCTTTATACAACAATTCTCCCATCGTATTCCCGTTGAGCAAATCCTTATAATATGAATCTCTTGAGGAATTTGTATTCACAAAGACAATCAAGTTTTATTAGATTCTAACTCCTCCTCTATGTTCTATTTTTGACAGGTCTTATTGAATTAATAGTTCTAATCCCAAATTCTTGGTCAATAGGAGGTGGGTCAAATAGAATCGGCTCCTGATTATATGGTTGTCCTATTATATCTTCAATTGTAATTTCTCCATATTTTATTAGATTGGATGGTTTAGTAATATCTGTATAGAACTTAATAATTTCATTCTGGCACATTGTATACCATTCCAATTTTTCAGCTAACGGGCTAACATCTTTGTCGTTTATAGCATCCCAGATTTCTTCCCCTTCGAATGTCCAATCCCTTATATCCAAATTCATTCATTTTTTCTTTCTGTTTTCATTAACTAGAAGAAATCTATAAGTTTTTCACTTTTACTGGATGGCAAAAAGGGCGGTTTTTGGTCTTTTTCGCTTAAGAATGTTAATTTTTTTATTCATTTATTTTAACATTTTTAAACCTAAAAAGACCGTCTTAGCTAGGTTGTAGTTCTTCCTAGCTAAGGTGAAAATTAATTTTTATATATGATTGATTTCCAGTTTTTTAGAAAATTAATAAAAGTAGAACGACAGCACCTTCGAAAAAACAAAATTAACATATATAATCACTTGACTCATAGTAAGTTAAAGTGTTTCCACGTCTTCGAAAAACCTCTTAAATTTGTAGAAGAAGATTAAGCTGGCCAGCACAATCTAAATCAAATATTCTGAGCAAATCCGCTCAGATATAAAAAGTAAAAAAGATGAAAAATATTTATTTAGAAGGCTCCTCTGAGGAGGAGTTTATGGCGAAGCTTTGTCAAAAATTCAGAGAAATACTGACAGAGAAAAACGAAACACCTGTAATTGACAAGGTGGAATTGTTATCAAGGAAAGAGACTGCAAAGTTTCTGAACATAACTCTTGTAACTCTTCATAACTGGACAAAGAGCAAGCTTATTAAGCCATATTACAAAGGCCGAAGGGTATATTACAAGAAGTGTGAAATAGTCGCAAGTTTAACCTCTATTGAATCCTAAGGCTATGATAAACACATTTAAAAACGTGAAGAGTCCTAAGGTACTGGATGAGATAGATGTCTATACTTTTATGGATATGGTTAAAAGCCCTGAAAAGGAAGTTCTTTTAGCCATTGAGAAGGCAAGAAACGCATATAAAAACGATGAAGAAGAGTTATACGTAAAGCTTAAGGAAGGCATATCCTGTTTTACACTAAACTTCAGTTTTTATGATTGGAGAAGAAATGACAACATCAAGGCTCCATCTGGTTTCATATATATTGACTTGGATAATATTGTGAGTATTGATTTAACCAACCCGTATATTTTCTGTACCTGGAAGTCATTATCAAACTATGGTAGAGGAATATTGGTAAGGGTGAAAAACCTTAGTAAAGATAATTTTAGATATGTTTATAAGGAGGTATCAGAGTTGTTAGGTATTGAGAGTGATATTGGAGCAAAGAAGGCCTCTCAACCTAACATACACAGTTATGACCCTGACTTATTTTATAATGAGGATTCAATAACCTTCAAGCCAACAATAAATATGGTTACTAGAGTAGGTAATAATAATTCCCCCATTACATTAGCATTTAAAAAGAGAGAAGTAAGAGTTGCTTATGCAACGGGGGTAATTAGGTTCAATAACCTCCATACTATTGATTTTGAAGGCAAGGATTATGTGGTATTTGAAGAAAAACAATTATTTGCTAAGGCATTTATTCCTAAATCAATTAATAGGGGGAGTAGAAATACTTATATGAGCTCTTTTGCTCACCAGATAATTGCACTTAATCTGGAAATGCCTTTTGATGATTTCTGTTCATTTATAATTAATATAAATCGTGACCATTGTAAGCCACCCCTTAAAGATGAGGAGATTATGACAATAGTTAAGTATAAATATGGGGAAAAGGAGAAAACTCCAATTCTAAATTACGAGAGGAGACTTGTATTTAATCCTAAAGCAGGCTTATCAAAAATTCAAAAGAACCGAATTAAAGGTAAAATTATTGGAGGTATAAGGATGAAAAAATCTATTGCTAAAATTGAAAAGGCTATAGATAATTGGTCTTTCGAAGAATCTGGAAAAATAACCCAAAAATCCCTCCAAGAGAAAACAGGTAAGTGCATTAAAACTATTGAAAGGCATTATAAGCATTTCAAGGAAAGGATATCATCATTAAACAGTAAGCTGAAAAATGATGATAAAGAATTAGATAAAGCAGCTTAAATTTTATTATCTTTACTAAATCATTACGAGTCATTTAAGTATGACAGCAACCTCCGATAACACGGGAAGGTGCTCCAAACAATGAGTTCTGATTACAGGAAAAAGTATGTTATCCTCCACAACTTCATTTGTCTGTCGTAATGATTTAATCTTTTTAAATCTATTATGCAACAGTATTATTCACGAAGACAGGGCGATAGCCAAGAAATTTCAGGGTTTTTAGAAAGTTTTGAGAAAATGAGCAATTCTGAACTTATAGAGAGCTATAAAAGTGCTCTTAAGTTAGGAATAGTTGGCGTACACGCCCAAGGACTCCGATTGCTAGCTATGCGCTTGGCATTTATTAGAAGATTCAACAAATCACCTATAGAATTTACGGATAATTGTATTATAAGGATTAGCGATTGCTTTGAGATATGAATAACTGCCAATTGAAAGTAATTCCAGTAAATAATTAAGTAGTAAACTATTCATTATGTCATACTTCACAAAAATGTTATACAACAGGCAGCGTGATAAATGCTGGCTCAATGTAAGATTTAAAATAATGGAGCATCAAAACCATTGCTTCAGGTTTCCCGAATTCCTTTTCGATATTGTTGACGAAGCAGAATATCATCGCATCGAAGAGAAGCGTTTCCCATTATTCATAGGCAGCCAATTCGGAATTCATCCTAAACCAGAAAAATATTTTCAAGATAGCAAGGAACCTGTATTGGTTGGCATATTGGCAAAATCTATGTTATCTGGCCACGTTGCTGGCCTGAAGATAGCCTACTATATAGATGGTCAATTCACCGAGTTATCATTTTTAAGTAATATGACATACAACTAAAATCAAAATAAAATGAGCACAACAATAAAACAACCAGAAATAGAAATAGCAAAAGAATTAAAGGAACTGATAGCTACTCAGACAGAAACAGAGTCTCAAGTCATTGTCCATATTAACTGTTATTCAGGAATGTATCCTACTCAGGTTAGGATATGGAACAATGTCTTTCTCTTGTGTAAGGACACTGGTGCAAAGAGTAAATTATTGTTTAGTGACAACATAGCTGTTTATCCCCAATGGACAGAGCTGAAAGCATATAAAGACTTAGACTTTACTCTTGTATTCGAAAATCTACCAAAAGAGTGTAGAAAGTTTGACCTGATAGAGCAAATCCCTGAAACTGGAGGATTCTTCTTTAAAGACATTCAAAGAAACAATTCCAATGTTTATTCTTTGGAAATGATGTAAAGAAATTTATCCATTAACTTTATTAAAAATTACCATATGGAAAAAGTACTAATCATAGTTCTTCTTGTTTTAGTTAGTTGTAAAGAACATAAAAGGGATATCGACTATACAAAAATTAATTTCACAGATGGATTTGACTATCCTGTTGGAAAGCCAGATGCTAAGGGTTATTACAATGCTCAAAAATTCACTGTGAATAATCACCTTGGAGATGATTGGAATGGAATTGGTGGCGGTAATACAGATTTAGGTGACCCGATTTATTCTATAGCTAATGGTTACGTGGTTTTTGCTGAAAATAAAAAATGGGGCTGGGGAAATGTAATCAGAATTATTCACTATATAGACAAAAAAACTTCAGTTGAATCAGTTTATGCACATTGTAATACAATTAATGTAAAAGAAGGTGATTACGTTATAAAGGGTCAGAAAATTGGTTCAATTGGAAATAATGATGGTCAGTACTTGGCGCATTTACATTTAGAACTGAGAGATGAGATTGGGCTCCCTGTTTTTGTAGGCTATTCTTCTAATACAAAAGGATATCTAAATCCATCTGAATACATTAAAAATCATCGAAAATAACATCTTATAAGTAATGTGAGATTACTAATATAAACTAAACAAAATGAGAGTAATACTGTATAGAGATTCTTCTGATAGGGATTTTGAAAGATATGTTGATTTGGAGTTTTTTCAAAAGGATTATAACACGCTTTGTATACATTGGGGTGATGACAAAACTTATGATGAATGGTTTGCTAGATTTTTAGAGGAGGATATAACTTCACAAATGCAGACTCTCCATTTTCTTTTTTTGAAATATCGTGAATCAAAAGATGGCCTTGAGAGTTATAATGGCACAATAATTTCTCGCATATTTTGTAAAAACAACACTATTATAAGTGACTTTATATCAAAATGGTTTTATGATGAGTTAATTGATTTCGAAGAACTAGATTTAGATTGGAAAAATCTTGAAGATGAAATTTCACAAAGAATAGAAAGTGTCGATGGCTCTATAATAGCACTGGAATTTGAGGATGGTTCAGCTATCCAATTTTTAGATGGTGATGACACACTTGAAGCAGTTTACATAGAAGAATATAGATATGATAGCTTAGTAAAAGAGATGGCTGAGATTATAAAAATATTTAAAAAGGACAACTATACAAAACTATGAATAAATCCGATTTAGAAATACAAAAAAAACTTGTAGCGTTATTTATTAGGTTAGAGAATGAAATTAAGATAAATGATTCTGCCACTACAAAATTAGGTTGGAAACAAAGAAATGAGCTTATTTCTCACGTTTATTCTGAATATAACAATCACGATAAACTGAATTCTGCCAGAACACAGTGGAATAATTCTGTAGTAAAAAGTAATGTTTTGAAATGGATTTACAATCTTTTTATTGAGAACAGAGATTTATACGGATATTTTGAGTATCACGAAAAAATAATTGCTGATTTAAATAACCTAAAAGAAAAAGCAATTGAAAAAGAAGAATATGAAATTGCTGATATTTTAAATGAATGGTTACTTAAACTGCCATAATAAAAAACCAATAACAAGCAGTGTTATTTGTCCTTAGGAAATTATTTTAATTTTTATGTTGGGATTAATAACCCTACGAAATAATACTTGGCGGATTTACATTTTGAACTGAGAAATGAAATTGGGCTCCCATTAATGTAGACTATTCTTCAAATACAAAAGGACATCTTAATCCCTCAGAATACATTAAGGATAATCGAAAATAACTTTTTATTTTTTAATGATAGAATCGTGATAACCCTCCTCACATCCCTCCTTAGCATCACTATAAGACCAACCCTGTTCCACTTTGGAATCTATACATTTTTGGACTTTTGATTTACCACAAGAGGTAAAAGCAACTAAGACTATTATAATAATTATTACTTTCATAGTGTTAATTTACTGAAATTAATTTAAAATATTATGGTTTTAAAAAGGATTTTTATTAATTCTATTTGAACTCAAAAGCTTCTGGTTATTTATAATAAATAAATTATTATTTCACAAAGTGTTAAACTTTCCCTATTATTTAGTATTTTTAAACCCAATTAAATGTAAATATTATGAATAAAAAGGCACTTTTAGCTTTAAGCTCAATTCTAGGTTCAAGTGCAATAGCATCTAATGCGGTTGCAAACATAAATTCTGACACCAACAATGATGACGATAATTCACACTCAATTGATGTTAGAAACTTAAATAAAAATAGAGCAAAAGAATTTACTTTAAAAGTAAACTTTAATAATATTGATGAGAGTATTGCTTGTTTTCACACTTCACATTCCTCTCATTCCTCTCATTCTTCTCACGCTTCTCACGCTTCTCATTCTTCTTCTTCTTTTGTTTAATGGTAATTAGATTAAAAAAAAGCATTTATAATATAGAAGCAATCAGAAACACTATTTATTGGTTTTCTAAAAACTTTGAGATTCTTGTTAGTGATGATGAGGATTACTTCGAAGTGATTTCTGAAAATTTTAATGAAATTGATAGAAAAGAATTTATAAAATCTCTGAATGACTTTTCTTTGAGAGAACAAATAAATATGGAAACAAAGGATATTAAAAACTTAGTTGTTTCCAAGGCCTTTTATCCAGATTTGCTCAAATTTAAAGATATTGGTGAATTTGATGACCCTATCAATATTTTAAAAAGAAATGGAAATTAACGCCTTAAGAAAGGAATTTAGAAAATTTCAGAACCTTCACTTTTATGATGACTTAAATTCAACTGGAATTAAGTTATTACCATTTAATTTTAAAAGACTCAATTCAGGAAAAGAACTTATCATTAGTATGGTTGGTGATTATCTTATTGCGCCTTACGGAACGGTAGAAGATTTAGTAAATAAAAATACTTCTAAACTAAGTGAGGATTTGTATTATGACTTACTGAGTAATCATATTATAAGTGATAGCGATAATATAAAATCTTTAGAACTATTAGCTAATAGATATAGAGCGAAGAAAACTAATGCTTTTAACTTTGCCCAACTTCATATCTTTGTCATCACGTTACGTTGTGATCACACCTGCCAGTATTGCCAAGTTTCAAGAGTTTCTCAAAATAAAGAAAAATTTGATTTTTCTCACTTAAACCTTTACAAGGGCATCAATTTAATGCTTGCTTCTCCCGAAGATGATATTACAATGGAATTTCAAGGTGGAGAAGCACTTCTAGCTTTTGATTTAATCAAAGATGCCATAGCCTATACAAAGGAAGAAGCAAAAAAAATTAACAAACGTATTAATTATGTGATATGCACCAACTTAGCGCCTATTAATAGTGAGATTCTAGAATTTTGTAAACTGGAAAATGTTCTTGTTTCTTGTTCACTTGATGGGCACGAGGAGTTACATAATGAAAATAGAAAGAGGCCAGGAAGAAATAGCTATTCATTAGTAGAGAAGGGATTAAATTTATCATTTGAAATTGTAGGTAGAGAAAATGTCTCTGCACTAATGACAACAACAACTTTATCTCTTGAACATCCAATAAAAATTATTGATGAATACAGGAAATTTGGATTCAAATCGGTTTTTTTAAGACCTATTTCTCCCTATGGTTTTGCTACAAAAAACAAAAACAGTAATTACCAAACTAACGAATTTATCAAATTCTATAGTGAGGGGTTAGATTATATATTAGAATTGAATAGAAATGGTGAATATTTTAAGGAAACATATACTTCTATTCTTTTAAAGAAAATACTTACGGCTTATTCTGAAAATTACGTAGACTTAATGTCTCCTTCAGGCTTAATAAACAGTGTCATAGTATACGATTATGATGGTAAGATTTTTTTGAGTGACGAATCCCGAATGCTCGCACAGATGAAAGATTTCACTTTTCAAATAGGCACTGTTAATGATAGCTGGGAAACATTACTTGCCAATCCAGTCATTGAAAAAATCGGAGATGCAGGTATTAATGATTGTCTGGCAGGCTGTAGCACTTGTGCGTACAATGTATATTGTGGTGCTGACCCAGTTGTACATCACGCAACACAGGGAGATATGTATGGCTTCAGACCTGATAGTAGCTTCTGTCAACGCAATATGTCTGTTTTAGATATAATTTTTAATAAAATTGATGAGGAACCTGATACTCTAGAAATTTTTAAATCTTGGGTAAATAATGAATGAAGAAATTAAACTTTCTTGGAAAGGTAAAGTAGAAAAATCAAGTAGTGAGTTATTCGTTGGAAGAGTTATATCCAAAAACTTTAAGAATCAAGAAACTTCTATTGTTGTAGAAGGAAAAGACTTGAAGACGAATAAAATTAAACAATTCTATTTAGATAGTTCGGGTAGAGAAGAAGAGGATTGTCTGTCTAATATAAAAGGCCTTAATGATATAGAAGTCGATGACATAATCTCTGTAAGAAATTCAAAGGTAAGGTCAGTATATAGAACTAAAAGTAGTAATAATTTTATTTTTGCCACAATTAGGTGTAATTCAAATTGTTTGATGTGTAGTCAACCACCTTTGGATATTGACGATACTTTAGAAAACTATTTTATTTGGGATTATGCTATTGACTTATTAAATGATTCACCTAAACACTTAACTATTACTGGTGGAGAGCCAACATTGTTAGGTGAAAGATTAGTATTGTTGATTAACAAAATCCTAAATAAATTTCCAGATTTATTGATTACAATTTTGTCAAATGGAAGAATGCTTGCCCTAGACAGTATGATAAATACTCTCAGTTCTATTGAGGTAAGAAGAAATGTAGTTTTCGCTATACCTCTTTATTCAGATGTTTACAAGATACACGACCACATAGTTCAAGCTAAAGATGCATTTCACCAAACTTGTTTAGGAATTCATAAAATAAGTAGTTTAGGTTTTCCAGTAGAAATTAGGGTAGTTTTACATAAATTATCTAACCCTAGATTATTACCTCTCTCTAAATTTATACATAAGAATTTTCCATTTGTTTACCATATTACTTTTATGGGTTTAGAGATTATTGGTTACACTAAAGCTAATAAATCTCAATTAATTGAAGAGGATTCTTTAATGGCAGAAGGCAATCTTCAATCCTCATTAAAATTTCTATCTAGTTGGAAATACAATGTTTCAATATATAACACACCTTTATGTCATATTCCTGAGTCATTATGGAGTTATGCAAAACAATCTATTTCTGACTGGAAAAACAGTTTTAAGCCTGAATGCGAGAAATGTATTGTGAAAAAAGATTGCTCGGGATTCTTTACTTGGAATATTAAATATGCAGAAGTTAAGCCAATTTTGGAGGAAAAATAGAGTTTACCTAATGGGTACTACACTAATCATTGGTTTAGTGATTGTATTCAAGCCATTACATTCTATTAAGTTTTATGGTTTCGAATATGAAGATTCTTTTATAAGTGCCCACGTTGCAAGTCAGGCAAATTTAGCTCCTTTTGTAAAGGACTTTAGGACTCACGGATGTGAATCAAGAGTTAACGGAGAGTGTATATCTGTCTCGTCTTATACAGGTCATTACATCACCTATTCTGCATACCTTTTTTCTGTTGCAAAAATATTGAACATTAAGAAACAATATTTGATTCATAAATTTGGAAATGCTATTCTGTTTGGATTATGTTTCTTAGTTGTTTTTATCTTCTACAAAGATGATTTTGTCGGAGTAACGTTTATGGTCGTTTTTATATCTTCCTTACCTGTATTATATGTATTCAATAGTGGATTAATAGAAAACTTGTCTTTTTGTTTAGCTTTAATTTTTATTATAAGTCTTCATCAATACCTTCTGAAAAATATGAAGTGGTGGCTATGGACAGCTTTATTGTTGCTTATAATTCTTGTGATTGTTAAGAGAGAGAACCTCATTTATCTTTCTACATTAATATTAATTAATCCAAAATATCTTATTAGAAAGTATACTTTTTGGATTTTTGCTCTTTTTTTAATATTAACACAGTTTGCTATCAACCCTTTTTATACTGAAGGATTAGAAGCTTCTTATTTAGGAAGAAGTACTTTTTCAGTAGATTACTTTATCTTTCAATTTCCAACTTATTTGAAAGCTTTTTTTAGATTTGATGGATTCTTCATTTTACTGATTTTTATACTTCTAGCCAGAAGACCATCTAAAAAATCTGGCATATTAATTCTAATTTGGTTTTCATTTATTTTACTTTATAGCTTTCATTATAGAGGCCAATATGCAATCGAAGCGGGAGAGATAACTCATTTTGAAAGTTTCAGGTATATGTTTAATACTACTCCTTTATTAATAGGTTATATGATTTTTGGTAAAAGAAATAATCAGATGTTTCAGAAAATTGCTTTTTCTTGTATAATTATTGGATGTTCAGTTTTGATTTTTAAGAATATTGATATGCTGAAGGAATTTGGAAGAGAAGAGTATGCTGAATACCACAGTATTAATGATAAAATTGATGCATTATCCGATAGAGGTAAAAGAATAGCACTTCACGATAATTTTGTATTGATTTCAATGCTGAATTCTAATAGCGAATCCATTGACATCTTTTCTGCACAAAAGAATTTTTTAGAATTTCATTTAGACCAAGAGAACATTTTAATAAATAGATTTGACATCATAGATATAGATGCTTTTAATAATGATTATGAGTTTGAGGAAATTGAGAGTCTATCGTCTAAAGGTGTAAAAGTTTATTCTTTTAAAGAATGTTTCTAAAAAAATGCTTGAATGTCAGCTTTATAACTCCTATTGCATAGATAGTAGATTCTTTATAACTAATAGAGGATGAGTTAGTATCATACTTAGTTATACAAGAAACTTCGCCAATTTTGTATTTTTTTTTAATTAGTGCTAATAGCATTTGATTATCAAACAAAAATTTATTTGAAAACTCATTGAAATTGATGCTTTTTAATATTTCCGAATTATAGGCTCTTAGTCCACTATGGTACTCAGAAAGTTTATATCCAGTCATCATATTTTGAAATAACGTCAAACTCCTATTTGCGATAAACTTAATTATAGGCATTCCATTTTTTGTTGCATTACCACCTAATATTCTAGAACCAAATACAAAGTCATATTTTGCAAATTTCAACATAGTTACTAAAGGAGGTATTAGTGTTGGAGTATATTGTAAATCTCCGTGAATCATAACTACGTATTTAAAATTGTTTCTGAGAGCATAGTTATATAAGAACTTTTGGTTTCCTCCGTAACCTAAATTTTCCTTTTGTTCAATAAAAATTATTTTATCATCTAGTTTACCAACTATGGGCTGAATGGAGGTATTGCTGAAATCATCACTTATTAAAATATTTTTAAATCCACTTTCAATAATTTCATTTATTACTTTAAGAATAGTGTTTTGAGCATTGTAAGCTGGCACAACAACTAGTGTTTCTTCGGATAACTCTTTTACCATATTAATTTTAAATAGTTCATATGTTTATTAAAGGTTCAATTATATTAAAACTTTGTTGAAAAATAATCTAAATTTCTTGATTATACCTGTAAAATTTACTCTCTTTACAAACAATCAATTCCAATTAAATGACCCTAAAATTAGAAACCCTCGAATCCTGGTTATGGGATTCAGCCAACATATTAAGAGGAAGCATTGACTCCTCAGACTTTAAAAACTACATCTTCGGGCTGCTGTTTCTTAAGAGGGCAAATGATGTTTTTGAAGAAGAAGTAGAAAATATAATGCAGCGTGATAAAGTCTCTAGGCAAGAAGCTGAAGATGATACCTACATCCAAATTCCACAACAGGCCAGATGGAAATTCATCAAAGGCCAAACGGAAAATATTGGTATTGCATTGGATAAAGCTTTTGCAGCTATTGAAAGTGAAAATACCACTTTGGAAGGTGTGCTTACTGCCACCAAGTTCGGAGATAAAGAAAAGCTATCTGACGCTCTATTACAGCGTCTCCTAAGCCACTTCAATCAGTACTCATTGAGTAATGCCGATTTGGCTACACCCGACCTCCTAGGCGATGCATATGAGTATCTTATAAAACAATTTGCAGATGATGCTGGCAAAAAAGGAGGCGAGTTCTATACCCCAAGAGGTGTTGTACAATTAATAGTAAACCTTATTAAACCAGAGCCCAAAAACAAGGTATATGACCCAACATTTGGTAGTGGTGGTATGTTGATAGAATCTGCAAGATACATAGCAGAGCAACCCAATGGAAAGGTTGGAAACAATGTAAATGTTTCACTCTATGGGCAGGAGAAAAACCTAAGTACTTGGGCAATAGGAAAGCTGAATATGATTTTGCACAACTTTATGGATGCAGACCTTCGCAAAGGAGATACCATTAATGACCCAAAACACAGGAATGAAGATAATGAATTGATGCTCTTTGACCGTGTAATTGCCAATCCTCCATTTTCGATGGATAAATGGTGGGCAGCAGCGGAAACCAATATCCAGACCAAATTGGGCAAGGATGGAAAAGAAAAAAAGATTACTCCCAATTACTCCAAAGTGGTAACAGACCCTTATGGCAGATTGCAATATGGAGTTCCGCCCAGAGGCTATGCAGATTTGGCTTTTTTACAACATATGATTGCTGTACTAAAACAAGATGGAAAAGCAGGAGTGGTATTGCCCCACGGAACCCTGTTTAGAAGTGGAACTGAAGGTGCTATCAGAAAAGGTTTGCTTAAAGCAGATTTGGTGGAAGGTATTGTTGGCCTGCCAAGTGCTTTGTTTTATAACACAGGTATACCCGCCTCTATTTGGATTATCAATAAAAGCAAAACTCCTGAGCAAAAAGGTAAAGTGGTTATTATTGATGCCAGCAGTGATTATAAGGAAGGCAAAAACCAAAACGAACTGGAAGAAAAGCACGTTTCTAAAATTGTAGATGCCTATGATGGATTTGCAGACGTTGAAAAATATATGCGCATTGTCTCTTTAACTGAAATAAAGGAAAACGATTACAACCTAAACATCTCAAGATATATAGATACCAGCGAACCCGAACCCATTGTTGATTTGGCATTGGTAAAAAGAAATATTGAAACCTTGAAAGCTGAGGAAAAAGATATTGATGAAAAGTTAGCTGCGTTTTTAAAAGAGTTAGGGATATGAGGAAAAATATAAATGGTGTTAGTGTACCTAATGATTGGAAAGTTTCTAAAATTGAAGAAGTTATTACAGAATTTCAGAATGGATATGCATTTTCCTCGAAAGGATATGTCCAGAATGGTATTCCTATTATTTCAATGGCTATGATTTCTCTTGATGGAAGATTTCAATTTGATATCAATAAGCACAAAAAATGGAACAAAAACGAGGAGAACTCCCTACAAAGATATCTACTAAAAAAAGGTGACCTTATAATGGCAATGACGGACGTAACTCCAAATAAAGATTTAATCGGTAGGATGACTATTATAAATCAAGGAGAAAAATATCTATTAAATCAACGTGTAGGTCATTTAAGATTGCAAGAAGATGTAATAAATCCCTCTTACCTCTCATACATTGGAAATTCTGAAAGTTGGCTCAGACATTGTCGTAACAATGCATCTCAGGGAGCGCAGGCCAATATAGGAACCCAACAGATTAAAGATAGTTTCATCCCTCTTCCACCCCTCCCCGAACAACAAAAAATAGCCGAAATCCTTTCCACGGCAGATGAAAAGATTGATTCCATAGACCAGCGTATTGCCGAAACCCAAAACCTTAAAAAAGGCTTGATGCAGCAACTGCTCACCAAAGGCATCAGCCATACCAAATTTAAAGATTCGCCCTTGGGGGAGATTCCTGAGAGCTGGGAGATTTCAAATCTTGAATCACACTCACATTTTATAACTAAAGGCTCAACACCAACAACCTATGGATATGAGTGGCAAGAAACTGGCATCCAATTTTTAAGAAGCGAATGTGTAAGCCCTAATGGGTTTATTTTGTCTGGCGCAATGCATATTTCAGATGAAGCAAACAATGCAATGGAACGCTCCAAAATTAAGGGTGGGGATATTTTAATGACAATTACTGGAAATGTTGGGAGGGTATGTATTTATCCTATGGAATATAAAAATGGTAACATTAATCAGCATATTGCTCGGATAAGAATTACAGACTCATCCTTATCAAGCCAGTTTGTTTTTCAGTATTTAAGCCAAGCGTTAATTATTCAAGAGTATTTAAAAATCACCACAGGTCAAGCCTATCCTCAGCTTAGTTTAAAGCAAGTTAGGGAAACTAAAATACCCTTACCTCCAATTCAAGAACAAGAAGAAATCGCAGAAATATTAAAGTCTGTAGACGAAAAACTCCAAATCCAAGAAGATAAAAAAACCGAATACCAAGAACTTAAAAAAGGTTTGATGCAGCAGTTGTTGACGGGGAGGATTAGAGTAAAAACTTAAATATAAACTTATGCTTTGTTTTAACAATCGTAATATCACAGTTCAAGAATATGACAAAAATAGTTTAATCTTGAATAGAAGACTTCCATTACCCTTAAATTCGCCAAGCGATTTTCCAATCAATGGATGGCGTCTCTCGCACGCTATAGCAATGACCATTTCATCAAGAAACTTATACAATACTGAATATTGGCTTGATGCTATTGCTTCTAACCTTGGACTCTCAAGTTTGATAGATAGACATAGTCCGAATATTCGTATCAATTCTAAAAGGATTGAAAGTTTAAGAGATTTCTCAAGAACTTCAAGAATTGGAGAAACATCTCAAGGAACTGTCTATTTATATTTAGAGAAGAATGGGTACCCTTATATAGTCGATTTTCACATTTTCTGTAAAAATAGAGGAATTACTATTCCACCTAAAAGCTCTACTCCCGATTTTGTTGCACAAAACCAAATCGCATCTAATCAATTGTGTTTAGTAGAATCTAAGGGAAAAGAAACAACCTCAAGTGGAAGTTTTAAAACCAAGCTGAAGAAAGCACTTAGTCAATGTGATAGTGGTGAGCAAATCATTAATAATAACGGTTATTATAATGTCACTAAAAAATTTGGATTTTGTGCTGAATGGTCAGATGAAAATAATGATGATGATTCAATGTTGCATTGGGTTGACCCTGAAAATGAAGTTAACCGAATTAAAGATAATGATAGTGTTTTAAAATTACATTATGCCGCTTGGTTTTATATGATTGGAGATTTTAGAAATTCTAAAAACTTAATGAATGGTAAATCCATCGAAATAAGCACTTTATCAGAAATTTTTATTGATGACAATAAATACTTTATTCCCGATGGTTTTCCAAATCTAGAAGATTTTTCAATTAAGGATGATATTTTTTCATCGGGATTTTTTGAAATTTTCTCTTTGATAAGATTTATTAATAGGAATCCTATAAACTTTTTGCCTGCTATATCCGAAACCGTAGTAAGATATCTTGAAAAATCTGAAACACAAATTTCCCCTAAAATGAATTTCGAATCCTTTTCTTCTGAAGATTTTGAATTTTTTGCTGATGGAACTGCTATAATAAAAAAACCTAATGAGTGATAATATTAATAGATAATATAATTTCAATTTTTAAAAATGTTGAATGGAAATAATCACAAATAAAGAAATTAACCACAAGCAAACTATAATTAATCTGTGGCAAAATTCCAATGAGATTGATATAGCAGTAGCATTTTTGACAGACGGTGGTTATTCTTTAATTATAAAATTAATTCAAAATGCATTAAAAGATAAAGCAAGAGTCCGTTTGGTTGTAGGGCTTAATATGATGGTATCAAGTCCAGAAGCACTATTAAAACTCTACAAACTATCCAATGAAAATAGGCTGCTAATATTGTATTTAGCTGAAATGAAGAATGCAGCTTTTCACCCTAAATTGTATTTATTCAGAACCAGTAAGAAAGTATCTGTAGTTATTGGTTCCGCAAACCTCACTAAAAATGCTTGGGAGAAAAATGAGGAATTGTCCGTATTAAATCACTACGCTCCTAAAGTCAAAGAAGCCATTGAAATTCAAGATTATTTTGACAATCTTCTGGAACAGGATTATGTTTCTGAAGCTGCTTACCTTCAATTGCAACAATATAAAGGCAAATATGAAAAAATTAAAAAAGCAATAGAAAAGGCTAAAGAAGAAATAAGCAACGAACCCTATATAAATAAAAAACTGCTGAATAAATATTATGACAGATATTTAAATAATAAAGATGAGCAAATTGGTCTGAAAGATAAAATTAGACGGTATAAAGAAGCTAAAAAAAATCTTCAAGAAATAAGTGACTCGCCCATCAATAAAAGAAGATTTACTGATTTATATAGTGAATTAATCGGAGCAAGTGGTTACAGACATCTATGGCACTCAAATGGACTTTATAGAAGAAAAACTTATGTGATTGAAAATTATAAAAAGACTACTGCACTTATAAAACATATTGATGAAAATTTTAAATCAAAAAGTACCTCTCAAATTTTTGATGAAGCTTTAGAAAAATCAAAATCAATAAATGGTTTGTCCTATAATATTTTCACTGAAATGTTAACCACCTATGATTCTAAAAGGTTTACTGTTTTAAACAACAATCCTTTAAAAAGCTTGAAAACTTTGGGTGTCAACATCAAAACCAAAACCAGTTTTAAAGGAGCAGACTATGCTCAATATTGTGAGTTAATTTCAATGATTGGGAAAGATTTAAACATTAATAATTTGCAAGAAGTTGACCATTTTCTAAATTACATTTATATGGATTTGAGAGATAAAAATCAATTGTAATATGGAAGTGTCCCAGCAAAATATCCAAAATTTACTTGAAGCCTATTTAAAAACAAAACATAGATTTGAGCAACGTTTGATTGATGAAAACATCCCTAAAATACAGACTGTAATTTCGAATTTTATTGAAATGAAGAATGGCTATTCTCAATGGAATCTTTCAAATGCTATAAACTATAATATTTTCAATATTTTAAATATTAATTATAGAGAAACTACAACCCACACGCCTTTTTTGGTGAACCTTTTAAAAACTAGAAGTACTCACGGCCAACAATTACTTTTTTATACAGCTTTTATCGAATCCCTTAAAATTTCGGAAGACAAAAAAAATAGATTTACCAACATTAATCTAAATCAAATTGAAGTTCTTGAAGAAAAGCATACTGCTTTATATGGTCGTATTGATATCTTTATTCAGAGTATTGGTCTAAAACAGAGGTTTGCAGTAGTGATTGAAAACAAAATTGATGCACCTGACCAACCCAAACAATTGGAGCGGTATTATAATTATTGTACAAAAACTTTGGGGCTAAAGGATGAGAATATCTTATTAGTTTATCTTACTAAGGACGGGAAAACCCCTTCTGAATATACGATAAATGAAGATTTGAAAACTCGATTGGTAGATGTTGATGTTTTAAAATGCCTCAGTTATCAAACGGATATTTCAGATATGCTAAATGCAACGATGCCAAATGTTCAGTCAGCCAATGTAAAGGAGTTAGTAAAACAATATATAGAAATCATAAAATATTTTTAAGATGAGTAAATACGATGATGAAATTTTCAAAACCCTTACAATAGATGAGGAAAATTTTTCCTCTGCTTTTGAAATTTACCAGCATATGGGAGCCGTTGTAGATAAAATGGTTTCAAAATTCTGGTATGCTGTAAAGAGAGAATTAGAGGAATTGACAAAGGATACAGACTTTAAAGTAGAAATCTATGAAAATAATTTTGCTCATAATTCCAAATTATACTTATATCTTGAACCTAATAAAGATTTCAGGTTTACATATGAACATTTAGGCCAAAATCAAAATATTGGTCTCTGGGCAAATACTTTTCAAGATAAAGTAAATATTGAAAAAACAAATGCCTATAAAATGAGCGTTAGAAAGAATTTTGATGGCTGGGAACATACTACAAGCAATGAATGGATTGCTTATAAATCTACAGGTGAAGACTTTTCTAAATTAAGTTCTCTAATTAAAATTTTGCCTAATAATATAGAAGACTATCCAAGAATAAAGGCGCAAGAACTATTTGATTTTGCTGAAGAGTATAAACAACATTTACAACATTTAGTAACTTATTGCAGTAATGAGTAACACTCCAGAATACATCCAAAGTGAACTACCAGCCATTAAGCTGTTTCAGAAAATGGGATATCAATATATCAATGGAGCTACTCAGGATGAACGTACAGATATTACTGAAACCATTCTAAAGGACAGGTTGCTCGCTGCCATTAAAAGAATAAACCCCTGGATAAATGACAATAACCTAAATAAAGCCTATGGCCTTATCACATCCGTAACGGGAACTTCCCTTATGGAAATCAATGAAAAGATATGGCATTTAATCAGAGGTGGAGCTCAGACGGTGAAGCAGGTAATAGATGGGAAGGAAGACTTTCACCCAATCCATTTCATAGATTACAAAAACCCTGACAACAACGATTATTTAATTGTCAACCAGATAAGATACCACGGCAGATACCAAAACTCAATTCCAGATTTAGTAGTCTATATAAATGGGCTGCCCATTGCAATTATTGAATGCAAATCTCCAATAGCTACCAATGCCTGGGACACTGCTTATAATGATATTAAATATTACCAAGAAAACTCAGAAAAACTCTTCCATTTCAACCAATTCTGTTTGGGAATTTGGAAGGATGGAGGAAGATATGGTGCCATTGGTGCGCCCCAACAATTTTATTTCCTATACAGACCAGGCAAAGATGAAGACCTTAGTTTTTTAGGGGATTCTCCTTCCAAACAGGATGTGCTTTTGTATGCTCTTTTCAGAAAAGAAAGAATTTTGGACTTAATCCGTCATTTTATCCTATTTGAAATGGAAGAAGGAAGAACCATTAAAAAACTTCCAAGACATCAGCAATTAAGAGCAACCAATAAAACAATTAAGCGTTTGCAAGGAGATGAAGGTGGCGTTGTTTGGCACACCCAAGGAAGTGGGAAGTCTTTGACTATGGCATACATTGCCAGAAAACTGCAAGCTCCAGAATATGGTTTCAACAATCCCACCATTTTGGTGATGACTGACCGTAAGGATTTGGATAGGCAGATTACAACAACCTTACAACACGTAGGTTTTAAAAATGTAAAACAGGCATCCTCGGTAGCACATTTACAAAAATTATTAGGCAATGATTATGGTTCTATAATAACAACCACAATTCAGAAATTCCAGGAAAGCGATAGGGAATCTACTTCCCAAGAAGACCAAACTGAAATTGAGGAAAAAGGCAATATCCAAATCGAAAAAAAGATTTTAGATAATAAACTCATCAAAATCACTAAGGAGTTACAGGAGGGTAAATGGATAGAAATTGAGCGCACAGAAATAGACCTCGCTGCACTTTCAAACAAAGAAAACCTCTATGTTATGGTGGATGAAGCCCACCGCAGCCATTATGGATTCCTAGCAGCTTTTATGCGTTCGGTTTTACCCAATGCAAAGTTTATAGCGTTTACGGGCACTCCTATTTCCAAAGAAGACAAATCCACTTTAGGAGAGTTTTATGGAGGAGATTATATTGATGTTTATACTATCAAAGAATCTGTTGCAGATGGTGCCACTGTAGAACTGCTCTATGATGAAGGAATTGCCAAACTGGATATCAAAAAAGAGGAACTAGATAAGGAGTTTGAAGAAAAGTTCAAAGATGAATCGGAAGAAAAGAAAGACCTTTTAAAAAGGAAAGCTCTTCAAAAATATCAACTTTCTAAAGAGCGGATTCGGGATATAAGCAAACACATTGTAGACCATTACAGAGATAAAATCTATCCTGATAAGCACAAGGCAATGATAGTTTGCAGTGGCAGACCAGCAGCAATAAAATATCAAGAAGCCCTCTTGAAATTAAAAGAACAAGGCTATCATAATTTTGATTCCAAAGTGGTCATCAGTATGGGTTCTCCAAAAGGCGATGCCATCGCAAAGGAGTATTTCAAAACATTGGAGTGGAACAAAAACAATCCCAATGACCAAAAACCCATTCTGGTAGTTCCCCCTGAAATGGTAAAAACAGTTACTGATGATTTTAAACTTCCTTTTGGAGATGAGAGAGAAAGAGATAAATCTGGCAAGAAGAAAAAATATGACAATACTGCCTTTATCATAGTTTCAGATATGTTGCTTACAGGTTGGGATGCACCCATTGCCTCCTGCCTCTATCTAGACAAACCTTTAAAGGAACACAATCTATTGCAAGCCATTGCAAGGGTAAACAGAAGCAGACAAGGAAAGAATGCAGGATTTATTATTGATTACAACGGTATCACGGACTATCTGATTCAGGCACTTGAAATATTTTCAGGCGACCTTAGACCAGATGATATTCTTAAAAATATAAATGAAGAGCTGCCAATCCTAGAGTTGAATCACAATAAGCTGGTAGAGTTTTTCAAACCCTTAAAAGTTGATAGAAAGTATGACAGGGAGAAATATATTGATAAAGCTCTTTTGTATATTGAACCTTTGGACAGAAGGGATGAGTTTAAAACCTTACTGAAAGATTTCAACAAATCCATTAACCTAATCCTGCCCAACCAGGCAGCGTTGAAATATGAAGATGATTTTAAGCTCTACAATGAATTGAAGTTGAGAGCCAAAAACGCATATCCAGATGATGATGGTCTTCGTATCAGTCCCGATGAAAGTAAGATGCTTCAGGATATGATAGATGCCCACTTAAAATCTGAAGGAGTTGAAAGTCTTTTGAACGAACCTATCTCTATTATAGATAAAGAAAAGTTCAAAGAGGAAATTATGAACGCCTCTCCAGCCACCAAAGAGTTGAAGATGCGAAACAACTTAAAGCACACCATAAAAGTTGGCATTGACAAAAACCCAGATTTTTACAAGCCCTTAGCACAAAGGTTAGAGGAGCTTTTGAAACAATATGAAGAAAAAAGACTGACCCAGCTTCAATTATTATTGGCCTATTCCCAAATCCAGGATGAGATAATTAGCCAGCAAAAAGAAGGAGAAGAAAAAGGATTCAATACAGAGCGTAGCAGAGCGGTTTTCAACTCAATGAAGACTATATTCAATAATGAAGCAGAAGACGCTACCAGGAGCTTATTTGCTCTTATAAAGGGTGAATTAGATATTATTGATTGGCAGAATAAAGGCAGAGTTAAGAAAGACATTGAAAACAAGATAAAACGTTTACTACAAGCTAAATTGGAAAGTTCAGAGGCAAAAATAAAAGCTAGGGAAATGGTGGATGTTTTGATAAAAAATAAGGGATAGGATTTATGAAAGATTTTAACTGGTCTGAATGGTATGAATTTCCAAATCCAGCTGATAATGACATTTTAATAGCCCCATACGGAAAAGGAGTATATCAATTAAAGAATAAAGCGACTAATGAATTTATTCTTTTTGGTTGCGGTAACAATGTTGCATATAGGATGAGCTCGTTGTTACCAAAACCATATGGACAAGGAACAAGAAATAATGAAGAAAAGCGTAAATACGTTTTAAATAATATTGAGAATATAATTTATAGAACAATAGCATTAAACGATAGCGCAGAAATGAAAAGAATTGAACAGGAAGTTAAGCTTTCACAAAATTATATTCATAAGTTTTAATAATGCCAGAGATTAAGTACGGACATAAAACGATAGAATATACCATTCTTGAAAAGGAAGGGCTCAAATCCCATTACATAACTGTAGAAAAAGGGAAAGGGGTTACTCTGAAAGGAAATCTCATATCCATTGAAAAAAGTGACAAACTAATAGCCAAAAAAGCCAAGTGGATAATAGATAAGTTAGAGCTCGTTAAGTCCATAGGAGAAGATGAAATAGTCACTGGTTCCAGGATTCAGTATTTGGGCAGAAAGTACTATGTGGAGATATTCATCAATAATGACATTGAAAACATAGAAATAGACTTCACTGAATCAAAGTTTAAAGTTCTCACTCCTAAAAGTTTAAACAGCCAATCCAATTTAGTTGAAGCCTTTGAAAATTTCTTCACTCAGAAAGCCTTAGAAAAGATAAAACCAAGACTAAAAAAATGGTCAAAGAAAACAGGCTTGAAATATGAAAAAGTTCAGTTTAAAAAGCTTGAAAAACAATGGGGAAGTTGTTCCCCCAATAATGCCATTACCATAAATATAGAATCTATAAAATTACCATTCTCACTAATAGATTACCTAATAGTCCACGAACTGGTACACACTAAAATAAAGAATCACTCTAAAGAATTCTGGGCAGAACTTTCGAAGCACATCCCCAATTGGAGAGAACTGGATAATATGATGTATGGGATGAAGCTATAATCAAGAATATGTATGATGGATATTTGATGGATTAATTGTAGTTTTAGTAAAAATAACAGAAACGGATAGAATCACAAGAAGGTGTGTTTATCCCTTATAATGCGAAAAAGGTCACCTTTAGTGTAGATATAACACGTTGGTAGCAATTCAAGAAAAAAAATAAAAATGAGTTTATTTAAGAAAGATATTTATAAAAATTTAAGACCAAAAAAGGTTAACTCTTTTATGGGAATTAACTTACCTGACTTTCCTTCGATAAATGATATTGAATATAAAGATGCCCTTATTTATCCTCGATTTGTTTTTAAAGATGAAGGTGAAAAAGCAATATTTGAAACTTCGGATTACAAGAAAATATCTTCTATTTTAGGAAATACAACATTAAAAATTGAATCTATATTTAATTACGAGAATAAACAATATCGAATATCAGATATTTCAGTTGAAGTTTTAGATATAGTTATAGATTACTCGAATGGTCATACAGATTATTTTATTGGAAATCCGATACCTTTTCATCTTGAAATACGTGTAAAAGTGAAGAACACTAATTTATACGAAATTGCTAATGATTTTGCCAATAAGTCTTATAAATTAATTGAGCAAGAAAAAGAGTTAACAGATGCTGAAAAATTCAAGTTAATTGAGTTCCAAGCTGAAGCGGAAAAATGTTATTTAAAACTAATTAACAATATTGAATTTCCTGAATTATACTTTAACTACGGGATTTTTAAATCATCCTGTGGCTTGAATGATGAAGCAATTGAATTAATAAAGAAAGCATTGAAATTAGAGCCAAATAATCCAAAAATAAACTATGGTTTGGGTTTTGAATATGGAAAATTACGTGAAAATAAATTAGAGTATTATTATATGAAAAAAGCATCCGAATTAGATTATGAGGAAGCAAAGGTTTATCTAAAAGAATATTTTCCAAACGGAATTTAAAAACTGCTACCAACACTGTAGAACCGCAATTACGGCGGATTCGACTGCGTCCGAATCCACGCCTAATTGCTAACGTCAATGCTAAACCGAAAAACCTCGTATATTTATCCGTAACTGCGGTTATACTAAACGTTGCCAGTAATACAAAAACAAAAATGCAGAACGAAGCGAAAATTACATCTAAAGGAATAAAAAGAGTATTGAAGAACTACAACCCTGCTTCTTCTTTTGCTGAATATATCTGGAATGGTTTTGATGCTAAGGCTACAAAAATTGAAATAAATTATGATTCCAACGAATTAGGACGAATCAACTTTATTCAAGTAAAAGATAATGGAACAGGAATTGACCTAGAAAATTTAGCCTACAAATTTGATAACTTCTATGATTCAGAAAAATCGATTCAAATTCAATCTCCAAAACATTCATCGATTTTACACGGTAAAAACGGAGTGGGTAGACTTACATTTTACACTTTTGCAAATGGTGCGAAATGGACTACATCTTACGAAAATCAAGGAATAAAAGGTGGAACAATAGCTATATCTGCTGAAAATTTAAAAGTATACCAAAAGAAAATTTTAAACACAGATGTAAATTTCACGGGAACCACGGTTTATTTCACCAACTTACTTATTAGTAAAGATGTATTTGAGATAGATTTAAAAAATTATATAAAGAAAGAGTTTTGCTGGTTTTTAGAATTAAATAAAGAATATTCAATTCTAATAAATGGAACACCTTTGGATTATTCAGAATTAGTTGCAGATAGAGATTTTTTCAACTTGGAGAATAACAATAGCATATTTAAAATCAAATATGTTCAATGGAATGAATCTTTAAACAAGGAACATTCTAAATTTTATTTTCAAGATTCTAATGGAAAGGAAATTTATAAAGACTTCACTACTCTAAATAAAAAAGGAGATTATTATTATCATAGTATTTATATTGAAAGTGATTTCTTTTCACATTTCGATTTTACCACAAATGAAGAAAGCAATCAAAAAAGCTTATTCTCCAAAGCAAAATCTTCTGTTGAGTATAAATATTTAATAACTAAACTTAACGAATATTTAAAAAATAAACGAAAACCTTATTTAAGGGCATATGCCGAAAGGTTAGTAATGGACTACGAATTAGACGGTATTATACCAACTTATAATAATTCTTGGGAGCAAATTAGAAGTAAAGAACTTAAAGACACTATCATTGGATTATATGAAGTCCAACCTAAGATATTTTCTAATTTAAATCTTGAACAAAAAAAGATATTCGTTCAATTTATAGACTTACTACTTGACTCTAACGAAAGAGATAATATCTTCAAAATAATAGAAAGCGTAACTCAACTCGAACCTGAAGAAAGAGAGGATTTGTCAAAAATCCTTCACAAAACAAGCCTAAACAGAGTTATAAATACCATTAAGCTAATTGAAGATAGATACAAAACTTATTATCAATTAAAAGAACTTGTTTTTAATGAAGAGCTTGGAGCTAAAGAAATACCTCATTTGCAAGATTTAATAGAAAATCATTATTGGCTGTTCGGAGAAGAATATCATTTAGTAACAGCCGCTGAACCTAAATTTGAGGAAGCACTAAAAAGGTACATTTATAAAACTACTGGAGAGATAAAAGACACTAAAATAGACCATATAGATAAAAATAGAGAAATGGATATTTTTGCTTGTCGACAACATAAAAAAGATGCAAAAATAGAAAATATTGTTCTTGAATTAAAGCATCCGAAAATCCAATTAGGAGAAAAAGAGTATTCTCAAGTTATGAAGTACTTAAGTGTTATAAGTTCAAGACAAGAGTTTAATGCTCCAAATATGTCGTGGAAATTTTACTTAATTGGAAACAAGTTTAACACTAGTCAATTTATTGAAAGACAAATTAGGACAAATAAAACTCACGGAGAAGAATCTCTAATTTACAATGAAGATGGTAGAATAAAAATTTATGTTAAAACTTGGAGTGAAATATTTACTGAATTTGAGTTAAGGCATAACTTTCTTGATGAGAGGTTAAAATTAGAAAGAGAAAAACTTTATGAATTAAGTAAAGATGCGGATGAAATCGTAGAGAAATCAAAGAACAACACGGCTATTAGTAAGGAAGAAGTTATCATTCCGTAATAAGTACTACTACTGGCAACATAATTTATGAAAATAAAACTTTTATTAATAATCGCTATCATTAGTCTTTCTGCTTGCGATTCACAAATCGAATTGAATAAATACAATTTTGATTCTGTGAAGGATTATGCATTGAAGGCAATAAAAGAAAAAGATTCCATTAGCTTTATGAACTTGTTTGATTTAACATCACCAGAATTCAAATCCAGTAATTATGGAGAAGGTGTATCCCAAATTAAAAATGTAATCTCAACAAATTTTAAGCAAGCGTACAAAACACTTGACAATTCACAACTCGAATTTCTTAAGTACGATTTTTCAGACGCTTTAAATGGTGGTCAAATTATTGACAATGGGTCATTCATAATTTTCGTGAAAGCAAATGGAAATATTTATAGATTACGATTTCCTACTTACAACGATAAAAACAAAGATGCAAACTCATTAATGGCTTTCTACTTTGAAAATATATCAAATGAATGTTCTGATTTTAAATCCAAACCTTATAATCCAACAATGTTAAGAAAAAAGGAGTTAATGTGGAATAATTATGATAGAGATAGATTTGATTTTGTTGCGTTGCGACTTTATAATTTAACCCCATACAAAATAGAGAATATAAAATATCGCATTACTATATCACGCAAATCTGATAATGCAATGATTTATATGAAAACTTTGGATAGTGAAATTTCCATTAATGAGGGCGATGTTGGAGAAATGATTATCGAAGGATTAAAAGGCACATATTTGGGAGAAAAAATCAGAGAAGAAAATTTCGATTGGTCTGTTGACATTTTAGAGGTAATGCCTAAACCAAATCAAAATCCTTGCGAAAAAATAGAGAGTCTAATTAAAGCGTGAGAAAAACCTGTGCATAACACGAGTATAAACACAATAGCGGAATCAGTACTTAATCAAAAATAATTTTACAAATTAAAAATCAGTTATAAGCCTAAAGGTTCTTGCGTCAATCCCGCTCTACTGAATTATGATTTATATGAAAAGATATTCCAGAGAGGCAATCTGTAAGTCCCCCTCCCCAATAACGCCTATATTAACCTAACTTACGTAACATTATTAAAGGGAGGCTTATCCATTCCTTATGCGCCTATAGTACCCAAGTGGGAAAAGCAGGGTTTTTATTTTTTATCTAGAATTTCCTGAAATGGGGCTTATAACCCGTGTTTTGCCTTAGGAGGCTAAATAGGGCATAAAAAGGATTTGGTGATATCGCTAATTTTACCCGTGTATAGCCTTCAAGTGGGGTAAATTGTGAAATAAAAAATTATTTGAGAGATTGGGGTTATACCTCCCGTCAGGGTATGCAAAATTAAGAATCCGTTTTTTTAAGTACCCCCCGTCAAGAATCCTTCCAGTTAGCTTATTTTCTAGTAGCTCTAAATAACCAGGTTTTATTATGGAGGAAATTTTATTCACATTCCCCAAGCTTGCTTAAGTTTTTCAGCAGCTTCTAAATTGGACAATTTTAAGTATCTCCTAAAAGCTTTTTCTGTTTTGTGTCCCGAAGCCTTCATTATAAGCTGAACATCAATATCATCGAAGTAAGCATTTGTACAAAATGAACGTCTACAGGTATGTGAGCTTATGAGCTGATACTTCTTAAATGTTTTTACATCTTTAGTTGCTCCTCTTTTGTGCTCTAATTCTACAGAGTCATTTAGTTTAGCTTCTTCCCCAAGTTCTTTTATCCTTTTATTAAAAACAAAGCTGGATACATCTGGTGAATGATAATCGTATTTCTTAAGTGCTTCTATTACAGGAGGGCGAAGAGGTATTATAACTCTTCCAGAAGTCTTTTTTTGTATCAAGTGTAAGAAGTCGTCTTTTATATAATCAGGTTTGATTCTAGCAATATCAGAGAAACGTAGTCCTGTATAACATCCAATTATAAAAAAGTCCTGCACCTTCTGCAATTCTTCATCTCCTTTACAATCGACCTTTGCAATTTTGTCTATCTCTTCTTGCTTCAAGTATATGTGGTCTACCTCGTCCTGAATCCCTTTATATGCTGTAAGGTCAATTGGCTCGATTTTTTCCGACTGAATACAATAGTTTAAAAATGCTTTAAGATTTTTAATTGATTTGCCAATACTATTATTCTTAAGGCCAATCTTTTTGTCTCTTCTTTTGTATTTAAAAGCAAGGAATTTTATCCAACTATGGTAAAAATCATAATTGAAAGATTTGAATGTTAATGTGGTTTCTTCAGCGGTCTCATAGGTTTCAAGGTGTTTTTTTAATGTATGATAATCTTTGATTACATCTGGAACTACTTCAGACTTCTTTTTTTCTATGAACTTTTCTAACTCTTCATAAACACCTTCCACGGAATCATTTACTTCAATTAAATTTTCATTTATAAAATGATTCTTAAATTTTTTGCAAGTAAGAGGAAGTTTTTTCTTCTTGTAATGGTCAATGATTTGATTGGCCAAAGATTCTAACCTTTCAAATTCTGCATATTCAAATGGAATTTCAGCAGAATTCTTTAGTCTCTTCTTAGACTCACTCCAGTGTCTTTTGGCAATTTTTATTCCCGTATCAATTTGAACTCTCTTTTTCGCATCCTCATAATATCTAATTTTTAAAGGAATATCCTTGCCAGTTTTAGTTGAGTTAGTATTGATATTGAAGACGTAGTTGTACATATTAATTAATTTATCGTGCGGTAACCGTGCGGTAAATGTAAATAAAATGACGTAAATTAACATCAAATAAGAAAATATATATTATAGTTCTCCCGTATTACAAGGGATATGGATATATGAAGATAAATCAAAATATAATGATTGGAGTCTCGTCCAGACCGCAACAAGATGTTGTGTTGAGTCACCTAAAGGTGGCTTGTGGTTTAGAAATAGACCGATGAGAAGCTTATCCATATGGATGGGCTTTTTTTGTTTTATACAATATCCATACAGTTTTCTCCATTTTTGGGATTAATCCACACTGAAGTAGGGGGCTTTGATAAACTTCGACCCTTTGACTGCGCTCAGGTTAAACTTAGCTCAGCACAGGCAAATTTTTGCTTTGCTTCGCTTACCAAAATTCACTCGGACACCTTAGGTTTTGGTGAGGTGTAAATTGAAGGGGGAAGAACGACGAAAGTCGAAGTTTTAGAGTAGCGTAACATGTGAATTGTGTTTCTTCTAATTTTCTAAAAATGCTTTGATTATTATAAAGCCAGCTCCAATTTTGCTTGAATTATGAATATTTTGCCTGTGGAGAAAGAAAGGTTGGTTAGTGTTGACGTTCTTAGCATAGTACTTTAAGAGGGGTGTTTCTTTTGTATGCGCCTGTTAAGTATAACATTAACAATACTTTAAGTTAGTCCTTGATAAACTAGCCGTACCTTTAAAATAACACCAAATTCTAAATATGCTTCACACAAAATGTTATATTAGTAACTCAGTTAATTTATGGCAAAACCACAAATTGGAGGCACTCTTTTCATTTTCTAAAACGCAGAATGTTTTTCGGAATGTTACTGGTTTGTTACTCTATAATGAGGGTACCTTTTTACAGGTGTTGGAAGGGGAGATTGATGATGTTGAAACCATTCTATCAAAAATAAAAAAGGACGATAGGCATAATCAGATAACAATTATGATGGATCAAGAAATAAGCCATAGACTCTTCGAAAGCTATCAATCGGGCATGGTGTTTTCTGATGATGAGAAGGAATTAAAAAAACTGAAATCTAGAATACAATTACCCAATGCATCCAATTATGCAAAAAGCCTAAGAGCGATTTTGCATTCTTTTACAATCCCACAGCACAGCTTAAGTGGTTATATGGTTTAAAATTGAAAAAAAAAGAAAAGAACACCTAGAAATTAAGTGGGGTCAGAATGGTTTTTTTATTTTTTCAGATAGCATTAAAATTATTTTTTTTGAAAGACCCTTTTACTATCTTCACGTCGCTAAATAAAAAAAAATGATTTCGAATTCTATAAAAAACCGCCGCGCGGTTTTCCCTGCACAATATAACAGCCAACCTATCACCAAAGAAGAAGTTTTAACCATACTTGAAAGCGCAAATTGGGCGCCAACGCATAAACGAACAGAACCTTGGCGTTTTAAGGTGTTTCATGGTATTTCGCAGGTGGCTCTAGGAAAATTTGCGGCCGAAACTTACAAGCAAACTACCGAGAATTTTTCAGAATTTACCTATAGCAAGTTTATGGACAACCCAGTAAAAGCTGGTTGTGTAATAGCAATTTGTATGCAGCGTGACCCCAAGGAAAGTTTACCCGAATGGGAAGAAATTGCGGCTACGGCTATGGCAGTTCAAAACATGTGGCTCACCGCACACGAAATAGGCATTGGTGCGTATTGGGCTTCTCCTGGCATTTTGAAGTATATGGACAAATTCATTCAAATGGAAGAAGGAGAGCAATGTCTCGGTTTTTTCTATATGGGAAAATATGATGACGAACTTCCCGAAGGAACGCGCAAAAGCACTATAGAAGAAAAGACTATCTGGGTCTAATTTTATAGGTTTAAAAATGTAAAACCTTACAGGCGTAAAAGTCGGTAAGGTTTTTTTTATAAAAACATAACTAAAAAATTAGTTTAAACTAACGTATTAGTTATATTTGAACCTTCTAATAATATAAAAATGAAACAATTAACAAAAGCAGAAGAGGATATTATGCAAATTCTTTGGGATTTGGCAGAGGCAAACGTAGCGTCAATCATAGAGCAATTGCCCGAGCCAAAACCTGCGTACAACACAGTTTCTACTATTGTGCGGATTCTGGAGAGCAAGGATTTTGTCGATTATAGAAAAGAAGGGCGTGGTCATGTTTATTACCCTAAAGTGAAGAAAACGGAGTATAGCAGTCAATCTTTAAATAAATTGATGGACGGTTATTTTCAGGGCTCTTTTAAAAGTATGGTTTCTTTTTTTATGAAGAAAAACGATATCAGCATTCAGGAAATGGAGGTTATTATGAAAGAAATTAATTCTGAAAAAACTGAAAAATGATACATACCCTATTTGAAATATTCGCTTTTCAAGTACTGTTTTTGGCAGTATATGACCTCTTTCTGAAAAAGGAAACGTTTTTCGGTTTAAACAGAATCTATCTGTTTCTGACCCCGATTTTGGGTCTTGTTTTGCCTTTTGTAAGTATCGATTTTATTCAGCAAAACATTCCGCAGGAATTTATTTTTCAATTGCCAGCGGTTGTTATTGGCGGGAATACTCCTGAAACAATTACAAGCGGTACGTCATTTTGGCTTCCGGGACTGTTGGATTTTTGGTTTATAGGAATTGGACTCAGTGCTGTATTTTTCTTTTGGAAATTCTACAAAATAGCAAAACTGTATTTCTCTGGAACCACAGAATATTTTAATGGATTCAAACTTAAAATTCTTCAAAAAACCGATACAGCCTTTTCCTTTTTCAACATCATATTTTTGGGTGAAAACATTTCCGAAGAGAGCAAAGCTAGCATCATTGCCCATGAAAAAATTCATATTGAACAAAAACATTCTTTAGATCTACTGTTTTTTGAAATGCTTCGCATTGTCTTTTGGTTCAACCCGATGGTCTTTCTCTTTCAAAACCGCATGACTACGCTCCACGAATTCATAGCAGATGCAAAGGTTACCGCCGAAAAAGACAAAAAACAATACTATCAAAACCTACTTTCTGAAGTATTCCAAACAGAAAAAATATCATTCATCAATACATTTTTCAATCAATCATTAATCAAAAAACGAATCATTATGTTACAAAAATCAAAATCACGAAAAGCTGCACAGGTAAAGTATTTACTGCTATTACCAGCAATCTGTGGCATGTTAATTTACACTGCTTGTAGTAATGACCCAAAAGCTGAAGAAACACAAACTGTCCAACAGTCAGATTCCGAAGTGATGAACAAAATTAACGAACTGGCTGAAGCCATTATGAAAAAAGGCGACATGACCCCCGAAGAAGAAAAAGCATTAAAGTTTTTAACCTCAGAATCTCAACCAGGCGATAAAGTTTACACTTCGCTTCAAGAATATTTGGATGAAACCAAAGACCAAAATGAAGCAGACGTTCCTTTTGCCGCAATAGAAAAGGTGCCAACCTTTCCGGGATGCTTAGGTGACAATGAAGTCTTGAAGAAGTGTTTCTCAGAGAGTATCAGTGCTTTTGTTGGGGAAAATTTCAATACGAAACTTGGTAATGATTTGGGGCTTTTGGGTCTCCAACGCATCGCCGTTCAGTTTAAAATTGACAAGTCTGGAAATATTGTAGATGTAAAAGCCCGCGCTCCAAAACCAGAGCTAGAAACCGAAGCCATTCGCATCATTAAAAAACTTCCACAGATGCGGCCCGGTGAGCAAAAAGGCCAAAAAGTAGGCGTACTTTATTCATTGCCTATTGTCTTTAATGTAGTGGAATAGACTATTGTATCCGGTCGAGCACAGTCGAAACCTTTTTTAAAAGTCTGGAATTAAAATTCTCGACTGTGCTCGAACAGATACTAAAAAATTCTTTTAGGACCCCTGTTCTAAATGAGATAATCACTTTACTATTTAAGACATTATCTTTTATCTGCCTATATATTAGTTTTTAAAACACATACATCGACGGTATTCAATACAGGTATGTAACATCCCTGATTGACATTCCGCTTTGACTTTCAATTTAATCACGTATGTTTCAGTAAATTTGTACTTTTCAAGTTGAATTTTTTCTGAAATGAAACATCCATTATTTATAAAATAGACCACTAAGTCTATTTGGATGTTCCATTTGTCCTTAAAAAAACAAATAATAAAGACAAATGAAACACAGTTTACTTTTTGTTTTTTTACTGCTACTGGCAACTTCC
Organism: Aequorivita antarctica; assembly: GCF_007997155.1. Taxonomy (GTDB): domain Bacteria; phylum Bacteroidota; class Bacteroidia; order Flavobacteriales; family Flavobacteriaceae; genus Aequorivita; species Aequorivita antarctica. Next base: position 170,208 of record NZ_VORT01000003.1, on the reverse strand, counting down.
TGCCAGTTTTTTGAGACCGAAAAAGTTTCTTCAGAAAATGTCTATAAAAAAGAAATGGAAGCCATAGACTGGAAAGAGGTAGATAGCTACCCATCCTTTTCTAACTGCGAAAACACTTTGGAAAAACCCGAACAGAAAGATTGTTTTATAAACACCATCAGTTCACAACTTTACAAATCCATTAGCCACGAAGCTATGATTGCAACTCGTGAGGTTTACGATACCGTAAAAGTAAATTTTGAAGTGAGCAGCAGCGGCCAACTTACCATTCTCGAAATAAAAATGGATACGTTGCTACAAAAAGAATTTCCAGAGCTGGAAAAATGGCTTTTGCAAAGTATCGATTCGCTACAACCTGTGGCACCGGCCTATAAACGTGGCATTCCTGTGAAAACGCAATTCACATTGCCAGTCATTATTAAAACAAATTGATTACAAATTGAATTTATAACCCAGCGTAAAATCTACAGGAAATTCATCATTGCTTTCCACATTCAGGCCAACAATGTCATTATAATTAAAGGTAATATAGCCATTGCCAACTTTATAGTCTGCACCAATTCCGAAGGTAACAGGAGCGTTAAAATCACTGCCTGAACTATTTTCTGTAATAATGGTGGGAGGATCGCTTTCTAATATATAAGTAAACTCCCTTTTCGAAAATGTAAGTGCAGCAAATTTGCAATTTATAAAGGCGTCAAACTTTGGTGTTTTTACAAATTTGAAACGGTAATTCAACGAAATTTGTGATGCGGTATATTTGTAATCGCTGCTCTCAAAAGTTTGTTTAAAACGAAGCACAACGGAGTGTCTTTTCAATTTTATTGCATCTATTAGTTCCAGATCTATTCCTGCAACTGGTTGAAGAGCGTTTGTTGGGTTTGTTGTATAAATACTGTTACTAACTCCCGCAAAAGCTCCAAGTCGAAACTCAAGATCAATGGATTTTTCTGTTTCATTAAAATTTGGATCTTTCTTTTTGTTGTATTGCACAAAAAAGGCGTGCAGGCTGGGCAATGTAAGTTTCACTTTTTCGGTCGAAACGGAGGCGTCACTAGTTTGCTGTTGTAATGTTACTTTGTATTCTTCTTGGTAATCACCGTTTTGTTTTGTGTTTTTCAGTTCAACAATATCATTTCCTTTCTTTGAAAAATAGCGGTATTCGCCTTCAACGGTGTTCCAAAGCAAGGTTAATGTGCCCTCAACTTCAGTATTCAAAGTATAGGTTTGGCCATCAACAGTATATTGTTCCTGTGCTTGTAGCGTTGTTGCGGAAAGTATAAAAAACAAAGCGAAAATGGGGAGGAGCGATTTCATAAGGGCGTGTTTTTAAAGTATGGCTAAGGTAAAAAATTAAATCAATTTATCACTGTTTTTCGAAGGTTCGGCCTTTCCAAACGTAATTACCACGAAGACTACCATATAATACAATCAAGAATAGTTGGGCATATACAAAGGGTAGCCACTGAAACTTCCAAAAGTTAATTTTTTTACTTAGAAAATCTGCTGTTTGACGAACAACAATATAATCCGTAATCAATTTTAAGTAGATAAGTAATATATATAAACCTGCATATTTAAAATAGAATAAGATTAAAAAGGGAATTGCTAAAAGTGAAATATTTACTAAAAACACCAATACCCCCAAAAGTATTAGTAATAAGCTTTTTTGTTTTGAAGTCTTTGAAGCCCACCGTATGCGTTGGGTTATAACATCTTTCCAATTATTTTGTGGTTTTGTGGAAACAATGGCTTCTTTCGATTTTAAAAATTGAACTTGTTTTGGATAGGCTTTTTTCATCTTTTCCAACAGAAAGATATCATCACCACTCGCAATGTGATCATTGCCAGAAAAGCCATTCACTTTTAAAAATGCCCCTTTTCTGTATGCCAAGTTGGCGCCGTTGCAGAGCAAAGGATTTCCAAACCCGAAACTGCCAATGGTTATGGCCTGTAAACTAAAGCCGTCCAATTGTTGGAAGTTTTCAATAAAACTTCCATTCGATTTATAAATTACTGGGCCGCAAACCATCACGGGATTGTTTTTTTGAATAAAAGTATCAAGCGTTTTCAGCCAATTTTTAGGGAGTTCACAATCGGCATCGGTGGTTACAATCCAATCAAAATTTGAGTTTTTGATCGCTACGGAAATGGCGTCTTTTTTGGGCGAATTGGAAACGCGTTTGTTTTGAATGGTTTGTATTGAAAACTTACTTCTTTCAATTGCTTCGGAAATAATTGCTTCCGAATTATCCTCGGAAGCATCGTTCACAAAAATGATTTCAAATAGTTCTGAAGGATAATTTAATTTGGCAATTGTTTTCAAAAGATTCAGAAGGTTTTCCGCCTCGTTTCGGTATGGGATTAGTATGCTGAAACGGATTTTAGAGTTTATTTCTTCTGAGTAAAAAGGCTTCACTTTTTTAAAACCATACACCAAGGCCATCATACAAAAAAAGTAAGCGACAAAAAGTATCAAAAAGATCCAAATCATCTGGTGATAGGTTTATAGGTGAGTACGAAAAAACTACCTAAAAGCGAAGGCAGGACAAAATTCAAAAGCCACATTGCAAGCACGGTTGACAAAACCACCAATTCCGGAATCCCTTCATGCGAAAACAGCCACACAGCAACACCACCACGGATTACAACATCAAAAATAAAAAGAGTGGGAAGAATAGAAACCAAAAAATACATTGAAAAAATCAGCGGAATGGCTTCCAAAAAGGTAATGTTCCCACCAAAAAACAACAACAATCCATAAAACATACTGCTGAAAATTACATAGCGGAATGTAGAAAAGAGCACTGTTTTAAACTTTATTTGAAACGGAATATCTCGAAAAAATTGAAGGGTTTTTGCTATAGAAAAACCCTTCAATAACAATTCCTTTTCTTTGAAATAATAACCGACCGCAAAAAGTAAAATAAGTACAATTCCAAAGTAACAAAGCGTCGTGACTGAATAGTTTACATTGAAATTTCGTAAAAAATAAAGCATTCCAAAAGTGCCAAAAAAGGTCGTGACCAGCATTTGTGCTGCGCCGGAAAAGAAGTTGAGCAAGAGTATTTTTTTCCGCTTTCTGCTTTCAAAGAAAAGTGCTTTTGCGCCGTACTCGCCAATACGGTTGGGCGTTGCCAACGAAACTGTTAGTGAAGCCAAACATTGCTTTAGTGCAGTTTTGAAATTTATTTTTTCAAATGTTGAAACCAAGGTTTTCCATTTCAAGATTTCAAAAAACCAATTTCCAGCTGCTAAAAGTAGCAATAGCAATACGGTATAAATTGAAAGACTTCCTTTGGAAAAAATAGTTGCCGTAAACTCACTAAAGCCTAACGAAGTATTGCTTTTTAGTTTATAAAAAATATACCCGAAAGTTACAGCGAGCACCAAAACTTTGGCGGCGGCAAGCAGATATTGTTTAGCTTTGTGGGGTAAGGCAATCATTGTGCTAAAATACAAATTCCTGTTAAGGCAGGAATCTCAATTGGAATGAAAGAAAAACCTGAAAAAATTATCTTAGGAATCGACCCTGGAACCACAATTATGGGTTTCGGTCTTATAAAAGTGGTGGGAAAACAGATGCATTTTATACAACTGAATGAGCTTCAACTAAAAAAGTATGACGACCATTACCTAAAACTGAAACTTATCTTTGAGCGAACAATTGAACTTATAGACAGCCACAATCCAGATGAAATTGCAATTGAAGCACCATTCTTTGGAAAAAACGTACAATCGATGCTCAAGCTCGGTAGGGCACAAGGAGTAGCTATGGCGGCTGGGCTTTCACGAGAAATTCCTATAACCGAATATTCCCCCAAAAAAATTAAAATGGCCATCACCGGCAACGGAAATGCCAGTAAAGAACAAGTGGCAAAAATGCTTCAAAGTCTTTTAAGCTTAAAAGAACTTCCCAAGAACCTGGATAGCACCGATGGATTGGCAGCAGCAGTTTGCCATTTTTATAATTCAGGGAAAGTTGAAGTTGGAAAAAGCTATACCGGCTGGGCCGCTTTTGTAAAACAGAATGAAGATAGGGTTAAGTAAATACAACCCGTAATCTTTAGATTGTAAAAGGTTGCTAGTTTCTTGAAATCCAGTCTTCTATAATATGTAAAATTTCTTTGTTATCCTGCAGGTGGATTATTTCTACATCCACTTTCCGTTTCAAATCGCTACCGATGGGGAAGACAAAGCCATAATATTGAGGTTCAATTTTTTTCTTGCTCAAAACAAAATCGTTCTTTTCTTTAGTTCCAAATATATATTCCAGCGGTATTTCATCATAAATCAAGGCGTCTACTTTTTTATCCAAAAGCATTTTATAGCCTTCAGAAACAGTTTTTACAGCTATGGGCGTGCCTTCTACATTACGGACCCTATCCATAATTTTTCTGTAATCTGGAACGGCCACAGTTTTACCTTCCAAATGTTGCAAGCTGGTAATGGTTTTGTTTTCCTGGGTAGTTTTGGAGAAAGTTGTGGCAATTCCGGCTACAAAGGAAGTTGCCAAAATAAGTGAGATTATCATCCAAGAACCCATTACGACCCTTCCTGCGGGAGTTCGAGGAGCATAATCGCCATAACCAACAGTGGTCATAGTTACAATGGCAAGCCAAATGCCAGCCCCAATGCCTTGATGCATTTGTTTTCCGTATTCGTCTTTAAATTTTCGCCCTTCCACCAGCCAAAACAAAAGGCCCACAATGGTAAGTATTAAAAGTAATCCCAAGATGGCATAAAGGAATGTTGTTGAAAAAATAGGACTTATTTTTTCCCAAAGTGTAAGTTCTTGTATGGGCGCCAAGATTGCCATTTCGGTATCATAATAAGGCTGTGAAAATGAAATTACTGCCGCACGTTCTGCATTTATTGTCGTTGGACCAATTAAGATATCTATTTTATGGTTTTTAGCCGCATCAATGCCATCTTCCACTGAAGGAAATTCTTGCAATGTATATCTCAGACCGAGGTCAAAAGCGATTTCTTGCCAAATATCAAAAACAATCCCTTCTTCCTTTTCATTGTGAAGTACAAATGGAGCCGAACCCGCATAGCCTACTCGTATTTTTTGTGTATCGGCCTGTCCAAAGGAAAGAACGGAACACAAAAGAAGGGAGAAAGATAGATAGCGAAGTATAAATTTATGTTTTGTAAATTATTTGCGGGCCAGCTTTTTAAAGCAAGAACCCCAATTCTGGTAAAAATAATAACTAATTTTGAGGACTTATGAAGTATCAGGCTTTTTAAAGTTGGGCATTCCCTAAGTTATGGAGAATAATTCAGAAAATTTTGGAAATAAAAATGGCGGCTTTGGAATATATATCCACATCCCCTTTTGCAAACAAGCCTGTCATTACTGCGATTTCCATTTCTCAACTTCTTTAAAGAAAAAAGGCGAATTAGTTAATGCACTTTGTAAAGAATTAGTGCTCCGAAAAGATGAATTAATTGGCGAGGTTGAAACCATTTATTTCGGTGGCGGCACACCCAGCTTGCTTTCCTCGGAAGAAATGCAGCAGATTTTTCAAACAATATATGAAAATTACAAGGTTTCCGAAAACTCTGAGATTACACTCGAAGCTAATCCGGACGACATTTCAAAAGAACAAATTCACAAATTCACAAATTCACGAATTAACCGATTAAGCATCGGAATCCAATCTTTTTTTGAAGAGGATTTAAAACTGATGAACCGCGCCCATGATGCTACCGAAGCGTTGGAATGTATAAAAGAAGCGAAGCGATATTTTGAAAATATCAGCATCGATTTGATTTATGGAATTCCAGGAATGAGCGATAAACGCTGGAAAGAAAACCTAGAAATTGCGCTAAAGCTCAATGTGCCACATCTTTCGTGTTATGCTTTAACAGTCGAGCCGAAAACCGCTTTAAAAAAATTCATCGAAAAAGGAATTGTGCCGCCAGTGGATGAGGAGTCTGCAAAACAACATTACGAAATATTGCTCACTAAAACTGAAGAAGCTGGTTTGGAAAACTATGAGTTTTCAAATTTCGGAAAGCCAGGGTTCCATTCCCGAAATAATACAGCCTATTGGGAAGGAAAATCGTATTTGGGCATTGGTCCATCAGCGCACAGTTATGATGGGAAATCACGAAGTTGGAACGTGGCGAACAACACGAAATATATTAAAAGTATTGAAGAAGAAATTCTTCCCTCGGAAACAGAAATGCTTTCTAAAGAAGACAAATACAACGAATACGTGATGACTGGATTGCGAACCAAAAAGGGTATTTCTTTGGAAAAAGTTGAAAGTGAATTCGGGAAAGATTATTCTGAATATCTTTTGAAACAAGCAGAAATCCATTTACAAAACGAACTTTTAACCCAAGAAAACCAAACCTTGAAAATTTCAAAAAAAGGAAAGTTTTTGAGCGATGGCATTGCGGCAGATTTATTCTTAGTAAATTTAGATTGATGAAACATCATTGAATATTTCTAGAGCAAACACGGTGTTGTTTATTTAGGATGTTCCATGTGACCATTAAAAATAATTGTTATAGACACATGAAAACTACCATTGAAATAAACAATCAAACTATCAAAGTTGACCTCTCCAAACCACTGGATATTTCAATCCCATTGCAGGCTTCTAAAGAAAATCCATTGGCGTGGTACCAAAACAAACCTACCATTGAGCCGGTAAAAATGGGGGATTGGACGGGGAAAGTTTCGGAAGGGGCTTCGGTTAATTTCAACAATGTATTTTTCAATCCACACGCACACGGCACGCATACCGAATGTTTCGGGCATATTTCAGAAGAATTTCATTCCGTGAACGAAGCATTAAAAACTTTCTTTTTTTTAGCTGAAGTGATTTCAGTAAAACCCGAAAAAGTGGGCGATGACGAAATTATTTCTGAAGAAAGCATTCGCGAAGCATTAAATGGAAAAACGCCCGAAGCTATAGTAATTAGATCACTTCCAAATACTTCAGAAAAACAAACAAAACACTGGTCAGATACCAATTGGCCGTTTCTTCACGAAAAAGCTGCTTTGTTTTTACGAGAAATCGGGGTAAAACATTTGCTGATAGACCTCCCTTCCGTTGACAAAGAAAAGGACGAAGGCAAGCTTTTGGCACACAAAGCTTTTTGGGAGTATCCTGAAAACCCACGTCATGAATGTACAATTACAGAACTGATTTACGCACCCGATTCAGTAAAGGATGGTAGTTATTTGCTAAACCTTCAAATAGCATCTTTTCACAATGATGCTTCACCGAGCAAACCGGTACTTTATAAAATTATTTAAAAATGGAAACAACTTTAAAAATTGAGGAATTAGCGCAATTTATTTTGGGAATTTTCCTCTTCTCACAATTAGATTATGCGTGGTGGTGGTTTCCGGCATTGCTGCTCACCCCAGATATTGGAATGTTCGGATATTTGATAAACACAAAAATTGGCGCATTCACTTACAATGTTTTTCATCACAAAGCGATTGCCATTGCCATTGGTTTGTCAGGATTTTATCTGAACAATTCATTGTTAATTTTAATAGGCGTAATTTTGTTCTCACACGCTTCCTTCGACAGAGTTTTTGGCTACGGATTGAAATATCCGGACAGTTTTAAAAACACACATTTGGGAAGCATTGGAAAATAATATTATGGAATATCTATTTATAGGTTTGGCTGTTGGCGCCATTTTAGCCTACTTTCTTTTCGCCCGTTTCAGCGGTGGCCGAAAAAGAGAAAGAGTGAGCACGCAGTCCGTTATTTTGATGGAGAAAATCAGAAGTGTGTGTAAATTCATTACAGTGGAAGGTGATTTTTCTGAAATTTTCTATTACGAAAATGTGAAAGATAAGTGGCTGAATTTAATTTTGGGAAAGAAGAAAGCCCTAATTCTAATTGAGGCCAAAGCACATATTGGTTTTGACCTCACAAAAGTGAAAATGCACGCTGACACCAAAAATAAGACGATTATTTTAACCAATTTTCCACAGCCTGAATTGCTCACCATCGAGACCGATTTTAAATATTACGACAAACGCGAAGGTTGGGCAAACCCATTTACAGCAACAGATCTGACCGAGATAAACCAAGAAGCCAAAAAACATATCGTTGATAAAATCCCGGAAAGTGGCTTGTTGAATGAAGCTTCAAAACAGGCTTTGGAAACGATACAGCTAATGGAAAAATTGGTAGAAACCATTAATTGGAAACTCGATTATACCGCCTTGGAAGTCAAAGAAACCCCAAAAGAAATTGCTTCAAAAAAATGAAACTCCTAGTTCTTTTTTTTCTTTTTTTGAACATATCGGCACTTGCCCAAGATTATGAACGGGTGGATGCCATCATTTCAATGTATCCAAACACTTTTGAGAATCCAGAAAAACTTTCAAAATTTATAGCCCGTGATTTTGCTTCTGAAGAAGATAAGGTTAGAGCAATCTATACTTGGATTATCCAGAATATTTCATACGAACCTGATGAATACAAGCAGTTTGATTACACTTTCACAAATTATCGCGAACGAAATGAAAAAGATGAAAAGCTTCGTGGAAAAATCATTCAACGAACTCTTCAAAAAGGTGTCGCCGTTTGCGAAGGATATGCCATGCTTTTTGAAAAATTGTGTGAACAGCAGGGAATAAAAAACTATTTGGTACGTGGCGATATAAAATCCAATTTTCCAGATATTGGAAGACCCTTTAAGCGAGTCCATATTTGGAACGTGGCTACAATTGACGGCAGACCCTATCTATTTGACGCTACTTGGGGCGCTGGGAAATACAATGGTAAATTTATTAAGGAACCGAGCTATTTTTACTATAAAACACCACCAGAGATTTTTATTAAAACACACTATCCAGATATGTATGAAGATGCTTTTTCTGATGGAATCTTAAGCAGGGAACAGTTTTCAGAACAACCGTTGATCATTGAGAAAAATCTGTTGCCAAAGGATATTGAATTCCCAACAAAAGGCTTGCTTTTTGAAAACGAATATTTCGACAAAATTTTATTTTCCATCAAAAATACAAACCCTAAAAAAATCTCATATTCTTATGGAACCGAGATGATTTTCATTGAAGAAATTGAAAGGGAAGCAAACCGAATAAAATTTAATGTGCCTTTGATCATCGGGGCAAAAACATTACTAGTCTATTTTGATGGAAAACCTGCTTTGGGCTATAAAATAAACTGAACCATTATGAACATAGAAGAATTCAGGAATTATTGCATTTCAAAAAAAGGGGTAACTGAATCTTTTCCTTTTGATGAAAAGACATTGGTCTTTAAGGTAATGGGGAAAATGTTTGCGCTTACGGGTTTGGAATATAATCCCGCCCAAGCCAATCTAAAATGTGACCCAGAAAGGTCTATTGAGCTTCGAGAAGAATATGACGGACTAATCAGGCCAGGGTATCATATGAGCAAAGTTCACTGGAATACTGTAGAATTGGAAATCAATTTGCCGCACGAACTGGTTTTGGAATTGATCAATCATTCCTATGATTTGGTTGTGCAAAACCTTACAAAAAAACTCCAAGCCGAACTTGATTCGCTTTAAAAATTCAAAAAAAATAAATGAAGAATTCGTCAAACTTTTACAAATTACAGATTGAAATCCACTCCGAGGAACTTCAAAAAATAAAACGCAAACTCGTGGTTTCGAGTACGATTAGGCTCGTTGTTTTTTTGCTTGCTTGTGCTGGGGTTTATTTTTTCTTTGGAAACGCGAAAATTGTAATTGCTATTATCGCGCTGGCAATAGCGGCATTCATTTATTTGGTTTCAAAGCATAGCGGCCTGCAATACGAGCGAGATTTGAAAAGGAAGTTGATTGAGCAAAATGAAACTGAACTTGACGTGATGAACCGTGTTTTTCATCATTTGCCTTCTGGTGAAAAATATAAAAATCCGCTCCATTTCTACAGTCAGGACATTGATCTTTTTGGACGTGGTTCTTTTTTTCAATATTTAAATAGGACTGCCTTGGAAAGTGGAGCTGATTTTTTGGCGAAACTTTTCACTGAAAATGAAATCGATGCTATTCCAAAAAAGCAAGAAGCAATAAACGAATTGTCTGAAATGCCCAAATGGCGTCAACAGTTTTCAGCTATTGCTTCTTTGGTAAAAACAGAAGTTTCCGCAGCTGAGGTTACCGATTGGCTGAAAAATTATAAAACCTTCGTTCCCCAATGGATTAAGCCAGTTTCATTAGTTTTTTCAGTCATTTCCGTTGGTTTGATAGTGTTGAATTATCTCGATTTAGTATCAGGTTATGCAATCGGGGGATGGTTCTTTTTAGGGCTTGCCATTTCGGGACGTTATTTGAAAAAAGTAAATGATCTTTCCTCAGACACTTCAAAAATTCAAAGCACTTTTGAACAGTTTCATAAATTGATTCTGGAGATTGAAAAAGAGAACTTTTCTTCAGAATTTCTTTCAGAAAAAAGAAATTTAGTGGTTAATTCAGAAATAAAGGCTTCAGACCTTTTAAAGAAATTCGCCAAACATTTGGACGCTTTAGACCAACGAAGCAATATGCTCATCGGTGTTATCGCAAATGGTTTTATGCTGCGCGATTTGAGACAGAGCTATAACATTGAACGATGGATTAAAGCCCATAAAGAAAGCGTTCCCGTCTGGTTCAATGCAATTACTTTTTTTGATACTTACAACAGTTTGGGGAATTTCAGTTTTAATCATCCCAATTATGTTTTTCCAAAAATAAACGATGAAGTTCCCGTTCTAAAAGTGAAAGGTGCTGGGCATCCGCTGTTAAAAGAGGCAACGATGGTTCGCAATGATTTTCAGATTAATTCTGAAGAGTTTTTCATTGTTACAGGAGCAAATATGGCAGGGAAAAGTACATTTCTGAGAACCGTATCACTTCAAATTGTAATGGGAAATATTGGCTTGCCGGTTTGTGCAGAAAAAGCGGAATACAGCCCAATAAAGCTCATTACGAGTATGCGGACCACGGATAGTTTAACTGATGATGAATCTTACTTTTTCAGTGAATTAAAACGTTTAAAATTTATTGTTGACGAAATAAAAACCGATCGTTATTTCATCATTCTCGATGAAATCTTGAAAGGAACAAACAGCATAGACAAAGCCATTGGCTCCCGCAAATTTATTGAAAAACTCGTTGCTAGCAATTCCACGGGAATTATCGCTACGCACGATCTAAGTCTTTGCGTTGCTGCAGAAGAACTGTCTGGAGTAAAAAACTATTTCTTCGATGCACGGATTGAAAAGGACGAACTCTTTTTCGACTATACCTTCAAACCTGGAATTTGCCAAAATATGAACGCCTCATTTCTGCTGAAGAAAATGCAAATTGTGGATTGAAACGCTTGTTTGAATTTAATATTTATTTAAGAGGTTAAAATGTTATTATTCATTAATAGAGAGATAAAGGAAATGCTTCAGGAACTATAATCTATAACCATTTTTAAAATTAGATTTTAGTTTGTCTAATCTATTTTCACAATACTGTAATTCAATATAATTATATGATTTATAACTAAACTTTTTATGAGCTATTAAGTATTGATCAATGCATTTATCTAAAGTTGTCTGAACATCATAATTAATATTCAGTAGAGAATCTAAATATTTGGCAAATTCGAAATGAATTTCCGCATAACTATTGTCGGAATATTCAATTTGTTTCTCAAATTTTTTAATAATTTCAATGTAATTTCCTGTTTCTTCAATTAAAGATATTTTACTTGAAATAACTATCATATGTTTATAATAAGAATGTGGTTTCTTATTTGGAGTTCGGAAACTATTCAACAGAATATTTTCGGCTTTTTTATAATAATCTACTTTATTCTTTTTATTTTTTTCCAAATCTCCTAATCGTATAAAATATACTGCTAAAGTTTTATTTTTAAAATCTCTAACGGCCATGCTTCTTATAGAATTAAGTCTATTCTCTATGGCGTCATTAGGTTCAGTAATCTCATCTATGTCATTTTTTATTTGGGCTATATGAGTAAAATATATTTCATCTTCAATAAATCGTTTTGCAAGTATATGAATAGATTCTTTTTTGGCCGATTCAAGTAATTCGATAAATTCATTATAATTCGATAAATTTTGAAGTTCTTTAAAAAGTTTTGGATAAAAAGATTTCTCGATTTCTTCCATGGTTTTAATATAACTCATTGAAATGCTTTTGTCGATTGCTTTTAAATAATAGGATATCGCTTTTTTGACGTTTTCTTTTCTAGCATAAGCTGTTCCTATTGCTTTTAGAGAATAAAAATCATTAGGATTAGCTTGTACAACATTTTTTAAAATCTCGATAGCCTCAACCGATTTTTTTTGGGAAATTAGAACTTTAGCTTTTCCCTTTAGAGCCTGTAAATATTTATTGTCTGAATTTTCAAAGGCCAAGTCAAAATTATATATAGATAATTTTTTATAATTCATTTTATCTTGTTTACTAACCCTAGAATCCTGACTTCTCCAATTATAAAAATTTGCTAGGACATAGTTTGTTTTGTAATATTTTTTAGGTCTCACTTCATCTGCCAATAATAGATATTTCTCGATTTCGTCAGTATAGTCTTTTCTAAAATTATGTTTATTAATCATATAAAGTAGCTCCGCATATTCCGTAAATAACTTATAATTGAACTTGGAATAATTAATATCCATTACAATCTTGTAATAAGATAATGAAGTTTCGGGTTGTTTTAACTTTTTGTAAAAAACAGCGTAGGCATAATTAAATGAATAATTGTCTAAATTGATTAAACTCTTTGTTTCATCAATCTTAGTCAATGCTTTTTCGAAGAAATCTAGCTTTTGAAATGTTGAATTTTTGGGTGATTGGCCTCTTTTAATAAAACAAAATGCCAAACTTAATTTATATTTATAGAAATTATTATTTTCCCTAATCGTTGTTTCGTACCAATCAATTGCTTCATCTAACAGGTCAATATCATAAGATTTGTTTTCAGTTATATTAGTTTGATATTCTTTTAATAATACTTCTCCTAATAAATATTTAGCTTTAGTATGGCGAGGGTTAAATTCAAGAATTTTAAGTAATGTTTTTTTTGATTTTTGAAAATTCTTTCTATCTGCATATATGCTGGATAGATAAATAAGGCCGGTGAAATTTTTATTGTGAGAAAAATAGTTTTCTATAAAATGAATATCTATATCATGGGTAGGTTTAACTAAATCATAATTAGAAAAATCAGGGTTAACAATTGATTTTTTTAGTTTTATTTCCTCTTTTTTCCAAATAATAAAATCAATTGCTTCTAATGTAAAAAGCCTATTATTGAAATCTTCTTGCGATATATCCAGTAAATCATAATGAATAATGTCATAGATAAATTTACTATTTGTATTTAAACCTAATTCCTCATATAAATTTAGAAATGAGAGTATTTTACGTGGAGTTGGTTCAAGTGTCTCAAAAACATTTTTTAAATGAGTAATTATGATTGAATCTTTCTCATTTATTCTATCAATCGGGCTTAATTTAATTTTGTGAAATTTTATTTCCACATTTCCCCAATCAAAATCAAAATCAAAATCGGAGGTAATAATGAAAAAGAAGGTTTTGGATTTTTTCAGTAATAAATTATAATAGATAATGAGACTTTGCATATTATCCTTATAATTATTTAGATTTTCTACGAGTAAGATAAACTTACTATTTGGAGTTTCTAGCCATTTTTGAGGAAAATAGATTTCATCCTCAGATATAATTTTTGTGGTAAGATTTGGAATAAATACAACATACTCTTTTAGAGATTTTTGTTTAAGAACTGTATAAAGAAGTGTAGATTTTCCATATTTTAGATTTGGTTCAGTTCCTCCTATTAAAATAACATTTTGTTTATTATCCAAAATTTTATTTTTAATTTCAGTATCGCACGGTCGCGAAATTAATTTATTATTTCTCGGAACATTGAAATCCGTTTTTTTAATCTTTTTCGAAGGTTTTATGATTTTCCAATATTTTAAATCGTAATCTTTTCTTTCTTTATTTCGTTTATTTCTTCTATTTACTAAATGTGTAATTAAGTAAGTCAAACCACCGCCACCACCGAAGATATATGTTAGAATAGGCCAATTCCTAATAATAAAATCTTGTATTTCGTTTAAGTTCATAGTGATATTAATTACTAACAATCATCAATCTGCTTTATTTAAAAAGCAGCATAAAATCTCGTTATACTTTAGATATTACGACATAAATGTATCAAATTAACATGTACAAAGCCAGTTTTTAAAGTTTTGGTTAATATTTGTTTTTCAGCTTTCTACATTTTGTCACAAATTTTGAAAACAAATTCTCTTTGTTACTTTTTTCTAATATTTCATCCATTTTTATAATAGAACCTGGAATTTGCCAAAATATGAACGCCTCCTTTCTGCTGAAGAAAATGCAGATTGTAGATTGATTTTTATAATTATCACAAAAACAGTTGTTTGTAATTATTTTTTTATTACTTTTAAAACAGTTTTATTCCTCATAAACTCTTCATTTTAGCTTTTTACTCTCCTCGGCTTGCCCCAAAATTTTATTTAGTAATCAATTTTAATATTTATACTAATTTAATTTTATGGGATTATGAAAACAACCACCAACCTTAAGTTTATTGCAATAGCATCAATTATGTTGCTGTTGAATTTTAGTGTGTTCGCTCAAAATGAAGCGAATCGACCTAAATACCTATCAGTTACTACAATGCACTGGAACATGGATAAAGATGATTTCAGCATGGATGATTGGAAAGCTTTGGAAAAGGAATATCTGCAAAAAGTAGTAAGCAAGAACCAATACGTTTTATCGGCATCTTATTACACGCACCTTTTTACACCGGACAATTCTGAAGTTCTTTACGTACAGACCTATCCGTCTTGGGAAGCAATGGATAAAGCTGCCGATCGTGCTGAGGAGCTTGCAAAACAAGCTTGGCCAGACGAGAAAGCAAGAGATGCCTATTTTAAAAACCGCGATGATTATTTCTCAGTAATGCATTCCGATGAAATTTATGCTCCTATTGACGGCGCAAAACTATTGCCAGATAACAACACCAAGGATTTAGTATTGTACGTTAGAAAAACGCATTTCACCTTTCCCGAAGACGGTTCCCAAAAGGAATTTAATGAAATGCGGGCCGAGAGTTTTTCTAAAGTCCTTTCAAAAAACGAATACATAAAAGCCTACTATCCCAATGTTCACGCATGGGGAAGCGACAAAACTGAATTTATTGAAGCATTTTTTGTAGATTCTTTGTGTGATATGGAAAAGATGTTCGATAAAAATGGCGAGTTGATTGGCCAAGCTTGGCCTGGAGATTCAGGTAAAAAAAGAGGTGAAAAATGGGGCAAGTATTTCACGGGTATTCACGGGGATGCTGCTTATACCTTAGTGGCGGAACTTTCAAAATAGAACTTCGTAAATTATAATTTTAAGAAAAGGATGTTTTAAAAAAGCATCCTTTTTTTATACTCTAGAAGGGCGTATTTTCGCGGCATGGCTATTGTAAATATTAACTTTTAATGGATTCAGTAACACAGATAGTTTTGGGCGCTGCTGTTGGCGAAGCAGTTTTAGGAAAAAAGATTGGCAATAAAGCAATGGTCCTAGGCGCGATTGCTGGAACAATTCCAGATCTAGATATAATTGCAAACTATTTTACCGATACTGTTTCCGCTTTGGAAATCCACCGAGGATTTACACATTCCATCGTTTTTGCTGTCGTGTTCGGGCTGCTATTTGGATGGCTACTTTCGCTTTGGGACAAACGCGCGAGTTTAAAGGAATGGTCTTGGTTTTGGTTTCTGTGTTTCGTGACGCATCCATTATTGGACGCACATACCACTTGGGGCACACAGCTTTTTTGGCCATTTGACCTCCGATTGGCGTATAAAAACATTTTCGTAATCGATCCGCTTTATACACTGCCATTTCTAGCGTTTTTGATTTTGGCGATGTTTCAAAAAAGAGGAAGTATTAAAAGGCGAAGATTTAATAATCTCGGTTTGATTTTAAGTAGCGCTTATATGTTGCTTACCTTAGTTTTAAAGGGAGTTACGTTTTATAAATTTGAAACTGCACTAAAAAATCAAAACATAGCCTATTCCGCTTTGGAAACCAAACCCAGCCCATTGAATACTATTTTATGGACTGCAAACGTGGAAACCGAAGATTCCTTTTTGATAGGCGATTATTCTTTTTTTGATTCAAAACCGATTCAATTTTCCTCACATCCAAAAAATCACGAATCCCTTGGAAATTTAAAGGAAGAAGACAAAGTACAAAGGCTTATAAAAATTACAAAGGGCTGGTATACCATTTCTGAAAAAGAAGATGGAATCTATTTAAACGACCTCCGTTTTGGGATGATGAGCGTAGATCAACGTGCTGAGAAATACGCTTTCAGTTTTCTTCTAGAAAAAGAAGGAAACGAACTAAAAGTTACCGAAGAGCCAAAAGATACGCGCGATGCCAAAAAGTTGCTGACTGATCTTTGGGTACGAATAAAGGGAAATTAGCAGCTCAAATCTGCAATAATTTTCCACTCACCTTCAATTTTTCTGAAGATAATCAGGAAGACTCCGTTCGCATTTCCTGCATCCCGAACCAAATGGAACTGGCCCATTATATAATATGAATTTTCTTCAATTTTGGTAATTGCTTCAATTGTGAAACTAAGATTGCCCGTGTATTCTTTTGAAGGATAGCCTTTTTTGTAATTGTCCAAGGTTTTTTGCCAACCGTTTGTAACTCCTTTGCTCCCATAAAATTTTAGAGAATCACTTTTCCAATAACCCTCCATAAAACCTTCCAAATCGCCTTTATTCCAGGCATCTTGTTGTGTTTTGAGCACAGAAAAAATTGCTTCTTTATCTGAAGCTTCGGTTTGGGAAATAGCATTAAACGTAACGAATAGGCAGAAAAGTAAGAGTAGTTTTTTCATATTAAATCATTCTGCTTTTATCGCAGAATCGTTTTAAAGTTAATTTAAAATTTCATCATAAAATCCTCTCCAAAAACAATTTTCAGTCTAAAGATAAGCTCTTCTGCGTTCGTTTTACTAAAAATCATCGGGGGTTTTATTTTTAAAACATTGTGATCTGGACCGTCAATGCTCATCAAAATGCCGAGTTGTTTCATTCTATTTGCCAAATAGGAAGCGTGTTCCGGCAATGGATTTTTGTTTGAATCATTCAGTTCAAACCCTAAAAATAATCCTTCCCCGCGCACGTCGCCGATTAGTGAAAATTGCTTTTGAAGTACTTTCAATTCACTTATTAGAAAGCCACCAACGTCCAATGCGTTGTGTTGCAGGTTTTCTTCTTCAATTACTTCCAAAACCGTGCGACCAATGGCGCAGGAAACGGGATTGCCACCAAAGGTGTTGAAATACTCCATTCCCGTATTGAATTTTTCTGCAACTTCTTTTGTGCACGCAACAACCGCGAGCGGATGACCGTTCCCAGCGGGTTTGCCCATGGTTACAATATCTGGCTTTACATCGTAAAGCTCAAACGCCCAAAAAGTTTTACCCATTCGTCCGAAACCTGTTTGCACTTCATCTGCAATACAAATGCCACCAGCTTCGTGAACGTGCTTATAAACTTCTTTAAAATAATTGCTCGGTGGAACAATCTGTCCGCCACAACTTATCATACTTTCGCCTATAAAGCCTGCGATTTCTTTGCCTTCGGCTTTTAAATTTGTAATGACTTCCTTTGCATGATTGGCGTAATCAATTCCGCAATTTTCTCCTGAATATCTCCCTCGAAAGGAATCTGGAAGTGGAAGAATGTGTGTTGTTTCGGGTTTTGGGAAGCCGCCTTCGCCTTCAAATTTATAAGAACTCACGTCCATCACAGCGTTCGTATTTCCGTGGTAGCCCACTTCTATTGCCAAAATATCTTTATTACCCGTAACGGTTTTAGCCATTCGCAAGGCAAGTTCGTTGGCCTCGCTGCCTGAATTTACAAAGTGGATTACAGATAAATGCGGCGGTAGTTTCTTCAGCAATGCTTCCGCGTAAGCGATAATTTCTTTGTGTAAATAGCGGGTATTCGTATTCAAAACTGCCATTTGTTTTTGTCCGGCGGCAACCACTTTTGGGTGCTGATGCCCAACGTGGTTTACATTGTTTACTGTGTCCAAATATTTTCTCCCTTCAATATCAATCAAATAAACGCCTTCGCCTCTCACTATGTGCAAAGGTTTGTCATAGGAAAGACTCAAACCTTTTCCGAGGTGTTCCTTTCTGAAATTGATTATGCTTTCATCTGAAATCTTTTCTTCGGAAGTATTTAATTCCTCTTTAAATATAAAATTTGGGTTGGGGCAGATGCTTTTCCAAACCGAGACTTTTGTAGGCAAAGCCACGCCATTGAAGTTTTCATTATTGCCCAACAAATCTAAAATCAATTGAAAATGAAGGTGTGGTGCCCAATTACCATTTTCAGATGCTTTGCCGATGTAAGCGATGCGGTCGCCCTGTTTTACTTTCTGCCCAACTTTTAAAATTTCCAACGACATTAGGGTCAAATGTCCGTAAAGCGAATAGAATTTTCCGCCTTTAAATTTGTGTTCTATGATGAGCATTGGGCCGTAATCCTTATCGTAATTGTTGTGATGGATTATTTTTACAGTTCCGTCAAAAGGGGCGTGGATGGGTGTTTTGGCTGGTATCCAAAAGTCAGTTCCTAAATGAACAGTACGGTATTGTGGGCCGTTGTTGCCTTCGCTTTTAAAAGCTTCGGTAGTGTAAAAAGGACGTGCTTCCAAATAACCGTTCAGCAGTATGGTTTTGGGATGCTGTTTTCGGAATTGTTTCAATTTAAACTCTGAAATCTCGGGATCGTTGTATTCCGAAAGATTGCCAAGTAGCGTACTGCCAACGCTCATATCGAGATTTACCACTTTCTCTGAAGCAAAGGTTGGAAACAGTATTTTTAGAGGGACTTGATTGTTTTCCGCCCAAGTTTTGAACTTCTCTTCCAATGGATGTGCGGAATACCCACAAACACTCCGGAAGGAATAATAGGCGAAGTTTTCATTTACAATAAACCATTTTTCAAGTAAATCCCACGCAGGTTTTTCGCTGATTACGTAATAATTGTCGTTGGGAAATTCCTCTTTTTTAAGGGAAGCGTTCGTCACGGTTGTAACGAGGCGCATTCCAATTAATGTATAAAGACATTCCAGTTCCTTTTCTGAAAGTTTGTAGTTTAGATTATAGCCATTTATTACTTCCAAAGCTGCTGAAAGTGGATCGGGTAGATCCATAATTGCATACGCCAAAACAATGGCAAGGTCGTTTATAGTTTGGGTAAAAATTGAGTCTCCAAAATCTATTAAGCCTGTAATTTTTGGATTGCTTAAATCTTCGGAAACTAAAATATTGTAATCGTTTAAATCATTGTGAACGATACTTTTTGGAAGATTTTTGTATTCCTCTTGAATTTCATTAAAACGCTTTTGAATGTATTGAACAATCTCTTTTTGCTTTCCTGAAAAGCGACTTAAGTGCGCTGAAGTCCAAGCCGAATTTGCTAAGTCCCAATCCAGATTTCTGTGTGCTGCTTTATGTTCAAAGTCTTTTAGCGCCATTGTTAAACTTCCGGCAGCTTCGCCCAGACTGTTTCGCAAGTTTTCGGTTTTTGGGTTTACGGTTGCCCATAGACGGCCAGGAAGCCAGCTTAATACTCTTGCGGTTTTATTGTTTGGAAGTATTGAAAGTGGTTTGCCTTCTTTATTTGGAATAACTTCGGATAGCCCGACAGTAAGTTTTTTTGCAGATAAGTGTTTCAGAATTTGAATTTGGAAATCCAGTTGTTCGCCAATTTCTTCCGATGCTATTTTTAGAAGGTGTTTTTCACCCGAAGCGGTTTTCCGCCTAATTTGCGGACAGATCAATAAAAAGTTTTCATCAACATAGCCGTCTAGTTTTGACGATACTGCGTCTATGTTATAATGGTCTCTGGCTACTTGTGATGCTTGTTCGGGAGTGTGTTTATTCATGCTGTTTTAAAGTAATTGACTAACAATAATACTGAAAAAGAGAAGGACGAAATTAAACTTCACGTTAAAATTTCGTCCCTCATGCATGGCTAATTGCAATTACATTATACTTTTCTGTTTTTTATAAAACGCATCGGCTTGCATCTGCATCAATTCACGGGCTTTTTTGCGTTTGTAATCGTAAAGTTCCTGTTCTTCGGCGATGTCTGCATAGACTCTGTTGTTAATGTCGCGGTCTGTGGTTACTAATATATCCCTTTGTGCTTTCTGTTGGGTTACCCAAGATTTTAAAGCACTCTCCTGTTCTTCCAACTTTAAATCGTAAGTCCCTTTTGGGGACAAAAGTTTAGCGAGTATAGGGGAAGTTTCAATCGCTAGGAAGAGTAAAAAGATAAAAAGCGATGGTAACCACGGAAGTTTATCCAAAGCGTTTACGCGCGCCATCAAACCATCAAAGCCATCGATTACGGGCTGGGTGTCGGCTACCTTGGTTTTATATTCGGTGGCGAGGCTTGCTATTTGTGCTTCGGCTGCGGTGATTTTTTCTGCGTTTGTTTTCTTTAATTCTGCCAATGCGGCGAGTTCGGCGTCGTGTTTTTCGCGTTTTTCTTTGTAAACTGGGCCTTTGCCTAATTTTTCAGTGCCTTTGCGGCCTTCGGCTTCGGCTATGTAGGTTTCGTATAGCGCGTTTACTTCGGCTTCTTTATCCGTTATTTCCTTTTTTAAACCTTCAATTTCGGTATCCAAAGCTGTTACGGAAGGGGTGTATTGCAAAGCCAATTGGTCTTTGTTGGCGAGGGTCATTTCGTTTTTCTCTGTGAGCAACACTTGGTTGATTTCCTTTTCGAAAATCTTCATTTCCAAAGGTTTTGAGATTACTATGGCTATGATTATTGCCAAGGCGATTCGCGGTGAGGCCTGAATTAATTCATCAAAGAAATTATTTCTTTTTTTGATGGTGGAAACGATAAATCTATCGAGATTGAAAATTAATAATCCCCAAATAGTTCCGAAGAAAATGGCGGTGTAGTAATTGTCAAAGACAGTGTAAAGTGCATAAGCCCCAGCAATGGTTGCCATAACGGCGGTAAAGAACACGGTGGCGCCAATACCGGCGTATTTTGTGCGCTCCCCAGGGGAACATTCTTCAAGGATGGCGGTGTCTGCGCCGGAACAGAAGATGAAAAAGCGTTGTAGCATAGTGATTTTAGATTGATGAATCTATATAACGCTATTTCTTTCAGATTGTTACAATTTTTGCCTTAGGCTTTAAGCCTAAGTCTTATAGCTTAGTTTATTGCGGAATATTCTCTGCTAAAATGATTTTAGCGTTTTTATCTTGAGTAAGTGAGAAAAGGGTGGAAGAAATGAGAATGTGGGTAAGGGAAGTGTTTAGGTTTTTACCCCCTTCCGTCTTTCTAAAAATGCTTTTGGGCATTTTTAGAAATCCACCTTCCCCTTTAATGGGATGTTGATGTTATGATTGTTGTTTTTAGAATAGGGGAAGGAGCTTTTTTTGATTTTATTTAATAGTTATAAAAACTCCTTGATGGTCACTTAATTCATCTTTTTTTATAAAAATGTTACTTTCAATTAATCTTTTATCAAAATCTTTTGGCAAAATGATGTGATCTATATTCTGAGCTATCTTTTCCGTGGCATTGAAGACTTCTAGTTTTTGAAAGAGCCTTTTTAATGCTTGGGTTGTTTCAGTGTTTATTGTTAATTGTTTTTCGTTTTCCTGAAAAGAGGTATTTAGATCGCCAACAATTATTAGGTTGGGGTTTGATTGGTGTATTTTTTCACAGTCGTTAATGCAGTTTTCCAATTCTTTTTGGACGAATGGCTGTTTGTTATACTAGGTTCCAATTATGGTTGTGTAAATAATGATGTTGCCTATTTCTGTTTCAAACTCTTGGGCAAGGCTTGTTTTTCCGTCTATTACATGATGCTTTTTTACACTTGGGAATTTGGAATAGATTATGGTTCGGTATGCTTTTTCGCCTTTTAGATATTCGGGGTAATTTAAATTTTCATAGCGTATGTTTTCTGGAATTTGCTCTGAAAGGTATTTGAATGGGAAGTTTGGTAGATCTAGGTTTATTGCTTCGGTAAGAATTAGGAAATGGAAGTCTTGTGCATTTAAGAATTTCTCGATTTTGAGGCAGTGATTTTTGGATTTGCTTTTATTCGCCCAATTAATATTTAGGGTTGCTAGTTTCAATTTTTGGGTTTGGCTATGTGGTTATATGTTGCAAATTTTTGGTAGTGAGGTTATGGGCGGAATGCTCGCCCAAGAAGGGGAGAACTCTAGTTACATTGTATGTTTAGAAGAATTTCTTTCTGTAATTTATTTGGGTTCCAAAATTAAAGTCACCTTATTAAAATCAGCAGCGCTGTTTATCACCTTTCGGTAATCTTCGTAAAATTCTTTTGAGATTAAATTAATCTTATAAAATTCATCTGCAGTGATTGTCAAGGTATCGCCGTCAATTTCATAAGTAGATTTAAACATTAGCACCTCTTTCCCATCTTTAGAATAAGAGTGATTTATGTTAATGTCTTCAGCATTTGCCACACGGTATCCTTCTGGAATTTTTATGTTAATGGTGCGATAGTAAGTACGGGTAAATTCATCTTCGAGGGGGAGCATACGTTCATTATCCTGATACATTTGTACTTGCTTACCAATAAGTTCGCCTACCTTAAAGAGATAACGGTTTCCAGCTTTTTCAACAAACGATTCCGTTTCAAAATCAATTACAAACTGCAAGGGTTTTATACCAAAAAGAGCGGGATCGGCATTTATCATTTCCTTACTTTTTATAACTGCACTTTCATCCAGCCTTTTAGCAAAATCTTCAAGAAGCTCGGTTTTATTTTCTTCGGGAATAAGGTGGACAAAAGGTTGTATATACCCCGCGTAATAACCACTCATAGAACGGTCGAGTTTGATTGTATTTTGGGTGAGATCCTCCGAATTAAAAGCAACATCGATAATCATTTTATCGACCGTCTTTTCTGCGGAGACAGGATTAATATATTCAATTTTTGCTGTAGCCGATTTAAAATCTCCCAAAACAACTTCTTTAATATACAGCCCATATGTGTCTGTTAAGTAAGCTGGTGGAAATCCGTAACGGGTGTCTACTTCTGTTGGCGCCAAATACTTGTCTGTTTTAGGAAAGTAGAAAAGAAACTCATTCAGGAACGTATTCGCTTCAAATTCTGGGTCAAATTTTAAGTCTTGACGGTCACTGGTTAAAATAAGCTCGTGCTTAATATCTAAAGTTTTAAAAAGTGAAATATACAAAGTCATTATTCCTTCGGTACTTGCCACTTTTTGGTCCAAGACGCTTTCTAAATCGTTGCCTACATTATTGCCTTGCTTGAGGTAAACATTGGTTTTAATATAAGACTCCAGTGTTTGGAGCACCTCATCTGTCTCCATACCCGATTTCACGCCTGCCCCATCCAAAAATTTGGTGAGCTTTTTATGTGCTTTTTTGTCAATCTCGGTATAATAATAATTGTATAAATTCTGCGAAACCTTGCTATATGAAGTAATATCCTTAGTGTTATTAGCCAGGTTTTCATCCAGTTTAAAAATCAAGGAAGCAACCGAAGCCTTATAAGCCGACTGACTTTCATGCTCCAAGCCCGGTAATTCGGCAGCGTGCATCGTCCAGTGCAAATTTTCTTCCGAAAGGGTATCTAATTTCGTTTCTGGTAAGCCATTAAAACTTTTGAACTTAAATACTAAATTGGAAGGCGAAAAAAGTTCAAAAGTGATGTCTTTCTTAGCGTAAGATGTTTGAAATGTAAGTAGCTTCCCCGAGTATTCTGGGGCGCGTTTTACCAAATAATAATACTCAATTATACTACCTTTTTCAATCCCTTCAAAAGCGAAAAATTTATATACTCGTTTTGTTTCCTCGTCTTCTGCTGTATGAATCTTTGAATCGTCCAGTACTACAATTTCGCCATTAGGCTTAATTACACGAGCTTTACTAATAAGCAATTCCGAATCGTTGTTATACGGCAAATAAATCTTGTTATAATCTTCTATACGTTCATCGCTGTTAAGCCATACTGCTTTGTGTTCTAAAAAATATTCTATAAGGTCTTTGCCTTCAAAAATAAATTCGGTAACTATCTTATCCTTCACGCCTACAATAGAAGTGCTGTCTGCAACCTTTACTGAAAAATTAGGGTTTGCTTCCCAAGAATAGTTTTTGTAAAATGGAGTTTCCTGTGCGAAAAGTAATGGAGCAATAAGTATAAGTGCCCAACAACTGATTAGTTTTTTCATAGTATATATATTATGCTTTTTTTGTAAAAGTCACCACTTCCTTATATGCCTTTTCAACCTTAGTAATAAGCTCATTAACCTCCTTTTGCTGCTCGAGATTAAGGTTTAAAAAATCGCAGATTACGGTGTGCTTATATTGTATTTTTCCATCTATTTGTGAATAAGAAATGGTCGCTTTTATATAGTCGATCTCAAAAATTTGCGATTCTGGTAAATACGCTACGCTATATCCTTCGGGAATTTGAAGTTCGGTTTCAAAAGTATAATAGTTTTTAAAATCTACTTCAATATCGCGCTTACGGTTGGGATCTGTGCGGTATTGCGAAACATATTTGTTGAGGTTTAGGTTAAGAAAAATCTGATCTCCAAATTGCTTAAAATAATCGCCAATAGTAAAATTGTAAGTAACAATTATGTTTTTATCGTAATCATCCTTATTGGTTTCTGAAATATTTTGGGCAATAAACTTATTGTTTCCTTTCTGAAAAATTTCATTGTAAAAAATATCGCGCTCATTTTTCGTATTGAGATTTCCCAAGGCATAGATATAATCTATTTTATTGTACCCAGAAATTTCAACCTCTGTTACACCAACAAGCTGCTTCCCTTCAAATTTAAGTTGGGTTTTATCTTTAACAGAATTCATCTCAGCCGGGATAATTGGGACTTTAGCAATGCGATAATTACTGTCATCCAATGCAATAAGTGCCTCTTTTCCCTGAATAAAAGAAGATGGATATGTTATCGGGATATTTCTTCCAGTAGCATCTAGGTAATAAATATCAGCGCCGTCAAAATAGCTTAAAATCATATGGTTGTCAACCATAGGCGTTGGCACTTCTTCATAGCTGTATGGAATATCGCGGGTGCCAATCCAAGTTAAATTACCTTTCAATCCTGCAATTTCTAGCATTTTAAATAGAATGCTGCTATTGTCTTTACAATCGCCGTATTTTTTCTTAAACACCTGATTGGCTTCTCTGGGAATAAAACCACCTAAGGCATACTCAAAAGCAATGTATTTAATGTTGCGTTGCGTCCAATAATAAATAGCTTTTACTTTTTCCAAATCGCTATCCAAACCATCGGTAAGACTTCTTGTAAGGGCAATAAGTTCGGGGTCTGCCGGCTCTTGATTAACATCCTTAACCAACGAGTAATACCAATTGTAAAGATCTTTGGTTTCATTAAGGACGGGCACGGTATTGCCATTTACTTCATAAGACGCAATAATTGGTACTAGGTGTGGCAGTATATTTTTATATGTTGATGCCTGAGATTCATAATCAAAAGCTTTTACATCTTTTAATTTCCAAGTGTAAGTTATCTTCCCACGTTTTTCTTCTTTGGTGAAAACAATATCCATTCCTTCAGTATTAAACTGCTTAAATTTTAAATTTACCGAAGCATCTGCAGTAATACTGAATTTATTCTGAGCTATGGGCGAAAAGTTTCCAAAATAGAAAGGAGTTAAAAACCGCGGATTCTTAATTTTTTGAGAGTATTTTAGTTGTGATCTCGACCCCTTTTTAAGGTTGGAATAAACAAAGTTTACAGATTTTGTGTCGTCATAAAAAGATTCGCCCATCTCGTCTTTTTCAGTAAAGACCGAAACCTTTTCTTCTCTGTATTTGCGGTCTTCGTAATTAAAGGAAGAAGCCTCGATTTCTTCCAATTCAAAAAAGCTTGAAAAATTTAAAGATTGTTTAGACCCCTGTGTGGCTGACTCATTAAGATATAAATTCTCTTCTACATTCTTCTCAACTATATCGATATTACCGTTTTTAATGGTGATAAAAAGATTAGATTCCTGATTAAGGCGAACAAAAGAAGCCTCGGGATACTTTTCCTTATAATTCTGAAAAATATCAGAATATTGAGCCTGTGCAGAAGTAGCAACAAGCATTAAAATAACCCCAATGTTTTTAAAGCTAAAAAACTTGCTGCGTGTATATACTTCCATTAAAATATTCTTCAGATTTGGTCTTTTTCCCTGTTTTATCATAACTGGCCGCGTTTCCGGTTTGAATGCCATTTTTAAAATGAGTTTCTTCCATTAGCGTACCATCTTCATAATACTTTGTTGCTTTTCCGTGAAGTTCCCCTATTAGATACTCCTTTCGTTCCTTCATATTTCCGTTTGCATAATAGGAAATTTTTGGACCTTGATACTCGCCATTTTCGTGCGTAAACTCATCTTTTAGCTGGCCACCGTAAAAGTAGGTTTTGTAAACGCCTGTATATTGTCCGTTTTGAAGTCCCATCTCTCGCGAAATTTTTCCATTGTCGTAATACGCAGTAATCTTCGCAGTTTCATTTTCAATAGGAATCATTGCCAACTCCTTACCGTCTTTACCGCTATGGCTATAGCCTATTAGCGTACCATGCTCATAGAATCGAACTAATTGTAGTTTCCCATTTGGACTATAAAATTCTTTACGCCCCTGTTCTTCTCCATCAATATACGTAGTGTTTGTATATAGCGTACCGTCTTCGTAATAAGATTTCCATGTGCCCACTGCATTTCCTAATTCATAATAATTTTCATCTTCAATTTGTCCATTTTCATAATACCGAATAAACTTGCCTTCAAGATTTCCTATAACGTAATTAGCTTCAACTCGAGGTTTTCCATTTTCAAAATACCAGGTCCAAGCCCCATTTTGAGCGCTGTTTAAATATGCGCCTTCGTTTTCTAATTTCCCATTAAAGAAATACGACTTGTAATCTCCGTGTTTTATTCCGTAGATGTAAGAACTTTCAGTATATATTTTTCCATTATAATGTTTAAAGACCAACAGTGTATCTGTTTTTGAGGGTTTATAGCTTACTTCCTGAAATTGCTTTTCGTTTCTGTCATAAAATGTTTCAGATAAAAAATCGCCGTATTCGTATAAAGCAATATGTGTTAGTTTGCCTTCAATGCCATAATATTTTTGTACTCCATGTAATTCATCTTTATGATAAAAATTGATGCTTTTTAAACTTCCGTCCACGTAATAAAACCTCCATTCACCTTGTTGTAGCCCATTTTTATAGCCTCCCTGATTATCTATCTTGCCATTTTTATGATAGTTGGCGTAGTAGCCCACAAGCGTGTCGTTTTTATAATTACCCAACCATTCTTTCGTGCCATTTGGATAATATGCGGTATAAACCCCTTGTGTTAAGTCATTTTCATAAGTGCCTTTTGCTGTTAAATTACCATCGTTCCCATAATACTTCCATGCTCCTTTTCGACCACCAGACACATCGTAAAGCCCTTCCGTTGTAAGATTGCCATTTGCAGCAAAACCGTTGTAGTAGAATTCGCCTCCCCGCTTTTTTCCTTCTTTTAATACTTCGTCCTTCTTATTAAAAAATCTATAATCAATTATATCGCCCTTTTTATAGGAGTAGTTATAATATTTCTTACTATCAAAATCGTAAAAGGTATAGCTTCCATCGAGTAAACCATCTAAATAATTACCTTCACTTTTTAATGTTCCATCTGGGTAGTAAGTAGTGTAAGGTCCTTGTAAAAGATCGTCCTTGTAAGTGCCAACGTCAGAAACCTTACCGTTTGAATGGTACGTTTTAATTGGGCCTTGAAGCTGCCCGTCTATATGGGTGAACTCATTAGATACGTTGCCATTTAAATAAAATATTTTTTCAATGCCATCTCTTTTTCCATCTTTAAAAGGAATTTCGGAATACAATTTTCCATTAGAAAAATACTCGCTGGCTTTTTCGTGTACCTCGTTTTGTTTGTAAGGGGTAATAAATTCAGGGATTTCCTCCCCTACCATAAAGTAGGAGGTGTAGGTACCTGAAAGTTCTCCATCCTTAAAATATTTCTTTTGTTTCAACGCGCCATTCTCGTAATAAAAAAGATATTCCCCATCAACTTTGCCGTCTTTGTAAAAGGCCTTAATAGACAATTGTCCGTCTGGATAGTAGATAACATTTTCCCCATTTAGTTCGCCATTTTTATAAATGGCCGTTTCGTTAAGTGCTAATTGATCGTTGAACCATATCCATTTGCCATTGCGCTCCCCGTTCTCGTTATATTTACCTTCGGCAATTACTCTTCCCTCTTTATTAAAATATATCCAGTCTCCAATTTGTTTTTCGTCAGCCGCCATAGCGCCCATCCCACTTATGGAAATGGCAGTCTTGTCATATTGAAATTGAACTATTTTATCGTTGAAAAGCGCTTTATTGTCAGTTCTGGTAATGGTTGTCCAAGCAAGAACTGCTGGCTTTATAAATTCCATAACCTCCTTAGTATGTTTCTCTACAATCTTTTTATAATCCTTGTTTTCTATTGAATAGGCGATGGTATAACTAAAAGCATCAAAATTTTTAGTGTCGTTAATCCACTTATAAAAAGGAACCATTTTTTCGCTCCAAAATCCACCTTTACCCTTAAAATCCTCAAGCTTTATTAGTAATGCATGATTTTGTTTGGTTAAAGCAAAATCTAATTCATTGTCTATTTTATAATTCTTATTTAATGCAATCCGGTTGCTTATTATTAAATCAATATCATCAAAAGCTTTATCGTCTTCAGAAAGAATCAGCCCGGGAGTTCGCTGGTTCTCATTTTCTGAACCTAACATAGTGTTTATCGCTTTAAGTCTTGCAAATGAAAATTCCTTATCTGGCTCTATCATTAAGGCGAGATTAAAAGCCATTAAAGCTTGTGAGGGACGTTCCTGCTCATAGTAAATAGAGCCAAGTTGCATGTATGCTTTGGTGTAAAATGGACTTAAAGCAATAACTTGTTCTAAGATTTTAACGGTCTCTTTAAGCTGCCCAATCCCTTGTAAAGCAACTGCTTTGTTATACAACAAAAGATAATTTGCAGGGAAAATTTTTAAACCTTCGTCAAATGTTTTAATGGCTTCCTCATATTTTTTTTGGTTGATATATGAAACCCCTTTGTTTTGATAAAATGAACTCTTTAGATCGCCAACACCCATGGCAAGCCCCTCATCTAAGGTGGCAACGGCATCTTCATACCTATCCAAAGCCATTAAATAATATGATTTTCTAATCAGGGAACTTGCGTAAGTAGAGTCGTTTTTATTGATCTTTCCCAAAACATCAAGAACGCCCTCGTAGTCTTTTTCTTGAGATTTTGATGCTATGGAGTTATTAATTTCATCGAGGTCAATAATTTCTAGTTTCTCTTGACCAATAGCAACAAAGCTAAATAGCCAGATTGTGAGGAGGATGTGTTTTTTCATTTTTCAAATATAGTAAACCCTTAAAATAATCTTAAAATATATTGATTTGTTATTGAAAAAATTCATTTGCTTTTTTTTGAAGTAGATAGCGGTTATTTTCCTTTAACAGCGGCAAGCATAGCCATTTGACTTGCTTGATCGTCATTGCGTTTTTGTTTTTCAATTTGTTCTATATGGTGAAATATGAGTGCGTTGTGATTGAAGGAGATGTTTGTTCATGATTTTGGTTGTTTTAGGTTAGTTGTTTTGTTTTTTAATACTAGTTGGTTTTACCCTTCTTCAAACTTCTTCTATTAAATTGAATGTTCTTTACGGTTTTCCGTAATTGGGTCTATTTTTTCAATTTATATTTTGATTTTGACAAAACCATTAAAAAAAAGCCGCCTCATCCTAAATGAGAAACGCATTAGGGGCTTTAGATTCTGGGGAGTTGGTTATGGGTTTCTATTTTTGGGATTGTAACCGCTGCGCTAAAGTTTGCTACATTTTTGTGGTGACCTACTTTAAGTACTGGACTCATAATACATTTGATTTACTACTTTTATGTGCAAAACCTTTGATTTATAGTATGTTACGGTTTTTTTGTAATGGGGGTGTCGGTCGTTAGTTGTTGGTTATTCCTCCTACGCTGAAGCTTCGGTGATTGAAGATTTCTTTTGTTAATCTTTTAGCTTGATAAACTCTACTGGGGCGTCTACATAAACGCCCTTGGCGTGTACTTTCATCCAGTTGCCGTTTGTCTCAAGTATTTCGCAATATATTTTTTTGCCTATTATGTGGCTTACGTCTTCAGGGTAGTTTTCTATTCTTTTGTAGGTTAAAACATATTCGCAGTCTGAAATCCATTCCACCGTGGAGTAAATTTCAATTTTATCAATTGGGTTTAGTTCAACCTGTGTAGAGTCTGTGCGAATTATGATTTCGGGTTGATCTTCGAGCACGTATTTGAAATTACCTGTTTTAAAAAACGCACAGTCTTTTTCTTGTGCGTTTATGCAGAAAAAAGACTGGAGGAGTATATACAGGAATAGGATTTTTTTGAGGGGTTTCATTAATGGGATTCTATTTTTATTGTTCTTTTGTTTTCAACAGTTATTTCTGAACCTTCTGTAAGCATAACCGATTCGGGTTTTAGGTTATTTAAAAAGTCAAAATCATTGCCGTACACAACTCCAAAATCAACTTTTATTTCTGAGCTTTTTACTTTGTATTGCCGCCATTTTGAGTGGGTTACTTCGTATTCATTAGTTATTTTTTCGTTCACTTTTGCATAGCCCCAATAATGTTCCGTAATGAACTCCGTTTCGCTATTTTCTGGAATTTCTGA
The DNA here is from genome assembly GCF_007997155.1 of Aequorivita antarctica. Lineage (GTDB taxonomy): Bacteria > Bacteroidota > Bacteroidia > Flavobacteriales > Flavobacteriaceae > Aequorivita > Aequorivita antarctica. Next base: position 139,322 of record NZ_VORT01000003.1, on the reverse strand, counting down.
GAGTTCAATATCTGAAATTATTTTAAATGATTGCCATTGTTTATTTTTTTTCCATTGATAGGCTACAATTCTATCCGAATCATTTTCTTCCCATTTGTGAAGCATTGGCAATGTTTCATAATTCTCTTTATAGATTGTATTTGCAACTAGGGTCAATGCTGGTTTTGGAACTATTTCCTTGATAAAAACTACGCCGCGTTTCCAGGTGCCGTTTTCAAATCTTTTTACATAAAACCGTAGATTGACTTCCTCAAAATTAACGTGGAACGGAATTTTTATTCCTATTAATTTTGTGTTGAGAAACATAAACCCGACTAAACTGACATAGCATTTGCCTTCCCATAAATCGAGTTCGGTTCCAGCGGGAAGATAGTTGGAGAGGGTTACAGGATTAATTACATAATTTGCAATGGCTAGTTTTCTCCATTCGGCTTTTAAGAAACTCATTTAGGGTTGGTTTATAGTGGTATAATACTGTTTTAGTTATAATGTGAGTGGTACAGCTCGGCAACTTTTTCTAAGTCGGTCTTACTATTAATCTCATAAAAATAATCAAGTTGCCATTGTTGGGTTTTTTGGGCTTGTTTGCTGGTGGGTGCATCCCAAATAGGGTAAACCCGAAACCCTCTTTTGCCGTCTTTCTTTTCGGTGGAAACTATCCCTTTGGCTATTAAAATTGATTTTGGGAAGACGAATTGCCCAACATGGTTTTCTTTCTGTACGTTGATAACGTAAAAGTGGAAGTTGTCTATTTCAGAATAGGGTTGGGTGATTCCCTTTGTATTTCGGTTCCAGAAGGTAACGAATTGGCCTATTTTTTTAGGGGTTGTTTTTGCGATTCTGCTTATAACAAGACGCCCATCAATTTGAAATTGACAAGCGTTGTATTCTTTGCTTTCGGGTTCGGTTATGAAGTTTGAAATGTTTAGGCCGCATTTGCGGTACATTTCTGTATTGATTTCATTCATCACCTTAAAGTGAATGTTTTATATTTCACTTTTAAATTGGCTTATTCACCTCAAACTTCAACCCGCTTTCACTGTCGGTGAAAAAGGTTTTGTCGCCGCTTTTGGAAATTTTAAGTGTCATTTTTGTGCGGGTAGTGTTGATGGTTTGGGTGCTAGCGTTGAAGCTCCACGTTGCATTTTTATTTGAAGTGGTGTTGTATGTATAAGCAGTACCGTTTTGTTGTTTCTCCTTTATCTCAAAACTATTGTCGGCATAAAGGTTAATCACGGCATTGGTCATTGCCGCTGCCATTTTTGGGTTGCTGTTGCTATTTTCAACATTTACTACAAGCCAAGTGCCGGTAACGTCTTTTTGTGTTAGCGATTGGCTTTGTGCGGTTGCTGCAAAAAGAACAAAGGCGAAGAGAACGATAAGATTTTTCATAGTATATTTTTTAAAGAATTGATTTTATGTTTTAAACTTTTGTGAAAGATAGGAAATTTTATGCTTTTTGATGCCAGACTGGTTTAAGAATAAAGAATAAGGAAAAGAGAATAGAGAAGAAAGATTTATGAGATATGAGGGTTTCTTTGCTGTGCTCAAAATGAAAGAGGCCCCTTTTAAGAGCCTCCACCAAATTAACTATTAAAAATGAAAAAAGTTACTTTTTGGTTATTTTAAGAGTTGCTTGTTTTCCTTCCGCGGTTTTTACGGTTGCCAGATAGATTCCGGACGCGCCGTTGATTTCTAAATCCAGCATTTGGGTGTTTTTGTAATTTTTTGATGAAACAACTTGGCCAAGCATATTGACAATGGTAACATTGGTTTCTGAAAAGCTTTCACCTAGATTTATTGTAAATCTGCCATTCGTTGGGTTTGGGTAGGCGCTGATAGCTGGACCAAAAGTATTTCTTGAAACGCCAAGAATGCTAGGCGTTGTTTTAAAAACCCAGTAATCATCCAGACCTCTACTGTTTTCGCTTTTATCTCCCGAAATATTGGAGTTTGAGGAACAGAACATTGCAAAATTGCCGTCAACTGTTGGTAGGATGTATGTACCGCTTTCATCGGCAGCGCCGCCAATGGAATTTTGGGAAAGGATGCTTCCAGAGGAATTTAGTCTTACCAACCAATAATCGTAGCCACCGTTGCTGTTTTCGGTTTTGTCGCCAGAAATGTTACTGTTGCTGTAACCGGCTATCATATAGGTGCCGTCTGCAAGTTGTTTTAAATCGCGAACATAGTCTATGCCACTGCCACCAATAGTGTTTTGCCAAACTAAGTTTCCACTGGTGTTCAGTTTTAATATCCAGTAATCATAATCGCCTTGAGAATTTTCGGTTTTGTCTCCAGAAATATTGGATTTTGAATAGCCGCCCACGATATAACCTCCGTCTGCTGTTTTTACCATATTGCGCAGCACGTCGCTATCGTTGCCACCATAAGTTTTGTCCCATTGTACGTTTCCGCTGCCGTCAAGTTTTACTATCCAGTTGTCAGTTACGCCTCGGTTGGTTTCGGTTTTATCACCTGAAACACCTGAAGTGGAAAATCCCCCAATTATGTAGCCTCCATCGTTTGTTTGAAAGGCTGCCTGTGGACGGTCCACCAAACTGCCACCAATGCTGTTCTGCCAAACAATAGCTCCAGTGCTATCGAGCTTTAAAGCCCAATAATCACGTTGTCCGTTGGTAGGGTCGGTTTTGTCTCCACTAATGTCGCTATCGGAATATCCGCCTACAAAGTAACCGCCATCGTTGGTTTCAACAACGTAGGTGTCAAATTCTGGTTGGGCTCCACCATAGGTTTTTTGCCAGACGATAGTGCCAGAACTATTCAGTTTTAAAATCCAGTAATCGAGTCCTCCACGAGAGTTTTCAGACTTGTCGCCAGAAATGTTTGAGTCAGACCCTGCACCTACGATGTAACCGCCATCCGAAGTTTGTTTAATGGAAAGGAGCGAATCGTTTCCGCTTCCGCCAATGGTGTTTTGCCACATAATGTTTCCTGAGGCATCAATTTTGACAATCCAGATATCGGTGCCGCCGTTGCTATTTTCAGTTTTTTCTCCAGAAATGTTGCTGTTGGAATAGCCACCAATGATGAAGCCTCCATCTGAAGTAGCTTCAAAAGCAGTTGAAAAATCGCCCTCGCTACCACCGATGGTTTTTTGCCACATAATGGCGGGATCTTGTGAAAAGGCATTACAGACACCTAATAGTAATGCGAATAAGGTAAATGAAATTTTCATAATTTGGTTTTTTAAGGATTATAATGTTACATCGAAATTGGTGTGGGAATGTCATCACTTTCTTAGCGAGTAGCTATGAGCCAATAACGAAGAGGGAAATTCAATTTGTTTTTGGTTTTCTCTAATAAAAAATGCCCCTTGTTAGAGGGGCATTCCGGTTGTTGTTCAACCTCACAAGCTATTGAATAATCATTGTTTTATAATCCTTAAAGTGTTTGATCCTTCTTTAGCTGTACTTACTTTCACAAAATAAACCCCAGCTGCGTTTGTGATTTCTTTCTCAATTGTTTTTGCCAAAGCGTATTTTTCCGAAGAAATAATTTGCCCCAGCATATTGTAAATCTTTACGGTTACATCGGTATATTCCTTTTCTAGGTCTATTGTGAAAGTACCGTTAGAAGGGTTTGGATATAGTCTAATTCGATTCAGAAAATTATCCTCAACCCCGAGTGTTCCAAACTCATATATCCTGCATTGTCCAGCATCAAACCCGTTTTCTTCATTAAAAGGGGCTCCTATGGCAACGCGCTGGCCGTCGTTGCTCAACTGAACACTGAAGCCACTGGCTTCATTTTCCGCTTCACCCAATAGATCTATTCCATATTGAAGCCACGAAGTTCCATCGAAGTGGTAAATTTTTACGAGACCTCTATCGGAATCATATAATGGGGCAGCTACCGCAAGAAACATGCCGTCGGCGTTTAAATTAATCCAATTTCCATATCCGTCCAAAGCATTTTCACCTAAAAGCGTTTGTCCAACCTGTACCCAATTGGCTCCATTAAAATTATAAACATACACAGCACCCGTATTGTAATCTGGTGCACTCACAGCAAGGAAATTTCCATTGTCGCTTAAACTTACGGAAGTGCCCAAGCGATCTCCTTCAGTTTCCCCATCTATATCATTACCAAGTTGTACCCACGCAGTTCCATTCCAGGAATATACACGGGCGTGTCCTGAAGAGTCACCCCCTCCATCATTTCCAGTTGCGCCAATGGCCACTATATTGCCATCACCCGTGATGCTTATACTGCCTCCGCTAAGATCCATAGATGCTTCTCCGTCTATATCATTTCCTTTTTGAGTCCAATCAGAACCATTATACATATATACACGAACGTGACCCGATTGTGCGCCGTTTACACCTTGATTAAAGACAGATCCTATGGCTACTAACGTTCCATCGTTACTGATAGTAACAGAAGTTCCGCTTCGGTCCTCTTCTGCCTCCCCATCTATGTCGGCACCCAACTGTACCCAATCGGTATTGTTAAACTGAAATAGACGAACCTGTCCTGCGTTGTTGCCATTGCCATCATTGTTAGTTGCGCCTATGGAGACGATATTTCCGTCTGCGCTAATGCTTACTGCCCAACCGCTAACATCTTGGCTTGCTTCTCCGTCTATATCAGTCCCTTTTTGGATCCACGAGTTGCCATTTTTTGAGAACACCCGCACTTGGCCCGAATTCTCGCCATTTATCCCATCGTTTATGGGAGCGCCAACAGCGACAGTATTTCCTGTGGCATCTAAGCTTACCCTAAAGCCGCTCCAATTATCTGCCGATTCGCCATTTATATCTTGCCCTATTTGATTCCAATTTTGAGCGGAAATGTTTAAATTAAAAAGAAATAAAATAGGGAGAAGTAATATTTTCTTCATGATATGTGGTTTTAGGATTATAGGAATACATCGAAACGTTTTTAAATTGTCATCACGATAACCGAAAAAGTGTTTTACTTTTGTAATCTATCCCTAACAATATGGCACAACACAGATTCATTGTTTGTAGTTATACTCAGTCTTTATCTTCCGGAACCGTTTCTTGGCGATCGCCCAGCAATATCGCATTAGTTAAATACTGGGGGAAATACGGTGAGCAAATGCCGATGAATGCATCAGTAAGCTTTACTTTGAGCAACTGTCATACAAATACTAAGTTGTCTTTTGAAAAATCTTCTTCTCAGGAATTTAATTTTGAAGTGTATCTCGACGGAAAAAGAGAAGTTTCGTTTGAGCCGAAAATCCAAAAATTCTTTGAAAGGGTGGAGGTGTATTTGCCATTTTTGAAAGATTTCAAATTTAAGATTGAAACATCCAACAGTTTTCCCCACAGTAGTGGTATTGCTTCCTCCGCTAGTGGAATGAGTGCATTGGCGCTTTGTTTAATGGATATGGAACAGCAAATGCAACCGCATATTATGGACGAATATTTTATTGAAAAAGCGTCTTTTCTTGCGCGTTTGGGGTCTGGTAGTGCTTCCAGAAGTGTGGAAGGACCGTTGATTGTTTGGGGTGAACACTCAGATATTAACGGAAGCAGTAAATTCTTCGGCACAAAATATCCTTTTGAGGTACATCCGAACTTCAAGAATTATCAAGACACGATTTTATTGGTTGACAAAGGCGAAAAGCAAGTGAGTAGTACCCTTGGCCACGATTTGATGCTAGATCATCCTTTTGCCGAACAACGCTTCAGGCAAGCAAAGGAAAATCTCTCCAAGCTAATCCCGATTTTTAAAAATGGTAATGTTTCTGAATTCATCAAAATTGTGGAAAGTGAGGCATTGTCTCTTCACGCTATGATGATGACCTCGATGCCCTATTTCATATTGATGAAACCAAACACCTTGGAAATAATCAATCGTATTTGGAAATTTAGGGAAGAAACTGCTAGCAACGTTTGCTTTACGTTGGATGCGGGTGCTAATGTACATGTGCTTTACCCAGAAATTGAAAAGGAAACAGTTTTACATTTCATCAAAAAAGAGCTTTCGCAATTCTGTAAAAATGGAGAGTTTATTGTAGATGAGGTTGGTTTGGGAGCTGAAAAATTAAAAATTTAAAACCCGAATAGCAAACGAACAACTTCAGTTTTCAGACGGTGCCTGTTTTTTGTTACGTATTATTAGAACAAGAAGTGCTAGCGCAACAAATCCCGCCAAAACATACCACCACCAAGCGATATCATTATTTAAATTTATTGGAGTAGTATCGCCAATAAGCACAAGGCCTGCCCAATATTGTGGGGCAACTGTACGGCCCTCGGCTGTGGCTATGTAACTTAGTTTTGCTTTTCGCAAGGCTTCATCTTTTGGCATTCCTTCGGAAAGATTGTCGTAAAAAAGTTTTACGATTACAGCACTGGATTCTTCGTCTATTTCCCAAAGGCTTGTCAAGATGCTTTCACTTCCGGCATAATTGAAGGCGTGCGCCAACGATATCATTCCTTCACCAGCTTGATAAGTGGGTTTGCCCGTGTCGCAAGCGGTAAGGATGGCGAGATTAGAAGAGAGGTCTATGTTATAAATTTCATATGAGTACAGCGAGTTTTCGTCATAGTTTTCTTTGCTATCAGTCTTTTTTGCAAAAATAAGGCGGCTCAACTCCGGACTTATATTGTTGCTTTCTGCATGGGTACCAATGTGGATTATTTTGTGTTCTTTGGCTCGATTAATAAACAACTCTTTGCTGGCGTTTTCATTTATAAAATAATTGCCATTAAAAACTTTGGCATATTGTTTCACCAGATCTTCACTAAAAGGCTGAGGTAGCAATCTTAAATAGGTTTTGTCCAACGCTACGGAATCTTTGATTGTGAGTTTGTATTCCTCCTTCATTTTTTTGTTGAAACCGGGAGCAAAGGCAATAAACTCTGAAGAATAATCGGCAACCTTGCCTTTATCTTTGTAGAGCAATAAACTGAAATTATAGGAAATATCATACTTCGCCAATAAGCTTATGGAAGCCATTTCTTGAAAATTCTTCATTGGTTTTGAGGTAAGTGTTTCAAAACTGAGGTTGAAAAGATCGCGATCGGGAATAATAACTACTTTTTGGGTATGCACATATTTTTCTAATGGAAACCATAAAGCGCGGTACAACTCATAAAGTAGCGGCCGCATTTTTTCAACTGAAAACTCGTCATTTTTGAGTTTTGGGATGTAATTTTTGACAGCTGAATAATTTAGTTTTATCATTTTTTTAATGGAATGCGAGACTACAAAAACATAGAGGTCATCTTCAATAAAAATATACCGGACCACAGTGGTATTTTTAGGTATTTTTTGTTGAAGGTCGTTGATGGGTTCTTCCAAAGTTGCATAACGCATTTTGTAATATCTGGGATAATTCTGTTTCAACGAATCCAGAAATTGTTCCCAATTTTCTGATGCTTTAAAGAATGGCGCTATGCTGCTGTTTTGTGAGTCGTTGAGGGAAGAAACCATTTTTGCCTTTAAACTGTTTTCTCTCGAAACCACTTCTTTCGGAATGTGCTGAAATGCCACGTTATCCCGAAGGTTCAATCGCGAGCGAATGCGGTTATAAATGCTCGACTCATGAAGTGCTATCATTTTGTCCAGATATACTTCGTCTTTAGTCATTTGGAAAAGTTCGAGCCGAAGTTTTTTAGCAAAATTTAAAAGTTCTTCGTTTTCGGTTATCAGTAGCGTAACGTTTTCGTTGTTGCTAACCACTTTTTTGCGTTGGTCCAAGATGGCAACACCCTCCTCCACTTGGCGTAATAGGTCTTTCAAAAAAAAGGGGTTTTTGTTTTCAGTAGAATAGTATTTTGATTGAGCATTGATAAGTAGCGCCTGTGGTTTGCGGTATTGGCTAAGAATGGAATCTGTAGCGCTTATTTTTTCGCCTTTTTTTAAGATGTTGAAACGCAGTGCTTCTTCACTAAATTTTTCAGCTTCGGCATAATCCTTAAGTAGGTAATGCACTTGTGCCAAATTGATGGTGTGATAAAATTCTTGAAGTGTGTTTTTAAAATCACCCGTATGCGTGAAATGATACGTTTCTTTGGCGAGGGAAATAGCTTTCTCTTTTTTTTGGTTTTTTGCAGCAAAGAGGGAATATTCCATAATGTTGTCCAGAAAATCCTTGGTATAGGTATCGCCCATGGATTTTCGATACATTGTTTCTGCCTTTTCATAAAAAATTGCGGCATTTTCAGTGTCGTCCATAAATTCATAAATGGTGGCGCGGGTAGATAATGCTGCGGCTCCCCAGTATAAATCGGCGCCTGGACTGGTTTTTAAGAGTTCCAATGCATGGTCGGCATTTTTTGCTGCGCCTTCAAAATCGTGACTTGCCGTTTTGGCTTCAGCAAGAATGATATTTGAAATGATGAGGTTGATGTCGTTTTTTTCGAAAAGCTTTTTTTTCTGTTCAAAAGAATATTCAATTAGTTCCTGCGATCTGGAGTACTCGCCAAGGGTATTGTAAAAAGTTGCCATATTATCTATCACAACACATTGATGGTTTTTTGCTTTATAGGTCCGTGCTTCATCCGTGGAGCGATTTATATATTGCTGAAAGCCAGCAAGGGCTTCTTCTGAAATTGCAATTGCTTCCTGATTTTTACCCAAAGCGTTCCACAAAATAGCAAGGTTCATTTTCACTAGCGATGGACGGTAATAACGGTTCATAATATCGGTTTCATCCGTTTTTTCCAATACCTTCACGGCTTCTTGAAAATAGAATTTTGCACTGTCCAGTTTGGCTTCCTGCCACATCATTCCGCCAAGGGCATTGTAAACTTGGTTATAAAAAACGTAATCTTGTTTTCCGCTCTTCCTCAACAACCGCAGTGATGTTTGGTAATGTTTATTTGCCAAAGGGAAACCGCCCATTTTAGATGCATAATAACCCCGGCGATACTCCACACCTGCAACGTCAGTATTTTGCGGTTCTTTATTGCGAAGTGCGAAGGGAATGGCAGTTTCTAGAAAATCGTAGGCTTTTTGATGCTGCCCAGCATCATCGTAAATCCAGCCCATTTCTGTAATAGCTTCAACAACAAAATGCGGGGAAGCGTTATTCTTTATTTCTTGAGTAAGTACCTCTGCTTTTTTGATAGCCAGTTTCTTATCACCGTTATTTAGCTTAAAACTGCCTTCAAACTGGATGTAATTATAAAGGCTATCGAATATTTTTTGGGTGCGATAATAGGTAAGGTTTTTTGATACTTCCGTTTGGGCTTTTGCAAGCGAATCCTGTTCAATAAGGGTTTGGATTTCTTTTACGGACATAATTTTTTCTTGCGGATACATTGTAAACACAGAAAGAAATATAATGATGTGAGGTAAGGAAAAAAATATCCAACGTTTGAATTTCATAGTTGAAAAACCTAAAAAATAAGTAAATGTTTCTGGGGATATTTTGAAGAAAGATACAACTTATTTTTGATTGGCAAATTTCATACAGAGCTATTGCTTTATGAAATTACTTCAATTTTGTTCCTCATATTCCGTCCAAGTTTGGTTGTTGATATTGTTGTCTTGGTTCGGATTGTAGTTAGCATTGTCACTTTTTATATATTCGCCTTGGCTGTTTATCCAATATTGATTTGCGCCTGCATCTACTTTATAAGTTTGTCCAGTATTAGGGTCCACTACATTAGTTCTTTCGTTTACATAGTCCAGAAACTGCTCTTGGTTTCTATCTCCCGCGACTTGATTGGCTCGCCAGCTTTCCATATTTTGGTCCATCGCGGCCATTCGCTCATTGAAACGTGCAGTGTTTTGGTCGCCAAAGGATTTTATATTCGCCATTCGTTGTTGGTGGCCGGCATTGCTCTGCTGGGCAATTTGCATATCCTTTTGGTTTACTGCCTGCAGCCACTGTGAGTTTATTTGTTGGTTTAAAAGCCCGTTGAGGTATTGTATTTTGGCTTGTTCAAAAACATTTTTAGAAGTTTCAAGCACAGAATAGGTTATGCCCCAGTAACCTCCGTATTGATCGTAAGAAACGTAATGATGCAATACGGTAAGGAATGAGGTGCCATCTGGGTCGCGCCATTCCAGGCCCATAACGGTGAACGTTTTTTGTGAAGGCATGCTCTTATACAGTTGGTCATCAAATTGTTTGTCCCAAGCAGCAAATTGTGGCATTGGGTATTTCCGCACCAGTTTGCGATTTATTTTATTGGCGTATTCCATAAAACCTTCATTTATTACTTGGTCTATGGATTTTGGAAGCTGCACCTGCATTCCGCTTTGCTGATACATTTGGTTCATTTGTGGGTCTTTAGAAAACATAAAACTTCCCCCGCGTTCGCCGTGAACTTTAATTCCATTTGGCCCTGTATAGAGGTACTCGCCGCCATTTTGTTTTTGCCAAGAGGAAGGAAATGGAATGCGCGACATCACCATTCCGTTTCGGGAATCTATGGTGTTGAAGTATTTCATTTCACCTTTTTTTGCAATCTGATTGTTGCCGTTTTCATAATTTTCGGAGGCGTTTTCTTCGTTGTAATACTCCCCGAAGGTGTCTTCTTCATTAAAATTCTGTTGTTTTCCATTACTATTAAGGCATGAAGTGAAAATGGAAGAGACTAAAAGGAGGACGAAAAATGATGTTGAAGTTTTCATTGTGCAAGGGTTTTTGACACTACATCGGCAAATTCATTAAAATGTCATCAAGAATTTGTAGAATACTTAAATTCAACTTTTTAATTTAAATTTTTTGAACTTCTGAATGAAATTTTCTGAAACTATAATTCTTAAAAACCGTATCTTTGCATTTTAAAAAGAATCTTATCGTTAAAATCTGTATTTTTAACATTAGAAAGAATTAAAATATGCACGGCCCCCTCTTTTACTCAAAAATTTTACTTTTCGGTGAATATGGAATTATCAAGGATTCCAAAGGATTATCAATTCCCTATAATTTTTATAAAGGTGCGTTGAAAATTGATAAACACCATACCATTTCCACACACAAATCAAACGCTAGCCTAAAACGGTTTGCTGAGTATTTGGAAACACTTCAGACAGAAAATCCAAAATTGGTTTCTTTTGATATGGAAGCTTTGAAAAAGGACGTGGAAAGGGGATTGTATTTTGACAGTAGCATTCCACAGGGTTACGGTGTGGGTAGCAGCGGCGCTTTGGTAGCGGCTATTTACGATAAATATGCAAATGATAAAATTACGGTTCTTGAAAATCTTACCCGTGAAAAACTGCTTACTCTAAAAGCTATTTTTGCTGAAATGGAGTCTTTTTTCCATGGAAAATCTTCAGGTTTAGATCCGTTGAACAGTTATTTGAGTCTTCCTATTTTAATCAATTCCAAAGACAATATTGAGCCTGCCGGTATTCCTTCTCAAACCGAAAACGGAAAAGGTGCCGTATTTTTATTGGACAGTGGCAGTACTGGTGAAACCGCTCCAATGGTTCAGATTTTTATGGAAAATATGAAGCAGGAAGGTTTCCGGAATATGCTTAAAGACCAATTCACAAAACATACAGACGCTTGCGTTGAGGATTTTCTGCAAGGCGACGTGAAATCGCTTTTTGGGAATATCAAACAGCTTTCAAAAGTGGTTTTGGACAATTTTAAACCAATGATTCCAGCACAGTTCCACAAACTTTGGAAGAAGGGAATTGATAGCAATGCATACTACCTAAAACTTTGTGGCTCTGGCGGAGGAGGCTATATGCTTGGCTTCACGGAAGATATTGACGAAGCCCGTAAGGCCTTGAAAAATTATAAACTTGAAGTGGTTTATAGTTTTTAAAGCATCATTCTTCTGGATTCTTTCTTTTTAGTTTCAAACCAAAAAATATAAATTTTGATTACTTTGCTAGCAATTGATTTCTATTGTGAAATCGATTGCTCATATCTTGTTTTTATAATTCATTGAAAATGAAATTAAAATTACCCCTCTTACTTATTTCGTTTCTATCGCTGCAAAGTTTTGCCCAAGTTGATTTTGAAAATAAAATCATTATTGGCGATTATAATGCCACCCAAAATCCACGCTCTGTTTTTGCAGCCGATATTGATGGTGATGGGGATATAGATATTCTCTCTGCTTCAATGAATGACAGTAAAATTGCATGGTATAAAAATTTAGACGGACAAGGGACTTATGGCGATCAGCAATTAATTAGTGTGAACGCAATTGGCGCTTCATCGGTTTTTGCGATTGATATAGATGGAGATTCAGATATGGATGTACTTTCCGCTTCATCTAATGACAATAAAATCGCGTGGTACGAGAATTTGGATGGGCAAGGTACATTTGGAGTCCAGCAAATTATTACTACCGATGCTATCAATGCGCTTTCGGTTTTTGCTTCAGATATTGACGGCGATGGCGACATGGATGTAATTTCTGCTTCGGGGAATATTAATGAGGGTAAAATTGTATGGTATGAAAATACCGATGGATTAGGGAATTTTGGGACACAAAATATAATCAATCCAAATGCCTTGGGCGTATATTCGGTTTATTCGGCAGATATGGATAATGACGGAGATATGGATGTTTTATCGGCCTCGGGATTGGGCAATGAGTTGGTGTGGTTTGAAAATATAGATTCACAAGGGCAATTTGGGGCCAAACAGAATATAGGCTTGGGTAACTTCAAATATGTGCAGGCTGCGGACATTGATAGCGATGGAGATATGGATGTAATTTCTGCTTCATCTAATTCTAGCACAGGTACTATAGCATGGTATGAAAATCTGGATGGACAGGCAAGTTTTGGTGCGAAACAAATAATAACCTCGGGTACCTTTAGCCCATATACCATTTTTGCTTCAGATATTGACGGTGACGGAGATCTTGATGTAATTTCAGGACTTTCTAGAGATCAAGATACTTCCATTGAATGGTATGAAAATTTAGATGGAGAGGGTAATTTTAGTGCGCCCCATTTTGTGAATACATCCTCTGGATTTACTTTTTCTATTTATGTTGCCGATATTGATAACAATGGCGGTGCGGATATTATCTCTGCTTCAGAAGACAGGATAGGGTTTCATAAAAATCTTGATGGAAATGGCACTTTTGGACCGCATCAATATTTCACTTATAATGTAGATTCTCCCCAAAGCATTTATGCCGCCGATATAGATGGTGATGGCAACTTGGATGTGCTTTCAGCTTCCTACTCCGATGGAGAAATAGCTTGGTATAAAAATGTGGACGGTTATGGGAATTTCAGTATACAAAAAACCATATCGCAAAATAATTATGGTGCGAAAGCCGTCGTAGCAAAAGATGTGGATGGTGATGGAGATTTAGACGTTGTATTTGTTTCTCAACATCTTGTGGCTTGGCAAGAGAACTTAGATGGAAATGGACTATTCAGCGAAAAGAAAATAATAGCCAATCAAATTTCAAGTGCTTATATTGATATTGCTGCTGAAGATATGGATGGTGATGGTGATGTGGATGTAGTAACAGCCACATTTTTTACAAACAAATTGTCATGGTTTGAAAACTTGGACGGACAAGGAAATTTTGGATCGGAACAAATTATTGTTGATAATTTTGCCTTGAGTCCGTATAATATTCACGTCGCAGATATTAATAACGACGGAAGATTGGATATTGTTTCTGCTTCATTAATAAATGGTGCGACAAATTGGTATGAAAATTTAGGAGGTGGAGTTTTTAGCCCACCCCAGTTAATTGCTTCAACTCGTAACAACAATATCGATTTTGTTCATGCTTCCGATTTGGATGGCGATAACGATTTGGATGTAATAATAACCCAAAGATTGGATGGTAAGGTGGTATGGTTTGAGAATATAGATGGCCTAGGTGATTTCGGTCCAGAGAAGAATATTGCATCAGGGCTAGATACACCCGTTGGCGTTTATACATCGGATTTGGATAATGATGGCGATCTTGATGTACTTTCGGTTTCCCTTTACGGCGATGTGGTTGATTGGTACGAAAATCTTGATGGCGCTGGGAATTTTGGGTCACAAAACATTATAATGAATAATGCTGACGGAGCCAATTTTGTTCTAGCAAATGATATTGATGGCGATGGCGATATGGATGTTATTGCTAGTCTTAGAGATTCAAATGAAATAAGATGGTTTAAAAATACCCTTATCTTAGGCACTAATGAAGCCGCCACCCTAAACTTTTCCATTTACCCCAACCCATCATCGAATACTCTGAATATTAATTGCATAAAAACTATTCAAAAAGTTGAAATATATAATAACTTAGGGCAATTGATTACAAGAAATATTAATGTCTTGAATGATAGTAATTCTGAATTAAATGTTTCAAAATTAGAGGCAGGAGTTTACTTCATCAAAATAATAAGTGCAGATGGTGAAATTGGCGTTAGAAGATTTATTAAAGTATAAAGTGGTTTGAATTTTAAGTCCTTTCAAATTGTTTTAATAGCTAACTATTTACGCGATAAAAATGCTCAATAGAAAACAAAAACTCTTCCTATTAAAGTTTTTCAGCCTGTTTTCTTTGGTTCGCGGCTACAATATTCTCATTATTGTAATTGCCCAATACCTCACCAGTATTTACATTTTGGCTCCAGATTTGCGCGTTCGCGATGTTTTGTTTGACGTGAATTTGCTCATGTTGGTCTTGGCTTCATCTTCAGCAATTGCCAGTGGTTATATCATAAACAGTTTTTACGATAGCGAAAAAGATTTAATAAACAGACCGCAGAAAACAATGTTGGACAAACTTGTGAGCCAACGCACCAAGCTTTCGGCTTATTTTGTACTCAACTTTTTGTCGGTCATTTTTGCGAGTTATGTTTCGTTTAGAGCTGTGCTATTTTTCTCTATTTATATTTTTTTCCTTTGGTTCTATTCGCATAAACTGAAAAAATATCCTTTCATTGGAAATATTACGGCAGCTATTCTCGCAGTAATTCCATTTTTTGCAATTTTTGTGCATTACCGAAATTTTGATGTTGTAATTTTTGTACACGCCACCTTTCTTTTCTTGTTGATTGCTATGCGCGAATTAGTGAAAGATCTTGAAAATATTAAAGGCGATTTAACCCATGGTTACAATACAATTCCAGTGGTTTATGGCGAAAAAACTTCCAAAATAATGCTTACTGTTTTAAGCGTATTGACTTTGGCGCCAATCATTTTGCTTATCACTAAATTTAAGGATGAGATAGGTTATATGGATTACTATTTTTATGTAAGTATTATAGGATTGGCCGTGTTTCTTGCGGTTCTTTGGTATTCAAAAAACAAAATCCATTATATGGTTTTGCACAATATTTTGAAGTTCGCCATAGTAATTGGCGTTTTCAGCATTGTGCTAATTCATGTAAATTTATTGCTTCACCGCTTTTTCTAAAAAAAGAACCAAGAATAAAGAGCCAAGACAAAAAAATAGAATGAGAAAATTTATATAAATATTTCACTTCCAATTTTCCATTTCCTATTTCTCACTTTTTTGCAACTTTACAAACAAATCCCAAACCACAACACCCACGCTTACAGAAATGTTCAGCGAATGTTTGGTGCCAAATTGCGGAATTTCAATCACCGCATCGCTTGCCGTAACTATTTTTTGCTGAACGCCCTTTACTTCGTTCCCGAAAATAACTGCATAAGTCATTTCTTTTTGAACAGAGAAGTCATTAAGGTTTACGGCGAGTTCCGCTTGCTCGATGGAAGCTACAAACACACCTTCGCTTTGTAATTTGGAAACTAATTCCGTAACATTTTCAGCATATTCCCAATCCACGCTATCCGTTGCGCCCAAAGCAGTTTTTTGAATGTCTTTATGCGGAGGCTTGGCCGTAATGCCACAGAGATAAATTTTCTTCACCAAAAAAGCATCCGCTGTCCGGAAAACGGAACCAATATTGTTCAAGCTTCGGATGTTATCGAGAATAATTATCAGTGGCGTTTTTTCCGAAGCCTTGTATTCTTCAGGATTGATGCGATCGAGTTCGCTATTTTTTAGCTTGCGATTTTTCATAGGCGGCAAAGTTAATTATTAGCCGGCTAAAGTTGAGGCCAATTGTTGATAAAACCCAATAATTCACAATCACTTCATTTTAAAGAAAACAGCATTTTAGTTACATTTATCGATTAAAGAATTTTTTTGAGTTATGGCGAAGAAGGAAACCCCGTTGATGAAGCAGTACAACACGATTAAAGCCAAGTATCCCGATGCTTTGCTGCTTTTTCGTGTGGGCGATTTTTACGAAACTTTTGGGGAAGACGCAATACGAGCCGCGAGAATTTTGAATATTACACTTACCGCTCGGAATAATGGCGGTGATAATGTTGAGCTCGCTGGTTTTCCGCATCATTCCTTAAATACGTATTTACCAAAACTGGTTATGGCCGGTTGCCGAGTTGCCATCTGCGACCAACTGGAAGACCCAAAAATGACCAAAACCATTGTAAAGCGTGGCGTTACTGAATTGGTCACGCCAGGAGTTGCTTTTAACGACGATATCCTACAATCAAAATCGAATAACTTTTTGGCAGCAGTTCACTTTGGTACTTCGACAGGCTCAGCAACCGTGAAAAATATTGGTGTTTCTTTTTTAGATGTTTCTACGGGAGAGTTTCTGGTTTCAGAAGGTTCTGCGGAATACGTTGATAAACTACTACAAAATTTCAATCCTTCAGAAGTGCTTTTTTCGAAACAGAAACGAAAACTTTTTACGGAAACTTTTGGCAATCAATATCACGTTTTCCATTTGGAAGACTGGATTTTTCAAAGTGATTATTCCTTTGAAACGCTTACGAAACATTTCGACACAAAAAACTTAAAGGGTTTTGGCGTGGATCATTTGGAAGATGGCATTATTGCTGCGGGCGCTGCGCTTCATTACTTAAGCGAAACCCGACACACCAAGTTGCTGCACATTTCGCGTTTGTCTCGAATTGCTGAAGACGAATACGTTTGGATGGACCGTTTTACCATTCGCAATTTAGAGTTGTACCATTCCAATCAGCAAAATGCAGTTACACTTTTGGATGTTATAGACAAAACCATTTCGCCTATGGGTGGAAGGCTTTTGAAACGTTGGATGGCACTTCCTCTTAAAAATGCTGAAAAGATAAATCGGCGTCACGAAGTTGTTAGTTTTCTGCTCGACAACACAGTTATTCTGGAAAAAACGAAACAATACACCAAGCGCATTGGCGATTTGGAGCGCTTGATTTCAAAAGTTGCAACGGGAAAAGTGAATCCAAGAGAGGTTATTCAACTTAAAAATTCTTTAGAAGCAGTCGTTCCTATTAAAGCATTGGCTTTAAATTCAAAGAATGAATCCCTGAAAATTATTGGCGAACAATTACACGACTGCGAATTACTTAGGGATAAAATAAAGGAAACGCTTTTTGAGGAAGCTCCGGTAAACATTCTTAAAGGAAATTCCATAGCAGAAGGGTTTTCAGAATCACTTGACGAGCTTCGGAATATCTCAGCAAACGGCAAGGGATATCTGGATGAAATGCTACAGCGCGAAACCAAACGGACAGGTATTTCTTCGCTTAAAATAGCTTCAAACAACGTTTTTGGATATTACATAGAAGTTCGAAACACCCATAAAGACAAAGTGCCGCCAGAATGGATTCGAAAGCAAACTTTGGTAAATGCCGAGCGTTATATTACGGAAGAATTAAAAGAATACGAAACAAAAATCCTAGGAGCTGAAGAAAAAATACTCGCTTTGGAGCAAGAAATTTTTGGGAAGCTAGTGGAGTGGATGCTTCAATTTATTGGATCCGTTCAGCAAAATGCAGCACTGATCGCGCAGCTGGATTGTCTGTGTTCTTTCGCAACGCAAGCAAAAGAAGCAAACTACACAAGGCCGCTACTCGATGATACTTTTGATTTGGATATAAAAGAAGGGCGTCACCCGGTTATTGAAAAACAACTTCCTCCAGATGCTCCGTACATTGCTAATGATGTTTTTCTAGATAGAGACAATCAGCAAATCATTATGATTACCGGACCGAACATGAGTGGTAAATCTGCAATTCTACGCCAAACAGCTTTGATTGTATTGTTGGCACAGATGGGTAGTTTTGTTCCAGCTTCAGCAGTGCGGATGGGGTGTGTGGACAAAATTTTTACTAGGGTTGGCGCGAGCGATAATATTTCGATGGGCGAATCAACCTTTATGGTTGAAATGAACGAAACGGCAAGTATTCTGAATAACCTTTCTGAACGGAGTTTAATTCTCTTGGATGAGATTGGCCGGGGAACAAGTACCTATGACGGCATCTCGATAGCTTGGGCCATTAGCGAATATTTGCACGAACATCCTTCACGCGGGAAAACACTTTTTGCAACCCACTATCACGAATTAAACGAAATGACCGAAACTTTTGCCCGAATCAAAAATTATAATGTTTCGGTAAAGGAATTGAAAGACAATGTACTTTTCCTTCGGAAGTTGGTTCCAGGTGGAAGCCATCACAGTTTCGGGATTCACGTTGCAAAAATGGCAGGAATGCCGCAAGCGGTGCTTCAAAGGGCAAATAAAATACTGAAACGATTAGAAAAGAGCCACGCTTCAGAAGAATTGACCGAAGAAATGAAAGCAGTTTCAAAAGAAGAGATGCAGTTGAGCTTTTTTAAACTGGACGATCCGCTGCTAGAAGAACTCCGGGAAGAGATTTTAGGTATTGATATTGATACACTTACGCCCGTAGAAGCCTTGATGAAGTTAAATGAAATACGGCGCATGTTGCAGCGGAATGCAACAGTTAAATTGAAAAAGTAAAATTCAGGAATAATTTATCAAAAAAGACTTTGCTTTTGAAGTAAAATTTTTAAATTTGCTCCCGCTTTGAATATGAAGCGTCGTTCATTAAATATTATGCGAAAATAGCTCAGTTGGTAGAGCGCCACCTTGCCAAGGTGGAGGTCGCGGGTTCGAATCCCGTTTTTCGCTCAACTAGGATGCCGATGCAATTCGGCATTTTTTGTTAAGTCCCGGTTGCAACTGGCAGCCGAATTAAGCTGATGTGGTGGAATTGGTAGACACGCCGGACTTAAAATCCTGTGACCATTAGGTCGTGCGGGTTCAAGTCCCGCCATCAGTACGTAAATGCCTCGTAATTAAATAATTACGAGGCATTTTTTATTTTAGTTCTAACTATATTCTGAAAGTTGTTTTTCAGATAAATTCAAGGTATAAAAAAAGCCCTTTCATATTTGAAAGGGCTTTCTGTTTTTTCAGCAAAAAAATTGCTTATTGACCGTTAGTAGCGTCTTTTACAGCTTCTTTAGTGTCATCAGCGGCTTGCTCAACTGCATCGCCTGCATCTTCCATAGCATCTTCAGTTGCGTCAGCAGCGTTATCAACAGCTTCAGCTGCATTGTCCATAGCGTTCTCAGCGTCAGTTTGAACTGATTCAGCAGTTTCTTCAGCATTTTCTGTTGTAGTTTCTCTGCAAGAGTAAACAGAAGCAACTAATGCAAGAGCGGCAAGTGATAAAAAGATTTTTTTCATTGTAGAAATAGATTAGTGATTAATAGTGTGCAAAAGTAATTAAAATTTTGATTGTGTATCATTTATAAGTTTTTTTTTTGAGGCAAGTACAAATCTTTTTTTAGGGAAATTATCCATTATTTTTTTGGAATATTTCCAAAAAAGAGTATTTTTAAAGGATGAAAAATACTCTTCCTATTGAAGCTACACGGTTTAAAGCCCTCCGTGAAGAGCTGCACCATACCCAACAATCGTTTTCGGAACTTCTGGATATAGGCACCACGACTGCTGATATTGAAAGAGGTAAGACCAAAATTACCGGAAAAATTGTGATGGAGCTTATGGCTCAATTCAACATTAATCCTTTATGGCTTTACGGTAAAAGTTTTGAAAAACATATAGATACTTCTCGTGGCGATGTGAGTCCGAAGGTTATAACATTGGATATTTCGGGCAATGACAGTATTTTATTGGTAAACCAAAAAGCAGCAGCGGGTTACCCAAACAATATTCACGATTTAGGGTGGTATCAAAGCCTGCCGGCTTTCAATATTCCTTTGCCAGAATACAGAAATGCATCTTATCGCGGTTTTCAGGTTGAAGGTGATAGTATGCTGCCAAACATAAAACCAAATGAGTGGGTTTTAGGCCGTGCCGTGCCCAGTATTAGCGAAGCTACAGACAGCAAGATTTACATAGTGGTTTTAAGAGATTCGGTTTTGGTGAAAAAACTTCAAAAAATCCCTAACAACCTGCAAAGCATCAGGCTTATATCCCTAAACGATCAATACTTGCCCATAGATGTAAAAGTGAAGGATATCCAAGAGCTTTGGATGGTAAATAGCAAGTTGAGTTTTGGAGTGGACGAACCTGCTGAAAGTAGTTTGTTGCGGCAATTACAACAGTCAATGGATGAACTAAAAGGACAAATAAGCGGCCTGAAATAAAAAGAGGGATGTTTTTTTCAAAACACCCCCTCTTTGTTTAAAAAACTAAGAATTTAATCTTTGTCTTTTATTTTTATTTTAACGTTTCCGTCATCGTCAGTTTTTATTTTGGCTTTTTCGTCTTCGGTTTCCATTTTTATTTTATCACCGTCGTCTTTCACTTTAATATCAGCACCCTTGTCCTGCATGTCTTCAATTACTTCTTCCTTCTGGGTTTTTTGATCTCTACAAGAAGTAAGAGAAACTGTTAAGAATCCTGCAAATAGGGCAATCATTGTTAACTTTTTCATAGTTTTTAGTTTTGAGTTAGTGTTATTTATTTATCGTTCCCGATTTCATCAATTTTTTTATCGATTTCCTCGTTTACTTCTTTATCCACTTCTTTTGCGGTACGTTCAAGAATGCCCTCTTTGTTTTCAGTTTGAGGAGTTTCAACTTTCACTTCGCGTATCACTTCTTTGGTTTCCGTCGTTGTTTCACGACATGAACCCAAAGCTAAAGTTGCAATGGAAATTAGAATAAATAGCTTTTTCATAAATAGATTGTTTTAATGGTTGCAACAAATCTAATCTATTTAAAAGTGGAAGATTGATAATTAAATACTAAAAAATGTAAAAATAATGCTAATAAGCTAGATTTTTATTCAAAATAGTTCAGTTAGTATAAGAGAGAAGTTAAATATTTACTTAAAATTCGCTATTAAGTAATTGATTATTTTCTGTGTTGCTCCCGTGTTTTTGTTCACGAAGTGGCCACAGATCATTCCGGTTTTGTTTCTGAAGTTGTCATTATTTATTAGTTTGTCCAATATCTCGCTACATTCCGCTGCGTTATTCACAGAAAAAAGACCAGCCAAATCTTGCAGACGAATGGCTTCTTGAAATTCATCATAATTTTTTCCAATCACGATTGGCACTCCAAAAGTGGCTGGTTCCAATATATTGTGAAGTCCAGTTTTTCCCATTGCGCCACCCACATAAGCGATGTCTGCATAACTGTATAGTTTGCTCAACAAGCCAATGCAGTCAATTATCAAAACCGAATATTCGTAAAGGTTCACTTCGTCTTTATTTGAATGCAAGACTGTTTTTTTTATAATTTTATTTTTGAAACTTTCAATTTTATCAGTTTCTATTTTATGTGGAGCAATAATGAATTTCACATTTTCAGGTGCCGAATTTATATAGTCTAAAAGTACTGCTTCATCATCTGGCCATGTGCTTCCGCAGACAATGCAAAGCGAATTCCCCTTGAAATCTTCGGCAAATTTTAGGGTATTGTCCATTTCAATTTGGTGTGAAACCCTATCAAACCGTGTGTCGCCACTAACTGTTACATTGTTGAAGCCAATGCTTTTTAAAAGTGCTTCGGATTTTTCATCCTGTAGGAAAAAGTGATCAAAACTTCCGAGGGCTTTTCGCATAAAACTTCCATAGCTTTTGAAAAAGATTTGGTTCTTTCTAAAAACACCCGAAACCAAAAGGGTTGAAATGTTTTTTTTCTGAAGCTCGAAAAGATAATTGGGCCAAAATTCATATTTCACAAAAATAGCAAGCGATGGATGAACGGTTTTAATAAACCTTTTTGCGTTTGAAGAGGTATCCATCGGCAAATAAATCACGGCATCCGCCAAAGGAGTGTTTTTTTTGATTTCATAACCTGATGGCGAAAAGAAGCTGACCACTATTTTATGGTTGGGCTTTATTTTTTTCATTGCTTCCATAATTGGGACGCCTTGCTCAAATTCACCCAAAGAAGCACAGTGAAACCAAATGGTTTTATCTGTAGCGGAAATTTTTTGTTGAAGAACTTCAAAAACGTCTTTCCTACCGTTGACGAAAAGCTTCATTTTTTTGCTGAACAGCGCCACAATCCTTAAACCGAAGGAAACGAAATGAATTAATAAATTATAGATGATGCGCATATGACGCAAAAATACCAAATTTCAAGTACCAAATTCCAAACCGATGAAGTCAATTCAAGTTGCCCCTATCTCGAATCCCGAATTAACCCATCCCGAATCCCGAAATAACAAATATCATTTTCGTAATTTTACCGAATTCAAAATTATTTCAGCAGCATGAAAAAAATACAAATGGTTGACCTTAAAGGTCAGTATGAAAATATAAAGGAGCGGGTGGACAGTTCTATCATGAAAGTGATTGAAACCACCGCTTTTGTAAATGGTCCCGAGGTTCACGAATTTCAAAAGGAGCTTGAAGAGTATTTAGATGTAAAACATGTAATTCCCTGCGCCAATGGAACCGATGCGCTTCAAATAGCGATGATGGGGCTTGGTTTAAAGCCAGGCGATGAAGTGATTACGGCCGACTTCACCTTTGCTGCAACTGTTGAGGTTATTGCACTTTTGCAACTCACTCCCGTTTTGGTTGATGTGGACCCAATAAATTTCAACATAGCTATTGAAGCCATAAAAAAAGCAATTACTCCAAAAACCAAAGCAATAGTTCCCGTTCATCTTTTCGGGCTTGCGGCGAATATGGACGAAATTATGGCGCTTGCCGAAGAGCACAATCTTTATGTAATTGAAGATAACGCCCAAGGAATTGGTGCAGATTATACCTCAAAAGACGGTACTAAAAGGAAAACCGGAACTATAGGTCACATTGCCTCGACTTCTTTCTTTCCTTCAAAAAATTTAGGATGTTATGGTGATGGCGGAGCGATATTTACTAATGACGATGATTTGGCACACATTATTCGCGGCATTGTAAACCATGGTATGTATGTGCGCTACCATCACGATGTGGTTGGTGTAAATAGTAGATTAGACTCTATACAAGCAGCGGTGCTTAGAGCAAAGTTGCCGCATTTGGACGCATATAACGCAGCCCGTCGAAATGCCGCACGAAAATACAACAAGGCGTTTGAAGGAGTTGAAAATATAATTACTCCAACTGGAATTTGCGATAATTCCCAAAAAATTTGCGATAATTGCGACTGCCATGTTTTTCATCAGTACACCTTAAAAATCGTAAATGCGGATCGCGATGCATTAGTAAACCATTTAAACGAAAAAGGAATTCCTTGTGGCGTGTATTACCCAATCCCACTGCATCTTCAGAAAGCATATAAAGATGAGCGTTACAAAGAAGAAGATTTTACAGTTACAAATCAGTTGATAAAAGAAGTGATTTCATTGCCAATGCACACAGAACTGGATGATGAGCAGATTGATTATATTACAGAGACCGTTATAAATTTCGTAACCAAATAATGAAAAAAATACTCGTAACTGGTGGTTTGGGCTACATAGGTTCCCATACCGTTGTTGAACTTCAAAAATCAGGTTATCAAGTTTTAATTATCGATAATCTTTCCAATTCTTCTTTGGATGTTTTGGAGGGAATAACCAATATTTCCAAGATACCACCAACTTTTGAGAGGCTTGATCTTCGTTTTAAGGCGGATGTTTCAGATTTCTTTAAAAGAAATAGTGATATTGAAGGAATAATTCATTTTGCAGCTAGTAAAGCAGTAGGCGAAAGTGTTGAAAATCCTTTGCTTTATTATGAAAACAATCTGAACACGCTTATTTACTTACTTCAGGAATGTAATACATATGGAATTGAAAACTTTATTTTCAGCTCTTCCTGTACAGTTTATGGCGAGCCAGACTCACTTCCTATTACTGAAGATGCCCCCGTTAAAGCGGCTACTTCACCTTACGGAAATACAAAACAAATTAGTGAAGAAATACTAAAGGACACTTGCTCGGTTTCTTCTTTAAAAGCTATTGCGCTTCGCTATTTTAACCCAATTGGTGCCCACGAAACACTAGAAATAGGAGAGCTTCCCGCAGGTGTGCCTCAAAATTTAGTTCCGTTCATCACCCAAACCGCTGCTGGTTTACGAAAAGAATTGTCTGTTTTTGGAAATGATTATCCAACCGAAGACGGTAGTTGCATTCGCGATTATATTCACGTGGTAGATTTAGCAAAGGCGCACGTTATTGCAATGCAGCGATTGCTTTCCAAAAAAAATGAAACCCAATTTGAGGTTTTCAATTTAGGGACGGGCAGAGGTAGTTCTGTTTTGGAAGTTGTGAATTCATTCGAAAAAACAACTGGCGAAAAATTGAATTATAAAATCGTGGCACGTCGCCCTGGAGATGTGATTTCAGTATATGCCGACACCAAAAAGGCAAATGAAGTTTTAGGTTGGAAAGCTGAAAAAACAATGGAAGATGCTTTGAAATCGGCTTGGAAGTGGGAGCAGAAAGTGCGAGGTATTTAATAAGGCAGGATAACCTAATTCCGAAAAAAAGTATTCAATTTAAACCCTAAAGGTTTTAAATAACTATGAGGCTGATGGTTAATTCACAAGGGTTTAACCCAGATTTAACGCTAATAATTAGGAATTGGCCATTAGGATTTGTTTCTTTGTCCCTGAATAGTACTCTTTACTTTTGCTTTAAAAACAATACATTAGGAGCCAAAGGGGGTCAAAAAAACTATGATGAAGTTAGTTTCAGTGAAACGACAAACAAAAACAGAAAAACGATTTACAGAAAAAATGGGAATGTTCACTACAAGTGTGATCTACATTAAAAAAACATTTTTAAATATTCCCTTTAAAACCCTCCACAAATATCGCGAAACCTATTATGGTAAAACGAAGGATTGTGAGGACTGTAGCATAAGCGCATAAGAGATTTCAAATTATGAATAAAAACGCCGAATGATAATTATCATTCGGCATTTTTATTTTTAGATGAGTTAAATCATATTTTTAAACTTTTAGAATCATTAATTTTGAACCATTCTAAATAACGTAAAACAAAATAATATGAAAGTAGCATCATTGATTAACGATCTTCAATACAACGAAAGCAGGCCAGCAATACAAGTTTTAATGGAAACGGAAACTGGAAAGGAAATTAGAATCGCCTTTAAGGAAGGACAGCTAATGAAAGAACACAAAACGCCTTTCCCGATTGTTGTTGAAATATTTGAAGGTGCTATTGAGTTTGGAGTAAATGGAACTATTCACCATTTGAAAAAAGGAGACTTAGTTGCACTTGAAGGGGGAATTCCCCACGATCTAAAAGCATTGGAAATAAGTACCGTAAGATTAAGTCTAAACAAAGCAGATTCCGCGAAACGTGTGGAGGATGTGGCAAAAAATTCTTGAGACATTTAATTCGCTTTTAAAACTAAATATGCTCGAAAAAAGCCAGCAATTGGTAGTTTGATAAACCAATAAATTTGTAGCTAAAATAAAAACGCCGAAGTTAATTTTAACTTCGGCGTTTTATTATATAACGAATTAAAGAATTTTCAAATCATCAAATTAAACCTCCGCCTTTTCAGTTTCCATAGAAGAATCAATCTTTTTCACTAATCCTTGCAAAACATTTCCGGGGCCAACCTCTATAAATTTAGTCGCACCATCTTTTATCATGTTCTGTATGCTCTGCGTCCATTTTACTGGAGCGGTCAATTGAAAAATTAGATTTTCTTTTATTTCCGAAGGATTCGTAACCGCAAAGGTTGAAACGTTTTGATAGATAGGGCAGGCTGGTTCGGTAAATTGTGTGGCTTCAATGGCAGCTGCAAGCTCTTCTCTTGCAGGTTCCATCAGCGGACTATGAAATGCTCCACCAACAGGTAAAATCAGTGCTCTACGTGCGCCAGCTTCTTTCAAGCTTTCACAGGCTTTTCCAACGGCATCCACATCTCCTGAAATTACCAGTTGGCCGGGACAGTTATAATTTGCAGCCACTACAATTCCTGGAGTGTTTGCGCATATTTCTTCAACCAAATGATCTTCCAAGCCTAAAACAGCAGCCATTGTTGATGGTGTCAATTCACAAGCATGCTGCATTGCCAATGCGCGTTTATAAACCAATTGCAACCCATCACTAAAAGCAAGCGTTCTATTGGCAACCAAAGCCGAAATTTCACCTAAAGAATGTCCAGCCACCATATCTGGCTGAAAATTACTGCCCATCACTTCCGCCAAGATAGTGGAGTGAAGAAAAATCGCGGGCTGGGTAACTTTGGTTTCTTTCAGTTCATCGGGGGTGCCTTCAAACATTATTTTGGTAATATCGAAGCCCAAAATCTCGTTGGCTTGATGAAAAAGTTCTTTCGCTTTTGAGGAATTTTCATAAAGATCTTTACCCATTCCCGTGAATTGGGCGCCTTGTCCAGGAAATATATATGCTTTCATTTTTAATGTTTTTTTTAGAGAATTAAATATAGCGGTTTTATTTTCGAACCCAAGTTTGATAGCTGAAAGAAAACTTGTGTCTTTCATCCTTTTCGTGCTCAACTTCAGAAATAAGTAGCCATTCCTTTTCAGGGAAACTGGGAAAAAAAGTATCGGCATCAGGAAAGGTTCCGTGCACTCGGGTGAGCTCAATTTTATCAGTAAATGGGAGCCCCATTTTGTAGATTTCACCACCGCCAATTATAAAAGGCTGATCGTCTTTTTCGGAAATTTTTAGCGCTTCCTCCATACTATGAACCACAACTGCACCTTCCTTTTTATAATCTTTATTTCGGGTAATAATAAGGTGTGTTCTGTTGGGAAGTGGTCTTGGAAAAGATTCAAAAGTCTTTCGCCCCATAATAATATGGTGGCCAGTGGTTAGCTGCTTAAAACGTTTAAAATCATCTGGCAAATGCCAAAGAAGGCCGTTGTCCTTTCCCAATTCATTATTTTCGCCAGCGGCGGCAATCATTGTAATCATTGTACGTCTGGCGGTAATGGGTTGTTCATCTCGTTTTTTTTTAACTCTTCAGAAGGTATTGTAGGCAGTTGCAGTTCCGTATCTACTTTTTTCTGAATTTCGACCATACGCTCCGCTTGACGGGCTTTCAGTTTTTCAAGCTGTCTGTCTTCCCATTCCTTGCCCATAAATTTGTTCATCACAAACACGTTGAAAAGATGTACGAGAAATATGAAAGTCCAGATTAAAATGGCCCAGATGAACCAATCTTTTATAAAGAAATTATTGCCGTAGCCCAATAAAGGATTGATAATAATAAGGAGTACCGAACCCACCAAAAACAATATAAAATGGCGCATCAAGTTTTTTTTCTGTTTGATGCGGCTACGAGCGTATTCATACTGCTCGCGTTGTTCGGCATCAATTCTTTCGTTTTTTTTAGCTTTTGAAAACATAGTTGGTTACTTTCGTTGAAAATCAACTGTTACTGATACTTTCAGTAT
Source organism: Aequorivita antarctica (assembly GCF_007997155.1). Taxonomy (GTDB): domain Bacteria; phylum Bacteroidota; class Bacteroidia; order Flavobacteriales; family Flavobacteriaceae; genus Aequorivita; species Aequorivita antarctica. The sequence continues at coordinate 111,759 of NZ_VORT01000003.1, read as the reverse complement.
TGTAAAAATACCTAAAATTCGCCATTTTGGCCATTACTTATGGAAGATTTAAAAAAACACTTTCCAGCTTTAGAATCTTGTGTATATCTGAATACGGCTTCAAATGGCGTAATTCCAAAACCTGTTATTGAATGGCGAAGACAGCACGATTTAGATTTGATGAACCATGCGAGCGTTTTCCGTGACAAACATAAACTTCATATTGAGCAGATTCGGCAAACGGTTTCTGGCTTTTTTAATGCTTCCACCGATGAAACTGCATTGGTTCCTAATTTATCCTTTGGAATAAATACCGTATTGGAAGGACTTCCGAAGGGTCAAAAAATTCTTCTTCTCAAAAATGATTATCCGTCCATAAATTGGCCCGTTGAAATGCGCGATTTTGATGTTTGCTATGCAGAAATTGACGAAAATTTGGAGAAAAACATAGAAGAAGCCGTCGCAAAGCACAGGCCGGATGTTTTTATGTTCAGCATCGTGCAATGGCTCAGTGGTATAAAGATAGATTTTGAATTTCTTAAGCAGTTAAAAAGCTATCATCCAAACCTTCTTTTGATTGCAGACGGCACGCAATATTTGGGAACGGAGCATTTCAATTTTTCAGATAATGCTATCGATGTTTTGGGCGCCAGTGCCTACAAATGGTTAACTGCTGGCTACGGTAACGGTTTTATAATGGTGAAGGAGGCTGCGAGGGAACGTATTTTTCCAAAAACCATAGGGTTCAATTCAGCGGAAAGGTTTGAAAGTCTGGCTACGGAAACTGCTTTTATGAAACATTTTGAACCAGGCCATCAAGATACTTTGAATTATGGGAGTTTGGAGCAGGCCATGTTGTTTCAGGAAAAGCTTGGGAAGGAAAACTTGTATCAAAAAATTGCTTCACTTTCAGCCAAAGCAAAAGAACATTTTGCCGAGATGGGCTTGTTGAAAAATGACACCTTACTTCGCGAAAAGCACGCTTCTATTTATAATTTAAAAGGAGATCAGGCACTATTTCAGAAGCTCCAGGAGAACAATATTATTTGTTCCCCACGTGGTGGTGGGATTCGCGTAAGCTTTCATTATTACAACTCAGAAACTGAATTAGAAAAGTTACTTAAAGTTTTAAAATAACTATTCTTTCATTTCCACTCCTTTCCAAAAAGCTACATGGCCTTCAATTTCTTTGGCGGGATGTTTTGCTTTTGGATAATACCACGCGGCATCTTGATTTTGTTTGCCATCTACTTCCAGAGTGTAGTAGAATGCTTCACCCTTCCACGGACAATGAGTGTGGGTATCACTTTCTTTAAAATATTCTTTGTTAATGGATTCGGCTGGAAAATAATGATTATTTTCAATAATCTTGGTTTCATTACTTTCTGCAAGCGTTTTATTGTTCCAAATGGCTTTCATAATTTAAATTTAGAAATGTTTAAAAGTATGTATTTTGAATTAGCACTTATAATATTATACTGAGCACAGTTGAAATAAAGCATTAGGCTTTTCTAAAAACGTAATTTTTATAATATTCTTTATCGTCCGAAAATGAGGTTACGATTTCAAGCCCTGATTCTTCGGCAAGCCAACTCACAATTTTGTCGTCATATTTTTGTGAAATTTCGGTATGGATGGTTTCCCATTTTTCAAAATTTACAGTTAAGTTTATTTTTTCAACTGTTACCTGCATAGGTTCGGTGGCAACTAGAAAACTTTTTGCAGTAGCAGTTTCTGGATCATAAACTTCCCAGTGTTTGAACTTTTCAACCTCAAAATTCCCGCCTATTTCACGGTTTATTCTAGTTAAAACATTTTTATTGAAAGCTTCTGTTATTCCAGTTTCATCGTTATAGGCGTTCAAAATAGTCTGCGGATTCTTTTTTTGATCAAAACCCATAAAAAGCAAATCATTAGAAAGCATAGCCTCTTTTAACTTTGAGAGAAATTCGATTGCCTTTGGGTGCTTTAGGTTGCCTATGTTGCTTCCCAAAACCATAATTACCTTTTTGCGTTTATTGAACCCTTTAAGCCGTTCCAAAACTTCAAAATATTCGCCCACTTCGGCATCTACATTTAGGATGGGCATTTCTATGGCTAAATTATTTGAGAGCAATTCCACCGCATTTTCGCTAATATCAATGGGTTTGTAAACGAAATTGAAATTGTTTTTCGTCATATACTTTAGCAGCACTTTTGTTTTTTTTCCGTCGCCAGCACCCAACTCAATTAAATCCAAACCCTTTTCACGGTCGCGGAAAAGTTCGCCGATAGTTTCTGTATGATTGGAAAGAATTTGAAATTCGCATCCCGTAAGATAATATTCAGGCATTGCCATAATATCCTGAAAAAGTTTATCCCCTTTTTTATCATAAAAATACTTTGATGATAAATATTTGGGAAAAGCACTGAGGCCTTCAAAAACTTCTTTTTTAAAAGTCGTGTCCAATGATGTTGTGAAAGTTGTTGTCATAAAAAGATAGTCGTAATTATTTTGCTAACCTTAATCCGGTAAATTGCCACCTCAGATTGGTTTGAAAAAAGTTGCGGTAAGTAGGTCTTGTGTGTTTCGGAGAAGTTGCCACAGAACCGCCTCGCAGCACTTTTTGGTTTACCATAAACTTACCGTTGTATTCGCCAATGGCGCCAGGCGCTTTTGTATAACCCGGATAAGGTAGGTAGGCGCTTTCTGTCCACTCCCAGCGACTTCCCCATTCAAAGAATTGTTGCGCGGCCTCCCATTCAAATTCGGTTGGTAATCTGCAGTTTTTCCATTGGGCGAAGGCAAATGCTTCATAATAGGAAATGTGTGAAAGAGGGGCTTCCAAATTTATTTTTTGAAGTCCCTTCAACGTATATTGGTGCCATTCTTCATCGATGTTATGCCAGTACATGGGCATCGCAATATCGTTTTGTTTAACCCAATCCCAGCCTTCGGCGTGCCACAGGTTGAAATCTTTATAGCCGCCAGCGTTTATAAATTCAAGATATTCTGCATTGGTAATGAGTTTACTTGAAATTTTATAATTCTGAAGATATACTTTGTGGCGACCTAATTCATTGTCATAACAGAATTCGTCGGAATTAGTATGACCAATTTCATAAATACCCTCCTTCATATCAATCCATTCCTGCTGAAAATTCTGTGATAGGTTTTCTGAAAATAAATCGTTGTATTTTGGCAACAAGGGGTTGTTTCCAAAAATATATTTTATGTCTGTAATCAACAGCTCTTGGTGTTGTTTTTCGTGATGAATTCCTATTAACAGAATTTCTTCTAATTCTTTGGAAATTTCTTCAGAAAGAAAATCTTTCATTTCATTGGTTACATACTGACGATAATCGTAAACCTTCGCCACGCCAGGACGCGAGAGGTTTCCGCGGTCATTTCTAATTACGCGTTTACCAACGTTTTCATAATAGCTATTGAATACAAAGGCGAAGTCTTCGTGAAAAAGTTGGTAGCCTTTTTTGTGGGGTTTTAATATGAATTCCTCAAAAAACCAAGTGGTATGTCCTAGGTGCCATTTTGGAGGCGATACATCTATAATGGGCTGAACCACATAGTCTTCAATTTCTAGGGGTTTGCAAATATTTTCAGTATGTTCACGGGTTTCGAGAAAGAATGAAACCAAAGTGTCTGTAGTAATCATAAAAAAAGTGTCGCAATTTTTTTTGACGACACTTTAAATATAATTATTAAAATTGTTTAAGACTATTTAACTAGCGTTAAACAGTTGTTAAACTAGTTTTTGTCAGTTTTTTATTTTGCGTTTATTACTTTTTTTCTCGACTCTTTTCGGGGGTTCCACTTTGAAAATAATAGGAAGCGAATACAGTACTCCAACTTCTTTTCCTCTTTGCTTTCCAGGCTTCATCTGGGGAAGATTACTTACAACACGAACAGCTTCATTTTCAATCTCAGGATAATCTGCGCGTGCCCGAACATCTACAACGTTTCCTTGTTTGTCAATTTTAAATTGCACTGCGGATCTGTATATTTTTGGAGGCAAATCCATCGCTTCAATCATTTTCATGTCAAAGTGCTTGTTTATAAACTCAGCAATTTTGGTTGACATACAGTCTTTCAGTTCAATATTGTCATCTCCTTTACAGCCAGGATATTTAGGGACATTTTCAATTACTGCATAAGGTACATCTCCCGTTGTCATTTCAGATTCTGTAACTTCAGTAACGGAGCCTTCTTCCTGAGCAAAAGAAATTGAAGCACAGCTTACAAAGCATAGAAAAAGAAATTTCTTAAATATCATTTCCCAGTTTTAAAATTAAACGGAACGGTGTATTTAATAGCGCGTGGTTTGCCTGCTAGCATTCCAGGTTTGGACATTTTTGGAATTGCCATAATGTTTCTCTTTGCCTCTTCCTGTAATTCTTTACTGCCTCCGGTAACTTTTTGTATTTCAACCAAGCCTTGTTCGTTGATAATGAATTCAACAGTTACTTTTCCTTGGTCGTTTTTTTTGTATGCTGTTGGAGGATATTTAAAATTTTTGATAATGTGGGCAATAAGCTTCTCATCAAAACATTTGTCGCGTACTGCGGCAGCTCCGGCTTCACAGCCGGGCCAAATAGGAGCAATTTCTTTCATGGTTACTTCGTTTGCTACAACATTTCCCCATTCTTCTTGGGCAAGAATAGTTGTTGAGAATAGAATGCAAATTGCAATAAATAGGTTTTTCATTTTGGGGGATTTGAGTTTATAATTAAATGGCAACAGCACCTTTAATGTGTGGATGTGGATTGTAGTCAACAAGTGTAAAGTCATCAAAAGTGAAGCCAAAAATATCTTTTACTTCTGAATTGAGCAACATTTTTGGTAAAGGATGCGGTTCACGCGATAATTGAAGTGCAACTTGGTCAAAGTGGTTACTGTAAATATGGGCATCGCCAAAGGTGTGGATAAAATCGCCAGGTTGGTAACCACAAACTTGTGCCATCATCATTGTTAACAAAGCATAAGATGCAATATTAAAAGGAACGCCCAAGAAAATATCGGCACTGCGTTGATACAATTGACAGGATAGTTTTCCATCAGCCACATAAAATTGAAAGAAAGCGTGGCAGGGCGGAAGTGCCGCTTTGCCATTGGCAACATTTTCAGAAAATGGTTTTGAAGTATCTGGCATTACACTGGGATTCCAAGCGCTAACCAGCATACGGCGACTGTCAGGGTTTTTTTTAAGAGTTTGGATAATTTCTGAAATCTGGTCAATTTCTTCACTGTTCCAGTTTCGCCATTGGTGGCCGTAAACGGGGCCTAAGTTACCATTTTCATCAGCCCATTCGTTCCAAATTCGGACTCCGTTTTCTTGAAGGTATTTAATATTTGTGTCACCGTTCAAAAACCACAAAAGTTCATAGATGATTGATTTTAGGTGAAGTTTTTTGGTCGTTATCATTGGAAAGCCTTCGCTGAGGTCAAAACGCATTTGATAACCAAAAACACTTTTGGTGCCAGTGCCAGTTCGGTCTTGCTTTTCCGTTCCGCTTTCGAGTACGTGTTTTAGGAGGTCGTGGTATTGCTTCATTTTCCTTCGCTTTTTTTGAGTTTTCTAAAATAGATAAATCGCTTTAAGGGAACGAATGGGAATACTATATTATTTGAAAAGTTATTAACTATAATTGGACGTTAGCCGATAATCATTCCAGCAATAGTTGCAGAAATAAGGGAAGCAATCGTCCCACCAATTAAAGCTTTTATTCCAAACTTAGAAAGGGTTTTACGCTGACCAGGCGCCAAGGAACCAATCCCTCCAATCTGAATGCCGATGGAAGCAAAATTCGCAAAGCCACAAAGCATATAGGTTGCCATAATAATACTTTTTTCGTAATTGAGATGCAGCTCGTTCTGTACGTTTTTAAGATCTGCCAACTGAATGTATCCCACAAATTCACTGGCAACGAGTTTTATTCCGAGCAATTGGCCCATCATTGTCATGTCTTCTTTGGCCACACCCATCAACCACATTAAAGGTGCTAAGATAGTTCCTAAAATAAATTCGAGCGATAGACCTTCGTAGGCTGTTTTCTCAGCGATAAGCTCATTAAGAGACATAAAATGCCAGTGGAAGCTTAATGCTTCAATGGAAAAACCGTCAAAGCTTGCCAAAGCACCAAGTATTCCATTGAACATAGCGATAAACGCTACAAAAACCAAGAGCATAGCACCCACGTTTACAGCCAGTTTCAAACCTTCAGTGGTTCCATTTGCTATGGCATCCAAAAAGTTAGATCCAATTTTTTCTGAAGAAACTTTTACATCTGTATTAATAGGTTCGGTCTGTGGGAACAATATTTTTGAGATAACAATTGCGCCCGGAGCTGCCATAACAGAGGCAGCCAAAAGATGTTTTGCGAAAGTCAATCGCAATACGGGGTCGTCACCTCCCAAAAAACCAATATAGGCAGCAAGTACAGCCCCAGCAACGGTAGCCATTCCACCAATCATTACCAAAAGCATTTCGCTCTTGTTCATTTTTTCCAAATAGGCTTTAATAAGAAGTGGTGCTTCGGTCTGTCCTAAAAAGATATTTCCAGCTACGCTTAAGCTTTCGGCTCCAGAAATGTTCAAAAGTTTGGTGAGCAACCAGCCCATTCCTTTTACAACAACTTGAATTATTCCAAAGTAAAACAGCACTGAGGTTAAGGCTGAGAAAAATATAATTGTCGGTAAAACTTGAAATGCAAAGATGAAACCGAATGAGTTTATGTCCAACATTCCGCCAAAAAGGAATTCGCTCCCAGCTCTAGTATATTCCAAAACATTGATAAAAAGTTGGCCTACTGCTTCAAAACCATTTTTTATGAAACCAATTTTTAAAACTCCAATAGCGATCAACAGTTGGAATGCTAAACCGATGCCCACTGTTTTCCAGTTGATGGCTTTTCGGTTTGCGCTGAAAAGAAATGCTATTACAAGCAATGAAATCATTCCCAAAATTCCGCGCCAAAAACTTTGCATTGAAAAACCTTGGCTGGGTATTATTTCTGAAGATTTTGCCACAGTTAGTGGTGTTATAGCGGCTTCATTACCAAGCAGTTTTAACTGATACTCAATATTATTTTCAGAAAGTGAAAGTGTGCTATCGGTAACTTGCGACACGCGGAACCGTCTGATACTTTCGTTGGGTTTGTTGAAGAAAAGTACGAGTAGATTATTCTGAAAAATATAATCACCACTAGATTTTAGGCTATCGTTAGGCGACAATTGATATTCAAAAATACCGTTTTCGAGTTTTAAATAATCTTTTTCTGGATTGGTCTTGAGGATGGAAAGGCCGTTTTCGTCTTTTACTTCTGAAAATTGCCAGGTTTTTTCAATGCTCTGCCCAAAAATAGTTCCGAAGAAAAGTAGTGCGATGGCTACAATTGTAAATTTCTGCATAAATTATTCAAAATTCAACCCTTCAGCTAGCTCAGGGTGAAAAGTTCAAGGTTTAATGTTTACAATTCAACCCTGTGACTGTGCTCAGGGGAATAAACTGACAAACGAAAAAAACAACCGAAATCATTGTCGTTTTGAGATTTCATCCCTTACGCTTGCTGCTTTTTCGTAGTTTTCGTTTTTTACGGCTTCATTCAGCATTTTGTTCAATTCACTAAGGCTGAGCTTGCTGTAATCTTCGCTGGCCGGTTTGACTGATTCTTTGTCTTCCCCTAAAATCAAATTTTCTATAACCGCGTCTTCTTTTTTTGAAAGCATTTTTTTTGAGGTGGAGGTTTTCAGATAAATTCCAGCTTTGTCCAGAATGTTTTTATATGTAAAAATAGGTGCCTTAAAACGAAGTGCCAACGCAATGGCATCACTGGTTCGGGCGTCTATTATTTCTTCAATTTTGTCGCGTTCGCATATTATGCTAGAGTAGAAAACGCCATCCACCAATTTGTGAATTATTACTTGTTTCACTACAATTTCGAAACGATCCGCGAAATTTTTAAAAAGGTCGTGCGTCAATGGGCGTGGAGGTGTTATTTCCTTTTCCAACGCAATGGCGATGGACTGTGCCTCAAACGCGCCAATTACTATTGGTAGTTTGCGTTCGCCGTCCACTTCGTTCAAGATAAGGGCATACGCGCCATTTTGTGTTTGGCTGTAGGATATTCCTTTTATGGTAAGTTTTACTAAACTCATTCTTCAGTGGTCAATATTCAGTACGCGTTACGCAGTGTTCAGTTCAACAATGGATTATAAAATTAACGAATAAAAAAACAATAAAAAAAAGGCTGTTTAAATTTGGATGTTTCCCTATCTAAACAGCCTTTTTTCGAGGCACAAATTAATAAAAATTATGCGTTGGCTTCGGTACAATTTTCTTTTTTTTGAAAAAAAAGAAAATCACCTGCCTGCCAAGGCGGAGCGGGCAGGCTCAGCCACCCTAGTTCAGTACGTATCTGTATCAATTGAAGGAAGTTAGACAATGCACAGTTATTGCCGATGGGGAGGACAATAACTGTTCTTTGGTTAGGCGGCCATTGTTCCGTCCTTGAAATTTATCGGCCACGAGAACAATTTCTGAATCATCACTTCACTAAATTATTGTTTAAAGTCGATGTTTTGTTTTCAATTAATTTTTTAAATTCACAGACAAATGAATAAGCATCAAAATTTATATTGAATTTGGTCATTGAATTGGCTTGTATTTTGACAGAGATTTTTATTATTTCTGTTTATCTTTTCCTCTGTATTTAAAGAAGGTACTTCGTTGTGTAATTAAAAGCATATTTAAAATTTTGAAACAGAATCAATCTGAATCATTACGCTTATGGGCGAAGCTACAAGACGGTAACTTGGAGGCTCTAGGAATGCTCTACGATATTTATATTGACGACCTATTTACTTATGGAATGGGTGTTTCTGGAAATAAAAGCGAGGTGATGGATTGCATCCACGATTTATTTTTAAATCTTTATAAGTATCGAAAAAATCTTTCCAATACAGATCGTGTGGATTTTTATTTAATGCGCTCACTGAAAAACGAAATATTAAAACGCATCCAAATCTCCAAAAGGAAGTTGACTATAGGAGGTCAAGAAAACAATATCTCTTTCCAAATATCAACAGAAGAAGGTTTTATAGCCAATGAATGGGAAATGGAACGTTCACAAAAACTCACCAAGGCCATAAAATCGCTCAGTAAAAAACAACGCAAAGGTTTGTCCATGCGGTTCAGTGAAAATTATTCCTATGAAGAAATTGCAGAACAAATGAATATTTCTGTACAATCTTCAAGAACCATGATTTATAGAGCTATCAAGGTTTTACGTAGCCAATTACAGTATCTTATCTTGGTTTACCTAATATTTTTTTGTTTTTTTAAAAAATAAAGTGTCTATATATTGAGAAGTTCTTACTTATACTTATATAACCCAAGGGTGGTTTGAATTTTTAGGTAAGAACTTTTAAAATTTCCATTTTATTGGAAAATATATATGACACAGAACAAAAATGGTAATTTAAATTTCCAAAAATTTTCCGGAAAGGATAAATCGCTTTTAAGGAAGCGGATTTATAGCTCTATCTACGCATATAGACTTAGAAGGCACTTTTTTCGATTTACAGTTGCTGCTTCTGCAGCTGTCGTTGCTGTATTCTTAACCTTTTCATTATTCAATTCTAAGGTTTCTAATTCAGCAATTGAAAAATTTGCGAAAATCCATAATGATAAGACTACAAATCAAGATGTTCAACTAATCTTGAATGACAATAAAAATATTTCTATTACAGCTAAAAATGCTCAAATAAGCTATTCCAATTCAGGGGAAGAAGTGAGTATAGGCAAATCAAATTCTGTAGCTCAGCATATAGCATCTTCATCTGAGCCTATTTTCAACACCTTGATTGTTCCTTTCGGAAAACGATCTGAGATAGTCCTTTCGGACGGCAGTAAAGTCTGGCTCAATTCTGGTTCAAAACTTATATTTCCCGCTCGTTTTACTGTTGAAAAAAGAGAGGTATATCTTGAAGGCGAAGCAATTTTTGAAGTAAGTCACAATAAAAACAAACCCTTTTTCGTGAAGTCCAAAAATCACGAAATTCAGGTATTGGGTACCGTATTCAATGTTAATAATTATAATGATGACGATGCTATTTACACCGTTCTAAAAAGTGGAAGCGTTCAAATAAATTATACTTCAAATACGCTTTTCGATTCTGAAAAAAACATCAAAATGAAGCCAGGAACAAAGGTTACATTTAATAAGGAAAAACATAATGTGAACGAGGCCAATGTTGATGTGGAGCCATATTTTTCTTGGCGCGATGGGGTTTTTATCTTTAAAAATGACCCTTTGAAATCTATAATGAAAAAAATATCGAGGTATTACGATGTGGAAATTATTATTGCAGATAACGCGAGGGCAAATGAAACATTTTCGGGTTATCTAGATGTAAAGGACAGTATTGAGAGCGTTTTAGAAACCATTAAAGAAGCGGAACCACCAGGATTTGAATATAAGTTCTCAGCAGATCATAAAATTATAATTAATTAAAAACATTTCAAATTTGACATAAACAAAAAAACTAGAAGATGCGCCAACACCTTCTAGTCATTAAAATCAATACCACTGTAATCACAGCAATATTAACCAACTAACACAAAATTATGAATAAAATTAAGAACCTTTATCCTTTGCGAAGGTTAAAATCTTTCAGGTACTATTTTGGGCATATGATACGAACTTTTATACTATTGATTAGCATTGGGATTAGTTCAGCCTTCGCAACTACAATCGAGGCTCAAACCAAGATGGATATTAAAGTTGCCAATGTAAGTTTGGAACAACTTTTTAAGGAAATCCAGGGTAAAAGCGAATATATTTTCTTTTACAAAGATGATGTACTCAAATACAATGTAACGCTTGAATTAAAGGAATCTACCGTTTCAAAAATTCTTGACAAGGCATTGATGAATACTGATTTAACCTATATAATAAATGATAGGCAGATTGTTATCAAGAACAAAATCGATCAAAATTCTAAAATACAACCAACCAACCAGAAAGAACGTGAAGTTACTGGGACTGTAATGGACACTGAGGGTGTTCCTTTAGTAGGAGCCACTGTAATTATTAAAGGAACTTCAAAAGGCACGGCCACAGATTTTGATGGAAACTTCAAAATTACCGTTCCCAATGATGCAAGTACTTTGGTGATTACTTATGTAGGGTATAAGACACAAGAGGTTTCAATATTTGGTATCTCAAATATAACTGTAACGATGGTTGAAGATAGTAGCGCTCTGGAGGAAATTGTGGTTATAGGTTACGGTACTGAAAAAAAGTCATTGGTAAGTGATGCGCTATCCACAATTAATGCCAAACAGATTGAAAATTTACCATTGGCATCGGTTGATGGCTTGCTGCAAGGCCAAGCTGCGGGTGTGCAGGTTAATCAAAATTCCGGAACCCCTGGAGGTCAAATGTCTGTTAGGATTAGAGGGCTTACCTCTATTAGCGGCAGTAGCCAGCCTTTATATATTATTGATGGTATTCCTGTAACAACTGGCGACTTCGGCCAAATTGGCTATTCCGGCCAAGGCTCAAGTGCGCTTACCGATTTAAACCCAAACGATATTGAATCCATAAGTATACTAAAAGATGCTTCTGCAACCGCTATATATGGCGCAAGAGGATCCAACGGTATTGTTTTAATCACAACCAAACGCGGTAAAGAACAGAAAACTATTGTTTCCGTAAACATATATTCGGGCATGCAGAGCGCTTGGAATAGATTGGATATGTTAAACGCCAGAGAGTGGAAAGAGTATCGAAATGATTTGACCAACAGTACTGTTTTTACAGAAGAACAGATAAATGATAATACCATAGATACAGACTGGCAGGATATTATTTTCCGTACCGCACCCATAAATAGCTATGAGATTTCTGCCGCTGGAGGTTCAGAAAAAACACAGTTTTTTATGAGCGGAACTCTATTTAAGCAAGAAGGTATCTTGATTGGTACAGATTATGACCGTTTCAACTTTCGCGCGAATTTAGACCATAAAATATCAAACAAATTTAAGATTGGTACCAGCATTGGGTTGAGTTACGCACATACCGATAGGGTGGAAAGCGACCAAACGCTTCACGGTCCATTGCCAAACGGTATATCAACCCCTGCAATTTATCCGGTCTATAATGCAGATGGTTCTTACAATCAAGATGGACCATATTCAAATGCGGTATCTATTGCCAATGAGGCCATCAATGAGAACTTTTCATACCGGACAAATTCAAACATTTATTTAGATTGGAATATAGTCGAAGACTTGACTTTTTCATCAAAACTCGGAGTAGATTTCCTAAACTTCAGGGAACACGGTTATGAATCTACCAAAACAGTTCAAGGCGCCAAGTATAATGGTTTGGGTTTTGAAACATATAGCAATATCTCAAATATTGTTTCCAACAACTTGCTACAATACAACAAACGTCTTAATAAGCACAAACTCGATGCTTTGGTTGGCTACAGTTTTGAGAAAAGAAATTTTAGGTCTTCCTTTATTCGGGGCCAGGATTTTGCAGATGACGATCTGGAATACATAAACTCTGCAGCTACAATAGTTTCTGCCAGTGCCAGCGCATCGGACGAAGGTATTCGCTCTTACTTTGGCAGGGTAAATTATAACTTCAGTGATAAATATATCTTGACTTTGACTGGTAGATTTGATACTTCATCAAAATTCGGTGACAATAACAAAACTGGGTTTTTCCCAGCTGCATCAATAGCTTGGCGCGTTTCCCAGGAAGAATTTTTAAAGGATGTTAAATTTCTTTCAGACCTTAAATTGCGTGTGAGTTATGGTTTGACCGGTAATGACGATATAAGTCCATTTTTGTTTTCTGAACTTTATGGAAATACATCCTATGGTGGTTCACCAGCTATTTATCCTAGCAATATTCCCAATCCAGATTTAAAATGGGAAAGTACCACTCAGCTTAATCTTGGTTTAAACCTTGGATTTTTCCAAGATCGCATTACGCTAACGGCAGATTATTATGACAAACAGACCAATGATCTTTTATTGAGCAGACCTTTGCCAACCAGCTCCGGATTTTCATCAATTACCGAAAATGTAGGGAAGGTAGAAAATAAAGGTATCGAGCTTACCCTTTCAACTCAAAACCTCGTAGGCGAATTTACTTGGAATACTCAGTTTAACATTTCAGGAAACCGCAATAAGGTACTAGAACTCTACAATGGCCAACCTATTGATGATATTGGCCGTGGTGGTAACCGTATTATGGAAGGCCAACCAATAGGTATATTTTACAGTTATCAGTCGTTGGGTGTAGATCCTTCAACGGGAGATATTGTGTATGCCGACACTAATTTTGACGGTGAGATAACATCTGCAGACAGAACCGTGGTTGGAAATCCGCACCCCGATTTTGTGTATGGTTTCACCAATAATTTTGCATATAAAAACTTAGACTTAAGCATATTTCTTCAAGGTTCGCAAGGCAACGATGTTTTCAATGGTTCCCGATTGTATTTAGAATCGCTTCAAGGTGGCGACAATCAATTGGAATCTGTTACCAGAAGATGGAGGCAGCCCGGTGATATTACAGATATTCCACGCGCAACTACAGATCCAGTTGCCGCTGCACAAAATAAACGTGTTTCATCCAGGTTTTTGGAAGATGGCTCTTATCTAAGGTTTAAAAATGTAACCTTGGGTTATACACTGAACCAAAAAAACATGAATAAACGGTTTTTTGAATCAATGAGAGTCTATGTAAGTGCACAAAACCTGTTCACATTTACAAATTATTCAGGTCTCGATCCAGAAGTTAACTATAGGGGTGACGACAATGCTGTAATTGGCACCGATTTCTTTACCTATCCGCAGGCAAAAACCTTCACATTGGGTGTTAATCTAAAAATATAAACAAGATGAAAAATTTATTATATATTTCGATACTATGTTTTGCAGTAGTCTCCTGCAACGTAGTAGATGTTGAACCACAAAATTCAATTTCGGCATCAGAAGCGTTCAAAACAAAAGAAGACATAGACAAAGGAATTTTGGGGGCTTACGCCTCACTCCAAAGCCTTAGCTATTACGGAAGAACGTATAGCATATTTTCAGATTTGGCGGCTGATAATCTTTCACATCCTTTAGACGCGACGGCTACCGAGTATGCTGAGGTGGACAATAACAGTATACTTCCTGAAAATGGCAGCAATAGTAATATGTGGGCCATTATGTATGATGGCATCAACGTGACAAACAACGTTATTAGCAAAGTGCCCATCATAAATGATATGACAGTGGAAGAAAAGAATGTGGCCTTGGCAGAACTGTATTTCATCAGGGCTTTAAATCATTTCAATTTAACCCGTTATTATGGGGCTATTCCCTTAAAATTAGAGCCAACCATTGGCGTGAACGGCTTGGATGCGCCAAGGGTTCCAGTTAATGAAGTCTATGCCCAGATTATAATCGATTTGACTTTTGCGGCTGAAAACCTACCTAGTTCTGGAAGCAAAATCAGAGGTTCAAAATTTGCAGCCAAGGCACTTTTGGCCCGTGTTTATTTGTATCAAGGCAACTTTCAACAAGCTGCAGCAATGGCTTCGGATGTAATTAACAACGGTGGCTATACCTTACTATCCAACTATGCCGATGTTTTTGCAGATGAAGAAAATGCTGAATCTATTTTTGAAATTTATTTTTCGCAATTGGAACGCAACCGAATAGCTGAGTACAATTTCCCAAAATCTCTGAACGGAAGGAGAGAAGTTGAACCATCGCAAGATTTGCTGGATGCCTTTGAAGTAGGCGACGAACGTTTTGAGGCCAGTATTGCCTTCGCCGAAGGTTTGGCTTATGCCATAAAATATGACGATTTAAATTTGGGCGCAGATAACTTTATAGTGATACGCTTGGCAGATATGTATTTAATTCGAGCAGAAGCTTTGGCAAAAGGCCCAGCTCCAGAAGCAAACCAGATAAAAGCTGATTTAAACGCTATAAGAACACGCGCTGGCTTGTCTGGAATAACATCCAACAGCATAGATCAATTAATTAGCGCTATTGAAAAAGAGCGTCGTGTGGAATTCGCTTTTGAGGGTCAACGTTGGTTCGACCTTGTAAGAACCGAAAGGGCGGTAGATGTACTATTTAATGTAACAAGCATTAACCAAACTTTATTTCCAATTCCTTTTGATGAGCTACAAACCAATAAAGATCCAGGGATGGTTCAAAATCCAGGATACTAA
This sequence comes from Aequorivita antarctica, assembly GCF_007997155.1. Classification (GTDB taxonomy): domain Bacteria; phylum Bacteroidota; class Bacteroidia; order Flavobacteriales; family Flavobacteriaceae; genus Aequorivita; species Aequorivita antarctica. Next base: position 96,533 of record NZ_VORT01000003.1, on the reverse strand, counting down.
CAACTAATTTGATAAAACATAGAATATGAAAACACTTATATACAAATACAGCCTTATTACTTTCGCGCTATTCGCCCTTTTTTCTTGTCAAAAAGATGACGATCCAGTTCCTCCGCAATCACAGGCAGAGTTTACGGCAAGTGCTACTGATGTGGCGATTGGTGAAACCATTCAATTTACAAACAACTCACAAAATGCCACAGCCTTTAAATGGAGTTTTGGCGATGGCACAACATCTACCCAAGTATCGCCAACAAAATCATATACTAGCAGCAATGTGTTCTTAGTCACCTTGGTGTCAACGGGCGCAGGTGGTTCAACCATTTCAAATATTGAAATAACTGTAACACCTTCCAGTTCATTCTCTGTTGAAGATGTAGATAATTTAACGGCTGGCGTTCCTGTACAGTTCACAAATACATCAATTGGCGCAACAAGCTACACATGGAATTTTGGCGATGCTGCCAATTCAACTTCAACAGAAGAGAATCCAATGTTTGCTTATTCTTCAGAGGGAAATTACACCGTTTCGCTTACCGCCACTACCTTATATGGATCAAATACTTCAACGAAAGATATAACAGTGGCGGCAGGTCAACAAACACCAGCATCATTGTATTATATTGCTTATGGCGATGAATTTATTAGAAGTTTGTTATTGGATGGTTCCGGGACCACCACTGATGTGCTAAATCTTGTAGGTAAAGCAGGTGTTGGCTTGGCTTATGATGCCACGAACCAAAAAATTTATTTCAGTGATTTTGACACTTATCCCCTTGGAAATATTTGGAGAGCAAATCTTGACGGTAGCGGTGCCGAAATGGTTGTGAGCAACATTGGCGATCCTTACGGTGTAGTGGTAGATGAAGTAAACAGTAAAGTGTATTGGGTTGATGACGACGGCAATGTGTCGCGTGCAAACCTTGATGGGTCCTCTCCTGAAATTGGGATATTGAATATAGCTGGCGCCCAATGGAGAGCCATTGCTTTGGATGTGGAAAACAACAAAATGTACGCCTACGAGGTAAATGTTGAAAATCTGTATGTTGCCAATTTGGATGGCACAAACCCTCAGATTCTTATCTCAGGTGTTTATGGATACGCTATTGCTGTAGACACTGTGAACGATAAAATTTATTTTGACGATCAAAACGGGGCAGTATTTAATGTGGCTAATCTGGATGGCTCTAACATACAAACCATTGATTCTGACGGAACACGTATATATGGGATTCAAATAGACAATGAATCCAACAAATTGTATTGGTCTGGCCGTGATACGGGCGAGTTGTATAGCGCAAATCTTGATGGCTCCAGCCGAGAAATATTAGCAACAGGAATTGCCAGCCCAAGAGGAATTGCTTTAATAAAATAAGATACAGATGAAAAACACAATAATAGCAATACTATTTATAGGTTTTGGGAGTATTTTCCAATCCTGCTCTGACGACGGTTTTCCCGTGCCACCAGCCAGTACGGTTCCTCAATTTACATATACAATAGACAATAACGAGTTTGCACCTGCAGCCGTAACTTTCACAAATACGTCAATAGTTCCAACTACTGTTGGGGAAGCCACTTTTTATTGGAATTTTGGAAACGGCGATTCTTCAGTTGAAGAAAACCCTGTTTATACTTATATCCAACCTGGCGCGTATCAAGTAAGCTTGGTTGTAACCACTTCAGGGTCTTTAGAAGTAAGAGAAGTATCAAAAACTGTTGTTGTAAAAGATCCAAATGCAGTGGGTATTCCTATCTATTATACAGACGGAGCTTCCGTTTTTCAGGGGTTGATAAACGAACAGGCACCAATTTTTACAACTTTGCCGAATATAGCTTTACAATCTTCTTATGAAATGGTGCTAGATACTTTAACAAACAAACTGTATATAAGCGATGTTGATGCAGGTAAAATCTACAGAGTCAATACCGATGGCAGCGAATTTGAAGATTTCAGGGTGGGCCTTGATTCACCAATTGGAATGGCAATAGATTATTCTGGCAATAAACTATATTGGTCTACAAGCAACAGTATTCAACGAACCGATTTAAGCTCTACCGATGTTAATGCGAAGGAGGATTTCGCAATTGGTCAAGTAAACGATCCAGAAGGCGTCTCAATTCACTTTGCAAGCGGAAAAATATTCTGGGGCAATTATGATGGTGGCATTTGGTCCAAAAACCTTGATGGAAGCAATGAAACCTTGATTATCCCTGATATAGAAACCGGAAGTATGTTAGTGATAAACGACCGTATTTATTACGATGAATACGTAGGCTCTGGCGATATACGCATAAAATCGGCTGCTCTAGACGGCACTAACGTTACAACCATAGCTACCGGTATTGGAAGGGTTGTATATGGCATTGGTTATGAGGTTTCCGAAAACAAAATTTATTGGGGAGACAGAAGTACCGATGCAATGATGCGGGCAAATCTGGACGGTTCCAATACTGAATTATATTACCAAGCCGCTGGAGACACTCGAGGTATCGTAATTGGAAATTAATTATGAAATGCCCATATACATTGTGTAAACCAACCGAAGGTGAATAATCTGGGCATTACTCACAACGTGAAGATTAAAAAAAAGGAGTTCGTGAACCTTCGGTTTCCATCTTCCGCTTTATCAAATATTTTATACAGATGAAACTTTTAAAACACTATATCCCCCTTGCCTTAATCGGTTTTGCTGCGCTTCAGTTTTCAGCTTTTGCGCAGCAATCCGGTGGCAATGGTAAACTGGTAATTATTGGTGGTGGCTCAAGGCCCGAAGCCATGGTGCAACGCATTATTAAAGAAGCACAGCTGGATAAATCTGGCTATGGCATAATATTGCCAATGTCTAGCGCCGAACCGGATTCAGCCGTTTATTATGCCAAAAAACAATTCGTGGAAGCGGGTCTTACTAATATAGTTGGTCTTCAGATCTATAAAGATGAAAATGTGTCTAAATCTAAATTAGACTCAATCAAAAACGCCAACATGATATACATTTCCGGCGGCGACCAAAATAGGTTTATGGATATTGTAGGCGGTACTACTGTCGAAGAGGCCATACACGAGGCATTCCACAAAGGTAGCTTGGTTGCTGGCACAAGTGCAGGTGCGGCGGTTATGAGCAAAATGATGATTACAGGAAACGAACTAAAACACTCCGATTATTCTTCTACTTTCAGAAATATTGAAGCTGAGAATATCGAAATAAAATCAGGTTTGGGGATGGTTACTGGAGTAATTATAGATCAACATTTTGTAAAGCGAAGCCGTTATAATCGCTTGATTAGTGCTATAATTGAACACCCTGATTTAATGGGGATAGGCATTGACGAATCTACTGCAATTTTAGTAAAAGGCTATACTGCCGAAGTCTTGGGTGACGCGCAGGTTATTGTGCTAAAAAACCCCACAAAATCCAAAAATGAACATGATGGAAAGCTTGGTGCACGTAATCTTAAATTGGATATTTATTTGCCCGGCGAAACATTTACGATAAATTAGATAGATGAATTTAAGAATGAAATTTCAAAGAATCGCTCTATTGGCCAGCCTATTAATCGGCATGAACAATATAGCTCAAAATGCCAAAATTGAAAGAAATATTGTAAAATCGGTTAATAAAAATCTGGACGCTTCCATAGAATTGCTAAAAAAAACAGTGAACATAAATAGCGGTTCTTTAAATATTGATGGGGTTAGAAAAGTGGGTGAACTCTACAAGGCAGAATTGGATAAGCTGGGTTTTAAAACAGAATTGACTTCTGGTGAAGCTTATGGCCGCGCTGGTCATCTTATTGCCAAAAAGGAAGGAAAAAAAGGACCCAAATTTTTATTGATAGGTCATTTGGATACGGTTTTTGAGCTTGACAGTCCTTTTCAGGAATTCACAATGCTCAACGATTCAATTATGAAAGGTCCTGGAGTGGCAGATATGAAGGGTGGCGATGTTATTATTATTTTAGCAATGAAAGCCTTAAAAGAATCTGGTGCATTGGACGAAATGTCCATCGAAATAATAATGACTGGCGATGAGGAAAAAAGTGGATCGCCAATTGAATTGTCCAAAAAAGATTTAGTTGAAGGGGCAAAATGGGCAGATATCGCCTTGGGTTTTGAAAATGGCGACAACAACCCAAAAACCATAGTGGTATCCAGAAGAGGTTCCGAAGATTGGCAACTTACTGTCACAGGTCAACCAGCGCACTCATCACAAATCTTTACTGAAAGTATTGGCACAGGAGCTATTTATGAAGCGGCTCGCATCTTAAATGAATTTTATCTGCAATTGGCAAAGGAAAAAGATCTTACGTTTAATCCAGGCTTTTTTTTGGGAGGAACAAACGTAGCGCCCAATGAAGATTTAACAGGTGGCACTGCCTTCGGAAAAAATAATGTAGTGGCTCAAACGGCTGTTGTTCACGGCGACCTAAGAGCGGTTTCGCCAGAACAATTGCAAAAGTCGAAAGTGATTATGAAGGAAATCGTAGCTAACAAATATCCAAAAACATCGGCAGAACTAATATTCGACAATGAAGGATATCCACCTTTGGCGCAGACAGATGGAAATATGAAATTGCTGGAATACTACAACACAGTAAGTAAAGATTTGGGGTTTGGAGCTGTGGAAGCCGTAAACCCAAGAAATGCTGGCGCAGCAGATATATCGTTTACATCGGGTTATGTTGATATGGCTTTGGATGGTATGGGCCTAACTGGCGGTTCTGGCGACCATACAATTGAAGAAATGGGAAACCTTAATACAGTTGGTGTTCAAGCGAAAATAACGGCAGTGTTGATGTATAGAATGATGCAACAGAAAAAGGAAGAATAAAACTTCAATAATGGAAAAAACACTCCTTTTAATAGCATTATTTTTAAACGTCTTAGTTTATTCCCAGAATTATACTGAATATGTAACTGGCAGCACATCCGATATTAATACCAACCACCAAGCCGGGATTTGCCTAATGGGCGGAGCTTCAGAAAACGATGAGGCTATGGTTTGGTTTTTAAACAAGGCCGATGGTGGCGATGTTGTGGTTTTAAGATCCACCGGAGATGATGGGTACAACGATTACTTTTATAGCGAATTAGGTGTAACCCTTAATTCGGTAACCACTTTTGTTATCCATAACGAAACCGGGGCTATCGACCCAGTAGTATTGCAAAAAGTGGCCAATGCAGAAGCAATATGGTTTGCCGGAGGTGACCAATGGGATTATGTTTCCTATTTCAAGGACAACGCCATGGAAACAACCCTTAATGAATATATAAACGTAAAACAGGGTGTTGTTGGCGGCACAAGTGCAGGAATGGCAATACTGGGAAGTTCGTATTTTACTGCTGAATACGGTACTCTTGATAGCCCTGTGGCTTTAAGTAATCCCTATCATTCGAGAGTAGCTTTAGGTTATAACGATTTTTTGGAGGTGCCCTTTATGCAGAATTTAATTACCGATACCCATTTCGCGGAACGTGACAGACAAGGTAGAATAAGTGTCTTTTTAGCTCGATTTATTGAGGATAATGGTCCTCGTAGTTTTGGTATTGCCTGTAATGAATATACCGCAGTTTGTGTTGAGCCAAATGGAAAAGCATATGTATACGGAGAATATCCCGATTATCCTGAATTCGCTTATTTTCTACAAACTAATTGCGTATTAGATTATGCGCCAGAAACACTTGAGGTTGGTACGCCAGTAACTTGGAATAGAAGTGGAGAAGCCATAAAAGTTTATAAAGTTCCTGGCACCTACGGTGGTCCAAACTATTTTGATCTTTCAGATTGGGAAACAGGTAGTGGTGGCAGTTGGGAAAATTGGTTTATAGATAACGGAAATTTGAATATGGAAGCAGGGGATAATCCTGAATGTGGCCAATTGGAAGTTCCTGGTTCAGATAGCGGTTTAATGAGGGTCTATCCAAATCCATTCAAAAATGAATTGTTTTTAAACTCAAAATTGCCTGTTAGCGATGTAAGTTTATTTGATGTTTTGGGCAAAGAAATTAAAATTGAAATTCAAGATAATTTTAGAATTGAAACATCATCTTTAAGTACTGGAACCTATATTTTAAAGTTGCGGACAGAAAATTCACAACAGAACTTTAGGCTTATTAAAAATTGATCTAATAAACGTATTGCTATTAACCAAAAAAATAACCGTCCCAAATTTGCATTGAGACGGCTACTTTCAAATATTTATCTTCGAGAGATTAGCTATTTTGTGCTTTAAATTCTTTTAATTTTTCGGTGAGTTTCGGCACAATTTCAAAAGCATCACCCACAATACCATAGTCCGCCGCTTTAAAGAATGGAGCTTCGGGATCGTTGTTAATAACCACTTTCACTTTTGAAGCATTGATACCTGCCAAATGTTGGATTGCACCAGAAATACCGATTGCAATATAAAGGTTTGAAGCAACTGGTTTTCCAGTTTGCCCAACGTGCTCGCTGTGTGGTCTCCAGCCCATATCACTTACTGGTTTGGAACAAGCTGTAGCTGCGCCCAATGTTTTTGCAAGATCTTCAATCATTCCCCAGTTTTCAGGTCCTTTAAGGCCACGGCCAGCAGAAACAACTATTTCTGCATCAGCGATGGTTACTTTATCTGTTGCTTTATCTACGGAAACAATTTCCATATCAAAATCGTGGGCATCAAGATTTGGAGCGAAAGCTTCGTTTGCAGCAGAAGTTTCGTTTTCCTTTAAACCATAAGAGTTTTTACCTAGACCAATAATTTTTACATCGGTTTTGATTTCAGTTGAAGCAAAAGCTTTATTAGTGAAAACATTTGATTTCACTTTAAAAGGCGAAGTGCTTTCCGGAAGCGCAGTAACGTTTGGAACATAACCTGCTTCTAAATTCACTGCAAGAGCTGGAGCTAAAAATTTACTATTTGCGCTGGAAGAAACGATGATAACTTTGGCGTCTTCGCTTTTTGCAGCCTGTGCAATTACATCTGCGTAAGCTTCTGCATTGAAATTGCTCAATTTGTCATTGGAAACTTGCAAAATTTTTGAAGCACCATATTTGCCCAATTCTGAAATATCATTCGCATTGATGCTAACCGCGGTTACCGTAGTTCCCATCTGGTCTGCAATTCCTTTTGCATAGGCAACTACTTCCAAAGCTATTTTCTTGATTTTTCCTTCTTCTGATTCTGTATATACTAAAACTGACATGTTTTTCTTTTTTTTGATTCTTAAATTACCTTCGCTTCGTTGTGCAGTAGACTTATCAATTCGTCCACGGTATCGACCAATTTAATAGCTCCTTTTGGGGCTGGTTTTTCAAAGGAAACTGTATTTGTTTCCGCATTTGAAGCTATTGGTTCTTTAACGTTTAATGGTTTGGACCGGGCTTGCATAATACCGCGCATGTTCGGGATGCGAAGGTCGCTTTCCTGAACCAAACCTTTTTGACAGCCAATTACCAATGGAAGTGAAGTTTTTAAGGTTTCTTTTCCGCCATCTATTTCGCGAATTGCGGTGGCTTTATCACCTTCAATTTCAAGACCTATGCAAGTGTTTACGAAATTTGCTCCAATAAGTTTTGCCATCATACCAGGAACCATTCCGCCGTTATAATCGATAGACTCTCGTCCGCCAATTACCAAATCATAACCACCTTCTTTCGCAACATTTGCAAGTTGTTTTGCCACGGAAAACCCGTCGGTTGCAGGAGTATTGATTCTTATTGCTTCATCGGCTCCAATGGCCAAAGCTTTGCGAAGTGTAGGTTCTGTCTCTGGACCGCCAACGTTTATAACGTGTACGGTTGCGCCTTGTTTTTCTTTAAACCACATAGCACGGGTAAGGCCAAATTCGTCATTTGGATTGATTACAAATTGAACTCCATTGGTTTCGAATTTTGTGTCGCCGTCGGTAAAATTTATTTTTGAAGTTGTGTCCGGTACGTGACTTATACAGACTAATATTTTCATTTTTGAACTGTTTTTTGGATTGTAAATTTTGTTGGGTAACCCTTTGCCAAAGGCTTCGGATTATTAATATGCGAAGTTAAGAATATATTTCCTTATTTTGCTATGCACGCATAATAAATTTTGGTTAAAAGTTGGGAAATACTACTTAAACAGATTGGATTTATACTATTTTTGCTGTCCCTGAAAATTTTTCAGTTATTTACATTTCAATTTAGACAGATGAAGACATTACAATTCAGAGAAGCTATACAGGAAGCGATGAGCGAGGAAATGCGCCGCGATGAAACTATTTATTTAATGGGTGAGGAAGTGGCCGAATACAACGGCGCTTACAAGGCCAGTAAAGGAATGTTGGACGAGTTTGGAGCAAAACGCGTAATTGACACCCCCATTTCAGAAAATGGGTTTACAGGAATAGCCATTGGTTCTTCAATGAACGGCAATAGGCCGATAGTTGAATATATGACCTTCAACTTTTCTTTGGTTGCTATTGACCAAATTATAAACAATGCTGCTAAAATGCGCCAAATGAGTGGCGGACAATTTAATATTCCTATTGTGTTCCGCGGACCAACAGCATCAGCAGGCCAACTTGCCGCCACGCACAGCCAAGCTTTTGAAAGCTGGTATGCCAACTGTCCGGGCCTAAAAGTAGTAGTGCCGAGCAATCCAGCTGACGCAAAAGGTTTGTTGAAAAGCGCCATCCGTGATAATGATCCCGTGATTTTTATGGAAAGCGAGCAGATGTACGGCGACAAAGGCGAAGTGCCGGAAGGAGAATATCTAATTCCACTTGGGGTTGCTGATATTAAAAGAAAAGGAAAAGATGTAACCATTGTTTCCTTCGGAAAAATTATAAAAGAGGCTTATAAAGCAGCTGAAACTCTTGCCAAGGATGGTATTGAGTGTGAAATAATCGACTTGAGAACTGTTCGTCCTTTGGATTATGAAACCATTTTAGAATCCGTAAAAAAGACGAACCGTTTGGTGATTTTAGAAGAAGCTTGGCCTTTTGGAAACGTTTCAACTGAAATAACCTATCAAGTTCAAAATCAAATTTTCGACTATTTGGATGCCCCAATTGTAAAGATAAATACTGCAGATACTCCCGCGCCATTTTCTCCTGGTTTATTTGAAGAGTGGTTACCAAATAGTGAAGATGTTGTTAAGGCTGTAAAGAAAGTTCTTTATAGAGACTAACTTTATATTCCTAATAAATATCAGTCCCATAAATTTATGAAGTACCTTTTATTGTTTTTTTTTATTGTTTTTGGTGCTTCGGTATTTTCCCAAACCAAAGTCAGCGGTGTTATTAAAGACGGCTCTGATTATCCGGTTGCTTTTGCCAATGTGATTTTTAAGGATTCGCAAGAGGGAACTATTTCAGATGAAAATGGTCGTTTTTATTTGGAAAGCGACAAAACCTATAAAACAGTTCTTTTTTCATTTATAGGTTATACTACCAAAGAGGTGGAGCTTCCTTCCCGAACCAACTACAATATGGAAGTGTTGCTGGAGGAAAGTGCCGATGCATTGGACGAGGTTGTAGTCTACAGTGGAAAAACTTCAAAAAAGGACAATCCGGCTCTCGATATTCTTCGGAAGATTTGGGAGAATAGAAGGGAAAACGGTGTAAAAAAATTCAAACAGTATCAGTACGATAAATATGAAAAGCTTGAATTTGACTTAAACACTATAGACAGTGCCCTCATCAAGAGTAGGGTTTTTAAAGGGATGGAATTTGTTTTTGACCAGACCGATACTTCAAATGTTACTGGGAATACCTATCTGCCTATTTTTATCAACGAAGCCGTTTCAAAAGTATATGGCGACAATTTGTTGAATGGAGAAAAGGAAATATTACTCGGTAATAAAAACTCTGGTTTTGAGAATAATCAAACTCTTATCGCTTTTGTAAAAGATCTTTACAGCGAGTATGATGTTTATGACAATTATTTAAAGTTTTTCGACAAGGCTTTTACCAGTCCACTTTCACGTACTGGGATAGATGTTTATAATTATGTATTGCGTGACAGTGCCTATCGCGATAACAAATGGTGCTACAATATTATATACTACCCACGCCGAAAAAACGAACTGACTTTTAAAGGTGATTTTTGGGTGAACGATTCTACTTGGGCCATTAAAGAAATAAATCTGCAAGCTTCCAAAAGCGCCAACCTAAACTGGGTGCGCGATGTATATATTGAACAAGAATTCGATGTGCTAAACGATTCCATCTTTTTGATAACGCGAGATTATTTTATGAGCGATTTCAGCTTTCAAAAAAAGGAAACTGCAAAGGGCGTCTATGGTAAGCGGACAACGCTTTATAATAATTATACTTTCGACATTCCGAAAGGGAAAAAATTCTACAATGACCAAGTAGATCCTTATCAATATGAAATCTATAACCAAACGGATGAGTTTTGGGAAAAGAACCGGATGGAAAAGTTGAGCAAGGATGAAAAGGGCGTTTACAAAATGCTAGACACCCTTAAGACTGTCCGGCGTTTCAAGGCTTTGTACAATGTTGGCGCTACGCTAGCGAGTGGGTATTACGAGGTAAATAATTTTGATATTGGTCCTGTGTTTTCCATTTTCGGGTTCAATGAAGCCGAAGGAATGCGAATACGCTTGGGTGGACGAACGTATTTCACTCAAAATGACCCTTGGCGTTTGGAAGGTTTTGGGGCGTATGGTTTTAAGGATGATAGATTTAAATATGGAGTCAGTGCCAAGTGGCTTTTAGATAGAAAATCGCGGCTCACGGTCTTTGGTGGTAACCGGCGCGATGTGGAACAAACAGGAGCAAGTCTTACCAATAGTACCGATGTTTTGGGCAGAAGTCTTGCCTCTTCCTCTTTGTTGTCAGTTGGTTCAAACGATAGGCTTTCACGAATAAACCTTTCAACCATAGGGTTTGATATTGAGCCATGGAAGAATTTTATTTTGCGCCTTACGGGCTCTTATAGAACCTTGGAGTCTGCAACCGAGACTTTCAGTATTGATTATAAGGTAATGGAGGATGGTGTTTTTACAGGTGAAACGAAAAGCGAACTGAAACAAGCTGAAATACAACTCGGTTTTCTATACGCTCCCGGAAGAAAAACCTCTGGCTATGGCGTTGAACGCACGATAATAAATGATGGCGACTTTCCCTCTTTTTATGCTGGTTATAGCTATGGTTTAAAAGGTGTTATGGGGGGCGATTTTGAATATAAAAAGATACAGGCCCTTTATACCCAGCCATGGAATATTGGAGGTATTGGCCGTTTGCTCTCTACTGTTGAAGTAGGGACGACCCTTGGTGCGGTTCCGCTTAGTTTATTGAATCCTATACCTGGAAACCAGACGTATTTTAGTATTTACAATAGTTTTACGCAATTAGATTATTACGAATTTGTAAGTGATACCTATACCTCGCTCCATCTGCAGCACAACTTTGGAGGACGCATCTTTTCGCGAATACCTTTATTGCGAAAGCTTGATTTGCGTGAAGTGGTGGGCTTTAGGGCTGTTTATGGAACCATATCACAAGAAAACAAAGACCTAAATGCGTCCAATATAGTTTACCAAGCCCCCGAGGATATTTATTGGGAATGGAGTGTTGGCGTGGGAAATATCTTCCGTGTCTTTAGGGTAGACTTCAATTTCCGTGGGAATTATTTTGACAATCCAGACGCCCGAAGCTTTGGGGTAACAGGGGTTTTTGGGTTTACTTTTTAAGTATTTCTTTGATTCCTTTCAGTTTTAAGTATTGGTTTCAAACTTTAAACACTCACTTAACATTCTATTACAGAAAACCGTAAGGCCTCCTACTTTTTCAAAATAAATTCACTCAATTCCTTTTCAGGATATACTTTATTGGTTTTGGTTATCAGTATTTTCTCACCGTCAATCTTCATTATTTGGTAATTGGCGTTACAGTTTTCTATTCTGAAATGCACCGCCCTCAATCCTGCTTCTAAGCCTTTTTTCTTAATTTGTTCATATATGTAGTGGGAGCAGGATTTTTTGAAAAGACATTTTCTGCGATTTTTCTTTGGAACTAAACGCCAGTAGCTTCTTATACTTAAAAGTAGAATGGATTTTATCATTTTTTAAAAACCAACATATTGCTGACCAAGGTAAAGCCAGGTTTTGCGCCGAAGCCAAGGCAGCCTTTTTTGCCCTGTACATGATTGGTTACGGTTTCGATTTTTAAATATGTCCAGCCTTGTTCGGAATATTTGTTTATTAATTGTTCTAGTTGGAGCGACACATGGTTTGAGTAACCTGTTTTATGGTCTGTGTGTACTATAAATGGGATTACTTTATATATCATATGGTTTGGCTTAAGAGAAATCCCTTACAGCATCCTCTGTAAGGGATTTAATTCAGCCGTTTTATTCTCCCCAGAACCTGATTGCGGCTGAATATTGGCTAATTTATGGAGAGTGTGGGAATTTTCTTTGCGGTTTTCCGTAATGTGCGTATTTTATTTGAAAACGAAATTAAAATTGAAAAGAGTTGTTGCTCCACAATGGGCAAAACCGACTTTTTATCTAAATCAGTCCTAGGTCTTTAGCTATGGAAATAAGGTGAACGGAATTGTTGGCATTGAAATGGTTGCGAAGTTTGAGGATGCGTTTTTCAATGGCGCTGAGGCTGCTGGGATGTATATTATGGCCTTGGAAATTTACGCTAATCTGGTCTTGGGAAAGGCCGTTGGCGAGGAGCTTCATCACTTCTACATCATAATCGTCAATTTCTGCGGGTGCGGTTTCCCGTAACGCGTTGCCAACTTTTGGGGAAAGATAGGTATGTCCATTTAATACCGCTGCGATGGCTTCATCCAGTTCCTTTAAACCATTTCTACCTTTGCAAACATAGGCATCTGCCTTGCTGTCTATCATTACGTTTCGCACTTTTTGTGGGCGGTCTTCTACTGAATAGGCTATTATCTTTATATTAAGATGTTCTTCTTTCAAGGCTTTTATGAGCTTTTCACCAGAAGCGTATTTTTGTTCACGGTGGTCAGTTTTAAAGGAGAGATCGGTAATCAACAAATCAAAGGGGCGTTTGTCCTGACTTGCTTTTTTAATTTTTAGGTAGGCATCATCGCAATATTGCACTTGTATAAAATTGTCTATGTGGAGCGCTTCCAGCACGGAAATTATACCATTGCTGATGCTGCCTAGGTCTTCAGAAACCAACACTTTTTTGAACATAGCTTACAAAGTGATTTTTGCTTTAAACCCACCATTGGGTTTGGATTCAAAATTAATAGTTCCATTTAGAGTTTTAATACGGTTTTCCGCATTTTGAAGACCATTTTTGTTTTTTATTTCGCATCCCTTGCCATTGTCTGTATATTCAATGTTTATTTTTTTATTGTTTTGTTGGAAAGAAAGCACCACTACATTGGCGTTGCTGTGTTTTTTCATATTGGTCATCAATTCTTGTAGTATCCTATAGATAGTCGTCTTTTTTGTTTCTGAAATAGTACTCCAATCAATTTTAGAAATGTTGCGTGTAGCTATTTTTACTTTTTCGGTTTGATAGCTCAACAGCAAATCGTTGAGTTGACCACTGAAATTTTCTTGGATTTCCATGGCGCTGTTTTCTTTTGAAATATCGCGGGTTTTGTTGTATATCTTTTCTAGTTCATCTAGTAGTTCCTCATTATCGGGGGCGTTTCCTTGAATTTTAGCCATAAGATGGTATACGTCATTGGCTACTTCATCATGGACCTTTTTAGAAATGCGGGTTTCCGTATTGTGGACTTGTAATATTTTTTCCTTTTTATATTTTACTCTTTGTATTAGGTAAATGAAAATAGAAGTGAGAAAAATGATTATTCCAAGAATAATGAAAATGAGTTTTTGGTTTTTTTCCATTTCACGTTCCAGAAGTGCCTCTGAGGTTTTCTTTTTTTCCTTGGCAACGTTGTACTTTAAATAAGCATTTTTATTTTCGGCCAGTTGTTTGTCTTTGGCAATACTATCAGTAATCTTTTTGAACTGAATGATTTTTGGGTCATCATTCATTATTGCAAAGAGAGAAAGGGCGTCTTGGAGGTAGGTGATACTATTTAGTAATTGTGCAGTTTGGTAGGCTTTATTTGAATAGCTTTGGGATAGTTGTTTGTCATTTCGGTCAAAATAGTACATCGCCAAATGCTTGTTGCTGGAATAGATGCCTTCCAAGTTGTTTTGGGTATCCCTAATAGATAGTGCTTTTTTTAAATTGAGCAGGGCATCTGGGTTTCCCAACTTGGACTGCACATATCCCAGATTATCGAGAACCATTGCAGATTGAAGGGAATTCGTATCGTTGCGAATTTTCACATAGGCAAGATTGAGTTGCTCGGCTGCTTTTTGATATTGCCCTAAGTCTTTATAGATGTTGGATTTGTTATTAATAAGTGTAAGACTGTCTGATAGTTTTCTCGAAAAACTTAAAGATAAATTGTAGGCTTCAATAGCTTTTTTGGTATTGTATGATTCGCGGTATAAATTTCCCATTTCATTGTAGATTCCTTTTTTGGCTTCAATAAGGGTGTCTTTGTAATGGTATTTATCTATTAGAGCAAGTGCTTCTACTGTAGCATTTTCACTGTCGTATAAATTCCCAATTTTCGCTTGGCCTATAGCAATCAGCCTTAAGTCTCTTACTGCGCTTAGCGTGTCTTTTCGTTTTAGGTCATTTTCTTTTTTTTGGGAATAGAACATTATACCTTCTGGAATGTCTATGCTTGTTTGGGGGTTTACAATTAATTGATAATATTGTTCTATGGAGTCCGAAGCGGTTTGGGCGTTGCAAACAACAGGGATTGAAAGGGAAGAAAGAAGCCAAGAAAAGAGGAATGAAAGGGGTAGGTTTTTCATTCCTCTAAAGTACTAACAAATTGGCGAATATTTATCCGCCTCCGTTTCCTCCTGGAGGAGGGGGTGGAAAATGGCCTTGATCGCCACAACAGGCTTGTGTGCTCTTTACTTCCTCAGAAATTGCTTGTGGGGTACAGGAAAAAATACCCATATTGAGGAATGCAGTAAGTACTATTAAAATTATTTTCTTCATTTTGTTTGATTTAAAAGTTGGTATTAGTGTGGCTGTCCGGGTACTTGCCCAGAGAATTTTTACAGCGACACATTAAGGTGGAAGGGAATCCTTCCAATTTGAGAAGTGTGGAGCGCAGAAGTAAGGCAAGAGGTTACTTCTCAAAAATGGCCAATCACTTTAAGCTGCGGCTCCAGTAGCAGTATTGAAATGTTTTGTAAACCCTGTTACACCCAAGGTGGCATTGCAATACTGAAGCAAATGAATGAAGAATGTGTTGGAAAGGTTGGAAAGGAAATGGAAAGGTTATGGAAAAGAATTTCCAAGTATTTTCCATCTGATTTTTGTAGTTTTAAAAAATTGAAAAACAGTATGGATGCATAGCGAATTACTTTTAAAAGCTTTTGATAAAGTAAGCGAGGAATTGGCGCTTGAAGGTCATAAAGAGCCATCGGATTCAAAATGCGCACATAGGTTGTCTGAAATTGTTTCGGAAGTTTTTCCCTATGGAGAGAAAAGTTTTAGAACACTATATAAAAGGGCTGTTAAAAACTCGGATGATGATATTCAAATTCCAAGACCAGAAGTTTTGATTGCTTTAGCACAATATTTAGGATATGAGAATTACAGGGATTTTCTTGTTAAGAATACTATAGATGAAGTAAAGGGAATTTCAGAGGGAAGAAAGGTTCCAAAGAAGAAAAATAAATTAGTACTGTCTATTATAGCTGTTGTTTTGCTAGCGGTTATTGGGTTCTTTGGGTATCATTATTTTACCAAGCAGCGTTGGATGGAATGGGAGGGAAGACATTATATTGAAGCTTCCTTTGATTCAGAAAAACTAAGAGAAGGAAACCTTAAAGCTTATAAAGAGGAACGAATAATTGATTTTGAAAAAGTTACACCGACTTGTGAATCTGAGTTTTTTAATGAAGATGGAAGCGTTCGGGTTTGGTATGGCAAAAACAGGGATGGCGATCTTGAATATTTTACCAGCTATGGTTTGCATCCGCAAACTGGGAAGACTTTAAAGCCCATTACGCGGTATATGATTGGGAAGTATATTTGTTTAAATAACAAATAACAAATAACAAATAACAAATTCCAAATTCCAAATAACAAATTCCAAATAACAAATTCCAAATAACAAATTCTAACCTGATAGTTGACGATAACACAATATTAGGCTTTTAATAGTTTTTAAATCTATTTGCTTATCTCATCTCAATTAGAAATCCCTTCTAAAGATTCCTCTTTTGTTTTAAAGGGAGGGACGAAGGAGGAAGGCCTTTTTACTGCACTTCGGCTCCGCTCAGGACTGGCACAAAAGCTTTCGAATGCACTTCGGCTCCGCTCAGTGCCCGTTTTAAAGATGGCAGACCCTTTTACTGCACTTCGGCTCCGCTCAGTCCCCGTTTTAAAGGTAACAAGAGTTTCTATTTTTTATAATGAAATATGGTGATTTTCTTCTTGTTTCACTTCAGCTTCAAAAAGAACAAGAAAATGTTTCAAAAGTTTTTCTTTCACTTCTTCCATAGAAATTTCAACCTTTCCCAATTCCACATTTAAGGAGGTTACCGCCTTGCCTTTAATTCCGCAGGGGATCATATTGTCAAAATAACCCAAATCGGTATTTACGTTTAGTGCAAAACCGTGCATGGTCACCCAACGGCTGGCGCGGACACCCAAGGCGCATATTTTTCTGGCGAAGGGGGTACCGACATCAAGCCAAACTCCAGTTTCGCCTTTGCTACGTTCTGCTTTTAGACCGTATTCCGCTAGGGTTCGGATAATCATTTCTTCTAGTAAACGGAGGTATTTGTGGATATCGGTAAAAAAATTTTCCAAATCCAAAATTGGGTAGCCAACAATCTGTCCCGGGCCGTGATAGGTTATATCGCCGCCGCGGTTTATTTTGTAGAATTTAGCATTTATGGCTTTTAATTTTTCTTCAGAAATGAGCAGGTTTTCAATATGGCCGCTTTTTCCGAGGGTATATACGTGCGGATGCTCCACAAACAAAAGATAATTTGGAGTGGCTTGCTCCAAATTATCTTTTCTGTTGTTGCTTTTTATATGAAGAATATTTTGAAAAAGCGATTCCTGAAAATCCCAAGTTTCTTGGTAATCTTTTAACCCTAAATCTATTATTTCTAGCGATCGATTCAATGTAGCTTTTTAAAAAATTAAGGGCAAAACTATTGATAAATTACATTTCTAGGATTCATTTTTTGAATTTTATGCGTTTTTTTAGCTAAATGCAGAAAGTTAGTTTCTTAAAGTTTCCCAAATTTCCCTAAAGACTCTTATATTTACAGTTATAAACATTCATAATAATCACAAATAAAATGAAAAAAAGTACTTTTAAACACATGCTGGTTTTATCCTTTGCACTCTTATGCTTTGGGGTAAATGCACAGAACAATGCGTTATGGACGAAAGCTTCGTCTACTGAAACGCAAAACCGACAGAAAGCTTTTAGAAACTCGATGCCGCAGGATTACAATCTGTTTGATCTTAATACTTCAGCTTTAACAACTCTTTTGACTCACGCTCCGGCAAGAAATACCGTACATAGCAATGTTATTATAGAGTTGCCTACCAACAATGGTGTACTTCAACATTTCCGTGTATATGAAGCTTCCATAATGGAAGCTCCGCTACAGGCACAACACCCAAATATTAGATCTTATGTGGCTCAGGGAATTGAAGATGCTTCAGCCGTAGCACGGTTTAGTGTTTCTAGTGTAGGTGTAAATGTGATGATTTCTTCACCAAACTATTCTACTATCTATATTGATCCTTATACCAGTGATAAGAACTATTACATTTCTTATAACATCAATACACTTCCTGCATATTCTGGAGATTTTGAGTGTAACACAGTGGAACATGAGATAATAGATATGCCTGAAGCCAACAGAAATGCAAACGATGGTCTTTTAAGAACCTTTAGACTTGCTTTGGCTTGTACTGGGGAATATTCGCAATATCACTTAAACCAACAAGGTGTTGATCCAGGTGCTCCTGATGCCGTTAAAAAAGCTGCTGTATTATCAGCAATGAACACTACCATGACGCGTGTAAATGGTGTTTATGAAAGGGATGTTGCATTGACTATGGTTATAGTAGCCAACAACACAGATATTATCTTTCTTAATTCGGGCTCAGATCCATACACTAACAATAACGGAAGTACAATGCTTGGCCAAAACCAAACTACCTGTGATAATATTATTGGAAATGCCAATTATGACATAGGCCATGTTTTCAGTACTGGAGCTGGGGGTATCGCCGGTTTACGTGTACCCTGCGTTACTGGTCAAAAAGCAAGAGGAGTAACTGGAACTAATGCCCCAATTGGGGATAATTATGATATTGACTATGTAGCGCACGAAATGGGACATCAATTCGGCGCAAACCATACTTTTAATGGAACTGCAAATGCTTGCGGCGGGGGCAATAGAAACCTACCTACTGCTTTTGAGCCAGGAAGTGGTTCCACAATTATGGCATATGCGGGAATATGCGCTCCCCAGAATGTTCAAACACATAGTGATGACTATTTTCACGGTATAAGCATACAGGAAATGTGGACTTATATTAAAAATGGTCAAGGCCAGTGCGCGGTGCAAAGCCCAACCAACAACTTGCCGCCAACGGCAGATGCTGGCCCTGATATGACTATTCCAAAAGGAACTCCATTTATTTTGAGAGGTACTGCTACAGACCCTGACGCAGGAGATGTGCTTTCACACTGCTGGGAGCAGATGGATAATCAAGATTCCCCTCAACCACCACAAAACACTTCAACAGTAGGGCCAGCTTTTAGGTCTATTGATCCATTGCTATCACCAGACAGATATATGCCAGCATTGGCAACTGTATTAGCTGGAAACACACAGAGCACTTGGGAAGTTGTTCCTCAAGTAGGAAGATCGATGCGTTTTAGATATAACGTTCGTGATAATGCAGCCATTGGCGGATCTTCAGCACGTGATGATATGTTTGTTACTGTAGATGGAACCGCAGGACCATTTGTGGTAAGCTCGCAAAATACTGCTACTAGTTGGACTACCCAAACTACTGAAACCGTTACTTGGGATGTTGCAGGAACTGATGTAGCTCCAGTGGACAGTCCTAATGTTGATATTATGTTCTCTACTGATGGCGGACTTACTTATCCAGTAGCTGTTGCATTGGGTGTACCAAACAATGGAAGTGCTATTGTAAACGTGCCAAACCTTAACACTACAACAGGTAGGTTGATGGTTATTTCGTCTGACAACATTTTCTATGATATTAATAATGCCGTTATTACTGTAACAGGAACTGTTGGTGTTGAAGAATTCACGTTTGAAAACTTTGCAGTTTATCCAAACCCTTCAAACGGAACTTTCAACCTTACTTTCAAACCAGCTTCCAATGATAATATTGAAGTTTCGTTATATGATTTAAGAGGAAGAATTATCGGTCAAACTACTTTTGACGATGTTTCTGCATCAAATACTTTCAGCAAACAATTGGATTACAATTATGTTGAAAGTGGAATGTATTTCCTTGTTGTGAAAAACGGAAATAAAGTAACTACTAAGAAGGTTGTTAAGAACTGAGTAGAATAGAGAATAAAGAAAATAGAATAAAGAATAAAGAGAAAAGACGGGGTGGTTCCTGTTCTTTTCTCTTTTTTTTAGAATAAAGAATAAAGAATAAAGAATAAAGAATAAAGAGGAAAGACGGGGTTTCTTAGCCGTTTAATCTTTTTTGAAAGCCCATTGTCATTTTCTGCCACTCTGAAATTTTTGCTTCCAATTCTTCCAGCGTTTCTGTGGTTATATAATTTTTGTGATGAGCAATCAATAGCTGAGTTCCCAATTCAAAAGAAGATCCAAGGGAAATATCCAAATAATTACTGAAGGCCTTATCGGTTCTTGCAGAACCTTCTGAAATATTGCTAGGCATTGAAACAGAACAACGACTCATTTGCGATGTCAATCCAAATATTTCGTGTTTAGGAAAAGTGTCTAAAATATCAGAAATATCCATGGTTATCTGTAGTCCCAGTTTCCAAATATTTAAGTTTTTATAATTATGCCTTTTTCGCATTGCAGTATTTTTTGTAAAAGAATAAAGAGCAAAGAAAAAAGAATAAAGAAAAGAGAATGTAAAAAGTGATTATTTAATCAATATCTAACATCTATCCTCTTTATTCTTTTCTCTTTTTTCTACTTCAAAGTTTCATCGTTTCCGAAATATGCGTAACTACTTGTGAGGTTTTATTTACTTTAAATTTAAGATCGAACACAATTCCCTGACCGCTTTTTTCAATTAAAAGCTTTCCGTCGGTTATTGGGTAATAACCCGCTTCCCCTCTGCAAAAACAGTGTTTTCCGTAGAGCAGTTTTACATCGTTCAAGGATGCGTTTTCCTTGCGCAATGTTGTTGTGGCCGCAGGAATTTCAAAGTGAATGGTTTCAGAATAATTGCCGTCTGCCGTTCCCGGAGGACCTTCTTTTAAATAAGTGTATTCTACTACTGTACTTGTACCTTCTATTATTTGAGGATATAAGGCACCAGTTCCATCTTCTTGTATGGACAAGCTTTTGTTTTTATGGACGACTACGTTGCAAGTTCCTTCTTCAGGACAGCCTGTTGGTTTGTTTTCCATATGTTCTATCGTTGTGTTTTCTGAAGAGGTTACAGCACCCGTTTGCGTTTTGCAAGCATTTACCATAAATAATGGGATTAAAAAATAGAGTGCTTTCATGTTTTATGTGTTTAGTGTTAATTCGTGATTCGTGAGTCGGGATTCGTGATTCGTGAGTCGTGAGTCGGGATTCGTGATTTGTGAGTCGTGATTTGTGATTCGGGATTTGTTAATTCCCCCTGCCTTTAAAGGGTGTTTCCGTCAATTAATTTAAATTAGTAACTAGGGGAAGGAGCTCGTAATCAATAACTCATAACTCAATATTTACGATTCCCTATTTCTCCAACTCCACTTCTAAATCCAGCAAATCCGGGTTTTTAAAGTATTCTAAAAAAGGTGCTTGAATACTTACTGTTTTTTTATCTGCTGAAAATGTAGCGTCTGGATTTGAAGTATTCTTTATTTTCTTTGGAAAAGTATATTTCAACATATAATTGGAACCACCCATAAAAGCTTCGGCTTGTTTCATGCTGTCTACTTGCTGTGCGTGCAGCTTTTCGTCTTTTATGTAAGCATCTCGTTTAAAGATACCATTTTTAAAAGAATAATTAACACCAACTACTTCGGGGGAATCTTCTTCCTTTTTAATTTCGGTATTCGCATCTTTGTTGGGTATTAAATTTCCAGCCTGTTCCAATCCGTTCAGCATATCATTCGCCTCATTTATATTTTTGAAATTGGTGGAAATATCATAAACCATTTCAGAAGTCTCCGAGTCCATTTTTATATGAATGTTGAAATTCTCCAACTTTTTCAGTTTTTGTTGTTCGGTGATGGAAAGTTTGGAGATACTGTCTTTCTTTTCCTCCAAAAATTGTTTCATATAGACAATGGTATCCATTTTCATTACTGTTGAATCACCCATTGCCCCGCCGCCAAAGGCCATCATTTCGTTGAGGTTCACTTCCACTCTCATGGTGCCGCTACCGTCTTCATTCATAACCATAGTTTCCGTAAATTGGCAGCTTACAAAAGTAAAAGCCAAGATAAATAGCGAAAGTAATTTTAGTTTCATGGGTTTATCTTTTAGGATTGTTTAGAATGATAAGTGCGGCAATCACGCCGGGAATCCATCCGCAAACGGTAAGTATAAAGACAATAAGAACAGATCCACAACCCTTGCCAATAACTGCAAGTGGTGGAAAAATGATTGCTAACAGGACTCTCCATATATTCATAGAAAACAAATTTACGATTATTATTTAAGCTATCTGTCCCGTCATTTTTCCTTTTGTTACAAGATTTTGATTCAACAGAGTTTATTACCTTAGTGATTTATTTTAAAAATGGATTTCAAAAAAATTATTGCGCTGCTCGTTTTCTTTTTTGCTGTAACGGCCAGTAAAGCACAATATCAATTTTCGGGTTATGTAGATGCTGAATCTGCCAAAGGTGCTGTTTATCTTTCTGTGGTTGATGACTACAGGAAAATTTCTGGAGTATTTCCTGAGCAAATTCTCAATAAAACATATCCTGATTCTACAGGATACTTTTCTTTTTCAGGGGATAATTTACCTGCTGAAAACAAAATTTATAGAATCCACGTAGATATGTGCAACGAAAATGATCAAAACACGGCACATTTCACGGGGCAATGCCCAAATAGCAAAGAGGTGAATTTTATCGCAAATAATAACGACACTTTGACGCTTCCTTTTTCGTTTGACAATGAGATGTTCTGTCTTGTAATCTCTAAAAATGAAAAGGCCAATGCTTTTTTAAAAATCGACTCCTTAAAACACGATATGCGTTTTGCTTTTGGTACTTATCGCAGTGAAGCTAATAGAAAAATTAATTCAAAAAAATGGTTCAGCATTTTGCAACAATACGGCGAACAGCTACATGAACCTTTGGCAGAGCTTTATAGCTACTCCTTTTTTTCCGACAGAGCACAACCGTTGCATGCCTATTATTTGGAAGATTTAAAAACCAACTCCTATTATGACAATTTATTAAATAGGCTCAAAGAAAAATATCCCAACAGCAATTACACAGAGCAATACAGAGAGGAACTTGCTTCAGATAAATATTTGATAGCTACAATTAAACCTGATGGATTGTCTTGGTGGGTTTATGGGTTGGGTGCAATTGCAGCTTTATCAATTTTTGGCAACTTCTTTTTTTATGGGAAACTGAGAAAGATGAAAAGTTTTTTCCCTCCCAATAAAGAATCTCTTTCTAACCAAGAAAAGAAGGTTCTGGAACTCATTTTAGAAAACAAAAGCAACAAAGAAATAGCTTCTGATATGTTCGTTAGTTTAAGCACGGTAAAAACCCACATTAATAACCTCTATAAAAAGCTGAATGTGAGCTCTCGGGAAGACGTTAAAAACCTGTATTCCAGTTAAATTCAAACGGGGGTCTAGGCCCTTTTTCAAACCCTGTCTTCAGCAATTCTTCCTCCATTTTTTAAATATTCGTGGTGTTAATTCTAAAATCAGCACCCATGAAAAATTTAATTCTCTTTTCCATCGCATTTACATTTTCAATTCTCACTAACTACGCCCAGCCGTTTAATACAGAAATTATGCAAAATGGCGAAACTCCAATGTTACTTGGTAAAATCAACAAGGAAGCACTTTCAGTAAACACCTATTCTGAATGGTTTTTAACAAACTATGAAGCCTATCAACCCAATAAAGAAAAAGTTGTCGCTATACAAAAGCTACTTCCGCAATACACGATTACTGTTTTTTTTGGCACTTGGTGTGGAGACAGTAAAAAGGAACTTCCCATATTCTATAAAATTCTGGAGGAAGCCCAATTTCCTTTGGATCGGCTTACCGTGATAGCTGTATCAAACGATAGCGAAAACTACAAACAAAGCCCTGGCGGGGAGGAAGAAGGTTTGAATATTCATCGCGTTCCTACTTTTATATTCTACAAAGACGGAAAAGAAATAAATAGAATTGTGGAGCATCCCGTCAATACATTTGAGGATGATATTCTACAAATTATTCAGGATAAAGGCTACGTGCCCAACTACAATGCGGTTACCATTGTGAATGATGCGCTAACCGAAATGGGATTTGAAAAATTCCAGAGAAAGTCAAAAAAATTGCTTCCGAAGCTAAAAAAAGAAGCTGAGCATTTAGGCGAATTAAGTACCTATTCCAGTGTTCTATTCTACTCTGAAAGAAAAGCGGAGGGGCTCTATATTGCCGAAATGAATACAATTTTGTTTCCTAATGAATCTTATTCCTATGAAAACTTGGCAAACAAATTATATGTTACAAACCAAATGGAAAAAGCGCTGTTAAACTACGAGAAATCACTGGCCATAAATCCCAATAACGAAAGGGTGAAAATTGCAATAGCGGCAATTAAGGGGAAAGAGTGATACTTGTTACTTCGTGATTTGGGATTTGGGATTCGGGATTTGTTAATTCGTTGGTTTGCAATAGTCATTGGATTCTTTGTTCTATTTTCTTTATTCTTTTTTCTAATCAAGGTATTTCGAATTTTCCACTTCGTAATTCGCACTTCATTTCGCTATCTTTGCAAACTTATTTTTATACATAATTTATGCAACTGTCTGAACTGGAAATCATCCGAAGAGAAAAACTACAACAACTGCGCGATCGTGGAATAAACCCCTATCCCGCAGATTTATACCCTGTAAACAACACTTCAAAAAAGATAAAGGACAATTTTGAGGAAGGAAAAAAGGTAGTGGTTGCTGGACGGTTGATGTCGCGCAGAATCCAAGGTTCAGCCTCTTTCGCAGAGCTTCAGGATGCAGATGGACGTATTCAGGTTTATTTTAACCGTGATGAAATATGCACTGGCGAAGACAAAAGCCATTACAATGAAGTCTATAAAAAATTGCTCGATATAGGCGATTTCATAGGGATTGAAGGCGAACTTTTCAAAACCCAAGTTGGTGAAAAAACCATCATGGTAAAAAACTTCACCTTGTTGAGCAAAGCATTAAAACCTTTGCCGCAACCGCGCGTTGATGCCGAAGGAAAAGTACACGACGCTTTTACAGACCCTGAACAACGCTACCGCCAGCGCTATGCGGATTTGGTGGTAAACCCACATGTAAAGGAGATTTTCGTAAAGCGAACCAAGCTATTCAACGCCATGCGAACATTCTTTAACGAACGCGGTTATTTTGAAGTTGAAACTCCTGTTTTGCAGCCCATTCCGGGTGGTGCTGCAGCAAGACCTTTTATTACGCACCACAATTCCTTGGACATTCCATTGTATATGCGAATTGCTAATGAATTATACCTAAAAAGATTGATCGTCGGTGGTTTTGACGGCGTATATGAATTCTCCAAAAACTTCAGAAACGAAGGGATGGACCGCACCCACAATCCAGAGTTTACTGCCATGGAAATTTACGTTTCCTATAAAGACTATAACTGGATGATGGATTTCTGTGAACAATTGCTGGAATTCTGCGCTATACAAGTAAACGGAACCTCAAAAGCTACTTTTGGAGAGCACAAAATAGACTTTAAAGCCCCTTACCCAAGAGTAACAATGGCTGAGGCTATTCAAAACTTTACAGGTTTTGATATTACTGGCAAGACTGAGGATGAAATCCGCAAAGCTGCTTTGGATATGAAAATTCCAGTGGACGACACCATGGGCAAAGGAAAACTCATCGATGAAATTTTTGGCGAAAAGTGTGAAGGCAACTACATTCAACCAACCTTCATTACAGATTACCCAAAGGAAATGAGTCCGCTTTGCAAAGAGCATCGCGAAAATCCTGAATTAACGGAGCGTTTTGAATTGATGGTCTGCGGAAAGGAAGTAGCAAACGCTTACAGTGAGTTGAATGACCCCATAGACCAGCGCGAGCGTTTTGAAGCCCAATTGAAACTTGCAGATAGAGGTGATGACGAAGCAACTGCCTTTATAGATTATGACTTTCTTAGAGCTTTGGAATACGGTATGCCCCCAACCAGCGGCATGGGCATCGGGATGGACCGATTGATTATGTTTTTGACTAACAACCCTTCCATACAAGAAGTGCTTTTCTTCCCTCAAATGCGCCCCGAAAAGAAAAAAGTGGAAATGACCGAAGACGAAAAAGCTGTTTACACACTTTTAAAAGTCAAATCACCTGTTGCTTTGGAAGCGTTAAAAGCCCAAAGCGGTTTGAGCAACAAAAAGTGGGACAAAGCTATAAAAGGATTGACGGCTTCAAAGGTTGCGAAAGTTGAAAAGACTGATGATAACTTGATGGTTTCAGTTTTGTAAAAACCTCTTTAAATTTATTTAAAAAGGAAACCACAACAGTGTGGTTTCCTTTTTTTATGAGAATCTCACCTTGTTGTGGTGCATCAAACCATATGCTAGAAAACGTAATCTCAATTATAATAATTCAAAAAAATAATGTAAATTTGTATCCAAGTAGATACAGATTTTATGTTTTTCATTGAGAAAACAACTGAATTTGATAAATGGCTTAGGAAGTTAAAAGACTTAAAAGCCAAGGCAAAAATCTTGTTTAGAATTCAGAAAATTGAAAATGACGGACATTTTGGTGATTGTAAGGCTGTTGGAAACGGAATAATTGAGTTACGAGTGAATTACGCAAAAGGATACAGAGTTTACTTCAAAGAAAAAGACGGAAAAATTATTTTACTTCTAATTGGAGGAAATAAATCTACGCAACAAAAAGACATTACGAAAGCAAAAGAAATCTTAGAAAAATTAAAGAAATAGAAAATATGGTAACTTCAAAATTTGACATAGCAGATTATTTAGATAACAAAGAAATGATTGCTGAATATCTCAATACTGTATTAGAAGAAGGAAATAACGCAGATATAATTAGTGCAATCGGTCATATTGCCAAAGCTATAGGAATGACAAAAATAGCGGAAGAAACAGGATTGAGTAGACCGAGTTTATACAAAGCATTATCTGATGGAGCCAAACCTCAATTTGCTACAATAATGAAAGTTTTAAAAGCAATTGGAGGACAAATTCAAGTAAATCCAATGTCCGTCTGAAAATTTAATTGGACATCTATAAACGAACTTAAAAAGGAAACTACAGCAGTGTGGTTTCCTTTTTTTATGGGGTTTAATTTTGATATTCCATAAATTATTCAAATTACTTTGGGCGGAATTCTTTGAATTATAATCCATTAATATTACATTTGGAAACCTATTCACAAATTCTAAACTTAATTTTTTTTATGAAAAGACTATTATTCACTTCGCTATTATTATGTTTTACGCAGCTTTTCTTTGCCCAAAACAAGGAAAGTGTTGCGCAAACATGGATGGACAGCAATATGCCCGTCAACAAAACAAATCAAAGTTTCGCCATGCTGAACAGTCATTCTGGTCCTTCCGGTGAAACATTTCGTTTCTATCACACCGTTAATGGAGTGGAAGTTTTTGATTCTTCGGTTGCGGTTCACGTTTCCAATAACAACCAAGTTACTTACCACGCTAGTACTTTTGACAGCGCTGTGGAAACCATAGACACCAACCCATCAATCTCTGAAAATGCTGCATTGAACGCAGCTAAATCGGCTTTAAATATTGAGGGATATATTTCGCAGAAAGACATAAAACTTTATGTGTATAATAAATTAGGCAGTAGCAAACTGGTATATAGAGTAACTACAATGTCTGAATTCCGCATGGGAAACTGGGAAACCATCGTTGATGCAAAAACAGGAGCTGTGTTGAGCACCAAAGATATTGCCATCTACCACAAAAAAGATGGAGAACACAATCCAAAAGACATAAAAAACCCAATCAGACCTTCAGTACTGGCTACAGGCACAGCAATGGTTTTTGACCCGGACCCACTTACAAAAACGGGAAGTACTTATGGCGGAAATTATGTGGATAATAATGACCAAACCAATGCCGAACTTGATGCTGCAAGAACAGCAGTTAATCTTTTGGATATTGAATTTGACGGGACCAATTACAGACTAAGAGGCCCTTATACGGAAATAGCAGAATTGGGCTCGCCTTCCACTGGTTTATTTATCCAAAATTCACCAGATTTTAGTTTTACGCGTGACGAGCAGGGTTTTGAAGCTGCAAACTGCTATCACCATATTGATAAAAGTTTCCGTTACATCAATGATGATTTAGGAATTCCT
Source organism: Aequorivita antarctica (assembly GCF_007997155.1). Taxonomy (GTDB): domain Bacteria; phylum Bacteroidota; class Bacteroidia; order Flavobacteriales; family Flavobacteriaceae; genus Aequorivita; species Aequorivita antarctica. The sequence continues at coordinate 68,748 of NZ_VORT01000003.1, read as the reverse complement.
TTGGTTTCAATCTACAATGGCGGAGTGGTTCGCTACGATCCGCACGGTGCCAATGGTGCTGATAACTCTTTTTACAGTAACGGAAGTCTCCAGTTTGGAGAAGGTGGTGTAGATGACGCTGAAGATATGGACGTTGTGCTCCATGAATTGGGCCACGGACTTCACGACTTTATCACCAACGGAAATCTTAGCCAAGTAAATGGTTTAAGTGAAGGAACTGGTGACTATTGGGCAAATTCCTATAAAAGAAGCACGGGCTTTTGGGACAGTTCAGACACACAATATTTCTGGGTTTTTGGCTGGGACGGACACAACCCATTTTGGGGAGGTCGAGTTACCAATTATGGCGCAATGTATCCTGGAGGGCTTACTGGCTCTATCCATACAGACGGACAAATCTGGGCTTCAGTACTTCTTGAAATTTGGGAAATCATTGGAAGAGAAAAAATGGACGCAGCAGTTTGGGAAGGCCTTGGGATGACCAATAGTGGCACTAACCAACAAAACGCAGCAATTGCAGTAAGACAAGCAGCTATTGATATGGGCTACAGTTGTGCCGAAATAGATGCTTTCACTGACAGGTTTGAAGCAAGAGGATATACATTGCCTGTATATATTTGCGATCCTAACGCTTGTGATATTACAGCTATAAATACTACAAACATCTCTCCGTGTAATGATAATGGCACGCCTAGCGATGGCAGTGACGACTTCTTTACAGCAGATGTTACCATAACCTTTGTTAACCCACCAGCAACTGGAAGCTTAGACCTATCAGGTGATGGAACCGCTTCAGTTCCTGTGGGAGGCCTAACTTCGCCACACACTTTTGTGGGCGTACAAATGCCATCAGATGGTGGGCCAATTAACATTACCGCTACTTTTTCAGCAGATGGGGCTTGTAACCTAAACGTTCCAAATGCTGGAACAGCACCAGATCCTTGTGTAACTGTAGGAATAAATGAAAACGAAGCTTTGCTAAGTGTTTCCATCTATCCAAACCCGGCAGATGAAGCTATTTCGTTATCAAACTTAACTGAAGAATACAATGTTGCCATTTATAATATACTTGGTCAAAAAGTAAAACAACAAACCGTTGATGCCAGTAATAGTAGTATCAATATTTCTGATCTTACTTTAGGCGTGTATGTGTTGAAATTTGAAGACCATAACAATGTATTGCGTTTTGTGGTGAAATAATTATAGAAACTATGTTTATATTGAAAAGGAACCGTTGTAAAACGGTTCCTTTTTGTTTTAAATACACCACCTCCCACATTTTTCCTCCTTTTTGGCATAAGGGGTCTGGCATCCCTGCCAGAAATATGAGCGGTGGTATTCAATATTTAGTAAGTTAAATCTATCACATTTTACAAAATCAAAAAACCGCTATTTAGGCAACCAACCCTTACAGTTAGTAAAGAATACGTTTTGAAGATCTTTTTGCTTACAGCAAAATATTTTTAGGAAATTAAACCTAATCAGGTTTTCAATGTCATAGTTATGTTGAACATTTAAAAACAAAATATTATGAAAAAAGTATTGATAATCTTTATGGCCTTGGCCACTTTCGCAGTAAATGCGCAGAACAAGAATTCTGAAAGAAAAGAAAACCGCAAAGAGATGAAAGCAAATCTCACCCCAGAACAAAGAGCAGATTTAAAGATGAAAGAAATGACATTGGCTCTAGATCTTAATGCTTCCCAACAGCAAAAAGTGAAGCAACTTATCCTAAAATCGGAAAATAATAAACCCGAACGTCCTGAAAACAGGAAAGAAATGACTGATGCCCAAAAGTATGAAGCCAAAAGCGCTATGCTGGACCGTCGTATTTCGATGAAGAAGGAGCTAAAAGAAATTCTTACGGAAGAACAAATGACTAAATGGGAGCTTAAACAAACCCAGAGACACGATAAAAGAAAGGCTAAAGGAAAGTCCGAAAGAAAAGGCCAGCATTAAAATATTCTTAAAATTCACACTTTTGGTGCGGTTATTGTTTTAGTTATATACAAAATAGTTACATTAGTAACTTTAAAACTTAAAACAATGAAAAACAGACTAACAGTATTTGCATTTGCGGCAACCATGTTTATGGGCGTTCAAACAAGCTCTGCACAACAGTTGTCACAAGATAAAAGCAGACCAGAAGTGATTGCAAAAACTGAAACTGCAAACCTTACTGAAACATTGGGTCTAAACGGTGACCAAGGTCGCGCTGTATTTAGAGCTCTTGTAGCCAAAGAAGTTGGCTATCAAAAAAATGTGGATGGAAAAGACGCTAAAGATGCTTCAGTTGTTGCCGAAAAGAAAAAATTGGACGATCAGTTAAAGGAATCAATGAAAAAAACCTTGACAGCAGACCAGTATGCCAAATGGCTCAAAACGAATAATTAGTGATTAATTATATTTGAAATCGAGACCCTTTCTAAACTTAGAAAGGGTCTTTTTTTATAAAATGAAATTAGCTCTGCGCTCTCTGTGCCTCTGTGGTTTTAACCCCTATTTAAGGTCTTCGCTACGTTCCCACAAGCAGCAATCGTTGCATCCAAATCTTCATAACTCAGCGCATCACAAATAAACCAAGTTTCAAAAGCACTGGGCGCAATATAAATGCCCTCATTCAGCAATCCGTGGAAGAATATTTTAAAATTTTCGTTGTTAGCTTCGGCAGCAGATGCAAAGTCGGTAACGGGTTTTTCAGAGAAATGTACCGAAATCATAGACCCAATTCTGTTGATTGTAAATTTCACATTTGCTGAAGTAAGCGCTTCATTCAAACCTTTATGGAGGTATGCTGTTTTTTTATTTATTGAATTGAAAATTTCTTTGTTTTCATTCAACTCTTTCAACATTGCCAGCCCAGCTGCCATCGCCAATGGATTTCCGCTTAAAGTCCCCGCTTGGTAAACCGGGCCAATGGGCGCCAAATAATCCATTATTTCTGCTTTAGCTGCAAATGCACCAACAGGAAGTCCACCGCCTATCACTTTTCCGAAGGTTACAATATCAGCTTTTACACCATATAATTCCTGAGCCCCCCCAGCGGCAAGCCTGAAACCGGTCATTACTTCGTCAAAAATTAGAAGTATGTTGTTGTCGTTACAGAGCTTTCGCAAGCCTTTCAAAAAACCATTAACAGGAGGGATGCAGCCCATATTTCCTGCAACGGGTTCCAGGATGATGCAAGCTATTTCGTTTTTGTTTGCGGCAATTACTTCTTCCACATTTTTTAGATCGTTGTAGTTTGCCAAAAGCGTGTCTTTTGCAGTTCCTTCGGTAACGCCTGGGCTGTTAGGGGTTCCGAAAGTAACGGCACCACTTCCTGCTTGAATTAAGAAAGAATCGCTATGTCCGTGATAACAACCTGCGAATTTTATGATTTTATCCTTTCCGGTAAAACCTCTCGCCAAGCGAACGGCACTCATACAAGCTTCGGTTCCACTGTTTACAAAACGGATTTTGTCAATATTCGGAACCATAGCCACTGCGAGCGCAGCGATTTCGGTTTCAATTTCGGTGGGCATCCCGAAGGAAGTTCCTTTTTGTGCTTTTTCAACAACGGCATTAACCACAGTTTGGTGTGCATGGCCAAGAATCATTGGCCCCCAGGAATTAATATAATCAATCAGCTTGTTGCCATCAACATCATAGAGGTAAGCCCCTTTTGCCTCTTCAACAAAAATAGGCGTGCCGCCAACGGCTTTAAAAGCGCGAACAGGCGAGTTGACGCCGCCGGGAATAACTTTTTGGGCTTCTGAGAAAAGCGCACTACTTCTTTGATAATTCATAATTGGATTCGAGGATTTATTAATTTTGAACACTGAACATTGAAGACTTTTACTACTGATTTTTCACAGCATGCAGATAAAGCATTTGGCCGATAGCTAAATCATTGTTCTTTAATCCATTGTATTCTTTTAAGGTTTCGACTGTAAGATTAAAACGTCTTGAAATGTTGTAAAGCGTGTCGCCCGGTTGCACTGTATAGGTACTTATTTTTGAATCATCGGACTTTGTGTAGTTCACTTTTTTGCCCAAAACCTCATTGTCATATGCCTCTAGATTATAGCGTTCAATAATACCAATAAGTTTATCGGGATATTTGGGGTCTGTGGCGTAACCTGCTTTTCGCAGGCCTTTTGCCCAACCTTTGTAATCGTCCTTCCGAAGTTTGAACAAATCTTGGTAGCGGCTTCGTTGGGTTAAAAACAACGAATGATCTCTGTAAGAGTATTTTGGATCTTTGTATTTTCTGAAACATTCCCCGCGTTCATCATCATCGTGATATACACTATCACCTTCCCAGCCAGTATGACATTTAATTCCGAAGTGATTGTTGGCCTTCATAGTGAGTTCGCCTGCTCCAGCGCCGCTTTCTAGTATTCCTTGGGCAAGAGTAATACTGGCGGGAATTCCGTACTGAAGCATTTCTTCTTTTGCAATATCGCTGTATTCCTTAATATAATTGGCTACGCGCTCACTGTAAGGAATGTTTACGGGTACTACTACAACCTCAGGTTCTTCTGCCTTTGTGTTTTTTTCTTCTATAGGTTGCCTAACCTTGACAACCCTTTCGGTATTGTGCTTTTTTCGGTGTTTGACAGCCGTTTTTTTCGATTTGCAACTGCTAAAACAAATTATACATATAAGTAGAAGGGTAACTATTCTGCCAATCATTTTATTCAATTATAGGTAGATTTTTCTTTTTTAATTTTTGATTCATTCCGGCAATGCCTTGCAGGCCTCCAGTATGGACTGCAAAAATACGGCTATTTTCTTTGAAATACCCCTTTTTTAGTAGATCCATGATGCCATACATCATTTTTCCGGTATAGATCGGATCTAGTGGAATGTTGGTCTTTTCTTTAAACTCATTTATGAAACGTATCAAATCAATATCTATTTTGCCATACCCACCAAAACAATACTTATCTGTGATTTCAAAATTGGTTTTGGAAGTATATTTTTCAATTTCAGAAGCTTGAAAGGTTCCTTTTAAAGCTGAAAACCCTAAAACTTGTTGGTTTATATTTGATGCTTTTACCAAGCCGGCCATGGTGCCGCCTGTGCCTATGGGAACACAGATATAATCAAAAGAGTCGTTTATTTCTCCCAAAATTTCTTCGCATCCTTTTACTGCCAGTGCGTTGGTGCCGCCTTCGGGTAAAAGATAAAAATCTTCATATTGATTTTTTAAATTATTGAGAAATTTAGTTTCGTCTTTATGTCTATAATGTTCACGCGAAATAAAATGCAACTGCATTCCGCATTCTTCAGCAAAAGAAAGTGTTGTATTTTCCGATATTTTACGTTCAAGTTCCTCACCGCGTATGATGCCGATGGTTTTAAACCCCCATTCTTTACCGGCAGCTGCTACCGCAGCTATATGGTTTGAAAAAGCCCCGCCGAATGTGAGCAGTGTATTGTGTTTCTGTTCTTTGGCCGCAAGAATATTATACTTCAATTTTCTGAATTTATTGCCAGAAACAAAAGGATGTAATAAATCTTCTCGTTTTAAAACCAAAGAATAGCCCGTAATTCCATGTTTAGAAAGGTCTATTTTCATTAAAGGGATATTGGAATGGGTCAAGATAGGTTGCATGAGGCAAATATAATTAATGAAACCAGTTGTCTCTAAGAATTTTGTGGTATTCCCATACAGTATTTCTTTAAATTTATAATGTAAAAGCTTTCTTTTGTAAGAAATGACTGATAATTAGAGCGTTGTTTCTTAAAAATTTTAACTTTTCATCCAAAAAACTTGCACTTTATCGGAATTATGTTTTATTATTGTACCATATTTTCAACAACCCAGATTATGAAAATGAACCTACTTATGTTGTGGCCAGCTATTGCCGCCACTCTCTTCTTGGTCAATTGTGTTCCTACCTTATGTAGAATTTATTTATATGACCGAATAATCTCAACTCATCCAACTTTTTCTTAGTTAGTTATACCCAAAACCTACATTTATGAAACGATTATTACAATTCTTTTTAATGCTTAGTGCCCCATTTATTTTTTCGCAAACCCCATGTGTTGGTGGAATGGCGAATGGTTTTCCTTGTGATGGACTTACACTGCAAGGACATATAAGTATTGCCAACTTAGGCGGGAAAGCATATACTGGAAGCAACCCAATGGAAGCTCAGGATTCATGGGGCTGGACAGATCCGTTAGATAATAAAGAGTATGCATTAGTAACATTAAATGATGGTCTCGCATTTGTGGATATTTCAACCCCGACCAGTCCACGATTTTTGGGAAAATTAAACTCTACTGCTGGTAGAACGAGTTGGTGGCATGACGTAAAGGTATATAATAATTATGCCTATATGGTAAGTGAAAGTTCGGGTTTTGGAGTTCAAATTTTTGATCTTACAAGACTTAGGAATCTCTCTACAAGTCCTATTGGTGGAAGTATGAGAACATTTACAACCGATGGATTATATACTGGCGTTTCTACTACCCATAATGTAATTATTAATGAAGACACGGGTTACTTATATTTATTAGGCTCAAACAGAAATAGTGGAGGCCCTAGAATTTTAGACTTAAATAGTAACCCTACAAACCCAACAGTGGTAGGGAACATGTCAACTTGGGGCTATTGTCATGATGCCGAAGTTGTACTGTATGACGGTCCAGATCCAGATTATCAAGGGCATGAAATATTGGTGGGAGCTTTTGGTGGAAACAAAAAAGTTAATATCATAGACGTTACCAATAAAAACAGTCCAGTACTTATTTCTTCTGTAACCTATGCAAATATGTTCTATACCCATCAGGGTTGGTTTACTGAGGATAAAAAGTTTTTTATTGCTGGTGACGAAGTAGATGAAGAAAACATTGGAGGGGGCACCCGTACTTTTGTCTTTGATTTAACTGACCTGGATAATCCTTTTTTACATTATACATACGAAGGTCCCACAGCAGCCATTGACCATAATGGTTACGTTGTAGGGAATCGTTTTTATTTGGCAAACTACAATGCAGGCATGAGAGTTTTGAAAGTGGATAATCTGTATAACACTGTACCTTCAATGACTGAAATAAACCATTTTGACACACATCCGAGTACAGATATAGCTTCTTTTTATGGGGCTTGGAATGTGTATCCTTTCTTTAAAAGTGGGAATATTATAGTAAGTGATTTAGATGAAGGACTCATTATTGTAAAAGATCCATTTTTTGATAATGTGGCTCCAGTTGCCAACTGCCAAAACTACACTGCTACTTTAGACAAAAATACAGGGAGTATTACCATACTCGCTACAGATATTGACAATGGCTCTACAGATAATTTTGGGATAACCAAAAGAACCCTAACAGGGCAAACAACGTTTACATGTAAAGATGTAGGACAAACTTTTAATGTAACTCTTACTGTTGAAGATGATTACGCAAACAAAGCGTCTTGTACAGCTACAGTTACCGTTGCAGCTGCAACAACAACTTATTCTGGTAGTAATTGGAGCAACGGCGCTCCCGGACTTGGTTCAAATGCAAAAATAAGCAGCAATTATAATACGGCTGCCAAAGGGAGTATTGATGCCTGTAGTTGTGAAATTGATGCAGCCAAAACACTTACAGTTGCGGCTGAGGATTATCTTAATGTAACAAAAGACATTACAGTAAATGGAGATCTTATCGTGGAACATACGGGAAGCGTAGTTCAATCTGAAGATAACGCGGTAGTAACCAACAACGGAACAATAAATGTAAACTACACCACCCCTTTTATGGTGCCAAGAGTATTTGTGGTAACGGGAAGTCCAATGACAACAGAAACCCGTAACGGTGCATTTGGTGATTCCTATATGTTCCTAAACCATCTTACCGAAAACTTTTTGCCAAATCCAGTTGTTGCCGCACAGTTTCCAGGTGCTGAAAACTTTGCCGATGACAACTATAACAACTGGGTTAATTTCACAGGAACCGTAAACCCTGGCGAAGGATATATTGCACGGCCGCAGATGAATGGAAATGATGGCAACAAAACGTATGATATGATCTTTGAACAAGGGACTCTAAATACTGGAGATATTGATTTCACAGTAAAATACAACACGCCCGGGCCAACGTCCGACGATAACAGAAACGCAAGTCCCAATGTTTTGGCGAACCCATATCCATCAGCCATCAGCGCTGTAGACTTTATTAACGCTAATTCTATGGTTGACGAGGTTTATTTTTGGAATCCGAACACGCCGCCGAGTCCATTATTGCCTGGCGCATACACTATGAATTTCAGTATGGAAGATATTTCCATGTACAATCTTCTGGGTGGTACACCTGCACCTTCAGATCCAACTCAAACGGATCCAAGCGGATATATTTCCACAGGACAAGGATTTGGAATTAAGGCAACTGCCGCTGGTGTTGCTACTTTTTCAAACGCTATGAGAGTAACTGGACACAACAACACGGCTACCCGTCCTTTTGATGATGGAAACAATAGAATTTGGGTGCAATTGAAAAACGATCAGTACCAAATGCAGAACAATACACTTATTGGCTTTTCTCCATTGACTACAGCAGGAATGGATCAAGGTTATGACAGTCGAAGACTAGCAACGGTACTTTCGCTTTACACACATTTTGAAGATGGAAGTAAAGAATTGGGTATCCAGAGCCGTGAAATTTTTGAGGATGGTGCAAAAGTTCTTATGGGTTTCTCCAGTTTGCTGGACGAAAACCTTGAATACACCATTTCCATTAAGGAACTTCAAGGTCCTACTTTTGATGATGTTACCGTATTTTTAATAGATAATGAACACAATATAACAACCAATTTATCGCAACAGAGCTACACTTTCAAAGCAGAAAAAGGAACGTATAATAGCCGTTTTACATTACAGTTTAGAAGTAATGAAGTTTTGGGAGATGATGCAAGTGCGTTAGATAGAGTTTCTGTGTTTCCAAACCCAACAAGTAATTTACTGAACATTGTGTCGCCAAAAGCCAAAATAAGTACTTTGGAAATTTTTGATATAAGCGGAAGAAGGCTTAAGAACATAGATTTCTCAAGCAATACTCATTATCAAGTAGATGTTAGCACATTGCAAAGTGCTGTTTATTTTGTGAAAATAAGTACAGATATGGGCTCCGTTACAAAACAGATTATCAAACAATAAATCCCCACAATCAATTATCCACTTAACCTTAAAAAACCGCCAAAAAAATTTGGCGGTTTTTTTATGCTTTTTTTCAAATAGAACTATTCTTCAAATTTAGTGAGCAAGCTACTCCCGGTAACTTTACCGTTTTTGTCATAATTTTCAGATTTTACAGCGCCTACTTTTTCGGTAACCCATTGTTTTGAGGTTGTGCGCTGGCTAATGCCCATTTTCATATTTGTGCTATAGGTTATAACAAAACAATTGAAACTTCCTGCTGGCGATGTAATGGTTTCTTTGCCAATTACCTTTCGGTCTGTAATTTCTACCGTCATATTCATATTGATGCCACTCATGCTTATCTTCATATCCATCGTTGCATCTGGCAATTTTTGTCCGACGGAAAGATTATTAGGCCACTCCATGTTTGTTCCCGTTATTTCATAATCCATATTGCCAAATTGTTCAAAAATCTGTGGATTGATCAGTGATTTAAAATCTATGGAAACCACTTCGCCATTACAACTGACGTCAAAAGAAGTGTTGGTAATTTCTTTTCCTTTTCCATCGGTCATCTTAGAATTGATTGTCCCAATTTTATCGCCCCCAGATTTTCTTACGTTCACAACGTCATAATCTATGATTGCGGATGGTTTTTCTTTATTGTCATAAACCGTAATTTGAAATTTAGTTCCTTCGTTAAGCGGATAGAATTTGTTGCAATCATTCTGTGAAATTCCGATGTAGCTAATAAAAAGTAAAGCGAAGGTATTGAGCAATGTTTTCATGGGTAATTGGTTTTTTATAAATAATTATTTTAAAAATTAGGCTAAAACGTATAAATTTTTTAGCCTTCGTCTTCGGATCTTTTGGTCGCATCACTATTTTGTGTGCTTGAAGCATTTGAATTATCATCCACCGGATCGCCGCCAATTATATTTTTACCAGAAGATTTCTTTTTACTTTTTTTCTTTTCCTTTTTTTCCTTTTTGGGTGCGTCTACAATAGTATCCAGAACGCGGTCGGTGCTTTTTGTGGTTTCTTTTTCAACGCGTCTTTCCACGGTACGCTCAACGGCATCTGCGGCTCTATCGCCTAATTTGTCCAAAAATTGCGCATTGCAAAAACTGGTGATACCAATACATAGGATTGTTAAAATTGTTTTCATACTGTTTTATTATTAAGGTTTATTTTTTAAAGGTTATTTCTTTTATCACTTTATTGTTGAGCATTATTTTTAATGTATATATCCCATTTGCTAGATTATTGATGTTCAAATAAATCTGTTTTCCCGGTACAATCCCCAGGTTACCTGAATATTGTTTTGTTTTTTTCATAATTGGGGAAAAGATGAGGTAAAAATAGAATGAAGATGGAAATATGGCTGTGAATATTGTAACCAAAACTATAACAGATGTAACAAGGCTGTATTTAAAGTCCTTTTAAGTGGGTATGGATTCTTATTTCGAAAGATATTCCGAAGGAGAGCTGCCAAACTCCTGTTTGAAGCATTTGGTGAAATAGGAAGCATCGTTGAAGCCTACGGTATATCCCACTTCTGAAATGGAAATTTTATTCTCCCGTAATAATTTCACTGCTAACCTAAGCCTTTGCGTTCGCAAAAATTCAGAAGTATATTGTCCTGTTAACGCTTTCAATTTTCTGTGGAGTTGCATTCTGCTCACGCTCATTTCGCTGCTAAAGTTTTCTATAGTAAAGCCAGGATTAGTAATGTTTTTGTCCAATACTTTTTGAAGTCGTTCCAAAAATTGTTCATCAGCGGAAGAAACCGAAATATCTTTTGGCATCAAAATTACTTCCTGTGCAAAGCGTTGTTGTAGCTTTCTTCGGGTTTCAATGAGGTTATCCACTGTTGCTTTTAGCAATTGGCTGTTAAAAGGTTTTGTAACATATGCATCGGCACCAATGCCCATAGCCTCAAGTTTTGAAGTAACCTGGGTTTTGGCAGTGAGCAGAATAATAGGAATATGGGAGGTAAGCTGGTGCTCTTTTAGGTGTTTTGTAAGTGTAAAACCATCTTCTTCTGGCATCATCACATCACTAATAACAATGTCTGGAATAACTTCAATAGCAATTGCAAAGGCTTCTTTACCATTGCTTGCGGTGTGGACTACAAAAGTTGTTTCAAAAATTGAGCTTACATAATCACGAATATCTTTGTTATCGTCAATTACTAAAATAACGGGGGCATCCTCAGGCAAGACAAATTCTTTTTCAACTAATTTATCGGGGATAGAAATTGTTTCTGAATATTCAATTTTGGTGTTTTCGGAAAAAATTTGTGTTTCTTCAAATTCATCTCTGTTGACAGGCAAGATTACTTTGAATTCAGTGATGCCGCTTTCTTCACTTTTCAATGAAATTGTCCCTTTGTGGATTTCAACTAAATCTTTTGTTAGTGCCAAACCAATTCCAGCTCCAGGATTTTTGGCACTGGTTTGATAAAAGCGTTGAAATATTTTCTGTTGTTGCTCCGGCGGAATGTAATTGCCGGTATTGGCAACTGAAATTTCAAATTTATTGCCAAGCCTTTTTCCGTTTAATGTTATATTACCGTTTTCTGGAGTATATTTTATGGCATTACCCATTAAATTATAAAGTGTTTTTTCCAAAATTTCCTGATCGAACCAATCTTCATCATCATCATTATGAACATCAACAGAAAATTGTATGTTTTTTTCACTACAGCTAAATAGGAATGCCTCGGCATGTGCTATTAAAAAATTAGGCATATTGGCAGCTTGGATATTTAATTTTAAATTTCCACTTTCCAATTTTGCCAATGCCAAAAGTTGATCGACCAAATCTTTTAGGCGTTGGGTGTTCCTAAGTGCCGATTTTAAATTTTTTGTTTCTACTACGGAAATATTTTTTGAGGCAAGTTGGTCTTCAATGGGACCATTTATTAATGTAAGCGGGGTGCGGAACTCGTGAGATATGTTTGCAAAAAATGTGCTTTTTGCAAGATCGAGTTCCTGTAATTTTTTGGTTGTCTTCTTTCGGTTTCTCAATTGAAAGAATAGAAAAATACCGCCAATGCTTACCAAAAAAACAATGGCCGTTAAAATATTCCGTTGGTTGGTTTTTTGTTGTTCGGCAAGCTGGTTTTGGGTTGTAAGCAGTGCTATTTCTTTATCCCTGCTCTCGGTTTGGTATATGCCTTCTAATTCCTTGATTTTTTCAGCACTCTGGGCTTGCTGTATGGAATCGTTTATATTTTTTGCAATTTTTGAATTGTCATAAGCCGCTTTATAATTTCCTTGAACGGCATATGCCTCGGCAAGCAATGAATGTGCTTTTTGGTTTATGGTTCCATTTTTTATTTCGCGATTATATGCTATTGTATTTTCGAGGAAATTAATAGCATCTGCGGCTTTTCCTTTTTGAATATTTAGCTTCCCAAGTTGCAATGCAGATTTTGCAGCTTCTAGGTTATAATCGTTTTTCCTATGAAAATTCAGTGCGCTTTGAAAATATGCTTCCGCTTTTTCAAGATTTCCTTTTTCAAGATTTATTAAACCTAAATAGTTGTTTATTTCTGCAACGGTTCTTCCTTCCTTTATTTTTTCATAAAAAAGAAGTGTTTTTGAAAGCAATCCATCTGCTTTTTCAAGTTTGCCTTTGTGGTAATAAACTTGCCCTAACAAAACATTGGTGGTGTTGAAATAGAATGTGCCCGCGCCTGGAATTTTTTCAAATTCCTTGTTGGCCTTTATATAGTATTTTTCAGCAGCATCGTAGTCTTTAAGTTCAAGATAAATGTTTCCCAGGCTTTGATATGCTGCCGCAATGATATCTTCGCGTATGGGCTCTTTTTTATGTATGGAATCTACAAAAAGTAAATGCGTAATGGCGTCTTCCATTTTGTTTTGACGCGAATAGGCAATAGCCAAAGCGTTTTGGGTGTCGGCTAAAATTATACTTCCTAAATCGTCAAATTTTCGTGAGTATTCAACGGCTTTATTTCCCGCCTCTATTGAATTTTCTACTTCACCAATTAAATAATACGTTCGGCAAAGCCCATTATAACCTTGTGCAATGCCTCTGAAATAACCTATTTCTTTTGATGCAGTAATTTGTTTTTTGAAGTAAAATATAGCAGAATCTGGCTTCTGAATTCTTCGGAAATAGTGGGCGTTTAGATAATCAGCATCGATCAGGCTGCTTAAATATTTTTTTTCGGTACTGAATCTTCTGAGTTTTTTTATATAAAATAAAGCACTATCTGGATTCGCGTTTATGGTTTTTGAAACTTTAGTTCTGTAATTGTAAAGGACAATGGAATCTGTGAGCGTAGGTTTTTTGTCCTGCGAAGCATTTTGGCTAAAAGCTATCGTTGCTATTAGCATTAGAAATATAGAGAGGAATGCTCTCATAGAGATTTAAAAAGTTTGGTTTGCGTATTAAAATTAACTAAAAATACTTCAACAACCCATTTTCAAACTCTATGTATTTATAAATTAACTGCTTGAATAAAGAATTATAATATCAGCATCGCCTTTTACTACAATGCTTTTGGCGTTTTTTCCATTGCTCTCGCCCATTGTCGCAGCAGAAGTTCCATAAACCGGAAAACCGTTCAAAATAGAGCCGTCTTTATCAAAAACATAGACCTTTTTTTCTTGGGTTTCAGTAATGGTAATGTAGCTATTTCGACTCACGTTGAAGAGTTGTGGTCTGGTGTATAACCCCAGCGGAAGTTCAACAAGTTTTCCATTTATTCGAAGCTTGTTGTCGTCCAAGGTCACTTTTGTATTCCCTAAAATAGTAAACCAATAGTTGCTGCCCACATCCAGTTTTTGTGATGAAACTTTTCCATCTTGTGTAATTCGCTCCTTGGTATTTTCTTTCGTAATTACTACAAAAGTGTTGTCTTCCTCTGCAATGGGTATTTCAGAAAAATTGAAGTTATTTGAGATCGAAATTCGCGATTTCCCCACGCGGCTTAAAATGTTTAGCATTCCACTTTCTTCGGCAACCACGATGTAGTCTTTATTGCCCATCCTAATATGAACGGACGATTGCGCGATATTGCTTTTCGCTTTGTTAAAACTGAAACCTTTTACCGTCTTGCCGTTTTTGTCATATAGCAACATTTCTTTTCCTTGTACAATTACAAACCGATAATTGCGGTTGTTATCGTAATCAAAAACCGAAAGTGGCTGAGTTACATTGTCTTTAAATTTTATAGGAAACCCTTTAGCATCTTTTCCGTTTCGGTCTAAAATATGGAATGCATCTTTTGTGGCAAAGGCGATGTGTTTACTGCCCGAAATTTCAACTTCTTCAATTTTGCCCAAAATGGCTGCCCCGAGTTTTTTGGTCCAAAGAATTTTTCCGCTATCCGAAATAAAATAGAGTTTGTTGCCCATGTCCTGTGCTACAACATTGCCACTTTCTTTATGTCCTTCAATTAGCTGAGGGGTTCCTAGTACAGCACTTTCAAGCTTTAAACTAAACTTTTCAGTAACCGTGCCCGAAATACTTTTCGCTGTTCCGCCCCCTTCTTTGCAACTTAAGGTTAGGTGCGCAAAATTCCTGTCATAACTAAACTGAAGCGCAGCCAATGGAAATTCATCAAACGCAATATTTTTAATCTCCGACTTGCTTTTTGAATTGAAGAATCCTGAAATAACTTCTGAAAAATCTCCTTTCATCTTGAAGATCAATAGCGAAGAAGCCGTGCTCAAATCTGGCGCAGTATTTTCAAAATAGGAAGTGTTTTTCAAGGTATTGTTATTTTGAAAATCACTTATAATTTGTTGCGCGGTGATTTCACTTTCCGTAAAAACAAAGAAATTATCCACTTGGAAAACATAGTTTGCCTTTTCGGAATTTATAAAAGGCGAAAACGTTTGTCGGAATAATTGTGGTTCGCTGAAACTGCTAATTTTAATCTCACGAAATTCACTCTTCGCAGAAACATAGCGTGCCAAAACATCGCTCGTTAAAGAAGCATCAATGCTTTTTATAAAAATTGCGGTTTCGGTTTTAAGCTTAATAGAGCCAACTTCACTAACGGAACCGAATATTCCTGTGGTTTGTAAAGTCTCTTTTTCTCCACGGAAATTTCGAAGGTTTTTTTGAAATCTTTCGGCATCATTAAACGTAAAACTCACTGCGCCTAGGGCATCTGTTGGCACCAAAGCCGAAACATCGTTCTGCTGAGGAACTTGATCTTCAAAAACATTCAAAAGCTGTGGAATACTGTCCGTGGCCAAAGTGATTCCGGTAGCTATGAAAGATTCTGGAGCAATTGCAATATCCAGCGCACTCCACGAAGTGAAATTCACTTTAGTAGAATCGTTTAATGTAACTTTACTTCCACGGACTAAGGCTGTAAATCCGTTTGAAGACGGCAGATTAAAAACTTTTTTGAAGGTTTCGTCCCGTTCGGTTTTTCTTTTTAAAATATCCTGCAGTAGCTGTTGTGAAGAAGAAACTACAAACACACTGTCTATGATGGCAGTATAGGCAATTTCTTTGTCAATGGTAATGCGCTGCAGCGATTGGCCGTCCAACGTTAAAGTCTCAATGATTCTGTTTTTAAGGGAATCTGTCTGGAAAAGATTCTTTGTCTGTTTTGAAATAAAGGTATATGCCGACACGGAATCATTCACTTCGTTTATGCAAAAAAGACTTTGAGTTGTGGGGTGTAAGTTTTTTAACAAGACCGCTTTTTCAGAAAAAAAAGAATAAGGCGACGTTTTTCCAAATTTGGAAAGCAGCGAATTGTTTTCAATATCTGCCTGCAAGTTTTCAAAATTTGAAATCTTAAAAACCACAGAAGCGTTTTCGGGAACAAAATCCATCAGAGTTCCCGTTTTTGGGGGAGTTTTGTCACAACTTCCAAAAATTCCCAAAATAATTGGAATGAAAAGTAAAAGTGTAAATAGTTTTCCTTGAAATTTTCCCATAACACAAAAATAGCAAGGAAAAGTTATGTTTTATGTATAGTTGGAATAGTTTATTGACGGGTTTTCAACAGTCCCCTCCGCCTTCGGCACCTCCCCCTGAAAAAGGGAGAGGAACTATTATAGATATTCCAACTATCTAAACATCCAATTTTATTTGTTCCGGAAGCAATTTGAAGCTTTTCCTATGAAAAATTGTTGCTCCGTGGGTACGAATGGCTTCACGGTGCTCTTTGGTAGGATAGCCTTTGTTCTGTTTCCAGTTGTATTGTGGAAAATCTTCGTGAAGAGTGGTCATATATTCATCGCGATAGGTTTTTGCCAAAATTGAAGCTGCGGCAATATGCAGAAATTTTCCATCGCCTTTCACAACACATTCAAAAGGCGTTTTTCCGAAGGGCTTAAAACGGTTGCCATCAATGGCAATGAATTCGGGAGCACAGGAAAGACTTTCAATGGCACGATGCATTCCCAAAATAGAAGCATTTAGAATGTTTATTTTGTCAATTTCGTCCATCATAACGTGTATAACTTTAAAACAAATGGCTTCACGCTCGATAATATCTTTTAGTTCCAGTCTTTTTTTTTCTGAAAGTTGTTTACTGTCCGTTAAAAAAGGATGCTGAAAATCATCGGGAAGAATCACTGCGGCAGCGGTAACAGGTCCGGCTAAGCAGCCTCGGCCTGCTTCGTCTGTGCCACATTCTAGGAGATTGGGGTTTAATTTTAGTTTCAGCATGTAGCAAAGTTACTAAGTTATTCAGTTAATGAGAAAGGATAGATAAATGTATTTAGCAACTCAATAACCTAATAACTCAATCACTCTTTAAACCAAAAAAAATATACCTTTGTCCAAAAGTTTTTCCAAGGATGAAAAAAACACTTTTGCTACTTTTTATTTTGATCGCTTCGGCAACGGTGTTTTCACAGAACCCTTCAAAAAAGAAAGAAAAACCTCCGATAGATTATTATAAAATTATTTCTGCGGACCGCGACACTACTTTTGTTGACACGACGCTTTCTATCAAGAAAAATTACAAGTTTAATTATTTAAGAAAGGACAATTTTGAGCTGCTTCAGTTTTCAAACGTTGGACAGACCTACAATTCGCTTGCTTATTCTTTTGATAGGTTGAACCTGAAACCACTGTTTGTGGCACAGTCGCACCATTTCAATTACAAAGAAATAGCGGATGTGAATTATTTCAACGTGCCTACGCCTTTGACGGAGCTTTATTTTAAAACAGCTTACGCACAAGGACAGCAAATGGATGCTTTTTTTACGGTGAATACTTCGCCGCAGTTCAATTTTTCCATTGGTTATAAGGGCGTTCGCTCGCTCGGAAAATACCAGCATATTTTAACGAGTACGGGAAATTTTCTTTTCACATCAAATTACCACACCAAAAACAAACGCTATGTTGCCCGTGTCCATGTGGCAGCTCAAGATATTTATAACCAAGAGAATGGTGGCTTGACCGATAATTCTCTTCAACTTTTTATAAATGACGACCCCGAATTTAGCGACCGCGGCAGGTTGGACGTAAAATTTGAAGATGCCGAGAACAAGTTGGAAGGACTGCGTTTTTATGGCGACCATTATTATGAACTGCTCAGCCAGCGCGACAGCACGGGATATTCGGTGTTGACTATTGGAAATGTTTTGAGTTATGAAGATAAATTTTTCAAGTATAACCAAAGCAAACCATACACGTCTTTTGGTCCGTCATACGAAACATCAAACCTAGAAACAAAAACAAAGCTGGAAGATTTCAACGCGAAAGCGTATGCAGATTTCAACAATTCCCTCATCGGAAAAATTACGGCTTGGGCAGGTTATACCGATTTAAACTATGGCTACAATTCGGTTTTAATACTAGATGAAGAACGGATTCCAAATAGAATTAAAGGAAATATAATTGAAGCTGGAGCGGGGTATGAAAAGGAATACCGTGGTTTTAAACTTTCTGGAAAAGGTGCAATTAACATTGCTGGCGATTTTGATGGAAACTATATTCAAGGGGCAGCTTCTTATGATTTGAATGAAGAATACAATGCGAAAGCATCCATTACAGTTCATTCAGTGGCGCCTAATTTCAACTTTCTGTTGTATCAGAGCGATTATCAAAACTACAATTGGAAAACCGAGCTGAACAATGTAAAAACACAAGAGCTAAAGTTCGAAATTAACACCAAAAAATTCGGAAATGCTTCTGTAAGTTACACAGGGATTGATGATTATGCATACTTTGGAATAAAGGCTAATGACAGTACGCCTTCGCCATTGCAGGCTTCAGAGCGAGTGGATTATCTAAAAATTAAAGCTGAAAAAGAATTTACGTTTGGGGTTTTTGCTTTAGAAAATACACTGATGTACCAACAAGTTTTGAGCGGCGAAAGTGTTTTTAATGTGCCACAAATTATTACACGTAATTCACTCTACTATCAAGACCATTGGTTTAAGCGTGCGCTTTTTATGCAAACAGGGGTTACGCTTAAATACTTCACCCAATATAATATGAACGCCTACGATCCAGTGCTGGCGGAATTTTATGTGCAAAACGATCAGGAATTGGGCGGTTTTCCGTTGGTAGATATTTTCTTTAATGCGAAAATACGGCAGACGCGTATTTTCTTCGTTTATGAAAATTTCACTTCCATCTTTGGTGGAAAGAACGAACACTTTGCAGCTCCCGGCTATCCGTATCGTGATAATGTTTTGCGGTTTGGTTTGGTTTGGAATTTCTTCCTGTAAATAGGGCTTCGATACGGTCCCGAAATAAAATCGGGATTACTCAGCCACATATGCTTGATAATTTAAATAAAATTTTATTATAAAAAACCCGCCACTTTGGACGGGTTTATAATTCTAATTTTATATTTAATGATGACCCTTCGACTGTGCTCGGGGAGACATTTAAAATATTAATCTCTCAAAAGCCCCCTAGAAATCACAATCTTTTGAATCTCTGAAGTTCCTTCGTAAATCTGTGTGATTTTCGCGTCGCGCATCAAGCGTTCAACGTGATATTCCTTTACGTAGCCATTTCCACCGTGAACTTGGACCGCTTCTATAGATACATCCATTGCAGTTTGTGAGGCGAATAATTTTGCCATAGCCCCGCTCATATCGTAGTCGTTGCCTTGGTCTTTATCCCAAGCTGCTTTCATCACCAGATGACGTGCAGCTTCAATACTGGTGTGCATATCGGCAAGTTTGAAGGCGATTGCTTGGTGGTTGCAGATTTCGGTTCCGAAAGCTTTTCGCACTTTAGAATATTCACGGGCAAGATCATAAGCGCCTGCTGCAATTCCTAAAGCTTGGGCGGCAATACCAATACGGCCTCCAGCCAAAGTTTTCATGGCGAACTTAAAGCCAAAACCGTCTTCGCCAATTCTATTTTCCTTTGGAACCTTTACATCGTTAAATATTAAGGAATGTGTGTCGCTTCCACGGATTCCCAGTTTGTCTTCTTTGGGGCCAATTTCAAAACCTTCCCAGCCTTTTTCAACTATAAAAGCGTTGATGCCCTTGTGTTTTTTCTCTTTATGAGTTTGCGCAATTACCAAATAGTAATCTGCACTGCCACCGTTGGTAATCCAGTTTTTGGTGCCATTTAAAATGTAATGATCACCGTCTTCAATCGCCGTAGTTCGTTGTGAAGTGGCATCACTACCAGCTTCGGGCTCGCTTAAACAAAATGCGCCAAGCTTTTCGCCTGTGGCCAATTTTGTAAGGTATTTTTGTTTTTGATCTTCTGAACCATATTTTTCAAGTCCGTAGCAAACTAAAGAATTGTTTACAGAAACAATTACAGAGCAGGAAGCGTCAATTTTACTGAGTTCTTCCATCACTAAAACGTAGCTCAATGTATTCATTCCGCCGCCGCCGTATTTAGGATCCACCATCATTCCCAAAAAGCCGAGCTCTCCCATTTTCTTAACTTGTTCAGCTGGAAATTTTTGAAG
The DNA here is from genome assembly GCF_007997155.1 of Aequorivita antarctica. GTDB lineage: Bacteria > Bacteroidota > Bacteroidia > Flavobacteriales > Flavobacteriaceae > Aequorivita > Aequorivita antarctica. Next base: position 48,726 of record NZ_VORT01000003.1, on the reverse strand, counting down.
GTTATCACGCTCTATAACCCCTGGAAGTAATTCGGTACGTGCAAAATCGCGAGCGGCGTCGCGAATCATTAATTGTTCTTCGGATAGACTGAAATCCATAGGGCTTATTTTTGAAAAAAGTTTGTTTTAAAGAATTGCAAATGTACTTTAAAAATAAAGCAAATACCAAATCCAAAATCTCAAATCCCAAAATCCAAATTCCAAATTCCAAAAGGTTTGCGGCTATTTGAAAATTGGATTTGTTTTTTTGAGATTTATTTGGAATTTCGTATTTGTAATTTGGATTTTTTCAAATCTTCTGTGCTATCTTTAAACTTCATACATTTTTTAAGACTTGAAAAAGAACAATTATCATATTATAGGCGTAATGAGCGGTACTTCGCTGGATGGAATTGATTTAGCGGAAATCGTTTTTAATTATTTTGAAGAAAAGTGGAGTTTTGAAATCCTTGCCGCAGAAACCATTGCGTATTCTTCTTTTTGGAAAGACGAACTGCGCGAAGCCATAAATTATTCTGAAGAAAAATTGGAACGGTTGGATTTTAAATACACAGAAAAGCTTTCCGAAGAAACTTCAAAATTTATAAAAAAACACAACATTCAAGAAATTGATGCCATCTGCAGTCATGGACACACCATTTTGCATCAGCCTAGCAAGGGGTTTACGTATCAAATAGGTAATCTGCCGCGCATTTCAAAAATGCTCAGACAAACAGTGATTTGCGATTTTCGGGTACAGGACGTGGAGCTTGGCGGACAAGGTGCGCCCTTGGTGCCCATTGGCGATAAGCTGCTTTTTCCGGAATATGATTATTGTTTGAATTTGGGCGGTTTCGCAAATTGTTCTTTTGAAAAAAATGGGGAACGGATTGCTTTTGATATATGCCCAGCAAATATTGTTTTAAATAAATATGCCGAAAAACTGGGGAAAGATTTTGATGAAGATGGAAAATTAGCAGCTTCGGGTAAAGTGAATGAACAATTGCTTCAGAAATTAAATTCACTTTCTTTCTATGCAGAAAAACCTCCAAAATCTTTGGGGTTGGAATGGGTTCAGTCAGCTATTTTTCCACTTTTGGAGGCCGCTAAAATTTCTTGCGAAGACATTTTAAGAACCTTTACGGAGCACATTGCAATACAATTAGCCAATCAATTTTCTCTAAATGCATCGGTGCTAATGACTGGTGGCGGTGTATATAATTCTTTTTTAATTGAAAGATTGAAAAACCTTGCTTCGGTTGAAGTTATTATTCCTCCTCCAGTAATTGTGGAATATAAGGAAGCATTGATTTTTGGGCTTTTGGGGGTGTTGAAGCTTCGGGATGAGGTGAATTGTTTGGCGAGTGTTACTGGGGCGGAACGAGACCATTCCTCAGGCAAAATTTTCTTCCCATAAATTTTACCTAAAATAAATATAAACCCCTCACAAGTTTTTTATATTTGCCTTTGCTATCCGAAGCTTTGAAGTAGGATAGCCATCACGCCCCGAAGCTTTAGTGAAAGGGTATTCTAACTTACTACATTTAATGAAGGAATTACTTAAAAAGTACGAAGAAAAAGAACCCGAAATAGTTTTTCACTGGAATGATCCCGAAACCGAGGCCGAAGGCTGGACGGTCATCAACTCCTTGCGTGGCGGTGCTGCCGGCGGTGGTACCCGTATGCGAAAAGGCCTTGATTCTAACGAGGTGCTCTCACTTGCAAAAACAATGGAAGTGAAATTTACTGTTGCCGGGCCCGCAATTGGCGGAGCCAAAAGCGGGATCAATTTTGATCCTTCAGACCCGCGTAAAAAAGGCGTTTTGGAACGTTGGTTTAAAGCCGTTTCACCTTTGCTGAAAGCTTATTACGGAACAGGTGGGGATTTAAACGTTGATGAAATTCACGAAGTGATTCCAATCACCGAACAGAGCGGCGTTTGGCATCCGCAAGAAGGGGTTTTTAATGGGCACTTTTCACCAACGGAAGCAGATAAAATTAATAGAATTGGCCAGTTGCGTCAAGGCGTGATAAAGGTTTTGGAAAACGTAAATTATTCTCCCGATGTTTCCCGAAAATATACCGTGGCAGATATGATTACTGGGTATGGCGTTGCCGAGGCTATACATCATTATTACGATATTTATGGCGGAAGTGTAAAAGGAAAGCGCGCCGTTATCCAAGGCTTTGGAAATGTAGGCGCAGCTGCAGCTTATTACCTCTCGCAAATGGGGGCCAAAATTGTGGGTATAATTGATCGCGAAGGAGGAGTCATCAACAAAGATGGTTTTTCTTTTGAAGAAATAAAGCAACTGTTCCTAAAAAAGAACGGCAATACCTTGGTTGCTGAAAATATGATCCCTTTTGAAGAAATAAACGAAAAAATCTGGAAACTCGAAACGGAGATTTTCGCACCCTGTGCAGCATCGCGATTGATTACAGAGAAACAGATTTCGCAAATGATAGAAACTGGGCTTGAGGTAATTAGTTGTGGCGCGAATGTGCCATTTGCTGATAAGGAAATTTTCTTCGGTCCCATTATGGAATTTACAGATGAACGTGTAAGTTTGATACCAGATTTCATCAGCAACTGTGGAATGGCAAGGGTCTTCGCTTATTTTATGGAGCGCAAAGTACAAATGACCGATGAAGCTATTTTTAACGATACTTCCATTACGATCAAGAACGCTATTCAGAATACATTTGATAACAATAGTACCAAAACAAACATTAGCAAAACCGCTTTTGAAATTGCTTTGAAGCAATTAATATAATTAACTGTAACCCACTATAGTATGACGTCAATAATCATTTTAATTTTCGTAATAGGGTATCTTTCCATCACATTGGAACACCCTTTAAAATTGGACAAAACTGTCCCCGCGCTTATTATGGCGTCATTAATTTGGGCGGTATTGGCAATAGGCTTCACAAGTGGTTGGTTTGATGTAATCAATACTGAGGAGCAGGCATTCAATTTTCTAAGTGGTGGTGAACACGCCATGGAAGGTTTTGAAGGCACGCTGCTTCACCATTTAGGAAAAACAGCTGAAATCCTTATTTTCCTTATTGGAGCTATGACTATTGTTGAGATTATTGACCTTCACCGTGGCTTTGAGGTGCTTAAAAGTGCTGTGCATACCAAGAGCAAAAGAAAGCTGCTTTGGATTATCGGGATTCTTGCTTTTTTACTTTCAGCGATTATTGACAACCTTACTGCAACCATAGTGTTGATTACACTTTTAAGAAAGTTAATTCACAAGAGAGAAGACAGAATTTGGTATGCTTCGTTAGTGGTTATAGCCGCAAATGCAGGTGGTGCCTGGTCTCCTATTGGGGACGTTACGACAACGATGCTGTGGATCGCCAAGAAGTTGACCGCAGGAGGGTTGATTGAGTTTGTAGTGTTGCCTTCCATCGTTTGTTTTGCTATTCCATTTTTAATCGCCAGTTATTTACCCGCTTTCCGAGGTAATATTGATGTAGATGTTAATGAAGATAAAGCAGAAGAAGCTCTTTTGAGCAGTAAAACTATGTTATTTCTAGGTTTAGGGATGATTATTTCCGTACCTGTTTTTAAAACACTAACTCATTTGCCACCCTATATGGGAATGATGCTGGCATTGGGAGTGGTTTGGCTTGTTTCAGAATACATTCACCCAGAAGAGGATTTCAGTAAAGAAAGAAGGCATCTATATTCTGCACATAAAGCACTTTCACGTATAGAAATTTCCAGTATCCTTTTCTTCCTTGGAATATTAATGGCCGTGGCAGGGCTTGAAAGCCTTGTTTATGGTGTGGTTAATGGGGAAGAAGTGGGAACACTTCGATACGTGGCAGAAGTATTGCAAAATGCGATTCCCAATCAAGATATAGTTATACTGTTGTTGGGCGTTTTATCTGCCATTATTGACAACGTGCCATTGGTGGCCGCGTCCATAGGAATGTACGACATGCCAATAGATTCTGTGCTTTGGCACTTTATAGCCTATTCCGCTGGAACTGGAGGAAGCATGCTCATTATAGGTTCTGCTGCTGGTGTTGCTGCAATGGGGATGGAGCGTATTGATTTTATCTGGTATCTTAAGAAAATATCTTGGCTGGCATTTATAGGCTTCATTTCGGGGGCTGGAGTATTTCTTTTGTTTGAGAGGGTCTTATTTCACCATGCATAACAATTTCTGAAATCTAAATTCGTTATTCACTAAAACAAAACCTTTTTTATGTTAAACTTCTTTATTCAGGAAGGCGCCGAAGTTGCGCAAGATCTTGAACCTGTTGCCCAAGAGAAAACCCTTTCCATTATGGATCTTTTATTGACAGGGGGTGTTGCTGGACAAATAATTATTGCAATCCTCTTTGTGCTGCTCTTTGTGGCGGTCTATATTTACTTTGAAAGGCTTTTTGCTATTAAGGCAGCTACCAAAATGGATAGCAATTTTATGAACCAAATTCGCGATCACGTGGCTAAAGGTAATATTCAAGCAGCAAAAGTACTTTGCGCCCAAAACAACACTCCTGTTTCCCATTTAACAGAAAAGGGAATTTCCAGAATAGGGAGCCCTTTGGAAGACATCAATACTGCTATTGAAAACGCTGGCCGTCTTGAAGTTTATAAACTTGAAAAAAACGTTAGTGTTCTTGCAACCATTGCCGGAGCTGCGCCTATGATTGGTTTCTTGGGAACCGTAATCGGGATGGTTTTGGCATTTCACGAGCTTGCAACCAGTAGTGGTCAAGCCGAGATGGGAAGCCTTGCCGAAGGTATTTATACTGCAATGACCACAACCGTTGCAGGACTGATAGTTGGTATTATTGCCTATATGGGCTACAACCATTTGGTGGTGCGTACCGATAAAGTGGTGCACCAAATGGAAGCCACCGCAGTAGATTTCCTTGACATGTTAAACGAACCTGCTTAATGAATTTAAGAGGAAGAAATAAAGTAAGCGCCGAGTTCAGCATGAGCTCCATGACAGATATTGTATTTCTGTTGTTGGTGTTTTTCCTGCTAACTTCGCCTACAATAACACCAGATGCCTTGGATTTGATACTTCCGAAGGCAAAAGGAAAAACGTCAAATGTGCAGAAAGCTTCTGTTAGCATCACAAAAGACGGAGCTTATTATGTGGACAAAGAACGCGTAAGTGAATACAGCATTGAAAACGAATTAAAAAAGACGCTTACCGGACAGAAAGAACCTACTATAATTCTACGTGCCGAAGAGGGCGTTCCTATTGAAGATGCCGTTTTTGTAATGGATATTGCCAATAGAAATAACTTCAAAGTCGTTCTCGCCGTTAGACCAAATTAATCAGTATTCATTAGGCAGCACAAAGTAGTCAGTGGCCTTTTGAATATATTGATTAAGGAAACTTCACAACTTTTAACCAGAAACCTGAAACTTGAAACTTTGAACTTTTTAGATACAGAGCATAAGCGAAAAAGTATGATCATCACGGTAATCGTGCATGTGATCATTCTTATTCTTTTGTTTTACGTGGGAATGAAGTATCTCGATCCACCACTGGAGCAGGGTATCGCTATCAATTTTGGGACTACAGATACTGGTAGTGGAAACATTCAGCCTACTGAAAAAATTCAATCTGCGCCTCAAAAAACCACACCCGAACCTGTTTCGCAACCAAAAGCAGAAATAAAGGAAGAAGTTGTAACACAGGACAACGAAGATGCTCCCGTAATAAAAAAAGAGAAGCCTAAAAAGGAACAAGTGGAAACACCCGTAAAGGAACAACCCAAAAAAGAAGTAAAAAAGCCAGATCCAAAACCTGATAAATCTACTACTGATGCACTTTCAAGTATTTTAAACGGTCCAAAAAGTGATGGAACCGCAAAGGGTGGGGAAGGCGACGACAAGAGTCCTGGTGATAAGGGGAGCCCCGATGGCGATCCCAACGCAAGTAGTTATTACGGTACTGGAAAAGGATTGGACGGCGACGGCAATTATTTACTGGGTGGTAGAAAAGCATTAAACAAAGAGAAATTTGTACAGGAATGCAATGAGGCCGGAACTGTGGTGGTTAGCATTGAAGTAGACCGAAGCGGAAAAGTCATCAGCGCAACGCCTGGCGTTCGTGGAACCACAAACAATTCTAAATGCCTCACAGAACCTGCAAAACGTGCGGCTTTGGCCACAAAATTTAATGCAGACGATAAAGCGCCTGCAAAACAAATTGGAAAGATTATCTATAGATTCAGTCTTTCTCAATAGCAATTCCCAATAGTAATACACATAATTTTTTCAGTATCTTTAAGCATCAAAAAAAGATACTATGATTCGTATTTCTACTTTTATTTTTCTTGTTTCCTGCCTTATCAGTTGTAAAAACTCTTCGGAAGGAGATGAAATTTCTTCCTTCGAAAAAAAGGATGGTAAATATCCTTTTGATTTAATGTTTATGCAGCGTGCCTATCCCAGTGGCGAAATAAATACCTCTGCCTATTCTGAAGCAATTCAATGGAAAATACAAGCGGCAAATAGAAATCCAGCTAGTGAAGTATGGCAATTCAGTGGCCCCTTAAATATTGGCGGACGGATTACCGATATTGAAATTCCTTCCAACCAGCCCGATGTTTACTATGTAGGTGCGGCTTCAGGAGGAATTTTTAAAACCGTAAATGGCGGAGATGATTGGACGCCTATTTTTGACGAACAGCAAATGCTCTCCATTGGCGATATTGAAATTTCCAAAAACAACAACAATTTAATTTATGTGGGAACGGGCGAAGTAAACGCTGGCGGCGGTTCCTTGGTTTATGATGGCGATGGAATCCATAAAAGCATAGACGGTGGAACTACATGGCAGTCCAAAGGATTGCCAGATATAGGCAGTGTTGGAAAAATTGTCTTGGACCCAAATAACGATAACACCGCATTTGTGGGCGCAATGGGGCCATTGTTCAGAAATAGCGCTAATCGTGGAGTTTACAAAACCACAAACGGTGGCGATAGTTGGCAACAGGTTTTGTTTGTAAGTGATTCCACGGGGGTTGTAGATATGGCAATTCACCCTACAAATGGAAACATTGTTTATGCTGCAAGTTGGGAGCGTATCAGAAGACCCAACAAGAGACAATACGGAGGAATAACTTCTGGAATATATAGAACCACAGACGGCGGTTCCAATTGGACTGAGCTTACCAATGGTTTGCCAAGTATAGCTTCCCAAAAAGGTAGAATCAGTATAGATATTTCGCAATCAAATCCCAGTGTGCTTTATACGCGTTATGCCGATGCCTCTGGCAATATTCAGGGAGTGTACAAGACCACTAATGGTGGGGATTCTTGGACCGCTGTAAATTCCAGTCAATTGACTGATGTAGGTTTTCACTGGTGGTTCGGTGGAATTTTTATTGATCCCACAGATGAAAACGTGCTGTACAATGTAGATTTTGAAGTACAGAAATCCACCAATGGTGGCACTAGCTGGAGTAGCGTTTTTACGAATGCACACGTGGACCAGCATGCAATGGCTTTTAATGCATCTGTTCCTGGCGAAGTTTTATTGGGAAATGATGGCGGTCTCTATTACAGCAACAACGGAGGATCTTCCGCAGTAAAGGATTTAAAACTGCCTATTACCCAATTCAACAGAATGTATGTTGATGCACAGAATGAAAACAAAATATACGGAGGGGCGCAGGACAATAGCACGAGCCGAACCCAGACGGGTGGCTTGAGCGATTGGAATATAATTTATGGGGGCGATGGTTTTCAGACATTGGTTGATCCCACAAATACAAATGTTATTTATGCGCTCTATCAATATGGTTCGCTTGGAAAATCAACCAATAATGGGGGTTCATTTTCCAATGCTACAAACGGAATATCCAGCGGCGACCGAAAAAATTGGGACAGCCCGATAGCATTCGATCCCAATAACTCTCAAATTCTTTATTTCGGTGCAAATAGGCTTTACAAAACCACGAATGCTGCAGGTAATTGGAGTGCCATCAGCCCCGATTTAACCAATGGGCCACATACGGGCAATCTCACTTTTGGAACCATAACAACTATCAGTGTTTCCCAATTTAATAGTCAGGTTATTTTTGTGGGAACCGATGATGGAAAAGCTTGGGTAACCCAAGATGGGGGGTCTAATTGGACAGACATTTCAACGGGAATTCCCAACCGTTGGGTTACTAAGATTCTGGCTTCAAAGGAAAATCCGAATACGGTCTATTTGACGCTTTCGGGTTATCGTTTTGGGGAAGATGTGGGGCATGTTTATAAAAGTATTGATTTTGGGAATAGTTGGGTTGATATTTCAAGCAGTTTGCCGGATATTCCGGTGAATGATATTGAACAGGACATTTTTGGAAATCTTTTTATAGGAACCGATATTGGGGTTTTGGCTTCCAAGGATGAAGGAGTCAACTGGAACGTTGTGGGAGAAAATATGCCGTCTGCAGTGGTGTCGGATTTGTTTATCCACGAAGGCTCGCAGTTTTTGTATGCTGCAACTTTTGGACGTTCAATTTATAAAATTGATATTTCAGGAAATATTTTGAATTCTGATGAAAATTTGTTCACTTCGGAGGTGAAAGTTTTTCCAAATCCAGCTTCGGAAATAGTGACCATTTTTATGAAAAATGCTTCAGAAAAAACTTTGTTGATGGTTTATGACATTATGGGAAGGCTTGTAAAACAACAGCGTTTTGAAAACGGGCAACTCAACCTTTCTGTTGAAAATTTACAGTCGGGTGTGTATTATTTAAAAATTTCCCAAGCGGGAAAACAGACGACCAAAAAACTGATTGTAAAATAAAATCTTCTAGTCATCAATTACTCAGAAACCATAGCGTGGCTTTTTGCACAACTGCCAATGTATCAAAGGGTAGGGCAGTCCGCATACAAAGCAGATTTATCTGCTACAATTCAGCTCGCGAACTATTTAAATAATCCTGAAAAAAGTTTCAAGAGTGTTCATGTTGCAGGGACCAATGGTAAAGGAAGCACGAGCCATATGCTGGCTTCGGTCTTTCAGGAAGCGGGCTATAAGACGGGACTTTACACTTCGCCACATCTAAAGGATTTTAGGGAGCGGATAAAAATTAATGGCGAAATGATTCCGAAGAAAAATGTTTCGGAATTCGTTGAAAAGCACAAAGCTTTTTTTGAAACCAACCAATTGTCTTTTTTTGAAATGACAGTCGGGCTGGCTTTTGATTTTTTCAGAGAAGAAAAAGTAGATATCGCTATTGTTGAAGTAGGAATGGGCGGTAGGCTGGACAGCACAAATATTATAACACCCGAAGTTTCTGTAATCACAAATATTGGTTTGGATCACACCCAGTTTTTGGGGAACACTTTGGAAAAAGTGGCGGCCGAAAAAGGAGGAATTGTAAAAGAAGGAATTCCAGTTGTTATAGGCGAAACACTTCCAGAGACAAAAGGTGTTTTTGAAAAAATTGCTTCGGATAGCAATGCGCCAATCACTTTTGCGGAAATAATTGATTCTTCTGGCTACACTTCAGATTTAAAAGGAATTTATCAGAAAAAGAATGTAAAAACTGTTTTAGCAACCATAAAAATCCTTCAAAAAAAAGGCTGGAACATTTCCGACGAAAACATTAAAAATGGATTGCTGAATACAATCAGAAGCACAGGTTTGATGGGGCGTTGGCAGGTTTTAAGCGAAAGCCCTAAAGCAATTTGTGATACCGCCCACAACCAAGATGGTTTGCAGTTGGTGATGGAACAACTGGCGACGGAAAACTATAAAAAGCTGCATATCGTTTTAGGAGTTGTTAACGATAAGGATTTGGGATCAGTATTGCCGCTGTTTCCGAAAGATGCTACTTATTACTTCTGTAAGCCAAAGATTCCACGCGGGTTGGATGCTTCCTTATTATTATCTCAGGCAAGAGGGTTTGGATTGGTTGGAGAAGACTATATTTCGGTAAAAGACGCATATTCAGCTGCTTTTGAAGTTGCTACGTCAGAAGATTTAATATTTGTTGGTGGGAGCACTTTTGTGGTGGCTGAAGTTATTTAAGCAAAATATAGGCATAAAAAAATCCCGACGAATTCGTCAGGATTTTTGAAAACTGGTGGGCGATGAGGGGTTCGAACCCCCGACCCCCTCGGTGTAAACGAGGTGCTCTGAACCAGCTGAGCTAATCGCCCTTCTTGTTAGCGGTTGCAAATATAAGTTACTTTTTAATTTCAGCAAACATTTATTTGAAATAATTGTGCAAGGAAGTATTTTAATGCGGATTGTAGAATTAAATAAGTTTAACTTTGACTTCATTCATCTTTTAAAACCCAAAACCCTTGAATCCAATCTTCAGAAACATAATAATAAACGTTGTAAAGAAACGCCAAAAGAACAAAACGGGTTCTAAACCTTTGGAGGCTTTTGACAAAAGCGTTACAAATTTGGAAGTAGAGGTAACACACGAGCTTACAGATTTATTCTATCTTTTTCTCGGAGTATTATCTGCCTCTTTCGGTCTTAGGGGTTTTTTGATGCCCAGTGCCTTTATTGATGGGGGTGTAACTGGCATTTCGCTGATGATAAATGAACTGACGGGTGTAGGGCTTTCACTTTTGCTGGTATGTTTTAACCTTCCTTTTTTGATACTTGCCTATTTTTCCATCGGAAAGAGGTTCGCAATAAAAAGTGTTATGGGGATCGTACTTTTGGCCATTGCAGTGGCTTTAATCCCTTACCCACAAATTACGGATGATAAAATATTGATTGCGGCCTTTGGGGGTCTGTTTTTGGGCCTTGGTATTGGGCTGGCAATCCGTGGTGGCGCTATCATTGACGGGACAGAGGTATTGGCAATATTCGTAAGTCGAAAAACCAGCCTTACAGTAGGGAATGTGATTTTGATTTTCAACGTTATTATCTTTATGACTGCGGCCTACTTTCTTTCTACAGAAATAGCACTTTACGCGATTTTAACCTATTTCTCCGCATCAAAAACAGTAGATTTTGTAATTGACGGTATTGAGGAGTTTATGGGAATCACGATTATTTCGGAACGAAGTGATGAAATCCGTTTGGCCATCATCGAAAAGATGGGGCGCGGCTGTACTATCTTTAAGGCAGAAAACGGGTTTTCAAAAAACGGCGAAACCAGAAGACCCGTTGATGTGGTTTATACGGTAATAACTCGATTGGAGATGAGCAAGCTCAAGACCGAAATTGATAAAATAGACAAGCAGGCCTTTATTATTATGACGTCTGTAAAGGATGCGAAAGGCGGAATGATAAAAAAGAAACCTATTAAAAAATTCGACAAATAACTTTCAGTTTTGATGTTTGTTTTGGTTTTTGGAATTTGTATTTTGGTGTTTTAAAAGAAAGGGTCATTAACTCAGTTGGTTTAGAGTGTCACGTCGACAACGTGGAAGTCACTGGTTCGAATCCAGTATGACCCACAAAATTTTAAAATCCCGATGAATTTTCATCGGGATTTTTTGTTGGCATTATATACGTAGTAGCACTTATAGGAATCAAAGCCTTTTATTGCTAATATTATAATAACAAATAGATTACGATTTATAGACAAGTGCTGAATAATCGCTTTTTATAAGAAATTGAACTCTTAAAAGATATAACGATGATTGATAAAGCTTTAAACATCATTACAGATTTCCTAAATCAGGAACTAAAAATGGTCTACGGTCTAAGTTCAGATGTTGTAATAGCTAGCAGTTTAGTGAATCCAGATGGTTCAGTTTCTAAAAATATTGAAAACAAGATTGTGGTTTCGGTTATAAATATTGAACAGGAAACCTTTTCAAAATCATTGAGCAATTATAAACCAACAGCTGGCAATTTGTATGGTAAAGTTGCACCACCAATAAATCTTAATCTATACTTGTTAATCTCGGCAAATTACAGTTCCTCAAATTATTTGGAATCCCTTAAAATGCTTTCGACCGTAATTACTTCATTTCAAGCAAATCCTTATTTCGCCAAAAATGAACATCCCAATATGGCGGCACCATTGGAGAAATTGACACTGGAAATATACAATGTGCCAATCACAGAATTGAGCCATATTTGGAGCAGCATTGGGGCTAATTATATACCTTCAATAGTTTACAGGGCACGAATTATAACACTGCAGGAAGACCGAATAAAAAAAGAAATACCTCCGGTTACAAACCCTTAGAGTTCATTAATAGTAAAATAAAAATTTAAAATATAAAAAAATGGCAGGAGAAGCACAAGACGGTAATTGGCCTTTACCCAAGTTTTACTTTAGTGTACGTTTGGGTTCACAAGATAATACAGTTTCCTTTCAAGAAGTTTCAGGTTTGGAAACAGAAACACAGCCCATAGAATATAGGCATGGGGATAATAAATTATTTTCTACCATAAAAATGCCGGGTATTACAAAAACTGGAAATGTAACCTTGAAGAGGGGAATCTTTGTAAACGACAACAATTTCTGGAGATGGTTTGATGCTGTAAAAATGAACACCATAACAAAGGAAACTGTAACCATCCAGCTTTTGGACGAAACAGGTAGCCCTACAATGACGTGGACATTGACCAATGCTTGGCCAACCAAGATAACAGGTACCGATATGAAAGCGGATGCAAACGAAGTTGCTGTAGAAACTTTAGAACTCAGCCATGAAGGTTTAACTATTAAAAACGGATAATAATGAATGAATTTGCTCCCGTTGCTTTTTATTTTCAACTCAGTTTAAGTGATGTATCTGCAAACGAGGATGCTGCTTTTAAAGAAGTTTCTGGAATTTCAATGGAAATGGGCGTGGAGGAAATTGCTGAAGGCGGCAACAACATGTTCAAACATCGTGTTCCTACTTCTGTAAAATTCTCGAACCTAGTTTTGAAGCGCGGTTTGGTACCCAAGGATTCTGAAATAATAACCTGGTGCAATAAAACTTTGGGCGGCAATCTTGACGATTTGGTAGAAACCAAAACCATAATTGTAAAGTTGTTAGATGAAAACGGAAATCCTATTAAATCTTGGAGTTTTGTTAATGCTTGGACCGTAAAATGGGCGGTTTCAGATTTAAATTCAGGAAGTAATGAATTGATTATTGAAAGTCTGGAGTTTGCTTACAGCTATTTTAAAGTATTTTAACCCCAAACAGACAGCCAAGAAACCCATTAAAATACAAACCTATGCCAACCTCACCTTTAACTGAAGAAACAAATTTACTCTCGTTTTCAATCCTTTCCGGAGGAAAAGAAATACCTAGTACTTACGAGGTAGTTTCCATAAAATTGGAACAACACCTAAACCAAATAGCAGAAGCAAAAATTGTATTGTTTGACGGAAATCCTGCTTCGCAAACCTTTGAAATTGCAGAGTCGAATAGCTTTGTGCCTGGGGCCGAGATAGAAATAAAACTAGGCTATCACAGTAAAAACGAAAGTATTTTTAAAGGGATTGTAGTAAAACAAAAAATTAATGCCGATTCTGTATCTGGAAGCACTTTAACAATTACTTGCAAAGACAAAGCACTAAAAATGGCGATTAATAGAAACAGTGCCATTTTTACAGACATGAAAGACAGTGCGGCAATTGAAAAAATTGTGGGCAACAACGGTTTATCTACAGCTATCTCTGCAACTACAGTAGAACACAAAGAAATTGTTCAATTTTACGCTACAGATTGGGACTTCATAATTAGCCGCGCAGAAGCAAACGGTATGATTGTAATTACCGATAGCGGAAAACTAACTTTAGCAAAGCCAAATGTTTCTGCAGGTCCAGAATTACAGTTGCAATTTGGGAATGATATTATTGAATTTGATGTAGAAATGGACGCTACAAATCAATATAACGGGACCACGGCAAATGCTTGGGATATGAGTGCCCAAAATACAATCAATGCTGTATCCACAGAACCTAGCGTAAACAAACAAGGCAATTTAACGGGAAAAAAACTTTCTGAAGTGCTTGGTGGCAAAACCAACAACTTAAATTCATCTACTGGAATTACCAGCGAAGATATCCACGTTTGGTCTGATGCGGCCTTACTGAAATCACGATTGTCTCAATTTAGAGGAACGTTGGTTTTTCAAGGTTCTTCAAAAGCGAAAGTAAATTCAACAATAAAATTAGAAGGATTGAGCAGTCGTTTTAACGGCAATGCTTTTGTTTCTGGGGTTATCCATACTGTTGAAGATGGCCAATGGCATACGGAAGTAAAAATAGGAATGGCTGCGGAATGGTTTTCAGAAGAATATCGTATTTCAGCACCTGAAGCATCCGGATTGCTGCCGGGCGTAAAGGGATTGCAAACAGGAATCGTAAAAAAAATGTATGAAGATCCCGAAAACCAATTTCGCGTGCAGGTTGAAATTCCACTTCTCGGGGCAGAAGGTGAAGCGGTTTGGGCTAGATTGGCAACCTTTTATGCAGGTAAAAGTATTGGCGCCTATTTTATGCCAGAAGTAGGAGATGAGGTTTTACTGGGCTTTATGAACGAAGACCCACGGTTTCCCATTATTTTGGGAAGTGTTTACAGCAGCGCCAACCCAGCACCCGAAATTCCAGATGAAAATAATTCAATTAAAGCATTGATTACGCAAAACAAACTGCAGTTAAAGTTTGATGATGAAAATAAAATAATAACAATTCTTACGCCTAGTGGAAATACGATGATATTAAGTGATGACGCTAAAAAAATTACAATCTTAGATCAAAATAGCAATAAGATAGAAATGAGCAGCGAAGGAATTTCATTAGAAAGTTCTAAAAGCATACATATTAAAGCTGCGGAAGATGTTAAGATTGAAGGTAGCAATGTGAGTATAAAGGGTCAAGCGTCTTTAAAAGTCACAGCAGCAAATGTTGCAATAACCGGCGATATGTCAACAAGTGTTAAAGGTGGAGCCGAATGTACCATCTCCAGCGATGGAAACTTATCAGCCAAAGGAGCCATGGTTAATATTAATTAATTTAGAAAAAGATTTAAATAACATAAAAAAATGAGTGAACAAGTAGATCGTGAATTTTTGGACTCATTATTAATAAACAGTGCAGGATTAATAATTATTGCTCCTTTTCTGCCAATGTTATTTGAAAAATCTGGGCTAATGCAAGACAGTAGATTTAGAGATGCTGAAAGTTTATATAAAGCCATTCATTTACTTGAATATGCTGCTGCCGGAAGCACAATAGTGAATGAGCAGGATTTGGTAATCCATAAAGTGCTCTGCGGCATTAGTATAAAAACTCCCATAGATTTATCAATTACATTGAGTGATACGGATAAAGAACTGGTTGAAAGCTTGTTGCTTGCGGTTATCCAGCAATGGACTGTACTTGGCCAAACCTCAATCGCAGGTTTACAAGAAACTTTTCTTCAACGGAAAGGAAGACTTGAAGAAGATGCCGACGCCTATTTCTTGAGAGTAGAACAGAAGGCTTTTGACATGCTATTGGATCAAATTCCGTGGAATATCACTACAATAAAATTAGGTTGGATGCAGAAAACACTAAATGTAACATGGAGGTAATAGAAAAATTAGCAAAAACACTTCAAAAAGAAATTAACTGGTTTAAAAGTGTTGTAGATACTAGCCTGGCGTTGTATTTTAAAAATGAAAGCAACCAAAAATCTGTTTACGCTATAGCGCCTCCAGATTTAGATAAAGACAGCTCGCCTTATGCTGAAATAGTGAAAGAGTTACAGCTGGGTTTTGAAGAAAGGCTAATGCTAATTTTAGCGATGATTCCCTATTTAAAACCTGACGTTTTAGATGTGTTTTTAATTAAAAACCAAAACTTGAATTCTGGCTTTTCAGAATTTGGAGGAATTAATAACGCAAATAAACCAGGTTTTACCCCCACTTTAGAAACAGCGTATTTTATTCTGGGTGGCTACAACCTTACTACTCGATTAAAACTTTTGGCAACAACCAACACAGAAAATATATTGTTCAAAAAAGGGATTTTAGAAATAGATGCTCAACAACAGTTTGGAGTTCATCAAAAACTTCAAATTTCTTCAGAATATTATGGTCTTTTTACAATGGGTAAAAAACATTTGCCGCAATACAGCACTATATTTCCTGCAAATCAAATTACCACTGCTTTAAAATGGGAAGACCTTGTTGTAGCAGCAGCTATAACCGAAGCGATTTTAGAAATAAAGGATTGGCTTAAACATAGCCCAAAGATTTTAAAGGAATGGAATTTCGAAAATAATTTTAAAAAGGGGTATCGCGCATTATTTTACGGCCCTTCTGGCACAGGCAAAACACTAACCGCCAGTTTGCTGGGTAAGGAAACCAATCGTCCTGTTTATAGGGTAGATCTATCTCTGGTGGTTTCAAAATATATAGGTGAAACCGAAAAAAACCTAAGTCGTTTTTTTGATGAAGCCCAACAGAAAGACTGGATACTCTTTTTTGATGAGGCCGATGCACTTTTCGGAAAAAGAACTAATTTAAGAGATGCCCATGACCGTTACGCGAATCAAGAAGTTGCATATTTGTTGCAGCGTATTGAGGATTTTTCAGGTTTGGTAATTCTTTCAACCAATTTAAAAAACAATATAGATGCAGCTTTTACTAGACGTTTTCAGAATATGGTGCATTTTTCAGCACCAGACTCGCAGCAACGAAAATTATTGTGGGAACATCTTTTCAAAGAAAATTTTGAACTAGAATCTTTCATAGATTTAGATGATCTTGCAGAGAGATACGAACTTACAGGGGGCGAAATTACAGAGGTGCTACGCTATTGCGCTTTGCAAGCCGCAAGAAGAAACGAAAAAAAAGTATTGCTAAACGATATTATTACAGGAATACGTAGCGTATATAGAAAACAAAATAAAACCATATAATTATGCCAAAGCAAGTATGTATGGGAGCCACAATAAGGTGTTCTTTTGGTATTGCCCCTTCCACATTAATTGTGTTGCCTGCAAATAGGGTAATGACCAGCAGTATGCCTGCCGCCACTATTTTAGACAATAAACCTTTAGTAAATATTCTTCCTTTTGGAATGTGTTCTTCTATAGCCAACCCTACGGTTGCTGCCGCTACAACTGCCGCTTTGGGGGTTTTAACGCCTATGCCTTGCATACCAGCAACAGTAGCGCCTTGGGCTCCTGGAAGCCCGACAGTAATGCTTGCCAATATGCCCACTTTAAACAATACCTGTTCTTTAAATTGTATGTGGGGTGGGGTTATAACTTTTGAACATGCGGGACAGGTGAAGTGTGAGGTTGGTTAACTCCATTAAATATACCATTTTTTGAACTTTGATGTTTTAAGATTTTGGTTCAATTACTCAGTTGGTTTAGAGTGTCACGTCGACAACGTGGAAGTCACTGGTTCGAATCCAGTATTACCCACTATAAATAATTTCACAAATTTCATGATTTTCACGCCCGATGAGTGTTTCTCTTCGGGTTTTTTGTGAATTAAATTTACGTAGTACTACTTATAGGAACTAAGTCTTTTTATAGTTAATATTATGGGTATGAAGTTCTCCTAATAATTTTTAAAATACTTATAATCAGTAAATTATTCTATTAGGGACACTTTTTTTTTAAATTATAAAAATCGTTCCTAATGAACAATCACCCTCCCGTTGCATTTTATTTTCAACTAAGTCTTAGAAATACATCTGGAAAAGATGAAGTGTTTTTTAAAGAAATTTCTGGAATTACAATGGAAATGGGGACAGAAGAAATGACAAAAATCGGAAACAATAACTACAAATATCGTGCGCCTAATTCTATAAAATACTCAAACCTAATACTAAAAAAAGGGTTAGTGTCAAAAAATTCTGAAATTGTTATTTGGTGTATTAATACTTTTAATGCTAATCCGAAAGATTCCATAAAGCCCAAGGATATAATTGTAAATTTGTTGGATACCGATGGAATCCCACTCAAATCATGGGTTTTTATGAATGCCTATCCCGTAAAGTGGACTGTTTCGGATGTAAATCCCGAAAATAATATAACTATTGAAACCTTGGAATTTGCTTATAGTTCTTTTCAATAACTTTAAATAAATTCTAAAATTCTTTCCAAAGCCATTCCGCGGGAAGCTTTAATCAGGATTGTTGCGTTTTTTGGCGAATTGCTTTTAACTGCTTCTTTTAATTCATCAAAAGTTTCAAATTGCTTTATATGAGAGGCATGGCTGGTTGTTTTAAAGAAATTGCTTCCCACCAAGAATACGTTTCCAAAAGAGTTTTCCACTAAAAAATCAACGATGTTTTGGTGCTCGGTTTCTGCTTCTTTACCCAGTTCAAACATATCGCCCAGAAACATTATTTTGTTGTCGCCTTTCGCCTGTTTAAAGTTTTCCAGAGCTGCCATCATGCTCGTAGGATTTGCGTTGTATGCATCCATCAAAATGGTGTTTGTGCCATTGACCATCAATTGTGAACGATTGTTGGAGGGAACATAAGCTTCAATTCCAGCTTTAATTTTTTCGGGGGAAACCTTAAAATAGGCCCCAATAGCAATTGCGGCGGAAAGATTTGCGAAATTATAAGCGCCCACTAAGTTACTCTGTATCTGTATTCCTTTGAATTCCAGTAAAAGATGATGTGTACTGTTCAGTAATTTTATATCGAAATCACTTTGAGGTGTACCAAAAGTTATGCGGTCAATTCCTTCAGAATTCGCTAATTGTTTTGGATCGTTTGCATTTACAAAAAGTTTTTTGTTGTGTTTTTTCAGAAATTGATAGAGCTCTGTTTTACCCTGGATCACTCCTTCAATACTTCCAAAACCTTCCAAATGTGCTTTTCCGAAATTTGTGATGTAGCCATAATCGGGTTCCGCTATTTCACTTAACATTTTTATTTCGCCCAAATGGTTGGCACCCATTTCTACGATTCCAAACTTGGTTTCTTTGTCCATTGCCAGTAAGCTTAGGGGAACACCAATGTGGTTGTTCAAATTTCCTTTTGTGGCGACGGTTTTAAATTTTTGGGAAAGCACCGCATTTATAAGTTCTTTGGAAGTTGTTTTTCCGTTGCTTCCCGTTAAAGAAATAATGGGAAGATTGAGAAATTCTCTGTGAAATCGCGCCAATTGCTGAAGGGTCAACAAAACGTTTTCCACCAAAATGGTTTCACCGGTATTTTTATGAAAAGCTTCATCATCAACAATAACCTTTCCGGCACCTTTATCCAAAGCTTCCTGCGCAAATAGGTTTCCGTTAAAATTTTCGCCTTTAAGTGCAAAAAAAATACAGTTTTTTGAAATTTTACGAGTGTCTGTAGAAGCACCACTGCTATCCAAAAAATGTTTGTGGATCAATTCTATATTCATAAAATAAATATACTAAAAAACCCTCCGAAGCGTATGCCAAGGAGGGTTGTTTTTATAAATTTTGAATTTTTAATTTCTTGGGCGTTTTCCTTTTTTAGATTTTGACCCCACGCGGCTCATAGCGCATCTAAAACCAATATAGTCTGTTGCCATATCCTGAGGGAAATAACGTCTTTGTGCAGGATCTAACCAATAATCTCTATCTCTCCAAGAACCACCTTTGTACACGCGAACTTCATTGTCGACCAAAGTTGTTCTCCCTGAAGTTTTATCATATTGTCGGTCCAGATCTCCTAAGCTATCTGCATATACGTTTTGGATAGGTGAGTTGTACATACGTTTGGTGCCATCACTACTTTCGTCATCGGCAAAAGATTGATAGTAGCGAGAAGAACCTTTGTCTCCATCTCTATAGTCACGGTTGTCGCTCTTAGAGAAGTTTGTACGTAAGTAAGTTTCGTTTTCATCAACTGGCACTTGAAGAATTTCTCCTGGCAAGTTGCGAGCTATAATTTTTCCGTTGCTCAAAGTGTCATAAACTATAGAGTCCATAGTGACTACTTTAACTTTTCCATCTTCGCCAATGGCGTTTTTGGTATAAACATTTCCACGGTAATAGTTGAAGTCATTAAATTCATCATCAACGATAGGACGGTATACGTCGGCAACCCATTCAGCCACGTTTCCGGCCATATCATAAAGACCATAATCGTTTGGCTCATAAGATTTTACTTGAGCAGTAATATCGGCACCATCATCACTCCAGCCTGCTATACCACCGTAATCACCATCACCTTGTTTGAAGTTGGCTAATTGGTCGCCACGTGATCTTCTTTTTCCAGAGCGAGTGTATTGCCCTTCCCATGGATATTTTTTCTTTCCTCTGTAAACATTGTAATTACGAAGCCCAACTAGACCAAGTGCTGCATATTCCCATTCTGTTTCGGTAGGAAGGCGGTATCCTGGCAAAAGTAACCCATCTTCGCGTCCGATGTATAAATTTGTACTGTCCTTGCTTCTCTTGGCAATGGATTCAGATTTTTTTCCGCCACGGGTAATAGAATCGTTTCCTCCGTAGGTTAATGTTGGAGCGTTTAAATAAGTTTCTGTACTGAATGTTTCGCCGGGCTCAACATCGTAACGTGCGTTACGTGCTGTGATTCCATTGGTTTCCAAAACCATTTCGTTAACGCGGTCAGTTCTCCAGTTGCTAAATTCTACAGCCTGTATCCAGCTTACACCTACTACGGGATATTCCGCATAGGCTGGGTGGCGAAGATAATTGTTTGTCATTACTTCGTTAAAACCTAAACGATTTCTCCAAACAAGTGTATCTGGAACAGCTCCTTCATAAATTCTTCTGTAGTTTTCGTCAGATGGTGGAAAAACTTTCTTTAACCAGTCTAAGTATTCAAGATACATTAGGTTAGTTACTTCGGTTTCATCCATATAAAAGGATTGAACGTGTTGTTGTGTTGGGCTGTTGTTCCAATCGTGCATTGGATCGTCCTGAACCCGTCCCTTGGTAAAAGTTCCACCTTCAACAAAAACAAGACCTGGCCCTGTTTCTTGTTCTTTAGTTTGTGGGTCATACTGAAAACCACCTTCTTTGGCGTTCATCTTCCAGCCTGTGGCACGTGAACTGTCTTTATAGTCTCTCGTTTTGTTGCAACCTACAAGAAGCGAGGCCGCTATTATAGTAATAAATAGCTTTAATGCAAGGTTTTTTCTTAACATCATAGATTCAAATATGATAAAATTGGGTTCGCAATATAGTAATTAACGACAAAAACACAATAATATTTTGTTATTATTGCGCTGTGGGGTTTTAAAAGGTTTTATGACCAATCCCGAATGCAAACGTATTAGTTTTAAAATTATTATCCTAATATCATTTTGCGGAAAAAGTTTAAAATGTTACCCTATACTAAGTGTAAATTTGAAGCGTTAATGGTACTAATGAGAAAAGTAATACTTCTTTTTGTTTTGTTTGCAATGCCTTTTCTGGGAAAGGCACAATCAAAAAGTATAAATATATATTGGGGCGGTACTAATACTGCTACCGAGACCTTTGGTGGTAAAAAGTCTGCTATTTCTTCCAATGATATGGCTTTGGAAAGACTGAAGCTTCAAATGGACAAGAGCACCGTCCAATATACTACTCAGTGGGAAGACGGCGCATTTGCAGACCAAAACTCCTTAATTGTTACCAATGTTCGTTTTGGTCCCGTTTCTTCCGAAGAGCTAAAAAAAATCACTCCCGAAGCATTGCCTAACAAACTTGAATACCATATTGCAAGTACCATGGCTAGGGATGTACTTTATACTATTTTTAGTATTTCGCCAATAATTAAGAACAATGGAAGCTATCAAAAAGTGCTTTCTTTTGATGTTAATTATAAGTATGGGCCTCAAAACCGCAATAATCCGCCGGCAATAACCAATTCAGTTTTAGCCACGGGACAATGGTTTAAGTTTAAAGTAGAAAAGACTGGCGTTTACAAATTGGACAAAAATTTCCTGAACAGTTTGGGGATGAACACAGATGGTATTGATCCCAGAAGTCTTAAAGTTTATGGTAATGGCGGGCAATCTTTGCCTTTGAGAAATGACCAAACACGTTTTTTTGATCTTCCCGAAAATGCGATACAAGTAGCAGGCGAACAGGACGGCAGTTTTGATGGAGGCGATTATATACTGTTTTATGGCACTAGTACCGAAGGTTATGTGCAAGAGAACGATTCTAACCTAAATCCATATAGTGACGACTCTTATTATTATGTTACTGCAGGTGGCGCTCCGGGAAAGCGTGTAATTCCAATGGTGGAACCTACAGGTATTGTGGAATTTAATATCAATGAGTTTGATGATTACCAATTTTACGAAAAGGACGAAATAAGCCCCACTAAGTTGGGAAGAAAGTGGTTCGGAAACCGTTTTGATATTGAAAGCGAACAGAGTTATAGTTTTGAGTTTTTAAATATTGTTCCTGGCAAGCCGATGAGGTTGATAGTGAAGGCTGCTGCGGCTTCTGAAAGTAATACTTCTATGGCGGTTTCCATAAACAGTACCAGCTTGAACCCTCTTAATTTTTCACTATTGGGAGACGGCGGACTGCTTAGCATGGACTTTCTAGATGTTGAAGTTCCTGCAAGTAGTGCTACGGTTAAAGTAGATTTGGCATACAATAACGCTGGCAATCCATCTAGTATTGGTTATCTGGACTATATTAGTATTTGGGCAATGCGACAATTGAAAGGGGCGGGAGGGCAGTTGGCTTTTCAGTATAACGACGCGGCTAATTCAGCAGGGGTAGGGGAATACCAAATAAGCAATGCCGCCGAATTTTCACAGGTTTGGGATGTAACCGATTTTCAGCTTATCACTTCAAAGCAAAATGAAGCCAATGCTTCGTCTTTTAGTTTTAAACAAACCCTTGGCGAAGTTCGCAAGTATGTGGCTGTGAATCCAAATAATTATTATGTTCCTTTAAAAATCGCTCAATCAGCGGTTCAAAATCAAAACTTAAAGGGGACCATATTCAAGGACGAATCTGGCAATTTTAAAGATGTGGATTACATTATTATTGCGCCTCCTTTTCTTATTCAGCCTGCATTGCGTTTGGCCCAGCACAACAAAGAACTTCAGGGGCTTAACGTGAAAGTGGTTACAACCGATAAGATTTATGAAGAATTCAGCTCCGGAAGACAGGAAATCAGTGCTATCCGAAATTTTATTAGGTATATCTATTACAATGCTTCCACAGAATCAAAACGTATAAAGTATGTTGGGATAATGGGCGATACTTCCATAGACTATAAAAACAGAATTCCCAACAATAATAATGACGTCCCTACCTTCCAAACTCTTTTGGGAACAAGCATTAGTAATTCTTTTATGTCTGACGATTTCTTTGGGAATATGGACGAGAATGAAGGTTCCATTGGCTCTAGCAACGATATAGATAGACTGGATATTGCTATGGGTAGAATTATTGCAGATAATGTGTCTTTGGCAAATACTATGGTGGATAAAATTATAAAGTACAACGAAAAATCTTCCTATGGCAATTGGAGGAACAACTTTGTGCTTATTTCTGATGATGTTGATAAACCTAATGAAGATATTTTAGAAAGAAAATTAGATGCGCTTGGCGATACTATTTCAATAAAAAAACCCTTTGTAAACGTTAAAAAAATTCATTCTGATGCCTACCAACAACAAGCATCTGCAGGGGGTAACCGCTATCCGGAGGTTAATGACGCCATTAAAACCGCCATTGAGGCCGGAGCTATAATCATTGATTATTTTGGCCACGGTGGGGAAGATGGGTTGGCCCACGAAGCTATTTACACTAAAGAAGCAGCGCAGGAGCTAAAGAACAAAGACAAGCTTCCGTGTATAATAACTGTTACTTGCGAGTTCACAAAATTTGACAATCCTTTGCGGATTACGGCTGGGGAACTTACGTTTCAAAATAAAGATGGCGGTGCTATTTCATTGGTAACCACCACACGGGCGGTATTCATCAATGTTGGAGTCGATTTCAACGAACGCTTGGCAAACCAACTTTTTGGTTTTGATACAGAAACGCCCAATACTCCTGCGGAAGGACTCCGCATTTCTAAAACGCAAATACCCAGTACCACAAGACGCGTGGTTTTCTATATTGGTGACCCGGCAATGCCACTCGCTTTTCCTAAAAGAAACATCCGCCTTACTAAACTGAACGGTGTTCCCATTGCACAAGCCACAGATACTTTGAAGGCTTTGAGTAAAATTAAAATAGAAGGAGAGGTAGTCAATACTGCTGGCACATTAATGTCTGATTACAATGGTGTTCTTGAGGCCAAGATTTTTGATAAAAATGTGATGCGGCGAACTTTGGACAATGATAATCACAATATTTTTATGGATTTCACAACTTTGGGTGAAGGGCTTTTTAATGGACAAGCAACCATTTCTAATGGTATTTTTGAATTTGAATTCGTCGTACCGCGTGATATTCAAATCCCTGTCGGCAAGGGCAGAGTGAGTTTTTATGCGAAAAGAGACAATATCTTGGAAGACCAAACAGGTGTAAACCTTGAATTGAATGTAGGGGGGCTTAATGAAAATGCTCCAGAGGACAACGAAGGACCATTGATTAGGCTTTATATGAACGATGAAAGTTTCGTTTCTGGAGGAATTACGGATGATTCCCCAATTCTACTTGCAAAACTAGAAGACCCAAACGGGATAAACACTGCCAGCGGAATTGGCCACGATATTGTAGCAATTTTGGACGGTGATGAATCCAATCCTTTTCTTTTAAATGAATTTTATCAGGCAGAAGTGGATGATTATACAAAAGGGAAAACCCATTATAAATTCCGCGATTTGGAAGATGGTCTCCATACGCTCACTTTGAAAGCTTGGGATGTTTATAATAATTCTTCCACTGCAGATATACAGTTTATAGTTGCGGGTAGCGGAAAGTTGGAAATTACCCGAGTGCTAAATTACCCAAACCCTTTTGTGAATTATACCCAATTCTGGTTTAACCACAATAGGCCAGATGAAACCTTGGAGGTGCAGGTGCAGGTATTTACTGTTACTGGAAAAGTTGTCTGGACTAAAAATGCCACTTTACCGCCATCTGGCAGTTATTTATGCCGTGATATTACCTGGGACGGTCGCGACGATTTTGGCGATCGTATTGGAAAAGGTGTCTATGTATATAAGATAACTGTAAGATCTACGTTAACCAATCAGCGGGTTGAAAAATTTGAGAAACTCGTTATCCTTTAAAAATTAAATTTATATTTGCTCAAAATTAACTTTTATGAAGAAATTACTTATTCCAATTTTGATAGGCCTTGTGGCTTTTAAATCTATTGCACAGGACAATATTGAAGATTTTAACCCCATTACCACAGGAGTTCCATTTATGTTGATAGGAGCCGATCCACGTTCGGGTGGTATGGCAGATATAGGGGTTGTAACTTCTGCGGATGCCTTTTCGCAACAATGGAACCCAGCAAAATATGCTTTTTCATTGTCAAAACAAGGTGTGGGTGTTACATATACTCCTTACTTAAGCAAATTGGTGAACGATATATTTTTAGGAAATGTTACCTATTATAACAGGCTGAATGAACGTAGCGCAGTTGCTGCGAGTTTTCGTTATTTTAGCAATGGGGAAATAGAACTTCGCGAAACTGCAGAACAAGAACCACTTCTTGTAAAACCAAACGAACTTCTGTTTGATCTTTCCTATTCACTTAGGTTAAGCGAGCGTTTTTCTATGGCTGTTGCTGGACGTTATATTCGCTCAGATTTAAAATTGCAATCATCTGTTGCTGATGCAACTGCCGCCAATACTTTTGCGGTTGACATTGCAGGATATTATCAAAGTGAAGAAATTCCGTATGATGATTTTGACGGTCGTTGGAGATTGGGTTTCAATATTTCAAACATAGGTCCCAAACTAAAATATGACGAAGTAGGTTCTGAAAGCTTCTTGCCATCAAACCTTGCTCTTGGAGGTGGCTTTGATTTCATACTTGATGAATACAACAAAATAGGTGTTTCTGCAGAAGTAAATAAATTATTGGTGCCAACGCGTCAAGATCCAGATTTAAATGGCGATGGTGAAATAACTGCTGAAGAAAGATCTCAAACCAACCTAGAATACAACGATATAACGTTCATTTCAGGGATGTTTAAATCTTTTGGTGATGCCCCTGGTGGTTTCGGGGAAGAGATGAAAGAATTCACTTGGGCTTT
The DNA here is from genome assembly GCF_007997155.1 of Aequorivita antarctica. Classification (GTDB taxonomy): domain Bacteria; phylum Bacteroidota; class Bacteroidia; order Flavobacteriales; family Flavobacteriaceae; genus Aequorivita; species Aequorivita antarctica. The sequence continues at coordinate 22,709 of NZ_VORT01000003.1, read as the reverse complement.
AGGTGCAGAATATTGGTACCAAGATGTTTTTGCATTTAGAGGGGGTTACTTTAATGAAAGCGATATGAAGGGTGGAAGAAAATTTGCTACTATTGGAGCAGGTTTCCGATATACTGCGATCAATATTGATATTTCGTATTTGTTCTCTACGTCTAAACTAGCAAACAGCCCCTTGGATGGAACCCTTCGTTTTGGTCTTACCTTTAACTTTGGGGATACCTACGACGAATACTAGTAGTGTGATAAAACAAAAAATTGAAATTCAGCTGGAAGTTTTTGAAACCATTTCAGAACTACCAAAAGACATTCAAGAATTAATGAATAAGGCGCAGCAAGCACGTAAAAATGCTTATGCGCCTTATTCGCATTTTAGAGTGGGTGCAGCCATTCGGCTTTCTTCAGGTGAAATTACCATTGGCAGCAATCAAGAGAATGCAGCCTATCCTTCAGGTCTTTGTGCAGAACGCGTGGCAATATTTCATACAGGAGCTCTTTTTCCAAATGAAGAAATTAAGGCCATGGCCATTTCTGCAAGTTCTTCCAACCAAGTTCTTTCCGAACCAATTGGTCCCTGTGGCGCTTGCCGTCAATCTATGGCAGAATATGAGCAAAAGCAAAAATCACCAATTGCCATTTACTTTATGGGTGAAACCGGAAAAATTGTAAAAGTTGCTTCAGTAATGGAATTGCTACCATTGGGCTTTGATGCGAAATACCTCTAAAAGTGGAAGCACCAAATCACAAATTCCAAAACCCAAAACCCAAACCTGCCTGTCGAAGGGGCAGGTAAAACTCAATTACCAAAATTCAAAATCAGTAATGTCCGATTAAAAATCATATTTATTCCCTACGGGAATTAGTTTAGGCGCGATTTCTTGATTACCAATATTTTGCACAGATGGAGTAGTATGTCGTTAGGCATTAAATATGGGTAAAAAATAAAACCCCCTCAATGCCTAGTCCCGTAGGGACTACATATAATATCGTGTTTACCAGAGTTAGTCATTCCTTTTATCGGACAACAATGATTCAAAATTCAAATTTTGGAATTTATTAGAGATTTGGTTTTTGGGATTTGGAATTTGTATTTTCTACTTATAAAGTACTACTTTTGTTATCCGTTTAATAAATTTTCCCCTCGGGAAAAACTTATAGCAGATAGATGAAGAAAATCACCAAAAAAACGTACCTGGATTGGTACGAGAACATGCTCTTTTGGCGCAAGTTTGAAGATAAACTTGCTCAAGTATATATCAATCAAAAAGTGAGGGGTTTCTTGCACCTCTACAACGGTCAAGAGGCTGTATTGGCAGGGGCTTTGCACGCAATGGATCTTACTAAAGACCGTATGATAACCGCTTACCGAAATCACGTACAGCCTATTGGGATGGGCGTTGACCCCAAAAGAGTAATGGCAGAGCTTTATGGGAAGGCAACTGGAACCTCACATGGTTTGGGAGGCTCGATGCATATTTTTTCCAAGGAGCACCGTTTTTATGGTGGCCACGGTATAGTGGGCGGGCAAATCCCATTAGGAGCTGGTTTAGCTTTTGCCGATAAATATTTCGATAGAGATGCTGTAACACTCACCTATATGGGCGATGGCGCAACGCGTCAAGGCTCACTTCACGAGACTTTTAACCTTGCAATGCTTTGGAAACTTCCAGTGGTTTTCTGCGTTGAAAACAACGGCTATGCTATGGGAACTTCCGTAGCTCGAACTGCAAACCACACAGATATTTATAAACTTGGCCTGGGTTACGAAATGCCCTGCAAACCTGTAGATGCAATGAAACCAGAAGTTGTTGCAAAGGAAATGGACGAAGCAATCCAACGTGCCCGTCGCGGGGATGGCCCAACATTTTTAGAATTGCGCACTTACCGTTACCGTGGCCACTCTATGAGTGATGCCCAGCATTACCGTACCAAAGAAGAAGTTGCCAAAAAACAAGAAGAAGACCCAATTGCGTATGTGCTTCATCAGATTTATGAGAATAAATGGGCAACTGAAGCCGAGATAAAAAAGATTGACCAAAGGGTGAAAGATTTGGTAGAGGAATGTGAAAAATTTGCTGAAGACTCACCTTATCCAGAGAAGAATGTAATGTTCGATGTGGTTTACGAACAAGAGGATTACCCTTTTTTATCAGATAAATTATAAGAAATGGCAGAAGTAATAAACATGCCGCGATTGAGCGACACGATGGAAGAAGGAACGGTAGCAACCTGGCTTAAAAAAGTGGGTGATACCATAAAGGAAGGCGATATTCTTGCTGAAATTGAAACCGACAAGGCCACAATGGAGTTCGAATCTTTCTATGAAGGAACATTACTTCACATAGGAATTAATGAAGGCGAAACTGCACCCGTGGATTCGCTTTTGGCAATTATTGGAAAAAAAGGCGAGGATATTTCTAGTCTGTTAAGTGGAAATAAATCAGATAAGAAATCTAGTGATTCTTCAGAAGAGAGTAAATCTTCTGACGAACCCTCCTCCGCTAAAGCTTCAGATGATAAAGGTTCATCCTCCGCTAAAGCTTTGGAGAACACAGGAAAAACTGAAATACCTGAAGGCGTTGAGGTTATTACCATGCCACGCCTAAGCGATACAATGACCGAAGGAACAGTCGCATCTTGGTTGAAAAAAGAAGGCGACAAAGTAGAAGAGGGCGATATTCTTGCAGAAATTGAAACCGATAAGGCCACGATGGAATTTGAGTCGTTCTATTCTGGAACGCTATTGAAAATAGGTATAGGCGAAGGCGAATCAGCTGCAGTTGATGCAATGCTCGCCATCATCGGTCCCAAAGGAACAGATGTTTCTGGGATTGGCAAAAACTTTAAAAAAGGCACTTCTTCCGAGGAAGCTTCGGAAGGAAAGGAATCCTCGTCTGTTAAAGCTACAGAAGACAAAAAAACCACTTCTGCTAAAGATTCGGAAGACAAAGGGAAATCAGAAAGCCAACCGACTTCAAACGAAGGCCGTATTTTTGCTTCGCCTTTGGCTAAAAAATTAGCTGAGGAAAAGGGAATCAATTTGCGCCAAGTTCGTGGAAGTGGCGAAAACGGGCGTATCGTGAAAAGCGATATTGAGAACTATCAACCTGCTGCAGGTGGCGGACAAGCATACACTCCCGTAGGAACCGAAAGTTTTGAGGAAGTGAAAAACTCGCAAATGCGCAAAACCATTGCAAAACGTTTGGGCGAATCCAAATTTTCTGCACCGGAATATTATTTGACTATCGAATTGGATATGGATCACGCAATCGCCGCTCGTGAAGCGATAAATGCAGATCCGGATGTGAAAATATCCTTCAATGATATGGTTATAAAAGCTTGTGCGATGGCTTTAAGAAAACATCCACAAGTAAACAGCCAATGGACGGCAGAAGCTACAAGAATAGCTAAACATATTCATATTGGGGTTGCAGTTGCCGTTGACGAAGGCTTATTGGTTCCTGTATTGAAATTTGCAGACCAAATGACCTTTTCACAAATAGGCGGGCAGGTAAAAGAACTTGCGGGCAAAGCCAGAAACAAAAAGATAACTCCGCAGGAAATGGAAGGCAGTACATTTACGGTTTCCAATCTTGGAATGTTTGGGATCAAGGAATTTACTTCTATCATAAACCAGCCAAACTCGGCAATTTTATCCGTTGGGGCAATTGTTCAAAAACCAGTGGTTAAAAATGGACAAATTGCAGTTGGAAATACAATGACGGTAACTTTGGCCTGCGACCACAGAACAGTTGATGGGGCAACCGGAGCAAAATTCCTGCAAACATTGCGACAGTATATTGAGAATCCTGTGACGATGTTTGTTTAACAAAAATCAATTATTAACAAAAATCCCGATAGCTTCATTTTTATTGAAACTATCGGGATTTATGTATATTTAAAAGATGAAATGCCCATTTATAGTTTGTTGTAACTAGAGATAAATAATTTGGGCATCCATCTTCCGCTTTATCAAATATTTTTTATAGATGAAAAACATAATTATTACAGGTACTTCAAGAGGCATTGGTTTTGAAATGGTAAAAATTTTTTCCGAAGCAGGCCAAAATGTATTGGCACTTTCGCGGAATTCAAAGCCTATTTCAGATTTAAAACTGAAAAATGTAACGGCTCTCGAATTTGACATTGCAGATGAATCTGAAATTGTAAAACTTTCAGCCTATATACAAAAAGGAATGAAAACTGTGGATGTAGTAATTAACAATGCAGGTTTTTTAGTGAATAAACCTTTTTCAGAAATCACTTCCGAAGAGTTTAAAAGAAGTTATGATGTGAACGTTTTTGGCGTTGCTTCATTGACAAAAACTGTACTTCCCTTTATGAAAAAAGATGGGCATGTGATTAATATCAGCAGTATGGGCGGAATCCAAGGCAGTGTGAAATTCCCTGGTTTAAGTGCATACAGCAGCAGTAAAGGCGCAATCATCACCTTAACCGAATTGCTTGCTGAAGAATACAAAGAAACCGGTCCATCATTTAACGTTTTGGCTTTAGGCTCTGTGCAAACCGAAATGCTTGAAGAAGCTTTCCCAGGTTTTAAGGCACCGCTTTCAGCAACCGAAATGGCACAATATATAGTGGACTTTTCTCTTAGTGGGAATAAATTCTACAATGGGAAAATACTTCAGGTTTCAAGTACAACTCCTTGAATTTATGACAGCGATTCTTGAAAAATACATTCCGCAAGCTTCGGTGGTATCAACTTTTGAGTTGATAAAAACGCACAATGTTCACCTTAAGATTGTAAATGAAAGGGTTACACGCCACGGTGACTATAGAAAAATGTCCAATGGACAACATCAAATTACCGTAAATGCTTCCCTGAATAAATATCGTTTTTTAATTACACTCGTTCACGAAATAGCGCATTTGGAAGCCTTTACAAAACATGGAAGACTCATAAAGCCACACGGACTGGAGTGGAAGCGTACATTTCAATTGTTGATGCTTCCTTATTTGCGCCCCGAGATTTTTCCGAATCAATTGTTGCCGCTGTTAGCGAGGCATTTTAAAAACCCTAAGGCTTCCAGCGATACGGATGCAACGCTTGCATTGGCACTAAAGCAGTTTGACCCAGAGAACGATAAAAACTATATCTTTGAAATCCCTTTCGGAGGGCATTTTAGATTGTACAACGGAAAAATTTTTAAGCGTGGTAAGCAGCGAGTTAAGCGGTTTGAATGTTTGGAGGTTGCCACTGGAAGAACGTATCTTTTCAATCCAAATGCCGAAGTGGAATTTTTGAAGTGAAATGAATCACGAAACACGACTTAAGGGATCAAGGCAACGGGACGAAAAGATAAGTTGAATGAATCAAGACAGGATAACTTTAAGATACAAGTTTTATTATAAGCCGAATTTGTCGTGCTTCTTGGTTCCTTTAAGTCGTGGCTCAAATTATAAAATATGAATAAAGATTATTACGCAGTAATTATGGCCGGCGGCATCGGGTCGCGATTTTGGCCAGTGAGTACCCAAGCGTTTCCCAAGCAATTTCATGATATGTTGGGAACTGGACAAACGCTGCTGCAAAAAACTTTTTCCAGGCTGAACAAGATTATCCCTTCAGAAAATATATACATACTTACAAATGAAATATATCTGGAAATTACATTGAAGCAATTGCCAGAAATTTCAGAAAAGCAAGTGGTGTTGGAGCCAGCTATGCGAAATACCGCCCCGTGTATTCTTCTTTCCGCTTTAAAAATAAAAAAAAGCAATCCCAATGCACTGATGCTCGTTGCTCCCAGCGATCATTGGATTGAAGACGAAAACGCTTTTGCAAAAGACGTTCAAGCCTGTTTTGATGCAGCACAACGTGAGGACATTTTACTCACTTTGGGCATAGAACCCACCTTTCCAAATACAGGTTTCGGGTATATTGAAAGCGATAAAAATGATGCTTCAGAAATAAAAAAAGTGAAGCGGTTTTGTGAAAAACCCGATTATGAAACGGCAAAACAATTTCTCGCCGCTGGAAATTTTCTTTGGAATGCCGGCATCTTTATTTGGAGTGCAAAAAGTATAGTTGCTTCTTTTGAAAATCACTTAGAAGAAATGAATTCACTTTTTTCAAAGGGAATAGCTGTTTTGAACACTTCCGAAGAAAAAGAGTTCATTGAAAATACGTATGCTGAAGCCGAAAACATTTCAATAGATTATGGAATCCTCGAAAAAGCGGACAATGTTTATTTAAAAAGGGCTACGTTTGATTGGAACGATTTGGGCACTTGGGGGGCACTTCACGATAAACTGGAAAAAGATAAAAACAATAATTCAGTCGTTAATGCTGAAACATATATTAAAGATTCCAAAAACAACGTAGTTTTTACAAACACTAAAAAGTTGGTTGTACTGGACGGAATTGAAGATTATATAGTGGTCGATAAAGAAGACGTTTTGCTTTTGTTTCCGAAGAAAAAAGAGCAGGAAATAAAAGAATTATTGAAAGAAGTTTCCAATAAATTTGGCAAAAAATATTTGTAAATGGAAAATACAGACAACAATAGCGATATAAAGGCAACTCCGAATGAGGCGGAGTTTGAAAAAGTAAAACTCAATACTTGGGAAAGCATCAAGAAATTTCTGAGCGAACTTTTTGATATTCGTTCAGATACGGATCGTGACGCAACCATTGACGCCGTAAAAAAGGATATTTCATTTAAAGGGCATACGGCCTGGATTCTTATTTTCTCCATTTTTGTAGCATCTATTGGGCTTAACGTTAGTAGTGCCGCTGTCGTGATAGGTGCGATGCTTATTTCGCCATTGATGGGTCCAATTGTGGGTATCGGTTTGTCGGTTGCAATCAACGATGTTGAAACCTTGAGGCGTTCGCTTATAAACTTAGGCGTGATGGTGTTTTTGAGTGTACTCACGGCTTTTCTATATTTTAAACTTTCACCGCTTACAGAAGAAACTCCAGAGCTTATAGCAAGAACATACCCTACAATTTTGGATGTATTGATAGCTATTTTTGGTGGTTTGGGATTGATTGTGGCAAAAACCAAAAGTGGTACTATTGCGAGTGTAATTTTTGGGGTTGCTATTGCCACTGCGTTAATGCCTCCTTTATGTACAGTGGGTTATGGTTTGGCTATAGGCAATGCTTCTTATGCTGGGGGTGCGTTGTATTTATTTAGTATAAATGCAGTTTTCATTGCGCTTTCCACTTTTATCGTTTCAAAAATTTTGCGCTTTCCGTTGGTGCGGTATGCCAATAGTAAAAGACGAAAAAGAACCGCTCAGATTGCTTCCTTAATTGCGATTGCAGTTATGGTGCCAAGTGTTTGGTTATTCATCAAGCTTTTAGACCAGCAAGTTTTTGAGAATAAAACAAAAGAGTTTGTGAAAAACATAATCAGATACGAAGGAGCCGAAGTAGTTAAATTTACCCAAGATTATAAATCAAAAAATATAAATGTTTACTTAATTGGCCGTCCCGTGCCGCAGAATAAGATAAACGAATGGCTTTCAGAACTTGAAAAAACTGAGAAACTGGAACAAACGCATTTGCGAATATACCAAGGTGCAGACCAAACAGGTGAAATATCGGCCAAGCTTTCGGGTGAAATTAAGGCTGGCATACTTGAAGATCTCTATGTTAAGAATGAACAATTAATTCAGAACAAAGACGAAAAGATAAGCTTTTTGGAAAATGAAATCGCACTGATGAAAGTCCAAAATGTCCCTTTTAAGGAGTTGAGTGAGGAACTGAAAATTAATTATGAAGGGGTTGAAACTTTCAGCTACTCCAATAAAATTACTACAAACTATAAAAAAACTGATACGCTTCCAGTAATTAATATTCGCTGGAAAAAGGATGTTTCATTAAAAGAAAGAAGAACCGATTTGAAAAAAATTGAGGAATGGCTTAAATTTAAATTGAAGTTGGACACACTTCAGGTATCAGAATATCCTTAAGATTAGCCTTCTTTCAACTGAACTTCACGGATTTTTTTGAAAAGGTCAGAAGAATACACAAAACTTGTAACATCTTCATTGTCGGTCTTGAAGATTTCCTGATTGGTGCCTTGCCAAACAAGTTTTCCGTGTTTGAGCAAAACCACTTTCTCGCCAATTTCCATCACCGAGTTCATATCGTGCGTTACTACAACGGTAGTAATATCGTATTCATGGGTGATTTCTTGGATAAGCGTATCAATCAAGGTGGCCGTTTTTGGATCAAGCCCTGAGTTTGGTTCGTCACAAAATAAAAACTTTGGTTTATTTACAATAGCCCTTGCAATAGAAACCCTTTTTTGCATTCCCCCAGATATTTCGGCAGGAAATTTTTTGTTGACGTTTTCAAGGTTTACGCGCTTCAATACTTCATTTACCCGTGCCACCATATCGCTTTTTTTCTGTTTGGTGAACATACGCAGCGGGAACATAACATTTTCTTCAATATTCATAGAATCGAATAATGCTCCCCCTTGAAAAAGCATTCCTATTTCTTCTCGCAACTTTCGTTGTTGTTCGTCATCCATATCCTGAATGGCGTTTTCTTCGTAATATATCCGTCCTTGTTCAGGTTTAAAAAGGCCGATAAGACATTTCAGCAAAACAGTTTTTCCGCTACCGCTCTGCCCGATAATAAGGTTGGTTTTTCCCTTATCAAATTTTGTGGTTATCCCTTTCAAAATTTCTTCGTCCCCAAAGCTTTTATGTACGTCTTCTACTTTTATCATTAGCTCAGCAATAGTTGGGTTATAATATAATTAGAGGCAATAATAAGAACACTCGTCCATACGAAGGAATTGGTACTGGCCTTGCCCACCTCCAATGCGCCTCCTTTCATATAGAATCCCTGCCAAGAAGGTACCGTAGCAAGAATAAATGCGAAAACACAAGTCTTAAAAAAGGCGTAAAATAGTTGGTAGGGAATAAAATCCTGCTGTACGCCTTCTATAAAAGCTGCCGAACTGCTAAAACCTCCGTACACTGCGGCAACCCAACCACCTAAAATCCCTAAGAACATTGAAAGAATGATAACGAACGGATAGAACATTAAAGCCACAATTTTTGGAAAAACCAAGTAGTTGAGCGAGTTAATGCCCATTACCTCCAGAGCGTCAATCTGTTCCGTAACCCGCATAGAACCTATGCTGGATGTAATGAATGAACCTACTTTCCCCGCCATAATGATAGATATGAATGTTGGGGCAAATTCCAAAATAACGGACTGGCGGGTAGCAAAACCTATCAGACTTTCGGGAATGATGGGGTTGTCCATATTCAGCGCGGTTTGGATAGCCACAACACCTCCCACAAAGAAGGATATAAAGGCTACAATGCCCAAGGAACCAATAATAAGGTCGTCAATTTCCTTAAAGATAAGATGCTTTAAAACAGACCTCTTGGTAAAGCTGCCAAACACCTTTTTAAGCATCAAAAAATAGGAACCAATATCTTGTAAATACTTCATAAAATAGATAGCTAGGGCTAAAGTACTAAAATTAGGTCACTGTTAATTCAAAAAGTCTTTTTTAGCTTTTATTTATTAAAAAGAGCCATCATTTTATAGTAAATTTCGGTACTCTCATAAATCCCATTAAAAAGGGAAGCGCCAGGACCTTCCGCAAAAACGGGTACCATTGTGCCTGAGTGACCAGTTGTGGAAAAACTGGGTTTTATTTTATTGTAATCTTTTCCATCTGAAGCCAGCGTATAGCCGCCAGTTTCGTGGTCTGCAGTAACAATAACAAGTGTTTCGCCATTTTGTTTGGCAAAATCTAATGCTACCCCCAATGTTTTGTCAAAATCCAAAAGTTCTTTAATTAAATAATCTGCATCGTTGTCGTGGCCACCCCAGTCTATTTGGCTGCCTTCAACCATTAAGAAAAATCCTTTTTCATTTTTTGATAGTTTTTCCAGTGCAAGTTTGGTTGCATTTGGCAGGAAATCGCCGCGACCTTCACTCATTTTGGGCATTCCGTCTGCTGCAAGCAAGATGAGTTCGTTTTTTTCGCTGGGTGTTTGTGGAAGCTGGTCTGTGAACACTTCATAACCTTTGGCTTTCATTTCGGCTAATAAATCCTTTCCATCTTTTCTTTGGTTGAAGAATTTAAGTCCGCCACCTGCAAAAAAGTTTACACCAGAATTTGGTGCAAATTCGCTAATCTCCTCATACATTCTTCGGCTTTTTACGTGCGCATAAAAACTGGCTGGCGTAGCGTGCTGAATGGAAGAAGTTGCAACAATACCCGTAGCGTAGCCTTCTTTGGAAAGTTGTTCAACAATGGTTGGTACTGCTATTGTGTCTTTGTCAACTCCAATTGCCCCATTGTATGTTTTAACGCCAGCAGAAAAAACTGTTGCCCCAGCAGCAGAATCGGTAATCAAATCACTTGCGGAAGAGGTTTTACTCAGACCGATGGTGTGGAAACGTTCAAAATTTGGTTTGCCATCTTTGTAGTAAATAGCGGTAGAAACTTGACTCAAACCCATTCCATCGCCTATAAGTAGGATGATATTTTTAGGTTTTTTTACATCCGCGGAAATAGGCGTAACGGTATTATCGCTAACTTGAACTGAAACACACGAAGTTGCTATTATTGTAAATGAAAGTAGTAGGATGAGAAATCGAATTTTCATTTTATGTAAAAATTTTGTCAGCAAAAATAGAGAATATAAAGGTTTTGAAGTGTTAAGGAGATGTTGTTATATCTTAAATTTCCAATTTCCAATTTCCAATTTCCAATTTCCAATTTCCAAATCTCAAATCCCAAATCAACGAATCCCAATTTTCTTAAGTATATTTTTCCAACGCAGATTCCTTATAAATCCCCCTTCTTTTTCCGAAACTATAAATTCCAGTTTTGCCCTTTTCCCTTTGGAATAACCTTTCATTGAATCCATAAAAAACTGAAAGTTATTTTTTTTGGAAGCCAGTTTTGCAGAGGCTATTAGCGTGAGCCAAAACCCATATCGCATTTTGTAAAATGCTTCGCCCTGTTTGTGTTTTGAATTAGTGGAATAAACCGTCCCAGTGGGTTTTAAGTGTTTTACATGCAATGAAGTGTCGGTCTTAATCTTCCAGCCATGGTATTGGGCAAGGAGCTCGTCCACTGTGTCCCAACCGATGGATTTTTTGAGGCCTCCTATTTCTTCAAAACAAGCCATGCGGTATAATTTTATAGGGCCGCGGACTTTTGTTTTTTCCGAAATGGCTTCAAAATCCCAACCGTTTTCTCTTTCAATATAAAGGTTGCCACCAGCGATTCCAATTTTTTCATCGGAAGTGAATAGAGCAATAACTTTTTCGAAATAATCTGAAGGTAAAATAAGGTCCGCATCAAATTTTCCGATGAGGTCAAAATTGTTTTCAAGGGTTTCAAAACCTTTGTAAAAAGCGTTGACAACTTTACTTCCGGGTGCATGAAGTGCTTCGGAATCGTGAAAAATGCTTTCAATAAAAAGATATTTTTCTGAGAATTGTTGGATAATTTTTGGAGTGCTATCGGTGGAGGCATCATTTACTACAAGCACTTTTGTGGGAAGTACAGTTTGGTCGACTATGGATTGAAGCATATTGCCGATAAGAGATTCTTCGTTATGGGCAGGTATAATAATTATTATCTTCATTGTGTAAAAATATTAATATATTTAGGAATATTTAGGAATTTTAAAAATCTACATTATGAAAAAAACATTAGTACTGATGGCATTGATTTTCTTAAACAGTATTAACGGACAGAATTATGATGTTACTCTTTATGAAAAAATTGGATATGAGGTTGGGGGTTTTGGAGATGGTTTGGAAAATGAGGATTGGTTCGGGTTTTCTGTCGAAGGAATCGGTGATTTAAATGGTGATGGAATTAATGATATAGCAGTATCTGCAATTAAAGATGATGATGGAGGATTTAATCACGGAGCCGTTTATATTCTTTTTTTGAATTTAGAAGGTTATGTAGCTAGTTATCAAAAAATTAGTGATACAGAAGGTGGTTTTGAAGGTCAATTGGATGAATGGGATATTTTTGGTACATCACTATCTTACTTAGGTGACATGAATAATGATGGCTTAATTGAACTTGGAGTAGGGGCAGAATATGACGGAGATGGTGGCTATTGGCATGGAGCAGCTTGGATTTTATCTTTAAATCCCGATGGAACGGTTAATTCTTATGTTAAAATAAGCGATACAGAAGGTGGGTTTAATGCTCCGCTGGATGATGAAGATGTATTCGGAACAGATATTGAATCTATTGGGGATTTAGATGGCGACGGATTTCAAGATATCGCGGTTTCGGCCAGAAGAGATCCAGATGGAGGGTCGGATAGAGGTGCAGTTTATATCCTATTTCTTAATGTCGATTTTACAGTAAAAAATTACCAAAAAATAAGTGATACACAAGGAGGTTTAAATGGTGTGTTGGAAGCGGGTGATTATTTTGGAGGTTCGGTTGCGAATATTGGAGACATTAATGGTGATGGCATAATTGATCTGGCTGTTGGAGCTTATCGTGATGATGACGGAGGTTTGAATAGAGGAGCAGTCTATATCCTATTTATGAATACAGACGGCACTGTCAACAACCTGCAAAAAATTAGCGATATTACTGGAAATTTTGATGCTGAATTCAATGACGAAATGTTTTTCGGAAAGTCAATTGACTTGATGGGAGATTTAAATGGTGATGAACTGATTGAAATAGCAGTTGGCGCTAGAGGATATCAAGAGGATGGGGCTTTGAATTTTGGTGCATTTTATATTCTTAATTTGAATGTGGACGGTACAGTAAATAGTTATATTAAATACACGGAAGGACTTCAGTATTTTGAAGGAGATATAGATGAAGGAGATTCATTTGGTTTTAGTGTGAGTAATATTGGAAGATTAACAGAAAATAATTGTATTGCCATTGGTGCGTTTTCTGATAATGAAGGAGGGTTTGAAAAAGGAAGTGTGTGGGTTTTGCAACTTGGCACTATTCTATCTATAGAAGAAATTGATAATGGGTCAAATAGTTTTTTTCTTTATCCCAACCCTTCTAAAAACTCCTTTAGTCTTAATATTACAGAAGGTATTTCTAAAATTCAAATTTTTGATATAAATGGACGATTGGTTGTCAACTATGATAATTTGGATCTAAATATTTTCAATGTTTCTTATTTACCAGTTGGGGGGTATGTGGTAAAAATTTCTTTGGAAAATGGAAATTTAAGAGCTTTTAAACTAATAAAACAATAGTTATAATTTTTCCGCATAAACCAAATAATATCTGTGAGTAATTCTTCGAAGAATAGGTCGTATCCCTATTTTATTCACTGGATTAGTGAATTTTTCACTTTTCACAATGCGCCAGCCAGCCTTTTCCAAAAGCCAGTCAAATTGCCAATCCTCAAACTCGTGATAGTGGCGGTCCCATTTATCAGTTTTACTTCTATAAGCCGATGCAAACCAAAGTTTTAAGGGGATGGAAGCTACTAATTTTTTAGCTTGGATGTCATTTAAAACATTGAAGGGCGAAACTAAATGTTCAAAGATTTCAAAAGCGGTAACCACACCGAATTCTTGTGTTTTCACGATATCTGTGTGGAGGTCAAGATCTTCGCCTTTGGTATTTGTAACATTGAAGCCTTCGGTCGTGAGAATTTCGGAAAATGGATTGGGAACGCCCAAATCAAGTATTTTTTCTTCCTTGGAAATAACTTCGTTAAGAAAACGGAGGGTGTGTTTGTATCTTTTCTTCGGAAATTTGCCTTCGTACATTTTATTAATTCAGAATTCAGAATTTATAAATCTGAATTATTTACACTTTATAAACAATAGCATTAATGTTCATCCCTGCGCCAACACTGGCAAAAATAACCACATCACCTTTTTGGATGGAATGGCCTTTTAACTCGCCGTTCAATACTAGATCATAAAGGGTTGGTACTGTAGCCACACTGCTATTTCCCAGTTTGTCAATGCTCATTGGCATAATATTTTCAGGAGCTGACTTGCCGTAAAGTTTGTAAAAACGGTTTACAATAGCCTCGTCCATTTTTTCATTGGCTTGGTGGATAAAGATTTTTTTCACTTCGTCAATACCAATGCCGCTTTTGTCCAAGCAGGTTTTCATTGCATCTGGAACATGGTTTAGTGCAAATTCATAAATCTTTCTGCCATACATTTTTATGTAACGGCGATTGTCTTTTTTCTCTAGATTGTTGCTTTCACCAAAAAAGATGAAATGCGCTTCTTCAAAAGCATAGGTTGCACTGAAATGTGTCAGTATTCCTCCAGCTTGGTCTGTAACTTCAACGACTGCAGCACCCGCACCGTCACTGTAGATCATAGAATCACGGTCGTGTGGATCAACCACGCGAGAAAGGGCTTCGGCGCCTATTACCAAACATTTTTTGGCAATACCCGCTTTTATGAACGCATACGCCTGAATCATTCCCTCTATCCAACCTGGACAGCCGAAAAGTACATCATACCCAACACAAGTTGGATTTTGAATTTTAAGATTGTGCTTCACTCGGGTTGCAATACTGGGCACGGTATCGCTCTGCACGGAGCCGTGTTTTACATCGCCGTAATTATGGGCGACAATAATATAATCGAGCGTTTCTTTATCTATTCCCGCATTTTTGATAGCGTTTTCACCCGCAAAAGACGCAATGTCTGAAGTTGATAGTGTTTTCGGGATATAACGTCTTTCGTGAATACCGGTAATAGCTTTGAACTTTTCAATGATGGTTTCATTTTCTTGGCCAAAACGGGTGCCGTCCTCATTGTAGAAATGATGGTCACCGAAATGTTCATTCTTCGCAATCTCGCTTGGAATGTAACTACCTATGCCGGTTATCTTGACATTCATATATTGAAATGTTTTGTTAAAAATACAAAAAAAACAGTAATCAGTGTTCAGTTATCAGTATGTAGTAATCTTATTCGTTTCCACTGATTACTAAACACTGAATATTGCATACTTATTTAGGCTTCCATATAAGCTTCAATTGGATTACACGTACAAATCAAGTTTCTGTCCCCGAAAGCGTCATCTACTCTTCTAATTGTAGGCCAGAATTTATTGTCTGAAATGTATTCCATTGGGAAAGCCGCTTCCTGCCTGCTATATGGGAAATCCCAATTATCGGCGGTAAGCATTCCCAAGGTATGTGGCGAATTTTTCAATACGTTGTTTGGATTGTCTTTATCCGCTGCTTCAATTTCTTTTCTGATAGAAATCATTGCATCGCAGAATTGATCCAAAGCTATCTTGCTTTCGCTTTCTGTAGGCTCAATCATCAAAGTTCCTGCAATTGGAAAGGAAACTGTTGGTGCGTGGAAACCGTAATCCATCAATCGTTTTGCGATATCTGTTACTTCAATTCCCTTTGCTTTAAACGGGCGGCAATCCACAATCATTTCGTGGGCTGCGCGGCCGCGTTCGCCTGCATAAAGCACTTCGTAATGGCCGTTAAGTCGTTCTTTAATATAGTTGGCGTTCAAAATGGCATATTGGGTAGCTTTTTTCAAACCATTTACCCCAAGCATACAGATGTAGGCATAGCTAATTAAGCAAACCAAAGAACTGCCATAAGGTGCTCCGGAAATTGCCGAAATACCATTTTCACCACCAGTGGCAATAATAGGATTTGAAGGTAAAAACGGAACCAATTGCTTGGCAACACAAATAGGTCCAACGCCTGGCCCACCACCTCCGTGCGGAATGGCGAAAGTTTTGTGAAGGTTCAAATGGCAAACGTCTGCGCCAATGGCACCTGGGTTGGTTAAGCCAACCTGCGCGTTCATATTTGCGCCATCCATATAAACCTGTCCGCCGTTTTCGTGAATAATACTAGTTATTTCGCGAATGGCAGATTCGTAAACACCGTGTGTTGATGGATAAGTAACCATCAAGCAGGAAAGATTGTCTTTGTGTTTTATGGCTTGTGCGCGAAGATCTTCCACGTCAATATTTCCTTCGTCAGTAGACTTGGTTACCACCACTTGCATTCCAGCCATTACAGCACTTGCAGGGTTTGTTCCGTGGGCTGAAGCAGGAATTAAGCAGATGTTTCTATGACCTTCACCTTCCGATTCGTGATAAGCACGAATAACCATCAAACCTGCATATTCGCCCTGTGCGCCACTATTTGGTTGAAGGGAAGTTCCAGCAAAGCCTGTAATTTCGGTGAGCTGCTTTTCAAGTTTTCTCAAAATGGTTTGGTAGCCCTCAGCTTGATCTACAGGAACAAATGGGTGCATATTTCCCCACATTGGGTCGCTCAACGGAAGCATTTCAGCCGCTGCATTAAGTTTCATTGTGCACGAGCCCAAAGAAATCATAGAGTGGTTCAACGAAAGGTCTTTGCGCTCCAGTTTTTTGATGTAACGCATCAAATCGGTTTCGCTGTGATATTTGTTGAAAACCTCCTGTTGCAAAAACTCGGTTTTACGTGCAATTTCTTGTGGAATTTTAGTGCCAGTTTCAAGTTCGGTAATTTTTTGAAAGTCCTTTTTATTGGCTTCGGAAAAGATTGCAACTATTTTGTTCAAATCCTTTACCGTGGTAGTTTCATTGATGGATATTGAAACCGTTTCGTCGTTAGGATAGTAGAAATTCACTTCTTTCGCTTCAGCCAAAAACTTGATTTTGGTAGCATCGGTCTTGATGGCAATAGTGTCAAAATAAGTATCGTTTATTTGCTCAAAACCCAATTTTTCTAAAGCATTTGCAAGTGTTGCCGCTCCGTTATGAACTTTTTTAGCAATATATTTCAAGCCTTCTGGGCCGTGATAAACGGCATACATTCCCGCCATAACAGCCAGTAAAACCTGGGCAGTACATATATTTGAGGTTGCTTTATCTCGCTTAATGTGTTGCTCTCTTGTTTGAAGTGCCATTCGCAAGGCACGGTTGCCATCGGTGTCTTTTGTAACGCCAATAATTCTTCCTGGAATGCTTCGTTTGTATTCGTCTTTTGTTGCAAAGAAAGCTGCGTGCGGTCCACCGTAACCCAATGGAATTCCGAAACGCTGCGTTGTTCCCACAACCACATCAACCCCAAATTTTCCGGGAGCTTCTAGCATCACAAGGCTCAAAATATCAGCAGCAACGGCAACCTTTATTTGGTTTTCGTTCGCTTTTTGGATGAAGTTTTTATAGTTGTGAACCTTTCCTGTTCTACTTGGATATTGAACAATTGCTCCAAAAAATCCTTCAGAAAAGTCGAAATCTTCGTGTTTGCCCACCACCAATTCTATTCCCAAGGGAATGGAACGTGTTTCAAGAACTGAAAGTGTTTGTGGTAGCACTTCTTCCGAAACAAAAAACTTGGAAGCATTGCTTTTCTTTTTATCTTTTTCACGAACGTTATAAAGCAGTGCCATTGCTTCTGCCGCAGCGGTAGATTCATCCAAAAGGGAAGCGTTTGCAAGTTCCATTCCAGTTAAATCGGCAATCATAGTTTGAAAGTTCAGCAAAGCTTCAAGCCTTCCTTGGGCAATCTCTGCTTGATATGGAGTATAAGCCGTATACCATCCCGGGTTTTCCAAAATATTTCTTTGAATTACGGGAGGGGTGTTAGACTGGTTATAGCCCAAGCCTATATATGTTTTAAAAAGTTTGTTTTTGGAAGAAAGTTCCGTAATGTGCTCCAGGTATTCCTGTTCGCTCATCGCTATATCAAGATCTAGTGCTTTTTTCAGCAGAATATCGTCTGGAACGGTTTCGTAAATAAGTTGGTCAAGAGAGCTTACACCAATGGTTTTAAGCATTTCGGGAAGGTCGTTTTCCCGAGGACCGATATGCCTTAAAGCAAAAGAATCTGTATTCATTAAATTTGCGTTTGAAATTTAGGTGGCAAAATTACAATATTTAACCTAAAATAGTCTGCTTTTAAGTGGCTGAATAATTAAATTTTTCAACTAAATTTATGGGTTACTAACACTTTGGCTATTTTTGATATTATGAAGATTTTTAAACGTGTTTTTGCGTTTTATATCAACAGTAGCATTCACGTTGCTTTGGCTGTTGTAGCGCTTTTGGCGATTTCAGTTTTAGAATATAATTTAGTGCTCTCAAAGGAGCTTTGGGCCTTTGTTTTTCTTGGGGCTTTAACGGGCTATAATTTTGTGAAATACGCCAAAGTAGCTGGCCTACACCACCGAAGTTTGACATATTCACTAAAAACCATTCAGGTTTTTTCAGGAATATGTTTTGTTTTTCTTGCTTTTATAGCGTTCAAACTTTCCATCAGTACACTTTTGGTAACTGCAGGATTTGCTCTAGCGACTTTTTTTTATGCAGTACCTTTTGTAAGGCATAAAAACTTGCGAAATTTTTCGAGCTTAAAGATATTTGTAGTGGCTTTTGTGTGGGCTGGCGTTACTGTTATTTTGCCTATGGTCGCAACTGAAAGCTCTATTTCTGCAGATGTGCTGCTAAGTTTTTTTCAACGGATTATGATAGTTGTGGCGCTTATTCTTCCTTTTGAAATTCGCGATGTGCCTTATGATTCGCTCAACCTTAAAACTTTGCCACAACAGTTTGGCGTTCGGAACACAAAATTATTGGGCTTAGCTGTTTTATGTCTCTGCTTGGTTTTTGAATTTTTTAAGCACCAATCTCAGGTGGCCTATATAATAAGTCTATTGGTTTTTTGTGTGATTTTGGGTTGGATGCTGGTTATCTCCAAAACCCATCAAACGCGTTTTTTTTCTTCTTTTTGGGTGGAAGGACTACCTATAATCTGGTTTTTGCTTTTTTTGCTTTTTGAACAACTTTAAGATTCTTGCGCGTTGTTTGCTTCATGCTGAAGACGTGTTTTCAACAACTGTTTCTCATCAGGATGGAGGGTTTTGATATTCGCAGATTTTATGGTTTTGGTAAGCTTGATGTTTCGCTTTACATGCCTACGGCACAATACACACATAAGGATGTGCATTTTCAATTTAAATTTTTCGAAAAAGCTGGCCTCATTATATTGGCTTTTGTCACATACGTGAGCGGCTTCATTACACTTCAAAAAAAACTTCATATTCTTTAATTAAACCAATTCTCCTCAAGGCACTCTGCCAAGGTTTTTCGAGCCCTATGGATTATTACCCAAAGGTTAGACGGCGTAATATTAAATTCTTTACAAATTGCTTCGGTATCATAATTTTCAATGGTTTTCATTTTAAAAATGGTCGCTTGTTTTTCAGGAAGTTTATCCAAACATTGCAAAATTGCGAGTCCCAATTCCTCGTTTTCCATTTTGTCCTCGGCGGTTTTGTCAAAAGGGTCGGCGGCGTTTTCTTCTAACCAATCGCCTTCGGAATCCTCGTCCCGATACGTAATATGTACCTCGGCCTTTCCTTTATTGGAATTTATCTTTCTGTAGTGATCAATAATTTTTCGCTTCAGGATTGAAATAAGCCAAGTGCGTTCTGAAGCTTCTCCCTTAAAGTTTTTTTTCGATTTAAGTCCTGCTAAGAAAGTTTCCGAAATTAGATCTTGTGCAACTATATGGTCGTTTACCCTCACAATAGTGTAATTGTAGAGGTAATCTGCATAATTGTCAACCCATTTGTCGGGATTAAGTAGTTCCAAATGAATAATTTTTAGCCAATTTCAAAAATAGGGAAGTTTCTATAAACATATACGAAAATGCCAACCATTTAGTTTGGAATATTTTATAATCAAAAATAGTTAAACAGTCGCAACTAAAACTTATACTCTTCTGGCTATTTCTATTTGCTATTAAAGTAGTCCAGCTCTTTTCAAAAGTGCCTCTGGGTCTGGCTCTTGTCCGCGGAATTTTATGTAAAGTTCCATTGGGTCCATAGTCCCACCTTGTGAAAGCACAAAGCCTTTAAACCTATCAGCCACTTTTTTATTGAAGATGCCTTCTTGTTTAAACAAGGCGAAAGCATCCGCATCCAAAACCTCAGCCCATTTATAGCTGTAATATCCTGCCGAATAACCACCTTGAAAAATATGTGAAAACGAAGTGCTCATGCAATTCTCTTTCACATCTGGATAAAGCTGCGTATCCTCAAAAGCTGCAACCTCAAAAGCTTTTACATCCTTGATTCCTGAAGGATCTTGGCCGTGCCAAGCCATGTCCAACATTCCAAAGCTTAATTGACGCAGTGTTGCCATCCCTTCATGGAAGGTAGCAGAATCTTTTATCTTTTCAACGTATTCCATCGGAATTACTTCACCCGTTTTGTAATGTGTCGCGAAGAGCTCCAATGTTTCTTTTTCATAACACCAATTCTCTAAAATCTGACTTGGTAATTCCACGAAATCCCAATAAACGCTGGTTCCGGAAAGACTAGGGTAGTGGGTGTTTGCCAACATGCCATGCAAGGCATGGCCAAACTCGTGGAACAAAGTAGTTACTTCATTAAAAGTTAAAAGTGAAGGCTTACTAGCAGTTGGCTTCGTAAAATTACAAACAATGGAAATATGTGGACGATCATTTTTACCGTCTTTCATTTGTTGTGGTTTATAGGATGTCATCCAGGCACCATTGCGTTTTCCTGCGCGAGGGTGGAAGTCTGCATAAAAAATTGCGACCAACTCGCCTTCGTCATCTTTTACTTCGTATGTTTTTACATCGGTGTGATATTTATCGATGTCCTGCACTTCTTCAAAATGAAGTCCGTATAGTTTTTCCGCAACTTTGAAAACGCCATTTATAACGTTTTTTAATTCGAAATATGGCTTCAGCTTTTCGTCATCCAGATTGAAAAGCTTTTGTTTTAGTTTTTCAGAATAATAAGCGCCGTCCCATTTCTCTAAGTGATCAACTCCATCCAGTTCTTTCGCAAAAGCGGTTAATTCATTAAACTCTTTTTGGGCGGCAGGTTTTGCTTTTTCTAGCAATTCATTTAAAAATGATTTTACCTTTTCTGGCGTTTCCGCCATACGTTCTTCCAACACAAAGTGTGCGTGGCTTTTATAACCCAACAAATTTGCTCGTTTATAGCGAAGGCCTGCAATTTGAATAACGTTTTGCTGGTTGTCCAATGCGTCATTATGAAAACCTTTTGCGCCAAAGGCAATTGCCATTTTTTTGCGGAGTTCGCGATTGTCGGCATAGGTTAAAAACGGTACGTAGCTTGGATAATCCAAAGTGAAAATCCAACCAGTTTTATCTTTTTCCACTGCAGTTTGTGCAGCAGCTTCAATTACGCCTTCAGGTAAGCCGGAAAGATCTTTTTCGTCGGTAATATGCAGTTCGAACTTGTTAGTTTCCGCCAAAATATTTTCTCCAAAAGTGAGGCTAAGCTTTGAAAGCTCTGTATCTATCTTTCGCAGTTCTGTTTTCTTTTCTTCAGAAAGATTGGCGCCATTTCTTGAAAAGGCTTTATATTTTTTTTCGAGCAGCATTTGCTGTTCTTCTGTAAGATTTTTTAAAGAGTCTTTTTGGCTGTAAACTGTTTTCACCCTTTCAAACAAGCCTTCGTTCAGCAACATGTCGTTACTGAATTCAGTGAGCATTGGCGATATTTCCTGTGCTATTTTTTGGATTTCGTCATTGGTTTCGGCACTATTGAGGTTGAAGAAGATGCTGGTTGCTCTATCAAGCTTTTCGCCAGTATTTTCAATAGCTTCTACTGTATTTTTAAAAGTAGCTGCTTCAGTGTTGGAAGTAATTGCATCTATTTCCGCTTTTGTTTCCTCAATCAGTTTGCTGATTGCGGGTAGGAAATGTGCATTTTCTATTTTGGAAAAGGGAGCGGTGTTATAATCTTGTAAAAGAGGATTGTTCATAAATGTAGTTTCTGTTTGTAATGTGCTTACGGTCGAAAATAATGCCAAAGGGGAAAAAAGCTGATAGCGATAAGAAGTAATGACAGGACTATGCCAATTAGGCTGAGTTTTTTGAAAGATTTGAATCCTTTTATTCCGAAGAATACTCCAATTAAACCGATAATAAGGGCAGCCATTTTGTGGACCTTCGGTGTTATTATCAATTGTGGCTCGTTAAACTGTTGATTGGTTTGAAGCAAGCTTACTTCTTGGGCGAAGTAATAGTTCATATAAAGAATAAAGGATATGCCAATAAAAGACACAATTATGGAATAGATACTGTGTTTCACTAATTGTTTCCTTTCATCTTTTTGGCACCTTCTTCAACTTTTGTTTTAAGACTTTCCTTATAAGCAATAATCCTATCTAAAACACTTTTGTCGGAAGAGCCTATAATTTGTGCAGCCAAAATACCAGCGTTTTTCGCACCATTTAATGCAACCGTGGCAACGGGAACGCCGCCAGGCATTTGGAGGATGGAAAGAATGCTATCCCAGCCGTCAATGGAGTTACTGGATTTTACCGGAACGCCAATAACTGGCAATGGCGACAACGAAGCAATCATCCCGGGAAGGTGTGCCGCGCCGCCTGCTCCTGCTATTATTACCGAAATGCCACGGGTATGTGCGTTCTTACCGTAATCAAAAAGTTTGTCGGGAGTGCGGTGGGCGGAAACGATATCCACTTCCACTTCAATATTGAATTCTTTTAGAATATCTACTGCGTCCTGCATTACTGGCAGGTCGCTGGTGCTTCCCATTATTATTGCTACTTTGCTCATTGTTTTTAGGTTTCAGGTTTCAGGTTTCTGGTTTGAGCTTGCCTGATTAAGGTTGCCTTTTTTCTGGTTAATAGTTTATCTTATATTTTGGTTTATGCTTATTGGTTAAGCTATCAACATAAGTTTCAAATTCTGTTGGTTTCATTTTATTTAATGAA
>NZ_VORT01000038.1 GCF_007997155.1 Aequorivita antarctica | reverse complement strand
TCGATAAAAATTGTGCGCTGGAACGCGCTCACTCAAACGGAAATCGTTGAAGAGCTTTTCTTGGTAGATCTTTTTTCCTTGCATACCATGAAATTAAGGAAAATTGGTAACTTGTGCAACAGGCACACCGTGTATAAACCATTGCTGGGTCTGTGCTCATCTGGAAAATTCTTGGGAATTTTCCAGCGCAGTTTTGTATCTTTAATGGTTCGTGCTTTCACACGCAACGGTCCATACACAACAACGTTCTACGCAATTTGAACGAACATCGTGCTGAACAACAAAATCATTAATTAATTTAAAAATAGAGAATTATGGCAAAATCAAGTGGAATGAAAAACGCACCAAGTACAACAGGAAAACCTTCAGGAGGAGGAAGAAGTAATGCACCAAGCAAATCTGGCGGAAGTTCAAAAGGTTCATCTTCTGGTTCAAAAGGAGGTTCTAAAAAGTAAGAATTAATAAAAACACGGTTAGAAACAACTAATCGTGTTTTTTATTAAAAATAGAAATGAAAAAAATACAAGAACATAATCCATCAACAGACGAACTTCTGAATTTGGAATATAAATTTCAACCTTTATTGACCGAAAAGTTAGATAATGTAAAAACCGACTTTAATCAGGAGTTGATAAACGAAATTGTTTTGTGGAAAACCAATCGTTACGCTGAATTGAATAACGAAACGCTGAATTTAATAAATAAAATCGACCGAAAATCAAAATTTATCGATTCTGCTCTTACTGGAGAAATCCTAATGTATTTACTCGAAACGAAAGGAATTCGCTTGCCAATGGCTTCAACTATTTTGAGATTTAGAAATCCGAAAATCTATCAAATTATCGACCAAAGAGTTTATAGATTGATTTACGGAACTGAACTCAAACTAAAAACGAATTTAAACAACAATATAATTCAGTATTTAGATTATTTATCAGATTTGAGAAACGTTTGTGATTTATACCAAATTCCATTTTCTGAATCTGACCGAATTCTATATGAATATGACAAAATTATGAACTTGGAAAAAATAAAATACTGAATAAAAACTGCGTAGAACACCGGTAACCGTTGCACAACCCCATAATTTATAAAAACCCAACCCATATAAGCCGCTTTAAGCGGCTTTGTTTTTTTGATCAGGCTTGAAAATGTGCCAAATTTGGAGCTTTTAAAAAAAGCCATGCTACA
>NZ_VORT01000037.1 GCF_007997155.1 Aequorivita antarctica | reverse complement strand
AGGTCGCCAAATCTTTTGATTTGGCTTTTAGAAAAATAAGATAAAACAAAATGCAAAAGATTTGGCTTGTGCATAATCCGAATGGTAATCGCTTATTTACAGCCCTACTTCTTTTATACTAAACGTTATGCCACATATTAAAAAAAACTTTGATGAAAATTAAGATTCTGTCTTTTCTATTAATCTTTTTCTTTTTTAGTGAATTTTATGGACAGAATTCAAAAACGGAAATGGCTCTTTATAACATTGGATTAGGCTCAGTTTTTAGTGGAGTTGGCGCATTGATTAACAAAAAGCCAAATGAACGGTGGGGGAAAGTACTATTGAAAGGAATGGGACAAGGTGCTTTAGGTGGATATTTGATTTACGAAAGTAAAAATTTGATTGCGAACATTAACAATAAGCAAAAATGGGAATATAGCTGGTATGGAAAAATAGTCAACTCGGCAGGCACTTCAATAGTTGAGAACGCTTCGTCGAATCGGGATTTTTGGGAAAAATGGCATTTAAATATTGGTTTTAATAGGTTGGAATTTTACACGAAAGATAAATTTCAAGTCAAATATAAAATAATGCCCATTTCATTATATTTGGCTGTTTCCACCGCTATAAGCAATAAATTTGAATTTAAAAGAACGCTCCAAACTGGTGAAATAATATTTTCAAACAACAACACAGGGAATTCTGGAACAACTTATGGTAATATCGTATTAATTGAGCGGGATTTATTAGGTAACTATAATGTTTTCACTCACGAAATAATCCATATTTATCAATATTACGATTACAATTTTATTAATACTTATTTAAACAAGCCCTACAAAAAATGGAGCGAGCAATCGAAAACATTCTCAAAAATAAATGATCTTTTTTACATTGATCTAAATGGGGTTATTTTGAGACCGCTTTATCTTTTAGAAAACGGAAATAAGAATTGCTATTATGACAATTTCTTTGAAAATGAGGCCGGGTTTTATACAGGATTTCGGTCTTGTGACTGAAAATACGTGGCATAACAATGTATAACCGCAATTACGGCGGATTCGACTGCGTCCGAATCCACGCGTAATTGCTACCGTCGGTGCTAAACCTAAAAACATTAAATTTAATCCCGTAACTGCGGTTATACTAAACGTTGGCAAAAATTTAACTGACCACGTATAGAGAGTTGTTTTATAAAAAAAGACAATCATGTTCTATAAAAAAGAATTAAGAGAATTAGTAGAGGATTATGGAGGAGGTCGTGGAAAGAAAAATGCTA
>NZ_VORT01000036.1 GCF_007997155.1 Aequorivita antarctica | reverse complement strand
TCTCTAATGCTGATCTTTCCATGTCTCTAGGAACTGCTGTAGCTGGATTGTTTACTGGATCAGTATTTACTCCTCGTGTATGGAACGGTACTGTTCATTATGAAACTGTTGCTAGTTCTGGCCTTGAATTCACTTGTGCAGATCTTGGCGAAAACATTGTTGAGGTAACTGTTACAGATGACAGTGGAAACGTTTCTACCTGTATGGCAGTTGTAAATGTTATTGATAACATATCTCCTGTTATTACTTGTGGTCCTTCTGGTACTGTAACATCAGAAACAGAAGACTTTGAAGGTGCTTCCGTTCCTGCTGGATGGTCAACAGACATTACTACAGGTTCACAGGATTGGACTTTTGGATCTGGCGTTATGCCAGGTGGCCCAGCTTTCGCTACAAACGCAGCAATCTTTGATGATGATGCTGCTGGTAACGGAGAAGTGAACAGCGCTACTCTTATTTCTCCAGTTTATGATATAAGTGGAGCTAATTCTGCTACCCTTTCCTTTGATTATTCAATGCAGGAATTTGCCGGTGACGGAACACTTACTGTTGAGGTTTATGACGGTGCCGCTTGGCAACAAATATTGTTTGTTGATGTGGATACCGCTCCTACCAATTCAGGAAGTTTGGATATGCTTGCATATTTGAACGCTGACTTCCAAGTACGCTTTGCCTACGATGACGAAGGTGGCTGGGCTTGGGGTGCCGGTGTGGATAACTTCGCATTGACATATGAAACCCTTCCAACAAGTAACGTTGTAGAAATTGAACTTGGTCCTGATGGCACTACCAATGTAGATCCATATAGCCTACTCTCTAATATAGATGAAGCTTGTGGAATTAGTACCATCGCAGTAGATGTTCCAACTGTTAATTGTTCAGATATTGGAACTACAATAATGATTACCGTATTTGTTAGTGATACTAGCGGCAATATTGCCTCTTGTGTAGCTGAGGTAAGCGTAGTAGATAGACTTGCTCCAGTACTTACCTGCCCAGCAGATCAAACTGTTGATCCGGGAGCTGGTAACCTGTTCTACATCTTGCCTGACTATATTGCAACTGGCGAAGCCACTGCAATTGACAACTGTACAGATCCTGTAACAACGACAACGCAAGTTCCTGCTCCAGGCACTCCATTGTCTGATGGAACTTACACCATCACAATGACTGCCACTGATGAGTATGGAAATACTTCAACCTGTAATTTTGAACTTACGGTTACAACAATTATTGGAGTGGATGAGAACTCATTGGACAAAGGTTTGGCGTTATACCCTAACCCAGCGGACAATGTGGTTAACCTTG
>NZ_VORT01000035.1 GCF_007997155.1 Aequorivita antarctica | reverse complement strand
AGGTAAAGTCTGTTACATCTATCGAAGTACTCGCGATACCACAGGCATCGGTGCTTCCGTTCTCGATATCGGCTACCGTGATGCTCGCCTCTCCGTTGGCATCCAATTGGATGGTGAATGGGGCGGCGCAGTTGGCCACTGGAGCAACATTATCCTCAACCGTTACTACAGTAGTACAGGTTGAACTGTTGCCATTTACATCGGTTACCGTTAGGGTTACCGTGTTCGGACCTACGTCCGCACAGGTGAAGTCTGATATATCGATTGTAGTAGTCGCAACTCCACAGTTGTCGGTACTTCCGTTTTCAATATCTGCAACCGTGATGCTTGCCATTCCGTTTATATCCAGTTGGATGGTGAAGGGAGCGGCACAGTTGGCCACTGGGGCCTCGTTATCGTTTATTATTACATCAAAACTACAGCTTGCTGTATTTCCTGATGCATCGGTTGTCACAAATGTGTTGGTTGTTGTTCCTACCGGGAAAGTGCTTCCGCTTGCAAGACCAGCTGTTTGGGCAGTAGTTGATCCTGGGCAATTATCTGTGCCAACAGGAGCAGTATACGTTATTACCGCACCACAGATGCCCGCATCGTTGTCTTGTGTAATGTTTCCAGGACAAGTGATCTCGGGAACTTCGGTATCGTTAACCGTTACATCAAAACTACAGGTCGCAGTGTTTCCTGATGCATCGGTTACAACAAAGGTATTGGTTGTAGTTCCAACTGGGAAGGTGCTTCCACTTGGTAAACCAGCAGTTTGGGTAGTAGCGATAGTCGTATTCCAAGTAATGGTAATCTCACCATTGCCTGATCTAATACCAGCTGCTGCTGTTCCACTATTTACTCCTCCAATATATGAAGTACCTCCAGATCCACCGCCGCCTGACCATGCGCCACCGCCACCTCCAGCACCGCCGCCGCCGCCAGCGCCAGCGTAATAGCCGCCACCGCCACCAGCACCGCCAGAACCTGTAAATCCACTACATCCTATTTTACCGTCTCCACCATTACCACCAATTGCTAAAACACCGTCAGTTCCTGAACCTCCAGTATCACTACAATTAGAATTTCCTACACCTCCAGTTCCACCCATCATATCGGTAGCACCTATTCCTCCAGTTCCTCCTGTACCGCAGCCACTTCCTGTAGTACCAGAACCTCCTAATACAATGTCACCTCCATTTCCACCGTTTCCGCCTGGACCTCCTATACAACTTCCCTGAGGTCCACCAGCACCACCGCCACCTCCGGCGGCAATAATAACTCTATCATTTATGGTTCCTCCACCTATTCTTATATCACTAGCACCACCTCCGTGACCTGAAGTATTGGGACCGCTAACACCAGGGTTACCTCCTCCATTAAAACCGTCACTTCCTCCTACATATATTGTTAAAACATCGCCAGGAGTTACTAATAGTTCTCCATTGGCCATAGCTCCAAAGCCACCAGTACCTACATTTCCTCCAATGCCAGACTCTCCTTGGGCACCAAAAGCTTCAATTGAAATAGAGGTAACACCAGCTGGAACAGTAAAACTTTCCATGGTTCCTGTATATGTATAAGTTTGTGAGACAGGAACAGATGAGCTACAATTATCTGCAGCTGTAACTGTATAATTAACTACAGCTCCACAAACTCCTGGATCGTTACTTACAGTAATATCTCCAGGACAAGTAATTGTTGGCGGTATATTGTCCTCTACAGTTACAATCGTTGTACAAGTGGAAACATTACCATTTACATCGGTTACTGTTA
>NZ_VORT01000034.1 GCF_007997155.1 Aequorivita antarctica | reverse complement strand
CCTGTAATAATGGATCGGTAACGGTTATGTTTGATAGGCTCACGTTGCCTGCGTTGGTAACTGTGAACGTATAGGTAATCGTATCGATTCCCGCATCGGCACACTGGTTGCCGTCAACATCGTTGAAGACCCCTGTCTTAACAATTGCGATAACCGGGTTTTGGCATATTTCAATAACAGTAGGATCATCCTCTGCATAACTATTATCATCGGAGATATCGGTTGAATTGGGGCCCGTTGGAGGAGTACCCGTTACTTTTGCCTGGTTAGTAAACTGGCCGGCATCAATATCTTCTTGGGTAATAGCATAGCTGGCAGTAAAGGTAGTAGTGTCCTCAGCTCCCGGAGCCATAGAGGCAATGGGGCCGCCAATCACAGCTACTAATGGATCAGTAACTATTACATTGGTCATAGTCACATTTCCTGTGTTCAGAATCTTGAATGTATAAGTTATCAGATCGCCTGGGGCGCTAATACAAGTGCCAGTTGGATCAGTGCCATTGTAGCTTCCAATCTTTATAAGGTCGATACACGGGAAATTACAAATGGTTACAATTGTAGGATCATTCTCTGTATAGCTGTTGTCATCGGAATCGTCCGTTACATCGGGGCCGTTCTGTGGCGTACCTGTGGCAAGGGCCTGGTTGGAGTACATGCCTGCATCAATGTCCGTTTGGGTAATGGTGTAGCTAGCAGTAAAGGTCGTGTTGTCCTCCTGACCGGGGGCCAAACTGATAGGAGCGCCGCTCATCGTAACACCAGCATCGGTCACTATAACATTGGTCAACGTTACGTTCCCGGTGTTCTTAACGCTGAAGGTATAGGTAATCACATCATCAGGAGCGGAAATGCATTTACCGTTCTGGTCGGTGCCGTCGTAGCTACCAACCTTGATAAGGGCGATGCTTGGATTACCACAAATCATTACAGTAACAGTATTACTTGTAGCATTTCTAGTACCTAAAGCGGTATTTCCAGAAACTGTAGCAGTATTTACTACTGAGCCAAAATCAATATCTAATTGTGTAACAGCGTAAGTTGCATTATATGTCCAAACCTCTCCTACATTAAGAATATTGTCATTATTAATATCTCCAATAGAAGGTCCAGCAATTACACCACCAAGCTTAGTATCATTTACAACAACATTTGTAATATCAACATCACCATCATTGGTTACTACAAACTTATAATCTATGGTATCATCAACTTCAAAAGAAATACAATCTCCTGTTGCACTTGTACTCGATTTTACAATCGACATTTCAGCATTTTGACAAAGGCTAACTGTAACTGTATCAGAAGTTGAAACTGGATAAGGATTCCCTGATGTTTGAACTAGTCCATTTACAGTAGCAGTATTTTGAACTTGTCCATTTGTAATATCGGGTTGTGTTACTGTATAAGATGCCGTAAAAACCCAAGTCTCACCTGCATCCAAAACCCCTGGGTTTGAAGTGTCTCCACTAATAGGACCTGGAAGCGGATTATTTGTTGGATCAATCAATATATCCCTTAATTCTATATTACTTACAGGAGCATTTCCTAGTGGATTTGATACGTTAAATGTATATGTTATAGATTCACCCGGAGCAATAGGAGTACATCCTTGTTGGTTATTCGGACTTGCAATTTTTTCAAGTTGAATACCACAATTATTTAAAGTTAAAGTAACAGCTGTACGGGTCAAGCTACCACAGCCACCGTTGTTTAGATTGGCCTGAGCATAATACGTTACTGAACCTATTGAACTCCAAGAAGGTGTAACAATATTTCCACCACTAGCTTGATCATACCAAACAACAGATTGACCAGCAGGCACTGTAGCAGTTGCCGTTAAAGTTTGTATTGGGTCTAATGCACACTCTGTTTGGTTGCCGCCACTTACAGGTGCGCCTGGCGCAGCCGTAATGGTAAGGGTAACAGGCGTTCTTGTCAAACTGCTACAGCCGCCGTTGTTTACATTGGCCTGTGCGTAATAGGTAACAGAGCCAACCGTGTTGCGGATCGGGCTGTTTACGATTGAACCTCCAACTGCCTGGTTGTACCAAACTA
>NZ_VORT01000033.1 GCF_007997155.1 Aequorivita antarctica | reverse complement strand
AGGTCGCCAAATCTTTTGATTTGGCTTTTAGAAAAATAAGATAAAACAAAATGCAAAAGATTTGGCTTGTGCATAATCCGAATGGTAATCGCTTATTTACAGCCCTACTTCTTTTATACTAAACGTTGTAAGCCATTTGACCAAACCAAGAAACATATGAAATACATTTTTACTTTCGCTTTTCTATTATTTTCATTTCTTACTTTTTCACAAAACGAATTTATTGTAAACACGGAACTTCTAAATGTCAGAAGTGGAGCAGGAACGAAATATGATGTTGTTGGTCAGGTTAAACGAAATGAAAAAGTCATTGAAATTTCCAAATCAGGTAATTGGTCAGAAATTAAAACAGACGAATTTCAAGGTTTTGTTTCATCGAAATATATTAGTTCAGTAAATGGTAAATCGGATAACGAAAAAGAAGATAGTTCAATAATCGGTTGGTTAATCGCAATAGGTATTATTGGATTTATTATTGTTAAAGTAAAAAAATTCATTTCTGGTTTGTTTTCAGGTGTTTCTTCTGGTTCAGCGCAAAGGCAAAGTTCTTCGACAAGACAATCTGTTCGTAATACTTCAAACAATAGCGCTGTTTATAGATTTAGAATTAAAGGAAGTGGTTCTGCTGGAGCTGTTAAATACGCTGATGGTATGAATGTAGAAGTTGCTGTGAATGGATTAGGTTCTCAAGGAACACCTTATAATAATATAGTGGAAAAATTGTTCGTTCAAGAGTTTGCAAGGAAATACAATATAGAACCTCGATTTCATTCCGGTATTAAAATGTTATTTAAACGCGACAGACTTGATGTAGAAAAATTATAAATCATATGAAACCAAATATTTTCAATATTGCAACCAAAGAATTAAACCAAGATGCTTTTTTAACTTGGCTTCTTCAATATTCAGACAAAGAATGTAAAAATACCAACGTACTTTTAAATACTTGTGGTAAAGAATTCATTTCAAGTTTAATACAAACTCAAATCCCAAATTTTAATGAAGAAATAGTAAATGTTGAGGCTGGAAGACAATGGCAAAACATTGATGTTTGGGCAACCATAAACGAGAAATATTTAATAATAATTGAAGATAAAACTTTCAGTTCTTTTCATTCCAACCAATTAGCACGTTATAAAAAAATCGCAGTTGATTGGTGTTTAGAAAAAAATTACATAGAACCAATTTGTGTTTACCTAAAAACTGGGAACGAATCGATGCGGAATTTAGATTTCGTAGTGAAACAAGGTTTTTCAATCTTTAAAAGACAAGATTTTTTAAAGATTTTAGAAAAATATACAGAAATAAAAAATGATATTTTTATCGACTTTAAAGAAAGACTTGCAAAATTAGAGCACTCTAATAATCAATATACAAATAAGATTATTGGCGAGTGGAATGGAGCAGATTGGCAAGGTTTCTATCAATTTTTAGAAAAAGAAATCGGTTTGATAAATTGGCATTATGTAAATAATCAAAATGGTGGATTTTGGAACGCAGTTTTAAATTGGGATTATTGGGATGTGTTTCCAGTTTATCTACAAATCGAACAAGGAAATTTATGTTTTAAAATCTCAACCGACCCTGAAGAATTAGAAATGCCTGAAAATGTTACACGAAGTCAGATACGAAACAAAATTTATCACTTAATTACAGAAAACGCAAAAAAAGAAGGTTTCGACAAAATTCAAAGACCTGACCGATTTGGACACGGGAAATATATGACTGTAGCAATTGTCAAAAAACATAATTGGCTTGGCAAAAAAGATGATAAAATTGATACTATGGAAATTGCCGAAACATTAAAAAAATATAAGCAATTTCTAAAACAAACCGTAGAAAAAAACGGCTTACAACACCGTATATAAGCTATGGCTTGGTCTGTGCCTATTTGGAAAATCTATGGTTTTCCCAAAGTTAGTTTATATTTACAGAGGTTCGTGCCAAAACACGCCACAGCTCATATACATCAACGTTGCCAGTAATTTAAAAATAACGCTATGAAAATAATAAAGTTCCTAATATTAACATTAACAATGGTCTTCTTAATTTCTTGTAACAAAGATGATGACCAAGTTAGAGAAGAGTTACCAGGAAT
>NZ_VORT01000032.1 GCF_007997155.1 Aequorivita antarctica | reverse complement strand
TGTAGCATGGCTTTTTTTAAAAGCTCCAAATTTGGCACATTTTCAAGCCTGATCAAAAAAACAAAGCCGCTTAAAGCGGCTTATATGGGTTGGGTTTTTATAAATTATGGGGTTGTGCAACGGTTACCATTGTTAGGCAATGTTTTTTATTCAGGCTTGGAAAGTTCAACATCATATGGTTCCAATAAATATATGTTTCTTTTGACTTTTATTAAATTATACTTTCCAGTTAATGAATATTCTCCATTAATATTATCACTTCGATACAATGTGCCAAAGATAAATTCTCCTTTTTTATTTATGTCAACTCCATAATAGTTTCTTGGATATAAGCTATCAGGAGTTTTATAATTTGTTTCTATTTTGTTCACATAATTAGTTTTCAGATTATCAATATCAAGTGCGTATAGATTACCTAAGGTATGTCCATAAGTGTGGCTTGAATGAATAAATATGAATGGATGATTGTCAAAATAACGTAAAGAAATTTCTTGTAAATAGTTTCCCCCAAAATCGTAATACCGCAACAGTTCAGTTCTTATACTATCTTTTGTTGCGTAAATTGTTATTGCATCGGTACTTGATGTTCTACAATTAGTACAATCATAAACTAATTCATAATCTTCGATTTTACCAAATGGTATATTACGCGTAATCGTCGTGTTTTCCATTTCCATTTGTTTGATAGATTGTTTTTCAAATTCTTTTGGTTGTGCAAAAAGTTCATACCCAATTGAATCATTTTTAATGAATTGCAAGAGGCAAGTTGTAGAGTATATTGTGTCATTATAGATTAAATCACTATAAATTCTAAATCCGCTGTTAGTAGAGTCCCTTTTACAATATAGCCCGTTAAGCGTCTTTTTGCCCGTTTTTTCATAATAAAATTGATTGAAAATGTCAACATCTAAAGGTTTTACATCCCGTAAACTCTTGTTTAAAGTATCTATTTGGAAAAATTTACTATAATTATCGTTTTGTGTTAATTTATAACTGCCATTTTTAGAATTTGCGAGAACTATAAAATACCTCTTATCTTCTTTAACAATAGTACTATTTAGAAGTATTCTTTTATTACCAAAATACTTTAATATTGTATCGCCTCCTTTATTCGAAACTAC
This sequence comes from Aequorivita antarctica, assembly GCF_007997155.1. Classification (GTDB taxonomy): domain Bacteria; phylum Bacteroidota; class Bacteroidia; order Flavobacteriales; family Flavobacteriaceae; genus Aequorivita; species Aequorivita antarctica. The sequence goes on along the minus strand of NZ_VORT01000032.1, from coordinate 1,037 downwards.
GAGTAATCCGTGGCCAGGGAAGAAGTCATTTTTTTTATAATATACTTTTGCATAATAATTTAGAGTGTCGTGTGATAATTCATCAGAAACCTCAAAGAGAGAATAGTCATTCTGAAGATTTTTGAAATTAATACTATCATATTTTCTTTCTTTTTTACAAGAAATTAAAGTCAATGTTAAGATTAGAAATGTCAGCTTTTTTATCACACAATTTAAAATTTTATTTGCTTTCCTCTTTTAGCAAAATTTAATATTCTTGTATTCATTTATTCGATATTTCTCTATTATATTTATCAAATGACATCATTTTTTGCATTCTAAATTTAGTTTATACCACATATCTATAGAATAACGAAAGGGTAAATTTGGTTGTTTTGACTGAAAATATTCATATTCTTTAAGTATTTTTTCCCCTGTATTCTTTATTCTAATAAAGTGTTTGTCACTAAGTTTTATACTGCCTAAATTAATCGAAAGTGTATATCCAGGTTTTCCTATAGACTTAGTTATATGATCGACTTTTTCGAAATCAATAAGATATGTTTTAATTATATTCCCACAATTACTCACAATATTGTATTTTGGTTTAACCATAACTACTAAAGTGGGACGGAAAGATAGACTTGTATAAATAAATTCATAAGTTCCATTTAAATTATAATGTTCAGAATTATTTTTTGTTAATTCAATCTCCTTAATATGAGCTTTATTGGTCATTAAAAAGAAGTCTATTTCAAAGTCTGATGTACTTATCTTTTCCGATTTGTCATAGCAATAATGTGTTGAAATATTCAAATCAAAATCAATATTAAAGTGCATATTTTCACCTATCTGTGCATTAGATATGACAGAGATTATAAAAAATACTATTGTTAAAATACTTCTCAATCTTTTTTTTCAAATGTTGCCTAACGGTCTCGTATAAGAATAGTTGCGGGTTTACGTGCGAGGATTTTCCGCAGGAAAATCAGACGTAGTAAACTTGCAACTACCTTTGGTTAAGCCCAAAATTGAGCAATTATTTTTATACATTGTGC
>NZ_VORT01000031.1 GCF_007997155.1 Aequorivita antarctica | reverse complement strand
ATTCCTGGTAACTCTTCTCTAACTTGGTCATCATCTTTGTTACAAGAAATTAAGAAGACCATTGTTAATGTTAATATTAGGAACTTTATTATTTTCATAGCGTTATTTTTAAATTACTGGCAACGTTTATGTATATGAGCTGTGGCGTGTCTCGGCACAAACCTCTTTAAATAAAAACTGGCTTTGGGAAATCCGCAGGATTTTCCAAGTGAGGACTGACCAAGCCATAGCTTATATACTGTGTTGTGCAACGTTTTTTTATTTCTTTTTCAGGTCAAATCCTAAATTCAATTGTAACATAATTGGCCAAATATTCCCATTTCCGTTTGTGTCAATATAATATTGAGGTCCAACGTCAAACAGTAAATGAAAATTCTTTCCGTATTTTCTTTGAATTCCCCAAGTTGGTCCAAAAGCAAAATCAAAATCAGAAGTTCTGTTTACATTTTCTGCGATTGAATTTCCTCGTGTTATAAATCTTAACGAAACAAAATTTCCCGAGTTATTTTCCGTATTTCGGTTTTTCCCATTTCTCTTATTTAAGTTATAAAACCATTTTTGTTGAAAATCAGCGAACGGACTAATTATATAAATAAACCCACTTCCTCCAAAAGTTAAATCAGGATATCCTCCGCCATAACCAATTCCGAGAGCCGAAGAAAAAGTCGAATATTGTCCTGTTGGAATTTCCAATTCAACTGCAGGATTCAAAAAATTCACACGCCAAACTTTTTCAGTTCCAATGTCGTTTTTTTCTTGAGCATAATTCAAGGTTGTTAATAGTCCGAATGTTAAAATCAGTAAGCTTTTTTTCATTTTATTTAATTTTTGTTTAATGTTCTGGTTTTTTTTAAATGTTGCACAACGTTAGGGCTATGGTTTGCTGCGTTGGGTTAAGCAATAAAGTTAGCAAATAAACACTAACATTCACGCGTGCGTGGTTTTTCCGAAGGAGAAACTACCAAGCAGTGAACTATAGCTGGTGTTGGCAACTGGTTTTTTTCGCCACAATTTGAAATTCATATTCCAAGGCATTTTTTTTAAGAAGTTTTAAATAAGTTATAGCACCAATCAATGGAGTGTTATAGAAAATATAACTTAAACGCTCATTTTTACTATTATCTCTATTTTCAATAAAGTCAGTTTTTAATCCGCCTATAACTCTTCTTTGATAAATTGGGTATTTGACATATTTGAGCAATTCTGAACTATATTCATTTGTCATTTTTTTGAAATTTTCTCCTTTGCTAGAAACAGAATCATTCTTAAAAAAATATTCACTAACCCTATCACTACTCATCAGAATTTTTTGGTTATCAGTTATAGTGGAGTCATTTATTAACAAATCTGATTGAAATTCAGTTAGAATTTTGTCAATATTGGCTATGTATAATTTAGTTATGCTATCTACAGTTTGAAGTTCCGAATCAGGAGTATTTAAATTAGACAATTCAAATTCAATCTGTTTTTCAATATAAAAAGCGTGATAGTCGATGTCATTTAATAAAACGGTGTACATCCCGAAATCTTTTTCGAAATCAGAGTCAGATTTTTGCTTTTCCGTGCAAGCTATTAATGTAATGGCTATTAAATAAAATAGATTTTTCTTCATTCTTTAACTTGTTGCCAACGTTGTTGTGTATGGACCGTTGCGTGTCTCACACACGAGCCATTAAAGATACAAAACTACGCTGGAAAATTCCCAAGAATTTTCCAGACGAGCACGAACCCAGCAATGGTTTATACACGGTGTTGGCAAACGTTTTTTTTAATTCGGTAATGGTGCTGGAATTCCAAAACCAAACCATCCAAGAATTATCCATCCTGGTAAAGTAAAGAATAAAAAAGCAAGGGTTAAAAGGCAAAATATTGGAAAAAAAGAGGCTATAAAGTAAGTGCGTCCGAGTCTTTTTGCAAATCCGAATCCAGTTAAAAATAAGGATAATATTATCGTTCCAATCAAGAATACAATCATTGTATCTATTTCAAATACATAAAAAGCCAAAACCATACTAATCACAAATAGTATGGAATTTCCTATCGGCGAAGAAATATTTGAAATACTTTTTTCCATTTCTTAAGTTTCTCTTTTAAATAATATATTATTTCGTAAATATTGCGTTTTTTAATTTTCCAGTTCGAAAATCCAACTCGCAAATAAAACAGCCAAAATTCCAGATTCTATTTTCTTTCATAAATTCTACGTAAGAGTCGGAAGTCATATTTGTTGGATGTTCGGCTGTCCAAACTAATTCGCCATTAGAATCGAACGCTTTACAGTTTTGGAATTGTCTATGTTTCGGTGCGTTATCATCAAAATCATAAATAACAATCGCCAAATCTTCAATAATTCTAACTTGGTTAATTCGATGTTCCAATTCAAACTGTTTTCCGTCGATTATTAATGTCCGATTATTTGATTTTGCTTTATCCAATTTAGTTTTTTTTCTAATGTTTGCCAACGTTTTGTATAAGCGCTGTGGCGTGGGGTTAAAAATTAATTATTTTAATATTATTGTCTTTTGTGGCGGCGATAATTTTCTAAATAAACGATTGGCAGCCATGGCGTTTATGCTTTGTTGGCAA
>NZ_VORT01000030.1 GCF_007997155.1 Aequorivita antarctica | reverse complement strand
TCGATAAAAATTGTGCGCTGGAACGCGCTCACTCAAACGGAAATCGTTGAAGAGCTTTTCTTGGTAGATCTTTTTTCCTTGCATACCATGAAATTAAGGAAAATTGGTAACTTGTGCAACAGGCACAATGTATATAAAAAATAGGCGAAAAAGTAGTGAATTCAAAGGCTTTGGCTCATATCAAACTTTGTGCTTAACCGAAAGTTTAGTGTATCGAAATCGCCTTCTTTTCATATACTAACCGTTGGGCGTCATTTAAAAAAAAACGAACTCAATCTAACATTTACCATCCAAAACATCTTTTTTATACTGACTAATTAGATTTTTCATTTCTTTCAAATCCTTAATTTTTTGGTCAAGCGAAATCAATTTTTCATCCAAAAAAGCCAATTTTTCAACTTTCGAGAATTTATTACTGTACCAAGCATCTATTAATTCTGAAATTTCATTGATTGTGTAACCAATGGCTTTTGCGTCAACAATTAATTCTAATTTTTCAACCGTCTCTTCATCATAATGAAAATAGTTGTTTGACTTTATATTTTCATCTCGCTTACCTTTTATCAATCCAGATTTTTCATAAAACCGAATAGTATGTGCTGTAATTCCGGTTCGTTTTGCCAATTCATTTATAAGCATTTCCCTATTTTTTTTAGACAAAGATAAACTATTTTTAAAAAACTACAACTATAGACCACACTCTTTGGTTGTAGGTTTAAAATTATTGATATAGATTTGCTGAAATTTAAAAATAATAAAAAATGACAAAGACAATTTTAATTACAGGAGCAGGTCACGGATTTGCTAAAACAACAGCTTTCATTTTAGCAGAAAAAGGACATAATGTTATTGCAACAGCAGAAATTTGGCCTCAAGTAACAGAACTTAAAGCGGAAGCAAAAGAAAAAAACCTTACCAATTTGATAATAGAAAAATTGGATGTAACCAAGGAAAGAGAGCGTGATTTCCTAATCAACAAATACGACATTGATATTTTGTTTAGCAATGCAGGACTTATGGACGCAGGTCCAATTGGAGAACAACCACTTGACTTAATTCGCTCAATGTTTGACATTAACGTATTCTCTGCATTAGAATTTGCACAAGGTTTTATTAAAAAAATGGTCGCCAAAAAATCAGGAAAAATTGTTTTCACTTCTTCAATGGGTGGTTTATTGACCGTTCCTTACGCTTCGGCATATTGTGCAACAAAACACGCTTTGGAAGCTATTGCAGAAGGGCTAAAAACTGAATTAGAACCATTCAATATCAAAATTGCCACAGTAAATCCAGGTGCTTTTGACACAGGATTTAACGATAGAGGAATGGATAGCATTAAACATTGGTACGACCCAAAAACAAACTTTACGTCAGAACAAATTTTTGCAGGATTTGAAGAAATGTTATCACAGCAATTTGACCCACAAATGATGGTAGATGTAATTGTAGATGTCATTCTCTCTGACAATCCAAACTTCAGAAATGTTTGTCCGCAACCTGTTGAAGATTATATCAAACAACTTCAAGCTGATGCTTGGACTTTAAAGAGTTAAGAGAATGGATATAATCAAAACTTATTTTAATGCAGAAAAAGCCGAAAGCCTATTATTTATGGGCTTTGGTATTTTCGCTATTATTTTATCTGTCTATTTTTTCTTCTACTTAAAAGACAGTTTTTGGAAAGGTTTAGCAATTCCGTTGGTCTTTTTCTCAATCGTACAAATTGTTATTGGCACTAAAATCTTTACAAGAAGTCCAAAGGATAATTTGAGAGTAGAAAACTTTTTAAAATATGAACAACAAAAAGTTCAAACAGAAGAAATTCCAAGAATGGAAAAAGTGATGAAAAACTTTGTTTTCTATCGTTATTTTGAAATTACAATGATTTTTTTAGGCATCATTTTAATGTATGCTTTATCCAATTATGGCTTTTGGAAAGGCTTTGGATTGGGGCTTTTTATTCAATGTGCTGTTTTACTTTCATTAGACTTTTTCGCTGAAAAAAGAGGACATTTTTACATCGAACATTTACAAACAATCAATCAAAAAAATCAGAATAATGACAAGTAATAAAATCACAAAACACTCAACATTCAAAAGAAGTGTTTATACAGAAATAGTAATTAACGCACCTATCGAAAATGTTTGGCGTGAATTAACCAACTTCAAAGAAATGCCAACTTGGAGTAAATCATTGCAAAAAATTGAAGGCAATTTTAAAAAAAATGGACAAACAGAAGTTCATTTTATGGACAATAAAGGCAAAGTCGGAATATATAAACACGAACTTATCCATTTTGAAGAAGGAAAATTATTTGGTTGGAGCGACCCATTTATTTTGGGAATAAAAGACAACCATAAATATCAATTGGAAAAGATTTCAGAAACTCAAACAAAACTCATCCAATCAGACGAAGCGAATGGCTTTGCTACTTTGTTTATGGGTAATTTCATTATGAACTTTTTCTTGAAAAGCTACACGGAATTTAATCAGACTATAAAAAATCGAATTGAATTAAAAAATTAGATTAATCAAACGTGAGCGAAAGAACAACGAACGCCCAACAATGTATAAAAGTAATAGCGGTTTAGGTGTTAGCCTAAATCGTTTTTGCATATAATTAAGTATATTGTTATCCGAAAAGTAAGTGCATTTTAATCCGCTACTACTCTTATACTAAACGTTGGCTACAAGCTGACATTTCTTTTTATTTGCACATTTGGTACAAATATTGTACATTTGCTTGTACAAAATAATGTACGCTAAAATTTAAGCATTATGAGAGCAATAACAATTTCCACTCTACGGAAGAGTATAAAAAAACAATTTGATTATGTTTCATCGTCAATGGAAGTGATAGTTGTAGCAAGAAGCAAAGGCGACGACGCAGTTGTCATAATGTCTATTAACGAATATAATTCATTGAAAGAAACGGAACACTTATTATCTACTAAAGCTAATAGAAATAGACTAATGGAATCAATCGAACAAATCGACAATGGAAAATTAGTTGAATACAATGAAGATGAAATTGAATTAACTCATTAATGAATATTGATTTTACCTCACACGGATGGGAAGATTTCACTTATTGGTTAGAAAACGATGCCGATATAGCTCTTAAAATAAAAGACCTAATAAAAGAAATCAAACAAAATCCATTTAAAGGAACAGGAAAACCTGAACCTCTAAAGCACGGACTTAAAGGGTTTTGGTCTAGAAGAATTACTGGAGAGCACAGACTAGTTTATAGAGTATCCGGAAAAAAAGGTATCGACCAAAAATGCATCATAGTTCAATGTAGATTTCATTACGATGATAAATAAAGCCAGTTGCCAACATTGGTAACCGTTGCACAACCCCATAATTTATAAAAACCCAACCCATATAAGCCGCTTTAAGCGGCTTTGTTTTTTTGATCAGGCTTGAAAATGTGCCAAATTTGGAGCTTTTAAAAAAAGCCATGCTACA
>NZ_VORT01000002.1 GCF_007997155.1 Aequorivita antarctica | reverse complement strand
CCGATTGCTAAAACTAAGGTGGTTATAGCGACGGGGCTCACCTCTTACCTTTCCGAACAGAGAAGTTAAGCCCGTTTGCGCCGATGGTACTGCATCCTGTGGGAGAGTAGGTCGCCGCCTTCCTTTAGAACCCCTTCACTTTTGTGAAGGGGTTTTTTTTATGGGATAAACCGAAATATTTTTATAAAATCTTATTTTAAATGGTTTTATATACTAAAGGTTCTCTTATGATTTTCTTCAATATTTGAAATTTCTAATGCCGTAAGCAATGTCTTTCTTGTTTCCTAAGAGTAAATTTTATATATTAACTAAATGAAAATAAAATAATTATGAAAAAAACTACTCTTCTCAAAAATACTATCCTACTATTATTAATATTCTGTGCTTGGTCTATGCCCGCACAGGAAAGGATTGCTGTAATACAGGACGGACAAGTGCTTTTGCTTGATTCTACTACCGGAGACATTATTGACCCAGCATTTATTGCGCTGGATGCTGGAACTCCGAAAGCATTAATTCAGGTAGCAAATGAAATTTGGATTGCATACCAATTGGCTGATAAAATAGAGCGGTATGATCTTGACGGAAATCTTTTGACTACAATTGATACTGGCTTGGATAATATTCGTGGTTTATCCATCGTAAATGGAACTGAGGTTTGGGTGAGTAATTCAGGAACCAACAACGGTGCGCCAGGCGATGCTATTATTCGTTTTGATTTTAGCGGTAACAATCTAGGATTTTTTCTTACAACTCCCCAATCAGTTTCCCCGTTTGATATTATAGATAATGGAGCTGGCGAAGTATATATATCATACAGTGGTACTAGTAATATTGAAAGACGGGATTACAGTGGTGTTTTTTTAGGAAATATTGTTGAAAGCGGAGTAGTTAGTTTTGTCCAACAAATAGAAATTGAAGAACCAGGCGTAATTTTGGCTTCAGTATTTAGTATAATAAGCGGTGGTAATCAAAATGGCTTATATCGCTTTTCTGAAACTGACGGTTCTATAATTGATTATTGGAGTTTAGGTAATTTAAGAGGAGTTGCCAAACTTGGCAATGGAGATATTTTATGGTCTAGTGGTGCTGGAGTAAATAAATTAGATCCCAATACGGGAGTGAGTGTATTATTGAGTGGTGGCTCGGCACAATATTTTGGCAGACTAAATCTGGATGGATGTACACCGCCACCAACACCTACTGGTGATTCTAATCAAACCTTTGATCAAGGTGCTACTTTAGCAGATATTATTGTAGATCCTATTGATGTAACTTGGTTTGCTACTGAAGAAGATGCAATGAACAATACAAATCCGCTGCTTTTAACTACACTTTTGGTAGATGGAGAAACCTATTATGCCGTAAATATCGTTAATGGATGTTTAAGCGCCCCTTTTCCCGTTACTATTAATCTTAGATTAAGCATTGACGATTTTAATGATGCCAATTTTAGTTATTTCCCCAATCCTACAAACGGATTAATCACTTTGAGGCATACAACAATATTTTCCGAAGTATCAGTTAATAATTTATTGGGGCAAAATATTCTTAGGTTACATCCAGAGTCTTCAGTTGTGCAAATAGATTTATCATTTTTGTCTGAAGGTGTTTATTTAATAATGGTAAAATCCAATGAGAATTACAAGACCTTTAAGGTTGTTAAGGAGTAATTATTTATGAGATAAATTAAAAAGGCCATCCGAAAGGATGGCTTTTTTTTAGAAGTTAGACTTCAAAAGTTTGTTTATGCTTTTAAAAAAAAGAAGAATATTTTCACCAAATAATGGATGAAACATTATTCTCGGTTTTATTTTATGAAGCTTAAGGATTATTAATATCTAAAAAAATATTCTATATAAAATACGCAAGTATTACAGCTACTATAACGGCTGTCATTTTGCTTAGATTGAACTTGTGATTTTTTGAGCTTTCAAATAGGATAGTAGTTGAAACGTGAAGAAATATACCAATAACCAAAGCTGTTATCTGTGTTTCGTATTGATGTACTATGCTGTAGTTTGTTGAAATAAAGCTGCCCAGTGGCGTCATTAAAGCAAAAAAGAATAGAAAGAGCAAGGTTGTGCTTTTGCGGTAGCCAGCTGTTATAAAAAAGAAGGATAAAATTATTGCCACCGGAATTTTGTGTATTATGATGGCAACCAACAGGTTATTTTCTTCCGAAATAGGGAAACCTTCCATAAAAGCGTGAATACACAGACTAATAAACAATATCCATGGAAAATGCTTCGCTTCGGAATGTATATGAACGTGCCCGTGTTCCGCACCTTTTGAGAAAAACTCGAGGAATATTTGCAACAAAATACCGAGCATTATATAAACACCAATGCTTTTTGACGGCGTTTCAAATACTTGCGGCAAAAGCTCAAATACTGTAATTGAGAGAAGAAACGCACCACTGAAGGCGAGAAAAACCTCCATATTTCGCATTTCCTTTTTCTTTAAGAATAATGCTACAAAATATCCTACGGCAACTGATAAAAAAAGCAACAAATAACTCATTAATTAAAAATTAAGATTAACCTTTCAGATGTGTTTCGATTAAAATCGTTTAGCTTGTAATCGCCGAAAACTTTTTTTAATGTTATACCTGCCTCTTTAAAATACGATTCAAAATCTTCCAAAGTCAATGCTCTAACCCTTTCAACGTAGTGGTAATCGGTTCCACCATCAGTAAAACGTATGTTTTTTACGATATATCCTTTTTCCACATATTTTTCAATATTAAAAACAATGTCGCCAATTTTCTTTTTTTCAGAAGGAATAAGCTTCTTAATAGCCAATTCTGCATTTAAAAAATCGATTACCGCATAAGCGCTGGGTTTTAATTCGGCATTTATTGCTTTTATAGTTCTCAGGTTGTCAATTTCGTTTTCAAAATATCCAAAACTGGTAAAAAGATTGAGCACAGTGTCAAACTTTTTTGGATAAGGCAAACACATATCGTGCACCTCAAAACTTAGTCTGGGTTTTTCGTATTGTTTGGCATATTCAATACTATCTTCAGAAAGATCTATGCCAGTAACATCAAAACCTTGTTTGTATAAATACTTAGCATGTCTTCCCCGGCCACAAGCAAGGTCGAGAATAGTATCTCCTTTATTAAGATTCAAATAGTTGGTAAGCGCGTTCATAAACAACGCCGCTTCCCGATGGTTTCTGTCTTTATAAAGAATGTGGTAGTAAGGGGTGTTAAACCACGAAGCGTACCAATTGTCTTTTTCTTTTTGCATAGTTATCGTTTCGCCCTGCTAAAATACTGTATTTTTGCAGGAAATCTGTTTAAATAGTATGACAAAGAATTTTAAAATGGTGGCAAAAACCCTTTTTGGGATGGAAGAACTTCTTGCACAAGAGCTTCGCCAGTTGGGTGCTTCGTCTATTGAAATTGGTGTGCGAAATGTTTCCTTTGAAGGAGATATGGGTTTTATGTACAAAGCAAACCTTTGCTGCCGAACCGCCATTAAAATATTGAAACCAATCACCGCCTTCAACATTTTTACCGAAGAAGACCTTTATAAGAAGATATATGAAATGCCTTGGGAAAATTATATGGATGTGAAGGGTAGCTTGGCTATTAACGCAACTGTTTTTTCTGATGTTTTCACACATTCACAATACATCTCCTTGAAAACGAAGGATGCCATTGTGGATAGATTCCGCGATAGGGAAGGGATAAGACCAGATGTAGATCTAGATCATCCTACGCTGCGAATCAATGTTCATATTGATAGAAATATCTGTACCGTCTCATTGGATAGTTCAGGGGAATCTTTGCACAAACGCGGTTATAAAGTTGAAAGCACGCTGGCACCAATAAATGAAGTGCTTGCGGCGGGAATTATAATGCTTTCGGGCTGGCAAGGCCAATGTAACTTTTTAGACCCAATGTGTGGCGGTGGAACTTTGCTAACTGAAGCAGCAATGATTGCCTGCAACATTCCACCAAACTTGAACCGTGAGGAATTCGGTTTTGAAACTTGGCCAGATTTTGATTTAGATCTTTATGAAAAAATTGAAGAGGCCGCCCTGAAAAAAGTACGCGATTTTCCTCATAAAATATACGGATATGACATAGATCCAGAGGTGCTTAAAAAGGCGAAAGAAAACATTAAAAGCGCCAATCTGAACGATTTCATTGAAATAAAACAACAGGATTTCTTTCAAAGTGAAAAAGAAGGCGAAAAACCTTTATACATTGTTTTCAATCCACCTTATGATGAGCGTATTTCAGTAAACGACATTGAGGAGTTTTACAGCTCTATCGGAAATACCTTGAAACGAGGCTATCCGGGGACGCAGGCTTGGATGATAACCTCAAATATGGAAGCTTTGAAATTTGTTGGACTTCGTCCTTCAAAAAAGATAAAGCTTTTCAACGGAAAATTAGAAGCTAAACTGGTGCGTTATGAAATGTATGAGGGTAGCAGAAAGGCTAGTAAACAGTGATCAGTTCTCAGTTGTCAGTTTTCAGTTATCGCTTTTCAGTTGTCGGTTTTGAGTTGTCAGTTTATAAGATTTAGGGCTGATGTTTGGTTTGTTTCCTTGCTGTGATTGTTCGGCAGGTTTAGGAATGCAAAAAAGAGAAGTGGCTGGTTATTGCTTATCTAGTTTTAGGGGCTCGGTTTTCTTAAAGATTGGAATTAAATAGGAAAGCGAATAGCCATAGCCTACACCAAACTCACTGTAATCATAGGTTTTGTTGAAGCCTGGAATGTAAAGGTTTGCAAAATTCTCGGGCTCATCTTCTGTGATTTTTCTTTTTAGCTGAACGTTTACTGAAAGGTAAAGGTTGTTTAGTATTTCGGTTTTTATAGCTATAATCAATTCTGCCCAATGAGCTGTTAAACCGCTAAATTCTTGAGGTTCATAAATTGTTTGGGTAGGAAAAGCGGGATTGTCAGTATAAATTCTGTAGCTCGAAAGCTCCTGCTTAAAGGTTGAAAAACCATAGCGAAGGCCAAGTGTAATGGCGTTTTCCATTCCCAGCCAGTTTTCGTAAGCGTTGTAATCAAAACCTACTTTGGCGTAGCTTCCAGTAGTTTTGGATGATACATAAGGCTCAATCCAGTCTTTTTTTTCGTTGCCCAGTTCCACTGCTGCATAAAACTTTTTGGTAACTCTGAAATCGCCCATCACTTCAAATCCAGAATAGCCATCTTCAATTAACGTACGTAATGGTTTTGCCAAATCAACACCAATACGCAATCCATACTTTTCAACTTTTGGAACGGTATCGTTGGGTGTTTCAGTCTTATTCTGCGCCAGCATTATTTGCGTGCCGCAAAAAAAACTAATGCAGCATAGTAATATGGGCGCTATTTTCATCATTTACAGTTTCTCTTATTACAGTAACTTGTTTAATCCAATTTTCGATTCCTTCATCCTCTAAATCTGCCTCTAGATTGAAATATTCGGTCTTAAAGCCACAAGCTCGATTCACATAGCTATCTTGCCTTTGGTAAACGAACATTACTTTATCTATATTAGTTAAAGTGTCTGTGGTTCTAAAAGTTGTTCTTATAAATCTATATTTCGTAGTATCAGAAGTAGTGCTGAGTGGTATTGCTATTTCGTTTGTGCTTTGAAAAGAAATTACATCAACAGAGGTTTCATAGTCTGTTTCAACACTCAATACACTCACATTTTTTGAAACGGTAGGGTTTGCAATATCGTTAAAGGCAATGACCACTTTTGCCGTAGTAGCAGTATCAGGTGGACAAATGTCATCCTTGGTGCAGCCTTTGAAGGTAAAGACTATAAGGATGAGTAAGATAATTCGTTTAAACATTTTTGATTATCGTTTTTCCAAAAGTACAACATTTTCCACGTGATGCGTCTGTGGAAACATATCTACCGGCTGCACTTTTATTACTTTGTATTTTGAATCCAAAAGCGCCAAGTCACGAGCTTGGGTTGCGCTGTTGCAACTTACATAGACAATTTTTTCGGCTCCTAAATTCAATAATTGGGCAACAACATCTGCATGCATCCCATCTCGCGGTGGATCTGTGATAACAACGTCCGGTTTTCCGTGAGTATTTATAAATTCTTCGTTGAAAACCTTTTTCATATCGCCTACGAAGAATTCAACGTTTTCAATATTGTTTAATTGCGCGTTTTGCTTTGCGGCTTCAATTGCATCAGGAACAGCTTCAACGCCAATTACTTTCTTCGCTTTTTTCGCGACGAATTGTGCAATGGTTCCAGTTCCAGTATATAGATCGTAAACCAGTTCATTGCCACTTAATCCTGCAAAATCGCGGGTTATTTTATAAAGATTGTATGCTTGCTCGCTATTGGTTTGGTAAAATGACTTTGCGTTTATCTTAAACTTCAATCCTTCCATTTCCTCAAAAATATGATCCCTTCCGTAGAAAAGTTCAATATCTTGATCGTATAGGGTGTCGTTCCCTTTGGAATTGATTACATATAATAAGGATGTGATTTGCGGAAATTCAGTAGCAACTGCGTCTAGCAACAACTTTCTATTTTCTTCATCTTCGTGAAAAAACTGAACCAACACCATTACTTCGCCAGTGGAAGTGGTGCGAATCATCAAAGTTCTTAAAAAACCTTCCTGATTTCTTGTGTTGAAAAAGGATAAGTTTAATTCTATAGACTTCGCTTTTATAAAATCGCGGATTGCATTACTTGGGTCGGCTTGCAGATAACAAATGTCGAGATCCAAAATCTTGTCCCACATTCCAGGAATGTGGAAGCCCAATGCATTTCGGTCTTCTATAACTTTACCGCTTTTAATCTGATCGAGGGTAAGCCATTTGTTATCGCTGAAGGAAAACTCCATCTTGTTGCGATAAAAATATTGCTTCTCGGAACCCAAAATAAGTTGGAATTCTGGCAATTCAATCTTCCCGATGCGCTGCAGGTTTTGTTGAATCTCTTTTTGCTTAAAAAAAAGTTGATGCTCATAACCCATATTCTGCCATTTGCAACCGCCGCAGGTTCCGAAGTGTGGACAAACCGGTTCCACTCTTTTTTCAGAATATTTTGAAACCGAAAGCACGGAAGCTTCGTAAAAAGCTTTTTTCTTTTTGAAAGTTTGTACGGTAACCAGATCGCCAGGAACGGCATTGTCAATAAAAACCACGCGACCATCCGGCGCTTTTGCCACAGCTTTGCCTTTTGCCCCAGCATCAATCACTTCAAGGTTTTCAAAAATAACTCTATTGTTTTTTCTTGCCATAAGCGCAAAAATAGCATAATTGTTAAGTTTAAATCCTGTTAAGGCTTCAAAAAATGTGGGATTATTTTAGTAATTTGCAGTCCACGGAGGATTCCGCTCCGAAAAGCAGGAATCAATTATATTTTACTTCAAATTATTACAATTTTATGTCAGTTTTAGAGCAAACGGCTTCACAGAAAGCTATCGATTTAGAAAACAAATACGGAGCCCACAACTATCATCCACTTCCCGTGGTTTTGAACAGGGGAGAAGGTGTTTTTGTTTGGGATGTAGAAGGCAAGAAATACTACGATTTTCTTTCAGCCTATTCTGCAGTGAACCAAGGGCATTGCCATCCAAAAATTGTGGATGCAATGATGGAACAAGCGAAAACACTTGCACTTACATCACGTGCCTTTCACAACGATGTGCTTGGGAAGTATGAGAAATTTGCTTGCGAGTTTTTCAATTTTGATAAATTGCTCCCTATGAACACTGGTGCCGAAGCCGTAGAAACTGCTTTAAAAATCTGTAGAAAGTGGGCTTATGAAAAGAAAGGCATCGCGGAAAACGAAGCCGAAATCATAGTGTGTGAAAACAATTTTCACGGAAGAACTACAACTATTATATCTTTCAGCAACGATCCTGTGGCGCGAAAGCATTTTGGGCCTTACACTAAAGGTTTCATAAAAATAGAATACAACAATCTGGAGCAGCTTGAGCAACAGTTGGAAAGCAATAAAAATATTGCTGGTTTCTTGGTGGAACCTATTCAAGGTGAAGCTGGGGTTTTTGTTCCTTCTGAAGGGTATTTGAGCAAGGCGAAAGCGCTGTGTGAAAAACACAACGTACTTTTTATTGCAGATGAAGTACAAACAGGAATCGCCCGTACCGGAAAACTTCTTGCGGTTGACCATGAAAACGTAAAGCCAGATCTGTTGATTCTTGGAAAAGCGATGAGCGGTGGTGCCTATCCAGTTTCTGCGGTTCTTGCTAATGATGCTATTATGAGTGTTATAAAACCAGGAAACCACGGATCCACTTTTGGTGGAAATCCTGTGGCTGCTGCAGTTGCTATTGCTGCACTCAGCGTGGTTCGAGACGAAAAGCTTGCTGAAAATGCTGAAAGACTTGGAAAACTGTTCCGAAGTGAATTGAATAAGTTTATTGAAACCAGCAGCATTGCAAAGCTTGTCCGTGGAAAAGGATTATTAAACGCTATTGTAATTAATGATAGCGAAGACAGCGATACTGCTTGGAATATTTGCTTAAAACTTCGTGATAACGGTTTGCTTGCAAAACCTACGCACGGAAACATTATTCGTTTTGCACCGCCCTTGGTTATGAACGAGGAGCAACTGATGGACTGTGTTTCAATAATTATTAAGACTTTGAAGGGGTTTGAATAACCCCTCCGCCTTCGGCACCTCCCTTGAAAAAAGGGGAGGAACCATTATAAAGGGCATTCCAATATTTATCAAATCAAAAACGGCTCCGATTTTTATCGGAGCCGTTTTTTTTAAACTATGGGAAAATTAAATCCTCCTTGGCGAGGGATTAATTCTTATTTATTATGAACAATAACTTTATAGTCTATTGTAATATCTTCTGAAGTGGTAAGTTTTACCAAATAAACGCCATCACTTAAATTACCGGTATAGAAGCTATACTTGTTTTTAGCGCCCAAGTTTTTCTCTTGGATTACCAATTTGCCGTTCATATCATAAACTGCAGCAGTATTGATGGTATAACCTTCTGGGTTGCTAACTTCCAATTGTTGTACTGGGTTGTTTTGGAAGAAATTCACATTTGCCAAAACAGCGTCCTTGGCTTCAAGTTCGGTTATAGGAGTATCGCGTTTTAGGTTCGGGTTGCGGAAAACGATAAAAAATCTATTTTCATAGGTTCCAGCTGGTAATGATAGGGTAGCACCGGCCATGTTTGTATTAGTCAATTCGTAATAAGCGCCTTCTTGTCTGTCATAAAGATACGCGTATTGGTATGGTTTTTTAATTTCCTCAACTACTTGTAAGCGTATTTGTGCAGTGTTCTGTACTTTAAAGGCTATGGGTATTTGCTTGTCTACGTTGTAGTTGGTGCTGTTAATTACATAAGGCTTACGGTTATTGTCA
The DNA here is from genome assembly GCF_007997155.1 of Aequorivita antarctica. Classification (GTDB taxonomy): domain Bacteria; phylum Bacteroidota; class Bacteroidia; order Flavobacteriales; family Flavobacteriaceae; genus Aequorivita; species Aequorivita antarctica. Next base: position 414,226 of record NZ_VORT01000002.1, on the reverse strand, counting down.
TTGCCAATAGGGAAATAAGCATCTGTCTTTAAGTCTTGCGCACTCAAGCCATCAAAACCACGGTCATAGCCATCAGTAGTATTGGCGTGAAAAGAAAGCACCATATCTCTGGTTACAGCATCGTCAAAAATTGCCCAAAGACGCATTAGTGGTGTGCGGTAATCTACAGGTGGTATTGCGCCTGTTGAAGTTGACAATGTTGGTCCCACATTATTACCTTCGTTTGCAGTATCATCGCCGTCAGGTCTTTGGAATACAGAACCACCCGTATTTTCTTTTATAAAAATACGTTGTGAATTTCTTATGTTTACATAACCATCTGGAAGTGGTGGGACGGTACTAAATACATCACCAACAAACATGATGCCTTGGCCAATGGGAGCGTATCTTTTGTTTTGATCAACTCCTCCAGTGCCAGTGCCGGTGTTAGTATTTCCGCTTTCATTATAAATATTAAAGGGAGCTGGAGTGTATATTCCTTTTGGAAAATTATCGCGTAGGTTTCCATCCAAATCTTGTCCATCAGGAACCCAAACACCATAACCAAATGGTTTTTGAGAGTAATAATGTGATGGAACAGTACGGTCTTCATCATAATACCACAAAGCGGCAAGCTCTTCATTGCCAGTGTCATAGAACAATTGGTTAAGGTCTAATGCGGAAGGATATGGGTTGCCGGCAAGAGTCATTTGTGGTACTGCTGTCGGGTTCGGGAGCGTAATTACTGGCTTTGCCACCGGAATAGCAAAATCGCCATTGTTTGGTCTACCTCGAAATTCATAAGTTTGATCGAGCTGTGCGGGTGTTTCAATGGGGCCAAGCCCTTTCATAGTAAAGCCAAAACCTGCGGGAGCAGTATTACCAGTATTCATTCTACTGTAATTTCCTGCCGCTTCGGTTCCAGGTGACATGAAAGTATATAGCCATCTAGTAGAAATTGTCATGGCAGGTATTAATGTTCCTTCACGATCTGTTGTGGTCAGTGATTTTTGGGCTGCAGTTAAACTCGTTGCAGGTAAAGGTTCGTATAAGTGCTGTACTCCAAAACTTCGGTTTCCAGCGGCAAGCGCTGGATGCGTAACAGGGGAACACCAATAGTAGTATGCCCATGCATTGGTTTCTGGTGTGTTTTGTTGAACAGAAAGTTGACCATTTCCACTATTGGTGGAAGTTGTCCCTCCCTGTATTAACTGACCGTTATCGCGCAAGTAGATACTTGCTTCCTGATCATTAGCAATACCGTTTCTGGTCAAGTTTATTTCATTGGTGACAAATACTACTTGGTCTTTCACATAAACATAGGAATCCGCGCCAGCAGCAGTTGGTTTCACGGTTAATTGCGCAAAAGCGCCAGCAGTAGTAAAAAGTAATATTGAAAAGAGTAGTAGGTTTTTCATATTTTTACGGTTTTTAAAAGCATTGATGTTGGGACAGCGAGGCTTTTTTAGACGGTTTAAATTTAGAAATAATATTCAATATATTGAATAGTTTGCTGCAAAATACGTAAAATTTTCGTTATTAGGTAATTAACGACGTTAAGTGGTACTTTAGACGCCTATTGAATATCATAAAATATAGATAGCTTTTATATGAAAAAAGGAGACAAAGTTTCGGTGCTGGATGATGCCATTTCGGGCGTGGTTACTGCCGTGAAGGGCAATGAGGTAACCATCATGACCACGGATGGTTTTGAACTGGATTTTGCAAAGAACGAACTTATCGTTATGGATGGTTCCCTTTCAAAAAGAGAATTGGCGCGGATGGATGTTTCTTCAGTTATGTCGGAAAAGGAACACAAAAAGCCGGGAAAAACGGTCCGTGTAAAACCAAAGGAGCGCAGTTTGCCACCTATGGAGGTAGATTTGCACATCAATCAACTGCTGCCAAAAACCCGTGGGATGGACAATTATGAAATGCTCACCGTTCAGCTGGAAACTGCAAAAAGGCAATTGGATTTTGCTATTTCAAAACGAATTCAGAAAGTAGTTTTCATCCACGGTGTAGGCGAGGGAGTGTTGCGGACCGAACTGGAATATCTTTTTAACAGGTATGAAAATGTAAAATTTTATGACGCCGACTTTCAAAAATACGGGCGTGGGGCTACTGAGGTTTATATTTTTCAAAATGCTAAATAGGGAATTCCTCCTTCGCTAAAAAAGCTTCGGAGGACGAATGGGAATAGCTATTAGGGAAAAGCGATTAGGGAATAGCGATTATGTTTTCTTTAAATCTCAAATTTGTCACACTGAGCCTGTCGAAGTGCCAAATCCCAAATCCTAAATCTGCCACACTGAGCTTGTCGAAGTGCCAAATCCCAAGTCCCAAAATCAAAACACTGGCGTGGTGGTTTTAGGTATGGTTTCCACATTTGTGAGGGTTCCCATATTTAGCGTCTCCTGTGTAATTTCTTCTTCGCCGTTTACCAAAACCAAGTTTTTCAGAACAATTTTTACGCTTTTATTGATTTTATAGGTGTGCTGGCGGTATTGGTTTATGTCATAATCAACGGCTACAGCTGCGTTAAGGTAGTCTGCACCTACATTGGCATCTGTAACGTCATTTCTGGGGTCTAAATTCCCGTCTTTGTCTTCGTCTCGGGTAAGCACGCCGTCGCCATCGTCATCAGGGTCTAGGTAATCGGGTATCCCGTTTCCATCTGTGTCCAATGGATTTGTGAAAGGATCGTTGTCGCCATCTGCATTTAGAATATCCAGTTCAAGTGCCGTGGGCACGTTGTCGCCGTCGTCATCCACATCGTATAGATTGAGAAGGCCATCCCCATCAGTATCACCGTCAAACTCCTTATCGGCTGGAACGCCGTCATTATCATCGTATCCAAAAATAGTGGTGAATTCAGCAGTACCCGAAGCAGCTAAATAATCTACGTTAACTCTGGGCAAAGTGGGCGGAATGATGCTACAAAAGTAGTCGTTGCCCAAAACTCCGTCATAGGTTCGGTAATTCACAAAATTGGTGGTGCCATTAAGTATGTATGGTTTGACACCCTCCGTTTTGTAAAGGCTATCCGTTACTGTTAGCCTTAGCGAAAGGCTTTCCAGTGCTTCTGGGTTTACTTTGTAAAACACATAGTTGCCTGCAACGCCACAGGTTTTCAGATCGGCATCGTCAAAATTAAAAGTGGTTATAATAATATCGCCGTCATTACAGCTTTGAAGAAGGACAGTTGCCAAAAAAAGGAAAAGAATTTTTTTCATTTTGTATAAAAATCATCTATAGCTACAAAGTAACGCATTTCTTTTTAACTGAAACGCCAGCAAAACTGTTTTAATATGTATTTTTGCGAACCGAAATTAGTGGGTTGAATTTACATAAATAGAATACGGTCACAGCCCAATTTTACAAAAATAATTGCTGAATGAAAAAAGTATATTTTGATAGTGCAGCTACCACGAAACCAAGAGATGAAGTGATTAATTGCATTACTGAAGTTTTAAAAACAGAATACGGAAATCCTTCATCTACACACTCTTACGGTAGGTCATCCAAATCATTACTTGAAAATGCACGAAAGGAAATAGCAAAGCTTTTGAATGTTGCTGCAAGTGAAATAATCTTCACTTCTGGGGGGACGGAAGCTGATAACTTAATACTCAATGGCGCGGTGCGCGATCTGGGCGTAAAACGAATTATTTCCAGCCGTATTGAGCATCACGCGATCTTGCATACCTTAGATTGGCTTCAACAGGAGTACAAGGTTCAGGTGGATTTTGTGAATTTGACAGCCTGTGGTTATGTAGATTACGATCATTTGGAAAATCTTTTGGCAGATACTACTGAAAAAACCTTGGTAAGCTTGATGCACGTTAACAATGAAGTGGGAAACCTTCTGGATTTGAAACGAGTTGCACTTCTCTGCAAAGAGCACAACGCACTTTTTCATAGTGATACCGTACAGTCTGTTGGTCATTTTGAACTTGATTTTAAGGAAATACCTATAGATTTTGCAGCTGCTGCAGCACATAAGTTTCACGGGCCAAAAGGCGCTGGCTTTGCATTTATACGAAAAAACTCTGGCCTTCGGGCTTTAATACACGGAGGGGAACAAGAACGCGGATTGCGGGCTGGCACGGAAGCGGTCTATGCAATAGCTGGAATGGCAGAAGCCCTAAAAATTTCCTATCAAAATCTTGAAAAAGAACGAAACTATATCACTGGACTGAAAGAATATTTTAAAGAGCAGCTTTCGTCAAATTTTCCAAATGTGAAGTTTAACGGCGGTTGTGGAGATAATGAACAAAGTACGTATACGTTGTTGAATGTTTGTCTGCCCATTTCTGCAGAAAAAGCGATGCTACTTTTGTTTCAGTTAGACCTAAAAGGAATTGCCTGCTCAAAAGGAAGCGCCTGCCAAAGTGGGGCAGAAGGGGGTTCGCACGTTTTAAATGAAATTCTTTCCGATGAAGATTTAAGCAAACCTTCCATCCGTTTTTCCTTTTCCAGTTTCAATAAAAAAGAAGAAGTAGATTATGTGGTGGGTGTGCTGAAGGAGTTTATTGATAACGGGGTCGGCTAATTAGGCACTTCGACAGGCTCAGTGTGACAGATTTGGCGCTGAGTTTACATTATTTAACCACAAAGTTCACCAAGTATTTCACAAAGCTCACAAAGTTTTCTCTTTGGATACTGACCGATCTAAAGGAGCTCATCATCAATTAATAATTGTTTTATGAAAAAACTATTCTTACTTCCAATACTGTTTGTATTTCAAATAGCTTTTTCACAAAGCGATAAAACTATTTCTTTCCTGCACCCTGAATGTATGGACGAAGTGATGAGTGAAGTTAAAAAAAACAAACTGTACACTTATTGGTCGTTTTTTGAAATAGAGAAATACTATCAAAATTATTATTATGTTGAAAAATATAATGAATCGGATTCAAGAAAGCCAAAATTCCTTTTAAAAGGTTTGGCTTTTGAAGAAAGTCCGGTAGTTGGTAAATGGATTGATAGGATGATTTTTCCGGGTGATCATCTTTATTTTAGTATTGAAGAAGCGGATGGAAAGAGTAGCAATTCATATTATATATTTGCAAAAGGGGACTTAGTTAAAAATGAAAATAACGAATTTCCTTATTTTGAGGGATTGGACAATTATGAGCTTCGTATTGTCCTTAAAAACAAAGACAGCCTCGTTTTTTCTTTAGATTCAATTGGAGCTTGGAGCGGAGGCGGTTTTGAAGGCGGTGTGACTTTATATTGGATCGGTGATTTGAATGGTGATAAACAAATAGATATAATTCTGGGAGCAACATCAGATTACAGATATAACTCATACATTCTTTTGCTATCAAACGACAATCCTGATGAAATGTTTACGCAATATGATGCAGGGGGATGCTCTAGCTGCTGATTTTTTTTATTAAAACTTCGCAGTAAGTCTAACGTTAAAAACACGAGGCGTCAAATAGTTTGGAATTGCATATTGAACTTTGGTATAAACATCTCTCACAAAAGTATTGGTGATTGAGTTTTGCACATCAAAAATGTTGAATATTTCCGCGCCAATACTAAGTTCCTTAAAAGCTTTTAACCAACCGCTATCTCTTAATTTAGTATCGTCTATAATTACGTAACTCACACCAAGATCGGCTCGTTTGTAGTCTGGCAGGCGCGTTTGGTAATTGTATGGATCTGCATAACTGGGCGATCCACCGGGTAAACCAGTATTATAAGTAAGGTTTAAATACATTTTAAGGGAAGGAATCACCTTCACGTAATCTTGAAACAACATTCCAAACTTCAAACGTTGATCTGTAGGGCGGAAGATATAGCCGCGATCGTCAATGTTTTCTTCGGTCTTTAAATACCCAAAGCTCAACCAACTTTCCGTGCCGGGAACAAACTCTCCTGCCAAACGCAAATCGAGTCCGTAGGAATAAGCAATAGCGTTGTTTGTAGCTCGGTAACGAATACGGACGTTTTCCAGAGTATATGGGTTTACGTCGGTTATATGCTTGTAATACAGTTCAGAATTCAAACGAAACTCACGGTCCCACATTTTGAAACTATAATCGTTTCCGAAAACAATGTGAATGGATTTCTGAGCTTTCACACCAGGGCGAACTGTTCCAGAAGAATCGCGCAATTCTCTATAAAAAGGAGGTTGATGATACACGCCACCTGAAAGACGGAAAAGCATATCCATTTCCCAGTCAGGCTTTATAGCAATCTGAGCGCGAGGGCTGAATACAGTTTGCGTAGTGCTGCTTATATCTTTCCCGCTTACAGTCCAATTGTGTGCGCGAACACCAGCATTCAGCCAAAGATCACTGTTTCCAAGGCTTGTTTTTCGGCTCCATTGTGCATATCCTGAAATTCGGTCAATCTGTGTATCGTTGAGTGCACGAACGTTTGTGTAAGGTACAATAGGCGAAGCGTCTGCTTCGTATGGTTGGTTGTTTGGAGGAAATATTGGAGGACGGATAGAAAACCCTGCTGAGTCAATAATTTCATATTCCTGAACACGATCGCGGATATCCTCACGGGTATATTTGATGCCGTATTCAATATTATTGTCTTCAATGGCTAAGTTCCCTTTGTGTTCTAAATTAAGGATTAAGGCATCCAAATCATTACGGGCGTGTGTGAGTTGACTACCTATACCACGGGTAAATTCTACTGTACCTAGGTCTTGGCTTCCAATTTCTGTATTAACTTCACCCAAACGGTACTCGGCAAGAATGTCATAATATTCCTGTTCGGTAGTTTGGTAAAGAGAGGCGATAAATTTTGCGGTATAATTATCTGAAACAACCCAAGTAGATTTTAAAGCACCAAAATAGGTGTTGTAGCGGTCTTCTTCACGACCTTCATAAAACACAAGCAGTGCGATAGGGTCTGTAATGGTTCCGAAGTTTGTTTGTCTGGTTAAGGGTCTGTAATTGTATTCATTGATGGAGACATTCCCCAAAAAGCTCAATTCAAATTTATTGCTAAATTTATAAGTTAGATAGGTTTGTGCATCTGCAAACTTTGGGCGATAGTTGGTTTCGGTCTCTTTGGCGTTTACCAAAAGACTGTTGTCGCGATAGCGGATTCCTAAAATTCCGGAAAGGCGTCCATTTTTTGAAATACCTTCCACAGAACCGCTAGCTCCCAAAAGACTTGCATCTATAGTTGCGCCAAAATCAACTGGTCTGCGGTAAGTAATGTCCAAAACCGAGGAGAGTTTATCTCCATATTTTGCCTGAAAACCTCCAGCCGAAAAGTCCACATTGCTGGTAAGATCACTATTTACAAAGCTTAGGCCTTCCTGTTGACCACTTCTGATAAGGAAGGGGCGATATACTTCAATTTCGTTTACGTAAACAAGATTTTCGTCATAGTTTCCACCACGCACAGCGTATTGTGTACTCAATTCGTCATTTCCATTAACTCCGGGAAGTGATTTTAAGAGGTTTTCAACACCAGCGTTGGCGCCTACCATCTTGCGAATTACTTCGGGTGAAATGGTTGTAACGCCTTCCACACGTTTGTTTTCCCGACCAGTAATAATCACCTCGCTTATTTGCTCAATAGTGGTATTCATCACTGGATTGAGCTCATAATCTTCGTTGGGCGAAAGGTTTACGGTTATCTGTACTTTTTTATGGCTAAGGTGTGAAAAAGTAATAGTTACATCTTCTTTGGAAGGGATTTCCAACAAATAAAACCCATTAAAATCTGAAATGGTTCCAGTGTCATTATAAGTTACATTGGCCCCGTAAACGGGTATGTTATTTTCGTCAAGAATAATTCCTTTAATAACGGCTTTTTGAGCAAACACAACGGTTGCAAAGAAAAAGAAAAGGAGTGTAAGTGGGAGTTTGATTGTTTTCAAAAGCAAGGGTTAGGGTTGTTTTCTGAAAAATTTTGCTTCAAATGTAGCACTATTTCCAACATTATCTATTACTATAAGTTTGAAATTGTTTTCAGTTTCCAAATTTATATTATCATTAAAATTATAAGTTAGAACGTCTTTTTTGTAATCATATTCCATCAAAATGAATTTTCCATTGATGGTTCCCCTATAGGAACTGATACCGCTCAGATCGTCTGTTATCTTCACGTTCAGAAAATTTTGGTTGCTAATCCATTTTCCTTCAGCAAAATTTACAGGCTTTATTTTTGGCTCAGTGGTGTCTATAGCAACCGTGTAGCTTCCAAATGTTCTGGTTTTCGCTGTTATTTTGTCGCCATTACGGGTAGTGGAAGTGTAATATGGAAGTCCTTTATAATTAAGTCTTCCAATATAAAGTTTGTCTTTATCCAGTTCATTATAGTTTGAAATATCGGCAGTGATTGAAATGTTGCTGTGTATAGGAATCAAATCTTCGTGAAACTTTAAAATATCGCCTTCATCTTTTATATCCAAATAAGTGTCTTCATATAAACTATTGGCAGGGATGTAAATGCTGAATTTGCCTTTGGTTATTGACGTGGCGTGGTCTGCATAAATATAATCGTCTGTTTTTTCCACTTTTTTTAGATCTAATATCTCCAGTTTCTTGCCTTCAATAGGAATTGAAATCTGCATTGTATTTCCTTTATAATCTTGAACTTCTATAGTGTAAATTGACGCGAGGCTGTCTTGGACGGTTATAAAACCATTATCGTCTTCCTTTGTAATGATACTTAAAGGATTGTTTGCTTCCCTGAAAAGTTTTTGGACCATACTTTTATTGGTTTCGTAATAATTGTAGTCTGTATATCGATTCAAGTAGCGTGTTTCAGAAAAAGCGAATTTATTGAAGAGTACTTCAAACTTTTCAGTGCCATTGAACCTCGTTCCAATTTTATAGGAACCATTTTTGTTTGAAGCTCCATTTTGCTGGTCGTAAGTAGTTATTCCGAAACCAATTTTGCCATAAGCTGTTAGGTCTTCAGTTTTATAGTTGCCGTCCTTTTGCTTAATCATTCTAAGTTTTGTGCGATTTTGGCTTTGGTTTACGTGTGCATCCTCGCCCATGGGGTATGCAAAAACAGCACTTACAATGGGCGTTTTTGAATCGGGTATTTCAATTCCAAAGAGAAGTGGATTCATAGGTCTTTGAGAAGAATCTCGAATCTCGAAATGTAAATGCGGGCCGCCACTACCGCCAGTATTTCCGGAATAGGCTATTATGTCTCCCTTTTTAACTGGCAAAAGCGTTTTGTCGGGGAAAAGCTCTACTTCAAAAGTCTCCTTTTTGTATTGTGTATCTTTCACATATTTTTCAATATCACCGGCATAACTTCGCAAGTGTCCATAAACAGTGGTGTATCCGTTAGGATGAAGAATATAGAGCGCTTTTCCGTAGCCGTAGTGTTGTACTTGTATTCGACTTACGTAACCATCTGCTGGGGCGTAAACAGGAAGCCCTTCCCGTTGTTCCGTTTTAATGTCTAAACCACTGTGAAAATGGTTGGCGCGCATTTCGCCAAAATTGCCTGCAAGGACCATATTGATATCCAATGGGTTAGAAAAATAATCTTTAGAGATACTATCTTGACTGTATGCAAACCCACTAAAAAGCAGGAGCAATAATAAAAATTTCTTCATAGTGTAAAAATAAGAATACGCTATTACTTAAAGGGGAGAGGGAATGATTTATTGTACAATTTTTCAATAATACAAAAAATAATAGAAAACTGCTTGCTTATTAGGGATGGTATGCTAACTTTGTGAAAGAAGTATTGAACACAGATTTTAATGAGTAATCTTTCTGAAATAGTTGATTCTCTTGAACATAGGATTGGCGCACTGCTTAACAAGCACGAAAAACTTAAAAAAGCTAATGCGGAATTGGAAGAAGAACTCACCGTTTTAAAATCGAAACAGCTACAATTTGAAAATGAAATTGAAGTTTGGGTCGATAAATGCAACTCATTAAAACTGGCAAATTCAATGCTTGGCAGCGACCAGCATAAACGAGAAACTAAACTCAAGATAAACGCTCTAGTTCGGGAAATTGACCAATGTATTACGCAGCTTTCCGAATAAAAATATAACAATGCCCGAACCATTAAAAATAAAGCTATCAATTGCGGACAGGGTTTACCCCCTGAACATCAACCCTTCACAGGAAGAAGGATTGCGTTTGGCCACAAAAAAGATAGAAGAAATGATTAAAAAGTTCGAGAAAAGTTATGCCGTCCGCGACAAACAGGATGTATTGGCCATGTGTGCCCTCCAGTTTGCCGCCCAGGTAGAGCAAAAACAAATTGATACATCAAGCGATACGCAGGAAACAGAAGAAAAGCTCAAAGCTTTGGATCTTTTACTGCAGGAGCAGCTATCATAACGTTCTTTTAATTAAATAAGGTACTGCCTACATTAATACTAATTTTGGTAAACTCAACAGGAATTCTTTAAAAAGGGTGAGTTGAAGTTGTAAAAGCGAGCCGTCTTCGAGCGGATACTTGACCAGCTTATTAACCCTAAACTTTTTTTTAAGGAGTTTATTCAAAATAACAATATTGATGTAGGCTTTTTTTATACATATAATTCAACGAAAAATGGACATCATAACTATTATAATTAGTGCCATCGTTGGTATTGCGATTGGTTTTTTTATTGCAAAAATACTGGAGCGAAACAACGCATCCCAGCTTATAACAAGAGCAAAAAAGAGCGCATTATCAATACTAAAAGAGGCGAAATCTGAAGCTGAAACGATTAAAAAAGATAAGATACTTCAAGCCAAAGAGAAGTTTTTGGAACTGAAGGCAGAGCATGAAAAAGTAATATTGAATCGCGAAAAAAAGATTTCAGAAACTGAAAAGAGAGCTCGCGACAAAGAATCACAGATTTCAAGCGAACTCGCAAAAACGAAAAAGCTAAATACCGATCTAGAAGAAAAACAAACCGATTACAACGATAGGATTTCAATACTTGAAAAAAAGCAAAGCGAGGTAGAGAAAATGCATCGCAGCCAAGTTGAGCAACTAGAAGTAATCAGCAGTCTATCCGCAGAAGATGCGAAGTCACAGTTGATGGAAAGTATGAAAGACGAAGCTAAAACACAGGCTATGGCCTTTGTGCAAACTTCTATGGAAGAAGCTAAAATGACCGCGCATCAAGAAGCCAAAAAGATTATTATCAATACCATTCAACGTATAGGAACGGAAGAGGCCGTTGAAAACTGTGTTTCAGTTTTCAATCTTGAAAGTGATGACGTTAAAGGTAGAATTATTGGTCGTGAAGGACGAAACATCCGTGCCATTGAGGCAGCAACAGGCGTTGAGATTATTGTTGACGATACTCCGGAAGCAATTATTCTTTCCTGTTTTGATTCCGTAAGAAGAGAAATTGCACGTTTATCTTTACATAAATTGGTTACAGATGGCCGTATTCACCCGGCACGTATTGAGGAAGTGGTTCAAAAAACCACCAAACAAATAGAGGAAGAAATTATTGAAGTTGGTAAAAGAACCGTTATTGAATTAGGAATACACGGTCTGCACCCTGAGCTTATAAAAGCGGTGGGACGTATGAAATATCGTTCGTCTTACGGTCAAAACCTTTTACATCACTCTCGCGAGGTTGCAAGACTTTGCGGCGTAATGGCTGCAGAACTTGGTTTGAACGCCAAACTGGCAAAACGAGCAGGCTTGCTTCACGATATAGGGAAAGTACCAGAAATGGAAACCGAAATGCCTCACGCACTTTTAGGAATGCAATGGGCTGAGAAATATGGCGAAAAGCCAGAAGTGTGTAACGCCATTGGGGCTCACCACGACGAGATTGAAATGACGGGATTATTGTCTCCAATTGTTCAGGTTTGTGATGCCATTAGCGGTGCTAGACCTGGAGCAAGACGTCAGGTTTTAGATTCATACATTCAGCGTTTGAAGGATTTAGAAGATATTGCCTTTGGATTTGGTGGTGTAAATAAAGCTTATGCAATTCAAGCAGGACGTGAACTACGCGTGATGGTTGAAAGCGATAAGGTAAGTGATGAAAAAGCGGCACAACTATCTTTTGAAATTTCGCAGAAAATACAAACAGATATGACCTATCCTGGTCAAGTGAAAGTGACCGTTATACGCGAAACACGCGCGGTTAACATAGCGAAATAAATCAAATAGGAAATTTATTCATAGAAAAGCCACAATAGAGATATTGTGGCTTTCTTTTTTCTGCTTACTGCAACTGAATACAGCCCACTTATTTCCTTGGGTGATACCGATTAATAACTTCAGTGAGATGTTTCCTGTCTATATGCGTGTAAATTTCTGTGGTGGTTATGCTTTCGTGGCCAAGCATTTGCTGGATGGCTCTAAGATCTGCTCCGTTTTCCAAAAGATGAGTAGCGAAGGAATGTCTAAAAGTGTGGGGACTGATTGTTTTACGGATCCCGGCTTTTTCTGCTAAGCGTTTTACGATTGTAAAAATCATTGCTCGCGTTAGTGGCCTTCCGTGTTGATTCAAGAAAACGGTATCTTTTGCCATGGAATCAATTTCTTGGTGTATGCGAACTTCCTTTCTATAAATATTAATGTATTTTTCAGTGGTTGGCCCAATGGGCACCAAACGTTGTTTATCGCCTTTCCCTGTTACCTTTATAAAACCTTCTTCAAAAAAGAGGTCGGAAATTTTAAGGTTTGTAAGTTCTGAAACGCGCAGGCCGCAGCCATAAAGTGTTTCGAGGATGGCACGATTGCGCTCTCCTTGTTTTGAACTTAAATCTATTGCGCTTATAAGTGCGTCAATTTCTTCAACAGCCAAAGTATCAGGCAATTTTCTTCCCAGTTTTGGAGATTCAATAAGCTCTAAGGGATTGGTTTTTCTGTAATCTTCAAAAATAAGGTAGTTGAAAAATCCTTTTAATCCTGAAATCAATCTACTCTGTGAACGAGGGTTTACTTTTTTAGCGATTTCATAAATGAATTGTTGCAGGGTTTCTTCTGAAATGGAAAGGGGGGAGATGTCCATTTCATTGGTTTCCAGCCAGCGCATCAGTTTTTTTACGTCTAAAGAATAGTTGATTATTGAATTCTCTGAAAGACCGCGTTCCAAACGGAGATAATTCTGGTAGTCCTTTAATGTTTGTAACCACTTCATACCGCTATATTACCACTAAAAACAATAGTTAACAAAAAACTAAATGTATTTTAATGCATAAGATTAAAGGTATCTTTACGTTTTAAATTAAAACTCAAAAAATATATATTATTATGAAAAAATTGATTTTAGGAGTGCTTATGTTATTTATTGCAACCACCGCCTTTTCACAAGAACTTGATCTTGGGGTGAAAGCTGGGGTTAACTTTGCAAATATTTCTGACGTTCCCGACCTTTCAAGTAAGACGGGCTTTCAAGCTGGTGTTTTTGCAGGTGTAAAATTTGGAGATAAGATTGGAATTCAGGCAGATATTCTGTATTCACAACAAGGAGCGGAGTTTGATGCTGGGAAATTTGACTTGAACTACATCAACATTCCTGTTGTATTGAAATATTATTTGGTTCAGGGATTGAATGTTCAGGCTGGGCCGCAATTTGGATTCATCATTGATGACGATATTTATGTAGATGCTTTCGGAACTAATTCGATAAATGCCAATGCAGAAAAAAGTGATGTTTCTGGGATAGTAGGAGCAGGTTATGATTTTCCTTTTGGAGTTAGACTGGATGCCCGTTATAATTTTGGTCTCTCCGATGTTTCAAAGACCGAAAATTTTGAAGGAAAAAACAATGTGTTTTCTGTAGCTTTAGGATATTCTTTCCTATAACAGAAAAAATAATTAAAGTGAAAAGCCGCCTATTATGGGCGGCTTTTTTTATGTAATAATTAAGGAAAAGGAGTGGAAAGCCTTAAAATTAGGTTGTTTTTTCGTTAAACATTATTAAAAGCTAGGCATGGGTGGTTGTATAATTTTTTCCTTTGAGGCATTAACAAAAAAAATCAAATGATATGAAAAAGTTAATTTTTATTACAGCAATTACAATTATGTCAATATCCGCAGCACAGGCTCAAGAAGTGAGAATAGGTGCAAAGGGCGGTGTAAATTTTTCGACCTTTAGCGGAGACGATTTAGGAGATATAAAATCAAGAACTGGTTTCCATATAGGAGGACTGGTAGAGATTCCTATTTCAGAAAGATTTTCAGTGCAGCCAGAGGTTTTGTATTCCTCTCAAGGAGCTCAATACGATGATGCAGGAACAGAAGGCGGTGTAGATTACTCTTATAAAGTTACTGAGAAGCTGGATTATATTCAAGTTCCAGTTATGGCCAAATTTTATCTGGTTGATGGTTTTGCGATTGAAGCAGGACCACAGGTGGGTTTCTTGGCTTCTTCAAAAGGAGAGTATGAGGGAACGCTTGGAGGCGTAACTACTTCTGGAGAGGATGACTTAGAGGATGTTTCCAGTATTGATGTTTCTCTTGGTGGCGGAGTGTCTTACAGACTTCCTATGGGCGTATTTTTTGGTGCGCGTTATAACTATGGATTAACGAATGTAAATGATGGTGACAATGCGGATGATCAGAAAATTAATAATAATGTTATTCAGCTTTCCGCAGGGTATTCTTTCTAAAAAAATTAATGTAACTAATATTAAAAGCAGGAAAAATTTCCTGCTTTTTTTATGCCCTTGTTTTTTTCACAATTCGTTACGGAAAATTTAATAAATTTTGTAGTTATACAAAATATAATTAGCTTAGTAAGGTCTTGACGGCGTATTATGTAATTTAAGCTTAAGTGTTTGTAACATTGGTTTAATAGCTATTGCGGGTGTTAAGGCTTTGAAATGACAATATTGTCAACAACCTTTAACCTTATTTATTATGAAAAAACTATTACTTTTTGCTGCTTTTGCAGCGTTCACCTTCACTACAGCAAATGCTCAAAGTGAATTTCGCATTGGTTTTAAAGGAGGTGTTAATTTTTCTTCAGTTGGTGGCGATTTCACCGATGATTATGATGGAAGAACAAGCTTTCACATAGGTGGTTTGGTCGAAATTCCTATTTCCGAAAAATTTGCCATTCAACCAGAGCTTTTATATTCCTCACAAGGTGCAAAATCAGAATATGACGATAGTTTTGGCGATAGTATAGTTATTGGTAAAGAAAAACTTAAATTAGATTATATAAATATTCCCATTATGGCGAAATATTATATTATTGAAGGCTTAAGTGTGGAGGCAGGTCCACAATTTGGGGTTTTAGTTTCTGCAAAAAACGAGTATGAGATTTCTGACTTTAGAGGAGACGAATCTGGTGAAGATGATGTTAAAGACCTATATAAAACACTTGATATTAGTTTCGGTTTTGGTGGATCTTACAGATTGAACAATGGCTTGTTTTTTAGTGCGCGCTATGTTTTAGGTATTTCAGATATTACTAATGAAGATGACCTTGAGGGTTTTGAACTGTTTGGAATTGAAGCGTTTAAACAACGCAATAGTGTAATACAGCTATCTGCAGGGTTTTCGTTCTAAATATTTTTAATATATTTTATAAAAGCAGGGACTGTGTTCCTGCTTTTTTTTATTTCCTCCAATTTTGAAACGGAGTTATTGAGGTTGAATTTTTTTAGCTATTTTTAGTTTTCGAATCTAAAAAACTATTAATATGAAAAAACTTTTACTTTTTGCTGCGGTAGCATTATTTGCCTTTACCACGGCTCACTCTCAAGAATTTCGACTGGGTGCTAAAGCTGGTGTTAACATCTCTTCCATAGGAGGTGATTACGTTGATGGTTTAGATCCACTCGTTGGTTTTCATGTAGGGGGTTTGGTGGAAATTCCATTAGCTGGAAAATTTGCTCTTCAACCCGAAATTTTATACTCTTCCCAAGGTGCCAAATACGTGAGTTATTTGGGCAGTGATTTCCAGGAGTATGATTCAAAAGTGCTATTGAGCTATATAAATGTTCCGATTATGGGGAAATATTATATAATAGAAGGTTTGAGTGTTGAGCTTGGACCACAAATTGGAGTTCTAGTAAAGGCAAATCAAAAAGGTGATTATGCGGATGGTTCATACGATGATGATGTAAAGTATTTTTATAATTCCTTAGATATTGCCATAGGTATTGGCGCGAGTTATCGTTTAAATAATGGCGTATTCTTCAGCTTAAGATTTAACAAAGGGTTGATGGATATTTCTGATGATGATATCGAATATTTTGAAGATGGAGACCTTGACAGTTATTCTTATAAAAACCAAAACAACGTTTTCCAAATTTCAGCAGGATATTCCTTCTAAAACACTATGAGATATTTTCAAAAGCAGGGACTGTGTTCCTGCTTTTTTTATTTGATCTTTTTGAGAAAGGGTTATGACTTTATGCTATTTAATTTTGAAACCTATTGCGCCAAATTCTAAACCATAGCTGCTAAATACTAAATGGCTGTTGTTTCCATCTTCAATGATAGATAGGTTTGCAGCTTATTAGTCAAAACAAAATATGAACTTAAATTGCTTTTTTGACATAATCTGTTACATATGTTATAGGGATTGTAACATATCTCAATTTTAGATAGCAACCTTAATTATATTTTTGAACCGACAATATTGTCAAAACCTTAAATCTCATTTATTATGAAAAAAATTTTACTTTTAACTGCAGTAGCATTATTTGCATTTACAACTGCTCAATCGCAAGAGTTCCGCATAGGAGCTAAGGCTGGTTTAAACGTGGCCTCCTTAGGTGGCGATAGTTATTACGGTGGTTTAGGCAGCCTTGGCTCTCGGACGAGTTTTCACATTGGTGGTCTTGTTGAAATTCCATTGATGGGGAAATTTGCTCTACAACCTGAATTATTGTACTCTTCTGAGGGCTCAGATTGGAGTTTCGGAACTTTAGGAGACAATACTAAATTGGATTATATCCGAGTTCCTGTTTTGGCAAAATTCTATATTATTGAAGGTTTAAGTGCTGAGGCTGGACCCGTATTTGGGGTTTTGATTAATGCAGAGGGAAATTATTACAATGCTGATGATGACTTCGTGAGAGGTGATGCTAAGGATATATATAAAAGTTTTGATGCACAATTTGGCATTGGAGCTTCTTATCGTTTGAACATGGGTTTTTTCTTTAGTATTCGCTATAACAAAGGTCTGTTAAGCGTAAACGAAGAATATGAAGTTGACGGTTATAGATATAATACTGGTAAAAACCAAAGTAACGTATTCCAACTTTCAGCGGGATATTCATTTTGATTTAGAAATAGTATAGACTACTTATTATAAAGGCTGCCTGATAGAGGGTGGCCTTTTTTTTTAAAATAATAAAGAATATGATTTTATCATTGGAAAGAATACGGGTTTATTGTTTATTTGCTTCCTTTAACCCTAAAATTTATATTTATGAAAAAATTATTACTTTTTGTTGCATTAGCAACTTTATCATTTACAGCAGTTCAATCACAAAACGTGCGCTTTGGAGTAAAAGGAGGTGTTAACTTATCTTCTGTAAACGGAGATGATGTTGATGGATTTGATGGCGTAACAGGTTTTCACATTGGAGCTGTCGCTAAAATTGGTTTTACAGAATTATTAGCCCTTCAACCTGAAATTTTATTTTCTGCACAAGGGTATGCAGTAGATGATACTACAGTAAGACTTGGCTATGTTAATGTACCTATTATGGCAGACTTTACAATCGTTGAAGGTTTAAGTTTACAAGGTGGTCCGCAATTTGGATTTAATGTTGTTTCAGGATATAAAGTTGATGGTGATGAATATGAGCATTTTGAAGACGATGATACTTTTGAAACACTTGACTTAGGTGTAGGTATAGGAGCGCAGTATGTGTTGCCAATGAATTTATTTTTCCAAGCGCGTTATGTAGTTGGTTTTTCAGATATCGCTAAAGATGCTGATGCAAAGAACGCTGTGTTAAGTTTTTCAGCGGGTTACTTTTTTAACTAATCACAAATTTTTCAAATACTAAAAAGCAGGGACTATGTTCCTGCTTTTTTTATTTAATATATTTGCCATCCCAAAATATATTTAATGAAAATAAAATTACTTTTTCTTTCAATTTTCTTATTCTCAACCGTTTTAATTGGTCAGACCAAAAAACTTGAAGTAAGCCCCGTAATTGCGGTAGAGTTTCCTTTTGCAAGCAAGGCTAAGGACAGTTATTTTAAATATGATTACACGGTGCGTCCCTCAGTGGGAGCGGCATTCAAAATTTCTTTTTTTGAAAAATTTGCATTACAGCCAGAATTTAATTTTCAACTTAGAGAGGTGAGGGTTTTAAGAAAGGAAACGAATGATGCTTTATTTAGAAACTCTGTTGTGTATGTAGTAGTTCCAGTATATGTAAATTATGCAATTACCGATAACTTCAGTTTGCTTGTAGGGCCGAGGCTTGGGGTAGATCTTTCATTTAGTGCTTCCTACAGTTCGGGAACCAATGGAACTTCCAGCAGCAGTACAGGGGAAAGTCCTGAGTTTGCTGGTGTTTTTGGATTTCAATACACAACGCCTTTTAAAATTTTTGTGAATTTAAAAGGAATGTATGGGTTTACGAGCCCAGATTATGCTGAGAACGTAAATGAAAGTGCGCTGATGATAGGTGCGGGTTGGTTTTTTTAAAAATGGATTTATACTTTCAACTAATGAAAAATTTAATATTTATTACTGTTATAGCACTTTTTGCGCAAAATTCCTTTGCACAGGAATCCGTAGTTAGTCCTAAAAACAGTGCTGGTTTTATTATTAGTTTTGGCGCATCATTTCCAATGGCAGATTTCGGGAATCCTGATTTAGAATGGAGTTACCACAAGAATAAAAATCTTGGTGGCGGTACAGGAATTGCGCTCAATATTGACTATGTTTTGCCATTAGCGGATAATGGTATTGGCTTGTTTGTTGGAGCAGGCTTTAATTATAACGGTCTAAAAAGAGATTATAAACGAAAATATCAAGAAGAAACTCGGTTTTATGCAGGAGATATAACGTATCAAAACTATTATAGCATTCCTGTATCCACTGGTATAAACTTCACCCATAATTTTGACGAGACATTTGGGCTTTTTGGGAATTTAGGAATTGTTGTCAATTTCCTAAAAATAAAAGATAGAGAAGTAAACACACCTTCTCAGAACATTACTGCCTCATTTGATGCAAAAACAGGAATAGGTTTGAGGTTAGGTGGAGGTATTATTTTTAAATCGAAATACTATTTTTCCCTAAATTATATTAACGTAGGTAAAACGAAAATAAAATTTACAGAGGAAATAAAGCGAGAGTTTCCAAATCCATCAAATCAACAATATGATTTTACGGATGAGTCAAAAATAAGTTATCTAAACCTGACCGTAGGAATCAAACTGTAAAAGTTAAATTCAACTCTTATAATAAAAATATTCTCTGCTTTTTTTATTTAATATATTTACAGTATGAAAATAATCATCATCAACGGCCCAAACCTAAATCTGCTCGGTAAGCGTGAAAACGATATCTATGGCAACGAAACCTTCAACGACTTTTTTGAAAGGTTACAGAAGAAGTATGCAAACCAAGAAGTTTCCTATTTTCAGTCGAATATAGAAGGTGAATTGATTGATAAAATTCAAGAAGTAGGATACAAATACGATGGGATTATTTTAAACGCTGCTGCATATACCCATACTTCGGTAGGAATTGCAGATGCAGTGAAAGCGATAACTACGCCCGTTGTGGAAGTTCATATATCCAACACCTTTTCAAGAGAAGATTTTAGGCATAAAAGCTATATTTCGCCCAATGCCCATGGAGTGATTGTGGGTTTTGGATTGCAGAGTTATGAGCTGGCTTTGCAAAGTTTTTTAAAGTAGTATTGAGAATTGAGTATTGAGTATAGAGTATAAAAAAACCGCAACTAGTGCGGTTTTTTTTATTTTTCGTCTCACGTCTCACGTCTCACGTCTCACGTCATAGGTGAATCACTTCTCCATAAGCATCTGCTACGGCTTCCATTACGGCTTCGCTCATTGTTGGGTGCGGGTGGATTGTTTTTAGTACTTCGTGTCCTGTAGTTTCCAGTTTTCTTCCCAAAACAGCTTCGGCAATCATATCGGTAACGCCGGCGCCAATCATATGGCAACCTAACCATTCGCCGTATTTGGCATCGAAAATTACTTTTACAAAACCATCCTTTTCACCAGAAGCACTTGCTTTTCCACTTGCAGAGAAGGGAAACTTACCAACTTTTAGCTCGTAACCCGCTTCTTTGGCTTGTTTTTCAGTCATACCAACACTTGCAATTTCTGGCGAAGCATAGGTACAACCCGGAATGTTTCCGTAATCAATTGGTTCAACGTGAAGTCCGGCAATTTTTTCAACACAAGTAATTCCTTCAGCCGAAGCAACGTGCGCTAGGGCAGGACCAGGAACTATATCGCCAATAGCGTAGTAGCCAGGAATGTTGGTTTGGTACCAATCATTAACCATTATTTTTCCTTTGTCGGTAACAATACCAACTTCTTCTAAGCCTATATTTTCAAGGTTTGAAGCAATACCCACTGCTGAAAGTACTATTTCAGCTTCAAGCGTTTCTTCGCCTTTGGCAGTTTTTACAGTAGCTTTTACCAGTTTACCTGAAGTGTCCAATTTTTCTACAGAAGAATTCGTCATCACTTTTATTCCCGCTTTTTTGAAAGAGCGCTCAAATTGTTTTGAAACATCTTCGTCTTCCAATGGCACAAGGTTTGGCAAAAATTCAACAATCGTAACTTCCGTTCCCATTGAATTGTAGAAATGTGCGAACTCAACACCAATGGCGCCACTACCCACAACAATCATACTTTTGGGTTGTTTTTTTAAGGTCATTGCTTCGCGGTAGCCAATCACTTTTTTGCCGTCCTGTTTTAGGTTTGGCAACTCGCGTGAACGCGCCCCAGTTGCAATGATTATATGGTCTGCGGTATATTCCTTTCCGTCAACGTCAATTTTCTTTCCAGGTTTAATTTTTCCGATGCCATTGATAACGTCAATTTTGTTCTTCTTCATCAAAAACTGAACACCTTTACTCATTCCTTCGGCAACACCGCGGCTTCTATCAACCACTTTTCCGAAATCTTTATCAAATTCTTTTACGGTTAGCCCGTAACTGTCTGCGTGTTTTAGGTAATCAAAAACCTGAGCGCTCTTTAAAAGTGCTTTAGTAGGGATGCATCCCCAGTTTAGACAAACGCCTCCAAGGCTTTCTTTTTCAACAATGGCGGTCTTTAAACCTAATTGTGAAGCCCTAATAGCGGCAACATAACCACCGGGACCACTTCCTAAAACTATAACGTCGTATTTGCTCATTACTTAATTTTATGTGTATTTCTTTTGAAGCAACGAATTTACGAATACTAAAGGAAAAAACTCAAATAACAAATCCCAAATCCCAAATAAATTTCAAAAAAGAAAATTCACAAAACAAAAAAAATCCAAAGGACTGCCCTTTGGAATTTGGTTTTTGAATTTTAAAAATTATTTGGGTTTTAGCTTTTGATACTTTTATCAAAATTCAACGAAAGTGAGTTAATACAGAAGCGCTGTCCAGATTCAGTAGGACCATCGTCAAAAACATGGCCCAAATGGCTTCCACAGTTGGAGCATAGGATTTCTGTTCGCATCATTCCATGCGAAGTATCTTTTATATATTCAACTGCGCCTTCAATAGAATCATCAAATGAAGGCCAACCACAACTACTTTCAAACTTGTTGTTGCTTTTAAAAAGGGGTGTGTGGCAAGCGCCGCAAACGTATGTTCCATCTTCAAAAGTGAGGTTGTATTCTCCTGTCCTTGGGAATTCTGTTCCTTTCTCGCGAAGAATATGGTAACGTTTTTCGCCCAATTCCTCACGCCATTCGGCTTCCGATTTTGTTATGGGATATTTATTTGGTTTTTCCATTTTCTGGTATAAAGTTTAATGCAACGCCGTTTATGCAATGCCTTTTTCCGGTAGTTTCAGGACCATCGTTAAAAACGTGGCCCAAATGCCCGCCGCAAGTGGCGCAATGCTCTTCCGTTCTTGTGTATCCAAGTTTATGATCAGTAGAAAAAGCGACATTTCCTTCAATTACTCGGTCAAAACTTGGCCATCCCGTGCCGCTATCGAATTTATGTTTGCTTTCAAAAACGGGTGTTCCGCAGCCAGCACATACATAAGTTCCTGCTTTATGATTGTCATTCAAAGGGCTGGAAAAAGCGCGCTCCGTTCCTTCGTGGCGCAAAACGCTGTAGGCTTCAGAAGAAAGCTGCGCTTTCCATTCCGCATCAGTTTTGGTCACTTTAAAATTTTCTTGTTTTACTTCTTTGCTTTTCTGTGCGGGGGAGTTGCAACTGAAAAGCAATGTAGCCAAAACAATAAATGTGCTTAAAAGCTTCATCTTAAAGTTCTATTTTTTCAATTTGTGTATCGTCCATTTGCATCATTTGCAGCAATTCTGTCATAGAAGGATTCGTGGCAGCAAATTCTGCGGGAACCACGGCCACACGGAAAGTTTGATTGGTTGTTGGGTCAGGATTGGTGCCAATATTCGTAAGATCGAAATTTCCTTCAATAGTAAATTGAATGTCAACGAAGGTATGATTAAAATTATACTGATATACGTCTCCAGTATTATCATTATAGAAAACACTTTGAGGAAGTTGTGTCCAAACATCAGCTGTCTGCCCATTTCCAATATCTGCCAGACCTTCATATCTGTAGACTAAAACTACATCACTTTCATATACTGTAACTGGAAACTGTATAAATGACGTTTCATAGATATTCTCTGAAGGAATATATTCAAAATTAACAGTTCTTTCGAACACCTGTCCCAAAAAAGAAACGCCATCCTGTCCTGGAGGTCCTGGATCGCCTTCGCAAGAAGTAAATAAAACTGTTGTTGAAAGGGCCAAAAAAAGGAGTATGTTTTTCATAATTGAATATTTTTTAAAGTTAAAATGTAAAGTTTGCAAAAGTCGTTCCAAATTTTACAATCCTATAAATTTAAAGGCTTCCATAATACATCACTATTAAAGAAACACTAAAGTTTAAAATTTGTGGAACAATTTTTAAAAAATCAATTTTACAATAATTTTAATAGATTGCTAAAATTTATATTTCTAATTTTAACATTAAAACAAAACCATCTCTTATGAAATTTTCAAAATCACTTTCCATCTTACTTTTAGGGGCACTTGTTGTTGCTTGTAGTACCAATCCTTTTACGGGAAAACAAACTTTGGCTTTGGTTCCAAATTCGCAGATTCTTCCAATGGCGTTTCAGCAATACCAAGAGTTTTTATCTGAAAATAAGGTTGTAAAAAATACTGCAGATGCACAAATGGTAAAAAGCGTGGGGCAAAAAATTGCAGCTGCTTCTGAAAGATATTTGACTGCAAACGGATATGCTGGTTATTTGGCAGATTACCGTTGGGAATATAATCTTGTGGACAGCAAAGATGTAAACGCTTGGTGTATGCCTGGTGGAAAAATAGTGGTTTATACGGGTATTTTACCAATAACAAAGAATGAAGCTGGCTTGGCTGCTGTTATGGGGCATGAGGTAGCCCATGCACTTGCCAATCACGGGCAACAACGTATGAGTGCCGGTCAATTGCAACAATTAGGTGCTGTGGCAGGAAATGTTGCCTTGTCCAACAGCCCAGAAAACCAACAAATTTTCAACACTGCCTATGGGTTGGGAAGTAATGTGGGTATCATGCTTCCTTTTAGCAGAAGCCATGAAACAGAAGCAGACCATATTGGATTGATTTTAATGGCGATGGCTGGTTACGAGCCAAGTGTTGCTGCAGAACTTTGGCAACGTATGCAAGCTCAGGAAAACGGTAATACACCCCCAGAATTTTTGAGCACGCACCCTTCCAGTAGTACAAGAATCCAAAATATACAGGCTTGGGCTCCCGAAGCAAGGGCTGAGGCAAAAAAGTTTGGTGTTACTTCGTTTAAGAGATAATAAGAAAGAATATAAATTTTTAAAATCCCGCATCAAGCGGGATTTTTTATTAGATTAGTAACCTCAAAAAAATGAAGAGCCAATATGCCCAACTTACTTAAAGGAAGTAAAAAGTTACTTAACGCTTGGGCATTTTATGATTGGGCAAATTCAGTTTACAGCCTTGTAATTGCTTCGGCTATTTTTCCTATTTATTACCAAGCACTTTTTAAATCTGCCGACGTATCGACGGTTTCTATTCTGGGCGGAAATATTCGCAGTACACCTTTAATTAGTTACACTACTGCTGCCGCCTTTCTGTTGGTTGCTATTATTTCGCCATTGCTTTCGGGTATTGCGGATTATGTAGGTAACAAGAAGAATTTCATGAAATTTTTCTGCTACCTCGGAGCTTTTTCGTGTATGGGGCTTTATTTTTTCAGCATTGAAAATATTCATATCAGTCTTCTTTTTTATTTTTTTGGATTGATTGGTTTCTGGGGAAGTCTTGTTTTTTATAATTCCTATTTGCCCGATGTTGCTTTTCCCGAACAACAAGATAGGGTGAGTGCCCGCGGCTATTCCTTTGGATATATAGGAAGTGTCATTTTGCTGATTTTCAATTTGGGAATGGTTATGAAGCCTGAAATATTCGGCTTTGGAGAAGGAGGGGAAGCTAGTATGAAAGCAATGCGTTGGTCTTTCGTTACTGTTGGAATATGGTGGATTCTCTTTAGTCAATATTCCTTTTATTTTTTACCCAAAGGAAACAAAAGCGGAAAAAAAGTAAGTACCAAAATATTATTGAACGGTTTTCGCGAACTAAAAAGTGTTTATAATTCGCTTTCAGAAAACATACAGCTCAAAAGATATTTAGCGGCATTTTTTGTTTACAGCATGGCAGTGCAAACGGTGATGCTGGTAGCCACCTATTTTGGCGAGCAGGAAATTGCTTGGGGTGGTGATGCTGCAAAAACTATGGGTCTGATTGTAAGTATTCTTATTATTCAGCTGGTTGCAGTTGGAGGTGCTATTTTAACATCCCGCGCTTCAGAAAAATTTGGAAACATTCCTGTCCTAATCGTAATAAACATAATTTGGGTTGGCATTTGTGTGGTCGCATTTTTTATTGAATCACCCATTCAATTTTATACAACTGCGGGAGTGGTAGGTTTGGTTATGGGTGGAATTCAATCGCTTTCGCGTTCTACTTATTCAAAATTTTTGCCCGAAACGAAAGACACCACTTCCTATTTCAGCTTTTATGATGTAGCTGAAAAAATTGGGATTGTAATAGGAATGTTAATTTATGGATTTATTGATCAAATAACTGGAAGTATGCGCAACTCTATATTGTTTCTCGTATTGTTTTTTATGACTGGGGTATTTTTACTATTAAGAGTACCAAGAAATAAAACCAATTAAACAATTTTTGTTTAAGTTTGCGTTTATTACCTACAAACTACTTATTTATGAAGAAAATGTATCTTTTGAAAGGAATGCTTCTTGCATTCATAGTCTTTCAATTTTTTTCTTGCGATAATGAGCCACTCACAGGCGAATTTGTACAAGATGAACAAAATGATGCCGATGAAGGGCAGTTTAAAGCCCAAATTGCAGGACAGGAATTTATAGCAAGTTCAACCAGTGCCACAATGACCACTGAAAATGAATTAGTCATTACAGGCTCAAAGCCGGGTGGTGAAGATATTGTCTTGGCCATTACCAACGCTGCAGTTGGTACCTTCAGTCTAACTACATCTGGAACCACCGAAAACGCGGGATCGTATTTTGACGGTTCTGTAAATATGCTTCCATATATGTCTGCCCAAGCTTTGGGAGGTTCAGGACAGTTGAAAATAACCGAATTAGATACCGATGCAAAAACGGTTTCGGGAACCTTTAGTTTTGTTGGGTTTCGAATAAAGGTTGATGGAAATGGCGATCCTGTTCTAGACGGAGATGGCAATCCTGTTTTGGAAAGCATAGAAATTTCAAGAGGTGCATTTAATGCAATAGAATATATCCTGGACGATACCGGAGGCGGTGGTGGAGGAAACAATCCAGAGAACGAATTTTTCGCAAAAGTTGATGGCGTTGATTTTATTGCCGATAGTATTTCGGTTACAGAACCAGTAGTTGGTGATGTGCATATGATTAAAGTTGAAGCCCTTAATGCCGAAAGACAGCTTATACGTATTGACGTTCCGCGCTCTTTAGGTGTAGGAACTTTTGATATGGTTCGTATTTCAGATGGAACAAAATTGATAGCACTTTACAATGCTGCTGGTGGCGCTGAAAACTTGACTTCAAATCCGGGAACAATTACAATTTCTGAATTTGATCTTGAAGTTGGAGTGCTGAAAGCTACTTTTAACTTTACGGGAACCGATCCTTTAAACCAATTGCCAGACGTTGTTGAAGTAACCGAAGGTAGCTTCACCGCATATTTTGAGGGTGTACCAGGAGCAAACAATGCGTTCACCGCCAATATTGACGGTGCAGCTTATACTCCAGACGATCTAGTGGTTGAAACTTCAGTTGTAAACCAATATCCAAGGCTTACCATCACAACAACAAAGGGAGACCAAAGGATGATACTTAGCTTTCCATTAACCGTTACCGAAGGTACTTTTGAAATGGGAACCGAAGTTGTTAATGGTGATGAAATTGTAGCAACCTATACGCCAATGGTTGGCACTTCAATTACCTACGTTTCAATTCCTGGAAGTTTGGTGATTACCAATTATGACCTCGCTACAGGACTTATAGAAGGAACATTCAACTTCACTGGAAGGGATGCTACTGGTCAGGATCCAACGATTTACCAAATTACGGGCGGAGAATTTTTAGTGGTACTTCCGTAAAAAAAATACAAAATTCATAAAAAGCCGTCTTTGGGATATCCCAAGGCGGCTTTTTCAATTGAGGTGGATTTCAAATTTGATGTCACACTTTCCGGATCATAACTGGCATAACTCTTGAATTATAGAAGAAAAGAGCTTGTAAATCGTTTGATATTCAGCGAGATTACATAATAGAAATAGAAACATTTAAATAATTAGACAATGTGCGAGCAACATTTGTGACACATTGTCCTAAAACAATATATGGGAAATTCAAAACTTACATCATTAGACAAGTTGTCATTTCAGGATTTACACGAAGATGCAGATTTTATTCCGCTTATGTCTTCCGAAGACGAAGATGCAATGCATAAAGAAGAGCTTCCTGAAATTCTTCCAATTTTACCCCTTCGAAACACGGTTTTATTTCCTGGCGTTGTAATCCCGATTACTGCTGGGCGAGACAAATCAATAAAACTTATAAACGAAACCAATAAAGGAAATAAGGTTATTGGCGTAGTTTCACAAAAAGACGAAAATGAGGAGGAGCCGGGTATTGGTGATATCAATACCATTGGTACGGTGGCACAAATACTTCGGGTGCTTAAAATGCCCGATGGCAATACTACGGTAATCATTCAAGGTAAAAAGCGCTTTGAGGTTGCTGAAGTAATAACCACCGATCCTTATATGACCGCGACCATTAGAGAGGTTGCCGAAGCGCGCCCTGAAAAAGAAAGCGAGGAATTTAAGGCAATCATAGATTCCATAAAGGAAATGGCATTGCAGATAATCAAGCAAAGCCCAAATATTCCTTCGGAAGCGGCCTTTGCCATAAAAAATATTGAAAGCTCCAGTTTCCTTATCAATTTTGTTTCTTCAAACTTAAATATTGATGTTGAGCAAAAGCAAGCTCTTTTAGAAATCAACAATCTGAAAGATCGCGCGCTTGAAACACTTCGGTATATGAATATGGAAATCCAGAAGCTTTCACTTCGGAACGATATTCAGAGCAAAGTACAGAGCGATATCAATCAACAACAACGCGAGTATTTTCTTCAACAACAGATGAAGACCATTCAAGAAGAATTGGGTGGTTCAACCATGGAAGAAGAGATAGAGGAGATGCGCGAACGTTCCAAAACCAAAAAATGGAGCAAGGAAGTTGAAAAACACTTCCAGAAAGAACTTTCCAAGATGCAGCGAATGAACCCACAGGTTGCGGAGTACAGCATTCAGCGTAACTATTTGGAGTTGCTTTTAGATCTGCCTTGGAACAAATACAGTAAAGACAAGTTCGATTTAAAACGTGCAAGAAAAGTATTGGATCGTGACCATTACGGACTTGATGACGTTAAAAGACGAATCATCGAATATTTAGCCGTTTTGAAATTGCGAAACGATATGAAATCGCCAATACTTTGCCTTTACGGACCTCCGGGAGTTGGTAAAACATCTTTGGGAAAATCAATTGCAGAAGCTTTGGGCAGAAAATATGTTCGGATGAGTTTGGGTGGTCTTCGTGACGAAGCTGAAATCCGTGGACACCGAAAAACATATATAGGAGCAATGCCTGGGCGGATTGTACAAAGCATCAAAAAAGCAGGAACAAGCAATCCAGTATTTGTTTTGGATGAAATTGACAAAATTTCAGCAAGCAATCAAGGAGATCCTTCTTCAGCAATGCTTGAAGTTCTTGATCCGGAGCAAAACAATTCGTTTTACGATAACTTTTTAGAGCTTGGTTATGACCTTTCCAAAGTAATGTTTATAGCTACCTCCAATAGTTTGAGTACCATTCAGCCCGCGTTGCGCGATAGGATGGAGATTATAGATGTTACAGGTTATACCATAGAGGAGAAAGTGGAAATTGCAAAACGCCATTTACTTCCGAAACAGCTTAAAGAGCACGGAATGGAAAGCGATGCCCTGAAAATTGCAAAACCGCAACTTGAAAAAATCGTGGAAGGCTATACCCGTGAAAGTGGTGTTCGTAGCTTGGAAAAACAGATTGCAAAAATGGTACGTTATGCCGCAATGAAAATTGCAATGGAAGAAGCATACGAAGTGAAAGTTACCAACGATATTATTATAGAAGTTTTGGGCGCACCTAGAATGGAACGCGATAAATATGAAAACAATGATGTTGCAGGTGTTGTTACAGGCCTTGCGTGGACTAGGGTTGGCGGCGATATATTGTTTATAGAATCTGCACTTTCTAAAGGAAAAGGGACTTTAAATTTAACTGGTAACCTTGGGAAAGTTATGAAAGAATCTGCTACAATAGCTTTGGAATATATAAAATCCAACGCCGAACAGTTAGGGATTAATCCAGATATTTTTGAAAATTATAACGTACACATTCACGTGCCAGAAGGCGCAACACCCAAAGACGGGCCAAGTGCGGGAATAACGATGCTTACTTCTTTGGTTTCGCTATTCACACAGCGAAAAGTAAAGAAATCAATTGCGATGACTGGAGAGATAACACTTCGTGGCAAAGTGCTGCCTGTTGGTGGAATAAAGGAAAAAATACTTGCCGCAAAACGTGCCCGAATTAAAGAAATTCTTCTTTGTGAAGACAATAGACGCGATATAGACGAAATAAAACCCGAATACCTAAAAGGACTGACCTTCCATTATGTGAAGGATATGAGCGATGTATTGAATTTAGCGTTGACCAAAGAAAAGGTGAAGAACGCTAAAAAGCTTTAAACTATTTTTTTTATGATGATTAATGTATAATTGTTTTTCGCAACCGTACATTAATCATCAATGATTTCATTTGTCAATTATATTTCTTTTTAAAAGGACAAATGGAATATCCTCTTATCATTGGTCATAACAATTTAAAAATTAATCTTGGATGTTTCTTTCCTTTGCAAAAATAAATTATACTTGCATTCGTTTAGTTTTTAGTTACGGTAACTCGCGTCTATGGCCCAAAAGGTTTTTTTAGTTGTTTCACTTTTTATATCTCAGCTTTTGGTAGCGCAGATAGGGGGAAGGGCAACGTATCAATTCCTGAATCTAGTCAACAGTCCAAGAATGGCTGCATTGGGGGGTAAGGTGATTACAAATTATGACTACGATCCTACACAAGGCTTATTTAATCCTGCAAGCATCAATCCTGCGATGGATAATCAACTATCGCTTAACTACACAAACTATATTGGCGATGTAAACTACGGCACGGCTGCATACGCCTATCTTTGGGACAGAAGAACGCAAGTTTTGCACGCAGGTGTAACCTATATTAATTACGGAAAATTTGATGGTTATGATGAAGCTGGAAACCCAACAAGCAGTTTTAGCGGGGGTGAAGTAGCCCTTTCCCTTGGCCATGCCAGAAATATCGCATTTACCAATTTTCACGTTGGGGTAAACCTGAAACTTATTTCTTCAAAATTGGAAAATTACTCTTCTTTCGGAGGAGCATTGGATATTGGCCTTATGTATGTTTATGAAGACTGGGATCTCCAAATAACAGGAGTTGCCAGAAACCTTGGAATGCAGTTTACGCCTTACCACGAAGAATACGAGCCATTGCCGTTTGAGATAATTTTAGGAATTTCACAAACTTTGGAAAACATTCCAATTCGTTGGCATTTCACTATGGAAAATATGCAACAATGGAATATCGCATTTTCAAACCCTGCCCGCTCAGAAACCGATCTGGAAGGAGTGACCACAGATGAAAAAATTACTTTTGTTGATCAAGCATTTCGACATATGATTGCTGGAATTGAACTTTTTCCTGAAAGTGGTTTCAATATTCGTTTGGGATATAACTTCAGAAGAGGTGAAGAGCTTCGTATTCTTGAGAAACGCTCCTTTGCTGGAATGAGTGCGGGGTTTGCGATCAAGTTGAATAAATACAGGCTAAGTTACTCCTATTCAAAATATAGTTCGGCGGCATCATCGAGTTTCTTTGGGCTAAACATAGACCTTCAATAATGCAAAAAATTACCATAGCCATTGACGGATATTCCTCCACGGGAAAAAGTACGGTTGCAAAGCAACTTGCCGATTATTTGGGCTATGTGTATGTTGATAGTGGCGCAATGTATCGTGCCGTAACGCTTTATGCAATGCAGAACGGTATTATTTCAAAAGGTAATTTTGACATTGAGAAATTGGAAGAATCACTTCCTTCAATTCATTTAAAATTTAAAAAGGAAGCCTCCTGGAACAAAGCGCATATTTTTTTGAACGGAAAAGATGTAGAGAATGAAATCCGCAACCTTGAAGTTTCAGAATTTGTTAGTCCAATAGCAACCATTCACGAAGTACGAGTAAAATTGGTTGCCCAGCAGCAGCAAATGGGCTTGGAGAAAGGAGTGGTAATGGACGGTCGCGATATAGGAACAGTGGTTTTCCCGAATGCTGAACTGAAAATATTTATGAATGCTTCTGCACCCGAGCGAGCGCAAAGAAGGTATAAAGAACTTATGGATCGGGGAGATACCGTTACTTTTAATGACATCCTCAAAAATATTCAAGAGCGCGACCATATAGACACCACGCGTGAAGATTCCCCATTGCGAAAAGCTGCTGATGCCATTGAAATTGATAATTCTGAAATGAATCTTCAAGATCAGTTTCACGTTGTGCTACAACTGGCTAAAGACCGAATTGCGGGCCGTATTTAAATTTCTGTTTTCCTAAGTTCCATTTCTCTTAGATCTTTTTACCATTGAAATTTATTATAAATTTATAAAAAATGAGCTTTTTACAGGAGTTTAAAAATTTCGACATAAAAGGAAATATGATCGATATGGCTGTGGGCATTGTTATTGGTATCGCATTCAACAACAGAATAGCACCATCATCAAAAAAATTGTAATGCCGTCTATCCTTGCTCACAAATGGTGTTAATCTTTCAAATAAAAGATAAGTACACCGCGCTGCAAAAGATTCAGTAGAAGAAGTAGGTGTGGATTATGGAGAGCTAATTGAGGATTGAAAGCGTTTGCCATTTTTTTCAAAAACTCACAAATCGCTTTAAGTAAAGGCCAGAGGGCCCAAAAGATAAAACTGTAGAAACACCAAAAAATAGTCAAATCCTTTCAAATATTGAAAAAATGATGGAAGAGCAAAACTCACTTATTGAGAACAAACATACCGCTTCTCAATACTGCTAAAAAATAAATACCTGTGTTATTTAAAGCCAATCTTTTAGTAACTTTATAAATGCTCCGAGACAAAATTATTAATGTATACCGGGAATACAAACTTGCTTTACTTTCAATAATTTTATTCCTGTTCCTATCTGCATTATCTGTTATTAGCTATAATAAAACTGTTGAGGATCAAAGACAGGCCAAGCTAAGGCAATTGGAGATTGCGGGTAATTTGACTTATCAAGATTTTAAGAAGATAATAGGTCACAACATAGCCTCTTTGGAAAATTTACTAGACCGAATTGTGGAGAGCAACGGCAATTTCAAAACTTATTTGAAGTCTGACACGGAAAGAATTATCAAACAAAATCAGTCCATTAAATTTATTGAATACATAGACAGTACTGGAGTTATAAACTTTGTGGTTCCATTTGACCCGAACCGAGCCGTACTTAATTTAGATATAAAAACAGTAGGATATCGTTATGCAAGTTGGATTGCAAATTCTAAGGATACCTTGGTAAATATAACTTCTTGGGTTGATCTTACTCAACACGGAAAGGCTTTTTTGGTAGATGTTCCCATTTATTACGACGGTAATTTTCAGGGAACTATTTCTGCGGGCATGGATTTTACAGAACAGTTTGACGATATAAGTTCTAAACAAAATCTTTTCTGTGTCCAAATTAAAGACGATGTAGACAATATTTTTTACAGTTACAATAAACCAGAATCAGAGATTTTAAACTCCGAACAAATTTTCACACAACCCCTAAATCCAATTTCCAATAGGACAGTGGGCGCTTGGAAATTTAATTTTATGTTTTATTCCAGTAGTGAGTTAAGAGCCACTACACTGCAAAACTACATCTTAGCATTTGGTATTTTTCTATCCTTTCTTATTGGGTTGTTGGTCTACTACTTTCAATTGGCAAAAAGACAGTCACAGCGTTATAAGCTAGTGAACGATAGTCTGAATGTACTGAACGTTGAGCTTGAAAAAGAAAGAATTAGAGCAGAAGATGCCTCCAAGTCAAAAACGCAATTTCTCTCGAACATGAGTCATGAAATTAGAACCCCGTTAAGTGCGATCCTAAGTATTTCTGAAATATTGGAAGGCAAGCAACTTTTAGACAGCGAGAAAGAATTTTTAGAAATAATGCAGGATTCATCAAGGGTTTTACTGAATCTTGTCAATAATATTCTTCACATTGAAAAAATTGAAACTGGAAAAGTAGGGCTTTCAAGAGAAGCTTTTAGTCCATTTAAAACGCTTAAAAAAATTGTTGAAATATACGGTCCGACGGCAAAAATAAAAGGGATAGCGATAAAAACAAATTTTGAAAATTTTCAAAATCCTAAAAAAGTACTCGGTGACGTTTCACGTACAGAACAAATTTTTAGTAATCTTATAAGCAATGCCACAAAATTTACAGATGTTGGTACAATAACAATTTTATATGATGAAGAGGAGGAAAATGGAAACCTAAAAATTAACATGAAGGTGGCCGATACAGGAATAGGAATTGATCCTTCCAAAACAGATGTTATTTTTGAAAGATTCAAACAATTGGATTTTGGAATCACTAAAAAACATCAAGGGAGCGGCTTGGGTCTTGCTATAACAAAAAAGCTGGTAGAGATGATGGATGGGAGTATTGAAGTGCAAAGCGTAATGGGGGAGGGATCCACCTTTACGGTCTCACTGGAATTTCCTATAGTTGAGAGTCAAAACGAGAATAAAAAATTAAGAGAATACAGAGATTTGAGTTATCTCAAAGTTTTGATTGTGGATGATAATCTGCTGAACCAAAAGATCTTGGCGAAAATATTATCAAAAATTCAAATTCAGCCAGATCTATCAAAAGATGGGGACGATGCTTTGCTAAAATGCACTTCTAGCCATTATGATCTTATTTTTATGGACGTACATATGCCAGGAAAAGATGGGTTTGAAATTGTACAACATCTACGAAAAATTGACAACACCTCAGTTATCCTTGGGTTTTCTGCCGATGTGACCAAAGAAGCGATTGAAAGAGGTATGAAGGTAGGAATGAATGACTATCTAACCAAGCCCATTGAACAGGAAACTTTATTTAATATTTTGAACAAATACTTTTCCTGAAACCGATGGTATAATATCTAACAATCAGGGTTTTTAGAAAAGAAACCTGTTAATGAGCTACATTAACAACTACACGCTTAAATAATTATTAAAAAGGGTCTTATTTTGTTTTCCTAGCTACGGCCTTGCTTGACTTGGTCTTTCCAACTTCGCTGAACTCAAAAGTGTATGAGTCCTTTTGTGTAGTTAGTATTTTAATTAGAATGGCCTTCTTTTCAGCTTGATTTTTTGGGTGGAGTTTTTCCAAGACATATTCACAGTCATTGATCCAGCGGATTGAAGAGGTGTCGCTTTTACCATCAAAGAAATCAATCTCGATGGAATCGTTGCGGGTAATGGTTGTTTTGAAAACTTCAGTGCCCGAAAGAGCTTCAAATTCAAACGTTCCAGTCTTGAAATCTGAGCAATTACGCTCACCTTCATAACAGCTGTTAAAAAAAAGTAGAATTAATAAAAGTATAGAAAAACGCATTTCAAATTTTTATGCGAATTTCCGAAAAATTACCGAAACTGCTTAGTTTTGGTACACATTAAAACTACCATCCTTATAAAAAATGACAATCCTTTCAATATCCTTTGAATTTTGATTGATTGGAATAGTTTTATTTTCTGCCCCGCTATTTTCTTTTGAAAAAAGATCCAATGGATTTTCTTTCGTTGCAATCGGTTTTTGTTTTGGAGTAACTATAGCATTTCTGTTTTCAGGAGCAGAGGGGAAGGCCCCCTTTCCAAATAAGAGCCAATTCATTTCCACTTCAGGAAATTTCTGAAGCAGTTTCATTACAAATTCTAAACTCGGCTTATTTCTTCCTGATAGCAAATGTGAAATTGTGGAGCGGTTAAAATCCATTTTTTCTGCAAATGCCGTGGCAGTTATACTGTAATATTCCAGTATTTTTTCAAGTCTTTTTACGAAATCTGAACTGTTTATCATTGTAACATTAAGTATAACTAATCAACGGTTACAAATGTAAATTATTTTAATCTATCTAGAGTGAAACAATAAAAACATTTTAATTATTATTGAAATTACACTTCAATCAAGACACTGTAAACAACTAGTAAGTAATTATTTAAGTCAATTTTTAGAAAATAGAACGCAATTACCGTAATTAACACCGTTAGACACATCAATTTTGTTTACCGATGTAATCAATATTGGATATTCTTCTTGTTTACATTTGTAAACTAAGCATTGTTTAACTTTGTAAACTTCAAATTTTATTATGGAAATAAGCAGTTGGTACCGGAACCATTTTGAATTCCGAATAAGTGGCAGATATATTACTATGCAGCACATTTATCCATTGTTGGATATGTATAAATTAAATTATGAAATTTCGGTACCTGGACTTTCGGAAACGGGACAAGATATTCCATTGATAAAAATTGGGAAAGGTTCTGAAATTATTTTGGGCTGGTCACAAATGCACGGAAATGAATCGACAACTACCAAAGCTCTTTTCGATTTTTTAAGATTCGTAAGTCAGAAACACTATTTTCAAACTGAAATTGAGCAATTCTTAAATAAATATACTTTTTATGTATTTCCAATACTAAATCCTGACGGCGCTCAATTATATACTAGGGAAAACGCGAACAAAGTAGATTTAAATCGCGATGCGCAATCTTTATCACAAAAAGAGAGCAAATGCCTTCGCAATACTTTTGACGCATTAAAACCCTCTTTATGTTTGAATTTACACGATCAACGTTCCATTTATGGTTTTAATGATGGCAAACCCGCCACGGTTTCGTTTTTATCTCCCGCCGCTGATGAGAGAAGAACTATAACAGATTCCAGAAAGATTGCAATGCGGCAAATAGCAAAAATGGATAACGTTTTGCAACAATACATTCCAGGGCAGGTTGGGAGGTATGACGACAGCTTTAATGAGGCCTGTGTTGGCGATACTTTCCAAAAAGCTGGTGTACCTACCATTTTATTTGAAGCAGGTCATTTTAATCAGGATTACCAGCGTGAAAAAACACGGGAATTTATTTTCTATGCACTCCTTTCCTTGTTTGATATTATTGGTGAAAAGGAACAACCTATGAGTCACGAGAAGTATTTTGATATTCCCGAAAATCTTAAAAATTACAACGATTTCATCCTTCGAAATGTAAAACTACAGGATGAAAAAAAGCTGGTTTCCGTAGCAATTCAATACGAAGAAGTTTTAAAGAATGATCAAATTATCTTTTCACCAATAGTTGATGAAATAGGAAAACTCGAAAGTAAATT
The DNA here is from genome assembly GCF_007997155.1 of Aequorivita antarctica. Taxonomy (GTDB): domain Bacteria; phylum Bacteroidota; class Bacteroidia; order Flavobacteriales; family Flavobacteriaceae; genus Aequorivita; species Aequorivita antarctica. The sequence goes on along the minus strand of NZ_VORT01000002.1, from coordinate 378,027 downwards.
TGGACATCATGAAAAAGATGCAGAGGGATCGGAAATATTAACAAATCCACAAGAAAAATTAACAGTTGGGTCAAATATTTTAGAAATAAATAACAAATACGATAAATCCGTAATTTATTTTCAAAAATTAAATTCTTTTATAACGTAAAACTTTATATTTTTGCCAAAAAGAAAAAAGTAGCCATGGCAAAATTTAAATTAGACGATACAGACCATAAAATTCTCGATTTGTTAATCGATAATACACGAATTCCTTTCACTGACATTGCAAAAAAACTAGAGATTTCTGCGGGTACCGTGCACGTTCGCGTAAAAAAGATGGAAGACGCTCAGATTATAACCGGTTCTTCACTTCAGGTTGATTATAAGAAACTGGGATATTCCTTTATAGCTTATGTAGGAATTTTCATTTTTAAAACTTCACAGACACAGTTTGTTTTGGAGCGAATCAGCCATATACCCTATGTGACGGTAGCACACGTAACTACTGGTAAATTCAATATTTTCTGCAAAATCAGGGCCCGAGATACAGCACATGCCAAGGATATTATTTATGAAATAGATGATATTGAAGGCGTTAGTCGTACAGAAACAATGATTTCCTTGGAAGAAAGCATTAATGATAAAAAAAGATTGCTTCATTCCATATTTAAAGAGATATAATATTTCACCCAATTTTATATTAAAGCCTTTGCCTTACAGCAAAGGTTTTTTTTATCTTTAGATAAAAAATTATGAAGCCATCAGAAATCTTACTTTCAGAATACAATCCTTATTATAAGCGCTATATAGATTTGGTTGAGAACATCAATTTGGTTGATGCGCTTGAAAGGGGATTGAATAGGAACAAAGTCTTTTTTGAGAGCTTGCCCAGTAATAAATGGGACTATCAATACGCTGCCGGAAAGTGGACGCCCAAAGATATATTGCTGCATATTGCCGATACTGAAAGAGTTTTCGCGTATAGAGCTTTGTATTTTTCCCGAAGCGATAATGCGGAACTCAAAGGTTTTGATGAAAATATATTTGCCGAAAAGGCTCTCGCATCCAATAAAACAGTTGAAGATCTTTTGCAGAATTATGTAGCGGTACGAAATGCGACGCTGAGTCTTTTTAAAAGTTTTGACGAAAAGGAGTTAAAGCAATTAGGTCAAGCCAATGGGAGCATCATGTCTGTAAGAGCTACTGGATTTATAATCTGCGGTCACGAAAAGCACCATTGCAATATAATAACGGAGCGTTACCTGTAATGAAATTTTTTAGACTACTAAAAGAAACTTATTTTAGTTGGGATAAAAATGATCCTTGGGCAAAGAGTGCCGTTATCGCTTATTACGCACTTTTTTCGTTGCCGTCTTTGTTGATTATCACTGTTCATTTTGCAGGCATTTTTTTTGGCAGAGAAGCAGTGGAAGGCAGAATTACAGTTGAAATTAGTGGCCTGATAGGGAAACAGAGTGCAGAATTGATCCAAACAATGATCATCAATGCAGCTCTCTCAGAAAGTTCGGTGCTATTCATTATTTTTGGGATTGGGATGTTGGTCTTTGGGGCGACTGGTGTTTTTTTTCAACTTCAAAAAGCATTAAACGATATCTGGAGTGTTCGTTCAAAAAAAAACACCATACTAGACACTTTAAAGCGCAGGGCTATTTCCTTTGGAATGGTGCTGGTTATAGGTTTGCTACTACTAATATCTTTGATTATAACTACTGCAATTAATGCCCTTAGCGATATAATAGGAAATTATTACACAGAACTTTCAGCCCATATTGTAGAAATACTAAATTTTATTTTTTCACAAATAATAATAACAACTTTATTTGCTGCTATCTTCACATTACTTCCGGACGTAAAAATAAAGTGGAAAACCAATTTTATAGGCGCTTTTATGACTTCATTGCTTTTTTTGGCGGGAAAGTATTTAATTGGTTTTTACTTCGCAAAATCAGACCCAGCTTCTATTTATGGAGCTGCGGGAAGTTTAGTGCTTATTCTTTTGTGGGTCTATTACACCTGTCTTATATTATTTTTCGGAGCTGAGTTCACTGTCAATTGGGCAATCTATCGAAATATAAAAATTGAACCTACCAGCAACGCAACACTTTCTTATGAACTTGAAATGGAGGAATTGCGCGAGTACAAGCGAAAAGTGGAAGCCGATAAAAAAAAAGCGGAAACCTTAAAGAGTAATTAATTCCTTTATCATTTCTTAACAAAGATTAGTAAAAGATTAATATCAGAAAATTGATAGTCTTGATCGTACTTATTAAATTTATTTAAAATTAATTGTTTAACTAAAAATGAAAAAGACTATGAATAAGAGAATCGCAATCTTAGCAACTAACGGATTTGAAGAATCTGAATTAAAATCACCCAAAGAGGCGATGGAAAAAGAAGGTTTTACTGTTGAAATAGTAAGTGAAGAAGAAGGAAAAATTAAAGCATGGGCAGACGGTAATTGGAGCAATGAATACACTGTTGACAAAACCATTACTAATGCCAGTGCAAGTGACTATAATGCATTGGTGCTTCCCGGGGGTGTTATAAATCCTGACAAATTGAGAAGGAATAAAAACGCATTAAATTTTGTAAAAAGCTTCTTCGATCAAAAGAAACCAGTAGCCGCAATTTGCCACGGACCACAGATTTTAATTTCAGCGAACGTTGTTAGGGGAAGAAAAATGACTTCATTTAGCTCCATTAAAGACGATTTAATTAACGCTGGAGCAAACTGGGTAGATGAAGAAGTTGTGGTTGATGAAGGCTTTGTCACAAGCAGAAACCCGAAAGATTTACCTGCTTTCAATTCAAAATTGATTGAGGAGATTAAAGAAGGTAAGCACAAACTTCAGCATGCGTAATAGCAAACGAAAGTTTCAACAATAAAAAAGAGGCAATCACGCCTCTTTTTTATTTAATAGAGGATTATTCCTCTTCTTCCATTTTCTTTTTATCCGGAATTTCGCTTATCGGCTCATTGAAATCAGCATCATCATAATCATCTTCATCAAAATTTGCCATGGATGTTTCGAGACGGGAACTCACTTTTACCAAATAAATAGTATCGTTCGTTTTCACCTCAACCGCTTCTACGGTCTCATTTTTGGCGTTTTTAAAAGTGATAACATGGTCATCGTCATATCCGTCAGGATACTTTTCAACTAATAGAGAAAGTATCTCGGGGGTCAACTTTCGGTAATCTACAATAATGCGCTTCATTTAATATTCAATCTTATGGTTTGTGGTTATAAAACTATTCAAAAATAGATGACATAAAAATATTTTGAAGAAATTTTTTAGAAATTTTTATAATAATCGAATGCACTGTATATCAATTCATTACTGACAATGCAGTCGGTTCTATGGTGGCCTATGTCCTCCATAAGCACAAAAAGCACTTGCCCGTTCCTGTTTTTTTTGTCGAAAACCAGTAGGTTTATGATGGCTTCAATATCATTTTTTTCGAAAGATTGCTTTGGAAAATACTTGAATATCGTTTTTGAAACATCTTGCAATGATTCTTTCGTAAATCCATAGGTTTCCACTGAAATGTAGCTAGCCAAAACAATTCCAGCCGCAACCGCTTCACCGTGTAACAGGGTTTTCCTCTGAGGGTGTTCAAGAAAATACGATTCTATTGCGTGGCCGAGGGTATGGCCATAATTTAGGGTTTTTCGCAAGTTTTTTTCCAAGGGATCTTTGGTGACAATTTCTTTTTTTATTTCAATAGAATCCCAGATCAATGCTTCAAATTCCAGTTTCTTGGAAACATCAATATTTTTTACGCGTTCCCAATACTCTTTACTGTGGATGATTCCGTGTTTTAGCATTTCTGCAAGACCAGAAGTAAGGTGTTCCGCAGGTAAAGTATTTAAAAACTCGGTGTCTAATATTACCATTTCAGGAAGGTTGATCACGCCAATTTGGTTTTTTACATGTCCCAAATCAATCCCATTTTTACCACCAACGGAAGCGTCAACCATTGCTAGTAGGGAAGTGGGTATGTTTATAAATGGCAAACCACGCATAAAAGTAGAAGCTACAAAACCTCCAAGATCGGTGATTACGCCACCACCGAGGTTAATTATTAAACTATTTTTATCGGCACCTTTTTCTGAAAGTGTTTCCCAAACTTTTAAGCATGTATTTATGTTTTTATGGATTTCGCCTGCTGGAATTGTGATGATTTGGGGAACGATTTCAAAATTGTTCCTTTTCAAAAAATAGGGTAGGCAGTGTTTATTGATGTTTTCATCGGTAAGAATAAATATTCCTGAGGGTTGTAATTTCTTTATTGAATCTGAAAAGATTTCCCAAGCAATTTCATTGCGATATACCTGTCCTTTTTCATTTAGTAATTTTCCCATAAACTTATTGATTGTTCTCTTATATTCAGAGTTCAAATCTAACTATATTTGCACACTTTATTTTATTTTTTATATGACATCAAACTCCCTCTTTGATAATACCGAAACTGCATTCAAGCTAAAAAGTGATTCCGAACTGGAACGCGCATACTTTCTTTTCAAAATGATTTCTATGGAACCATTAGTGAAAATTGGTTCAGCGGTTACAAAATTTGCACTGAATTTAAACCTTCCTGTAGAAGGACTTATCCGCTCTACTGTGTTTGACCATTTTTGTGGTGGCGTGAATGAAAGAGACTGTATGTCTACAGTCGATAAACTTTATGACGTTGGAGTATCTTCCGTATTGGATTTTTCTGTTGAAGGAAAAGAGGAAGATGCACAATTTGAGGCCACTGCGGCTAAAGTAATGGAGCTGACCGAGCTTTCCAAAAACATGGATGCGATGCCATTTTCGGTCTTTAAACCTACAGGATTTGGAAGGTTTAAAGTGTACCAAAAAATTACCGAAAACCAGCCGTTGACTGATGTTGAAAAAGTGTATTGGAAGAATATAGAAAATCGTTATGACCGAGTTTCAAAGACAGCTCATGATTGCGGGATACGTCTGCTTATTGACGCTGAAGAATCCTGGATGCAGGACGCTGCCGATGAACTTTGTGAAATAATGATGGAAAAATACAATACGGAACGTCCTATAGTTTTTAATACTTTGCAGTGCTATCGTTGGGACCGGTTGGAGTATTTAAAAGATTTACATCAAAAGGCCAAAGCAAAGGGATACAAGCTTGGCTTTAAAATTGTTCGTGGCGCTTATATGGAAAAGGAAAACGAGCGTGCATTAGAAAAAGGGTATAAAAGCCCAATCTGTGAGAGCAAAAAAGCCACTGATGACAATTTCAACGAAGTAATGAAATATATTTTGGACAACCTAAATGATATTGAATTGTTCGTAGGAACACATAATGAATCCAGCACATATCTGACAATGGATATGATGAAACAAAAAGAAATTTCAAAAAGTGATGATCGTGTTTGGTTTGGCCAACTTTTCGGGATGAGTGATCACATTTCATTTAATCTGGGGGCAGTTGGGTACAATGCTGCGAAGTATATTCCTTTTGGTCCTGTGAAAGACGTTATGCCTTATTTAATAAGACGTGCAGAGGAAAATACTTCGGTTGCAGGACAAACTAGTAGGGAGCTTACCCTTTTGAAAAAGGAGAAGAAGCGAAGGAAGCTTTAAAGAAATTTAGAAGGTAAGTGTTTAAAAATTTAGAGGGTATACTTTAAAGTGAAAGCGCGATTACTTCTGAATAATGTTTGCTTCGGTGACGGTTGCTAAGCTGTCGCAATTTTCAATTCTGATTTTCAGGTTTTTTTCCAAAATTCTCCCTTCAACAACATATTGTTTGCAGGAATCCAGATTGGTATTGCTTTCAGAGAACACTACATCGCCGTCTTCCAATAAAGTTGAAATCGCCGAGGTATCCATTTGATTTTCCCGGAGAACTGCTAGTGTTTTTTCAGAAAAGGCGCGTTCTTTCAGTCGGATGTTTTTAAGGGTTCTTGCATCCAAACCGTAGGCACAAGATGTTTTTTTTCCGCTCAGAATAAAAAACAGCAGGGCAATTCCAACTATAAAACCTCCTGAAAAATAGACCAATCGGTATGCTAACTTCATTATTTGGGATTAGGGATTGTTGATTAATTAGGAATTTGATTTGTTAAAACTTAAAAAATCAATAAATTAAGATCGCTATAAGGCATATCAAACCAATCTGCAACTGCCTTATTGGTCAAAATTCCGCGGTAAAAGTACAACCCATTTTTTAAACCGTTATCAAAACGAATGGCATTTTCGAGTCCGCCACTTTCGGCAATTTCCAAAATATAGGGTGTGAAGATATTACTTATTGAAATAGAGGCGGTTTTGGGATAACGCGCGGGGATATTGGGTACCCCATAATGGATCACGTCATGTTTTATGATTGTTGGGCTGTCGTGGCTGGTCATTTCGGTCGTTTCAAAACAACCTCCCATATCTACACAAACATCTATAATTACCGCTCCTTTTTTCATATTGCGCACCATTTCTTCCGTAACGATTATGGGTGCTCGATTATGCCCGCGGACAGCGCCAATGGCAACATCACAGCGCAAAAGAGCTTTCATCAAATTTTTTGGTTGTACAGTAGAAGTGTACAGAATACGGTTAACATTCGTTTGAATTGTTCTTAATTTGGTAATGGAGCTATCAAAAACTTTAACGTTTGCACCCAAGCCAAGGGCAGACCGAACCGCAAATTCGCCTACAGTCCCTGCACCAATTACAACAACTTCAATAGGAGGGACGCCACTAATATTTCCAAAAAGAAGGCCATTTCCCTTTTTTGCATTAACCATTAACTCTGCAGCAATCAGTACAGAGGCCGTTCCCGCAATTTCGCTTAAAGCCTTAACGGCAGGATAACTGTGATCTTCGTCTTTGATAAACTCAAAAGCAAGAGCGGTAATTTTCTTTTTTGAGAGCGCATCAAAGTAAGATTTTTGCCTGGTTTTTAATTGAAGTGCCGAAATGAGTACTGTTTTTGGTTTAATTATTTCCAATTCTTCCAGGGTAGGGGGCTCTACTTTTAGGACCATTGGGCAGCCAAATACTTTTTTTGTATCCTCAGTCAATTGTGCGCCGGCTTCTGAGTAATCTTGGTCTGAAAACCCTGCTTCATTTCCGGCTCCTTTTTCAATTAAAACCCTGTGGCCATTGCTCACAATGGCATTAACCGCATCTGGAGTAAGACAAATTCGTTTTTCCTGGAAATAGGTTTCTTTGGGAATACCTATATATAGTTCTCCTCTTTGTTTTGCTATTTCAAGGGTTTCTTCTTGAGGAAGCAGTTGTGCAATTGTGAAAGGTGTTTTTGGTTTTGGCATAGTTTAAACTTGCTTGACCGTATCAATTTACGGAATAATTTTAATATTTAATCAAGTTAAAAATTACCGAAACAGGTCTCTTATTTGTTGCCAAAAAGTTCTTCTTTGGAGAAGTTCCTCTTCAAAGGACTTTAGGTCGTCTGCTCTCATTTGGCTGAAAAGTTTGGCGCGAATCAAATAAACAGATGGAATAACTACCATCATTACTGGTATTACATATATTATTTCAACTTCATCAGCATTTAAATTTTGCTTTAAAATATTGAATAATTGAAAAACATACATGGACAGAGGAACGAGAATTATCCAGTGCCACCAGTGTTTACATGTAAAAAACCATATAAGCAATAAAATTACGGGAATAACCTTACCGGTTAAAAACCATGCGTATTGATAAAGAGAAGGGTATTTTGTTGTGAAGGTAAAAAAAGAAGTTTCCCAAACTTGAGTATCGCTTGAGAAACTTTCATATGCATAGTATATTAAAGGAGTGCAAGCCATTATAAAAACGATAATGCCTCCCTGTATAAGGCTTTTTTTATCCGGCTGGCGGAACTGAAACCGTCCTGACGTCGATTTGTTGTGGGGTTTGTTCATCTTGGATTCCTTCTGGGGTGCAAGAAGCAAAAAGTCCTGCGGCAAAAATTGCGGCTACGATAATAAGTTTTAGGTTTTTCATAATAATAAGTTTTTGTGAGGTTAATATGGTCCAAACTTACAATCAAAAAACTTAAACATAATAATTAAGTTTATGGTATCTTTACAGGTTATTCTGCAATAAAATGCTTTGAAATGCATTCTAATCTTCAAATTGGTGTTAAAACCTTAACACTTCAAATAACGCAGTAATTATATTTTTTATTTCACCGGCAATTATTGGTTGATTTGCTTCTAGTTTTTTAGTTAGTATCTTAGTTAGTTTTGAGGTTTTTATTTAATGCTATCTCAAGGAATTTATGATATAATATCATTTTTTTGTGACAGCAGTTGTAATTTATAAATTGTTATTTCACAAAAATAACAACGCACTAAGGTACATATTAAATTTGATATTGAATAAAAGCGGTGAATCAAAAAAGATCTTTGATCTGTTGCCAAAGGTTCTTTTTGGTTACCAAATCTTCTTCAAAACTTTTTAAATCTTTGCCCAACAATTTGTTTGATAGCTGGGCTCTTATGAGATAAACCAACGGAATAATAACCAACATTATAGGGAAAAGCCACCAGATTTCAACCTCGTCTACAAAACTAGCATCGTCATTTATTACACTGAAAAGCTGAAAGGCAAACATTCCGATAGGTATCAAAATAACATGGTACCACCAATGTTTACATGTAATAAACCAGATAATGAGCAGTAATAAGGGAACGAATTTCCCCATCATTGTCCATACGGACACATACACCATCTTGTACCAATTGGAATGATAGGTAAAAAAGAAAGTTTCCCAAGTCTGTTCTTTTGGGAAACTTTCATAAGAATAAAATATATAGGGCGTAGCCGCTATAATAAGAGCTATAATACTACCCGTTACGAGGTACGATGATGTCCGCTTTGTTGATCTGTTGGGGTGTTTGTTCATCCTGGATGCTTTCTGGGGTACAAGAAGCTAAAGTTCCTAATGAAAAAATTGCTGCGATAAATAAGTACTTTACTGTTTTCATAATAAATAAGTTTTGTGAGGTTAATATTACACCAAACCTACTGCGAAAATTGAAAAGTATATTAATTATTATTATTATATATTTATAAATTTTTTGGTAATAAAGTCCCTTCTCTATAATTATTGCGATTTGGGGCAAACGATTAAGAATAAATTTATAAACAGGTATGTCTCGCTGCAATTTTACTTCACGGGCATTAATTTTAAGGTTCTACTTCCGTTATTATTTTTTATAATATATATGCTATTTGCACTTTCGGGTAACAATTCGATTATTTTCTCAGGCCATTCTATAAAAATAAAATTTCCACTGTAAAAATAATCTTCCACTCCAATATCATAAGCTTCCTCTATATTAGTAATTCTATAAAAATCAAAGTGGTACACTACACCATCTTTAGCCTCATATTCATTTACAATTGAAAAGGAAGGGCTTCCAGATAATTCAAGAACCCCAAGTTGCCTTACAATTTCCTTAATGAGTGTGGTTTTGCCTACCCCCATTTCTCCATAAAGTAGGAATATATTTGATGCTGATGCTGTCAGGATTTGTTCAGCAACTTCGGAAATTTCGTTTTGGGTGTATGTTATTTCCATTTAAAAAACGGAACGAATATAAAAAATATATCAATAAAATCAGCATTTATTGAACAAATGACAAAATTAATAAAACGAAATGAAGTTTTATCTTGGTGTTAAGACTGCAAAAGGAATTATCATTTCTTCCAAAGAAACTCCCCCGTGCTGGTAGGTGTTTCTGTAATAACTTACATAATGATTATAGTTGTTTGGGTATGCAAAGAAATAATCACTCTTGGCAAATATAAATGAACTACTCATATTAATCGTAGGTAAACAAATGGACTTAGGGTCTTTAGCCGCCAAAACCTCTTTGTCTTCATACGTTAAACTCTTCCCTGTTTTGTAACGAAGATTAAGACTGGTGTTTTTATCGCCGATTACTTTTGAAGGGTTTTTTACATTAATGGTTCCGTGATCTGTAGTGATTATAAGCTTGAAACCCAATCGTGCAGCTTGTTGAATAACCTCTAGCAGTGGCGAGTTTTTAAACCAGCTTTGAGTTAAGGAGCGGTATGATTTATCTGTGGAAGCCAATTCCTTAATAACCTCCATTTCAGTTTTTGAGTGGGACAGCATATCCACAAAGTTATAGACCACTACAGTTAAATCTTCGTCTTTATGGCTTTTGAAGTTTTCTACAAGTTTTTTTCCTTGCTTTAAACTTGAAATTTTATGATAACTCCAATTTAATGATAAACCGAGGCGTTTTAGCTGGGCGGCCAAAAACTCTTCTTCTTTCATGTTTTTCCCGCCTTCCTCAGTATCGTTCAGCCAAAGGTCGGGATGTAATTTTTCCATATCACTTGGCATAAGGCCAGAAAAAATAGCATTTCGAGCATATTGGGTAGCTGTGGGCAAAATACTGCAGAAAAGATCTTCGTTGGTTTTTTTATAAATATTTGCAATCGTTGGCTCAAAAGCTTTCCATTGATCAAATCTTAAATTGTCCACAACCACTAATAGAGTAGGTGTTCCTTGCTGTAAATGTGGCTGTATTTTTTCTTTGAATAACGTATGAGACATTGTGGGAGCCTCGCTTGGATCTTCAAACCATTTTGGGTAATTTTTGTCAATAAATTTACAGAACTGATTATTGGCCTCTGTTTTTTGCGATTCCAAAATTTCAAACATTCCAGAATCCTCAATGTTTTCAAGTTCCAATTCCCAGTAAACTAATTTTTGATAAAGGTCTTTCCATTCTTCAAAACTGTTCACCATGGAAAGATCCATTGCTATTTTTCTGAATTCCTGTTGATAGTTTGAAGTTGTTTTTTCTGAAACCAATCTGCTGTGGTCCAAATTCTTTTTTAAGCTCAGAAGGATTTGGTGGGGGTTCACGGGTTTTATTAAGTAATCGGCTATTTTGGAACCGATAGCTTCTTCCATGATATATTCTTCTTCGCTTTTCGTGATCATCACCACTGGAATGGAAGCTTGTTGCTCCTTGATTTCCGCCAGTGTTTCAAGTCCAGAGAGTCCTGGCATGTTTTCATCTAAAAAAACAATATCGAATGTTTCCTTTTTTATTTCTTCCAAGGCATCGGTACCGCTCTGTGCGGTAGTCACTTTGTAATTTCTGCTTTCAAGAAAAAGAATGTGTGGTTTAAGCAAATCTATCTCGTCATCTACCCATAGTACTTTTATGTCGCTCATATATGTATATTTGTCTTATTACTCCGAAACTTTAGCGTAGGAGTATCATTAAATTCAATTTGTGAATAATTCTAGTTGCTTTGAAGAATTCCCTTCAAAAATAGCCCTGAATTGGTTCAAAAAACCGCCGCAGCTATTAATTTAAAGTTAAAGTTTGAAAACACTTCCAAAGCTTAAAATCATTAACGATCCCATATATGGTTTTATTACCATACCCAACAAGCTGGTTTTCGATTTGATGGAGCATAAATACTTCCAAAGGCTTCGTCGGATTTCGCAAATGGGCTTTTCATATATTGTTTATCCGGGCGCGCATCACACCCGTTTTCATCATGCGCTGGGCGCTATGTTTTTAATGCAAAAAGCAGTGCAAGTGCTTCAATCAAAAGGAATTGAGATTTCAGAAGAGGAAGAAGAAGCACTTTATATTGCCATCCTTTTGCACGATATTGGTCATGGCCCTTTTTCACATGCTATGGAGAATAGCATCGTTGAAAACATTAGCCACGAGCATATTTCTCTTCTTTTTATGGAAGCGTTGAACGAGAAGTTTAACAAGCAATTAACGCTTGCTATACAGATATTCAAGGATGCTCATCCTCGGAAATTTTTTCATCAATTGGTTTCTGGTCAGTTGGACATGGATCGTTTAGATTATTTAAAACGAGATAGTTTTTACACTGGTGTGCCAGAAGGTACCGTAAACGCGCAGCGCCTAATAGCAATGCTGAATGTGAAAAATGATGAATTGGTGGTAGAGGAGAAGGGAATATATTCGGTTGAGAATTTTCTCGTTGCCCGTCGCTTAATGTATTGGCAAGTCTATCTTCACAAAACTGGAATTGTAGCCGAACAGTTATTGGTTCGAGTTTTGAAACGTGCCAAGCAACTTTCAGCACAAGGGGTTGATCTTCCTGCAAGCAAAGCTTTAAAATTTTTTCTAAATAATAATATAAGCTTGGATGATTTTTCAGAAGAAGTGCTCAATACTTTTTCAAAACTGGACGATTATGATATTATTTCAGCAATGAAGATGTGGGTAGGAAGCGATGATTTTGTTTTAAATAATCTTTCCAAAATGCTTCTGAATAGAGATTTATTAAAAGTAAAAGTGAAATCACAGCCTTTTCCAATTCAAAAAATAAAGGAAAAACGAAAATATCTTATTGAAACATTTAATATTTCAGAAGAAGAAGCTTCCTTTTTTGTTTTTGCCGGAAAGCTTGAAAACCAAGCCTACAGCATGGAAAAAGATACCATAAATTTACTGAAGCAAAACGGGAAAATTATAGATGTGGCAAAAGCTAGCGACCAGCTCAATTTGGAAGCACTTTCAAAGTCTGTAGTGAAATACTATATGTGCTATCCAAAAAACAATACCCACAGCTATCGAGGCTAAGTCCTTTTTTTCTATTTTTGCAACAATGAAAACTAACGACCAATGTTCAATTCATATAAAAAACACTAATTTGCGGTTGCGCTTTTTATGCAATTTGGTCAAAGATAACCAACACGCCCAATGAAACATCCATGCTTAATTTTTAAACATACAGTGAACCCTTTATTAAGGTTGTTCCATCTGTCTTTAAAAAAACAAAATAGGATAGACAGATGAAATTTACAGCAGCCCAAATAGCAGGAATTCTGAACGGTACCGTAGATGGTGATGAAAGCGTAGCGGTTTCAAAACTCGCAAAAATTGAAGAAGGACGCAAAGGCAGCCTGACTTTTTTGGCCAACCCCAAATACACTCACTACATTTATTCAACCCAAGCTTCAATTACTATTGTTAACAATGATTTTGTAGCATCTAGTGAATTATCGACTACGCTAATACGCGTAGAAAATGCTTACAAAGCCTTTTCACAGTTGTTGGAATATTACAACCAAGTGAAGATGAACAAGACTGGAATTGAAAAACCTGTTTTTGTTTCTGAAAGCGCCAAATACGGTGAAAATTTATATTTAGGCGCCTTTTCTTATATAGGTGAAAATGTAAAAATTGGTGATAACGTTAAAATTTATCCCAATGTATATATCGGCGATAACGTAACAGTTGGTAATAATACCACCTTGTTCACGGGTGCCAAAATTTATTCTGAGACTGTAATAGGCGAATCTTGTGTAATAAACAGCGGTGTTGTTATTGGAGCGGATGGTTTTGGGTTTACACCAAATGAAAAAGGCGAATACCACAAAGTACCACAAACGGGCAATGTAATCCTGGAGGACAATGTAGATGTTGGCCCCGGAACAACCATAGATCGAGCAACTTTAGGCTCTACTCTTATTAAGAAAGGGGTAAAACTCGACAATCAAATTCAGATAGCACACAATGTTACTATCGGTGAAAACACCGTAATTGCAGCACAAACGGGGGTGGCTGGTTCTACCAAAATAGGAAAGAATTGTATCATTGGCGGCCAAGTAGGTATCGCTGGGCATATTGTTATTGGCGATAACGTAAAAATACAAGCCCAAAGCGGAATTGGAAGAAATGTAAAAGACAACGAAACCTTGCAGGGCTCTCCCGCATTTGGTTATGGTGATTTTAATAAAAGTTATGTTTATTTTAAAAACCTTCCTAAAATAATGGAAAGGTTTAATACAGTTGAAAAAAAACTTGATAATGAATGAAAGTGTTGTAAAACAGCGCACCATTGGTAAGGAAATTTCCCTTACGGGAGTGGGATTGCATACTGGCAAAGAAGTTACGATAACGTTTAAACCAGCACCTGAAAATCACGGATATACATTCGTGAGAATCGATTTGGAGGGACATCCCGTAATTGAGGCAGATGCCAACTATGTAGTGAACACCCAACGCGGTACAAACCTTGAAAAGCGCGGTGTTAAAATTCAAACTTCGGAACACGTTCTTGCTGCTTTGGTAGGTCTTGAAGTAGATAACTGCATTATGGAACTCAACGCTTCCGAACCACCAATTATGGACGGTTCCTCAAAGTTTTTTGTGGAAGCAGTTGAAAAGGCTGGGGTAGTGGAGCAAGATGCTCCTAGAGAGGAATATGTGGTGAAGGAGGTAATTTCCTATTTAGACGAAGAAACGGGAAGCGAGATAATAGTAATGCCCGCTGACGAGTACCAGGTAACCACAATGGTTGACTTTGGCACTAAAGTTTTGGGTACCCAGAATGCTTCCCTTAAACACATTTCGGAGTTTAAAAATGAAATTGCGAATGCAAGAACTTTCAGCTTTCTTCACGAAATAGAAATGTTGCTTGAAAACGGCCTTATTAAAGGTGGCGATTTAAACAATGCAATAGTTTATGTGGACAAAGAACTCTCTCCAAGCACAATGGACAAGCTTCGCACCGCTTTCGGCAAAGATTCAATTTCGGTAAAACCAAACGGAATTTTAGACAACCTTACCTTGCATTATCCCAATGAAGCCGCCAGACACAAACTCTTAGATGTGATTGGCGATTTGGCCTTGGTGGGTACTCGCATTCGGGGAAAAGTGATCGCCAACAAGCCAGGCCATCATGTAAACACCCAGTTTGCAAAAAAACTTTCGAAAATTATAAAACTGGAAGCTCGAAATAACATTCCAAAATTTGATATTAACCAACCACCTGTAAAAGATGTGAACCAAATAATGGCAATGCTTCCACACAGGCCGCCGTTTTTGTTGGTAGATAAAATTATGGAAATGACAGACACCAGTGTGGTAGGCCTTAAAAACGTGACAATGAATGAGCCATTCTTTGTTGGTCACTTTCCGGGAACACCTGTAATGCCTGGAGTTTTAATAGTTGAAGCAATGGCACAAACGGGAGGAATACTGGCATTGAGCACGGTTCCGGATCCTGAGAACTATCTTACTTTTTTTATGAAAATAAACAATGTAAAGTTCAAGCAACAAGTAAATCCTGGAGATACCCTTATTTTTAAATTAGAACTAATATCTCCCATTCGCCGTGGGATTGTTCATATGCAAGGAAACGCTTACGCCAATGGCAAATTAGTAACAGAAGCAGAACTAATGGCACAAATGGTAAAAACAAAAAATTTATAAATGAACCTAGCGCGTGTATGAAGCTGATTAAAAAGAATAGTTTTATATCGCGAATACATTTCACCCATTAAGAACAATAAACAAGAGAAATGAACCAACCACTTGCATACGTCCATCCGGGCGCAAAAATAGCCAAAAACGTAGTAATTGAACCCTTTACGACCATTCACAACAACGTCGTAATTGGCGAAGGAACCTGGATTGGGAGCAACGTAACCATTATGGAAGGTGCGCGCATTGGAAAAAATTGCAATATTTTTCCAGGAGCCGTAATTTCGGGAATTCCACAGGATCTTAAATTTAAAGATGAAGACACCACTGTTGAAATTGGAGACGGTACAACAATTCGTGAATATGTAACTATCAATCGAGGAACCATTGACCGTGGAAAAACTGTAGTTGGCAAGAACTGTTGGATAATGGCCTATTGCCATATTGCACATGATTGTATTGTTGGTGATAACTGCATTTTTTCAAATAACAGTACATTAGCAGGGCACGTAACCGTAGGTGATCACGTAGTTTTGGCAGGGATGACCGCTGTACACCAGTTTTGTATGATTGGTAACCACGCCTTTGTAACTGGAGGATCATTAGTTCGCAAGGACGTTCCACCATTCGTAAAGGCTGCTCGCGAACCACTTAGTTATGTGGGAATTAATTCTATTGGTTTGAGAAGAAGAGGTTTCTCCCCACAAAAAATCACTGAAATTCAGAATATTTACAGACTTCTATACCAAAAAAATTACAACACCACCCAAGCTACCGAAATCATTGAAGCTGAAATGGAAGCTACCCCAGAACGGGATGAAATCCTTCAATTCATTAAGAATTCCAAAAGAGGAATAATGAAAGGCTATTTCAATTCAAATTAAAAATAAATAACAAAAAATAAACCCACATAATGGCAACATCATCAGATATTAGAAAAGGACTTTGCATACGCTATAATAATGACATATTTAAAATTATTGAATTTCTTCACGTAAAACCCGGTAAAGGTCCAGCGTTTGTGCGTACTAAGTTGAGAAGCGTTACCACTGGAAAAGTAATTGATAACACCTTTTCCGCAGGCCATAAAATAGATGACGTTCGTGTTGAAACCCATAAATTCCAATATTTATACAACGAGGGAGATATGTATCATTTTATGAATACAGAGGATTATTCCCAGATTCGCTTAATGAAAGATATATTGGACACCCCAGAATTAATGAAAGAAGGCGAAATAGTTACCGTACTTATCAATACTGAAGATAGCTCACCGCTTTCTGTTGAAATGCCAGCCCACGTAGTTTTGGAAGTGACTTCAACCGAACCAGGCGTGAAAGGAAACACAGCTACAAACGCTACAAAACCCGCAATTGTTGAAACAGGAGCAGAAATAAACGTTCCACTTTTCATAAACGAAGGTGATAAAATAAGGATTGACACTGAAAAAGGTCAGTATCAGGAAAGAATGAAGGAATAAATTCCAAAAACACAAAACAATAAACCTCAAATAACAAACACAACACGTGAAATTTCCAACTCCCCAAACCCTTGAAAATATAGCAGTCATTATCGGTTCAGATTATGTAGGTGAAGCTAGTTTTCCAGTTTTTGGTATGAATGAGATTCACGTGGTGCAGCCGGGAGATATTGTTTTTGTTGACCATCCAAAGTATTACGATAAAGCGTTGCAATCACAAGCGACGGTAATTCTTATCAATAAAAAAGTAGATTGCCCCATTGGGAAAGCTTTGTTGATTTCCGAAGACCCTTTTCGTGATTTTAATAAGCTTACCTATCATTTTAAACCTTTCCAAAGCGCCAATACTGCAATTTCAGAATCTGCAGAAATAGGAGAGGGGACTATTATTCAACCCAATGTTTTTATTGGCAACAATGTGAAAATAGGCAGTAATTGTTTAATACATTCAAATGTTTGTATTTATGACAATACAGTTATTGGCAACAACGTAACAATACATGCCGGAACCGTTTTGGGCAGCGATGCTTTTTATTACAAAAATCGGCCAGAAAAATTTGACAAGCTTTTAAGCGGCGGCAATGTGGTGATTGAAGACAATGTTGATCTGGGTGCATTGTGCACGATTGACAAGGGTGTAACTGCGTCAACAACAATTGGCGAAGGTTCCAAATTGGATAACCAAGTCCAAGTGGGCCATGATACAGTGATTGGCAAACGTTGTTTGATTGCCTCGCAAGTAGGTATTGCAGGTTGTGTTTTGATTGAGGATTTTGTAACCATTTGGGGACAGGTTGGAATAACCAGTGGTATCACTATTGGTGAAAAAGCGGTGATTTCGGCACAAAGCGGTGTAAGTAAATCGTTACTCGGTCATAAATCATATTTTGGTTCACCCGCAGACGAATTCAGAAAAAAATACAAGGAATTGGCCTCCATTAGACTTATTCCAGACATTATTGAAAAATTGGATAAATTAACATGAATAACAAAGCAAAAGAGATTGTAAGAGATTTTTATAGATCAGATATTTTAAGGGATGAAACTGTAATGAAGCGTTTTTTTCATCCTGAATTGGTCCTTATTTGGAACAGTGCCAATGGTCTTACCATTATGCATTATGATGATATTATAAAGTTTTTTAGCGAAGTGAGAAGGTCTTATAACGATCTTCGATTAGAAGTGAGTCATTTATTGGCTGACGGCCCACACGTAACCATCCGCTATAAATATTATATTCGAACTATGGAAAATCCTGACGAGGAGCTGGGGATTGCCCATTTTATCGCAATATGGGAGGTGAAAGACGACAAGCTATATCGTGGCTACCAAGTGAGCCAGCCTGTTACGGATAAAGATGATACTAACGAAAGCTATCATAGAGTTAAGGTGTAATATCTTTTAATACCCTTGTCAAAAGCTGTATCTTTGCGGCAATTCTAAAGAAAAAAAGAAACATTTCTTTTGAACAATCAGTATAAACAATCAATAGAAAATACTTAAAAATGAGCGTTTTAGTAAATAAAAATTCAAAAATAATAGTTCAAGGATTCACAGGAAGTGAAGGTACTTTTCACGCTGAACAAATGATTGAGTACGGAACCAATGTTGTGGGTGGCGTTACTCCAGGAAAAGGTGGTCAAAAACATCTTGACAGGCCTGTTTTCAATACAGTATCAGAAGCAGTTGAAAAAACAGGTGCTGATACCACTATTATTTTCGTTCCGCCAGCATTTGCTGCAGACGCCATTATGGAAGCTGCAGACGCAGGTATTAAAGTAATTATCACCATTACCGAAGGTATTCCAGTAAAAGATATGATTACTGCTTCAGATTATATAAAAGACAGAGATTGTCGCCTTATTGGCCCTAACTGCCCAGGCGTTATCACTCCAGGTGAAGCAAAGGTTGGTATTATGCCAGGTTTCGTATTCAAAAAAGGAACGGTGGGAATCGTTTCAAAATCAGGAACACTTACGTATGAAGCCGCTGATCAAGTAGTAAAACAAGGTCTTGGCATTACAACTGCAATAGGTATTGGTGGTGACCCAATTATTGGAACCACAACAAAAGAAGCTTTGGAAATGCTGATTATGGATCCTGAAAGTGAAGCAGTAGTAATGATTGGTGAAATTGGAGGACAATTGGAGATTGACGCTGCCAATTGGTATAAGAATAGCGGTATCAAAAAACCGGTAATTGGTTTTATTGCTGGTGAAACTGCGCCAGCTGGACGTACAATGGGTCACGCCGGAGCAATCGTTGGCGGAAGCGACGACACTGCACAAGCAAAGAAAAAAGTAATGCGCGAGTGTGGCATCCACGTTGTGGAATCTCCAGCGGAAATAGGAAAGAAAGTAGCCGAGATTTTAGGCTAATTTTTCAAAATATACAAAAGAAGCTCTGCTAAATTCGCGGGGCTTTTTTTATGGAGAACCCGCAACCTTTTGTTATATTTGAATTCCCGACACAAAGGGGCAGCTTTTACTGCAAGGCGATGTGCTGAGTATGTTGATGTATGTCATTGCGAGGCATGTTAATCTCCTTGTAAGTATTTAAAATAGACCAATAAAACTGACCTAAATATGAAATTATTAGAAGGAAAAACAGCAATCATAACTGGCGGTAGCCGCGGAATTGGAAAAGGAATTGTTGAGACATTCGCACAACACGGTGCCAATGTAGCTTTTACCTATAGCTCTTCAGCTGAAGCTGCAAACGCTCTAGCAGATGAAGTTTCAAAAACTGGTGTAAAAGCCAAAGCATACAAAAGTGATGCGGCTTCCTATGATGAATCACAAAAATTAGCGGAAGAAGTTTTGAAAGACTTCGGAAGTATCGATATTCTTGTAAATAACGCAGGAATCACCAAAGACAACCTGTTGATGCGTATTTCCGAACAAGACTTTGATAAAGTAATCGAGGTAAACCTAAAATCGGTTTTCAATATGACCAAAGCTGTTCAGCGCGCCATGTTGAAGCAACGCAAAGGTTCTATAATCAATATGAGTTCTATTGTTGGTGTTAAAGGAAACGCCGGACAAACCAATTACGCAGCTTCAAAGGCAGGAATTATTGGTTTCACAAAATCGGTTGCTTTGGAGTTAGGATCCCGCGACATCCGCTGCAATGCCATTGCACCTGGTTTCATTGAAACCGAAATGACAGGAAAATTAGACGAAGCTACTGTACAAAGTTGGCGTGACGCTATTCCATTAAAACGTGGCGGAACACCAGAAGACATTGCAAATGCCTGTGTTTTCTTGGCCAGTGATCTTTCTGCCTATGTTACTGGACAAGTCTTGAATGTTGATGGAGGAATGCTTACTTAAAAAAAGTATTCAGTGGCAGTATGCTGAAACCTGAAATTTTGAACTTGAAACCACTTTAGTGACCACAGAAACCATACTTTACATAATTCTCGCCGGAGTACTGTCAATTGCTCTGGCGGTTTTTATGTATGGCTATAAGTCAAAACAAAAAGGTTCGCTTCGTTGGACTTTTGGAGTACTTCGTTTTATCACGCTCTTCTCCATTTTACTTTTGATTATCAATCCGAAATTCAAAAGTGAAACTTATACTATTGAAAAACCGAAACTGCCTGTTTTAATTGATAATTCAGCCTCGGTAGGGGAGTTGAACCAAAAAGAGAATGTTTCGCAGTTCCTTCAAAAAATAAAAGAGAATAGTGCGCTAAACGATAAATTCGATCTTTCCTATTATTCCTTCGGAAGTGATTTCAGAGAAAGTGATTCCCTTTCTTTTGCTGATAAGAACACGAATATTTCCAAAGCACTTTCTTCTATAAACGAACTATTCAAAAACCAAATGGCACCAACAATTATAATTACTGATGGAAACCAGACTCTTGGGAATGATTACGAGTTTTCTTCAGCAACCTTTAAAAATGAAATCTATCCAGTTATACTGGGCGATTCCATAAAATACACCGACCTCAAGATTGAGCAATTGAACACCAATCGCTACGCTTTCCTGAAAAACCAGTTTCCCGTTGAGGTTATCTTGAATTACAGTGGAACAACTACTGTAAATTCTGAGTTTGTCGTTACTCAAGGCGCATCAACCGCATATCGCACAAAGGTTTCCTTTTCAGAAAATGAATCTTCAAAAACATTAAATTTCACACTTCCCGCAAACTCTGTAGGACTTCAAAAATATACCGCACAAGTACTTCCGCTTGCGGATGAAAAGAACAAAACCAACAATATCAAGCAGTTCGCAGTTGAAGTGATAGACCAAGCCACCAATGTTTTGGTAGTTAGTAAATTCACACACCCAGATTTGGGGGCGCTCAAAAAAGCAATTACCACTAATGAGCAACGCACAGTAACATTCAAAAAACCTGCAGAAGCGGTAAGTGCACTGAATGATTACCAACTTGTAATCCTTTATCAACCAGACAGAAGTTTCGCATCGGTGTTTTCAGAAATTGAAAAATTGAACAAAAACACTTGGGTAATCTCTGGTCTGCAAACGGATTGGTATTTTCTAAACGGGGCACAGGACAACTTCAACAAAGAGGCATCCAGTCAAAACGAGGATATTCAAGCTGAATTGAATAGCAATTACGGCACTTTCGCTGTGGAAGATATTGGTTTTGATAACTTTCCACCGCTTTACACAGAGTTTGGTGCACTGGTTATTAGCGTGCCAAACGAAGTAATGTTGGAACAAAATGTAAATGGCATAGCCAACGGAAATCCCTTGCTAGCCACAATGGAAATAAACGGCAAGCGAGATGCAATATGGGATGGTGAAGGCTTTTGGCGTTGGCGAGCGCACAGTTATGTGGAAACGGAAAGCTTCCAGAGTTTTGATGATTTCATAGGAAACCTTGTTCAGTATTTGGCTTCAAATAAACGGCGAAGCAGGCTAGAGGTTTCTTCAGAAACGTTTTATTACAACAACAGCCCAATCAAGATTTCAGCCCAGTACTTCGACAAAAACTATGTTTTCGACAATCGCGCCTCTCTGAATATTACAATAAAAAACAGTGAAACCGAAAAGCAAACTGTCTTTCCAATGCTTTTGCGGAACAACTATTACGAAGTGGATCTCAACAGTCTTGCAGCAGGAGAATATAATTATACCGTTTCCGCTGCAAATGAGGCAGTTTCTAGCAGTGGTAACTTCACCATTTTGGATTTTAATGTGGAACAACAATTCCTTAATGCAGACATATCCAAATTGCGTCGTGTTGCACAAAATACTAATGGAAAAGCTTATTTTGCAACACAAAGCGATTCTTTAATTAATGCATTGATTGAGAATACTAACTACCAAAACATTGAGAGAAGCGAACAAAAAGTGGTACCTTTGATCGATTGGAAATATCTACTCGCTCTTATCGTTCTCGCCCTCGCTGCAGAATGGTTTATCAGAAAGTATAACGGACTCATCTAAAAATTAATCAATAGAAAAATATACAATGGAAAAATTACCCAAACTTACAATACCCGTAATCGTAGGAGTTATTTTGCTCATCATTTTAATAGCAAAATCTTCTGTAACAATTAGTTCTGGTCATGCCGGGGTGCTTTATCAAACTTTCGGCAATGGTGTGGTAACCGACGAACCACCATTGGGCGAAGGTTTTCACATCATCGCTCCTTGGAACAGAGTTTTTGTTTACGAAGTACGCCAGCAAGAACTTAGCGAAAAAATGCAGGTGCTTTCTTCTAACGGACTTGAAATAAAGCTTGATGCTTCTGCTTGGTACCAACCTATAAGCACTGACATTGCAAAACTTCACCAAGAAAAAGGAGAAAACTATTTACAACGTGTTATTCAGCCAGCTATAAGAAGTGCCGCAAGAAGTGTTGTAGGGCGTTATACTCCCGAACAACTTTATTCTACCAAGCGTGACGCCATTCAAGAAGAAATTTTTGAAGAAACAAAGAAGATTCTGGACAAGCAATACATTCAACTGAATGAAATTTTGGTTCGCGATGTAACGCTTCCGGATGCAATTAAAGATGCTATTGAGCGCAAACTTCGCCAAGAGCAGGAATCTTTGGAGTATGAATTCCGTTTGGAAAAAGCTACCAAAGAGGCTCAGAAGGTACGGATTGAAGCTCAAGGAAAAGCAGATGCCAACGCTATTTTAAGTGCTTCCTTGACAGATAAGATTCTTCAGGACAAAGGTATTGATGCTACTTTAGAGCTTGCCAAATCACCCAACGCCAAAGTAGTGATAGTTGGTTCTGGCGATAGTGGCTTACCTTTAATTTTAGGGAATAACTAAGATCTCAGCACGATTTAAATAATAAACAGAAAACCTTCCCTTGTGGAAGGTTTTTTTTTTGGAATGTCTTGTTCTGAAAGACTTTATAATAACCAATAACTCTTTGATTATTATTTGGTTTTGCTAAATTTGGAAATAAACAATCTGGCATATACAGTCTGTTGTATAATATTTGAACTGAAACATGGATAAATACCAAGAAACATTTAATACTTGGAATAATATAGCTAAAATATACGAAGACAAGTTTATGGATTTAGACTTGTATAATGATACCTATGACATTTTCCTTGATTCAATTTCAAAGGCAAACGCTTCGGTTTTAGAGGCTGGTTGTGGTCCTGCTAATATTACCAAATACCTTGTTGCCAAGCGCCCCGATTTAAAAATAAAAGGAATTGATATTTCAGAGAATATGGTTAGCCTAGCTAGAAAGAATAATCCATCTGCTGTATTCGAAACCATGGACATCCGAAAAATAGATAGTATTAATGGTAAGTTTGATGCTATAATCTGTGGGTTTTGTATTCCTTATCTATCTCAAAATGATTGTTCAAAACTGATTACCGATTGCAAAAACCTACTCAATGAATCTGGAATACTTTACTTAAGTTTTGTTGAAGGAAATTTTGAAAATTCAGGCTTTATATCAGGAAGTACTGGAGAAAGAGCGTATTTCTATTATCATAATTTAGATTTTCTCGAAAATGAACTAAAAGCGAATTCATTTGAAACAAATGAATTGCTTCATAAAAAGTATAAAAAAACAGACGGAACTGAAGAGCGGCACACAGTTTTAATATTAAAAAAACGAAATTAACCAAACCGTGGATTTTCTAAAACCTGCTAATCAGTCTTCTGAAACGACTTTATAATCACAAAGCCACAAACCAAGACTACTGCAGATAAACTAAAAGCTAAAACATTATTGCCATAAATAAAGTTCCCAATGGCAAACAAAGAGCAATAAACACCGACTACCCCAGCAAAGAATCCAAGAATCTTCATTCCAAAACCTTTGAATTTGGATTCATTTCCAAAAATAAGGCTGTTGAAACTGTTCAGGGTTTCGGCCTTTGATGGTTTCGTTAAAAGTGTAACAAGTACCCAACCAATGGTTGTGATTACTACGCCCAAAACTAATTGCCAATGGCCAGCAATATTAACCATTGGGGTTTCCATTTTTCCGTTTATAAAGAAAAAGGCGGCAATTACGAAAGAAATTAACATCGCGGCAATCTCGCTATAAGGGTTTATTCTGCTCCAAAACCATCGCAAAATAAAGAGTAACCCAGTACCCGCACCTATTGAAAGCAGTAAGTTAAAACCATCACGAGCTTCTTCTAAAACTAGGGCAAGCAAGGCCGCAAAAATCATCATTACTACCGTAGAAATTCTTCCAACGGCTACTTGTTCCTTGCCCGTAGCTTCTTTTCGAATAAAACGAACATAAAAGTCATTAACTACATAGGAACTTCCCCAGTTTAAGTGTGTAGAAATTGTACTCATAAACGCGGCAATAAGCGATGTAATTACAATCCCCAACAATCCAGCCGGTAAAAAAGTAAGCATTGCAGGGTAGGATAAATCATTTTTCACAAAAGCTGGATTTAAATCTGGAAATGCAGCTTGCAAACTTTCAAGATTGGGAAAAACGATAATTGATGCTAATCCAATAATAATCCAAGGCCAGGGTCGAAGTGCATAATGTGCAAAGTTGAAAAATAAGGTAGCCCAAGTTGCATGCTTTTCATCTTTCGCGGCCAACATCCGCTGGGCAATATAACCACCTCCACCAGGCTCAGCCCCAGGATACCAAACACTCCACCATTGTACAGCAAGCGGAACAATAAGCAACGGAATTAACAATTCTGGTTTTGAAAAATCTGGAAGCATCGCAGTTTTAGCGGCAACAGCAGGAGTGGAGAGCAGTTTCTCAATCCCTCCAATTTCTGGCATATTTACAATATAGATGGTTGCCCAAATACTTCCGACCATTGCAATTATAAATTGCACAAAGTCGGTCAATAAAACTCCTTTCAATCCACCAAAAGCTGAATAAATAACAACCACGGGAGAAGCAATCAATAAAACTTGATAAGAAGACAAGCCAAACATCACGTGACCGATTTTTATAGCGGCCAAACAAACATTGGCCATAATCACAATGTTGAAGAAAACACCAAGATAGATAGCGCGAAAGCCCCGTAAAAAAGCAGCGCTCTTGCCACTGTATCTCAATTCATAAAATTCTAAATCTGTGGTTATTCCACTTCTACGCCATAATTTTGCATAAAAGAACACGGTCAACATTCCTGTTAAAAGAAAACTCCACCAAATCCAGTTTCCGAATACGCCATCTTCACGTATAACGCCAGCTACAAAATTGGGCGTATCGGCAGCAAACGTTGTAGCTACCATACTAACACCAAGTAGCCACCAAGGCATATTCCTATCAGAAAGAAAAAATGATTTTGAGTCTTTCCCAGACTTTTTTGCTACTACTAATCCAATAATGATAAAAACAATAAAAAAGGAAATAATGATTATCCAATCGATGGTGCTTAATTGCATATTATTGATTTTTGGTTTAGGTATTTTAAGTTCGGTTAAAGTAAAGAAATAGAACTAAAAATTAATAAATCGTTAATTTTTATATTCACAGTGTTTTGAACATATTTTTGTTTAGATTTGTCCACACAATTATGAACAGAACAATTTTACATCACCATCATATTATTTTCCACGCTCACGCGAGGTGATATGGCTGTTGTATAACTTAACAATATTCAAAAACCCGTTTGAGCAATCAAACGGGTTTTTTTATGCCTATAACTCAACTAAACACTATTTCAAAAAAATGAAAAAATTAAAAATTGCTGTACAAAAATCAGGGCGTCTGCACGATGAATCTTTAGCGCTTTTAAAAGATTGCGGTATTTACATTGACAATGGCCGCGATCAATTGAAGGCTGTATCCACTAACTTCCCTTTGGAAATATATTACCTGCGCAATGGTGATATTCCACAATACTTGAAAGATGGTGTGGTAGATTGTGCCATTATAGGTGAAAACCTTTTAGTTGAAAAAGGTGATGGCATAAACGTAGTTGGTAGACTGGGGTTTTCTAAATGCCGAGTTTCATTAGCAGTTTCAAAAACATTTAAATATAAAACTATTGCCGATTTAAACGGCAAACGAATCGCCACTAGTTACCCAGAAACAACGCGGAATTATCTAAAACAAAATGGAGTAGAGGCAGAGCTGCACATCATTAACGGCAGCGTGGAAATTGCACCAAACATAGGCTTGGCAGATGCTATTTGCGATATAGTAAGCAGTGGTAGTACACTTTTTAAAAACAACTTAAAAGAAGTTGAGGTTATTATGAAAAGTGAAGCGGTACTGGCCGTTTCCCCAACTATTTCAGAAAATAATAATAAGATTTTAGACAAACTTCGTTTCCGAATCGAATCTGTTTTACAAGGTCGCGACTCCCGTTATGTTCTTTTGAATGCCCCCAACGATAAAATTGACGCTATCATTAAAATCCTTCCTGGAATGAAAAGCCCCACTTTACTTCCCTTAGCAAAAGACGGCTGGAGCAGTTTACATTCTGTAGTAAATAGAGATGTTTTTTGGGAGGTGATTGAAGAACTCAAAGAAGCAGGAGCTGAAGGGATTTTAGTATGCCCAATTGAGAAAATGATATTTTGAACGACGAGGTACGAAGTGCGAGCTATGAAGTATTTGGGGTGAAATACGAATTCTAAATTACAATACTTAAGATGAAAAAAATAAATAATCCAAAACCTGAAAACTGGGGTGTTCTTTTAAAAAGGCCCACCCAAACTATTGCCGATATTGAAGCCAGAGTAAACGAAATATTTTCTGAGGTTAAAACAAAAGGTGATGAAGCTGTAAAAAAATATACCCAACTCTTCGATGGAATTTCAATTGATCAGCTTTTGGTTTCAAACGATGAAATAGCTACTGCGGATAAAGAAGTTCCACTTGAATTGAAAGACGCCATTTATCTCGCAAAGGCAAATATTGAAAAATTCCACAACGCACAAAAAACAGAAAAAATAACCATTGAGACTACCGAGGGCGTGATTTGTTGGCAAGAAAAAAGACCAATTCAAAAAGTAGGTCTTTACATTCCTGGTGGCTCAGCGCCATTGTTTTCTACAGTTTTGATGTTGGCCATTCCAGCAAATATCGCAGCTTGCAACGAAATAATTCTTTGCACGCCGCCCGATAAAAATGGTAATATCAATCCGGCTATTTTATATGCTGCCAAGTTGTGTGGTGTTACAAAAATCTTCAAAATAGGCGGAATACAAGCTATAGCGGCAATGACCTTTGGCACTAAAACGGTTCCTTCTGTTTATAAAATATTTGGTCCAGGAAACCAGTTTGTGACAGTTGCAAAACAGATTGCAACAAAACACGGCGTGGCTATCGATATGCCCGCGGGACCTTCGGAATTGTTGGTGTTTGCAGATGAAACTGCCAATGCATCTTTCGTGGCTTCCGATCTTTTGTCGCAAGCGGAACACGGTGCAGACAGCCAAGTAATTCTGGTTACGACATCGGAAAAGCTATTGAATTCCGTGGAAAGGGAGATTGAAAAACAACTTCAAGTGTTGCCACGTAAATCAACGGCCGAACAAGCTATTGATAACTCAAAATTGATATTGGTACAAAATAATTCAGATGCAATAAATCTTATTAATGAATACGGTCCTGAGCATTTTATAGTTGTTTCGAAAGACGAAGAGTTTTTCATAGAAAATATCCAAAATGCAGGTTCGGTTTTTATAGGAGATTACACTCCTGAAAGCGCTGGAGATTATGCTTCTGGCACCAATCACACCCTGCCAACCAACGGTTATGCGAAGCAATATAGCGGGGTAAATCTAGACAGTTTCATGAAAAGTATGACGTTTCAGAAAATTTCAAAAAAGGGAATCCAAAATATTGGCAGGGCAATAGAAATAATGGCAGAAGCCGAAGGTTTGCAGGCGCACAAAAATGCTGTGACATTAAGGTTGGAAAGTTTAAAAAAGAAAAACGATGAATAAGGTCAATTTTGATATAAACAGTTTGATTCGCCCAAATGTGGCCAAGATGAAGCCTTATAGTTCTGCTCGCGATGAATTCAAGGATTTTGATAGTGAAATGATTTTTCTGGACGCTAACGAAAACCCTTTTGAAACCAACGTAAACCGTTATCCGGATCCAAAGCAGCAAAAACTGAAAAGCATTCTCTCAAAACAGAAAAACATTCCATCCAATCAAATTCTATTAGGCAATGGAAGCGACGAAGTGCTGGACTTAATTTTCAGAGCTTTTTGCGAACCTTCTAAAGACAACATTATCACTTTGCCGCCAACGTATGGAATGTATAGTGTTTTGGCAAATTTGAACAATATAGAAAATAGGGAAGTGCTACTCGATTCAGATTTTCAGCCTGATTTAGTTGAAATTTCAAGAACTACGGATACACACACCAAACTTTTATTCATTTGTTCTCCTAATAATCCAACGGGGAATTTAATTACTTCGGAAAAGATTTTAAAACTGTTGAAAACCTTTAATGGTTTAATAGTAATTGACGAAGCTTATATTGATTTCGCAAAGGAGGAAAGCTGGACTACAAAACTGAACGAATTCCCCAATTTAATTGTTACCCAAACCTTGTCAAAAGCATACGGTTTGGCTGGAATTCGCTTAGGAATTTGTTACTCTTCCACAGAAATAATTGCGGTTTTAAACAAAATAAAACCTCCTTACAATATCAATAAATTAACACAGCAATTTGCAATTGAGCGACTAGAAGATACCAAAAAAACCGAAGGTTATATAGCCTTATTAAATGAAGAAAGAGGCAATTTACTTAAAGTTTTAGTTCAAGTGAATTTTATTGAGAAAGTGTATCCAACAGATGCGAATTTCATACTCATAAAAGTGGACAATGCCGAAAAACGCTATTCACAATTATTGCAAAAAGACATTGTAGTGCGAAACAGAAGTTCACAATCACTTTGCGAGAACACCCTTCGTATAACTATTGGTACAACTTCCGAAAACAAAAAACTAATCACCATTTTAAAAACATTGAAATAATGAAGAAACGCGTATTATTTATAGACCGCGACGGCACAATTATAAAAGAAACCGTGGATGAGCAAATTGATGCTTTTGATAAAATGATTTTTTATCCGAAAGTATTCACCTATCTGGGGAAGATCGCAAAGGAACTGGATTTTGAATTGGTGATGATTACCAACCAAGACGGTTTGGGAACGGTTGAATTTCCAGAGGAAACCTTTTGGCCCGTGCATAATTTCATTATAAAATCCTTTGAAAATGAAGGAGTGTCGTTTAGCGAAATATTGATAGACCGAACCTTTCCAAAGGAAAATGCTGAAACGCGTAAACCGGGGACAGGCTTATTGAAAAAATATTTTTCTGAAGAATATGACCTTCAAAATTCATTCGTGATAGGTGATAGGCTTACCGATATGGAACTTGCCAAAAATCTTGGTTCCAAAGGAATTTTCATTAACGACAATACCAATTTGGGTACGGGCGAAATTTCCTTGAAAATTGAAGAGATTCAAGCATACATCGCTTTAGAAACCAATGATTGGCAGCATATTTATGAGTTTTTAAAATTGAATAAACGCCTTGCTGAAATTGCCCGTAAAACAAACGAAACTGATATTTCAATAAAGTTAAACCTTGACGGGACTGGGAAAAGCAATATTAATACTGGTATTGCATTTTTTGACCATATGCTGGACCAATTGGCGCGACACGGTCAAATGGACTTAGAAATCACCGTAAAAGGCGATTTAGAAGTAGATGAGCACCACACCATCGAAGATACAGCTATTGCGCTGGGTGAAGTTTTTAATAAAGCGCTTGGGAGTAAGCTTGGAATGGAGCGCTACGGATTCTGTTTGCCAATGGACGACTGTTTGGCGCAGGTTGCGATTGACTTCGGCGGACGCAATTGGTTGGTTTGGGATGCAGATTTCAAACGCGAAATGATAGGCCAAATGCCAACGGAAATGTTTTACCATTTCTTTAAAAGCTTTACCGATGGCGCAAAAGCCAACCTCAACATTAAAGCCGAGGGAACCAACGAGCACCACAAAATAGAAGCCATATTCAAGGCTTTTGCAAAAGCAATAAAGATGGCGGTTAAACGGGATGCCGAAAAAATGATTTTGCCATCAACTAAAGGAATGCTGTAAATGAAAATAGTAATTATTAATTATGGAGCTGGTAATATCCAAAGTATCCAATTTGCTTTGAAACGCTTAGGCGTTGAGGCTATTTTGACAGATAGTGAGACTGAAATCCGAAATGCAGATAAAGTAATTTTCCCCGGTGTAGGCGAGGCGAGTAGCGCGATGCAAAAGTTGAAAGCTAGTGGCTTGGACAAAGTTATTCCCACATTAAAACAACCCGTTTTGGGAATCTGTTTGGGAATGCAATTGCTCTGTAATTCTTCCGAAGAAGGAAATACAAAAGGCTTGGGCGTTTTTGATGTTGATGTAATACGATTTTCTAACGAAGTAAAGGTGCCACAAATTGGGTGGAATCAAATTCAGAACCTGAAATCAGAGCTGTTTCAAAATATTGCAGAAAACGAATTTATGTATTTGGTGCATAGCTACTACGTGCCCCTATGTGAAGGAGCCATTGCAACTTCAGACTACGGGATTCAATATACTTCGGCGTTACAAAAAGGCAATTTTTACGGTTTGCAATTTCACCCTGAAAAAAGCAGCACAGCAGGAGAACAAATTTTAAAGAACTTTTTAGAACTATAAAATGCGAATAATACCAGCAATAGATATCATAGACGGCAAGTGCGTGCGCCTTTCAAAAGGCGATTACAGCACGAAAAAAATTTATAACGAAAATCCACTAGAAATCGCAAAACAATTTGAAGCCCACGGAATTCAATATTTGCATTTGGTAGATTTGGACGGCGCCAAAAGTAAGCACATTGTAAACCATACGGTTTTGGAAGAAATCGCTTCACAGACATCATTAAAAATAGATTTTGGCGGCGGTTTAAAAACCGATGAGGATTTACGTATTGCCTTTGAATGCGGTGCAAATCAAATCACTGGTGGCAGTATAGCCGTTAAAAATCCAGATACTTTTAAAAGTTGGCTACAAGTATACGGAAGTGAAAAAATCATCTTGGGTGCTGATGCAAAGGATGAAAG
Source organism: Aequorivita antarctica (assembly GCF_007997155.1). GTDB lineage: Bacteria > Bacteroidota > Bacteroidia > Flavobacteriales > Flavobacteriaceae > Aequorivita > Aequorivita antarctica. Next base: position 346,796 of record NZ_VORT01000002.1, on the reverse strand, counting down.
AGTCGCAATAAGCGGTTGGACAGAAGATTCAAATGAAGACGTCATTCCTTTTATACAGAAATATTTAGAAGAAGGAATTAGCTACGTAATTTGTACAGATATCAGTAAAGATGGAATGTTACAAGGCCCATCCTTTGAATTATACCAGAAAATTATTGTCGAATGTCAGTCTGAGCGCAGTCGAAGACCTAATAGCAGCGAAATCAAACTAATAGCTTCCGGTGGAATCTCCACTTTCGAAGAATTGCCAAAGTTAGCTGAAATAGGATGCGAAGGCGTAATAATTGGAAAAGCAATTTATGAAAACCGAATAAGTTTAAAACAACTTGAAAACTATATTTTGAGCGACGAGCGACGAGCGACGAACGACGAGCGATGAACAAGATTTATGAAAAATGAAGAATGTGTGAAGAGTAGCTGTTATGAAATATTCGAAATAATATCTATTTTAAATTCATAAATTATTAAAAATTAATGATATGCAGGATTTAAAAGTTAGAACCAAACAATTTACTTTGGACTGTTTGGGATTATGTGCAAAAATCCCAAAGTCAAGGGAATATGATTCCATAGTTCGCCAACTTATTCGCTCATCAAGTTCCGTTGGTGCAAATTATCGGGCAGCTAACCGCGCAAAATCCGATCGCGATTTTATAAACAAACTAAAAATTGTGGAGGAAGAAGCAGACGAAAGCATGTTTTGGTTGGAAATATTATTAGAGATTGATTCAAAAAACAACAAAACCATTCAACAATTAATAAACGAAAGCAACGAATTGGTAGCCATTACCGTCGCTTCCATAAAAACAGCAAGAAAAAGATTATGATAAATATTTTTCAAATCTCAAAACTCAATCTCGTCGCTCGTCGATCGTAACTCGTACTTCAAGATATGTTGACTAAAAGAATAATACCGTGTTTGGATATAAAAAACGGCAGAACCGTGAAAGGAATAAATTTCCTCGATTTGCGTGACGCCGGAGATCCTGTAGAACTTGCAAAATTCTATTCTGAAAACGGAGCGGATGAGTTAGTTTTTTTGGATATTTCAGCGACTGAAGAACGGAGAAAAACGTTGGCTGACTTAGTTTTAAAGGTAGCAGAAACCATTAATATCCCCTTTACAGTGGGTGGTGGTATTTCTTCAGTGGAAGATGTAGAAATTCTGCTGAATAACGGAGCTGATAAGGTTTCTATAAATTCTTCCGCAGTAAAAAATCCGCAATTAATAAATGACCTGGCTTCAAGGTTTGGTTCACAGTGCATCGTAGTGGCCATTGATGCAAAACAGATTGACGGAAACTGGAAAGTTCATTTAGTGGGAGGGAAGGTACCTACCGAGTTAGATTTGTTTGAGTGGGCAAAAGAAGTAGAACAGCGAGGTGCTGGAGAAATTCTTTTTACATCGATGAATAACGACGGGACCAAAAATGGGTTTGCAAATGAGGCTTTGTCAAAACTCTCAACGGGATTGAACATTCCTATAATCGCTTCCGGAGGGGCGGGAACTATGCAGCATTTTACTGATGCTTTTGTTGAAGGAAAGGCAGATGCCGCTTTAGCTGCCAGTGTTTTTCACTTTAAAGAAATTACAATATCAGATTTAAAAAACGAATTACAAACACAGGGAATTCCGGTTCGAATTATAACTTAAGAACAAAAAAAAATTAAACGATGAATATAGATTTTAAAAAATACAGTGATGAGCTAGTGCCAGCGATAATTCAGGATAATACCACCAATAAGGTATTGATGTTGGGCTATATGAACGAAGAGGCTTTTTTGAAAACCAACCAGTCCAAAAAAGTTACTTTTTTCAGCAGGAGCAAGCAAAGACTTTGGACAAAAGGGGAAGAAAGTGGCAATTTTTTGAATCTCGTTTCAATTGCGGTAGATTGTGATAATGATGCTCTACTTATAAAGGTGAAACCCACAGGTCCCGTTTGTCACAAAGGCACTGATACTTGTTGGGAGGAAGAGAATATTTCAAATTTTGGCTTTCTTTCAGAATTAGAAAATATTATTGAAAATAGAAAAGATCACGCTGATAATGAGGATTCGTATGTTTCATCCCTTTTCAGAAAAGGGATAAACAAAATAGCCCAGAAAGTAGGTGAGGAAGCAGTGGAAGTGGTTATTGAAGCAAAGGACAACAATGACGAACTATTTTTGGGAGAAAGCGCAGATTTGCTTTTTCATTACTTGATTCTGCTTCAGGCAAAGGGTTTTACGCTGAGTGATGTAGAGAAAATACTTCGGAAACGCCATAAACAGGAATAATCTTTATACTTTTTCCTACCTTTAAAAAATAATCCATTTTTTTATGTCTGCTAAAAGAAGAAAAAAACAACAAACCACTAAAATACAACCCAAAAGAGCCAAAAATCTTTCTCCGGGAACTGTTAGCTACACGGGAAAAAAAACAATTACCAATACGCAGCTTGATATAATTGATTATTCAAAAGAACATTATAACCGTTTTGAAACGCATGCTATCGAGGATGCATTCAAATATGAGGATTCCACACATATTACCTGGATAAATGTAAACGGCTTGAGCAATGCGGATGATATAATAACCTTGGGTAATCACTTTGAATTGCACCCGTTGATACAGGAAGACATCGTTACCACCAACCAACGCCCAAAGATTGACGAGTATGAAGAATATCTCTTCATTGTCTTTAAGATGTTGCATTATGACGATAACGAGCTGTTAACCAATGAACATGTGAGTATGGTAATGGGGAAAGATTACGTTCTTACCTTTCAAGAGGCTGAAGGCGATGTTTTTGGAGATCTCCGAGAACGTTTGGAGCACGGAAAAGGAAGAATAAGAGGTGTAGGAGCTGATTATTTAATGTTCGCTATCTTGGATGCGGTTGTGGATAATTATTTTACTGTCATTGATTTTTTAAGCAATAAATTAGAATTACTGGAAGACAAGCTTTTTGGTGATAAAGAAGACCCAAATATCACGGAAGATATCCAAGAGCTTAAAAAGGAAATATTAAAAATCCGAAAGGCTGTAGTGCCTTTAAGGGAAGTGATAAACAGGCTTGAAAAAATAGAAACTCCACTTATTGAAGAACGGACCAATAAGTACATCCGCGATCTTTATGACCACATTATTCAAGTAAACGAAAGCGTTGAAATATACCGCGATATGATCTGGGGCTTGATGGATATGTATATGACCACCATTAGCAATAAGATGAACGAAGTGATGAAGGTGCTGACCATTATGGCTTCCATTTTTATTCCTTTGACCTTCCTTGCAGGAATTTATGGGATGAATTTTAAAAACATGCCCGAACTTGACTTTAAGTACGGATACTACTACCTATTGGGTTCTATGGTTTTAGTGTTCTTTGCAATGATTTGGTATTTTAAAAGAAAGAAGTGGTTGTAGGGTACTGATTTTCCACCGTATATCTATTTTCACTATATTTAGGCATGTCGTTATTTATATCCAAAAATTATGCGATTATTTTTATTCTTTATTTTGATTCTCTTGGGGTGCAGTTGTAAAAGTGAAAAGAAATCAAATGAAGCCATGGATATTGTTGAACCCAAACGTGCAGAACTGAGCTTTGACTCCCAAATTTTTCTTGGAAATCGATTGTTTTCAGAGAAAACATGTATAACCTGCCATGATGTAAACCGGGTAAAAAAAGCACCTTCCGTCAAGGAAATCATGGCTGTTTATAAAGAAAAAAATGGTGACATCGTTGCGTTTTTAAAGGGAAACGCACAACCCATTGTTGACACCACGGCTACTCAAGTGGCCATTATGCAAAAGAATATCGATGGTTTCTTAAAAAAAATAACCGACGAAGAACTGAATTCCTTATCCATCTATATGCTGCATATCGATAAATTATATCCGGAATAGCATATTTTAAAGCTGTAATTTATACTTCCCTTGCGCGCACCCAAGCACCTTGATTATGTATTTATTCCAAAGCCTGTAAGAAATTTTATACTTTTAAGTTAGTATTATGCCTGAATCTCCCAATGAAATAAGCACAGTTGATATTTCGTATATTCTAGATAACTCATGGGGCCTAACTGAAAGCGAGTGGAGCTTACACAATAAAAGTTCACGAAACAATACCCTTTCAGAAATAGTTAGACGTCTTAAATTAACTGCTGCAGATGGTTTTTCCAATATATGGAGAACACCAACTAATGAACCTATAGCCATTTTAGGGGTTCATAAAGTTGAGGATAAAAAATATGAAACCTTCTTTATTGCAAGCAAACACATGGATGAATCTGCACTGAAATTAAGCTTTGATATGCGCAAGATTTTAAAGGAAAAAACTTCTATTTATAAAGGATGCTCCTGTGGATTGTACTCTACCTCAGACCATCCCAGTCAAATTAACTGGTTTCGGTTTCTAGGCTTTAGCTATATCCCGGAGGGAGATCTAGGCAATACCCGATATTTTGAATACAAACCGTCGAATAGCTAACAAAAAGTTTTCCTACAAGCTAAATAACGCCCAAATCAAACGTGAAAAATCTTGACTGTTATCTCTAAAAATAACTATTGGAAGTTATTTTCAAGCCCATTCGATAATGAAATTAACAGCTTCGGACAGTAATTGAAGGGTTTTATACAGTTTTAATATATTGATTCACAGTATTTTGTTACCTTAACACTTAATTTATGAGCAGTACTACTAACCTTAAAAAATAAAATTATGTGCGGGACAAAACCAACCAAGATTACCCTTACCATTGGCGCAACAACAGCCAACCCATTTCCACCTACTTTAACAGATGATGGTGGTTTTACGTCTATTACAGAACCGGGAGACAAAAACACAGTTACCCTAGTAAGCCCTGGAAACATTATGATTTGGAAAAAATCAGAAGATGTTTCCAAGATTATTGCAATTGTAGAAACTGGCGGGGATGATGTATTTAGTTCCAACCCCACGCTGCAACCAGACGGAACCTGGCAGGCCGTAGTTGGTAATTTTCCAGCAGGAAACGAAAAATCATATAGCATTGTCTATGCCGTAAGTGGAGCACCTTGTGACTGCTATTGTCAAGATCCAGTAATGAAAATTAATCCTCAGCAATAATTATGATTGTTAATAGAAAAGCCTATTTCTTAATAATAGGCTTTTTTTGCCTTTTCAATAGTACTATTATTGCTCAGGATCAGCGTATTGCAGACAGCCTGGCGGGGATATATCGTGCAGATACTCTTAAAGGCAATGAAAAGTTAGAATTACTTAGAGAGCTGTCTTTTAATGAAGTAAAGGACAATCAACGTAGCCTTCAATATGCTGAAGAGTTAATACAGCTATCTGAAAAAATGGGTGATTATCCCTATTTATCGCAAGGGTATTATCAAAAGGGGAGTGCTCATAGATTGTTGGGCAATCTAGAAGAAGCCGTAAAGGCTTTTTTCAAAAGTGCAGAATTTGCAAGAAAAATAAATAAATTTTCTTTAGAGGGCAGTGCCTATGGCGCAATTGCTAGTGTATATTCCATCACAGACAATCATAAAAATGCAATGCTCTACTATAACAAGGCTATTGCCACACTCCGAAAAGATAAAGATAAAGTGGCATTAGCATCAACAATATTAAATGCTGGAGACGCGCTCCTCACTAAAAAGAAGTACGATTCTGCACTTGTGTACTTCAAAGAATCAGGTGAAATTTTTGAACAGCTTAATTATGCTACTGGAAAAGCATATAATCTAGGCAACATAGGTATGGTATATGCCAATACTGGGAAAAAAGAGTTGGCCGAAAAGAACATCAATGAAGCTATCCATATTTTGCAAGAATCTGAGGATTATTACCCAATTAGTGTTTATCTCATGGCAATGTCTGATATCTACTTAGAAAAAGGGCAATGGCAGGCCGCAATTGATTATTCTAAAAGAAGTCTCACGCTTGCAAAACAATATGGTTTAAAGGAACAGATTGGTGATGCCAATAAAAAAATAGCTGAACTTTACGAGCAGGCCGGTGACTCTGTGCTATCCTACAAATATTATAAGTCGTATATCATTTATAGGGATAGTGTTGTCAATGTAAAAAATGTGCAACAAATGGGCGATTTGCGCACAAATTATGAAGTTTCGCAAAAACAGATAGAAGTAGATTTACTGGACCAAAAAAGAAAAAACCAACGCAATATAATAATTGCCACTGCTATCGCCCTGTTTTTGATAATACTCATGGCCATTGGCTTATATAGGCGCAACAACTTCATAAGAAAAACAAAAAAGATTATTGAACAAGAACGGGATCGCTCAGATAGTTTATTGCTAAATATACTTCCCGAGGAAACTGCAGCCGAATTAAAGCAAAATGGTGCGGTAAAAGCCAAAAAATACGATTCCGTGACAGTGTTATTTACCGATTTTAAGGGATTCACCAATTATTCGGAAAAGCTATCGCCAGAAGCCTTGGTAGAAACAGTGAGCTTTTACTTTTCAAGGTTTGATGAAATTGTAGAAAAACACGGTCTGGAAAAAATCAAGACCATAGGCGATGCCTATATGTGTGCAGGGGGGCTGCATAGCAATACGGAAGATCACGCCAAAAGAATGATATTGGCCGCTATTGAAATCGCCGCATTTGTAGAGAAAACAAAAAAAGATGTATCAGCAAGCGAACTCACTTTTGATATCCGAATAGGCATCAATACGGGGCCCGTTGTTGCGGGCGTAGTGGGAACCAAGAAATTTGCCTATGATATATGGGGAGATACCGTAAATGTAGCTTCCCGTATGGAAACCATGTCTGAGCCCGGAAAAATAAATATTGGGGAAAACACCTATGAACTTGTAAAAGATACTTTTGAATGTGAATATAGAGGAGAAATAGCTGTCAAAAATAGAGGCGCAATGAAAATGTATTTTATAAACAACAATTAAGTCGAGGCCCATGAGGGAAGCATAATGCTTTTTCAACTAAAGCTATAGTAAAAAAAATGGTGTGTGGGCTGAAAAACCTACAACCAGACAAATAGATTATATTCAATGTTGATCTCTATTGAATAATTTATTTACTAATTTGATCCAAAAAGTAAACAGAACCCATTAAAAAGAGAACCCATGGCAAAGGCACTGCAATATCCCGAAGGTATAATCGATTTTGAAATTTTAATTAATGGCACTAAAATTAAGGATACTATCGAGGTAAAAGAGCTGTTAATTGAAATGGAGGTTAATCGAATAACGTCAGCCATGATTGTTGTTCACGATGGGGGAGCAGATGGTTCAGAAAATGAGTCTTATATAAATAGTGAGGGTTCAGACTTTATTCCTGGTAACGAAATTGAAATACGTCTTGGTTATAATAATAAAAAGGAAGAGGTTTTTAAAGGATTAATTATTTCCCAACAACTCAAAGTTAAAGGCTATAAATCACAGCTTACGGTTTTATGCAAAGACAAAGCAGTGAAAATGACAAAAGGCAGGCACAATGCTGTATTTCAAAATATTATAGATTCAGATGCTTTAAAAAGCATTGTTAAAAATTATGGATTAAAACTTGAAATAGATGCTACAACTGTTTCACATCCAGTTTTAATGCAGTATAACTGTTCAGATTGGGATTATCTTGTTATAAGAGCAGAAGCCAATAATATGCTCGTAACTACCTATCAAAATAAACTTAGTGTAAAGAAGATTGACTTTAACACAACGCCTGAGTTGGAAATAAATGCTACTCAATTTATAATTGATATTGATCTAAGATTGCAAAGCGAAAACCTTTCCGAAGCTTATAATATGTCAGCATGGAATCCAGATACACAACAAGAAATAAAGAGTACGCACCTCATTGAGGATTCTTTAAATCAAGGAAATTTAAACGCTAAAAAACTGTCTGCAGTGTTAAGCAATACTTCAAACAGTTATTCATCAACTTCTCTTGATACTGATGAAATGAAAGTTTGGTTAGCATCGCGGGCAAATTCAGCGATTCTGGAAAAGATTCAGGGGAAAATTACTGTTCTAGGAACTACAAAAGTTATTCCGGGCAATATTATTAAGCTTTCAGGATTTAGCGCTCGCTTTAATGGTAATGCCTTTATTTCAAAAGTTACACATAGTTTGCAAGATGGCGAATGGTTAACTGAATTATATGTGGGTAGATCGGCAAAACTTCATGCCGCTTTAAATGATGTTGAAGATTTAGGGGCATCAGGATTGTCACCCGCTTTAAGAGGTACTCAAATTGCAACGGTTAAACAAATACATGAAGACCCTTCTAATAAGTATCGAATTTTGGTAAGCTTGCCAATAAGTAATGGAAATGGGGAAGACTTAGCTATTTGGGCTAGAATTTCAGTCCCTTATGCTTCTGCAGATGCTGGCCTTTTCTTCTTTCCTGAAGTAGGGGATGAGGTTCTCCTAACTTTTATGAATAATGACCCGCGATTTCCAGTCATAATCGGATCGCTTTATAGTGCTAAAAATAAGCCTAAGGAAACACCCGATGAAAAGAACCAATTCAAATCCATTTATTCTAAATCTGGTATCCATATAACCTTTGATGATGAAGATAAAATTTTAACCATTGAGACTCCAGAAAAGAATACAATTGTGTTCGATGATAAAAATAAAAGCATCAATATTACTGATGTCAATGAAAACACCTTAGTTATGGATGAATCAGGAATAACAATGAATTCATCAAAGGATATAAATTTAAACGCCGATGGAAACATTAACCTTATAGCAAAATCTAATTTAGCAATGAAGGCAATGGCTGATGTAACATTGGATGGATTAAATATTAAACAAAGTGCCCAAACCTCATTTACAGCAAAAGCTAATGCCTCAGCAGAACTCTCAGCCTCTGGCCAAACTACTGTAAAAGGGGCTATGGTAATGATTAATTAAAAAACAAAAAAACTATGTCATTAGCAGCAAGACTTACAGATATGCACACTTGTCCAATGGAAACCCCAGGACTTCCACCTATTCCTCATGTGGGCGGTCCAATTGTTGGCCCCGGAGTACCTACAGTATTAATTGGTAGTATGCCCGCAGCCGTTGTTGGCGATAGTTGTGTTTGCGTAGGACCTCCAGACACCATTATAACAGGTTCAGCTACAGTATTGATTGGCGGTATGCCAGCAGCAAGAATGGGTGATGCCACTGCCCATGGCGGTACCATTGTTTTAGGATGCCCCACTGTAATAATAGGGGGTTGATGTTGATTTACTAAGGTATTAATTAAGAGAGATCCTTAAAAAAGTTTCCATAAACTAAAATTAAATTTTCATGACATTAATTATAAAAGAATTGATAATACGAGGGGTTGTAACTAAAAGCACTTCAGATAAGAATGAAGAATCATTGAATAATGAGGATTTATTGCAATACATGGAACAAATGAAAAAGTCAATTAAAGAGGAATGTATTGAAACGGTTTTATCAAAATTAGAATCAAAATCAAAACGATAATGAAGCAGGAGCAAAGCAGTATTTATAAATCTATTTTCAACTTCAACTATGAAAATAAGGCTTTGGCTTCTCGATGCAATAATGTGATTGAAACTGTTTTTGATTCTCAGATACACGCTGCCCTGGAAAATGCTATTTCATGTAAAATCCCAAATGAAATTAGTATCGAATTGGATATTTTAGAAATAGACATAGGCACTATTTCTGAAAAAGAACTTGAATCAGAACTACCGAAACGTATTGAAATTGCTTTCCAACAGGCTTTGGATACTAAATTAAACTTAAAGAATAACAATTTACAAGAAATGGAAGATGAAATATATATAAATAATTCAGGCTTAATCATAGTATGGCCTTTTTTACCACGCTTTTTTGAGCAATTGGATATGCTTGAAAACGGTGAATTTATTAATAGTGAAAACAGAAATAGAGGGGTGTATTTAATACAACAACTTGTTTATAACCAAATTGATTTTCCTGAGCATGAGCTTGTGCTAAACAAACTATTGGTTGGAATGCCCATAGAAGACCAATTGGAGCCTATTACTGAATTAACACAACAAGAAAAAGACCTAGCAGAAAGCCTTTTGAATGGGCTTATTCAAAACTGGGATAAAATAAAAAATACAACTATAGAAGGGGTTCAAGAAACCTTTTTACAACGAAATGGAATTTTAAAAATTGAAGAGGATAGAAGTAAACTGAGGGTTGAACAAACGGGAGTTGATGTATTAATGCAAACCATCCCCTGGAATATTTCTCTAATTAAGCTGCCGTGGATGGAAAATCCATTATATATAGATTGGGTTTAAAAGAACATTAATATCAAATATAAATTTCTTTAATCATCACATTAAGCAGAAACTATTATAAAATACTCCATAAAAGAGCGTTTAAACCACTTTTGCAATTTGACTTTTGCAATAAAAAAAATGTATCTTACAATCAAAACCATCAAGTATGCCAATATTTATGGACTTCCATGATCTGCCTGACGGCGTTTCAGCCAAGCATGTTGCAGAAATGCATCAAGCAGATTTAGATATTGAGCACAAATATAATTGTCGCGGATTAACCTATTGGTGTGATGAAAAAAGACAAACAGCCTTTTGTTTAATAGATGCACCAGATAAACAAGCGGTTTTAAATTTGCACCATCATTCGCACGGTGCTGTTCCACAACGTATTATTGAAGTTAATGACACCATTGTAGAATCTTTTTTAGGACGTATAGAAGACCCGGAAAAGTCTAAAAAAACCAGTCTTAACATTATTAACGATCCAGCTTTTAGAACGCTTATGGTTGTTACTATAAAGCATAAAACCTTAAGACTAACCGAAATAAAAACCTTAAAAGCCGCAATTAGAGGCTACACTTCTTCAATAAAAACCCTGACGTCTGAATTTAATGGCCGTTTGGTTCGGCAAGAAGCCAATAGCTTTTTAATGTCTTTTGCTTCTGTTACCGATGCGATACATTGTGGGCTAAAAATTAAAGGAACTCAAAATTGTGTTATAACCCCTGATTTAGACTTTAAAATAGGAATAAGCGCTGGGATTCCTGTTACTGAAAAAGAGGGCATTTTCGAAGACACCATAAAAATGGCCGAGCGTTTATGTGAGTATGTAAACAAACCTGTCTCCATAACATCTGAAGTGAAGGATTTATACGAAAGTGAGCATTTAAATGTTCCTATTAACAGTAGTCTTGTACATACATTAAGTAACACCGACGAAAAATTTCTTAACCACCTTATGGATCATACAGAGCAGGTATGGGATCAAACCACTTTAAATGCAAGCGACTTTAGTAAAGATTTAGGTTACAGCAAGTCGCAGCTCTATCGTAAAATGATGGCCGTCCTGGGAAAATCCCCCAATACATTTATAAAGGATTACCGTTTGGAACAAGCCTTACTTTTACTACAGAAAAAAACAGATAATATCTCTGAGGCTGCCTTTAAAATAGGCTTTAATAGTCCTGCCTACTTCTCAAAATGCTTTATGGAAAAATATGGTATACTTCCTTCCACATACATACAGCAGTATATAGTCTAAGTTCAATTTCTCCGAATTCCCAATGGTTCAAAATTCTCATTTTTTGAATTAATTTTAGCGGTGTGTCCTCTTTTGTCTCTTTAGTTTTGGAATATAACTAAAACAAAATATTATGAAGACAACACTTTACGAACGCTTAGGTGGCGAAGAAGGAATTAAATTGATAGTAGACGATACTGTTACTGCCCATATGAATAACCCCGCTATAAGTGCGCGTTTTCTGCCTTTTAAGGACAAACCCGAACAGTTGGCTGTTATTAAAAAACACACTGTAGATTTTTTTAGTGCTGGAAGCGGAGGCCCTGCCCATTATGGAGGAAAAGATATGGTAATGACGCATACAGGTATGAATATAAGTCCTGGGGAATATTTGCACGTAATGGATGATATTTTTATTGCCTTGGATAAGAATTCCATTTCTGAAGATTCAAAAACAGAAGTATTGGCCATACTCTGGTCCTTAAAAGATATGATAATTTCAAAATAACATGAAGAATTCAGTTAAAGAGATATCTCCACACATCATAAAAGCATTTGCCTCACAATTAAAAGGCAGGCTTATTTTACCAACAGACGCAGCCTATAATGAAACACGTAAAGTGTACAATGGCATGATAGATAAACATCCGGGGGTATTCGCTATGTGTGAAGATGCTAAGGATGTGATAGCGTCTGTAAATTTTGGAAGAGAAAACAATTTGTTGGTTGCCATAAGAGGAGGTGGCCATAACGGAGCAGGCTTAGGCTTATGTAATGATGGCTTGGTAATAGATTTATCAGGTATTAAGTTCGTAGACGTAGATACCGCTAACAACACCGTAAAAGTGGGAGGGGGAAACATTTGGAATGAAGTAGATAAGGCAACCCATGAATTTGGTTTGGCAATTCCTTCAGGAATGATTTCAACAACAGGAGTAGGAGGGTTAACACTTGGAGGAGGTGTAGGCTATTTAACGCGAAAGTATGGGCTGACTATAGACAATCTATTAGAAGCAGATATGGTTTTGGCAGATGGCAGCTTTGTTACCGTTAATGCTAGCGAAAATACCGACTTGTTTTGGGCCATTCGCGGGGGTGGTGGCAATTTTGGTGTGGTTACTTCATTTACATTTCAGGCGCATGCTGTTAAAATGCTAATGGGCGGACCTACCTTATGGCCAATAGAAAGAGTGGAAGAAATAATGGCCTGGTATGACACTTTTATTCAAGAAGCGCCAGAAGATTTAAATGGATTTATTGCAACCATGATTATTCCAGAATCTCCGTTTCCAACGCATTTACACAACAAAAAGTTTTGTGGCATTGTTTGGTGTTATGTGGGTGATCCTGAAAAGTTTGAAGCAATCTTTAAACCAGTACTAGATCTCGATCCAGTTTTTTCACATGTTGGTGAAATGCCTTATCCAGCCTTACAAACCTTATTTGACGGATTATTGCCAAAAGGATTGCAGTGGTACTGGAGAGCGGATTTTTTCAACGAATTAAGCCCAGAGATAAGCGCACAGCATTTAAAATTCGGTTCTAATGTACCAACCCCTTTATCGCAAATGCATTTATATCCAATAACTGGCGCAGCCAGTAGAGTTGGGGCGACAGATACTCCTTGGGCATATAGAGATGCCAAATATGCAGGTGTTTATATAGGAGTAGATCCAGATCCTGCAAATGCGACTAAAATTACCGATTGGTGTAAAGCGTATTATGAGGCTTTGCATACATATTCTGCAGGTGGTGCCTATTCAAACTTTATGATGGAAGAAGGGCAAGATCGTGTTAAAGCCAGTTATAAGCAGAACTATGATAGATTGGTTAAAATTAAAACTACCTACGATCCAGAGAACTTATTTAGAGTAAATCAGAATATTAAGAAATGAGTTTAGTTCAAATAATTGACTATTTTCTTTATGCCCTAATAATAAACAGACTAATTGGCGGTAATTAAATTTAATGGCACCATCTTTGCAAACTATTAATTATTAATAAATTAAAATACATTACAATGAGTAAAGGAACAGTAAAATTTTTCAACGACGCTAAAGGTTTTGGATTCATCACTGAAGAAGGAGTTGAAAAAGATCACTTTGTACACATTTCTGGATTAATCGATGAGATTAGAGAAGGTGATGAAGTTACATTTGACCTTCAAGAAGGAAACAAAGGATTAAACGCAGTAAACGTAAAAGTTGTCTAAATAAATATTCTTATATTTTCAAACAAAGCCCGTCTTAATCGATGGGCTTTTTTTTATCCATATATTTAAAAGTAAATCCATAAAAAAGTAGTCTGCCACTAAAGCATTAGCGAGTGAAGATGTGTGGGAAACAAATTAATTTTTTAAAAGAACATAAGCATTTAAAGAGGTGGCAATAAGAAGCCAAACAAGATAGGGGGCTATCAATAACGATTTAAAATCCAAATGCGACCAATAAAAATACATAAAGAACCCAATAACCAGCGTAAGCCCGGTTATTATAAATAGTCCTGCTAAAACTTGATGGTAATGGAAGAAAACCGGATTCCAAGCTAGATTCAGGATATAATGAAGAAGCAATACACCAATAAGCATTTTTTTATTCTCGACCACAGGCCATAAATAAGCCAGGTAAATACTGAAACAAATCATTATCAACGTCCACGAGGCACCAAATACCCAACCCGGTGGCGTCCAAGGCGCTTTGTTAATACCGGCATACCATTCAGACCTAGGTCCTTTTCCTGCAAGGACACTTCCAAGTCCGATAGAACCAAAATTTAGTATTAAGAATAGTATAAGTCTGTAAATCATTTGAATGTGCTTTTTAAAATATTCAGTTATTTGAAAATAACAATTTGTTTCATTCAATAATTTCGTAGTCAATAGCTAGTTTTCGTAAAGCTCTTAAAGCAGAACCACTGTCTTTGTCTTTCACTTCAATATCTACAGCATCTCCCTCTAAGAGTATATCCGTAAGTTCATTGGCTAAAGATTCGCTTATGTTTAATGAAATGGCTACAATACATTGGGCTATAGCTCTTTTATCAGGCCGCTGCGCATCACAGGATAATAAGTTTAATTTCATTATATCAAAATTAGAATAGAGTATTTTTCATAATTCCAAATCTCATAGTTCGTACCTCGTCGCTCGTACTTCTTATTCAAAAGTATACCGTTGTTCGGCAGTAGAAGACGCGTTTAGCAATTGGTTAAAGACTTTAATATTATTAAAATCGCGGGTAATTGCTTCGGAAACAGCAATTCCAGATATACCTGTTTCTAAAATGGCAGTAACGTCATCTGTTGTAATGCCTCCAACGCCAATAATGGGGGTGCCGGTTTTCAATATATCTGTAATGGCAGTATAGCCAGCTAAACCTAAAGCGGGTGGTAAATCAGCTTTAGTTGCTGTTGCTCTAAAGGGACCTAAGCTTATATAGTTTACTTGTTCATCAAGCAATGCTTCACAATCTTGCATAGTATTTGCCGTACCGCCAATGATTTGCCAAGAGTATAAATGCTTTCTAGCTATAGTAGGGGAGACATCTGTTTTTCCTAAATGCACCCCATCTGCTTTAACTTCTCTTGATATTTTATAATGATCGTTAATGATTAGCCTGGTTTGAAAATGAGAAGTGATTTCTCTGGCCTCATTAGCAAATTTTAATAATTTCTTTTCCGCAAGACCTTTCAAACGCAATTGCACCAATTCCGCCCCAGAGTTACAAGCCTTTTGAATGTTTTCCAAATGCTCCTTTGGAGAACTTCCTTGGGTTATATAATGTAGTTTAGGGATCATAAATATCAATCAATTTTTAATTTTGTTTAACGTCTCAATACTCACTACTCAATACTAACAACCTTAGAATACGCCATAAAATACCCTTCAAACCGCTTCAAAATGGGATGCATTTTTTCTGAATAAATCACATACTGACATTTATGGATACTTTGAGTAATGGACATAATAGCTTCATATGATGATTTTTGGGTTAGAAATTCAGCGTCGTCTATACTGAACATCTTTAATTGAGAGATACTCACCCCGTTCAATAAAAACAACTTATTCATACTCTTGGGCGTGGTAATAAGAATGTCTGTACCCATAGCTATTTCGGATTTCTGCACATCAATGTGCAGCTCTTCATAGCCTACATAAACCCGTAACGAAGTATGTTTGGTATAGAATAAAAACGCATCGTATAACTCCATGGCCTTTTCCTTGTTTTCAACAAGAACTACCGCCCTTGGGGCATTTCCAACTTCCTTACACTTCAATTTTTGCAAAGTGGTAATTATAAGCGTGGTCGTTTTTCCACTATCCTGTGGGGCCGTGCAATACACATTGGCGCCACTTTTTATAACAGGAATGCTCGCGCTTTGAAAAGGAGTAGGAGTAGTTATTTCTAAAGCCGCTAGCTTCTCTAGTATATCGGGATGTAATTTTTTAAAAGGCATAGGAATTTAATAAATGAAGGCTTAGCGTACGATTATGCTAATAACGGTAAAGATACTGCCTACAAACGACATAGGGGTGCGTTGTTGGGTTTTCTATTTTGGTGGCCTCGATACTAATTCCACTTCGCTTCGCTCTTTGGAATTCACTCGGTCACCATTCGTGATTGTGACTTGGGTAATGATCCAAACCGTCATTGCGAGCGCAGCGAAGCAATCTCATGAAACCACTTGCCATCATGAATAAACTACACCTGAGCAGATTGCCACAGTCGCTCCTTGGGTCGCTCCTTCGCAATGACGAACTACAACTCAGAATTAAGAACAGGCCCCAACACCTCCCATACAGTATTGGCTACTATCCTATGTCCTTCAACAGTCGGGTGAATACCATCACTCTGATTTAATTCTTTTACACCACCTACGTCTTTCAAAATAAAAGGAATGAAGGCAATTTTATTTTCTGAAGCCAGATCAGAGAAAACGGCTTTAAATTGGGTTGTGTACGCTTGTCCCATATTGGGGGGTAATTGCATGCCTGCCAAAACGATTTTTGTGCTTGGGCTTTTGGCTTTTACGGCATCTATAATCGCTTGCAAATTCGCTTTGGTTTCTGTTATAGGCAGACCGCGCAGGCCGTCGTTTGCGCCTAGCTCCAGCACGAATATATCGATATCCTGGTTGAGAATCCAATCGATTCTACTTTTGCCGCCAGCGGAGGTTTCGCCACTTAGGCCAGAGTTTACAACCTCATAGTTTAAGTCCAAGGAATCAATTTTAAACTGAATAATCCCCGGAAAAGCATCGTTAGTATCATCTAGCCCATAGCCGGCAGTAATGCTGTCGCCATAAAATAGGATGGTCTTGCTGGAAGTGGTTGCTGGAGCTTCCGTTTCAGTTTCAGTAGTGGCATTTTCGTTTGTATCTGCAGAGACTTTTGATTTTGTGTCATTTCCACAGGAGATTACAACAAAAACCATCAGGAAATAACAAAACTTTAAGAGGTTTCGATATTTGGAAACTGTACTATTTAAAAGGGTTTCTGTAATTTTGGACTTCGGCATAAGGACGCTGATTATTATAAAATTTAAATGGTAAAGATATTAAAGATTAACGGGCTGGAAAAGACTTATAAAAGTGGTTCCAAGGAATTAACGGTCCTTCATAATGTTTCCTTTGAAGTTGAAAAAGGACAAACATTCTCCATTGTTGGCCCCTCGGGAAGTGGGAAGACCACCTTATTGGGCTTAGCTGCAGGCCTAGATACGCCCAGTGCTGGCACGGTTGAATTATGCGGACATACTTTAAACACCCTTAACGAAGATGAACGGGCGCAATTGCGCAATGAAGAAGTGGGGTTTATTTTTCAGGATTTTCAGTTGTTACCAACCTTAACGGCCCTTGAAAACGTTAGTGTGCCTTTAGAGCTACAAGGCGCAAAAAATGCCACTGCCAGAGCGAAGGAATTATTGGAAAAAGTTGGCTTGGGAGATCGCATTCATCACTATCCATCACAACTATCGGGTGGGGAGCAGCAGCGGGTAGCAGTAGCAAGGGCTTTTTCAAATAGCCCTTCAATTTTATTTGCTGACGAGCCTACTGGCAACCTAGACGAAGAAACCGGCGAGAAAGTGATACAGTTGCTTTTTAACCTCAATGAAGAGGCAGGAACTACACTAGTGATTATTACCCACGACTTAGATTTGGCTGCAAGAACACAGCAAATCTTAAGATTGAAAGGGGGCAAGATTTTAACGAATGAAACAACTGTACAAATTTGAACAAGTCTCAGTTAAAATCTAAACCCAACACCGCTTGGCTTTTTAAAATGGCTTGGCGCGATGCCAAAGCCAGTAGGGTGCGCTTACTGCTTTTTATGGCCTCTATTATATTGGGGATTGCGGCCGTAGTTTCCATACAGTTGTTCGGACAGAACCTAACCGCTAATATTCAGCGGCAATCAAAATCCTTGATGGGGGCCGATTTCCTTATTGATACGGATCAGCTTCCCAATGAACGCGCGCAAGCAATTATAGATTCCTTAAAACCAGATGCATCGGAAGTAAACTTTGTATCGATGGCCGCTTTTCCTAAGAATAACGGCACTAAATTAGTACGTGTCCGTGGTTTACAAGGCGATTTCCCTTTTTACGGAACGCTTAAAACACAGCCTGTTACAGCCGCTACTTCCTATCAAGCTTTAGGTGGGGCTTTGGTTGATGCTACTTTGATGTTGCAATACAACCTTCAAGCGGGCGACTCCATTAAAATAGGCGAAATAACCTTGCCCATAGCCGGCGCATTAAACGCTATTCCCGGTAATAACGCTGTTTCCAATTCTGTTGCACCCTTGGTGATTATTCCTTTTCGATTTATAGCCGACACCGAATTGTTACAGTTTGGAAGCCGAAAACAGTATCAGTATTTTTTCAAGCAACCCAATACAGATCTGGTGGCACTGGAAAAAAAGTTGCAACCGATGCTCGAGGCAGAAAATGCAGACTTGGATACCCACACCAACACCAGCAGCAGATTGGGGCGCCGGTATGACAATGTAGGCTCATTTTTAAACCTAACCGCCTTCATAGCGCTATTACTAGGCTGCGTAGGGATTGCCAGCTCGGTAAACATCTATATCAAGGAAAAAATAAAGGCCATTGCAGTATTAAAATGTCTGGGAGCGTCCAGAAAACAAAGCTTTTTGATTTTCTTGATACAGATTGCAGGCATAGGGATCTTAGGAGGTATTATAGGAACCGCAATAGGAGTAGGGCTTCAAGAACTTTTTCCCATTGTATTAAAAGAGTTTTTACCGTTCGAATTAACCATTAGCATTACTGCACAACCGTTAATCATAGGCGTTCTTTTAGGCTTGGTGATGTCGGTTTTATTTGCTTTATTGCCTTTATTGCGCACTTGGTATGTTTCCCCCTTGGAAGTGCTGCGGGTTAGCGGCGATACTTCTAAACAATCTGCGAAGGCCCGTTATAGTGTCATTGCCGTGATTGTTTTGTTTTTATACGCCTTTTCCTATTGGTTGCTTAAAGATTGGTTATTTGCCTTGGCCTTTATCGGCGGGATACTCGTAACCTTCGGTATCCTTGCAGGTATTGCAATAGGGAGCATGAACTTGGTTAAAAGATACTTTCCCAAGGGTGCAGGTTTTACTACACGGCAAAGTCTGCTGAATTTATTTCGTCCCAACAACCAAACCGTTGTGTTGCTGGTAGCTATTGGATTGGGTACCTTTTTAATCAGTACGCTTTACTTTACAAAGGATATTTTACTAGATAAAGCAGCATTGGGGCAAACCTCAGAAAGTGCAAACTTGATAACCTTGGACGTGCAGCCAGACCAAATAGCTGAGGTTGTAAACACCTTTAAGGCGAATGACTTGTCGGTATTGGATAATATCCCGATTGTTACGATGCGGATGCATAGCATAAAAAATGAATTGGTAAACAGCTTGCGAACGGATACTACTTCCCAAGTAAAAGGCTGGCTTTTAAATCACGAGTTTAGAACCACCTATCGCAGTGAACTTACCGATTCCGAAGAAATTGTAACAGGGGAGTGGGTGGCTTTGCACAAGGCAGAAGATACCATCCAAATTTCCATCTCCGAGAATCTTGCTGAAGACGCCAAGGTAACACTTGGCGACCCAATTGTTTTTAATGTGCAGGGCGTACTTATGGAAACGGTGGTTACAAGCATCCGAAAAGTGGATTGGACAACCCTGCAACCTAATTTCTCCATCGTTTTTCCAAGTGGAGTTTTGGAAAATGCGCCACAGTTTAATGTGTTGACCACCTATGCGCCAACGGAAGCCAGTTCTGCGAAACTGCAACGGGATTTGGTTACTAAATTTCCAAATGTGTCTGTTATAGATTTAAGACAGATGTTTACGGTAATAGAAGATATCCTGAATAAGGTTTCGTGGGTTATTAATTTTATGGCGTTTTTCAGCATCCTTACAGGGATTATTGTTTTAATAGGCTCTGTGCGTACCAGTAAATACCAGCGAATAAAGGAAAGTGTCTTACTGCGAACCCTGGGTGCAAAAAACAAACAGATATTGACCATTACCGCCCTGGAATATCTATTTCTAGGAATTTTGGGCAGTCTCTTGGGAATACTTTTGGCGCTAGTTAGCAGCTTGCTCTTGGCAATATTTGTATTTGAAGAACCCTTTACACCTTCGCTAATCCCGTTCTTGGTTTTTCTACCTGGAATCTCTCTTTTGGTTTTAGGGATTGGGTTAAGCAATATCCGGGAGGTTTTGAGGAGCTCTCCTTTGGAGGTGCTTCGAAAGAGTGGGTGATGGGTTGTCAGTTGTCTGTTTTGGGTTCTCGGTTGTCGGTTGTGAGGCTACTTGCCGTCATGAATAGAACTACAACTGGGCAGGTTGCCGCAGTCGCTCCTTCGAAATGACGGACGGATGATGAATAATTAGTAATTAATAATGGGTAATGAATAATTAGATTCTGAAATTACCCCTTACGTCTCCCGACGAAAAGGTCGGGAGCCACCTTTTCCTGTAATTTTGTTTTTTCTTCCAATGTGTATTTATTGCATAGGGGAAGGAGCTTTTGATTTATGATTGACGATATAAGATTGGTGATTTGGGATTTGGGAAATATAAAGTATAATGCTTACAGCTACAGCTTAAAACCTAAAACCATTTTAGAATTCTTGGGCTTGAATTTTTGTTACATTTGAACTATGACCAGAAAACTGAAATAAAAAATTGGCGCAATGATTCAAAAAAAAATAAGCTTGAATGATGGGCATAGCATACCGATAGTAGGATTTGGAACCTATAAAGCTATCGATCAAGAAGGAATTGAATCGGTTACATCTGCTATTTCCAATGGGTATTCTTTAATTGATACCGCAGCGATTTATGGGAATGAAGAAGCTGTTGGAAAAGGTATGAAAGCCAGTGGCGTTGCAAGAGAGCATCTTTTTATAACTACTAAGTTATGGCGGGAGCATTTAGGGTATGAATCAACGAAAAAGGAGTTTGAAAATTCCTTACAAAGACTAAATCTAGACTACATTGATTTATACTTAATACACTGGCCTGCTAATGCTAAAAATTACGATAACTGGCAAAAAGCCAATGCCGATAGTTGGCGGGCAATGGAAGAATTACAAGCTGAAGGCAGGATAAAATCCATTGGGATAAGTAATTTTTTTCAGGAGCATTTAGAAGCTTTATTTAAAACCGCCAAGGTGATGCCGGCAATTAACCAAATAGAGTTTCATCCAGGCTATTGGCAGCAGGAATTAGTGACGTACTGCAAAAATAAAGGTATAGCGGTTGAGTCTTGGTCGCCTTTGGCTAGGGGAAAAGTTTTTGAAAACGAAGTTTTGGAAACAATCGCGAAAAAACACAATAGATCGATTTCACAAGTTTGTTTGCGATGGATAATTCAGCACGAAGTAATCGTTATTCCAAAATCAACATCGCCCAAAAGAATAGCGGAAAACATCAAGCTGTTCGATTTTGAATTGACTGCAACAGATATGGAATTAATTGATAAGCTTCCTGTAATGGGTTTTAGTGGAGAATTACCCAATATCTGGCCAGACAGAGTTTAATTTATAAGCGACACAAGAATAAGTTCAAATCATTTAGCCTGGTAACATTAATTAATCACGTTCATTGAGGTGTTTTTTTTATTAAGAAACGGACCTAACAAAGCTAGGATCGTTTGGGAGTGGGGAGAACCTTTGCTATTTCTTAAAAAGGTTTCCAATATATTAAGCTGTCGCGCATTGTTCAATGAGCTCAAACCAGTTCTAAATTTAGTAAAGAGCCTTTTCGTATTCATTCTGTCCAGAACTGTCATTATATTATTATGACGCTTATCCTGTTGAATAGTTTTAAATAAATTATTAAGATCCTGATCATTGCCTTCCAAAACTTGAATAAAAGTCCCTTCCTTATATATTAATATTCCAGTTACATTATTCGAAATATTATTTTGGACGCATTGATAAAATAATTCATCCAAATGTTTCTTTTCCAGTAGCATAACGGCATTGCTAATATAGACGATTGTACGAATCATATACTATAGTTGTTTTATGCAAAATTCCGCTATTCATATTTAAAGATGACCAAGGTTGTGTTAATTGGCGTAATTTAAGATATTGATAATGTTGAAGTTAAATGGTTTTGAGCCAAACACTCAGGGGTCTATGTATGCTGCTTCAAATGAAAACAGATGATGAAAGGTAATCGAGTGAATTCCAAAAGTCCAAAAGTCCAAAAGTCCAACAATCCAGCAATCCAGTAATCCGTTTTACAAGCTTCTTTATAATATGCTACCTTAGCCAATTACAACCAATAAATTAGATACATGAATTCAAATTCCTGGGAAACCTTTTTTTACAATACCAATAAGCTCAGCAAACCTGCACAAGCAAAACAGTTAATTTCAAAAGAGGATATCTCGGAGATGGAGTTATTGCTTATTAGTGTTTTAAATGGATACTTAGCCAATGAGGAGCTAAATAATGGTTTAAAAATCTATATTGATAATGAGCTTCGAAATGATTTTATTGCAAAAATGGCATCAAATCCGCCCAAGTTGGAGTATTCGCTTGAAAGTTGGACGCAACAAATTTTTGGTGACCAAAAGTTTGGGATTATTCTCATGGGTTTGGAACAATACAGTAATTCTTTTGCTGAAAAAGCTGCCACGATAGTTCACCCATTAATAAAAGTTGCCGGCTTGCCTCTTCATGGTTTGTCTTTCCTATTTTTTATGGGAAACTATGGTTTCACGCCATTTGGTATTCATAAAGATGCCCCTGGGGAGGACGGGATTCTATTTCATCTAGGACCAGGAAATAAGCAGTTCTACACTTGGGATGACCCAAAATACAACGCAATAGAACATCACTCTAAGGTTTTTCACAATGTTTCTGAAATGCTTACAGAGGGTAAGGCTCATGATCTAGAGCCTGGAGACGCTATGTTTATTGCACATTATGTGTATCATATTGCCAACAGCCCGAAATTTTCCGTGAGTGTTGTTTTAGATTATATCAACCCTTCCAAAGACCTATTCGAAAATGAACTCATAAAGGAAACTGCCGAAGAAAATCTTATGCATCAAATAGCATATGAAAAACCCATAAAGTTAGCGGCAACACAGTCTGATTTGAATGAACTTATCAACCTACAGTCCATTCAGAGAAAAATGGAAATTACGCTTGAGAGAAAAATGGCCCGCTTGAAAAGTAATGGAGGCATTGGGAAAAAATCAAACAAAATAAGGGCTAAAATCCCCTCAATGGAGGCTTTTTCTATAAAAGGGAAAAAAATATTCCCAATCTATCTTGATGAACAAGACCCAAAAAGCACTTTATTATTTGCAAGGGGTCATCGCATTGTAAAACAAAAACATCCCGAATTGGCAACAGTAATTGACAGGCTAAATAGGGGCGAAGCAATCTCGCTAAGCTCCCTTACCCAATTAATGGATCCTACTTGGGATTTAGTTGAAACCTTTGGTTTTATTCAGGAACTTTTGAGCGCAGATGCCATTGTACTAGTGTAATATTTGTTGTTCCCAACCAGATTTAATTGGACGTTTATTAAATTAAAAATCAGCATTTACACTCAAGAAAATCCAAAAAGATGAAAATTATTTTTATAATTATGATTTTTAGCTTAGTTGCTTCATCAGCAAATGCACAAGATTGTTTTGATAGGTTACAGGAAGCATTTGATACTAGAGGGGCAAATCCTGTAGCAGATGGGATGCATCGAAATGTATATATTTCCTATTTTGAAGATGGAGCTTCTAGATGTATCTCAGGAAAAGTACGTGTAGAAGATAGCAAGATCGTAAGTGTGTTCTTGCAATATGATTATGACACCTATGAGTTAATGGATGCGAAATTCTAAGATTCAGAAAAGCAGCAGCCAACAATAGTAAATGGAATTTCTGAAATGATTTATAACGCTGATGGAGAAAAATTCAAGGTGGTATTTATTGATGTTTTAAAACCGAAACAGGAATAATAGAAGTAACAGCATCTGCAACAATCTAACTAAGGTTTACTTAAGGTGTAATTAAGGTCAAACTCAGGTAGTCCTAAATTTTATTTCAAATCAAATTGTAAAATGTATAAGCTTCAGAGCGAGATAATTTCACAATAGATAAAATAGATTCAAGGAAAATTTTAAAAACGTAATGCTCATAAATCGCGTATTCCAAAATATTCCCGACAAATTCCCAATTAGAGAAATTATATGCAAATTATACGTAATCAATCAAAACGTCATAAATACCATAAACACATACAATAATCGCCATTTCCCCATAATAACTCAAAACACATATTTGTTCTATAATTTATATTATGTAAAATAGAATATGTGAGAACCCTCTATACTTTGCTAGTTGGGTTCAATTTAATGTTTATGTGTGTTTACTTATCTGGAAATTGGATTGTTACTAAAATAGATCCATCATCTGGAAAATCAACAGCCATTACTCTTACTTTCTCTCCAGCGATAATATTCTCTCCATGAATAATCTGTTTGTCATTAACATCATATATATCTACAAAGCTAATAGCTGAAAGAATATCTCCAGATCTGGGCAGTTGGTTGTCATCTTGTCCATAATCCAGATTTCCTTCCGCATTGGTAAATAGATTCTTTACAAAATGTTTTGTACCGTCAGGATCTGCATAGGTTACAACTCCTATATTGGGCATTAACATATCAATTGAATCTGCTGCATCCATAAAGTATTCATCCTCAGGGCCCACTTTATACATATACTTTAAATAATTGTCGATGGAATTTGAACTTACGGCATCCTCCCAATCAGGATTTGTGCTTTCTGTAGCTGTTTGGGTATCATTTTCTATGGTATCTTCTGTGGTTCCGTCATCACAATTTAGTATCAAAATAACAAAAACAAGTAAGGTCGCAATCCCCCCAATTACATATGGCATAATTTTTTTAGAGCCTTTTTGCACCACGTTTCCTTGGTTGGCAGCTGTTACTGGCGGCTTAAAAGTACCTTTTGGAACCGTTTTATTTTCTTCGGCCAATTTTAAGGTATGCTTCAAATCGTTCACCAATCGTTCAAAACCCGCTTCGTGGCCCATTACCGTAAAATCTACAAACTGCTTCCGCGCCAAACGCATCGGCACGTCGCATTCCTCTATCTTTATTGGGTTTACTGTCTTATCAAGCCCTATGGCGTATGATATTTCATCCTTCACATTCTCTGAAGCCACCGAGGTTTTCGACAGTATCAACACTATGGCGTCTGCCTTTTTCAATTCAGATTCTATAGTGTCGTCCCAGTCAGTACCTGTGCGTATATTCTTATCGAACCACACCTCGAACCCTTGTTTTCGCAATGCTTCCACCAAGGATTTTACATATTCAGTGTCTCGTCTTGAATAACTGATAAATATTTTTTTTGCACTCATCTTTTAGCGATTTTAAATTTAATTTGGTTTTGCGTTAGTCAATAATATCATAAGTCTTATGGAAAATGGCATTGTCACAAATATATTTCTCCCCATTTATACCTATCATCAACCAGTCGCCTGCTTTTCCCGTAACAAGTCCTTCTATGCTTTCAACTTGAAAAGGCTCGTCTATTTGTATACATTTTATGGGAATAGGTTTTTTTAAAGCTTTTTTGAAATCCAATTTTGGGGTTTTGTCTAGAAGGAATTTCTTCATAGCTGATAAATTTAAAATTAAATTACAATAAAAAATTGGTTCTTAGGTGTTTAATGAATGAATCAATCGAATTTTCAGAATACATAAACTGGTTTATACTAAGTTAAAAAGTTCGTTTTTAGGAATTTTATAAATGGGTCTTCCGGATTGTCTGTTTGCATTAAACTAACGTAAGCATTATAGGCATTGGAATGTATTGAAATCTTTTCGCGCAAGCCAGCCATTGCTGCTGCTTTTGCATAATTCTCCTTTGAATTTTCAAAGTCTCCTTTATAAAGAAAAGCCTCTCCCATAGTTGCAAGTTTCCACAAACTTGGGAATGGATCCTTCGCTGTTGCTTGGTATGCTTGGTCTGCAAAAGTATTCATATCGCCTTTCTCTCCTTTCATCAAAGAGAGAAAAGCCAGATTGATGGCGTGATAATATATTTGGGAATAATCATTTTTTGCTTCTGAAATATTCAAGGCATCGCTATAATGTTTGAAAGCCATTCGCAAATCTTCAGTTGTATGTGTTTTCAAATATTGGCGCTTATACCTCCCTCCCATTATTCCCAATAAGTTCGAATTGTCCTTTGCTTCTGGATGTTCATTTAAAATTTTCAGTGCCTCCTCTTCCCTACCCGCGCCTTCTAAAGCATAAATTAGCTGCTCTAGGCCTTTACTGTCAAGCATTTCTAGCGTTGGAAGGAGCTTGTTTATAACATCACTATACTCGCCTATTGCAATATTTATTTCTTCTGTATTTGAAGATTTATTCAAAAAACTTTTGTTGGTTAGTGTATTTAAAAGTAGTTGGTAGCTATCGTCATTTTCATTCGTAATCTGTACTATTGAAAAATGGTCGCCCTCTATGATTTCGTGGTATTTTTTTGGAAAAGGTTCCAAACTTGAACTAATGGGTACATATTCATCTTTAGTAGCCGCAACTGTTTTAAAAGTGAAAGGATAATCATCTTTAAAAGCCTCATCCCAACGATTTCGAAGGTTTCGCATATATTGGCTTCCTTCTTTCAGGTCTTTTTCATCATTGCCATAAGTGAAAAAGTTTTGAAGTTCTATTTCAGGCAGGCCATAGCTTGGGGTAGCATAAAACATTACGTGACTTATTCTACCTAAATCATACGCTTCTAATTCTAGCATTGCTTGTTGAACTACAATTCCACCCAAATCGTGCGCTACAATTGCGATACGCTTATATTTTGAAAATTTATTTTTGATTGAAGTAAGCAAGAAATCTGAGTTTCTTTCAATATCTTTTGCGCATGCCCAAACACTCTTACCCATTTCTGGCACTACATTACTACTATAACCCAACGGAAACATATCCCAACCGTCTAATCCGCCTTTATTGTTAATGAGCAACTTTGGCGCTTGTGCAAATGTATTCTCTGCTTCGCCAGAAAAGCCGTGTACAAAAAGAATAACACTATTGGCATTTTCACTTTCTCTAAATTTTGTAACCAATTCTTTTTCAGGAGATTTTGGTTTGTTTTCTAAAGTTTCAGCTTCAGTCTCTTCAAGGTTGTCTTTTTCAAATTTTGAAGAGATACTAACCACGAAATTTTCATATGACTGAAGATTAGCATACGGTTTTTGATCAGGATTTATTTTAGGAACTTTATCGAATAAATATATAAGCACTTCAAAAATTGTTACAAATGGGTCATCGTCTTCATGCTTGTCCTCTCCACTTAAAACTTCAAGCATACATTTTGTAAAAATGCTGTTCTCCTCCCCCTCTACAATTCCACTTTCCTGATCAGCACGGCAGGCAGAAACAATGGTCATTCCACGGCCATCGTCTAAGTTTTGCGCTAAGCCGTCTGCGTTTGTGTGTTTTGGCTGCACAGTATGTCTTGAAACGCCTGCCGTCATTCCTGAGGCGTGGCAACAATCTAAAAAGAATATTAGTCTTCGGGATTGTAGTTGCGAAATTTTATATTTTACTTCTTCAGCCTTTATCCACGTAGTTTTGTAGTTATCAGGATCATAATCATTTGGGCAGAGATGAAAATATTTTTGGTTTTCTGCTTCGGGCTTCTTTTTTGCTTCATCTTTTATAAATGTATTATCGCTATACATACCGCCGTGACCGGAATAATATAGAAATACAGATGAATTTTCATCGGTTCTTTCAAGCAATTCATCAAACGCTTTCAGAATTCCATTTCGAGTAGCTTTTTTCCTGGTAAGTACTTTTATGTTTTTTTTATAATAACCGCCAAATTTTTTATCGCCAAGAAGTTTTTGTAAAGCCTTGGCGTCGTTTACAGTTTCTGGTAAGTCTTTGCTACCTACCCCAATAATTAGTGCATGTGCATTTTTTAGTTTTGCCATTTTATCTATTTTTAATTTAATAGAAAAAGTAGTGGGGAGCTGAAAATTTAAAAATACCTTATTTCCAAAAATTCAACACTTCTTCAAACTCTTTTGAATTTATATAATCTATAAACTGAGGATCGTTTTTATAGTATTTCCAATGGAACACATGCCCACTCGCAACGGATTTCAACAAAGATTTATACAACTCAGCTTTGTTTTTTGTTGCTGCGTAATATTGTGCAAGGGCATAATCTATTTCACCAAATTGGAAGTTAGCTCGTATATTTTCCAAATTTTGGATATTTTTTTCTGCGTCGGAAATATTGCCGAGTTTAAAATTGCAGATTGCCAATTTTGATAAAACATTACTATTCTTTGGCTCATTGGTATGAATTTTACTTAAAACTTTTTCAGCTATCGCATAATTTTCTTTATAAAACAATGCGTCAGCTAACATTTCTGGAGCTACTGTGTTGGGCTCGGAGTTTATTATTTTGTTGAAATATTCATCTGCTTTTGGCTTGTTGCCTTTCAATAAATATTCTTTTCCTGCTTGTAAATATAACTCCTGTGCCTCTGCGGATGTTGCAGTTATATCTATTTTTCGCAGAAATTGTTCCAAAACCTCTTCTCTTCCAGACCTTATGTATGCAATCAATAAAGGTCTATTAAGATATTTAATTTCGTTTTCTTTTTGGGCTGTTTCAATTATTTTAATAGCTGAATTATAATTTTTCAATTCAATATCAGCATACGCTTTTACGTATATACGAAAAATGCAATCTCGGCAGTTTTGGAGATTCATGCTATCCATCACAACTGTTTTGTAAATTGCTTCAACATCTTCGGGTCTGTTTACAAACTGAAGCGCAAAAATCATAATGGTACTATTGCTACCTAAATCGGAAGGAGCTATTTCATATTCTTTTAAATAGGTATTATAAACTGTGCGGTTGTTTCCCTTTAATAACGCCTCGTGCATATTTAGTAGATTCAATTGGCGTTTATTGGTATAGGAGTCGGGTTTTATAAGTTTAAGTAGCGAATCTGATTTTTTGAATTCTCTTTGATTAAAATAATGTTGAACCCGAAGTACTTTTGGCTCAAAATACGTGGAATCAGTTTCAATAGCTTTGTTTAATAGCGTAATGTACTCTTGGTCGTCATTACTGTTTTTTGCTTCTATCAAATATTTGTATGCCTCGTATTTAGGTGGGCTTTCTTGAATTGTTAGATTTTTCTTGTCTGCCGTAATAAAATAACCTGTAATAGATTCATTTAGATCTTCAATACATTTTAATGGGTTTTCAGTAGCACATTCTGTGGGTTTAAATGAAATTATAGTTTTGTTCGTTTTTCCATCTATTAACATTCCTTGAAAAATTAGTTTGCCCTTTTTTAGATAGAAATTTCCAGAAATAATTTTGCTGGGCTTCAAATATTCTTTAACGATGGTGGTTTCATCTTCTTCAACATTTTTACCTTTTAATATTGCTTTATATTCATCTACCAAATCCTGTGTTATTACTTGTGCTACGTTGTTTTCGGTAATACCATGGATAATCCAATCTGAAGCCATTTTGCTCACAATATCGTATTGTGGATCGCCAGTATTGTTGCCAAATTTTAAAACAGCAATTTTATCGCTTTGTATTATTTTAGGAAGAAGCGTTTTATTTCCTTGGAAGAAATTTTTATTCACAATAAAAAAAACGGCTATTACGCAGATAGAAGCAATAATACCCAAAGCAGAAAAGTACATTTTCTGAAATGCTATTTTTTTCTTTTGATCTTTTTCATCAGTGTCTATTTCGGCTTTTTGTAGGGGAACAATTCTAAATTTCCAAAGAAAAAAAATATAAAGTGGAAAGCATATAAGCAAGACTACTATTAGGAAAGTAACAGATTTTTGCGGAAGTCCCAAAGGTTGCCACGTTATTGATAGTACCTGCAAAATTACCCATGCAGACACCACATATATAGACAACATTTTAAAGACTTCCTTTTCGTGGCATTGCTTAAAAAAGGAGTTAAGCGTCATAATATTCGGTTAGTATTGCTAAAATACTTAAATTCAGATAGTCTTCGAAGATTTATTTCAAATAAAATTAAACCGATAATTTCTAAATGCTTATCTTTAGTTATTGTTTAACCAAAATCTTTTTATTATGCCAACAGAACCAAAAAAAAAGCCCGCAACCCCAGCAAAACCTGCTAAACCAGCACCTAAGCCAGCGCCAAAAATTAAAAAAAAGCCAGCTGGAGGTATTAATCCAGGATAATTGGTTTTCACTCGCTAAATAAACACATTTAAAATCCCTTTTATAAAAGGGATTTTTCTTTATAAAATGCTTCGCTCAACAGGAAGGAATTAGCCTTTCACATCATACACAAAAGCCCGGTACTTAAGCAAGGCTACAAACACAAATCCTCCAAGCGCATTTCCTAAAAGCGCCAAGGCAATGAAGGAGATATAGTCTAAAAATGATATTGCAGATGAAGTTATTAATCCCGCAAACACTTCCACATTGCCAACTATACTATGGTGAAGGCCTGTAAACGCCAAAACTGCGGTTATCATAAAAATTATTACAATGCGGCTCAATGTATCTTTGGAGGCTGCCACTAACCACGAGAGTAATCCCATTAACCAACCGGCAAGTATACTGCTGGCCAAAATAACAATATTGTTGTATTGGGTTACGTGTATCGCTATTTTTTCTACTGTTTTTAAATCAAATATCTCCAAACGGGGTCCAAGCCAAACCAATAAAAAAGCAATCAGGTAACCACCAAGTAAGTTTCCAGCTATAACCAGCCCCCAAAGTTTTAAAAGGCTGGGCAGACTTCTTTTTTTATTTAAAACCGGTAATGTAAGCAATGAAGTCTGTTCCGTAAAAAGTATGGATTGGCCAAGTATTATCATAATAAACCCCAATGGATAAACCAATGACAATGATTTAATTATGGTGTCTTCAGCAACCTTTCCACTGAGGAAATAAAACATAACGCATATCAATAAATAACTAAAACCAATTTCCAATCCCGCTGTTAGGGAACTTAAGAGAATACTTATAGGGTTTTTATCATAGGTCTCCTGCCCTTCTATAATCTGTTGTTTCAGTATTTCGCCATGCGATTTTGCAGTATCCGCTTCAGATGTTTTAGATTTTTTCAGCTCATTGTCGATATTTTGCTGCTCTTCAGATTTATTTTGGTCAGTTGTTTCCATAAGTGTTTTTTGAAAAAAATCCATTCCGAAGATAAATCTAATTATTCAATCAGAAATGAAACTTTTATTAGGTCTGCTTAAAATGCTTTAATTATTTGCTGAAATCTCCGTTAAAGGCAAATTCAGCCCGCGTTTTGTGTTTGCATATCTCTTTAAGTTCTTGCTTTTTTAGATTTTTCGGCAACTCATCAACATCACCATCAAAATAGCCAAAAGCAATGGTTTTAAAAAAGATTTAATGCTCTCCTTCATTATTAACATTTTCCTATATTGTTATAACTTCAAATGCACTTATTTTTACTCAAAATTTTAATTTTATGCTCGTCTGGGGAATTTTTATTGCATTTATCATTTTATTTTTAGCTTTGGATTTGGGCATTTTCAACCGTACTCCACATGTAATCAAAACAAAGGAAGCTGCTATTTGGACGACAATTTGGATTACTGTAGCCCTAAGTTTTTCAGGTGTTATTTATTGGTTATTTCAACCGGGAGGTCTTATTGAAAACCCCACCGAACTAACGCCCCAGCTTGCGGTCTTAAAATATATAACGGGTTATTTAATTGAGCTTTCCCTAAGTATAGACAATGTTTTTGTTATAGCAGTTATCTTCTCTTCGTTCAAGATTCCACAAAAATACCAACACGAAGTTCTATTTTACGGAATCTTGGGAGCCATTGTTTTTAGAGCGTTAATGATCTTTTTTGGCGTTGCATTAATCAATAAATTTGACTGGATAATCTATGTTTTTGGAGCGTTTCTATTGATTACAGCTTTTAGGATGTTATTCCATAAAGAAGAAGAATTTGACCCCAAAAAGTCAAAAATGTTTCGTTTCCTTAAAAAACTATTCCCTATAAGCTACAAAATGGAAGGCGATAAGTTTTTTATAAAACGAATGGGGATCCGTGCAGCTACCCCACTTTTTGTTGCACTTATAATCATAGAATTGACGGACATTCTTTTTGCTCTGGATAGTATTCCAGCCATTCTTGCCATCACTTCTGATCCTTTTATTGTATTCAGTTCAAACATTTTAGCCATTTTGGGACTGCGTTCTATGTATTTTTTAATTTCAAGAATGTTGACCAAATTTAGATATATCAATTACAGTTTGGTAGTAATTCTTGCTTTTGTAGGTGTAAAAATGATTCTCTCTCACAATGTTGAAATTCCTGAATGGCTTTCTCTCGGAGTTATCGGTGTATCGCTTGTAGCTGGCGTTATTGCTTCAATGATAATACCAGACCCAAAGCCTTCTGTGGTTGAGGAAGATTAATTTCACAAAATCCTATTAAAAGTTTGGAATGGTTTTTTTGCTATCGTATCTTTAAAATTGTAATCTAAATCAACAAGATATGAATATAAACTTCGAGTATCACGAGGTGGCAGCTAGCCCAAGATTGGAAGCTTTTGTAGCTGAAAAACTAAATAAACTTGAATCAAAATACGACGCTATAGTTAGTGCAGATGTTTACTTTAAAAAGGAAAACACAACTAATCCTGAAATAGGAAAAATTTGCAGCGTACGCTTAGGTATGCCTGGACCTACCATATTTGCAGAAACCTCCACTGCATCATTTGAAGCTTCAGTTGCAAAAGTAATTACAGAGCTTCGTTCACAACTTCAAAAACGTAAGGAAAAACTGAACGCACACTAATTGTATGAAAAATATGGGAGTTATAGCTCGAAACGATAAACAAATTACACTTATATACAGTAGTAATACACGCATTGGAACACACACGTTGAGCTATCTAGCAGGAAGTGATGAAAGATATTTGGCAATAGATTTGGCAAAAACCAAAGTGTCAGATACCCAATGGGCCGAGATTGCAGATGAATTGGGTGTTAAGATTGGTGATTTGGTTGATAAAAGACAACTAGAGATTGACGATGAGAGCACAACGAATTTTGGTTCAAATGATTGGCTTAAAATTATTCAGAAAAATGATTCTGTAATATCACGACCTATTGTCATTAAAGGAAAACGAACCAAACAAATTGACAATCCCCCAGAAATCTTGGAGTTTTTTGAAGTTGATTCTGCAGGTTTGGAACAAAGTCCATTAAACGATGCGAATCTTGATATTGAGAGAACAACCGAGGATGAAAATTTTATTGAGAAAGACGAATAATCAAACGCGATTTACAATTGTGCTAAGCAGAAATTTTTTGTTGGATTAGAAAAGTAACATCGTTCACATTTCGCAGTTTTTCCATATCTTCATTTTTGAATTCAATATTGAAAACGTCCTCTATGTCCAAAATAATATCTACAAGATGGGCAGAATTAATATTCAATTCGCGTGTCAAATCACTTTCATGATTTATTTCTTTAGCAGAAACATCTTCTGGTAAGTAGGTTTTAATTATGGGTTCAAGAAGCGCGAAAATTTCTTCTGAAGTCATGGGATTTAAATTTTTTTAAAGATAACACATGCGTTTACATCACCAAAACCAAAACTGGCCTTGGCTATGGTTTGTAACGATGTTTTGAGTAGTTTCATCGAAATTTTTTCAGAAGAAATCATTGTTGCTATTTTTGGATGCAGTTTTTCACAATTTACATTGGGAAAAACAAAGCCTTCGTGCAGTTGAAGAATTGCTGAAACAATTTCAATACTACCACTGGCCGCCAAACAATGGCCCACCATCCCTTTCAGCGAATTGATATAGGGAAACTCCTCCCCTTTCCTGTTCAGCGCAATGCTCCAGTTCTCTATTTCATCAGGGTCTTTGATTGTCGCGGTAAGGTGTCCATTTATATAATCAATTTCCGAAGCTGAAATATTTGAGTTTTTTAATGCATCCTTTATACATTTTTGAATAGCCAAACTGTTAGGCGCAGTCATACTGCCTCCTCCCCTTTGGCCTCCATTGTTTATAGCTCCGCCCAAGACTTCTGCATATATAGTAGCACCACGTTTTTGGGCGTTTTCCAAAGATTCGAGTATATATGCCCCTGCCCCACTGCCGGGAACAAAGCCACTGGCGTCAACACTCATTGGGCCTGCAACATTTTCGGGGGAATCGTTGTATTTATAGGTTGTAACCTTCATCGCGTCAAAACCACCCCAAATATAAGGGCCAGAATCGCTTGTGCTACCACACAACATATAAGTTGCCTTACCATTGGCTATGTGGTCGTAACCCATTAAAAGTGCCTCGGTACCAGTTGCACAGGCGGAGGAATTGGCTGTAACCATATTTCCAGCACCAATTATACCTCCCAGATAGGCACTCACGCCACTCGTCATGGTTTGTGCAACGGAATTGCTTCCCAATCGCCGCACGTTTTTATCGTCAATTTTATAAATGGCCTCGCGAAATTTCTCGACGCCGCTTGTGCCGCTTCCGAATATTATTCCCAAATCCCATAACGGTTCTTCCTCATTTTTTGCTGGTTCCAATTTTGCATCTTTCAATGCATCCATTCCAGCAATTACGCCGTATAAAATACCGCTGCTATTGAAGTTGCGAAGTTGAAGTTCAGAAAGATATTCGCGTTTTTTTTCTTCAGAGATAGTGGGCATTGCTCCCAATTGACATGAAAATTTGAGATCGCGTAGTTCTGGGAAAAAGCGGATTCCGGAAATACCTTTTTTTATGGAATCCGAAAACTTCGGAAGACCCACCCCATTTGGTGAAACCACTCCAAGACCAGTAACTACTACACGTTTCTTCATTTAAATGTTTATTGAGGAAGTTTCTTTGAATGAATTGTTTCTTCTCTTTTCTTATTGATTATCATTCCACTGATAGTTCCTTTCGCAACAATTTCATCATTATTATTTAGCATTTTCACTTCACATTTTAATTTATTAAACCTGAAGTATTTTTTTTCCGAAAGCACTTTGACTTTTTCACCTGGAAAAACAGGAAGGTAAAAATCTATTTCGATACTACTCATAGCAAATGTTGGTGATGTTAAACTATTCTCTTTGTCCAAAAGATAAATACCAAGACATACCA
This sequence comes from Aequorivita antarctica, assembly GCF_007997155.1. Taxonomy (GTDB): domain Bacteria; phylum Bacteroidota; class Bacteroidia; order Flavobacteriales; family Flavobacteriaceae; genus Aequorivita; species Aequorivita antarctica. Next base: position 311,595 of record NZ_VORT01000002.1, on the reverse strand, counting down.
ACCCAATCTGCGCCATACATTCCGTCAAGATTACACCTGGAGTAACAGGATTGTTTTTGAAATGACCTTTATAAAAAAATGCGTCTTTGTGAAAAGTATAGGTTCCAGAAATAGTTTCTTCGGAAACGGAAAGCACTTCATCCACAAACAAAAAAGGTTCGGAGTACGGTAGCTGCAATATAATTTCGTTAATCTTCAAATTATCTTTTTAAAATCATCTTAAACTTTCGCCTCCATCCACTTTCACTATGGTTCCGTTTATCCAATCTCCTTCTTTTTTACAGAGTAGCGACACAACGTTGGCAACATCTTCTGGAGTTGTTAGTCTATTGAAAGGATTTCTCATTTTAGCCATTTCAGCTAATTTATCACTTCCGGGAATTGCCAAAAATGAAGGTGTTTTTGTAGTTCCGGCCTGAATACAGTTGGTTGTAATTCCCAATGGGGCCAACTCTACCGCCATATTTCGCATTAAAGCTTCCAGTACTGACTTCGCCGCAGAAACAGCCCCGTAGCCAGGCCATACTTTTGAGTTTCCTTCGCTTGTAAAAGCTATACTTCTTGCTTTGGCAACAAATATTTCTTTTTGAATTAAAGCTTGAACCCACTCATACCAGCTAACGGCCATTGCGTGAATAGTTATGTCAAAATCCTGCTTTGAAAGGATTTCATTTTTATCGTCGTGCATTTTTTTTAAACTTCCTTTAGCAATGCTGTGCAGAAGTATTTTAACGCTATGCTTCGGGAGCTCATTAAGTATTTCGTTTCTAACATCTCCATTCAAAGCATCCTGATTAAAGGATTTTACTAAAACTCCATAGGATTTCATCTTTTTCATCTCTTCCTCAAAAGCAGCCAAACTATTCTTCAAATCTCGATGGACAATGCAAATATTCATCCCTTCGGATGCAAGTTTTTTAGCACTGGCAAGGCCAAGTCCGCTACTTCCGCCAAGGATTAATGCCCATTGATTTTTGAATTCTTTCATAAATAATCTATGTCACTACGGCTCTGCTAAGTAACCGGTATTAAATAATTGAACAACGAATTTTAAAATTTAAGTAAAACTCTTTGTGCCGAAAAACCAGGACCAAAACTGAGCATCAAGCCCAAATCCCCACTTTTGGGTTTTTGGTCCATAAAGCGTTCTAAAACATACAGCACTGTGGCACTGCTCATATTGCCATACAATTTAAGCACTTCTTTGGTATCTTCAATATTTTTGCCCAAACTGCCGAACAAATCCTCAACGGTTTCCAATATTTTTCGTCCCCCGGGATGAAAAATAAGGTGGTTAATATCTTTAATTTCAAGATTGTTTTTTTTCAGAAAGGGATATACAATTTCTGGAAAGTGTTCTGTAATCTTTTCGGGAACATTTTTGTCGAGAATCATTTGAAGTCCTGTGTTTACAAGTTTAAAGCCCATCATATCAGTAGCGTCATAAAAATGGTACATTTCTTCAGCGAGTATTTCGGGGCCTTCATCTGCTTCATTAGAGGATAGCAACACACAGGCGGCGCCATCACCAAAGATTGCCGCGCTAACAATGTTCACCATTGAAAAATCCTCCAATTGAAAAGTGGCAGTGGGTGCTTCTAATGCAATAACCGCGGCACGCTTTCCAGGATTTGCCTTTAAAAAATTGTTTGCATAAATAATTCCCGAAATCCCAGCAGCACAACCCATTTCTGTCACGGGAAGACGCACAATGTCTTGCTTCATTTTCAGTTCGTTAATCAAATAGGCATCTACTGATGGAATCATAATTCCAGTGCAGCTAACGGTGATTATAAAATCTATATCTGTAGGTTTCCAGTTTGCTTTATCAAGTGCTTTTAGGAGGCATTGTTTGCCTAGCTTCGTTATTTCTCGGACGTAGATATCATTGCGTTCTTCAAAACTTGTTTTTGTGAAAACTTCAATAGGATCCATAATAGAATAACGTTTGTCCACTCCCGCTCCTTCAAATATTTTTATCACTTTTCTTTGGAATCGGCTGTCTTGTGCATGCATCCATTGTTTTACAAATGGAATTACTTCCGCAGTCTCTCTGCTGAATGCAGGAAGCTGTTTTGCTACTGTGGTTATTTTAACGTTCATAAGTTTTTTTAAGTATCCATTGATATCGGAATGCCCAACGCCAGTGGATAGCGCTTTGTTGATTTGGGATTTTTTTGGAAATACTTTCCAATTCACTTTTTTTGAATCCTCGCGCAATGGAAACCAATCCATCGTGTTTTGCGGTTTTTGTTTTCAAAAATAGTTTACTTACTATCTTAAACAGGTTAAAGGCTTGTTTGCTGCGTTGCAAGTCGTTTATTATCAAGCCTATATTTACTTTTTTCAATAACGTATTCAATAAACTTTCAATCTTTTCATTACTGAAATGATGTAAAAACAGCGTACACAATGCAATATCGCAATTTGGAATTGATTCTTCATTCAAAAAAACATCAACTTTTTCAAAAGAAATGTTTGGATAATTATTGCTTTGCTTTCTGGCAACCGCTATAATGTTTTCGTTGAAATCCAATCCAATACATTTAAAATTGAAATGGTTTTTATTTCCAAAATCACTGCATTTTCGGAGGAATTCGCCATCACCACACCCAATGTCTAAAAGCGTAATGCTTTTGCTTTTTGGATGATTTTTCAATAACTTTTGTAAGCCATCGATTGTAATATTATTTCCACCCAGCCATTTGTTAACTGTTTTCAAGTCTTTTAGAAGATTTTTCATTTCTTCCCCTTGAAAATCCAAGTCGTCCATTATCTCGACTTGGTCTGACCTATATTTATGGCTGAAGGTTATCATTTTGTTTGGCTTCCGTGTGTTTTTTCAATTAATTTCGGCAACAACGAAGGAACAATCTTTGCTAATGAAAAACCTACTTTTGAAGCAAAGGGATCCATCAAAATACGCTGGATAAATCTTCCTGTTTTTAATCTCTCTCCAAATTCTTTTTGCCATTGTGCTGTGTAATCCTCTTCCAATTTGGTTCTATCAAAATTGTTTTCTTGAAATGCTTTGAGAAACAATTCTGAAAAAATTTGGGAGCTCTTTATTGCCATTGCCATTCCATTACCGCAGAGCGGGTGAATGAGTCCTGCACTATCACCCAACATAAAGATATGGTTTTTTACAGGCTCTTTTTTCTGAAAAGAAACCTGGCTGATGGTTAATGGTTTTTTGAAGATCGGTTTTGCTTCTTTAAAAAATTTATCCAAATAAGGATTTTTTGAAAGCTCCTTTTTCTGAAAGGCATCAATAACACCATATTTCTTAAAGGACTTAAAAGTGGACAAATAACAAGCGTTTACGGTATTGGTTTCAGTTTTGCTTAACCCGCAATAGCCACCTTTAAAATTATGCAATGCAACAGTATCATCAGGGAAATCATAATCATAGTGAGCTTTCACAGCAAGCCAAGGCGAAGTTTGCTGCATAAATTTTCGATTTAAAAAAGAATCCAAATTAGATCTTTTTCCATAGGCTCCTATCACAAAATCTGCTTTCAAAATATTCTTTTTTTTGGTTGTAACCGAAAAATGATTCTCTTCAAAAGTTACTTTTTCAACGGTGTCAAAAATAATTTCAGCTTTATTCTTTAAGGCTTCAAACAACAAATTGTCAAAAGCATAACGGCTAATCCCAAAACCTCCGAGGGGCAAACTGGCTTTTAATGGAGCACCTTTGGAGTCGGTAATTTCAAATTTTGATATTTTTTTGGCTCCAACTGAAAAGGGATTGATTCCCAAAGAAATTAGATAAGGCAATACTTCGTTACTCACATACTCGCCACAAACTCTGTGGTGCGGATATTCATTTTTCTCAATCAAACATACTTTACAATTGTTGTTAGCAAGATGCAATGCGGCTGAAAGGCCTGCCAGGCCACCGCCTATTATTACAACATCTCGTTTTGTTCTATTTGCCATGTTTGACTTTAAAGCTAAAAAAAAATCCCGACCTAAAGAGAGGTAGGGATTTTTTAAAATATTTAAGTTTCTAACTATTCGCCAGCTTGTTGCTTAGCTTCATTCTTCATTTTTTCATTTGGAATGATAGCAAGGTTTACACGGCGGTTTTTAGCACGACCTTCAGCTGTTGTATTGTCTGCAACTGGAGCCGTTTCACCATACCAATTGGTAGTGAATCTGCCAGCGCTTAAACCTTTGCTCTGTACAAAATAATTAGTAACGGACTGCGCTCTATTCTTTGAAAGTGTCATGTTCATTTCATCAGCACCTACGCTATCAGTATGACCCACAACAAGAACATCAGTATCTGCATACTCTTTTAATACATTTGCCAATTTATCTAAAGTGGCCTGTGATGCTGCGTTGATATTATATTTAGCTGTATCAAAATAAACGCCACTATTTTCGTCAAAAGTAATCACGATTCCGTCATCTACTCTTACTACTTGAGCTCCGGGGATTTCTTGCTCAATCTTTTGGGCCTGCTTATCCATTTTGTTTCCAATAAGAACTCCAGCTCCACCACCAACTACGCCGCCAATGACTGCGCCAAGCGCTCCATTGCCACCTTTACCAATATTGTTACCAAGTATTGCACCCAATACGGCTCCGCTTGTGGCTCCAATTACGGCACCCTTTTGTTTATTGTTAGCATTTTTAGTGGCTTCACAGCTTCCTAGGCTTAAAATAAGTGTAAAAGCTAAAGCTACTAATGCGGTTTGTTTTAAATATGTTTTCATAATTATTATTCGTTTATTTTAGAAAAATTCATGTTTATTTTAAAAGGTTTGCCATCCAAACTCACCGTTTGTTCCCAACGCATTGAGTTATCGTTAAGTTGGGCAAGGTGCAATCTGAATCCAGTTTTATCTTCTGATCTTCCCTTTGCATCTGTTGGTTTTACCATAAAATCATATAGTCCAGAAGCGGGATCAATTTCTATTATAGTAAAGATGAAATCGCGTTGACCTGTTGGACAGTTAGAGTTGTCAATAGTATAATTACCAGTATTGTTATTTGGAATGAATCTCCAAGTACTTCCTTCGAAACATTCTACTGAAGTATCGTTGAATAAAGTAACATTATAAGTTCCTGAGGAACCGTATGTTATATTTTCCAAAGTCCAATAGCCTTTAATAACTTTTCGAGATTCTTGAACGGTTTTTGGTGTTCCGCAAGAAAATGCTGTGGCCGCAATCAGGGCCAAAATGAGGATTTTTTTCATAAATGATAGTTTTTGTGTTTAAAAAAAAGGGGTTAGTAAATTTTTTATCTTTTAAATAATCTTGAGAGTAATGATATTGCTAAAAGAACTATAAAGATGTAAAAGATAATTTTTGCGATATCAGCTGCACCTTCTGCGATGCCTCCAAAACCAAAAATTGCTGCAATGATTGCAATAACTAAGAAAATAACGATCCAACGTAACATAGTTTTTGGGTTTAATGATTAGTATGGCACTAAATTAAACAACAATTTTAACGTTTGGATTATCTTTGTCTAAAGTTTAACAACGAATGTTAAATTATTAGTAAGATAATAAATTTAATAGGTTTTTTTTAAATTTTTCTTTAGGAAGATAAGAAGATTCTAAGTTTGCCGCAAAAGGAATAGGTGTTTCTAGACTGGCAACCCGCTTTACAGGAGCGTCCAAATTTTCAAAACAATTCTCCATTATCAATGCGGAGATATCTGAAGCAATACCCCCAAATATTGAATCTTCTTGAAGGATAATTACCTTTCCAGTTTTCTTAACTGAACTGTAAATTGCTTCGGTATCCAAAGGGATTAATGTTCGCAAATCGATTAAGTCTGCACTTATTTCTGGATTTTGTTCCAGAGTTTCCAAAGCCCAATGTACTCCGGCTCCATAAGTTATTATAGTAACGTCTTTTCCTTCTTTTAAAACGGAAGCTTTACCCAGAGGAAGTGTGTAATAATCCGTGGGCACATCTTGTCTAATACTTCTATACAATGCTTTATGTTCAAAAAACATCACGGGGTTGGGATCTTCAATACATGTAGCCAATAATCCTTTGGCATCGTAAGGAAAAGCTGGGTAAACAACTTTTAAGCCAGGTGTGTGTGTAAACCACGCCTCATTTGTTTGACTATGGAACGGCCCCGCTCCTACTCCTGCGCCACAGGGCATTCGGACTACTACATCAGCTTTTTCATTCCATCGGTAATGACTTTTTGCAAGATGATTTATAATTGGGTTAAAACCCGAAGTAACAAAATCTGCAAATTGCATTTCCACTACCGCTTTAAATCCATTAATGGAAAGTCCCATTGCCGCAGAAACGATGGCAGATTCACAAATAGGTGTGTTGCGGACCCGTTCTTTACCGAACTGCTCCAAAAACCCTTCTGTTATTTTAAAAACTCCGCCGTACTCAGCAACATCTTGGCCCATAATCACAAGATTGTCGTGACGTTCCATGGATTGTTTCAAACCTTGAGAAATAGCATCAATTAAGCGAATATTTTCTTTATTTGAATTTTCTTTAACATCCTGATAATTAAACTCTTTGTAAACATCATTTAATTCATTAGCTTCAGTAGATTCTATTTTTGGTTCTGCAAAAGCAATATCTAGATTCGAATCAATTTCGTGCTTGAATTCATCTTTAAACTCTTGGATTTTTTCTTCAGAAAGTATACCTTCCCCGAGCAAATAGCTTTCATAATTTACAAGCGGATCTCGCAGTCCCCATTCGTCAATCAAGTCTGTTGGAACGTATTTTGTGCCACTCGCCTCTTCATGACCGCGCATTCTGAAGGTTTTGAACTCTAACAACACCGGACGTGGATTTTTCCGCATACTTTCAACTAAATCTTTCAGTTTGGTATAAACTTCCAAAATATCGTTGCCTTCAATTATATGGGCTTCCATCCCATAGCCTTTTCCACGATCGGCTATATTTTCACAATTATACTGTTCGTTGGTTGGCGTTGAAAGGCCGTAACCGTTGTTTTCAACACAAAAAAGAACAGGAAGTTGCCAAACAGAAGCAACGTTTAACGCTTCGTGAATATCACCTTCACTAGTGCCACCTTCTCCTGTAAATACGGCACATACTTTATTATTTCCTTTTAATTTGTTTGCCAGAGCAATTCCATCAGCAACACCAAATTGAGGGCCTAAGTGCGAAATCATTCCAATAATGTGGAATTCCTGTGTTCCAAAGTGAAAACTTCTATCGCGACCTTTTGTAAATCCGTTTGCTTTTCCCTGCCATTGCGAAAACAATCTGTGGAGCGGAATATCGCGCATCGTGAAAACCGCCAAGTTTCGGTGCATGGGTAAAATGTATTCGTCTTTGTCCAAAACAGCTGTAATCCCTACTGAAATAGCTTCTTGACCTATGCCACTAAACCATTTTGAAACTTTTCCTTGACGCAGAAGAATGAGCATTTTTTCTTCTATCATCCGTGGCTTCAGCATTCCACGGTAAAGTTTTAGCAAGGTTTCATTGTCAAGATTTTTTCGGTTATAATCGAAGAAAATATGTGGTGTTGTTTCAGGTTTCATCATTAGTAATTAGAAGATTCAAAAGTAGAAAAAAACCCATTGTAATAAGGATTATTAAAGCAAATTTTATCTGAGGAAAAACTTTTACAATTTGGTATCTTTGTAAGCTAAATTCAATTGCTATGAACAATATACCCAGTGTAGATTTAGCCGATTTCCTTTCTGAAGACCCAAATAGAAAGCAAAAGTTTGTAAATGAAATAGGTTCAGCATACGAAGACATAGGTTTTGTATCCCTTAAAAATCACTTCCTAAGTGATGATTTGGTCGATGAACTATATAAAGAAGTGAAAAACTTTTTTGCACTTCCACTTGAAGTGAAAGAAAAATATGAAATTGCAGGTCTAGGCGGACAGCGCGGTTATATTTCCTTCGGAAAAGAGCATGCTAAAGGAAAAAAAGAAGGAGACTTAAAAGAGTTTTGGCATTTTGGACAAGAGCCTTCTGCAGATGCTAAACTCGAGGAAGAATATCCGAAAAACGTTCATGTTAAGGAATTGCTCGATTTTAACCATACTGGTATGGAAGCATACCGAATGCTTGAAAAAACTGGAATTTATGTGCTTAGAGCATTGGCACTTTATATTGGCTTGGATGAGTTCTATTTTGACCATTGGGCAAATAATGGCAATAGCATCCTTCGCCCAATTCACTACCCTCCTATTACTGAAGAGCCCAAAGGAGCGGTGCGTGCAGGAGCCCACGGAGATATCAATCTTATTACACTATTAATGGGAGCCTCTGCTGGTGGTCTTCAAGTTTTGAGAAAAGATGGCGAATGGATTGATGCAATTCCTAAGGATGACGAATTGGTTATAAACGTGGGCGATATGCTTGAACGCCTCACTAACAATAAACTTCGCTCTACTATACATAGGGTTATAAATCCACCTCGTGAAGAATGGGGAAGCCCGCGCTACTCAATACCTTTCTTTATGCATCCGCGCTGCGATATGAAATTGAATTGTTTGCCAGAATGTATTGACGAAGCACACCCAAAAGCATTTGGTGATATTACAGCAGGTGAATTTTTACACCAGCGATTGGTGGAAATTGGATTAATTAAAAAATAACCCTTCTATTTCGCTCAGGGACCGATTCGGGGATTGTGCGGAGCCGAAATCACAAATCTTAAATTTTAAATCTTGAATTCCTTAGAAGAACAATTAAAAAATCTATTTCCCGACCACGATCCAAAAGATGTTCCCGAAACGAATGAGGAACCTACTATTTGGATGCAAGACGACCCGTTAATTTGTAAGTATGAAAAGAGAAAGGGGAAACCGATTACCATTATAGAAGGCTACACCGGTGCGGATAGTGATTTCAAGATTCTTGCAAAGGAATTGAAACAGCTATTAAGTGTTGGGGGAAGTTTTAAAAATGAACAAATTATTATTCAAGGAGACTATCGCGATAAGATTATGAAATTCCTAAAAGAAAAGGGATTTAAGGTTAAACGGGTTGGGGGATAAAAATAAAAGGATGAGAATTGAAGAATCTGAACTAATATTGACGCCTGAAGGTAAAATTTACCATTTGAATCTGGCTCCTTCACAGCTTGCTGCAACCGTAATTACTGTAGGCGATCCCGACCGTGTAGAAATGGTTTCCAAATATTTCGACACCATTGAAACAAAGGCCGAACATCGCGAATTCAAAACCCACACTGGAACCTACAAAGGAAAGCGTATTAGCGTGATTTCTACCGGAATTGGTCCCGACAATATTGACATTGTCTTCAATGAACTGGATGCTTTGGTGAATATAGATTTTGAAAAGCGTCAAGTCAAGAAAAAGCTGACGTCGCTTGATATTATTAGGATTGGAACCTCTGGAGGCTTGACTCCCGATGTTAAAGTGGATAGCTTTTTGATTAGTACACTCGGCATCGGATTAGATAACGTAATGCATTATTACGACAAAACGGATAAAATTTTCAATCGCGATTTTGCACAATCGTTTATTGACCATACCCAATGGAATCCAGACAATTCGGTTCCCTATGCCGTAGAGGCTGATAAAACTTTGCTGAAAAAATTTACATCTGAAAATACTATTCAAGGTATAACTATTACCAATGTTGGTTTTTATGGGCCGCAAGGCCGGGTGCTTCGCGCAAAATTGAAGGATGAAAAACTAAATGAAAAGCTAACTTCCTTCCGCTATAAAAAGAAAAAGATCACCAACCTGGAAATGGAAACCGCAACAATGTACGGGATGGCCAAATTGCTAGGCCATCGAGCTATTTCAATGAATGCAATTATTGCTAATCGTGCTTCCGGAACTTTCAGTAAAAATGCATCAAAAACCATAGATGCACTTATTCAATACACTTTAGAAAAAGTTACAGAATGAAAAATTTTCTAATTGGCGGTGTGCCAGAACATTTCAACCTGCCTTGGTATATTGCACTTCGCGATAAGGATTTTCAGGAAAAAGGAATCAATCTACGCTGGAAAGATTACCCAGGCGGAACTGGTCAAATGTCCCGTGCACTGCGCGAAAAAGAAATAGACATGGCTGTAATCCTCACCGAGGGAATTGTTCGTGATATAATTAAAGGAAACGATTGTAAGATTATCCAAGTTTTCGTGAAAACGCCTCTTTTATGGGGAATCCACGTTGCAGCCAATTCAGATTATGAAACAGTTTCAGATTTAAAAGGAACAGAAGCCGCAATAAGTCGTTTTGGCTCCGGATCACATTTAATGGCTTTCGTAAATGCTGAAACCCTTGATTGGGATTTAAAAACCGACTTGAATTTTAAAGTGATAAAGGATTTAGAAGGCGCTTTGGAAGGACTTCCAAAAGGAAACGGCGACTATTTTATGTGGGAAAAATTTATGACCAAACCACATGTGGACAACGGTACTTTACGTTTAATTGGTGAATCTCCTACTCCGTGGCCAAGTTTTGTCATCGCTGTTCGAAATGATGTTTTAGAGAATGATTTAGAAAGTGTTCAATCAATTTTGAAAGTGATAAACAACACTACTGAAAACTTCAAAAATATACCAAAGATTGATGAGATGATTGCAAAACGCTACGGCCTAAAAATTGAAGATGTACGTGAATGGCTGTCGTTAACCGAATGGAGCGACCGGCAGCTAAGCTCAAAAGAACTGGAAAATATTCAACAGAAACTATTGGAACTAGATTTAATTGAAAGTAAAGTTCAGAAAAACAGTATATTACATAATATCCAAAAAAAATCTTAATATTTACGCAACCCGAAAGTAGAACTTGCATCTTGTTATTATAAAACCAAGTATTATGACTACTTTTTTAATCGTTTTGGGGGCGTTGTTAGTCACAAATTTCTTGCTACTGCAGTTTAGTTGCAATGACGCTACCGAATCAGAAGTACCCGAAGAAGAATAAGAAATATCCCCATTTCTTTTCTTTCATTAAAATTACCATTTAATTGGGTTTTTGCCTTTTTTCTTTAAGTATTCGTTTGTTTTACCGAAATGTTTATTTCCAAACCAATAGCCCCTATTTGCGGCTAATGGCGAAGGATGACCACTGCTTAGCACCAAATGTTTTGACGTATCAATCTTGGCACCTTTCTTTTTTGCGGGACCTCCCCAAAGCAGGAATACCAATCCTTCCCTTTCCATAGAAAGCTTTTCAATAACTGCATCCGTAAATTTTTCCCAACCTTTGTTTTGATGGCTCCCTGCCTGATGTGCCTGAACAGTTAAGGTGGCGTTCAACAATAACACGCCCTGATCTGCCCAGCGTTCCAAATTGCCATTTTTTGGAATTGGGGAGCCGATATCAGTTCTTATTTCTTCAAAAATATTTTTCAGCGAAGGTGGAACCGCTACGTTTTCTCCAACTGAAAAGCACAAACCATGTGCCTGTCCTGGTCCGTGATAGGGGTCCTGCCCTATTATGACAACTTTGACACCCTTAAAAGGCGTATGATTAAAGGCTGAAAAAATCTGCTTTGCCGGCGGAAAACAATGTTTTGAAATATATTCTGTTTTTACGAATTCCACCAAATTTTTAAAATAAGGTTTCTCAAATTCTTCCTTTAAAATCGCCTTCCATCCTGGCTCGATTGTTACCTCCATTATTGTTACTTTTGCATGATTGCTGAAAAAGTAAAATTAATGGAAATAAAACGGAAAGCCCGTATAGACAGTAAAACTTTAGAGGACCTTGAATTTCCTTCGGTGCTGCGCCAAGTCTCAGAATTTTGCGTTACCGAACCGGGGCGTGAGAATGTACTTTCAATTGTGCCCTTTCAAGAATTTGCTGAAATTGAACCCGAATTGCAACGTGTTAAGGAGTTTACGGCTTCACTTGATGGTGACAACCGGATTCCAAACCACGGCTTTGATCCTATTTTCAGAGAGTTGCGATTGCTAGATATTGAAAACAGTACGCTTGAAATTTCTGGGTTTCGAAAAATTCTTTCCATTTCTGAAACCACTCGAATTCTCCTTAAATTCTTTAAAAAGTTTGAGGAATTCTATATTCACTTGAATTCTTTTTCCGAAGAAGTAGATTACAATTCAATCATTTCAGAAGAAGTAAATAAACGGATTGATAAATATGGCGAAATTAATGATGATGCTTCCACCGAACTAGGCGTTATTCGTAGAAGATTGAATGTGGTGAAGGGAAAGATAAATTCCTCTTTTACAAAAGCACTTTCGCAATACATACAAAACGATTATCTGGATGAAATCCGTGAGTCTGTGGTGGAAAACCGTCGGGTTCTGGCAGTAAAAGCGATGCACCGCAAAAAAGTAAAAGGCTCAGTCTTGGGCAGTTCAAAAACGGGAAGCATCGTTTATATTGAACCTCAAGAAACACTAGAATATGCCAACGAGCTGAGTAATTTAATTTACGAAGAAGACGAAGAAATAAAACGAATTCTAAAAGCATTGACAGAATTTGTAAGGCCACACACGGCACTTTTGGCGAGCTATCAAGAATATTTAACAAGTATGGACGTGCTTTACGGAAAAGCAAAGTACGCACTGAAAATAAATGGAGTATTACCTATTATCACTTCAGAAAAAAAGATTTCACTTCAAAATGCATTTCATCCGCTGTTGTTGGTTTCAAACAATAAACGGAAAGAAAAAACATTTCCGCAGAGCATTGAACTGGTTCCCGATAAGCGAATCATTGTAATCTCTGGGCCAAACGCTGGCGGTAAAAGTATTACGCTTAAAACAGTTGGGCTTTTGCAGGTAATGCTTCAAAGTGGTCTGTTGATTTCCGTTGAACCCCAAAGCGAAATGTGCTTTTTTAAACGAATTTTGACAGATATTGGCGACAACCAATCTATTGAAAATCATTTAAGTACTTATAGTTACCGTTTAAAAAAAATGAATCAATTTTTGAAAAAGTGCGATAAAAAAACACTTTTTTTAATTGATGAATTTGGAACTGGAAGTGATCCAGAACTCGGCGGAGCTTTGGCCGAAACTTTTTTGGAAGTTTTTTATGAACGAGAGGCTTTTGGGATAATCACAACGCATTACACCAATTTAAAACTTTTGGCAAACGAGCTGCCATACGCAATCAATGCCAATATGCAATTCGATAATAAATCGTTGGAACCACTTTATCATTTGCATTTGGGCGAAGCTGGAAGCAGTTATACTTTTGAAGTTGCCCAAAAAAACGGAATTCCTTATAGTCTTATAAATAGATCAAAGAAAAAGATTGAACGCGGGAAAGTGCGTTTTGATAAAACCATAGCCAATCTTCAAAAAGAGCGGTCAAATCTCAGAAAAACTTCAGAATCTTTAAAAACAGAGGAACAAAAAGCTCGGGTTGAAGGCAAGCAACTAGAAGAAGTGAACGCACGTGTACAGGAAAAACTGGAAAGCTATCAAGAATTGTTTGATGCAAACCAAAAGCTAATCAGTTTGGGGAAAAAAGTTGATGCACTTTCAGAAAAATATTTCAACAATAAACAGAAAAAGCAGTTGATTGACGAGTTGATGAAGCTGGTTATGATTGAAAACAGCAAGCGCAAAAAACTGGAGCCAAAAGTTAAGAAAGCCGTAAAAGCCAAGGAACAAAAGGTTATCAAGGAAGTTGAAAAAAAGGTGGAAGTAATCCGGGAACGCAAAAAAGAAGAGAAGGAAAAAGCCAAAAAGCTACCCCCGCCAAAACCGAAAGTTACACTCAAACTTGGTGACAGAGTTCGAATGATTGATGGAAGAGCAATTGGAACGATTGATACCATAGAAAAAAATAAGGCGATTGTTAATTACGGAATGTTTACGACTAACGTAAGTCTGGAGGAACTAGAAAAAGTTTAATTAGGTCTCGACTGCGCTCGACCGGACATTTGTCTAATCGAGCGCAGTTGAAAGGATATTATGAATGAAAAACACAAAATAATATTGTTCGACGGCGTTTGCAACCTTTGCAATGGCGCAGTTACCTATATTATAAAGCACGACAAAAAAAATGTTTTCAAATTTGCGGCGCTTCAGAGTGAGATTGGAAAACAATTGGTTGCAAAATTCAATATTGATACTGAAAAAGTAGATTCCATTATTCTTATTGATGACGAAAAACATTACGAAAAGTCTTCAGCGGCACTTCATATAACTAAGAATCTTTCTGGCGCTTATCCCCTACTTTTTGGGTTTATGATTGTTCCGAAATTTATCAGAAATGCAGTGTATGATTACATTGCACGAAACCGTTACAAATGGTTTGGAAAGAAGGAAAGCTGTATGATTCCTACTAAAGAATTGAAAGCAAAGTTTCTTTAATTAATATTTTGCCCCACATTCAAATCTCCTGGTGAATCATCCGCTGGGGCATTCCATATAAAATCTCCGTAGGTGTTTCCATTTCCTGTGAGTTGTAAAGAAAAGCCAATTGGGGTTGTAATTTTCGATTCTTTTACACCAATATCGGTTGAATTTATTCCGTTGGCAGGGCCGTTATTTGCCATGAATGTTCCTTCGTAGCTAAGAAATTGGATGACTATGCCCGCTTTTACAATTGCAATTCCGTCCGCTGGTCCATTTTGAAGTCCTGTAGCCACAAATGAACGGGTTCCAACTCCATTTGATTGATTTGGAATTAATCCGTTCAAAGGAATAGTTTGGTAATTGGTGCCTGTAGCGCCATTATACAATTCAATTGTACAAGTACCTAAATCATAACCCGCAGGACCGGCGATCTCAACAAATTCTCCAGAATCTGTACCCATGTTTTTATAATGAAATTCATTGATCCATATTTCAGGAGATGGAATCGTAACGCAATAAATATCGTTCCAGACTCCTCCATCCCATATTTGTAGACAGCTTTGTCCATTTCCATTGTTCATCACAAAAACTAATAATCCCGCGTCGGATATATTGGGAATTATTGCATTACGTGCAGGAATGTTCGGTACCCGAGGCGGCATAAAACCTTTGTAAGTACTGCCTCCATCAGAGGTACTGCTCACTTCAAGCATTGAAGAATTAGTGGGATTTACGGTTCCAATCCCCACCTGGCCAAACAAATTTCCCATTGCAAAGCCAACACAAAAAACTAAGACAACTGTTTTCATAACTATGATATTTAGTCATAGCCAAATAGGTAAATTCAAGAAAAATTTTAGATCGGGCAATTGTTCCCGGGGAGAAGTGATAATCTAAATTAATAAAATTTAATCTTTTTTCAAAAAACTAAACTGTTAAAATACAATCAATTATAAATTTTATAACCTTAAACTGCCATTCGTTATATTCTAAAAAATAAAATAGTATTCAATTTTAAAATGTATTAAGAATCCAAATCGAAGGTTTCAGAAGGATTTTCCTGCGGATCATAATTAAGCATTCCTTCACCTTTAGCTATAATGGTGCAAACCGTGGCATCTCCAGTAACATTGACGACTGTACGAAACATATCCAGAATTCTATCCACTGGGAAGATTATGGCTATCCAAGCAGGGTTCAAACCAACCGATTCCAAAACGATAATAAGCATTACCAATCCTGCGCTCGGCACAGCCGCCGAACCTATGGATGCTAAAGTAGCTGTCAACACAATCGTTAATTGTTGACCCATAGTCAAATCAATCATATGCAACTGCGCAAGAAAAACAACCGCTACGGCTTGATATAAGCAAGTTCCATCCATATTTACGGTAGCGCCAATGGGGAGAACGAAACTGGTTATTTTTTTATCAACACCCAGATTTTCTTCAACACATTCCATTGTCACGGGCAGTGTCGCCGCACTACTTGAAGTTGAAAAGGCCAACGTCTGTGCTGGTGCCATTGCTTTAAAAAATCCTTTATAGGGAATTATTTTCACGAAAAGTTTCATCAATAAAGGATAGACAATAAAAATCATCAACATCAATCCTAAAAACACAGTAAGTGAATACCAGCTTAGGCCTTTAAAAATTTCATACACTTTGCCAATATCATCTCCGGCCATTCTGCTTACAACACCCGCCAACAAAGCAAAAACAAAGAAAGGTGCTGCTTGCATCACCAAATCAACCATTTTCAGAAAGACTTCCATTGTGCTGTCCATAAAAGCGGTGACAGGCTTCGATTTTTCATTGGGAATCAATAACAGGCAAACTCCAAAAAATATTCCGAAGAAAATAATCTGAAGCATCAACCCATTGTCTGTCAATGAAAAGAAGAAATTTTCTGGAACAATATCAACCAACGGTTGCAATGGTGTGGTTTCTTTTGTTTTTTCGACTGTCTGCATTTTTTCGGTAACGGAAGCATCTCTCAATTCACCTTTAGAAAGATCCGTAATTTTTTGAGCACGCTCAAAGAAGGCGGGATCCTGTAAATAATTTATTCCATCTTTAACTGGGTGACCTTCCGAGGCTGCCCAAATTTCATAACTTATCCTGTTGTCAATCCTACTTTGCTCATCAATTAGTTCTCCAGGTTTTATGGCATTTACCATAACCAATCCCAAAGTCACAGCAAACAGTGTGGTAAGCAAATACGCCAAGAGTGTTTTACCTCCCATTCTTCCCAAACTGGATGCGTCTCCAATATTCGCTACACCACTGATTATAGAAACCAAAACCAAAGGCACTGCAATAAGTTTTAAAAGATTGATGAAAATTTTTCCAAACGGCGCTATCCAATTGATGGTAAACTCGCTCCATCCAAGCTGGCTGGAAAGTAATGCCCAGATTATTCCTAATATCAATCCGATGATTATTTTCCAGTGAAGCGCTAGTTTTTTCATATAAGTTTTTGATTGTTTAAAGTCTCGAAGTTTTGTTCAATAAATAAAAATCTGCCATAACCAATGCAGCCATAGCTTCAACTATGGGCACCGCACGAGGCACCACACAAGGGTCGTGACGCCCTTTGCCTTCAGCTTCGGCCTTGTTTCCTTTGCTGTCAATTGTTTCTTGCTTTCGCATAATGGTTGCAACGGGTTTAAAGGCTACTTTAAAGTAAATATCTTCGCCATTGCTTATTCCGCCTTGAATTCCACCACTGTGGTTGCTCTTAGTGCTTCCGTCTTCATTAAAAATATCATTGTGCTCGCTGCCTTTCATTACAGTTCCTGCAAAGCCGCTTCCATATTCAAAACCTTTTACGGCATTTATGGAGAGCATTGCTTTGCCTAGTTCGGCATGCAATTTGTCAAAAACCGGTTCGCCCAAACCAATGGGTACGTTTTGAATTACACAAGTAACGGTTCCGCCGACAGTATCGCCTTCTTTTCGAATCGATTTTATATAATCCTCCATTTTTGAGGCCATTTCGGCATCGGGGCATCGAACAGGGTTTTTCTCAATTTCTGAAAAATTAATTTCAGAATAATTTTTCTTCAATTCCATTTCGCCAACGGAAGAAACATAAGCTGTAATTTTTATATTCTGAAGTAGTTGTTTTGCAATAGCACCAGCAACAACCCTACAAGCAGTTTCACGTGCTGAAGAGCGCCCACCACCGCGATAATCACGTATTCCATATTTTTTATCGTATGTATAATCGGCATGGGAAGGACGATAAACATCTTTTATATGGCTGTAATCTTGGCTCTTGTGATCTGTATTTTCAATAACGAAACCAATAGGCATTCCTGTAGTTTTTCCTTCAAATATTCCTGAAAGAAATTTTACTTTGTCTTCTTCTTTACGTTGGGTAACTATTGAAGACTGACCGGGTTTGCGGCGTTGCATTTCAGTGTTGATTGTTTCAAAATCCAAGGAAAGTCCTGCGGGGCAGCCATCTATAATTCCGCCAATGGCCGCGCCATGCGATTCGCCAAAGGTGGTAAGTTTAAATATTTTTCCGAAGGAATTGCCCGCCATAGGTTGGTTTTCAACAAATGTAAACGATAGAGACGAATAATGAAAATAAACATTATTCTTAATCTTTAAGAAACATTATACAATCCAAATAACCACAAAGCACAACAAACGTAACGTTGTGATAAAATACTTAGCCGTTAATTTTTCGAAATTTGTTCGATAAATATTTTTGTTTGAAAAGAAAGGTTGAACTTGTTGTAATATCTGATGTCCATTTGGGAACCTACGGCTGCCACGCCAAAGAATTGCTGAAATATCTAAATTCTATAAAACCCAAAAAAATAATCTTAAATGGCGATATTATTGATATTTGGCAATTTAGAAAAAGTTATTTTCCAAAAGCACATCTCTTAATTATCAAAAAGATATTATCGCTTGCTACCAAGGGAACCAAGGTCTATTATATAACTGGAAATCACGACGAGAAGCTTCGGAGGTTCAGCAATACGAAAATGGGTAACATTCAAATTATTGATAAATTACTTCTCAATTTAGATGGAAAAAAAGTTTGGTTTTTTCACGGCGATGTTTTTGATGCTTCCGTCCAGCACGCTAAATGGATAGCAAAGTTGGGAGGCTGGGGTTATGACATGCTTATCCTTTTCAATCGTTTCATTAATTATTTTCTTGAAAAAGCGGGCCAAGAAAAGTATTCTCTTTCAAAAAAAATTAAAAACAGTGTAAAAAGCGCCTTGAAGTTTATTGACGATTTTGAAACCACAGCGACAGATTTAGCAATTGATAATGAATTTGACTATGTTGTCTGTGGCCACATTCATCAGCCTTGCATTAAAAAAATAGTTACAGCCCAAGGAAGTTGTGAATATTTAAATAGCGGCGATTGGGTTGAAAATCTTACAGCGTTGGAATACAATAATGAAAGATGGACATTATATTCTTACCACGAACGCGAACATCTTTTGGTTCATATAGAAAACCAAATTGAAAGTGAAGATGAGGATATTGGAACCATGGTTGCAGCAATGAAAGCATTTAAAATCACGATTTAACGTTAGTACTTTAAAGCATTTTTCAAAATAGTTACTGGATGCAAGGCTTTCCTTCCAGTTCCATCAAGAATCTGATGTCTACAACTTGTTCCATTTGCTGCAATTAATGTTGCTCCAGTAGTTTTTCTCACCGATGGAAATAGCTTCAACTCCCCTATTTTCATACTCACATCGTAGTGCTCCTTTTCATAACCAAAACTTCCAGCCATTCCGCAACAACCTGAAGTAATGATGGTTGGTTTGTAATTTTCGGGAAGGTTTAAAATATCAAAAGTAACTTTCTGATTGCTGAGCGATTTTTGGTGACAATGCGAATGGATTTTAATTTCTTTTTCTTCCGAAGTGAACTGCGCTGCCGAAATGTTCCCTTTTTCAATTTCGTTTGCTAAAAATTCTTCTATCAAAAAAGTATGTTTTGAAATGTTCTCTGCAGAAGTTCTATCATCTGCCAATCTAAGATATTCGTCTCTAAATGAAAGGATAGCGGAAGGTTCTATACCAACCAAAGGAGTTTCTTTAGATACTTTTTCTTTTAAAAACGCAAGGTTTTTGTTTGCTTCCTTCTTCGCCTCATCCAATAAACCTTTTGAAATAAGTGCTCGGCCACTATCCAAAGTATCAATTACGGTCACTTTATAACCCAAACCTGATAATAGTAGAAATGAATCCAGTGCAATTTCAGCATCCAGATAATTGCTGAATTCATCAACAAAGAGCAATACATTTTTTTGAATTTCTTTATAAATATTACCTGAAGTAATATTTTGATATTTAATACCTTGTATTTCTTTACTGAAACTTTTAATCGAAATTTTTGGCAACGAACGATTTTGATGAATTCCTCCAATATTTTTTATAATTTTTGAAGTGAATCCATTCGCAAAATACCAATTTGAAAGTTTCGGAAATTTGGAGGCCATTTTGTTCAGTTTCGTACTTTTTCCGAATATTTTATTGGAAAATGAAATGCCGTTCGCTTTATTGTATTGGTATAAAAATTCAGCCTTAGCCGTGCTAATATCCACATTGCTGGGGCATTCGCTAGCGCAGGCTTTGCAGCTGAGGCAAAGATCAAAAACTTCTTTTAACACCTTGGAATTGAATTTATTGACGGCCTCATTATTTGTTAAAACCTCTCGCAAGGCGTTGGCCCGAGCCCGAGTTGTATCTTTTTCATTTTTGGTGGCGTGATAGCTGGGACACATTGCTCCAGCTGCTTCTGAAGTTTTTCTGCAATCACCACTCCCATTGCATTTTTCAGCTAAACGAAGGATCCCTTCAGAATCACTAAAATCCATCAATGTTTCAATAATTGGTTCTACTCTACCAACTTCATAACGAAGCGATTCATCCATTTTAAAAGCATCGACAATTTTTCCAGGATTGAAGATATTATGTGGGTCGAAAACGGCTTTAATACGCTTTAAAAGCTCGTAATTATTATCGCCAATCATCAACGAAATAAACTCTGCTCGCACAATGCCATCGCCGTGTTCACCAGAAAAGGAGCCTTTGTATTTTTTGCAAAGCAACGCCACATCAGTTGTGATTTTTCTGAAATATCCCACACCTTTTTTCTCTTTCAAATTGAGTATGGGCCGCAAATGCAGCTCTCCAGCTCCAGCGTGTGCGTAGTAAACCGCTTGTTGGTCATATTTTTTCATCAAGGCAGAAAATTCGCTGATATAGGCTGGCAAATCTTCCAAAGCTACCGCCGTATCTTCAATGCATGCAACGGCTTTCCGATCGCCAACCATATTTCCCAAAAGTCCCAAACCCGCTTTTCGGAGTTCAAGCGCCATTTCAATCTCTTCACCTTTTAAAACTGGATTGTCATAGGAATAATTTGAAACCTTTAATGATTCCAATAAAGATTCTGTTTGTTTTTCCAAATCTTCTTCCGAATTACTCTTCAGTTCCAACAATAGAACGGCTTTCGGATTTCCTTTCACAAAAAAACGGTATGGCTCGTAGGTTTTGTTCTTTTTGGTACAGTCCAAGATCACGTTGTCCATCATTTCGCAAGTGTGTAGGTTGTGCTGCATTACAACAACCACATCATTCAAGCAAGCTTCCAAGGTTTCGTAGTGTGTAGCGACCATTGCCGTAAATTGTGGCGGTAAAGGGTCTAATTGAAGCGTTATCTCAGTTGTAAAAGCTAGTGTTCCTTCACTTCCGCAAAGCAGATTGCAAAGGTTGATTTCTTCCTTAAAATCCCCAAAAACTGAGGTGTTAAGCAGACTGTCAACTGCATAACCTGTGTTTCTTCGGTGTATCTCAGGTTTTGGAAACTCTTTCCAAATTTCTTGCTGTGTCTCTTCAGGAATTAATTCATTATAAAGGGTCTGGTATATTTTTCCTTCCAAAGAATTCAATTCTGTTTTATATAAATATTCTTTTTTTGAAAGCGTTTCGAAAATAACTTCTTCGCCATTTGAAAGGATTGTTTTCAGTTTTAGAACTTTGTCGCGCGTTACTCCATATTGAATGGAAGTCGTACCACTACTGTTGTTGCCCACCATTCCACCGATCATACAACGGTTGCTTGTTGAGGTATTTGGCCCAAAGAAAAGTCCGAAAGGTTTAAGATATGAATTCAATTCATCCCTAATAACTCCAGGTTGAAGGGTAACTGTCCTTTTTTCAGTATCTAAAGAAATTATTTTGGTGAAATGTTTTGAAACATCAACCACAATTCCATCGCCAACACATTGACCCGCAAGAGAAGTGCCCGCCGTTCGTGGAATAAGTGATATTCCATTTGTTTCGGCAAAGGAAACGAGCTGTTTTATACCTCTTTCATTTTTTGGGTATGCCACAGCCTTTGGGACTTTTCGATATACCGAAGCGTCTGTAGCATACAATAGAGTATGAAGGGAATCTGTAAAAAATTCGCCGTTGAATATTCTTTGAAAGTCTTGGAATTGTGTTTTCATGTTATGTACTGTAAATGTAGAAAATTCCTTAACAAAATTTTGTAAATTTTCTACTGCAGATTGGCTTTGCCTTAACTATTGCCACTTTATAATACACCTACATTTACACTTCTTATAACTAAAAGAAAAATTATGAAAAAATCAATTTTATTGCTTTTGACTTTTATTGCGTTAGGAATACAAACCAACGCCCAAGAAATATCAAAAAATGCTATTGGGATTCGTCTAAGCGAAAGTGACGGTTTTGGCCCAGAAGTAAACTATCAACGTGCATTGGGCGATTCAAACCGGTTGGAACTTGGGTTGGCCTTTCACAGCAAACGTTATTGGGATGCCGCAAAATTTACTGCCATCTACCAATGGGTCTGGAACATAGACGGTGGATTTAATTGGTACGCCGGGCCTGGTTTGGGCGCGGGGGTTGTGAATTATGATAATAAGCATAAGGATTATCCTTATGACGACAGATATGACGATTCTGAGGCATTTGCCTTTTTAACTGGGGATGTTGGGATAGAATACAGCTTTGATTTTCCGCTGCTTATTTCTTTTGATTTCCGACCACAAGCAAATCTAGGATATAGAGACGACGTTAGTTTTGACGTAGGTTTAAGCGCGCGTTATCAGTTTTAGAAAATCATATTCATATTATTTTTGAAAGAAATGCCCCACCTAAAAGGGGCATTTCCCTTTTTAAAAAACAGGAAAAACCCTGTTTCAAGTTTCCATATTTTATCGCAATTTTAATCAAATTCTCTTAGAAGTGCATTTATGGAAAAGCATTGTGTAGATATTCACTGCCACCCCTCTTTAAAACCCTATAGCAAAAGTTTTAAAGATCAACCTACAAAACAAAATGCGCTGGATCCCAATAGGAAAAACTCCATATGGCATTACAACCCTCCTAATTTTCTTGAAAAGTTTGTAAACCGATTGATAACGCTTACAAAATTTACACAAACTGATCTTACTGCTCTGGCAAAAGCAAAATCTAAAGTTGTTGTTGTTTCACTTTATCCTTTTGAAAAACACTTTTTTGGGAAGGAAATAATCAGGGTAAAAAGAGTAACCGATTTTTTGGTAAACTTTACGGCAAACATTAGCCAATCACGGATGGATTATATACGCAACAGTAATGATTATTTCGTGGACCTGATGGATGAATATCAGTATTACCAAAAGCTCCACAATCAGGTTGAAAACATAGACGGGAAAATATATACTTACAGATTGGTGCGAAGTTTTCAGGATATTGAAAATAATTTTGCCAAAGAAACCGAGCTCAAGAAAATCATTAATATCCTAATCACCATTGAAGGCGGGCATAGTTTCAATACAGGCATAGAGATGAATAAAGACATGGCGAGCCGCAGTGAAGTTTTAGGTAACATAAAAGCCATTAAAGACTGGGAACACCGACCATTATTTATTACGTTGGCGCATCATTTTTACAATGAGCTTTGCGGACACGCTCGCAGCATAACGATTGGAAAGTTAAAAGAAAACCAAGATCGAGGCTTAAATTCTGGCATTACCGATTTGGGTTTTGAAGCAATCGATCTCTTACTTGATAACACTGAAGGAAAAAGGATCCCAATTGATATAAAACACTTGAGTACGACTTCTAGGAAAGCATATTATAACCTACTCGATACAAAATATACATCAGAAAAAATTCCAATTATCGCCAGTCATGCAGCTTGCAACGGCAAACATTCCATCGTGCAATGGGATCAAGTTGGCATTCCCGAACACAGAGAATGGTTCTGCGATATTGACATCAATTTTTATGATAACGAATTGATACGAATTGCTAAAAGTGATGGAATTTTTGGTATACAATTGGACGAAAGGCGTATTGGTAGTAGCAAAGCAATCTCTGATAGTAAAATGATTTTTCCAAATAAACGAAAACAACTTCAGAAGAAAGCGCTGTTGGTTTGGAGGCAAGTACAACATATTGCCGAAGTACTGGACAAAGAAAAACTATTTTGTTGGGGAATACAGAGTATTGGTAGTGATTTTGACGGAATTGTGAATCCAATCAACGGTTTGTGGACCGCCGAAAACATGAAAGATCTTGCCGAAGAAATGCTGGACCACGCTGAAGATTATCTTTCAAAAAATCTTATAAATCTCAATGATTTAAACAGAATCAATGCAGAAACAATCGTGGAGCGCGTGATGCACGTTAATGCGATGGAGTTTATTAATAGAAATTATTAAAGATTGTCAATTACTACTCAGCATCCATTCAAAAATCATGGGTTTTGGTAGTTTCTTGAATTTAACCATAGTAAAAGGCGTAGAAATAACCATGGTGGCATTTTCTCCTGCTTTTGGACCTTTTCCTTCGAAATGAATTACAACCTTGTTTTCCTTTTCAATAATTTCTATTACCGCAACGGAATGGCCTCCTGTGGATGTTTCGCCACTATTTATGAAAGCTACGTTTTCCTTTTCAAAATCTACTTCTGGAAGAGGAATCCCCGGCTTACGAGTAGAATTAATAGTAGCGAAGATTTCCTGAAATACCTCAGGCGTTTCAATAATTAGATTTCTTTGAGTAGTAAAATTGCTGTGTGAGTTTGAGATAAGTACCTGAAACGGAATGTTTTTGCCAGACACATTAGTTTCTGGAACAGCCGTTTTGCAAGCCGTTAATAATAACAAAGGAATTAAAATTACAATACTTTTAATGTACTTTCGATATAGCTTCTTCATATAGCTTTTCATACAAAGGCACAATTTTTTTTGTATCGTAAATCATTGCAGCCTCTATTGCCTGTTTCTTGAATTGGTTCAAAACTTCATCAGATGCTAAAATCTTCATAGCGTTTTCAGCCATTTCGTCCACATTGCCTACATCACTTAAAAAACCACTTATTCCTTCAATATTCACTTCTGGCAAACCTCCAGTATTACTTGAAATTACAGGAACTCCACAAGCCATAGCTTCTAAGGCAGCAAGTCCGAAGCTCTCCTTTTCAGAAGGAAGGATAAAAAGATCTGTAAAACAAAGAATTTTATCAACCTCATTGCTATTGCCCACAAATAGAACTTTTTCCTCAATACCTTTTTTGATACACAGATTTTCGCAGGCTTCGCGTTCGGGGCCTTCGCCAACAATAATTAGCTTTGAAGGAATTTTTTTCTGAATACGGTCAAAGACTTCAATTACATCTTTTACACGTTTCACTTTCCGAAGATTACTTACGTGAGAAATGATACGTTCGTCTTTGTCTGCCATCAAATCACGCTGACATTCGGTAAAAGTATTTACTTTCTTTGGAATATCAATAAAATTTGGAACTACATGAATTTCCTTTCTAATATCGAAAAGTTGTAGCGTGTCTTCTTTCAAGCTCTTTGAAACGGAAGTTACTACATCACTATTATTTATGCTGAAGGTAACTGCTGTTTTATAAAAAGGATGGCTCCCAACCAACGTAATATCGGTTCCGTGAAGTGTTGTAACCATTGGGATATAAATGTTTTCTTCTTCCAGCATTTTTTTCGCCATATAACCAGCATATGCATGCGGAATGGCGTAATGTACATGAAGTACCTCGATTTTATGGAGTTTAACCATATCTACCAACTTGCTGGAAAGCGCCAGCTCGTATGGCTGATAGTGAAACAGGGGGTATTCTGGAACAGAAACTTCGTGAAAGTGAATGTTTTTTGAAAGCAATTCCAACCGAACAGGTTGTTTGTAGGTTATAAAATGTACTTCGTGACCGTGCTCGGCAAGTGCCAAGCCCAACTCTGTGGCTACTACTCCACTTCCACCAAAGGTTGGATAACATACTATTGCTATTTTCATTTTATAGTTTTCAAGTTTAAAGGTTCAGGTTTCAGGTTTTCTAAAATATTCTAAAAATTAATAGTCAATCGCCTCGTATATGGCCTCTTGGATTTTGCTGCGCAAATCACTCTTAATCAACTTTCTATTTTCGGGATCGGGAAAGGTGCGGTTCGATAAAAAGACGTACACTATTTCTTGTTCAGGATCTGCCCATGCAAATGTTCCTGTAAATCCGCTGTGCCCAAAGCTTGTCATTGAAACACAGCCGCAAGTTGGCCCGGAAGTTCCCAATTGGGGTTTATCAAAACCAATTCCACGTCTCACATTTTTATCGCAATAATAACAAGTGTTGAAAAGATCCAATATGTCGGGGTTGAAATAACGCTTACCGCCATAAAAACCTTTCCAAAGATACATTTGCATTATTTTTGCAACATCGTTAGAATTGCTGAATAATCCCGCATGACCACTTACGCCGCCAAGCATCGCTGCTCCTTGGTCGTTCACATAACCTTGAACTTTCTGCTTTCTGAAAACATCATCTTGTTCGGTAGGCGGAATATTGTCTTTTGAAAACTTTTCTAAAGGATGGTACATTGTGTAATTGGCACCCAAAGATTCGTAAAGGTTTTCTTGGACAATCATTTCCATTGGTTGTTCAAATTTCCGTTCAAGATATTGCTTCAAAATGTAGTATGGAAGATCGCTGTACTTATATTCCAGTTTTGGGTTTAAATCACTTTCACGAATATCTTTGTATATAGTATCCATATAATCCCTTCGCATATAAAGGTTTTCAGCAACTTGCACGTTAAAATCCTTTCCTGGAATATCGGAATAATATTTTGAGGAAACGCCTGTTTTTTGTTCATTATAAGTATGCCTGTAAAAAGGAATCCAAGCCTTGAAACGCGCATAATGCGAAAGCATTTGCTTTAAAGTAACATCTGCTTTGTTTGAGTTTTTATACTCAGGAAGCATTTCAGAAAGCTTTGTATTCAAGCTTAATTCTTTCTTATCTGCTAATTCCATCACTATGGGCAGACTTGCTAAAATTTTTGTCAATGAAGCGAGGTCGTAAACAGTGGAATCGCGAACTTCCTGTTTTTTATCGTATTCGTGGTAGCCGAAATTTTTCTGATAAATAATCTTTCCTTTTCGTGCCACTAAAATCTGCGCTCCTGGATACATTCCTTCACGGATCCCCAAATTTGCGAGTGAATCTATTTTTTTCAGTTTATAGCTGTTCACGCCCACGCTTTCGGGAGTTCCATATTGTAATCTTCGCAAAGATTTTGTTTGCAAAAAAGTGTTCAATGGAAAATCTTCTCCTAATGAAACTGGCAATTTGCCCTTCGCCTCTCGAGCCCCAAAAATTAGTTGAGCAGAAAGTTGTTGTGAAATTTTACTGTTTTGATAAGACATTATTACACCTTCAAAATTTGCGGTGGTTTTCAAATCTAGCATAGCATATGGTCTCGCAAAAACATCTAGTATTACAGTATTTGTCCTTGCAATTTCATAAAGCCAAACGAGTTCATTTTCAGAAAATTCAAACTTTTTCCAAGGGGTTTCGTTGCTTCTGTGAAAGCCGATAATTACATAATTATATTCCTTTAATTTCTGAACATAATCGTCTAGACTAATAGCCTTAACCCAATCTACATTGCCGTATTTTTTTAACTCGTTTAAAAAATCTTCTCCGGAATCATCGCCAAAATTGAGGTATGCAATTTTTTTCTTTTGAAGATCTTTAATAGGAAGAATGGCGCGGTCGTTTTTAATTACGGTCAATGCATTGTCCATCGCTTCTTCGTAAAGCGCATCATCGTTCACGGAGTTTAAATCTTCAACCAGATAGGCCAGACTTACGGGTTTGTAATGATTTAAGCCAACTTTGTATTTAGCATAAAGAATTTTCTTTACTGAATATGCCAAGCGTTTTTCGGTAATTATTTCTTCGTTGTATGAATTAATGAGAAATTCCATAGCCTTCGGAACATCTTCGGAAATTAAAAGCACATCATTTCCGGCCAAGAAAGCTGCCAGTTCAATTTCGCCAGGATTCTTAAAGTCTGATGCACCTTTCATATTGAGGGCATCGGTAAAAATAAGGCCATTGAAACCCATTTCTTTTTTCAAAAGATCTGTAACCACTTTTGAAGAAAGTGAAGAAGGGTAATTCATTTGCGGTTCCAAAGCAGGAATATTCAAATGCGCCACCATCACACTATTCAAGCCTTGGTTTATCAGTTTTTTATAGGGATACAATTCCAAAGTATCCAACCTTTCCCTTGAGAAATCCAAGGTGGGTAGGGTTTTATGGCTGTCCATATCAGTATCGCCGTGGCCAGGAAAATGTTTTGCGCTTCCCATAATTCCTGCACTTTGCATTCCCTTCATGAAAGCTAGTGCCTTTTCGGTTACGTTGTCTCTGTCCTCTCCAAAAGAACGGTTACCGATTATTGGGTTTTTTGGATTTGTATTAATATCCACAACTGGAGCAAAGTTTATATGAACACCCAACCGTTTGGATTGTTCACCAATACGGCGACCTACTTTTTCAACAATTTTATTGTCGGTAATGGCACCCAATGTCATATTCCACGGAAAAGCATACGTAGAGTCAAGTCGCATTGCCAACCCCCATTCTGCGTCCATCCCAATCATTAAAGGTATTTTGGCTAATGATTGAAATTCATTATTCAGTTTCGCTTGGCGTACTGGTCCTCCTTTTGAAAAGATAATTCCTCCCAGATGATAATTCGTGATTAAGTCTTTTATTTTATCGGTTTTGGCTTTTGGATCGCTACTGAAAATATCAGCCATAAAAAGCTGGCCCATTTTTTCTTCCAAAGTCATATTTTCGTAGATGCTATCAACCCATTTCTTTTGGTTTTGGAAATCCTTTTTAAGGATCAAGGGATTGTTTTCCTGAGCAATTGCCGGGAAATATATAGATATAAGAATACAGGCTAGCAAAAATTTCTTCATAGCATGGAAAAGGGATTATGATAAAAACCGATTGTGCCAACTTTCTGTGGCAGGAACTTCCCAATTTTCAAGGTATTCTTCTTTTGTATTTACAAGATTGTTAAAGACGACAGTATTTTTTGAAACCGATTTGTCCTTTGCCATTTTTCTGAAATCGGTCAAAGGTTTATAGGCTATATATTCGCCCGAATAGAAGGTAACATTCATTTTATCGAGCAAGTCCACATCAAATTTTTCTTGAAGCGATTGAATAAAATGTACCGACGCATCAATACTGCAGCCCGAAGCCGACGCATTGGCCTGATTGAGGCCGAGAACAATAAAGCGGTTGTATTTTATTTCGAGTCCAGCTTCAAGTTCTGCGCCGTGGGCGGTCCATTTGGTGAGGAAATCGTTTGTAAGTTCGGTAATTTGAGCAACTTCATCATCGCTCAACTTTCTATTGGCCTGATATACCCATACTCGGGAATCATCAGGCAGGTTTTTAAAATCTATCAACATTATTTATAAATCTTCTGCATTTGCAATCATTTCTGCAACGTCCATCACTTGCACGTTTTCTTCAGCGTTTTTGGCCTTTACCCCATCCGTCATCATTACCATACAAAACGGGCAACCGGTAGCAATTATTTTTGCCGAAGTCTCCATAGCTTGTTCGGTTCGTTCTACATTCACGTCTTTATCTCCAGCTTCTGGTTCCTTAAACATCTGCGCTCCGCCAGCACCACAGCACATTCCGTGTTTTTTGTTGCGTTTCATTTCTACCAATTCCACTTCCAGTTTTTCGAGTAGATTTCTTGGAGCTTCGTATTCGCCATTGGCTCTTCCCAAATAACATGGATCGTGGAAAGTGATTTTTTTTCCTTTGAATTTTCCGCCTTCCACTTTCAATTTACCTTCATCCAATAATGACTTAAGGAACTGGGTATGGTGCATTATTTCATAAGTACCACCAAGTTCGGGATATTCATTGCCTATTGTATTAAAACAGTGCGGACAAGCTGTTACAATTTTCTTTATTCCATAACCATTCAGCACTTCTATATTAGCCATAGCCTGCATTTGGAAGAGGAATTCATTTCCAGCTCTTTTAGCGGGATCGCCCGTACAGCTTTCTTCTGTTCCCAAAACTGCGAAATCTATGTTTGCTTTGTGAAGTAATTTCACAAAGGCTTTGGTTATTTTTTTTGCTCGGTCGTCAAAACTCCCTGCGCAGCCCACCCAAAAAAGCACTTCGGGCTGCTTGCCTTGTGCCATATATTCGGCCATTGTTGGGACTTTTATTGGTTCACTCATTCCTTAAGGTTTCAGGTTCCAGGTTTCAAGTTTCAAGTTCATAACTTTGAACGTTGGAGCTTTTAATTTGGAATTTTAGATTTAATCTTTAAATACTTCTATTGTTACTTCTTTTTCCACCAAGTCGGTGAATCTTCCTTTGTATCGCGTGGCTCTCACCAAATGGTTATCAACCCAGTGATAGTTACCGCCACGGGGCTTTCCCATCAACATTGTGTGGTATTTAAAACCGTGTTTGTCAAGCCAAGTCTCTGTTACTTCACGATGGGCTTCTGTTCGAGAGGTGAAAAAACAAATGATGTGGCCTTCGTCATACCATTTGTTCAATGTTTTTAACGCATCGGGAAATGGTTCACAGGTTGCCATTCTTTCAGGTTCTTCATTGGGAATATCCTCGGTAATGGTTCCATCAATATCAATCAAGTAGTTTTTTATCCCTTCAGGAAGAATTGGGCTCACATGTTCGCCCTTTTCTACTTTATCGTGCAACATTTTTTCTACTTCTTCTTTTTTCATAGTCATGACCGCAATCGCGGATATCTTTTCGTTTTAATCAAAATTTTCAATCAATTCTCATTCTTCCAGTTCAAACGGTCCATTTGGTTATAGGGCCAAGGCGCTCCGTTGTTTTCTATGTTGGTCATTGCAACGTTCAACTCAGTTGGCGCAGCAGACTGTTCCATTACCAAATATTGGCGCATATCCATAATAATACTCAAGGGGTCTATACTTACGGGACAAGCCTCTACACAGGCGTTACAAGTGGTACAGGCCCAAAGTTCTTCGCGTGTAATATAATCGTCCAACAACTGTTTTCCGTCTGGTTTGAATTCGCCGTTTTTGTCGATGTTCTTCCCTATTTCTTCCAAGCGGTCTCGGGTGTCCATCATTATTTTTCGGGGTGAAAGTTTTTTACCCGTAATATTTGCTGGACATTCACTGGTGCAGCGGCCACATTCTGTACATGTGTATGCGTTTAATAGTTGAATCCTGCTTAAATCCATTACATCGCTAGCGCCAAATTTTGAAGGAGCTTCTTGTGTTCCTTCAGCGGGAGCCGCAAATGGATCTACGTTTGGATCCATCATCATTTTCACTTCGTTTGTAACTGATTCTAAGTTTTTAAATTTTCCTTTTGGGGTTACTTTTCCGAAGTAAACATTCGGGAAAGCCAATAAAATATGTAGGTGCTTGGAAAAATATAGATAATTAAGGAAGATGAGTATTCCCAAGATATGCAACCACCACGCACCCCGCTCAATGGCGAAAAGTGTTCCTTCTGAAAACCCGTCTATAAGCGGAACGATGAATTTACTAATAGGAAATGATCCAGCTTCAACATAATGGGCCGCTCCAAGAGATTGTAATGATTGATCGGCAGCGTTCATTGTTAAAAACAGTACCATTAATACCATTTCAAAATAAAGGATAAAGTTACCGTCGTTTTTTGGCCATCCTTTCATTTCAGGATTCCAAAATCGTTTTAATTTTTGAATATTTCTTCGAGTCCAGAAAAGAATAACGCCCACTAAAACCAATAGTGCTAATATTTCAAAAGATCCAATTAAAAAGTTGTATAGTCCTTCTGGAAGTATTGTGGAAAGAACGCGATGCGTCCCGAAAATACCGTCGATGATAATTTCCAGCACTTCAATATTAATAATTACAAAACCAACATAAACAAAAATATGCAGCAAACCCGGAATGGGTCTAACAACCATTTTTGATTGTCCCAGTGCAATACGGACCATATTACTCCATCGTTGCCCTTTATTATCAGAAGCGTTCACTTCTTGGCCCAATTTGATATTGCGGATTATTTTACGGATGTTGAGCGTAAAATAACCTATTCCCGCCGCGAGGGCAATGCTGAAGAGTATGTTAGGAAGATACTGCATGATTTATTCGTCTGGGTTGTCCGGTGTTACGTATTCTTTCTGCTTTTTACCAAAGACTGAAATGTTTACGTAACGTTTTGGATTTAGTTTAACATCCTGAAGAAGTTGTTCAAGTTGTCTTGAAGCACCTTCTAAATTGTCGTATAGTTTGTCGTCTTTAAGCAGTTTTCCAACAGAGCCCTCACCACTATCAATTCCAACCACAATTTTATTCATCCTGTCAATCATATCTTGCAGGTCTGAAACCAATTTTCCAGTTTCTAATTGTGCCAAGGAATCGGTAAGTTGGGAAAGATTAGTTGCGGTTTTATCCAGATTGGTAAACGTATTGTCCAGTTTTCCTGTATTGTTAGCCAGAATATGGTTTAGGTTTTCGGAAACTCCTGAGAACGAATTCAAAGTATTATTCAGGTTTTCGATGGCTTCTTTCAGGTTTTTTCGCGTTTTTTCATCAACTATGTCGTTCACATTCAACAATAGTGTGTCAACGGTAGCCAATGTATTGTTTACTTTTTTCTCTAAGGGCCCGAGTGCTTTAGTAACGGCGGTCAGCATACCATCTTCCACATCGCCACGCAGGGTATCGCCACTTTTGGCAATATTATTTGCATCGTACTCAGGGTAAATACCTAAGTTTTTTCCGCCGAGAAGGCCTGAACTATATATTCTAACTACACTATTTCTAGAAAAGTCGAAATCTTTTTCTAAGGTAAATTTAACCACTAACCCCCCTTTTGAATTGGCAAAGGAAATTTTTTGCACCTTCCCCACGGTGAGACCATTAATTGTAACTGGGGCCGCTTGAGCCAAACCCTCCACATTGTCATATTTCACGAAAAATTCACGGTTTTTATCGAGAAGGTTGGTGCCTTTTAAAAAACTATAGCCAAATATTAATAACAATATGGCGCCAATGGCAAGAATTCCGGTTTTAACTTCTTTGGATAGTCTCAAGAGTGCAATTTTAGATTTTGAACAAATTTAAGTGATAAATATAAAGAAAGCTTGCTAATTGGCTTTCGATTTTAACACTTCTGGCACATTAACTTTTTTTCCATTTTTGAATGCAACAATGTATGCAGATGGAAAACCTTTTTGCTGCACAAATGTTTTCATAACCTGAATTTTGTTGTAGTCAGAGGTTTCGGCGTAGTAATACTTAAATAGTCCGTCTTCCTTGACGCGCGCTACATCTTTGAGTCCCTTAAAATTACTGGGTTTCGGGTCCAATTTTCGGCTGGTAGCAGCCAATTGTACTTTAAAAACCACGCCTTCGTAGTTATCTACTTTAGTTGTTTGGATTGCTTTTTCAACTTCTAGTTCCTTTACTTCGGGGTCTTTAATATTATTGTTTGCTACGGAAAGACTGTTAATGTAGGTTTTAATGGCACTACTTATTTCCCGTGCCATATCGGTCTGTCCTTTTGCGGAATTCAAATAAGCCCCTTCGTTTTTATTGGTAAGAAAACCTGTTTCAATCAACACACTTGGTATATAAGTGTTGTGAAGTACCCAAAACCCAGCCTGTTTTACACTGCGGTCGTTTTGTTTCAGATTGTTTACAATATTATTTTGCACCAAACTTGCCAAAAGAATACTTTGGTCTAGGTATTCTTCTTGCATTAATACCATTCCTATTAACGATTCTGGGGCATTTGGATCGAAACCGCCGTATTTTTCCTTATAGTTGTCTTCCAAATAAATAACCTCGTTTTCTTTCTTTGCAACCTCAAAGTTGGCTTGGCTTTTGTGCAATCCAAGAACAAAGGTTTCTGTGCCAAAGGCATTGCTGCTGTGGGCATTACAGTGAACGGAAACAAAAAGATCTGCATCTGCCCTATTAGCTATTGCGGCACGTTCACGTAATTCAATAAAAACATCTGTTTTGCGGGTATAGATTACTTTTATGTTTGGAAGTTTTTCCAGCTCTGCCCCTACTTTTAAAACAATATTGAGTGATATTTCAGATTCTTTATAACCATTTCCTTTGTTTCCATGGTCGTGCCCACCGTGCCCAGCATCCAAAACAACAACAAATGTTTTTATAGGGTTTTCAGCTGCAGAAGCAGGTAAATTAATTATTGTGAAAATTATTATTAATAAGAAAGCAGTAAGAGTTTTCGTTTGCATATACTTGTTAACGATTGATATTATTCATTATTATTACAAAAATTGACGGTTTTAACCACGACCGCTGTGCAAAAAGGCTAAGGAAACAGGACAGATTCGAATTTAAAATAAGGAGTATCTAACTTACAAAACCAAGCCGTCATTTTAACTGTCTCCCTTTAATCCTGTTTCATTTCAGTCATGTTTCGCACTACCATTTCAATGATATTTTCTTTTTTTCAAAAATTTCAATTAAAAAAACGTACCCCAAAAAATATGTTTATTTTTGACCGTTTCAAATACTGAGCCAAATCTACAAAATAATAGCATCAGAGCATTGCAGACCAATAGGCATTACTTAACAATCTTCTTAACATTCCTGCTTCTTTGCAGTGCAGTTTTACATGCACAGGACATTCCGCCAAAGAATGAAGCTAACATCCCCAAAACCACCAAAGAAGATACTATTTCAGTAAATCTAAAACCGATTGTTGATGAAATCAACGAGCAAGCTCAAGACACCGTAAAGACTGATTCTATAAAGCCTCCCAAAGAAACCTTGACGGATGTGGTTGATTATTATGGCGAAGATTATGTACTTCTCAACAGAAAGGAGAATAGAGTTTATATGTACAACAAAGCTTACATTATCTATGGAGATATGCGTATAGATGCGGGCTTGATAATTCTTGACTACAACAAAAACGAAGTTTATGCAAAAGGAATAGACAGCGCAGGGGTTTACAGCCAACGACCCATTTTCGTGCAAGCAGCTAATAAAGTGGAGCCTGATTCCATTCGGTATAATTTTGACACAAAAAAAGCACTTGTTTATAACAGCCGAACGGAGCAAAACGGTTTTCGGGTTATTGCCGAAGTGACCAAAAAAGTAAACGATTCTGTGGTTTATCTTCGGAATGTGAAGTTTACCACTTCAAAAAACATTGACGATCCGGAATATTATTTCTACACCCGTAAGGCGAAGTTTGTTCCCAAGAAAAAAATTGTAACAGGTTTAACCAATATGTACATTGCCGATGTGCCAACACCTGTGGGACTACCGTTTGCATATTTCCCGTTGACAGAAGACCGTACTTCTGGTTTTATTATTCCTTCGTTTGGGGAGAACAATAGTCGCGGTTTCTTTTTTCAAAATGGCGGTTATTACTTCGCCATCAATGATTATTTGGATTTTAGCCTTTTGGGGGATTATTACACCAACGGAAGCTATGCCCTTCGTGGGGAATCTGCTTATGTGCTGAAATATAAATATCGCGGAAACTTCAGTGCACGTTATGAGTACCTTGTTCAAGAAGAGCGTGGTTTTCCTAATTTCCAAGAAAGCGCTATTTATAACATTCGCTGGTCGCACATGCAGGACACAAAGAGTAATCCGAGTTCTCGTTTTTCGGCTTCAGTAAACTTGGGGAGCAGTAAATATTTCAACCAGTCCATTAATCAAACCAACAATGCCAGCGCATTGGTGAATACGCTGAGTTCTTCCATTTCTTACGCAAAATCATTTGAAGGTGATCCGCAGGTAAATTTTACACTTGCTGCCACCCATTCGCAAAACACAAATACGCAGCAAATATCCATGTCTTTGCCAAACCTAAATGCGAGTGTTTCCAGAATATACCCTTTTGCCCCAAAGGATGGCACTAAAAAAGGCATTATTCAGAATATAAATTTTCAATATGATATTTCCGCAGAAAACCGAATCCAGACTACCGATTCGCTTTTCTTTAAACCAGAGATGTTCAACAGCGCGCAGATTGGGGCGCAGCACAATATTCCCCTCACCACAAATTTTAAAATTCTTAAATATTTAAGTGCTTCCGCAGGAACTAACTATCGGGAAACCTGGGTTTTAAAAAGCACTCGCAAACGCTATGACGAAGCCGCTTTTGATGGTCAAGGTGGCGTTGTTCAGGACACAATCCCTGGCTTTGAAAGTTACCGAACCTATAACTTCTCAACCAGTTTAGGAACTACGCTGTACGGACTTTTTAACTTCGGAAATGATAAAAAAATACAGGCCATTCGCCACGTGGTGCGCCCTTCCGTCAGTTATAACATAAATCCGGCATTTGATAGGTATTATGACGAGTTCATTATACCCGAAACAGCCAATGAGGCTGCGGGTGAAACCGTGCAATATTCCCGTTTTGAAAACACGCTCTACGGTCCGCCGAGTAAAGTATATTCCAGCAGTATCGGGATGTCCTTGAGCAATACTTTTGAAGCCAAGATGCGGGATAGCGATACCACAGCTGTGGAACCCAAAAAAGTTACGTTATTGAACAACCTGAACTTTTCTACGGCTTATAATCTTGCGGGTGATTCTTTAAATTGGAGCCCGCTGCAATTTAACGGAAGCATCCCCATTGTGCCAAAACTTGATTTCAACTTCAGTGGGTCTTTGGATCCCTATGCCTTAGATAACAACAATAACAAAATAGATGTTTTCAACATTAACAATGGTGGAAGTCTGTTTAGGCTTACCAATGCCAATGTGAGTATCAACTATTCCTTTAGCAGTAAAGATTTTGAAGCAAAAACCAAGGATACTGGGATAGACAATGAAACCTTCCGAAACGGTGGCCGACCGGATGATCTTTTTGGGGAAGCTTCCAATATTTATGATGGGCAGATTTATAAAAACAACGAGGAAGAAGACGTTGATAAAACTAACATTGAGTGGTACAATTTCACCATTCCCTGGGATGTTCGCTTTGCATATACCATCACCTACGGCAATGGCCAGCGGCAAAATGAAATATCTAGCCAATCGTTTATGATGAGCACCAATATGGAACTTGCGCCCCGCTGGACCGTAGGCGTTTCCTCGGGTTATGATTTTAAGAACAAAGGAGTTACCCTTACACAGTTCCGTTTCCAACGCGATCTGGAAAGCTGGCAAATGAGCTTCAACTGGACGCCCATAGGCAGTATCAACACGGCTTGGTATTTCTTTATAGGTATAAAATCTTCTATGCTTAGTGATATTAAGTATGACAAGCGTAGGGAAAGTGATAAAAGGCTTTAAATCAATGAATGATTATTAATGAGTAGTTAGATTATACTAATCATTCATTACTAATTACTCACTACTAATTACTCACTACTAATTACTAAAACATGAAAAAGATAATTACGACACTGCACGCCCCTGCTCCAATTGGCCCATACAATCAAGCGGTTCTTAACGGCATTATGCTCTACACTTCTGGGCAGATAGCCATTGACCCAAAAACAGGTAACTTGGTAACGGATGATATTAAAACCGAAACTAAACTGGTAATGGAAAACTTAAAGGCCATCCTTACCGAAGCCGGAATGACGTTTGAGAATGTTTTGAAAACCAGCATTTTTATTAGCGACATGCACAACTTTGCAGCCATCAACGAGGTGTATGCAACTTACTTTAATGAAGCCACTGCCCCAGCCCGCGAAACGGTTGAAGTAGCAAACCTGCCCAAATTTGTGAATGTGGAAATTTCAGTGATTGCTTCGTTATAAGTGACTATTAGAAAATTTTAAAAAACCCCTACTTTTAAACGTGGGGGTTTTTTTATTAAAAGCCTTTACTAATATAGTCTGATATTTTTTTAAAAAACAAGCCCGTTTGTAACAAAGGCTACAAAACAAATCATTTTTAACAATTAATTTTGATTAAAACTTAAGAATGATGCAAAGAATTATATTATTAGTAGCAGCAACATTAATTTCATTTTGCAGCTTTTCGCAAACAGCTCCTTTTGAACTTAGCATAGAGCCAATAAATATTAATGGTTTAGGAGGAATTCAATCATATGCCGTTGGCCAAGACAATGGCAAATGGCTTATTGTTGGTGGCCGTTTAGATGGATTGCACCGAAGACAGCCTTGGGCCGCTTTTGATATCGCGGGAAATAACAATCAATTAATTGTTATAGATCCACTCACAGAACAAAAATGGTCAGCACCACTTACTTCATTGCCAACAGGAATCCAAGAACAATTAAGTTCCACTAATATGGAGTTTTTTCAAGAAGGAGATTATTTATATTGTATAGGTGGTTATGGATATAGTGCAACAGCAGGTGATCATACAACATATGCCAATCTTACTGCAATAAAAGTTTCTGATGTAATTAATGCCATTGTAACAAACTCAAGCTTTTCAAGCTATTTTAGGCAAATTGCAGACCCTCAATTTCAAGTTACAGGTGGTGGATTAAATAAGATATATGATGTTTATCATTTGCTTGGTGGGCAAAAATTTATTGGTAGATATAACCCCAATAACGGACCAACATTTGTTCAGGAATATTCCAATCAAATTAGAAGATTTACAATCGCAGATAATGGAACTTCCATAACAATTAATCACCTGCCATCTTATACAGATACTGAAAATTTGCATCGAAGAGATTATAATGCAGAAAGTCAAATATTACCAGATGGAACAGAAGGTATCACTATGTTTTCAGGAGTTTTTCAACAAACTATAGATTTACCTTTTTTAAACTCTGTTACTGTAGCTTCTGATGGATATGCTGTAAATAATGCATTTCAACAATATTACAATCATTATCATTGTCCCGTATTGCCAATATATTCAATAACAGAAAATGAAATGCACTCAGTGTTTTTTGGAGGCATTGCTCAATTTTATGATAATAATGGCACCTTAGTTCAGGATGACAATGTGCCTTTTGTAAATACAATAGCACGAGTTACAAGAGATGCCAATGGCGTAATGTCTGAGCATAAATTACCAATAGAAATGCCCGCATTACTTGGATCTGGCGCAGAGTTTATTCCAAATTTAAATTTCCCGCATTTTGAAAATATGGTTTTTAAACTAGACAACATTACAAATGAAAATACCTTAATAGGGTATATATTTGGTGGGATTAGTAGTTCTCAGCCAAACATTTTTTTCATTAATGATGGAACTCAAAGTACGGCAAACAACCAGATATTTAAAGTATTTATAAAAGCAGCTTCCCCACTATCAATTGATGACTTTAACGCCGCAAGTACAGATGTGCTTAATTTAAAAATTTATCCAAATCCAAATGACGGAATTTTAAATCTACAATTTAATTTAATAGAAAAAGATGATGTGAAAATTTCCGTTTTCGATGTTAAAGGAGTGCTAGTAGATAAAGTTGTTTTGAAAAATTTAAAAGCAGGTAAAAACAATTATTCAAAGGAAATTAAAAATCTTACCAAAGGAGGTGTGTATCTAATCACTCTTGAAACTTCAACTGGAAAAGTAACGCATAAATTAATTATAGAGAATTAAATGAAGATAGATTAAAGTTTTTTTTATTACTATTTCCAATTAAGGTTTACGTAAATACGTAATCCTTTTTTTTTGAAACTAATAGAATTTCATCCAATGGCTTTTGAGCTAGCGAATTCGCAATATGATAAAGGTTTAGATATACAGGATTTATTGTCACTATGGAGGCCAAAAACTAACTGCTGAACACCAAGCTGGCAACGCTTATGGAGTTAAGGCGGAAGTAGTTGGGTTTTTAGCTATATTTGGAGTTAAACAATATAACCCTATAAGGGCGTATAAATGTAACAGTTGCATTTATACACATGTTGCCAGTAATTTGAAAGAATCTTGGAAGTAACCAAAAAAGACGTAGAGAAACTAATTGAAATAAAGAAAGCAGATTCTTTTCTCAATCATTTATGGAATTTTATTTCTCGTGATTACCGAGCGCAAGGCGAAATTAGTAGAAGCTTTATAAAAGTTTGGAAACAGAGTTTTTGGAATGGAGGATTTTATCCTGTTTTTAGATTTGAGTTCAATGCAAATAATCATTTGATAAATATAACGGGCAAACTTAATCCCATTGCTAAATTGCTGATTGGACTTATATCTTGTGGATTTATAATCGGTATTTTTCCAAAAAACCCTACCGAATTCGACTATTTAAGTTATTGGTTGCCAATTTCCGTGGTAATTATTTTCTTATTTATTTTGATTTTTATTTTTCGGAAATTATACCTTTTTGAAAAACGAAATCAACTCGACGATATATTTGAACAATTAGATATAGAAATTGAAGAGAAGAAACCTGAAAAAGAGTGGTCTGCCAAAAACATTTTAATTAGACTTTTCACATATCCATTTTGCTTATTTCTAATCGGAATAAATGTTTTTTTAATCATTCCGAACGGACAATATATTTTGGCATTAGGAAGCCTTGCAATGGTTTCCTTTTATCTTATAGTGGATTTGAAAATGATATTTCGAGAAAAAACTACTGGCAACAATGTATAAAAAAATAGGGCAAGTAAGTGCTAAACCCAATGTTTCAGGCATATTTGCGAGGTCGCCAAATCTTTTGATTTGGCTTTTAGAAAAATAATTTAAAACAAAATACAAAAGATTTGGCTTGTGGATAATCCGAAACATAATTGTTTATTTACAGCCCTACTTCTTTTATGCTAAACGTTGTGCACAAGCATAAAAAGCCATTTAGATAAAATTCAATAGCACTTAAATTGGAGGTAAAAGTATACACACCGCGCGCTGCCCTTCAGGAATATGTTTTAAACATATCCACTGTAAACGTCTTGCTTCCCGAGGGTATTAATGATGTGGTAACACCTTATCCTCCTACTCCATTTCAATCGTTGATGTTTTACTGCAATCATCCTGTGTCCATGGGAAAGGTAGTGGAAGGTGATTTTCAAAAACAGCCACTTACGGTACTAATAGGTCCCCAGTTTTCGCGTGTGAACATCAAAGTACATCGTCAGTTAACGGCAATACGTGTCGATTTTCTTCCAGGTGGCATGTATCGTATGTTGGGCATCCCCATGCATGAACTGTTCGATGCTGGTTTTGATGCACTCGATTTCTTCGGTAGCGAAATGAGGAGTATCAACGAGCAATTGCAGAACACCCCTAATATAGAGGAAGGAAAAAATATTGTAGAGAAATTCCTTTTAAATCAAGTTACGAAACTTAAAGGAGTATTGCCCGTTGATGCTGCCTTGCGCCTGCTCATGACCCATAACGGCAATATGCCCATCGAAAAAACCGCCTCGGTTTCGTGTTTGAGTATAAAACAATTCGAAAGGAAGTGCAAAGAAAGAATTGGGATGAATCCAAAACTATTTGCACGTATTTTAAAATTTTCAAAAGCTTACAGATTGCACGAATCTTGCCCAGAACTTAATTGGACACAAATAGCTTACGAAGCAGGGTACTATGATCAGATGCATATGATTAGGGATTTCAAAACCTTTGCTGGGGTAAATCCTTCCGTAATTGAGCAGCAACTTCTGTCCACACCTTTGCGGATGCAAAAAGACCTGCGATATTAAGTTGTCTATTTTTTACTATGCAGACCCTATGTGCTCCACATATCTTTGTTAAAAAACATGACAGCAAATTCAAAAAACAGCATAATGATCAGTGCAATTCGCATCACCATAGTATTCCTTTTGTTTTGTGATTTTTCTTTTGCACAAGAT
The DNA here is from genome assembly GCF_007997155.1 of Aequorivita antarctica. Lineage (GTDB taxonomy): Bacteria > Bacteroidota > Bacteroidia > Flavobacteriales > Flavobacteriaceae > Aequorivita > Aequorivita antarctica. Next base: position 270,237 of record NZ_VORT01000002.1, on the reverse strand, counting down.
ACTTTAAACACAATAACCAAACCCTTACACCTGGAAGAGTTAACAGGTTTTACGCAAACATTCTATTATAGTCAGGGCCAAGAGGAAAGAGCTAATAGTATTGCTGTTTTTATGGACAATGCCGGAACTTATTTTCAAAAAGAGATAGGATTTACACCCAAAACTACACTGTATATACTTGCCCCTCAAGACTGGAAAGATTTTGCCGCCAAACCGCTTCAAGAGGTCTATGGATTTCCCCATAATGTAGATAGTGGTCACTTGGTAATTGCAGCCGAAGACAATGATTTTTGGCGCAGTTTTTTGCCCCCTATAGAACAACTTCCATCCCCTATCGCAACAGAAGTTATAAAAGCTTATGGTAAACCAGACGGTTCTTTCAGCATGATGCCCTTCTTTGATTTGCTCGCCCTTCATGAAATGGGACATTCCTATACGGCACAGGCTGGTCTGAAAATGCATAACTATTTGATGGGTGAATTGTTTGTAAACATCATGTTGCATGCGTATATAGCCGAAAAACAACCCGAACTTTTGTCAGCTTTGGAAGCTTTTCCTAATATGGTAGTAGGAGCCGGTACGGCAGCATATAAATATACTAGTTTAAAAGACTTTGAAGAATTGTATCCAACTTTGGGGATGGGACCTAAAAATTACGGATGGTATCAAAGCAAACTCCATTCAGCCGCCAAAGATATTTACAATAGTGCTGGAAAAGAGGTATTGCAAAAACTTTGGAGAGCTTTAGAAAATCATCAAGAAGAAATGAATGTTGAAGCATTTATTAGCATGTTAAATAAAGAAGTACATCCCTCGGTAGCAAATGTTTATTTAGAATGGAATAAAGCTGAATAATAAATTGCATATTGCTAAGAACGTGTAAAATAAATGCTTCGTTCGTTCCATTTTTAGGAAATTAGTAGCTTATAAGCAACCATCCTTAAACATAAACGTCGTCTTCAGTAATAAGAATTATTTATTTACTCATTTTAAAATCTACTTCATAAGATACAGATAGCTACTATTCGTTTATAAAAACCATCACTCAATTGTCCTATCTTTGCCCGACTAAACAATAAGATGGCTTCTACTCTACTTTCATCCCCTTTACAGGGTTTTACAGATTACAGGTTTCGCAATGCGTTCAATCATTACTTTGGTGGGATTGATACATTCTATTCGCCGTATATTAGGCTGAATGGAAAACTGAAGATTAAGCAATCCTATCAAAATGATATATTACCCCAAAACAACACAAGCTTAGAGGTGATACCACAAATAATTACTAATGATGCCGATGAATTTGTATATGTTGCCAAATACGTGCTAAGTTTAGGTTATAAAGAATTGAATTGGAATTTAGGTTGCCCGTACCCAATGGTTGCCAAATCTGGAATGGGCTCTGGCCTAATCTGCAATCCCTCAAAAATAAACGAGGTTTTACACAAAGCCCACAACGAAACAGATATTTTGGTTTCAATGAAAATGCGGATGGGATACGAGAACGCTGAAGAAATTCTAGATGCCTTTCCTATTTTAGACAAATATCCCCTTAAAAACATTGCCATTCACGCCAGAATAGGAAAGCAACTTTACAAAGGTCCGGTAGATTTAGATGCCTTTGAAAAGTGCATTGGTAGTACCAGACACAAGTTGTACTATAACGGAGATATTACCAGCGTTGCCGCTTATAAAGCTATTGAAAAACGCTTTCCAACAATTGATCATTTTATGATTGGCCGTGGCTTAATTGCCGATCCTTTTTTACCTAGTATGATCAAAAATAACACTACGGAATATCCCGAAAACAGATGGGCTATTTTCTCAGAATTTCACGACACTATTTATCAGCAATACGACGCCTATTTGTCTGGGCCCACACCTATAAAAATGAAAATGCTCGGTTTTTGGGAGTTCTTTTCCCAAGCAACATCAAATCCGCAGAAAACATACAAAGCCATAAAGAAAGCCACAAATCCTATAAAATACAAACAGGCTGTTGCTCAAATTTTAAATACCGAAATGAAAGTTGCAAGCTATTAAATGTAGAAGAATTGAATAAGGCGGAAAATGAAATGACGAGTTGGACTATTTGCCCGGAATGCTTAGGCCGCGGCAAAAAAAGCCGGAGGCTCCGCAAGAAAGTTAAACTCCGTTACCAGTTAGCATTAAATCAATTTGAAAAAACGAAGGGTGAAGGGACGGCTCCTGTCCCTCCAAAAGGTCACTTAGATTCCTGCATAAACTGTAACGGATCTGGGTTGGTTCCTGCTGACAGCCCTCCTATAGTTGATAAGGATAACTACCCACATATTGCTATTATTGGTGGTGGTATAGGAGGCGTGGCTTTGGCTGTGGCTTGTTTACACCGCGGAATTCCTTTTACTCTTTATGAACGCGATAACAACTTCGAGGCTCGATCACAAGGCTATGGACTTACTTTGCAACAAGCTAGTAAAGCCATTGAGGGCTTGGGCCTTTTCTCATTAGAAGAAGGCGTAATTTCAACAAGACATGTGGTTCATACCACAGATGGAAAAGTGATTGGCGAATGGGGCATGCGAAAGTGGATGGATGCAGATGCGCAATCATTTTCAAAGCGTACAAATGTACATATTTCACGGCAGTCCTTGCGCTTAGCGCTGCTTGAGCAACTCGGCGGCCATGATGTGGTTCAGTGGGGACACCAGTTAGTAGATTTTAAGGAATGTGAAGATAAAAGCGTTAATCTAAGCTTTCAAATAAACGGAGATATAAAAATAGCGAAGGCAGACCTTCTGGTTGGAGCCGATGGTATTAGAAGTTCGGTGCGAAGCTTGCTCATTGGTGAGGATATTAACCCTTTAAGGTACCTAGGTTGTATTGTGATTTTGGGTATTTGTCCATTAGAGGCGCTTGATGGTCTCGATAGTGATTTGTTGGACTCTGCTACGGTATTTCAAACCGCCAATGGCAATGAAAGGATTTATGTGATGCCTTATGCGTCAGACTCGGTGATGTGGCAACTTAGCTTCCAAATGCCAGAAGAAGAGGCTCAGGCCTTGAGTGCTCAAGGAGCTCAAGCTCTAAAGAAAGAAGCCTGCCTTAGAACTCAGTGGCACGATCCCATACCTCAGATTTTAGCGGTTACCCTAGAATCTCAGGTTTCTGGCTATCCCGTTTATGACCGAGCATTACTCAAGCCGGAATTGTTAGAGAAAAGTGGCCCAATAACGCTGATTGGAGATGCGGCTCACCCTATGAGTCCATTCAAAGGACAGGGTGCTAATCAAGCGTTGCTGGATGCGCTGGCACTGGCTCGGGGCATCTCAAGAGGTTGTAGGCCTTTATCGAACTGGAGAGAAACTGGAGTGAGGAAAAGTGTATTAACTGATTTTGAATCAGAAATGTTAGCACGCAGTGCTTCCAAAGTGAAAGATTCAGCCGCCGCTGCACAGTTCCTACATTCCGAAATTGTTTTGCATGAGGGTGATGAGCCTAGAGGACGGTGTATAAATAAAAAAGATGAATAGCTATGACTATAATTAATGGGGGCTTAGTCACTTAACCTAGAGTATAGCACTTTTTAAATGCCATACTAATTATAGCTGAAATGTTAGTGGCAATTTAAAAAGTTCACAAAATGGAAAACTCCTCCATATATTTCAATAAAAAAAACTAAAAAATTTGTGAAACCGAATAGTTGCATTTATATTTGCAACCGAACAGTTTCGCAAATAAAACCTAATGAGATGAGAAGGGACATTTTTCAAGCAATTGCCGACCCCACAAGACGGGCTATTATTGCCTTAATTGCATTGCAAGCAATGACACCCAACGCTATTGCTGAAAACTTCAACACTAGCCGACAAGCTATTTCTAAACACCTTCGCATACTTACAGAATGCGAATTGGTGAAACAGGAACAACAAGGTAGAGAAATTTACTACTCACTTGAAATTGAAAAAATGAAAGAGATTGATAAATGGCTTGCTCAATACAGGAAAATTTGGGAAACGCGATTTAATCAACTTGACAACGTATTATCAACAACTAAAAAACAGAAAAAATGAATAATGATTTGCTATTTGATTTTACCGTGGAGAAAGCAACTAAAACGGTAACAATTGTCAGAGAATTTGCAGCTGAACTTCCTTTGGTTTGGGATGCATATACCAAACAAGAAATTCTGGACCAATGGTGGGCGCCTAAACCTTGGGCTTCAAAAACAAAACTTATGAATTTTGAAGTTGGCGGACGAAGATTTTATGCGATGGTAAGCCCGGAGGGTCAAGAGCATTGGTCCATTCAAAAATATACTTCCATTAGTCCAAAAACTAATTTCAAACTATGGAATGCTTTTGCAGACAAAGATGAAAACCCAGAATTGCCAGGTTCTGAATGGGATCTAAATTTCAGCGAACAAAACGGAAAGACAAAAGTGCGTATTACCATTTATAACGAATCACTTTCTAGAATGGAAAAGATGATTGAAATGGGCTTCAAGGAAGGATTTACAATGACAATGAATAACTTGGAAAAATTATTGGCAAGTTTGACGCAAAAATGATTTACGTATTCAAAACATCTGTCAAAACTAAAATGCAAATAAATAAGCTCAAACCCCATATTGACAATAGTCTGCCGAAAGCAAAATGGAATTTTGATCTTGATGACATCGATAAAATTTTGTGTATTGATAGTGAAGAAAATATTATTTTACCAATAATAAATTTGCTAAAAACTCATAATTTCTACTGCGAAGAATTTGAATAAAAAATAATCGAGCGGAAAGAAGGCTATTGAACTGAATTACGGAGTGAAAAAATAACACCAGAATTAAAAAAACGTCCGGAAAAAATCTTCTCAGATGTTTTTTGTTCTATAAATTCATTACCAGCTTCCGCCGCCGCCGCCTCCAAAACCACCGCCCGAGGATCCTCCTCCACCCGAAGAGCCACTGCTAGAAGGCGAACTGACCATGGTAGACTGGGCCGATGAAATGGACTCTGAAAAAGAATTCGAGAAATTATGCATGGTAAATGCGCCCGCAGATGAAGTGTACCAACTGGGTGGCTGTATATTTAGTGCTTCAAACTTCTTCGCCCATTGATTAAAAAGGCCAAAAGCTAGCGCATAACCCATCGTCGTTTCAAAATAGGAAGGACTATCCTGCAAAAGCATTTTCAGTTTGTTTTGCTCAGCAATTTTTATGAAGTTTTTAAAACCTTTTAAATCCGAGAAAACATCATTGCCCTTTGCATTCTTCTTTACCATATAAACCGTCATAAACAACAGGAAAATTCCAATAGGAACTACTGCCAGAGCTGCCCAAAGTCCCCAAAAGAACAAAAAGACAAAAAAGAGCAAGACTCCAAGAAGCGAAATACCTATAACGGTCCTAGTTTGCATTTTCTTAGCCTGTGAATCGTAATAAATTTGTGCCTTATCCTTCAAAATCATCTTTGCTGTACTCATTGTAGTATAAAAGGTATCTATCAGGCTGCTGACTAAGATTTCTTTTTCGTTAGTACTAGAACCAATTCCAAAGAGCCCCCTATAAATGGTTTCTTCATATTTGGGTGCATCAGCTGGCAATGGTCGCAATCGGGTAAGCTTAGTATCGTCTTTCCCGAACCAGCCCTTTTTGGGAATCTGTTCCATTTTGATAATGCCGCGAGATCCCCAATAAGGTATCAAGGATATAAGATCTGGAGTATCTGCGTTGTCATCAATTAAAAATCCTGCCATTGCCGGATCCACACCGCTTGGTGGAAAATAACTCGTGGTTGCCACTACCCTATCATCTTTGCCGTATTTGTTCCATATTAAATAAAAGATGAGCAGCATTGCCCCAAGAATCAACGTCCAACCGTAATCAGTCCAAAAAGGCCACCACGGTTTCAACTCCTTTACCGATCCCACGGGAAGGTTTAATAAAACCGTTACACTCTGCCCAGGGCCAGATAGAAAGTCTTTGTGACTTTCGACAGTAAAAACTCCGTCGGTGTATTTAATATCAAAATCCTTACTAACAGCTGTATCCCCGATGAAACCAGAATACACAAAAAAATCTTCCACATCTGCATCTACATTTATTGGAAGATGGACCGAAAAATCTATCTGCTGAAATGCAGCATACCAATCATCTGGCTTTACATTCCAATAAAACTGTATTTGTTCCTTCTCAAAAAGAAAAGCGTTGTAAACCCTGTATTTTATTTGATAGTGCTGCGGCCCAATAACCGTTAAATCTTTATCACCAATTTTAATTTTAAGGTTACTTGATAGTTTTTGAACAAAATCAAAGTCTGCCTCAAACTTATGGTCTGGAACGTCAATTTTCCTGATTTTGATTTTGCGTTTTTCCTGTTTGCCTTCAGCTGTAACCAAATCATATTCAGTCCGGATGTCTCTAAAGATTCCGTGTTTGTAGGCGGTAAAAGTGAGGTCGTAATCCTCCACCACATCAAAATAACCCTCGCTATTGATATAAATATCTATTTGAGCCTTGTTAACAGTAAAATCTTGTGCAAAACCCTCAAGAAAAAACAAAACTCCAAAAAGAAACAGGAATAGTTTTTTCATAACCAACGTATTTAATTAAAACTCACTTTTACGTTTTCACGGCTAGCCTCTTCTGTTTCAAAATATTCAAAATGCTGATAACTGAACATTCCCGCAAACAATACGCCGGGAAAGCTTTCACCATAAGTATTGTTCTCGCGTACAGTGCCATTGTAGTAACGACGACTGCGCTCCAAGTTTTCCTCAATTTCGTTGAGTTTTTGTTGCAAATCTAAAAAGCCAGCATTTGCTTTTAAATCTGGATATGCTTCTCCCAAAGCAAAAATGCTTCGCAGGGTTTGCTGCAATTGGTTTTCGGCCTTTATCTTTGCGTTTATATCATCTGAAGGTACGGCCATTGCTGCGTTACGGGCGTTGATAACGCTTTCCAAAGTTGTTTTTTCGTGGGCGGCGTAACCTTTTACAGTCTCCACAAGGTTCGGAATTAAGTCGTAACGACGTTTTAAAGCCACGTCTATATTGCTCCATGCATCTTTTACCACGTTTCTGTTTTTTACGAAACGGTTAAAGACAATGACTAGCAAAAAGACAATCACCACAAGGACGCCGATAAGAAGAAGTACAATACTCATAATTGGTTAGGGTTTATTGATTATTTTTTAATGAAGTAATCATTTCATAATGAATTACTAAGATACATTTTTATTCGCTTTATATTCTATACTGCCAAAATAAAACACTACTATGGTTTAATTATTTTTAAAACAAAAACATTAATTTAATAGCTTCGCAATGCTAGATTCTTTTCAAAAAAGAATAAAGAACACTAACCAACCAAATTTTCCGATTTTGAAAAAAACTACCTACCTCCTATTCTTTCTATTGATTCCCTGCTATTTAATTGGACAAACCGACAGTATTCAAAAAAAACTAAAATTCTCTGCTGATTTTAAATTTCGAGTGGAAGAAGACTGGGATTCCCAAAAATCAGACGGAACCTATCGCGACGACCGAACCCGTCTGCGATACCGCGCAAGACTAGGCGCAACCTATGCCTTTAAAGATTGGGTGTCCTTCGGAATGCGGATACGGACCGGACAAGCCAACAAACAACAGGATGCACATTTAACTTTGGGCGACCAGTTTAGTAGCGTACCCATTACTTTTGAAAAATTATACGCCAATTTCAGCTACGATTGGTTGAGTGCTTGGGTGGGAAAAAATTCATTTCCTTTTGAAATGCAGAACGAGCTTTTTTGGAGCGACAATGTTTCTCCTGAAGGTATTTATTTTTCGGGAAAATTCAATTTTGAAAACGATTTTCTGCAATCATTAAAAGTAAATACCGGTCATTTTATTTTCGCTACTAGCGGCACTTCCTTGGACAAAGACAGCTATTTTGAAGGAATTCAGCTCGTCTCTTCACACTGGCAAAACCGGATAAAATTTTTCCCTGCTTTTTATTATTTTAAAAACATGCCGAACATTCCAGATGGGAATGATACGTTCAATATAGAATACGCAATTGTTCACATGGGGGCGAAAGTAGATATCTTTAAAAACCCAAAAATAATAGTAGGTTTCGACTATTATCAAAACGTGCAGGATTATAACGGAAATGATTCTATTCCGAAGCTATTACAAAGTCAAAAAACAGCTTATGTTGCCAATGCCGGTATTGGGAAATTAGACAAAAAAGGCGACTGGAAAATTCAGCTGACCTACACCTATTTAGAACGTTTTGCGGTTGTGGATTATTTGGCACAAAACGATTGGGCTCGCTGGGATTATTCCTCCCAAAACTCGCCAGACGGAAGGCTAACAAACTTTAAAGGTTTGGAAATAATGGCTGGATATGCGTTGGCAGAAAATATGGATTTAAGACTGCGGTTCTTTACCGTTGAGCAAATAGTGACGTATGGAATCGCCAAGGAAAATGGCAATCGCATACGTCTGGATTTTAATATTGGGTTTTAATATTTTTGAAGAAGCACTTTTAGAAAAACACTATGTCGCAAATAAATTTGTTCCACTTTGAAATGGATACGGAAAAAAACCTGCTTCCAAAAGACGGAACGGTGAATTACTTTGGAAAAGTTTTTTCTGAAGAAGAAGCCAGCCGTTATTTCAAAATTCTTCTCAATACAATCGATTGGAAAAACGACGAAGCAATGATCTTTGGAAAAAAGATTGTTACCAAAAGGAAAGTGGCTTGGTATGGAGACCATGGGTTTGACTACACCTATTCAAAAATTACCAAAAAAGCACATTTGTGGACACCAGAATTAGTATTACTAAAAAAACAGATTGAAAAAAAAAGCGGTGAAACCTTCAATAGTTGTTTGCTGAACCTCTACCATTCTGGCGAAGAAGGAATGGCCTGGCACAGCGATGCCGAAAAAGATCTAAAAAAGAACGGCGCAATTGCCTCTGTAAGTTTTGGAGTAGAACGCAAGTTTGCTTTTAAACACAAAGAAACTAAGGAAACGGTCTATTTTAACTTGGAGCCTGGAAGTCTTTTGATAATGAAAGGCACTACGCAAACACATTGGCTGCACAGATTGCCTCCAACTAAAAAAGTGAATGAAGCTAGAATTAATTTAACCTTTAGAACTATTGTTGCTAATTAACGAAGTAGATTTATTTTCTAAAAAACTCTTAAACCTTTTTAAATTTTTTGAAAGAAATAAGTGTTTCTAGGCTAAGATGATTTCTTAAAACTACTCCCCATCTTCTTCAGTCTTTATTGCATTTGGATCAAAATCTACTGGATCACTATTATCATCTGGCGTTATTGGTAGCTCCTCAAACTCCAAAGTCAATTTTTTATTGAAAAGCTTTTGGTATAACTCTCGAAAGGTGTTAAAATCCACTGAATATGAAATTCCTGCTCCCTGCTCAAATATCTGGTCTTCCCCTATAAATTGTAAGTCTGCTTGTCGGTTAAAGAATGTCATACGCAGGCTTCCATCATCATTGATAAGCCATTGCACCTCAATATCGCCCGCAACGGAAGTTTCGTTGGCACCACCCACGGGCACTCCTACTTTTCCATTGATAAGAATTCGTTCCGTAATTTTTGTAGAAATTGTAAGATCTACATAATCAGCGGTTTCTTGGTCTGGGGTATTATCGCCAACAGTGTACCCAACGCCAAGACTAAATTTTCCATCTTGATCTGCAAAAAGATCATTGACTAAACTTGAAACCCTATCTGCTAAAGTTCCCGCAAAAGCATTGGAACCTCTGTAATTATCGTTCACAAAATTACCTGTTGCCAATAAAAAGATAGCTTGGTTCTGTTTCTGATCATCAGTTTTAAGTTTGTATTCTAGCTCGCTCTTTAGTGTTGAACTTACATTCGGAAACTCTATGTCAAATTTTAAAGCTGGTTGGGCAAGTTCACCATTTAACCCTACGATAACCTCAACTGGAATCTTTCGGTTTATGGAAGGGTTATCCAACAAAATAGATGGATTGGCCTGTGTTTTATAGATAGCACTCAAGTTTAAGTTTGCTTTTTCTGGGGCACCATCCCAAGTTATGTTTCCACCAGGTACTACCCCAATCTTTCGTTGAATTATTCCACTATAGCGAAAATCAAATACTCCTTCATAAACTTGAAAATCGCCATACATCTGGAATTTTCCTTTTGTATTAATTTCAATAAGAAGAATTCCCGCTCCACGTCCTTTCAAGGTGGAATTATTCACCTTATCTACCACTACCTCTACTTCAGCATTTTTATTGATGTCCAATTCAAAATTAAGCGTTAATCCCTTCGATTCATTAGTGACTAATGTTTCTCCGTTAATACGCGCTTCTTTTTCTTTTGGCGAAAGGAAATACACAAAGGAATCATCACTGATAGATTCTGTATCACTAATAGGAATTTTAAACGTAGTGCCTCTTTCAGTAGTTGCATCAACATTAATAACCAATTCGTCAATAGGCCCTTCAATGTCTGCCCTTCCACTTATAAATGCTGTTCCGTAATACAAAGCATCTTCCTCAGGTGGTTTGTCCAGGACCAATAATCTTTCAGGCGCTTCTATATGTAGGTTCAGTTCCCAATTGCTAAAGTTAGTGTGGGTTGCATTTCCATATAACACACCTAAAGTTTTATATTTTGTGTCCTCTATTTGTGTGCCATCAATTTCAAATTTATTTTTAGTCACAATAATTTGGGCGCCGGTTTCAATATCAAAATCGGTATTTAGATAAGGAATTTTCAATCCACTGTTCTCCAGTGTGAAACGTCCCAAAATATCGGGTGACTTGTAATTGCCCGAAACCCGTGCATTACCCGTTATTAGTCCACGGATATTTGTTATTACATCGCCACCAAAAGGGCTAAATGCCTGCATATTGAATTGGTTAAGATCAACATTCAACTGTATTTGCGGGTTTTTGGCAGAAACATCTATCTCGCCCACTGCGTTGATTGACTTCACATTGTTATTTGTTAGTGAAGTATTTATCCTGTATTTGGTCAAATCTTCATTGCCGTCAATCTTTAAATCCAAATCACCGAATGGAATTTCATTTATAATTACGCCGTCAATGGTAACCGCACTGTTGGGATAATATGCACCGTTCTTCTGAATAAAATCGAACTTCCCGTTCATATTTCCCTGAAGCCGTAAACTGTCTATTTCAGGGGTTATATTACCAATATTGACATCTTTGAAACGCACTTTCAAATCCTTATACGTAGAATCCCTCATTACTCCCGCCATCTGTATTAATTCATTATTATGGCTAAGCACCAACGAATCTATTCGGATTTCCTTAAAATTATCATCAAAAACAACCTTGTTTAAACGGTTATTGTTTTCGTTAAGAAACCAAACATTGCCTTTATAAGTTATATCAGATTTTTTTACCCCAATTACAGATTTCCCTTCCGGATTGATAGTATGGTATAAAGAGAGGTTGAAAAGGTCCTCTTTCTTTTCGCCACCCTTAAACTCAGACCTCACATACATAGTGTCGTTCAAGGTTTTGTTGATGACGTTTACATCTTTCAAATTATAAAAACCAGTGTAAACTGAATCAGCTGATATATATGTGTTATACAGCGGGTTATCATTATCTACTTGAATGTTTAATTTACTTATATAATTATCAAGAATAATAACCTCCGGCGAACGGAAATCAAGCTTAAACTTAGATTCATCTGAAGAAACAGAACCTTTCACACGTGTATTATCGCCAAGTTTCAGTTGTGGTACAAAGACGTCAATAATTTTATTATAGATCACAAATTCATAATCTAAATATTGATTTGTAGTAACCTCCTGTGGAATGTAGTTTGTATAGATACTAGCGATCCCGTTCTGAAATAGATTGGGCATATCTTCAATTAAAAACTCTCCCGAGATTTGACCATTAATAATGTCGGGCGAGTTAATTTCAATAGTTCGTTTAGGGCCTTCGAAAGAAGAAGTGACTGTAAAATCATCGAAATAAAAGTTGTCGCGTTCGTTTTGATAAAACGTTTGGCTAAAATTAATGGTACCTATAACGTCGTCAATTGTTTTTCCTTGCATATCAACCACAACTTTCCCTGTAAAGACTGAAATACTATCACGCTTTATCAGATTTAGTTGATTCAATTCCGCATACTCAACATCTGCCTCAAAATCAAGTTGATTCGTGTCCGAGGAAGCATCTATCAAACCTTTAAACTGTAATTTTAAGTTTGGATCGTCTATGGAAAGTTCACCGTTAAAAAGCGGATTTTTCATATTCCCCGAAACAACTATATTTTTATAATTATATCCTTCAAAAGCAAATGAAGAAACCGTTCCCGAAATTTCAGTATTTATGTTCTTTTTATTAAAACCGCTACCGTCAAAATCAAGATTGGCTGTCATTTTTCCGAGGGAAGTGGTGTTTGCGATCTTACCTAGATTAAAATCTTTCAAAACCACGTTTCCTTTATAGTAGGCGTTGTCTATATTGTTGATGTTGCCCATCTTTAAATCTACATTGGCCTGCCCTATTCCGCTTTGTAAAATGCTTTTTGTATTAAGTTCATTGCCAATTATTGAGGTATTTCCATTAAGGCTGAAACCTCCCAACTCTTTCAATTCAACTGGAACCACATCGCCCAATACACGAGGCATAAACCTTCTCAGATCAAAATAATTAGTAGAAATATTGTGATTGTTAGCAATAATAGTATACTCTTTTTCTGAATCTAAAATATTCTTAAAAGTATAATCGCCTTGAATATTGGTGTCTCCTGTTTTAAGAGTTACATTGTTCGCTGTAAAATCATTCAAAGTTCCTTTAAGCTCGGTGTCCAATAAAATCAGTTGATCTGGACCAAATTCGTTGTAAAAACCATTTAAATCGTTTGTTGCGACTTTGGAATCCTTCAAATTTGCTGTAATCACTACATTATTTACAAAATCGGTCATTCCATTTTTAGAATAATCCAAATCCACATCGCCCATAACTTTTGATTCTGCGGTTTCAAGGTTGAGGTCTTTCAGGGTGATATTTGTTTCAGTATATGAAAAATCCGCTTGCATATTCTTAATTGTGATTCCGCGTGCGGCTACCAATGAAAGTTCCTTGATATTTGCTTTTACTTCTGGGCCATTGATTTTAAAATTATTGGCAACCACATTTACATTGTCCAAAATGAAAACGTCGGGGTTTTCAAGATTTTCATCTGTAATTTTAACTCTGCTATTGGTTAAGGTTACATCATTGCTGAACAGCGAAAATGGGGAAGTACTTGGTTTGCCGGTATCAAACTTTTTTGCGAAAATGGAAAGGTTATCGGTTTCTTCGTCTTTATATGTTTTAACGTAGAGTTTGGCGTGGTCCAGCACTATCTTTCCAAAACCAAGATTACCTTGTATCAAATTTTGAAAACTTATAATGTTGGTTTGAACTTCTTTACTATAAATTAAGGTATCTTGATGATGGTCGGCAATAAAAACTTCCCGAATATCAACTTCACCTTTCCAATTAAGGCCCAAACGTTTTATATTGATATCGGTACCGTAAGTTTCGTTAAGGTTAGTTGTCACTTTTTTTGCGGCCCAAGTCTGTACTGAGGGAATAGAAAAAATAATCACTATAAGCACGAGCAGCAATACAATGATTACGAAGGTGCGAACTATTATTTTCCGAAGTTTTTTGATACGCTTTTAAAGTTTTAATTTTACAACCAATAAATATACCTCTTTTGCTTTGACACAAAAAAACTGCTACATCCTCGGCATTGAATCTTCCTGCGACGACACTGCTGCTGCCGTAATAAATAACGGCGAAATACTGAGCAATGTTGTTGCTACACAAGCAATACACGAACAATATGGCGGTGTGGTCCCAGAGCTTGCCTCGCGTGCGCACCAACAAAATATTGTTCCCGTAGTGCACCAAGCGTTACGCAAAGCAAATATCGATAAAAATCAGTTATCTGCCATTGCTTTTACGCGCGGACCTGGATTGATGGGTTCGCTTCTCGTAGGTGCCTCATTTTCAAAATCTTTGGCGATGGGCTTGGGTATTCCGCTGATAGATGTGAACCATATGCAGGCACATATTTTAGCACATTTTATTAAGGCCGAAGGACAGATTGCACCGAATTTTCCTTTTTTGGCGATGACTATCAGTGGTGGCCACACACAGATTGTGAAAGTGGTTGATTATTTTGAGATGGAAATCATTGGCCAGACAATTGATGATGCTGTAGGAGAAGCTTTTGATAAAAGCGCAAAAATCCTTGGACTGCCCTATCCTGGTGGGCCGTTGGTTGATAAATATGCCCAGAAAGGAAATCCAAAAGCTTTCAAGTTTCCAAAGCCTAAAGTGAATCCTATGGATTTCAGCTTTAGTGGTTTGAAAACTTCAGTGCTTTATTTTGTTGAAAAAGAAGTAGCTAAAAACCCTGACTTTATTTCTGAAAACATGGAAGACATTTGTGCGAGTCTGCAATTCACAATAGTAGATTATTTGATGGATAAACTGAAAAACGCAGTAAAAAAAACAGGTATAAAAGAAATAGCTATAGGCGGTGGAGTTTCAGCGAATAGCGGTATTCGCACTGCTTTAAAAGAAGCTGAAACAAAATACGGCTGGAAAACCCACATCCCAAAATTTGAGTTTTGCACCGATAATGCGGCAATGATTGCCATGGTGGGCGAATTGAAATACAAAACCCAAAATTTTGCGGAAAATAATGTTGTAGCTTCGGCACGCATGAAGTTTTGAGAATATGAACCCCAATTCCGAAGAAATATTAAAACGCATTAGAATCGCACTCAGCCCTTGGAAGAAAGACATTGAGGAAAAGCGCATGTTCGGTGGTACATGTTTTCTTTTTAAAGGAAAAATGTGTGTGGGCGAAACCAAAGAACGTCTAATGGTTAGGGTTCCCGCTGAAAGAATGAAAGAAGTAACAAATAGTCCATTCGTAAAACCAATGGATTTTACTGGAAAGCCGATGAAAGAATTCATTTTTGTAACAACCCAAGGTTTTGATACCGAAGAAAAATTACAACAGTGGATTGAGATTGGCGTCGCGCACGCAAAAACAAAACTGAAATAGATGCAGCTTTTTTACACTCCCAACATTTCTGAAAATTCAAAAGAAATAACCTTTGATAAAGAAGAAAGTCGCCACATCGTCAAGGTTTTACGGATGAAGGAAGGTGATTCCTTTAAAATCACAAATGGAAAAGGTTCTTTTTTTGATGCAGAAGTAATAAGTGCCAACCCAAAAGGATGTTTGGTAAAAATCATTTCTGAAGAAGTTCAGCAACCCCTTTCCTATCAACTACATATAGCCGTTGCTCCCACAAAACTGAACGATCGTTACGAATGGTTTATGGAAAAAGCTACAGAAATTGGTATTTCAGAGATTACACCAATAATCTGCGATCACAGCGAACGAAAAGTAATTAAATCCGAACGCTACGAAAAAATCCTGCAAAGCGCAATGAAACAATCATTGAAGGCCTATTTGCCTATTTTGAACGAAGCTGTTTCCTTCAAAAATTTTGTAACTTCTGAAAAGACTACTGAAAGCCTAAAATGTATTGCCCATTGTGAAGAAACCGATAAAAAATCGTTGAAATCGGTACTTATTCCGAAGAAAAAAGTGATAATCCTCATCGGACCTGAAGGCGATTTTTCTAACGAAGAAATTGAATTTGCAAAAACGAGTGGTTTTATACCAGTTACTTTGGGTGAAAGCCGTTTACGTACAGAAACCGCTGCGATTGTGGCCTGCCACAGCGTCGCTTTTATAAATGAGTAATAAAACAAACACATAATTTAAAGTACTTCGTTTTAAATTCTTTAATATTCTTTCCGAATTAGTACTTTTGAAAGCTATGCGAATAAAACTCTTTTCTCTTTTCTTTTTCGTTTTCATTGGAAGCATTTCGGCCCAAGAAATTGCCCTTTTGCAGTACGGTGGCGGAGGTGATTGGTATGCAAATCCAACTTCGTTACCTAATCTTGCAAAATTTTGCAACGAACATATTGACACGGCTATAAAAGAAAAACCACAAACTGTTACTCCCGGAAGTGTTGATATTTTTGATTACCCTTTTGTTCATATGACAGGACACGGAAATGTATTTTTCTCTACTGAAGAAGCTCAAAATCTCAGGACCTATTTAATGAGTGGCGGCTTTCTTCACATTGATGACAACTATGGGATAGACCAATATATTCGTAAGGAAATCGTGAAAATTTTTCCGAATAAAGAACTGAAAGAGCTTCCAGCCAGTTACCCTATGTTTAGTTATGTTTATAAGTTTCCACAGGGAATGCCCAAAATCCACGAACACGATGGTGGACGACCACAGGCCTTTGGAATTTTTGAGGAAGGTAGATTGGTTTTACTCTACACTTTCGAAACCGATCTTGGCGACGGTTGGGAAAATCCCGAAGTGCATAACGACCCACAGGAGGTTAGGTTGAAAGCACTACAAATGGGCGCCAACATTATTAAATACGTTTTTGAAAATTAATTTTCTTGTATTTAACCTATTCAAATACTATCTGAATCCCTTAACAAAACTTTGATTTTTTGTACCTCGGAATATAGTATATTTACGGCGTGAAGACCACCGCAAAAGCAATAACCTTAGGTATTTTAAGAGCCCTCGCTGTATTGGTGGGGATCGTGATATTACTTTGGTTTTTATTTGAAATCCAAGCACTCATACTCTACATTGGTTTGGCCTTGGTACTTTCTTTGATTGGCAGGCCAGTTGTGTTATTTTTAAAAAGAAGATTAAAACTCGGCAATACATCTGCCTCTGTTATTACCCTTCTTTTGATTATAGGCACCATCAGTTTGCTTCTCAGTATTTTTGTTCCTATAATCATTGAGCAAGGAAAACATATTTCCAAAATAGATTTTGATCAGGTAAAACGCGATTTAAATGAATTGAACATTCAAGCCAGTGATTATCTTGGCGTGGACCACTTTCAGCTGGTTGAGGCCGTCAAACGCACTACTTACATTCAAAACTTGAATGTTGAAATTATACCCAGTTTTATTGATATTTTCTTTGGAAATATTGGCGGAACTATTGTTGGTATATTCTCCGTTTTGTTTATTTCATTTTTTCTATTAAAAGATGAATACTTAATAGCCCGCTCTGTACTCGTCTTTGCGAAAAACGGAAATGAAGAAAAGTTCAAACGAATATTAATAAAGATTAAAGAGTTACTTTCTAGATACTTCATCGGTTTACTGTTGCAAATTTCAATTTTAGCTCTTTTTTACTCCGTATTATTGCTCTATCTGGATATTCGCGATGCAGTAGCAGTTGCAATAATCTGTGCATTTTTAAACATTGTCCCCTACTTGGGCCCAATAATAGGCTGGGTTCTAATGTTGCTTGTTGTAGTTTCAAACAACCTTGGCGCCGATTTTTCCAGCGGACTTTTACCTTTATTGCTTATTGTTACGGGTGGTTATGCTATCGCACAGGTTTTCGATAATTTTATATCGCAGCCCGTTATTTTTGGTCATAGTGTGCGTTCACATCCGCTAGAAATTTTCATAATTATCTTAATAGGAGGTTTCGTTTTTGGTATTCCAGGGATGATACTCGCCGTTCCAACTTACACAGCCTTAAAGGTGATTGCCAAGGAATTTCTTTCGGAATATAAAGTTGTTAAACGACTTACCAAAAATCTTTAAGGTTTGTTCAACCAATTACTTTTAAATACCGAAGTACAGGATTTTATTAGAAATTTTGAGGGGGAAGTTTCCAAACTCGCTTTCGCTGGAAGTCCGTTTGAAAAAGTTACTGTGCAAGAGCTAATGCAGCAAATTGAAAGTAGAAAAAAGGCAGTGAAAAAATTACCCACCTGGTTTGAAACTCTAAATATTTTGTTTCCGCCAAAGTTGAATTTGGAACAGACTTCTTCGGAAATCACTGCAAAATACAAAGCTTCTTTGATTAGTGGAAACACAATTGCGGATATTACGGGCGGTTTCGGTGTGGATAGTTTTTTCTTTTCTGAAAAATTCCAGACCGTGCATCATTTTGAAACGAACGAAAGGCTTTCTAAAATAGCGCAACACAACTTTGGAGCTCTCGGGAAAGAGAATATTGCTTGTTTCTCTGAAGATGGCTTAAAAGCTGTTTTAAACAATAAATACAGTACCATCTATGCAGACCCTTCCCGCCGTCACGAGAGTAAAGGCAAGGTTTTTTTTCTAAAGGATTGTCAACCCAATATTCCCGAGAATATTTCTGAACTTCTTAACCATTGTGATCAATTTCTTTTAAAAACTTCACCAATGTTAGATATTACTGTTGGTTTGAGTGAATTACAGGGGGTTTCAGAAATTCATATTGTAGCAGTTGATAATGAAGTGAAAGAACTATTGTGGTTGCTGAAGAAAGAAGCGGATGCCAATCCAAAAATCAAAACAGTTAATTTCACGAAATTCGGCACTGAAAAATTTAATTTTGAATGGAATGAGTCCGCAACTGCCAAATATAGTTTGCCACAAAAATATCTATTTGAGCCCAATACTGCCATTTTAAAAAGCGGTGCATTCGATTTGGTTTCTGAAAAATTGAAGCTGAACAAACTTCATAAAAACACACATCTTTTCACATACGAAACATTAGTAGATTTCCCGGGAAGAAGTTTTTTTATTGAAAAAACGGTTCCTTACTCCAAATCTGAAATGCGTGCTGCGCTATCCTTCAAAAAGGCGAATGTTGCAACCAGAAATTTTCCGGAATCTGTAGAAACCCTCCGTAAAAAGTGGAAAATTGCAGATGGTGGAGATGTTTATTTGTTTTTTGTGACCAATTTGGAAGATAAAAAGGAAATAATTGTTTGTTCAAAGGTTTAAAACGGTTTTTTTTTAAGAAATTTATTTACCATTCAATTGATTTCAACCGCTTTAAAATTTATCTGCAAAAAAGGCTATTTTTTGTTTGCGTTATTACATTTGAAGACTTACATTTGCAACCGCATTTTAGGATGACACGTTCATAAAAACTGGAGAGGTGCCGGAGTGGTAACGGAGCAGATTGCTAATCTGTCGACGGGTAACCGTCGCCAGGGTTCGAATCCCTGTCTCTCCGCATTATAGAGTTTAAATAGAAAACTCACAAATTACAGTGAACAATATTAATTGCTGTTCACGGGGTGTAGCGTAGCCCGGTTATCGCGCCTGCTTTGGGAGCAGGAGGCCGCAGGTTCGAATCCTGCCACCCCGACAAAAACCGAACACATTGTTCGGTTTTTCTGTTTATTATTGGTCGCGTAGCTCAGCTGGATAGAGCATCTGCCTTCTAAGCAGACGGTCACAGGTTCGAATCCTGTCGCGATCACTTAAATCCCCTACTTAGGGGATTTTTTGTTTTTTATAAAGTATCTTTTACTGATTTATTTTGATATCTATAGTAGCATTAATTTCTAGGATATCATTTCCCGCATTGGCCTCGGAAATAAGTCTTGAAATTTTTGTTTGCGACTCTTTTAATTCTTCTAATCGTCTTTTGTATTTATCAATATTTCCAAGATTGCGTTCTTCGCGGCTAAATATTTGTCTATTATTAAATTTGATTTTATTGCCAATAATTGAAAACAATATTTCTGCGGCTTCTTCAGGTGTAAATTTTCCCTTTATTAAATCTACGGTTTCATGCTTTTTCATCTAAGTTTTTTTTAAAGATCGATACAAATATGGGTATGTTTATTCATATATTTTTATTTATATTTACTATGCTATTAATAAAATTATTTAATGAATTATACTCTCAATCAGCTCAATATATTTTTAAAAATCACAGAGCTAAAAAGCATTACCAAGGCGGCGGAAGCACTCTATTTAACACAGCCAGCAGTATCCATTCAACTTAAAAATTTTCAAGATCAGTTTGAAATTCCATTGACAGAAGTTATTGGCAGACAACTTTATGTTACGCCCTTTGGTCAAGAAATTGCCGAGGCTACAAAACGGATTTTAGCCGAAGTGGAAACAATGAAACACAAAAGCTTGGCCTTTAAAGGAAAACTTACCGGTCGTTTAACCATTGCAGTGGTTTCCACAGGCAAATATGTAATGCCATTTTTTATATCTGAATTCTTAAAAATCCAGGGTGGAGTGGATTTGGTTATGGATGTAACCAACCGTTATCAAGTGTTGGAATCTCTTGAAAAGAATGAAGTTGATTTTGCCTTTGTCTCGGTTCTGCCAGACAATTTGAAAGTAGAGAAAATTAGCATTATGGAAAACAAATTGTTCTTGGTAGCAAACCCTGAATTGGCGAAAACATTTTCAAATAAAACTGAAGATATTTTTGATGACTTACCTTGGATTTACCGCGAAGAAGGCTCTGCGACAAGACAGGCGATGGAGCGTTTTATAGCGAATAAGAATATTCAAGTGAATAAAAAAATTCAGCTTACTTCTAACGAAGCGGTCAAACAGGCGGTTTTGGCAGGATTGGGTTTTAGTATAATGCCTTTAATAGGATTAAAAAATGAACTTAACGACAATGAAATAAGTATAGTTCCTGTAAATGGACTTCCTATAAAAACTGCTTGGAATTTAATTTGGTTAAAAGGAAAAAAATTCTCTCCTGCTGCCCTAGCTTATCTTGGATATTTGAATGAAAACATTGAATCTGTAATAAAAGCTCATTACAGTTGGTTAGAAAAATATTAAGGGTTGCAATAGTCACAGAATGTGGGATCTTGGAATGTTACTCCATTCTTTTCACGGTTACAATTAAAACAACATTTTTT
Source organism: Aequorivita antarctica (assembly GCF_007997155.1). Classification (GTDB taxonomy): domain Bacteria; phylum Bacteroidota; class Bacteroidia; order Flavobacteriales; family Flavobacteriaceae; genus Aequorivita; species Aequorivita antarctica. The sequence goes on along the minus strand of NZ_VORT01000002.1, from coordinate 249,465 downwards.
GCAGGAAAAACTGTAGGCTTTTATACCTTTTGTTGGCAGCTTACAAAGGCTACAAGTTAAACCTCGAATAGCGTTAACAATGTTGAAGCCTGGCGCATTGCATTCTGGGCAAAGCAAATTTATATTAGCTATTAAGTTTTTTGTTGCCAAGTGAATTGCTTCCATTCTTGTAGGATTGTTCATCGCTCGCATATCGGTTTCGGCGGTGATAATTTTCCCTTTATTCAAAAGTTCAATAACTTGATTTTCTAATGAAAGGAAGTTTAGAAAATCTTTTATAATTATTTCCGGAAGAGTATTATCGCTAGATTTCAATATTACGCCGTGTTCTGGAAATCCAACTCGGGTAGTAAATTCCTTTAGATCATTCAAGTTTTCAATTTTTTGATGATTGAAATTTGTCTTTTCGGTGAAATGCCGCCCTATTATTTCAAAATCGTTTTTTACATCTATAAGTATAACCAATTCCTCATTACCAGTAATAAATGGGCTTTCCGGATTTGGGCCAAAAGAACCTTCACTTGCAATCGCCAAAGTTGCGCTGGTATTTGAAAGGGCAGCGAGCGCCTTGACCCGAGCAGTTTCTAATGGATTTTTTATTCGTTCAATCTCTCCACTAAAAGTGCCAAATTGATCCGTATTGAAACCCTTTGGCACTTCACATTTCATTTGATATTCATTTTTAAAAAGAGGTGCTATAATCTTCTCCTTACGGTGCATTGTAGCAATAATTACGTCCCTTTTTCTGAAAATTTCAACACCGTTATATTTCTTCATTTTCAATATAAAATCAAACCGTAGCTGTTAATTTAACCTTCATTTCATCCTTCTTTACAAATGGTTTCAGGCTATTTGAAAAATTTTCCCATTTCATTCCTCGATTGTATTTTTTAATAGTATCGTTGTCTTTCACATCCATAACCATCAAATAAATCCATTCGTTATCTAAAAGACTTCTTAAGTTTTCATTGTTGAGTAGTATTTTTTCCACTCCTTGAATTGGAGCTTTAATAATAACCGAAAGTCGCAGTGGTTGGTGGTACATTTCAGTATCGCTTTGTTTAACCGATTCCTTTGGAAGTCCCATTTTCAAATCGCCACCATTGCCTTGAACTACCCCAAATTTTCCAGTGATATTATGGGTTATTTTTGAACCGCCACCAAAAGTATCATTATCAACAGTTGAGAAGTAATAATGGTTATTGATCCATTGTGTTACTACCATCGGACCCTGCATTATTCCTTCCAGTGCGGCGCCTTCCGTATCTAATTCCCAATCGTACGAATGTAAAAAACAACGTCCGCCAAGGTTTAAATTTTTGGTCAGTTCTCTTGGTGCGACTATAAAACTTGCGTTTTTGGCGAGACCCCATTCTGGACGAGTTTCGGACCAACTGTTTGCTTTGCTCTGCGCTTGCGATATGCTTTTGTCCTTTTCACCCAAACGTTCTGCTGTTGCATTTTTTTGCGCCTTCGCAAGGTTTTCTTTTAAAATTTGCACCGATTGCGAATGTGTTTTAGGAACTTCTGAATCAAAAATCACAATTTCATCAGTTGTTGTATTATGCTCAGCTCCTATAAAAATTGTTTCGCGAGGAATTTCGAAGGAATAATTTTTCAGCAATATTTCTCGTACTTCTTTCAAGTTTGCCAATTTTGCTAGCATTCGCGCATTGTGTCTTCCCGGACTTGCGGCACATGCGCCACAATCCAAACTTGAACCGAAAGGGTTGTTTGCCGTATGACTTCCGTGACCCACAAATAAAACAATTGGCGCAAAAGTTTGCCAACCGGTGAGATCAAAAGCTCCTTTTACAATCGCCACTTTTTCCTCTAAGGGAATGCTATCTGTATGCAAGTAGTTTTCATTAGTGCAGGTATTTATTTTCGGTTCATATATTTCTTCGTAATCAGTAATTTTCCGATTGTTTCTTCGGTAATTATAGCCCGAAAAAAGCGTTCTTCCTATTAATGAAAATCCGTAAAAAACACCCGAACCTTCTACGTAGCCAAACGCTGAAGGAAGCATATTCTTCATTCTTCGAAGGAAATATTCACTGAAGTTTTTTAGCGTATTTCGCTTTGCGAATTTCTCAGCCTTCTCCGATTTGTCTTTTTGAGGAATTTCAGAAACAATATAGGCCGAGCCAACTATTGGAGGACAAGATTTGCGAACAATTGAATCATTCTCGTTTTTATAATCCATCGCTATTCCGAAGAATCCCGCATAACCGAATGTTTCGTAATGACCAACATTTTCTATATGTCTTCGCATCAATTCTGAACGTGTATCAATACACAGTACAAATTGAGCATCCGGAATTTGTATTTTTCTAACTTTAGAATTCAGCGCTATGTTATTTTCTTCTAGCGTCTTGGCTAATTTTTTCTGCCAACTCTGCTCCCACGCTTTTAACCAAAGATGGCGAAGCGAGTTAATTGCTGTATTTTTATCCGCAGTCAAATTTTTTGGCAGAAAATCTATATTCAAATTATCTGCAATGAAAAGACGCACCGCCAAATAATCTAGCATTGTAATGGGATATTCTTTCTGCCAAGCTGTGTTAGCGTCATTTCGATGTTTTATGTAGCCCATCCAGCCCGGTAACGCCGCTAGATGATACTTGAAAATTTCAACACATTCCTCTTCTGAATAATTTTTTACTAAAACCATTAAGGCATCAGCCGCGGTTTCTGGAATTTCATTGCTATTTTTAAGGTTAATTTCAGTGTCGTATTTGGCAAGCTTTCGCCAAGAATTAAAAAAGCCTTCGTTTTTGTTTGGCATTTCCCACTCTGCGAGTCCTTCGTCCATAAAGGCGGCAAGCCATTTCGAAACAATTCGGTCAATGTCGGTATTGTGGCTTCTTTTGCAAATAGTTTTTTCAGACTCCATCTTTTTTAGAGATTCCAAAGGCGTAATTTCAAATCCATTTTCTTTTAAAAGATTTGTCACTTCACTTTCTTCAATTTCTTTGCGGTTCCAAGCTTGGCGATAAACGGAAACTTCGGGAAAAGATCTTGATCCAAAAAGTTTTTCAGCTTGTATCACAGCTTCCGAAAAATGGCTTTCCTCGAAACCTACCAGCGGATTGGAAGTTACAAAAGAATAAAGAGGCCAAGTTGTGCCGACAATTTTTGAGGCTTCGTCTATACTTTGCTGCAATTTTGAATACATTATAAAGATTTCTTATTTGAAGTTAGAATGGTTTTTTTATAAGGTTGTGAATCGTTCATCAATTTTACATAGAGCCACGGCACTTTCCTATAAACACCTAGTTTCATTATAAAGAAACCGATTAGGAAAATGATTCCGAAGATGATATGTGCTGCGGAGATAGACACTGGCGCATCAACCATTGGCATGTCTGCCATTAAGATTGTTACAGCGTTGTATAGCATTGCATAAAGCACAATGCCAATGGTAAAAAGCAGTATCGGAAAAACGATTTTTTGAATGGATGAAAAAATCTCCTGTTTCACAATATTGTAAGTTATCTGACCAACCGTTATTGCTACAATAAGCGTTAGTATTATTCCGCTATCCATTGCCGTTCCTTTTCCTGTGAGATATGAAAAAAGTACAGCTCCCATAGCTCCAAACAGTAGTACAACTAAAGTTTGTAATGGTGTAATTACAATTTTATAGGGCTTTGTGGGATTAGTTTGTTGAATTTCTTCACCCGAAGAAAGAAACAAATAAGCCTTATAAAATCCGTGCAAAATAAGGTGGGCTACGGCAGCATTGAAAAAACCCAATCCGCATTGCATAATCATAAAACCCATTTGGGCAATTGTGGAACAAGCCAGTTTTTGTTTTACGTTCACTTGAAGCAATTTCGTGAACTGTGCCGTTACAGCAGTAATTCCGCCAATTATAAACAGAAGTGTTAGTGTGTGTGATTCAAAAAGCAGTGTCGAAAAAAATGCGAGTAATATTCCGGCGCCATTCACAAAACCAGCGTGCATAAGTGCCGAAGCTGGAGTTGGCGAAGTCATAGCTGAAAGCAACCACCGCTGAAAAGGGTACATTGCAGATTGGATTATTGCAGCCATAATAATACATACAGCAGCAACTATTTTTATGTGGGCAGGAAGTAGGCTAAGTTTGGGAATAATACCTTCAATATTATAGGTGTCGGTTTGCGTAGCTAAAAGGATTAATCCTGCTCCAAGAAATAAAGTGCCCAATAGAAAATACTTTTGAGCGTATTTAGCTGCTTGCCGGGCCTCTGCCCAAGACCTGTTTATTCCTATTAATTGCGCCATAAATATTCCCATTAGCAACCACGAACCTATAAAAGGTATAATGTGGTTGGACATTACGAGAAGCATTACTGAAAATAAAAATCCCAAACTGTGGAGCGTGAAACCCAGTTGATGGGAAAATCCTTTTAAATAATTTTTCGAGTAATTACTTACAATGGCGCTAAAAAATGTAACTGTTGTCCAAATTAAAATGGTAAATCCATTAATTCTGAAAACGTCCTCCCAATACCAAGAAGGTGTTTGTGGAAAAAAATAAATAATTGTTAGAAGATTGACAGCGAAAAGTAACCAAATTAAGAGAGGAACGAATGTAAAAATGTTTAAATGGTTGGTGGTTTGAGGGCTGTGAAGTAATTGTGGGTTGGTGGGTTGTTTCAGGGTGACCTGCATAATTTTTAAGGTTTTTTAAAAAATTGAAATTTTGAGCTGATAACCAAATTATCAACGCGACAAATTTCCAAAAACCTTTTTATAAATTTTTATTTATATTTTATATCATAAGCATTAAATTAATTTATGGTTCGCTTATTTCCCACGGCTTTATTTCCTTCATTTTTTTGAATTTAAAAGAAAATCAATCTAAGAAAATATTTGAAATTGTATCCGGATTTAACTATTCCGGATACTCTACGCGAAGGTGATAGATATTGTTCAATTTCTTCTTAAGAACCTTTTTTATGGTCTCAATTTCCTTAAAAGTAATATTCGCATTTAAAAACTGCCCCTGCGCCATTTGATTGTTGATTATCTTTTCAACAAACTCGTCTATAATTGTAGAAGAGGGTTCTTTTAAACTTTTACTAGCGGCTTCTACACTATCTGCCATCATCAAAATTGCAGTTTCTTTTGAAAAAGGAATGGGTCCTGGATAGATGAAATCTTCTTTGTTGGCCTCGCCCTGTTGTTCTCTTTCTTTTTTATAGAAATAATACACCAAGCTTGTTCCGTGATGGGTACGTATAAAATCTATCACTCTGTCTGGAAGGTTATTTTTTCGAGCTATTTCTATCCCTTTTATTACGTGATCTATAATTATTTTAGCACTTTCCTTCGGATCCAATTCGTTATGTGAGTTTATTGAATTGGCTTGGTTTTCAGTAAACATTGTAGGATTCAGCATTTTGCCAACATCGTGATAGAGTGCCCCTACCCTAACCAACATGCTGTTTGCACCAATTTCATTGGCGGAAGCTTCGGCTAAATTTGCTACGTTCAATGAATGGTGAAAAGTTCCAGGAGCTTTGTTTGAAAGCTCTTTGAGTAATTTTGAATTGGTATCGCTCAGTTCCAATAAGGAAACGTCAGAAACCAACCCAAATATTTTTTCATAAAAATAAATCAAAGGATGGGCAAAAAGAGTGGCCAAACCACAAAGGATAAAATACCCGAAATTTTCCCACTGAAGGGTTTGTATATTTCCTTCTTGGATTACAAAGAATGCAAAGTAACCAAGAATGTAAATCAGCGTTATCTGCCCCACTGAGATAAACAGGTTTGCTCTTTTATACAATTCCGAAACGGTAAGAATGGTAACAATTCCTGCAATAAACTGAAGGAACATATATTCAAAACTGTTGGGCACGATAAAGCCAAGCAATAGTATGGTCAAAACGTGTACAAAAAGCCCAACACGCGGATCAAAAAAAGCTTTCAGGATAAGCGGCAGAATACAGATTGGCACCACATAAACATAATCAGAATGAACTTTCAATACAAGTGTGGTAAGGAAAACCATCAAAAAGATGTTGAAGAATATAAAGGTTACTTTTGTATTGTTGTTGTATATATATGGTCTATAATTTTTCAGAAAAAGAAAAAGCATTAAAAAAACCAAAGAAACGAGCATAGAATAGCCTACCAAAAGCCACAGGTAATTGTTTTTGCTCCAAATTTGGCTTTGAAATTCAGCTTTCAACGATTCCAGTATCTGAAATTTATCACCTTCAACCACTTCGCCCTTTGCTATAATACGTCCACCTTTTTCAATGATTCCGCGGTTTGGATTAAGTGCTTTTATTTCAGCATCTATTGAGGCTTCCGTTAGTTTTGAATTTAACTTTACGTTGGGTTCAAAAACTTCGTATAAAAGATTGTAAAGAAGCACCTGAACGTCTTCGACTTTATTTTTTTCTACCAACTCCCGTACCTTTTTGTTCAAATTCTCTTTTTTGAACAATTGGGAATAGTTGCGTTCTTCAATCTCGTTTCCTTTTTTCAGGTAAATAAGCCTATCATCGTCGTAAGTATGAATCTCATCGGTAACGCCATTTTTATAAACTTCGGAAATAAAAACATCGGCTAATCTCTCAATTGCTTTTTCGGGAGTTTTATAGAGGCTATCTATATATTTGGTTTCAAGATTATTGTTGAAGTTTTCGATAACATTTTCCTCTATTTCACTATTATATTCAAAATAGGGAATGGCATTGGCTCGAATTTCTTGTCGCTCTCTCTTTAAAGTATCTTCGTTTTTCTTTATTGTGAAACTGAAAGGTGCATACAGGTTTTCATACTGCCAGGGTTTTCCTTTCTGGAAATTATATTTAAACTGACCGCCCTTAGGCAATAAATAAATGATTAAGAGTGTGGAAATTATGAAAAGAAAAACCTTATAAATAAGGGATTGGTTTTTGGCGAACAAAGAAAAAAGGTTCTTCATAAAATGATTACTTAGAGTAAAGGTATAAATAAGGAACGAGTTATCCCAAAACCATTACTTGCAAAGATTGATTTTTAAGATGGAAATCCGTAATTTCGCAGTCCTTATTTCAAATATAAAAACTAGTAGCATGAGTAATAAAGTAGTTATCGTATCCGCAGCCAGAACCCCCATCGGAAGTTTTATGGGAGGCCTTTCATCATTAACTGCAACCCAATTGGGTTCAGCAGCCATAAAAGGTGCATTGGAAAAAATAAATCTTGATCCATCTTTGGTGCAAGAAGTTTATATGGGCAACGTAGTGCAAGCTGGTGTTGGACAAGCTCCAGCACGTCAAGCTGCTTTAGGTGCTGGTATTCCTGACACTGTTCCTGCTACAACTATTAATAAAGTTTGCGCTTCTGGAATGAAAGCCGTTATGAATGCTGCACAAGCTATTGCTCTTGGCGATGCCGATGTAGTAATTGCTGGCGGAATGGAAAGTATGAGCAACATTCCTCATTATGTGCATATGCGCAGTGGAACAAAATTTGGGCCAGCTACTCTGATTGATGGCATGCAAAAAGACGGTTTGGTAGACGCTTACGATCATAACGCAATGGGAACCTGTGCCGATCTATGTGCTACAGAATATAAATTCTCTCGTGAGGACCAAGATGCTTTCGCCATAAAATCATACGAACGCTCTGCAAAAGCTTGGGCCGATGGAAAATTTAATGAGGAAGTTGTTCCTGTTGAAGTGCCACAGCGTCGTGGAGAACCAGTTATAGTTTCCGAAGATGAAGAGTTCAAAAATGTAAAAATGGACAGGATTTCTACTTTGCGTCCTGCCTTTTCAAAAGACGGAACTGTTACTGCTGCAAATGCATCAACCATCAATGACGGTGCAGGAGCAATGGTTTTGATGAGCGAGGCAAAAGCAAAAGAATTAGGACTTACTCCCTTGGCTTACATAAAAAGTTATGCCGATGCTGCGCAAGAGCCAAAATGGTTTACCACATCGCCCTCAAAAGCACTTCCAAAAGCAATTGCTAAAGCTGGGCTAGATATTAAAGATGTAGATTATTTTGAGTTCAACGAAGCATTCGCAGTTGTAGGTCTTGCAAATATGAAAATTTTGGGTCTTAACGATAGCAACGTAAATGTAAACGGAGGCGCTGTTTCTTTGGGGCATCCACTTGGCTGTAGTGGTGTTCGTATTTTAATTACCCTTCTGAATGTCTTGAAACAAAACGATGCTAAAATTGGCGCCGCAGCAATCTGCAACGGCGGTGGTGGTGCTTCTGCAATGGTAATTGAAAGAATCTAAACCGTATATTTCAATAATTTCTGAATGGATTACGGTATCTGCAATTTAAGCGTTGTCCCACTTCGAGCCGAGGCTTCCGATGTGAGTGAAATGGTAACGCAGCTACTTTATGGAGAACATTTCAAAATACTGGAAACTCGTAAAAAATGGAGTCGCATCCGTTTGGCTTTTGACAACTATGAAGGGTGGATAGACAACAAACAATATATAACTATTGCTGAAGAGAATTATTCAGATTTTGAAAAACAGGAATTGAAACTCTCATCAGATTTGGTAGACTTTGTAACTGCTTCAGACAATCAACTTTTTTCTATCTGTTTGGGAAGCAATATCTCGGCCTCGGAATATTTGAGACATCATTTTGAAGGAAAGTCAATTTCTAAAGTACTTCCTAAGGAACATCTTATTGAAACTGCATTAATCTACCTAAATACTCCTTATTTATGGGGAGGCAAAACTCCATTTGGTATTGATTGTAGTGGTTTCACCCAAATGGTTTACAAACTGAATGGATACAAATTACTCCGCGACGCTAGTCAACAAGCAACACAGGGCGAAGCGCTGAGTTTCATTGAAGAAAGCGAGCCTGGAGATTTAGCTTTTTTTGATAATGACGAAGGAAAAATCACCCACGTGGGCATCATTATGAAAGATAACTACATTATTCACGCCCACGGAAAAGTACGTATTGACAGGCTGGACCACAGTGGTATTTTTAATTATGAATTGCGCAACCACACACACAAACTGCGAGTAATTAAAAGAATTATATAAAAAAGCAAAACCCCTGAAATTTCAGGGGTTTTGCTTTTTTAATATTTGAAATAAATATTATCCTTGCTTTTCCAAAGCTTCAAGTTTAGCTTTCATTTCTTTATATTTTACATCATCGGCAAGTTGTCCATAAATGTTCATTAAAGTTCTAACAACCTCTTGACTGTCTGGCTTCAATTTAAATGCTTTTTCCAAATACGGCAACGCATCTGAGTATACGTCATTACGCTGTTGTTTCAATTGATCATACTTTTGATTGTCTGCTCTAGAATTTCCTAAGCTGTTCATTTCTTCAACCAAGGCATCTTCGCCAGAAAGTTTCAAAACTGCTATGTTAATTAATGCTGCTTCATAATCTGGATTTAATTCTAAAGCTTTTTCATAATACTCAATAGCTTTTTCATTGTTGCCTATTTCGGCACTTCCAACACCAAGGTTGAAATAGATTTCTGGGTTTTCAGGGTCAGATGCCACGATTTTGCCCATCAATTCATTATACCTTGCAATATCACCCATTTTATAACTCATATCGGCATCCGCACGCATTAAATAAACATCGTTAGGACTCTCCGCGCGGGCATCCTTCATTAATCCCATTGCTTTTTCGTTATCGCCGTTTTCAATATAAATAAGGGTCATATTTCTAAGAATTTCACCTTTTTTAGATTCTGTTACACGTTTTTCAGGCTTAATAAATTGACCTGACTTTACAGCTATATTTCGAACGTTTTCATTTTCAAAAGCTTCCACTTCACCAGTTTCTTTATTAGTTGCAACAAATTCTTCGGTTTCACCCGTGAAGCCAGAATCCAATACCATTTGATAATACTTTAATGCAGAATCATAATCTTTCCCATTAACTGCATTGCTAGCAGCATAATACAAATCGGAAGGATCTTTGGTTAACTTATAACTAGTATACAGTTTATCCGTTGCCATTTGGTACTGACCAGCGGTTTGATCTTTTACAGCACTATTAATCAAGGCGGCACGAAGATTCTGTATTGGACCAGCTAACTGGGCTTCCATTTTCGGATCCATCTCGAGTGCTTTACTAAATGCTTCTACAGCACCCTTTAATTTAGTGTAATCTGAACCACCGGAACCTAATAATGCTTCTCCTTTTGCTGCGTAATATTGTGCTTTTAAGGCATTATCGACTGTACCTAACAAAGGTTCAGCTTCACTCAAATAGCTTAATGCTTCACTGTATTCGTTTGATTGTATGGCCTTTTCAGCTTTTTTTATTTCCTTTTTTTGAGCAAATGAAATAGCAGATACAAAAGCCAGTCCTGTTATTAAAATTCGTGTTTTCATGTGTTAAAGTTTATTCGTTATTTTCGGTTTGAGTTTCGTTATTATCAAGATTAGTGCCATCGTTGTTTTCGTCACTGATTTCTAAGTCTAGGTCTTCTTCGTCTTCATCCTTCATTGCTTTTGCAACTGCAGCAATTGCGTCATCTTCCCTTACCTTTATTAAACGTACACCTTGTGTGGCGCGGCCCATAACGCGAAGGTTTGCAACAGCCATTCTGATAGCAATACCAGATTTATTGATGATCATCAAATCATCATCATCGGTTACATTTTTTATGGCCACTAATTTACCGGTTTTTTCGGTAATATTAATAGTCTTTACTCCCTTTCCACCTCGATTGGTAATTCGGTAATCATCAATTGATGAACGTTTTCCATAACCGTTTTCGGAAACAACAAGTATGTCTGAATCATTTTCATCTACCGCAATCATCCCTATAACCTCGTCGTTTTTGTCACCGAGCCTAATACCACGTACCCCGGAAGCGTTTCTTCCCATCGATCTGGTTTTTTCCTCTTCAAAACGAATGGCTTTTCCTGAGCGTACTGCCAACATCACTTGGCTTTTGCCTGTTGTCAATTTTGCTTCAAGCAATTCATCATCCTCACGAATAGTGATAGCATTGATACCGTTTGTTCTTGGTCTAGAATATTGTTCTAAAGGTGTTTTCTTCACTTGCCCTTTTTTGGTGGCCATAATTACATAATGACTGTTTATGTAATCTTCATCCTTTAAATCTTGTGTACAGATGAAAGCTTTCACTTTATCATCCGGTTCAATATTTATAAGATTTTGAATAGCTCTTCCTTTTGAAGTTCTTGTTCCTTCGGGAATTTCAAAAACACGCATCCAGAAACATTTTCCTTTTTGTGTGAAGAACAACATATACTGGTGATTGGTTCCAACGAATAGGTGTTCCAAGAAATCTTCATTTCGCGTGGCTGAAGCTTTTTGTCCAACCCCACCCCTATTTTGGGTTTTGTATTCTGAAAGTGAAGTACGTTTAATATAACCTGCGTGCGAAATGGTTAAAACCACTTGTTCGTCCGCAATCAAGTCTGTAATACTTACGTCGCCACCAGCATATTCAATAACTGAACGTCGCTCATCGCCATATTTTGCGCGAATTTCCTCAAGTTCTTCTTTGATTATTTGCATTCTGCGTTCTTTGCTCGCAAGAATTTCTCTATAATCTCCGATAGTTTTCATCAATTCTTCATATTCCGTGCGCAGTTTATCTTGCTCCAGACCCGTCAACTGACGAAGACGCATTTCAACAATGGCCTTGGCTTGAATTTCTGTAAGCTTGAAGGACTCCATCAATTTCTCTCTTGCCTCATCGGCATTGGAAGAAGCACGAATTAAGCGGATTACTTCGTCAATATTATCTGAAGCAATAATCAATCCTTCCAGTATATGTGCGCGTTCCTCAGCTTTACGAAGCAAATATTCGGTACGACGAACCACTACTTCGTGGCGGTGTTCCACAAAATAATGAATCAATTCTTTCAAATTCAACATCTGTGGCCTTCCTTTTACCAACGCGATATTGTTCACGCTGAAACTGGACTGCAATGCTGTAAATTTATATAAGGTATTTAAAACAATGTTTGGAATGGCATCTCGCTTCAAAATGTAAACGATGCGCATCCCATTTCTATCACTCTCGTCACGGATGTTTGAAATGCCCTCAATTTTCTTGTCGTTTACCATATCAGCGGTCTTTTTAATCATGTCCGCTTTGTTTACTTGATATGGAATTTCAGTAACGATGATACACTCCCGTCCCTGTACTTCTTCAAAACTCGCTTTTGCACGCATCACAACGCGCCCTCGCCCGGTATGGAAGGCTTCACGAACACCTTCGTATCCGTAAATGGTCCCGCCCGTTGGAAAATCAGGAGCTTTGATGTGCTGCATCAACCCATCAATATCAATATCGTTATCCTCAATATAGGCAATAGTTCCGTTTATAACTTCCGTAAGGTTGTGAGGCGGCATATTTGTTGCCATTCCCACCGCAATTCCGCTTGCTCCGTTAATCAAAAGTCCGGGAACACGCGTTGGAAGAACAGTTGGTTCTTTTAAAGTATCATCAAAGTTTAATTGATGGTCAACTGTTTCTTTGTCAATATCAGCAAGCATATCTTCAGAAATTTTCTGCATTCTTGCTTCAGTATAACGCATTGCTGCAGGGCTATCGCCATCTACGGAACCGAAGTTACCTTGACCATCCACCAACATATATCGCAAGCTCCATTCTTGTGCCATACGCACCATGGCATCATAAACTGATGTATCACCATGGGGGTGATATTTACCGAGAACCTCTCCCACAATTCTAGCGGATTTCTTATGAGCGCCCGTAGCTTTAATGCCCAGTTCGTGCATTCCGAACAAAACCCTTCTATGTACGGGTTTCATTCCATCGCGAACATCTGGCAGCGCACGTGACACTATGACCGACATCGAATAATCGATGTAGGCAGACTTCATTTCATCTTCAATGTTTATAGGGATTATTTTCTCACCTTCAGCCATAAAAAATAGGTTTAATTATCGTTGTTAAACTAATGGAGCAAGATACACTTTTTCGTAGGTTTAACAGGGGTTTTAGCATTCGTTATTCACGAATTTATTAACAAAATTGGGGGTCAAAATCGTTAATAAGTATCGTTGCATATCCTTTGAATTCCACTATATATTTTGTCCTTTTACTAAAATGATATCAAAGAGGAACAGTTTTTGTCCTATTTTGGTTAATTTAGTACTTTTAAGAAGAGAGGATATTTAAAATATGGATGATAATTTTTCCCCAAGAGTTAAAGATGTAATTGCTTACAGTAAAGAAGAAGCGTTGCGTTTAGGTCACGATTTTATTGGCACTGAGCACTTAATGCTCGGTCTTTTAAGAGACGGCAACGGCAAAGCGGTAACTATACTGAACGCACTTGCGATAGACTTAAACCACCTGCGAAGAAAGGTGGAGATATTGAGCCCCGCTAATCCGGGCGTTACAACAAATACGAACGATAAAAAGAATCTTCACCTTACCCGTCAAGCGGAAAGAGCGCTGAAGACCACATTTTTGGAAGCAAAACTTTTTCAGAGCAATTCCATTAATACGGCTCATTTGTTGTTGTGCATTCTTCGGAATGAAAACGACCCAACTACGAAATTGTTGAACAAAATGAAGATAGATTATGACGTGGTAAAAGACCAATTTAAACTTATGATCACAAACGATGACGATTATATAGATACGCCAAGTGCTGAATCATTCCCGAATGAAGATGACACTTCGGCTGAAGATGCTGGAAAAGAAAACTTATTTTCAGGAACCACAGCAAAAACGAACAAAAAGTCCAAAACACCTGTTTTGGATAACTTCGGAAGGGATCTTACTGCAATGGCAGAAGAAGGAAAACTTGATCCTGTTGTAGGTCGCGAAAGCGAAATTCAACGTGTTTCACAGATTTTAAGCAGGAGAAAGAAAAACAACCCCTTACTAATTGGTGAGCCTGGCGTTGGTAAATCTGCAATCGCAGAAGGCTTGGCCCTGCGTATAATCCAGCGAAAAGTTTCACGGATTCTTTATGACAAAAGAGTGGTTACTTTAGATTTGGCAAGCCTTGTGGCCGGAACCAAATACCGCGGTCAGTTTGAAGAACGCATGAAAGCCGTGATGAACGAGCTTGAAAAAAATGACGACATTATTCTTTTCATAGATGAAATTCACACTATTGTTGGTGCTGGTGGCGCTACAGGTTCATTAGATGCTTCAAATATGTTCAAACCTGCATTAGCACGGGGTGAAATTCAATGTATTGGCGCAACCACTTTGGATGAATACAGACAGTATATTGAAAAAGACGGTGCCCTCGAAAGACGTTTCCAAAAAGTATTGGTTGAACCCACTTCTGTTGAAGAAACTATCGAGATTCTTATGAATATAAAGGATAAATACGAAGCTCACCACAATGTAATTTATACAGATGAGGCCATTGAAGCTTGCGTGAAGCTTACAAATAGGTATATGACTGAGCGTTTCCTTCCAGACAAAGCTATTGATGCTTTAGACGAAGCTGGCTCACGCGTTCACATAACTAATATTCACGTTCCCGATAAAATTTTGGAACTTGAAAAACAATTGGAAGAAGTTCGTGAACTTAAAAATACTGTCGTAAAAAAACAGAAATACGAAGAAGCCGCAAAACTTCGGGATGACGAAAAGAACTTTGAAAAGGAACTTGCGATCCAACAGGAGCAGTGGGATGCAGATTCAAAACTTCACAAAGAAACCGTTTCCGAAGAAAATGTTGCAGAAGTGGTTTCAATGATGACCGGAATACCCGTGAACAGAATAGCACAGACTGAAAGCACCAAGCTTGCAGCCCTACCCGACCGAATAAAAGGTAAGGTGATTGGACAGGATGAGGCTGTTGCTAAAGTGGTAAAAGCAATCCAACGGAACCGTGCGGGATTGAAAGACCCAAACAAACCAATTGGTTCCTTTATTTTCTTGGGACAAACCGGTGTAGGTAAAACCCAACTTGCAAAAGTATTGGCTCGTGAATTGTTTGATTCTGACAACGCGTTGATTAGAATTGATATGAGCGAGTATATGGAAAAATTCTCCATTTCACGCTTAGTTGGTGCACCTCCAGGATATGTGGGCTACGAAGAAGGCGGACAGTTAACTGAAAAAATAAGAAGAAAACCTTATGCTGTACTTCTTTTGGACGAAATTGAAAAAGCGCATCCAGATGTTTTCAATATGCTTCTTCAAGTTTTGGATGACGGATACTTGACAGACAGCCTTGGAAGAAAAATTGATTTTAGAAATACTATTATCATTATGACTTCCAATATTGGAGCCCGCCAAATTAAAGATTTTGGACAAGGTGTTGGTTTTGGAACAGCTGCAAAAAAGAGCCAAGAAGATACGCATACAAAAAGTGTGATAGAAAATGCTTTGAAGAAAACCTTTGCGCCTGAATTCTTAAACCGAATTGATGATGTTATGGTCTTTAATGCATTGGAAAGAGAGGATATCCATAAAATTATCGATATTGAACTGGACAAACTTTTTCTTCGAATTTCAGATTTGGGATACGAGCTCAAACTTACCGAAAAAGCAAAAGATTACATTGCCGACAAAGGTTTTGACAAGCAATACGGTGCAAGACCACTAAACAGAGCCATTCAAAAATATATTGAAGATGCCTTGGCGGAAGAAATCATCAACAGTAATTTGCAGGAAGGTGATGCAATAACAATGGATCTTGATGAAAAGACAAACGAGCTTACAATAAAAATAAAAAAACAGAAGAAAACAACCGAATCTTAACTTCCGTTTTTTACCTTAAACATCCCTAAGTAACACTTGGGGATTTTTTTATTTTAAAAATTCGTAAATTAGAAAGACCAAATAAGTTTATTATGATTGATAATTTACATTTTGAATTTGGAGAAATTCGCGTTTTTGAAAATTTTGTGGTAGTGGTCATGAAAGAAGGAATTACCGTAAAGCCTGAATATAATGATGATTTGGCTGATATTGCGGAAAAATATTATAAAGGAAGAAAATTTGGCTATATCACTTACCGTATAAACAGCTATGCCGTAAACCCAATGGTTTACTTAAAAACCTCGGAAATCGAAAATCTAGCCGCATTCGCAGTGGTTTCTGCAAGTGGATTGAAAGCTAGCAATTTGGAAGTTGAAAAGCGATTCTTGAAAAAACCACTCAAACATTTTACCAGTCTGGATGAAGCAAAAAATTGGATAAATGAAATGATTGAAAACGCATCTCCAAAATTCTAAAAAAACAGATTATTTTATAATCTTAAATGACTTTTTAGTATTTCCAAACCCAGTGGCCATAAGAATATACAGTCCATTCTGATAATTTGAAAAATCAATGGTAATGGAAGTATTTCCATTATTGGTTATCGTTTCAAGTTTTTTCCCTGCAAGGTCGAAAATAGTTACCCCTTTCACTTCTTGAGTATTGCTCAAAACACAATTGTTGTTATTAGCCTGTTTTGAAGCAATAACCTCCTCTAGATTATGCTTTTTAGTTTCTAGCACTAATGGAATACAATCACTAATGGAGTCTAAATTTGCATAAAAGGGCTCTGTATTTTTAAAAAAGCAACTCAAATGCCCCGCTTCATTAATATCTGGGTGACCTCCAGGAGCATTTATTATTGAAAGAGACCCTACACCCTCTACCCACACAGCATTTTCTGTACTGATAGTATTGCCAGGTGCTGGGGAAAAATAAAAATGCTTGTATTCATTCCCATCTACCAATGGTCTTTCAACAATGGAATCCAGTAAAAAAGGTCCGCCATCATGCGGAAATGGACTAATGGGATTTTGCATATTGAATATATCACCTTGGCTCAGTGAAAAATCATATAATAAAAACTCCTCATTGAATCCTTGAGAAACTACATTCAAATAAACTTTTTTATTTGCCACATCTTCCCGGAGTAAAAAGGTGCGGGAAATGTAATGATACCCATCCAAAATTTTATAATTTTTCCCATCAACAATGGTGTCGCCATCTGTAAAATACACATCTGTTAAACATCCGAAGTAACAGGTTGTAAAATGCCATTCATTAAGATTATCCAGTAATGGCTTATAGCTTTGTGAAAAAACTGAAATACCAAAAAAGATAAAACACGTAAACAATACTATTTTTTTCATAATATAATTTCGTTTCAATAATTAAATTTAACCAAATAAGATATCTGCGTCAATATCCAAAGATTGTAGAAATGCAACACTTGCGTGAATATCATCTGCCATCAATCTATCATTCTCAATAAATGGCACAATGGAGCGATAGGGTTTTAGAAAAGACTCAATAAATGGTGAAGACTTTTTCGGCTCCCTAAATTTCAACGCTTGTGAAGCATTCATTAACTCAATAGAAAGTATGGTTTCTATGTTTTCAATTACACGTAAACATTTTGTGGCGCCGTTGGCTCCCATACTCACGTGGTCTTCTTGACCATTTGACGAAACAATAGAATCTACAGAGGAAGGAGTAGCCAATTGTTTATTTTGGCTCACGATGCTTGCGGCGGTATATTGAGGAATCATAAATCCACTGTTCAGTCCGGAATTATTTACCAAAAAAGCAGGCAATTCCCTTAGACCGGAAACCAATTGATAGGTTCTCCTCTCAGAAATATTGCCCAATTCTGCCATGGCAATCGCCAAATAATCGAGTGCCAATGCCAAAGGCTGCCCGTGAAAATTTCCGCCAGATATAATAAGATCTTCGTTTACAAATATGTTGGGGTTATCAGTTACTGAGTTTATTTCAGTCTTAAACGTTTTATGTACAAAATGCAATGTATCCTTCGTGGCTCCATGAACTTGTGGAATGCAGCGGAAAGAATATGGATCTTGCACGTTTTTCTTTTCAGAAAGTCCCATTTCACTTCCTTCCAAAAATGCCAAAATCTGTTCGGCGGTTTTAACCTGGCCTCTGTGTGGTCGCACCAAATGAACAAGCGCGTTGTACGGACTCATATTACAATCAAAAGCATCTACTGAAACAGCGCCAATCAAATCGGCCAAATAGGAAAGCTTATAACTTTTCAGAAGACAATACACACCATAAGCACTCATAAACTGGGTTCCATTCAATAATGCGAGCCCTTCTTTGGCCTGCAGTGTAATGGGTTCCCAATTGAATTTTTTAAGCATTTTTTCTGATGAAATTCTTTCGCCCCCGTAATACACTTCCCCTTTGCCGAGCAACGGCAGCGAAAGATGTGCCAATGGTGCCAAATCGCCCGAAGCGCCCAAACTTCCCTGGTTGTAAATTACAGGCAGAATATCGTTGTTATAAAAATCAATTAGCCTTTCAACAGTTTCAATTTGAACACCGCTATAGCCATAACTGAGCGATTGTATTTTCAGTAAAAGCATCAGTTTTACAATAGGCTTTGGTACGAATTCGCCAGTTCCACAAGCGTGTGACATCACCAGGTTTTCTTGTAATTTGGAAAGGTTTTCAGAAGAAATTTTCACATTACATAAAGAACCAAAGCCTGTGTTTATACCATAAACAGGGGTTTCGTTATCCTTCATTTTATGGATTAAATACTCTCTTGATTTCTTTATATTAAGCTGCGCTTCTTCAGAAAGTTCCAAGGTTTTATGGTTTTCAATGATTTCCTTGACGGAAGCTAAATCAAGGATTTCAGAACTGATATAATGTATTTCTTGCATTGGGTTGGTATTCTTTAGGCAAAAATACTACTTTTAAATTGCTGCGCTATCTTTCTTCGTTTCAAAAGCAGATTAGCTTACTTTCTTTCATTGAATCTATATGAAAAATTAACAAAATATCGTGGATAGAATTGTTTATTCATTACGTAATTTTACGTTGAAGTTAAAATTCGTATAAAATGAAATGCCCATTATTAAATTATAAACTAATCGAAGATGTATATGTGGGCATTCCATCTTCCTATTTCTTAAATATTTTAAACAGATGAAAAGATTAAGTTTATTCGTTTTGGTGCTCTTCGCAATTTCTTGCAAACAAGAAGAAAAACCAGATTATTCCGTTATTAATGGAACCGTTGAAAACAACACCGCCGAAACTGCTCTTATCCGCGGAAATGATTTTGAAGCCAGTTTTTCTATTAATGAAAAGGGGGTTTTTACAGATACACTTCACATAAAGGTCGATGGTTTTTATGATCTTTCTGTAGGTCGCGAACGCACGGAAATTTATCTCGAAAAGGGAAAAAACCTTTCCGTTAACTTAAATGCAGACGAGTTTGACGAGAGCCTAAAATACTCGGGTGATTTAGCTAATATCAATAACTTTTTAGCAGCTAAATATCTGTGGAATGAGCAAAAGATGGATAATAAAGAGGTGTACTTACTGGATGAGAACAAGTTTAAGGAGCGATTGGATCAAAACCAAAAAAGCATCGACAGTTTATACGTTGTAAATAAAATTGAAAATGAAAATTTTAAAGCAAAGTTGGCTGATGAGGATAACTATTCCCACGCACTTATGGTTGAAAATTACAAAGATGCACATCGCTATTATTCAGGAGATGAGACTTATAGGGTTTCAGGCGATTTTTATGATGGACTTAAAGACATAAATTTTAAAGATACTCTAGCATTTAGAAATTCTGTAGGGTATCAAAATTTACTGGAAGCCCATTTTAATAGATTGGTGAATGAAGAAACTTTTGAAAGTGGCAATAACAACCAAACGGTTATGTATCTAAAAAAAGTCAATGAAGCTTTGCCTAACGGTTATGCGAAAGATAAAATGATGAGTTCCTACTTAAGGTTTGGGCTTAAACCAGATGAAACCTTAGATGAGGCCTACAATATTTACAAAAACAGCAACCCAAATCCTGAGAATCTTGCAACACTTACCGAGCGCTATAACAAATTGAAAACCATTACAGCAGGAAACCCCTCACCTACTTTCAATTATGAAAACCACAAAGGCGGAACAACTGATTTGGCTACTTTAAAAGGCAAGTATGTGTATATAGATGTGTGGGCCACTTGGTGTGGGCCTTGCTTGCGCGAAATACCTGCCTTAAAAGAAGTTGAGAAAGATTATCACAACAAAAATGTGGATTTTGTAAGCCTTTCTATAGACGAACCCAAAGATTATGACAAATGGAAAGCAATGGTTTCTGAAAAGGAATTGGGTGGAATCCAGCTAATGGCGGATAATAATTGGAAATCAAAATTTGTGGAAGATTACGCTATTATGGGAATCCCGAGGTTTATTTTGATCGATCCGCAAGGAAACATCATTTCTGCCGATGCGCCGAGACCTTCAGACCCAAAATTGAGAAAGATATTTGACGGGTTGATGTAATTTAAAACAGCTTTTGTCCGTTCGAGAGTAGTCGAGAACTTAGAAATTCTGATGTCATTTTTGTCTCGACTTCAGTTTATCCTGAGTGAACAACAAGGCGCGAACGGACAATTTTATTGCTCCCCATTCGATTCGTTTTCTATCTCGGGTTGTTCTAACAAGTCTAAATACGCTTCTGCCAGATTATCAATTATATCGCCTGCCATTACAGCTTCATAACCCATTTGCCCAAAAGCTATGTCGCCAGCGCGACCGTGTATATAAACCCCAAAAACCGAAGCCAACAGTGGGTCGTAGCCCTGCGAAAGCAGTCCGGTAATCACACCACTAAGGGCATCACCACTGCCTGCGGTTGCCATTCCAGGGTTTCCAGAGGTGTTTATATAAAGTTTATCGCCGTAAACTATTATTGTATATGCACCTTTTATAATTACCACAAGCCCGTGTTTGCCTGAAAATTTCTTTACTTTTTCAAGTTTGTCATAATCATCTTTCCATTCACCAATAAGCCGCTTCAATTCGCCAGGATGTGGTGTTAAAACGGAATTCTTAGGAATGAGTTTGAGCAACTCCTTATTTTCGGAAATATTGTTCAAAGCATCGGCATCAATAACAAAAGGAATGTTTTTTTTCTGAAATATACTTTTCAAGGCTTCAACGGTAGCTTTGTTTTTTCCAATGCCCATACCAATTCCAATGGCTGAGGGTTCAAAATCTACTGTAATATCACTTATAAATGCTTCCTCTTTATCGGTAATAACCATTGCTTCGGGAATTGAAGTCTGCAGAATATTGTAGCCGCATTTGGGCACAAAAGTAGAAACCATGCCGGCGCCAATTCTAAAAGCTGCGGCAGTTGAAAGCACAGCAGCACCAATCTTTCCGTAACTTCCCGCAACTATCAACGCGTGACCGTAGGTACCTTTATGTCCAAATTTATCACGTGGCTTATAAAATCGTTGTGCCTCCGGTTTTGAAATAAGCTGTGCCAAAGGCTCGGTATTTTGCAGAAATTCCAAATCTAAACCAATATCCAAAACGTCAAAGTTGGAAACAAAAGAAGCTGTTTCTGGTAAAAAGAAAGCCAGTTTGGGTGTTTGGAAAGTTAAGGTATGATTGGCGTTCACAACAGCCTCCTTGTCTTCTAAAGGCGAGTTGGAGAACAAGCCACTAGGAATGTCTATGGCAAGTTTAAAGGCTTTGTTTTCGTTAAGGTATTGAATAAGTTTTTTCACCCAACCGACAGGGCATCGGTTTAAACCAATTCCGAAGATGGCGTCTACAATAATATCTTCATTGTTGATTTCTGGAAAATCAGCTTCACTTTTCATCAAAATCGGCCATTTTTTGGTTGCGTTTTTGATCTTCCCGTAATTGAGTAAAAAGTTTTTTGAACGTTTGTCGCTGCAATTCACCACATATACAATCACATTATAGCCATGCTCTATCAGCAATCTACCCACCACCAAACCAT
The DNA here is from genome assembly GCF_007997155.1 of Aequorivita antarctica. Taxonomy (GTDB): domain Bacteria; phylum Bacteroidota; class Bacteroidia; order Flavobacteriales; family Flavobacteriaceae; genus Aequorivita; species Aequorivita antarctica. The sequence continues at coordinate 227,770 of NZ_VORT01000002.1, read as the reverse complement.
CACCGCCGTTATCGCCAATACCACAAAAAATATGAATTGGCACGGGAGCCCCTTGCATTCGCTGGTGCAACCAGTTGAATATTTGCGTGCCAGCACGCTCCATCAAAGCTTCCGAAGTAATTTCTTGTCTTTCAACGGTGGCTTTATCGGCTTCGTATAACTGTTCTGAGGAAAATATTTTCATATAAAAAATCTATTTTGATAATTCGATTCTAAAAATAATTGGGATTGGCGTGTTAATTGCACCAATACATTCAAAGATAACAACATTCCTTCGCATTGTTGAAAAGAAGGTTTATAACTAATTGCGGAGCAACAAAAAAAACGACTGATAATTTTTAATTTTAAAAAAAACCATATCATGGAAACCAGAGATAGTTTACTTCTAAAAATGCGCCCCGACATTCCTTCTGCCAAAATAAGCCCGGATATGTCTTCCGACGAATGTTTTCAAAACAAAACATTACGACCTGTGGCAAAACTTCAGAACGATTTGTTGCTGGCAGTTTTTAGAAACTACGTGGCAAAACACAAAAACGTTTTTTATGATCTTTCTATTGAAAAGAAGCTGGATTATATTGAAAACGCTATCCACAAAGACATGAAATTCCGGAACTCGCTAAAGGGAATCATCATTGGCCAATTTACTTTGGAAGAGTTTGACGCCTATATCCAAAACTCTTCTTCCCTAAACAAGCGGATGATGGACATAGTTAAGGAACGGTTGAAAAGCAATATTCAGCTTTTGGAGTATGATTTTGCATGATTAAATAGGTATTAGTGAAAAGTGATGAGCGAATAGTTGTATTTTTTCCAACTCTCAACTCACTAATACTGATTCCCCGTTTAGGTCGGTGGTCAAAACATCGCTCATATAGTTGAAAAAGGGACGGAGCAGCTGATAATGGTGAATCAAATTGTCTATAAAATCAGCAGCGAATATTTCTTTATCGGTGAAGCGATGGTTTACAAAGAAGCTTTTAAGCCTAATTAAATCTATATTTTCATCTTCTTTACTGAAACCCTTGGGAGCTGTCTTTACAGCGTATTCCTGGTTGAAATTTCCAAAGGCTTTTTTGAAGTCCTTTTGGGCCAAAATCTCCCGTATTTCAGAACTATCCATTTCAAATTCTTTCCGTATCCTTAAAAGATCGGCTGGATTTGGATCAAAAAAACCTCCTGCCATATAACTATTTCCAGGTTCCAACCGCAGGTAATATCCGCCACGCCGTTGTGCTCCCGCCCTACTAAAACTCACGCTTCTATGAAAGTTATAAGGTGTTTTGTCATTGCTGAAACGGATATCACGATTGATTCTAAATACTTTTGTGGTGGCTATTTCATCGGTAACATTCAACCCCTTTTCTACAGCAGCATAAAACTCCTTCAGCACCTTTTCATTTGCCAAATACTCCTTCTTATGCTCCTGCATCCATTCACGATTGTTATTCTCCTTTAGTTTTAACAAGAAATCGAAAGCAGGTTTGGGAATAGTTGGGTTCATCATTAGTTTTTTTGGATAGTAAAGATACAATGTACAATTAGTAATGAATAATTAGTAATTGATAGAATAGATAAAATTACTTATATTTATGACAACAACCTTAAAACCAATTTAATATGAATGCAACAACAAAACCAAACACAGCTTTTTGGATAATCGCTATTCTCGCACTTCTATGGAACATAATAGGTGTTTTTTTTTGGATAATGGAACACTTTTTAATGACCGAAGAAATGAAAGCTGCCTACCCACCCGAAGAACTTGAACTAATAAACAGTGCGCCATCATGGGGGATTTATGTCTATGGAATCGCCGTATTTGGTGGACTATTGGCAAGTATCCTGTTACTGATGCGCAAGAAAATGGCCGTCGCTATCTTCGGAATTTCTTTATTGGCCATTTTAATACAAATGGGATACTGGATTTTTGGCATGGATTCCGTAGGTGTTATGGGACCTCAATCACTGATTATGCCTCTTATTGTTATTGCCATTGCTATTTTTGAATATTTCTATAGCAAAGGAGCTGCACGAAATGGATGGCTACAATAAAATTAAAGAAACAACATAAAGAAAGCTTTGGAGAAACACATTTAGTGTCCATCCAAAGCTTTTATCTGTGGTATTGATTCATAAAATATTAAGCCATAACATTGTTTGACTCCAATACGGTAATATTTGCATTGGGATCAATTTTATAGATTATGTTTTTCACTACTTCTAGCTTCTTGGTATTGCGGGTTACCAAAATCATCTTTTCATTACTATCGTGGTGAATCAGCTTTAAGATACCATCAGTGCTTTTCTTGTTTAGCAGAATCTCTTCCTGTATCAAGAGGTTTTTGCTTGAAAACACCAAAATGATTTTATTTTGAACAGATTTCTTCATAAAATATTCAATAGTTTTACTGATTGCAACAATTGCAACAATACTATAAGCTGCCATCGTGAAATCTGCAAAAACAACCGTTCCTAAAAGGATTACAACACCATCCACAATCAAGATAAGCTGGTTGTAAGGCAATCTTATTTTAGTGGAAAGAATACGCACCAAAATGTCGTTTCCGCCTGTGGTAGCACCTGCATTCATCACTATAGATACCGCCACACCTATGATTACACCCCCAAATACAGAAGACATCAACACATCGTTGATAAACACCTTTCCTCCAGTTATGGAGGTTATAAGGTCTATATAGAAGGAAACCAAGATCATAGAGAACAAAGTCTTCACCCCTGTTTTAGCTCCCAAGACCCTTGTACCCCAAAGCAACAAAGGAATATTGATTAACAGCGCAATCCAACCTACAGAAAAGCTCGTAAGTTCCTTGATAACAATACTCAAACCCAAAATACCCCCAGGTACGATGTGGTGGGGAATAATAAGCAAGGCATAGGCAACGGATAATAACAAGGAACCCAGAAACACATAGGTATAGCTTTTTAGCTCGGTGAGCACAATTTGCTTTTCTAACTTGATGGCGAAAACTCTTTTCATCTTGATTGTATTATAAAAAAAATCCCTTTGATTTTGTATTTATCAAAGGGACTTTAAAACGATTAGTATGGTTTTATCATTCACTTTGAGGTATGGGTATATGCTTGCGAATACGCTTATGCATACTGCAATTAAAATAAATGGAGTGTGTTGTATTTTTCATTTTCAAATATTTCTTAAACAAAAAAAGCGTTCCTCTTTGGGGAGGAACGCTTTTTATATTTTATATATAATCGCCCTATACCCCGGAAGTTTCTCCGTGCATCTTACAAATATTATTTGAGCGAAATTGTTTCATAATTATAGGGACAAATCTATGACAATATATTTTAGGGTTAAATATGTTTTGGGAAAAGTTTTTGATTTTTTTTGTTTCCTAAACGATTGGTTTAACCTTAAGTACCTAATAGGTTCGGTTTTGGGTTGCAGTGGATATGCTTTTTAAGCATTCTCCATAGTGCGTTTAGATTTTCTATAAAGGTAATTTGGATAAATAGTACGCTTTGCAAAACGGTTCAGTTTATCGCTGTTTACCATTTTTATATATATCTGTCTAGTAACTCCGAAGTATTCGTAGGTATTGCCATCCAAATAGGTAATCTCCAAGAGCATTCCTTTATGCTGAAAATCTGCAATGCCAGAATTAGTGATAGTTTCTGTGTATTCTTCAAGGTTTGCAGCTTTGGTTTCTGGGGCAACGCTTACCAGAAAGTGATAGCCATCTATAATCTTACGGCTGTTTATTTCAGCTTCTTCACGCAACGCATCTCCATCTTGGAACTTGTCTGGATGCCACTCTTTTACCAAATTGCGGTAACTGGTTTTTAGTGCTTTTAGCTCTATTTCCTTTTCAACCCCAAAGAGTTTTTTGTATTCGTTGATGCGTTTCATTAGCTTATTTCTTTAGCGGCCGCGAAAGTAGTGTTTAATTATGAGGAAAAAGTAATTTTATAATCATAATATTCATGTGTTATGTTTGCGCCCAGCGTTTTAAATCTATTTAAAACAAAAAACCGTTGCAAAGGATCATGAATTTAAGCTTGCTTATACAGCACTATATGACTTTTTTTGTGAAGCGTTTGCGAAAAACATCCTAACGAATCAAATTATATTATAATACTTTTAATTAACGCAAAGTGCTAAAAAAGTAAAAAAAAGGAGGTATCCCTTACAGATACCTCCTTTGCTATTATTTATACTATGCTTTATTGCGGTTGAACCACAGTATTTCCGTCAAGGATTACTGCAGTTTGCGCTAAGGCTCTTCCGTTTAAAGAAGCTCCTGTTTGTAATGTAATACCAGTCATTGACAGGATAACACCTTCAAAATGCGCAGTAGTTCCAAGGGTTGCTTCCCCGCCTACTTGCCAGAAAATGTTCGAAGCTTTTGCCCCTCCTTCTAAAGTTATGTTTACGGCAGAACTCATATTTAGATCTCCAGCAATTTGGAAAATCCATACATCATCTGCTGTTCCCGAAATAGTTACATCAGTAGGCATTATTACAGTATTAGTCCATTTGTAAAGACCTGTAGTTAATGTTAATCCACCGATATTTCCTGCCCCAAGTTCTACAAAGTCAGGCGTAGGACGTCCCGCTGCATCATTGTATGCCGTAATCATATTTTCAACCGCTGTGGTTAATTTTATCGGGGTTGGTGCTGCCATATCTGCTGCATATATTTTTCCCGTTACCTGAGCAGATGTAGCGTAACCGGTATAATCTGTTAAGGCCAATCCGGTGATATACGATGTGGCTGCAGGGCTTAAGCCTAAGTTACCTGTAACAGCAGAAGTCGGAACGTTATTGATAGCTGTTTTCGCTAGAATTACATAATTTCCTGCGTCGCCAAGATCAACAATTCCTAAACCGGGTTCGCTGGCTCTCGTTGTAAAGCTCAATTCGGTGTTAGCTTCAAGCGCATTTCCGGCTACGTCTGTTACTCCAGTAGCTATTGTTACCGTGTAGCTAGTATCAGGACCTAAAAGTGTTTCTGAAATAAACTTTGCAGTAGTTCCTGAATAGGAAACAGTTCCCTCTAATTGAAGGTCTGCTTGTTTTACTGAAAAAGTTGAAGCATTTATAGTGGAGGAATCCATTGCTTCACTGAAGTTTACAGAGATAACTTTATTTCTTGCAACGTCAATCTCATTAGCTTCCGGATCGGTTGATAAGACGGTTGGTGCAATGACATCTGCTTCAGTTGAAGTACCAGTAGTAAAACTCCATACTTGTTCTGTTTCAATTGCTTTTCCTCCTAAATCTTTAGCATCTGTTGTTAACATTGCCGTATAATTTGATAAAGGATTCAAATTAGCTGTAGGTGTGAAACTTGCGGTTGTACCTGAAAAACTAACATCTCCAGTTATACTATTATCACCGTCCGTTAAACTAAAAGATGTGGCATTGATAGTTGTAGGATCCATAGCTTCGTTAAACTCTATTGTAATAACTTGATTACGGGGCACCTCAATGGCATTGCTTGCCGGATGGGTAGAATTTATTGTTGGAGGAATATTTGTTTCAGTAGTTTCATCTTCTGAACAGGCTGTAAATAATGTAACCAATGCTAATGCAAAGGCAGGTAATACATTTTTGATTTTCATATGTATAGGTTTAAATGAGTGTGAATAATTGTCACAGGCGTAAGGTAGGTTTTCGAAATCCCTTTAATGTTAATTACTGCTTTCCTTAAGTTAAACCATTCCCATGTTTATCAATCTACTAATGTAATCTACATAAAAGAGAGCCTTGTTTACCATTTGCAGACAAGGCTCTCTTTTAATTATGAATGTATTTTGTTTTTTAGCTATATTTTTTCAAATACCAGCCTGTAATGTTCCATTACTTCTTTTTCAAAACACACCCGATTAGGGCTTATTTTAAAAACTGCTACTTGATGTCTAAATTCCGTATCAGTAATTAATTTTGGAAGCAGGGAAAGGTATAAGAGATACTTTTTGAAATTGAACTTCCGGAACTTTTTTCTCCACTGGGCTATGGTTTCAATATAGTCTAACCTGCCACTACTTTGAGAGATAAGTTTAAAATGGGGTTCGGCATTGCGTATTACCATTTCGGGTCCATACGGAAGCCACGAGCCGGGAAATTGTTTAATCATTAAAGCCATCACATGCGCCGCTGATCCTTTTTCGGCATTTACATCTATATCTTTAAAGTCGATCATATTTTTGCCAAAGGTCATGGTCTGCATATAAAATCTGCCACCAATGGGCAGCAAGTTGTAAAGTGTTTGAAAGAAGTCACTATAGATTTTTTCTTGTTTTCCGTCTTTCCATTCTTCTATTGAACAGAAATGCTCCAACCCACCAATACAGCTAATGGCGTCAAAGGTTCCAAAATCTTCAGGTTTTACCGTACGGCAATCTTTTACGAAGACCTTCATACCATTGTTTTGGCATGCTTTTGCCTGTCCTTCAGACAAGGTTAAACCTATACTTCTGGATCCCCTCTCGGTATTTATGTAATTGATAAAAGGTCCCCAACCACAAGCCATATCGAGTACTTTACTTCCCTTTTTAATGTGGAGGCTATCGGCTATGAATTTATGTTTTTCTTTTTGCGCTTCTTCTAAAGACATTGAAAAATCTCCATCATATTTTGCACCGCTATAATCTGAAGATTCACCCATACTTAAACGAAATATTTCGTCAATGGTGGTATATGTAAAGTCTAAATCTTTTTTTTCAGCCATATGCCCGGTTGTTAGTTGGTTTTCTTAAATGCGTTTTTAGTATGTAAAAAAAACCATCCGTTAAGATGGTTTTTTTACTGTTTGACTTTAAGACTGTTATAGCAATCTTACTTTTACAGCGCTCAGACCTTTTTCTCCTTGCTCCACATCAAACTGCACTTTATCATCTTCACGGATGTTGTCAATTAGATTAGTTGAGTGAACAAAAATGTCTTGGTCTGTGTCTTTTACTTTTATAAAGCCAAAACCTTTAGCTTCATTGAAAAATTTTACGGTACCTTCTTTCATTACATTTACTTTTTTAATATTTATTAGTTTATTTATAAATTTTTTTAACATTGTTTTTGTCATTTTAATTAGAAAATTGTTGTCTTCGCTTTATTGGCTGACAACAGTTTGTTTTCGCCCTAACAATCGGAGCATTTTAATATGGGCTACTATTGCAAGCCCAAAGTTTTTCTTAACATGATACTCCATACCGTATTCTTCTGCGGTTTCTGCTACAATCTTGGTCAATTTTTTATAATGCACATGGCATACATCTGGTAATATGTGGTGTTCCACTTGATAGTTCAGCCCTCCTATCATCCATGATAAAAATTTACTTTTGGGTGAAAAATTAGTGGTTGTGTTAAATTGGTGGCTGTACCAGTCGTCACTCATATCCCCTTCTTTATTGGGAAGTGGAAATTCATTTTCAGGCATAATATGGGCTACTTGAAAAACGGTACTCACCAAAAGCCCTGTTACAAAATGCATACTAAAAAAGGCTAGCAATATAATCCACCAAGCCTGCGGTACCATAATCAATGGCAACACCAATGCGTAAGTATAATAAAGTAGCTTCCAGCCTATCATAGAGCTTAACACTTTTTTGAATTCGTGTTTTTTATTGAAGAACCCCATATTTTTATAGCGTGTAAGGCGCACAAAATCTTTTGTGGTAATCCACGATATGGTAGATATCCCGTAAAAAAACCATATATAAATATGCTGAAAACGGTGGAGCCAATAGTGTTTTGCGTGGGGCGAAAACCTTAAAAAGAACGGTGCATTAATATCATCATCTGCATGCTCTATGTTTGTAAAGCTGTGGTGCAATACATTGTGCTGTACTTTCCATACCGCATCATTAGCACCTATAAGATTAAAGGTGTACCCCAAAATGGTATTTACTTTTTTATTTCTGGAATAAGACCCGTGAATAGCATCGTGCATAATGCCCATTCCTATACCAGACATGCCAAGGCCAGCTATTAAATAGGCTGTAAAAAGGGCCCATACCGATGTAATTAAACCCGTAGATAACAGAATGATTGGGACAAAAAAGAAAGAAAGCATAACCACAGTTTTCGTCACCATGTTTGCATTGGCGTTCCTACTGATGTCATTTGTTTTAAAATAGGCATTTACCCTACTCCGCAATGTCTTAGAAAAAGTGGCATTTTTTTTTCTCGAAAATTTTGGATTATGTACGCTGTTACTCATGAGTTTATTTGCTAACATGCCGAAACCAAGAATATCCCTCAAAAACAAGGGGTTTTATCATTGGTTAAAGAATGGCGCAGTGTTTAGCGAATTTATTATGAAGAAAACTTTTTGAAGATAACTATTGTTGTTAATCCTATTGGTTTTACCATAAAACGCCTGATGCACTACGACTGTTAAAGTATAGTAGAAAGCGAAGGATTAATTAAAATTCGATGGAGATTAAAAAAAGATAAGCTGACTAAATCATTGATTTCTGTAAAAGTAGACTAAAATAACGGGGCATCTCCATTTTATATGTTAAAGGATTGATTTACAAATTTATAATCAAAAACGTCATTGTTCAGAAAGACGCAACTGCCTGTATTACGCGCAGTCCAATTGAAGCAACCTGCCGTGGCAGAATTCCAATCTGGTACTAAAAGTTTCATGAGATTGCCGCGGCCTATCGACCTCGCAATGACAGTTAATAATTAAAGGATATAAATCCGAACCTTCTTCTTTTTAAGGCGACTGTTGTTCAGTTTAACTACCAATTGATTGGCAAGAGCTAGCGGTACTGCAACAAAGGCACAATCCTGTTTTAGTTCTATAGCGCCCAATTGTTCATTGGTTATGTTTCCCTGTTTGATGAATAGCCCCGCAATATCGCCTTTTGAGATTTTGTCTTTCCTCCCTCCCGAAATGAAGAGCGTTTCCCAGTATTGTGGCACTAATGGCGATGCTTGAGGAATTTCTATCGGTTCTGTTTTTTCAATAAATTCAGGCAATAGCTGGTTTTTCCACTTTAGCACATAGGCGGTACCTTTTTCATTAACCCTAGCCGTTCTGCCGTTTCTATGCGTAAATTCTACTGCCGAATGGGGCAGCTCGTAATGGATAATAAATTTTAATTCGGGAATGTCAATCCCTCTAGCCGCAAGATCGGTGGCCACCAATATCTGGCTGGTGCCATTTCTGAATTTTATAAGCGCCCGTTCCCTGTCTTTTTGCTCCATTCCGCCCGAAAAACACGCGTGGCTTATCTTGTTTTTATTTAGAAAATCACTCACAATTTCAATACTATCCCTAAAGTTGCAAAAGATTATTCCAGGTTGATTACCAAGGTAAAGCACAAGTTTCAGTAAGGTCTCCAATTTGTCTTTATCTGGTGAAATTATCGTTTTGATGGCAAGTTTTGGATCTGTCTTTTCCGATAAATAATCTAGTACCGTTGGTTTGTCTAATTTTACAAACTTAGGGATTCCAACTCCCTGTGTGGCAGATGTTAATATGCGTTTACTTACACCAGAAAGTTCACTCAATATTTCACTCATTTCGCTTTCAAAACCTATCTCTAGCGACTTGTCATATTCATCCAACACCAAGGTATTGATACTCGCTTTTGAAAAACGGTCATCGTCAAAGTGATCTAAGATTCTCCCAGGTGTACCTACTAAAATAGCAGGGGTATGCTTCAATTCTATCTTGTCCTTGCTCTTGGCCCTACCGCCATAAACTGCATTAACCTTAAAGCCGGACCCCATATTCCGAACTACTTGTTCAATCTGTATGGCAAGTTCACGCGTGGGAACAACAATCAAAGCTTGTACCTCGTGGTTATCTATATTTAAACTTTTAATTATGGGCAACAGAAAAGCCAATGTTTTCCCAGTGCCAGTTGGTGATAACAAGATGGTGTTTGCTGTCTTTTCAATTACGGCAATAGCCTCCTCCTGCATAGGGTTTAAGGCCGCAATGTTGAGTTTTGCAAGAATATCCTGTTGGTCCTTTATTTCGTTTGCCATTATTTCTGTTTCTTCTTTTTCTTTGTTGGCTTTGCGGGTGTTTCTGCTTTTGGAGGAATAATAGATGTTTGCGCAAGTTGATGTGCCAATATCTTATCCACCAACTCTTCCTTAGTCAAATGATGGAATACTGTGCTAATTTTTTCCTTAAATTCCGCTGAAATGGTTCGGTTGGGTTTTGTTTTAAAGATTTTTTTTGCCCATAAAAATGTATTGCTTTCCTCTGTGCTTTGGGCGTCTGGCTTTTTCATTTCCGTAAAAACGATCCCTAGTTCTTCTTCAAACTCTGGGATTTCAAAAACCTCCTCTTGCTGGAGTATCGTTACCGAAAGTCCTGCTGCTCCTGCCCTAGCCGTCCGACCGCTTCGGTGAACATACGTTTCATAAGTATCTGGCAAGTGATAATTGATTACATAACTGATTTCCTTAACATCCAGTCCCCGCGCGGCAAGGTCTGTGGCTACAAGTATGTCTATATTTCCTTCCCTAAACTGACCCATCACCCGATCGCGGATGGCTTGGGTAAGACTCCCGTGAATGGCGCCAGAAGAGAATTTATTAATGGCTAGATTCTTTGCCAGTTTATTGACCGCAGCTTTTGTTTTACAGAAAATAATACCCCGCTCCCCTTCCTTAGAACTTAAAAAGTGTAGCAATACCTCTAGCTTTTCAATGGGTTCCACCACCATAAATCGATGGTCTATGCCCTGATGGCCCATCGTTTCCATATTGGCTTCTATGTGTAGCACGTGCTTGCTCATATAGTTTTGAACCAATTGCTTGATGGTTCCGGGCATTGTAGCGGTAAACAGAAGCGTTCTTCTGCCTTTTGGAATTTCAGCAATAATGTTGTCCAAATCGGTTTTTAGGGCAGTAACCATTTCATCTGCCTCGTCCAGAACCAAATAGGCTACATTTTTAAGATCAATGGCATTCCGCTTTATTAAATCTACCAAACGTCCAGGTGTTGCCACCACTATGTGGGTGGCATTTTTTAAACGCTCTATCTGCGGTTTTATAGGGATACCGCCACAAAGGGAGGCAATACGTATTTCGGGACTGTGCGTGGCGAAGGCCTCTAAATTGGCGTGTATTTGCTGACCAAGTTCTCGCGTAGGTGCCAGGATGATGGCTTTAATATTGGTATTCTTAGGATCTATAAGTTGTAACAATGGCAATCCAAAGGCTGCCGTTTTCCCGCTCCCAGTTTTTGCCAAGGCCACTACATCCTTAGTTTCGGTCAAAATGAGTGGAATTGTTTTTTGTTGAATGTCTGTGGGCACTACAATGTTTAACTCTGCTAAACTTTGCTGTAATGAAGGGTTGATTCCTAAAGAGGAAAAGGTATTGGGCATAGTAAAATTTTCGGCAAAGATAGTCAGGGTTTTGGTGGAAAGGGATAAATATGTCAGGAACTTGGCGCTGTGGTCCGAGTTTTCTGTTTGGTTAATTCACAAAACCTCCGTACACTCTTTGGTAAATCAGCTATTCTATCTCGACATTGCGTCCTATGATTTAGAATAATGCTTCTACTTCAATATTTTATAGTTTATCACCAACCTCTTTGTTTGGATCAATTTTCGCCAGTCTATAAAGAAAAGGCAGAAAAGAAGCACTAAGCTTAATATTAAACTTGCAATTGATTCCCAAGAAAATGTATTCTCTATTATACTTTCAATGTTTTCTGAGGCGTATTTACCAAGATGTAATGCAATACTATCACTCGTAAATTTACCTATGATAAATGCAGGTATAATATAAATGGGTTTTATTCTGGAAATGCCCGCCCCTAAAAAAAGTGGTGTGGTGGGAAGTGGCAATAAGGAATACGCAAGAACAATCGCTTGTCCCTTCCATTTATTTTCTCTCATTTTATCGCCAAGAAACTGAATGTCGTTATTTTTTGATTCTTTTAAATACTTAGTTGCTAATAATGGAGCATATAAAAGCAAAATGTATCTACCCAAGACCGAGCCAACAACTCCTATTATAATTACTAACCACACATTCAATTCAAAAATGATCTGAAAAAACATCATTATTGTAAATGCTGGTGGGAAAGGAAAAGGGACTATATCAAATAGTAGTGCACCTAAAAAAACTAATATATATTGCCACCACATTTTATACTTTTCTTTACTAAAATTTCTATTAAACAATTACCACACAACGGTCTAAATAAACAGCCGTTTTAATAGCTCTATCATAGCCGAAAGGTAGTTAATTGCGTTGGATTCCCTTTGAATGTTCAAAGTAATTAATTTGCAAAGTCATTGCGAAAGAACAACCAAAGAAGAGACTGCCCGTAATGAGTAAAGTCGAAAGGAAGCAAATCGAATATAAACTTAATAAATCTGCCTAAAACCTCGTCATTGCGAAGGAGGCACGACTGCCTTGTACTGAGCGCAGTCGAAGTGAAGCAATCTGCCGTGGTGTAGTTTTAATCATGATGGCAAATAGCTTCCAGAGATTGCAACGCTACGCTCGCAATGACGAGTTGGTTCATGAGATTGCCTCGCTGCTTTTGCAATGAGGGTTTGAAGCAGGAGAGTGCTACCTGCGCTCACAATGAAGACAACGCATCATTTCCAATTCTCATAAGTCATTTCAAATTTAACTTCGCCCTTTCCGTGTGTTCCAATTTCTTTCCAACCCGTTTTCCTGTAAAAACTTTCAGCTCTTGTATTGGGAGCAGTTCCCAGCCAAACATTCATTTTGGTTTGTTTAAAATACCAATCCAGCATAAGCTTTTGCAATTGTTTTCCTATTCCCTGTTTGTCATAGCTTGGATGTACAAATAGCGCCCAAATATTGTTTTCTTGTAAGTCCACTATCGAAAAGCCAACTATCTTAGTGTCTATTTCACATACCCATCCTTTTCCTCTTTTTGTTATAAACTCCAAACAATCCTCGTCTGTAACTAAAGCAGGGTTAGACAGTGTATTTTCGGTTACAGCATTTCTTACTATTTGAATTTTCTTTATGTCCGCCGCTAATGCTTTTCTAAAAATCATTTTTTCTATAAGTTTTTAGTATTACTTTTCCAAAACAACATGCAGTACATTATCTATAAGGTGGGCCTGAAACCCAACCAACAATTGATTGCCGTGTTCCCTTGGTTATAGGGGTAACCCGATGCATAATAAATGATGGGAAAATTATTACAGTCCCCTTCTCTCTTGGGGCATTTACTATGTTCTGATTAATCATAAACTGTAAATCTCCTCCTTCATAATCATTTGGATCTGATAACTGAATGGTCATACTTAGCTTACGCGCTGAAATTTCTCCCGCACCGAAATCTAAGTGCCATTCAAAAAAATCGCCTGTTGAATATCTTGTAAGCTGCAACTCCTGGTGAAAGCCCAATAAATCAAACCAATATCTTTCATTATTACAATTAACAGCAAGCCCTGCCAGCTTATTATAAATCCAATCATTGTCTTTGCTGTTTTCAATAAACATTACAGAACTTTTCCTTAACTCATCTCTATACTCACTTTCTCCAGCTACAGTTGCTTTTATTGTTTTGTCATCATCCCAAAAGCTTAGTATGTTATCTATTTCATGGGGGAGAAATAATCCTTGATAGTATACGTATTCTGCAAAGTTGTGTTTGAGTGGAAGACCAAATGAATAGTTTATTGACATAAAATAAAATGTTTCTATAAAAATTTAAAATTAGGGTATTATTAATAAGTTGTAAGCTAAAAGATAAGGTATTGTATTCTACATCTTTTCTAAGCTAGTTCTATCCCATTTAGAAGTTTTGGTTGCTGCTATATAAGTTGTTTGTAAAAAGTCGTGCAAGTTTTTTTCTGGATTATCTGAGGTTTGTACATCTTCATATTTTAAGAAAAACTCCCCCATTTCGGGGCTGTAGAATGCCTCTTTCGGCAAAACCTTCTGCTCTCCAAAACGCGCATCACTGGGGTATGCATAGGCATAAAAAACAGGGATAGGCGAATCTTTAGAGCCAGGCCAAAACCCGGCACTGCAGACCTCTTGTGAGTAAGCTTCCTGCATTACGTCCAAAGGCATATTGGGCATGCCGCCTTGATGAAGCGGCGCGGGTTTTCCTGAAAATCGAGTAACAGCCAAGTCAAATGCGCCCCAAAATAGGTGTACCGGACTCGCCTTTCCTATAAACTCACTTCTGAATTCAAGAAAAACGGCATTCACTTTAACCATAGCTCTCCAAAGTGCATTCGCCACCTCTGGATTGTAGGCCTTGTTAATCACGTTCTCTGCGAATGGAATTGCTGGCTCCATTTCATTTGGACTTGCGTGAATTCTAATTGCTAGTCCAATGCTTGCTAACTTTTCAAAAAGCTCTTCATAAAAACTTGCCACAGTTCTGGGTTTTAAGTCCATCGTCACCGTTTCGGCATTGGAACATTGAATAAGCAGTTTATGCGTTTTAAAGTTAAAATCTATTTGGAATATTCGCCCTTCAAAGGAAATTGCATTGGTTGAATAGCCTGTGGGGGTTATATAAAGCGTGGTATGCCAAGAATGATTTTGCCACGGCATCGTCTTTAAACGTATTTTTCCAACAATTTGAATCCATTGGTGCAGTGTTTCAATGGTGTCTTGCATTTCTGCAAAATTTAAAACTGGCCAGTTCTTTTCATTTCCCATTTTTACAATCTTTAATAATACATATGTCTATAAATCCAAGCTTTAGTTTTTTATAATTATGCTTTCAAAAATATAAAACCCAAGAACACATAAACTGTTCGTGGGTTTCAAATTAAATTATTGAATAAAGTGCTAAGCATCAAACCAAATATAGTAATAATAGTTAGGCATTTAACTTATCTTTTTCTAAGATTTTAACAATTACAGATTACACTGGTGATGCTCGAGGGTATTTTTATAAACTAAATGTTTACTACTACAAAAGATAGTTTTGCACGCTTCTTTCCTGGCTCGTTGAAGTGTTTGATTAAAGTAATTCTATTCGTAGTACCCGTTTTTTTATCGCTTACATGGTTTATATCTCCACCATGAGTCTCTGCAACAATTTGTGCTAAAATCAAACCCATTCCCAACTTACAGAAACTGATATTTTATAGTTTTAGATTCTGTTGTAAAAGAAAACAGGAAGTAAAGAACTTCCTGTTTTGCTTTTAATTTTTGGTTTTGGTTTTTCTAGGTTTATCACCTGGCAATCCTTTTTCGTTAATTGCCATTGCGGTACAAACTCCGTCCTCTATTTTTAATAAAAAATCAACCGAATTACTACTGCCAGCAACTGATTCTTGACTAACTGAACCATCATTCCAAGTCCACTCTATCTTCAATTTACAGTCTCCGTTTGGGCAATCCCCTGTTGGTATTACACAATCACCATCTTCAACCGAAAATACTGTTGTATTACCAGCACATCTTTTTGTAAAACTTATATCTTGCATACTAACTTTTCCTACACCACCATCAGATCGTCCTACTGTCCATGAATCTTCATTTGTTATATTACTTGATACTTCTTTAGCCAACAGAGGTGTACTTTTGTCTATTTTTTTTTCTATGCGAACTGGTTCATGCATTCTTTTTCCCGTTGCCATTCCACTCGTCGCATCTCTTGGGCTTTTTACTTCCGTAACAGAATTATCTAAAGAATTTACACTGTATTCTGACATTGCTTTATAGTAATCGTAACCTTTCTTTCCTGATGCCTGATTAACCGTAACATCTATTGGTGCTTTTGCATCATATTCAAACATAATAGAAAATCCCGTTTCTGTGGGGTTTACTCGGCACTTAACATTTTTTTTTAAGTCATATCCTGCCGATTTTGCAGCTACTTCTTGTGCAACTAAATGACTCGAGATACTTGTAATAGCAACTAGGGCTATTGTAATGATTTTTGTTTTCATAATTTCTAAGGTTTAAATTATTTAATTTTCTGGTAATGAGCTCGATACAATCAAAAATTATGCCCTATTCATCATTAAATAATAATTATAAATTATAAAAAAAGAAGATTAAAATTCTAAATGAATTTGCCCTTCTTATTGCTTTATATAGTCAGGTGCGTAAACAAATCTGCGTTGCCATTCAAGTATTGACAAGTGAACGAACAACTATTTTATTTGAAATAGTTACAAGCTTAGTGGAGGAGCGCTAGCTGGGGGTTGAAAATTAATGAAGACAACAGTTGTTTTTTACCTCAGGTCTTTGCTACTGCTGTTTTTCCAAAGCTCAGTTTATTAGTTCCCATTATTAAAAGCCACAAACAGATTCCAATTTCACCAAGGGGTGCTGGCATTCCCGTTATGTCAGATAAAATCGTTGTGTGGAAACCTGAATATAGAAAACCTCCAAAAAAGTTTATTAAATACCCAAAGCAACCCGCCATTAAAAAAATACCAAGGAGCTTTGGAAGGAACCCTGATTTATACACTAAATAGCCAAACGGGAACAACCAAAGACCCCAAAATACTTGTAAAACTGTTAGTCCAGTGCTATAATTTTCAAGCTGTAACATCACTTGGGTTTGAAGGTTGCTTTCTCCAAGTTTTTCTAAATATTCTGGTTTCGTAATAAGGGTTAAAACTGAAAATTTGTTTAGAAAGTTTACAAAAGAAATAGGTACGCTTAGTAAAGCAAATAACACCATTAGGCTTGCGTGGGTTTTATTTACTTCGTGTAAAAGTCTGTACAAAGCCAAGGGTAAAAATATAAAAATGACAGAAGAGATGATACCAACTATAATTTCCAGTCGAAACAACCATTCAGAATTTCGTATGTTAGCTACTGTTGTTGTTGCGCTCTCGCCTATTAATTGAGAAGGAATGTACACAAGATAAATCATTCCGGTTATCACTAGCAGTAAATATAACAACCCCGCTACCCTAGCTTTCTTATTTCTTGATTTCATACTGATGCATCTTGATTTTTTGGCCACTTAAAGGCATTCCAAACAATTAAAAAAGTAAGGATACTTTCTAAAAATGCCATAAAAGCATAAAAGCCATACCACTCGGTCATTGAGTTAATTCCTATAAAGAGCATCATTAACGTAAATAATATCCCAAATACTATATTGAGGATTCTATTCAAGCTTGGTTTGAGGAGAACAGATGCCGCAACCATTACCGAGGGAATCGCTAAAATTAGGGTTGCTATCAATAATTTGGTGGGACTGTCCAATATATTTTCACCCGTAAGTAAACCATTTATTTTCCCTGGGGTGTACAGTTCAAAATAGTCTCCATATAAGTAGCAGAAGGTTACGGAGGCCCATAAGGCAGCAAGTTTTATTTTGATGTTTACTTTTTGGTTTTCCAACATAACGCAGTTCAATTTTGAGTGTCTCTAATTATAAAGACGCAAAACCGCTGCAAATAGTTGCCTAGGTTTTTATTAGTAAATTGTTTTCAGCTTGTGGCTCCCATTTTTAGTTCAACTATATATAAACATACATACTTGACGTTGCCCATTGCGAACCATCGCTTTTATCTATTCCTATTTGACTTGGAGATGCAGTTGGCAGTCCTTTTATTATAATCTTATCATTATTTAGCAAATCGAACCTATACTTACCATAATTAGACAACGGAATTAATACATTACTTGTCATTAAAAGTGCTTTTGTTCCATTTGGCAAAACAGCATCAATAGGATCGCTGAATTGAATCCCAGCATCACTGGCTATTCGTAAACCATCTAGAGGCTGTGAATTAGTATTGATGAAATAATAGTACCACTGTGTGGCTCTTACGGTAAACGAAATAACAAAGGGAATTGGGGCATCATTGGTTGCTAAAGCCAGTATATCATCAAAGGCGATATGTAATTTGCCAAGAAGGTTACTATCCTCCCTTTCATTCAAGCTTGGATGGAGTATTGTTTGGTTTCCAACGGTTTCATTTTGGGTGTCTGCGCTAGAAAAAGACAAGGAAACCATCCTGTCTAAGGGAAGGTCTGTGTAATTATAAAACAAGGGGTCTTGAACAGTAATATCAAAATCAAAGGCCGTGATACCGAAGGTGTTGTTAAGTTGCGTTAAATAGGAAGAAACAGTTTCATCTGTAGGGGCAAATAATTGAAAGCCATTTGCTGTCTGTTTTAGCACGATGCCCATTTGCCCAATAATCTCTTTAAAATGACCAGCGGGAGTAAAATTTAAACCACGCATAAGGGTGTTCTCAAAATAGGAATGAAAAACCTGTACAGAACAAATAGGTTTATAAGTAATTTGATTCATTGGATTTTGGTTTAAGGCATTAGAAGATTCAAGAAGTGGGTAGCTGCTTTTTTCAATTATTCAACATTCCTTTTAAGGCCGTATTCTTGTTCCGCAAATCAATACCACCTTCATACACTGCTTTTAAGTTGACAAGGAAAAACGACCATCCGGAATCGCAGCCCAGCCTAATTCCTCTTTTTGATTGGTTATCTGTTGGAATATTACTTTGTGTTAATTCCACAAGTACATCATCCTGATCTTGAGTAAGTTTAACTTCTACAAGGCAGTCTCCAGCAAAAGTGAATTGCAACAGGTCTATCCCATTGGCTTCTATAATCTTTCCCGATTCTACAGTATCATACAAATACCAAGACCAGTGATAGCTGCTATTTTTTTCAATGTTTTTGTCCTTTGGTATTTGTTTGCCCGCTGCATTCTCAAATACAGCTTTGCTCAAAAACCATTTTTCAATTTCCTGAGGGATGGTCCAAGCGTTGTATATTTCTGAAATACTTGCCTTAACAGCAATTTTCTTTGTGAAGGTTTTCCAATTGTAATCGTCCATAGTTCGTTCTGTTTTTCAGCTTGTTGGCAATAGGCGTATGTAAAAGAATTTTATG
This sequence comes from Aequorivita antarctica, assembly GCF_007997155.1. Taxonomy (GTDB): domain Bacteria; phylum Bacteroidota; class Bacteroidia; order Flavobacteriales; family Flavobacteriaceae; genus Aequorivita; species Aequorivita antarctica. The sequence goes on along the minus strand of NZ_VORT01000002.1, from coordinate 208,962 downwards.
TAGTATATAAAAACCCAAGAACACAAACCGTTCTTGGGTTTTAGTTATAAAGGGGAGAATATATCTTTGTTTTAAACCAAATATAGTAAAAAATGCTATTTTTTTAAACTGTTTATTAAAGATTTTGAAGGTTATAATCAGGACTTTATCTGTAACGAGGAAGAAAACAGTTGTTTTAAATTCATTTTTATGTCTTTGTCTCATCCTAAAAAAAGCCTAAACCAAAACTAAGTTTTTCTACCAACTAGTTCATAAAAAACGGCATTCTTGTTGGGTCGTATAGACCACACGAATGCCGTGCTTATTAGCTGTATTAATTTTAATGTTTTTCTAGCTTTCCAAGAATGCTTTCAACAGCGGTTTTTATTTTTTCAATAGCACCTGTTAAGGCGAGATCTATGCTGTCTGCTTGATTAGTGACAGCGATGGGCTGTCTGCCTTCAAGTCTGGCTTCTAATAAACAGGAAATAGCATTAAATCCATCCTTTTTTCCATTTTCATCTTTTAAGTGAACCTCTACTCTAGTAATATGAGATTCAAACCGCTGTAAGGCTTCCTCAATTTGAGAAGTAAAAAAATCTTCCGTTCTTTTTTCTCCAGAAATAGTCTTATCTGTATTTATTTGTATTGTCATTTTAGAATCGTTTTTTATTGTTCTTTTTTATAAGTTTCTATGATGCCATCTAAGGAGTCTAAATACCCCTTTAGTTTTTTGTTGTTTGTTCCATTTTTCGTGTCCGATAGAAATGTTTTGGATACTTCGGTCATATCATCAATCAATTCTGGATACTCCTCATGAATTTTTAAGGTGGTCAATCGGATATTTTCAATAATTTTATTTTGAGATTCCATTGTCTATATGTTTCAAAAAATTAAAGCAGCTTTAAAGTAAGCTTGCTTTTAATAAATTCTATTTTAAGCCTGTAAGGCATTTTGTTTGACGTTTCTTTTTTGAACTTTTTTGGTGAGCTAAAGATTACCGTGTGCAGCTAATGTGCTTTGTGTTGCCTTCTGTTGGTTACTCTCTAAAAGTTTAAGCAATAATCATTTTTTGTTTTGTTGTTTTTTTATTGTTGTTTTATCAATCGCAAAGTGGTTGGTTAGTTGGTTAACATTTCCAGTTGGATTTGTTGGATTAGTCTGTTCTGTTGTTCTTCTAAATTTCAATCTATCTTCAATAATTCCCATATTTATGGTTTTTAAATGTACATTGACAGTATACGGCTCTAATACTAAAACATTGCCAATACTGTCTTAAAACCAAGAACTTAAATCTTGCAGTACCGTAACCATTACCATAAACTTGCAACCTACGTTTTAGCTATTTTTTTTATTTGAAGAGATGGCTGTAACATCTCAACGTTGCCGTTTTGACACACAGCTGTTTAGAAATATATAGCAGTGCTACGGATTATGCTGGAGAAATGGACTGCTACAGGATGTGGTAGTTTTTCAGTATTTTGAATGATAGTTTGGAATACTACTAATTTTGGATTGCCATGCGATACAATCGCGTGGGAGCGGGGGGCAATAAAACACTCGCAACAGTGATGGTAAATAAACTATATAGATTATAGTCCTTCGTTTTTAGTATTAGCTGCTGGTTTTTCAGTTGAGGTAATACAATCAATTTTCCATTGCTCACCGTATTTTTTATAGATTGCCGTCCAAGCAAAATGTGTGTTTTCTTGAACAGTATCTCCCATTTGATCTTTATAAGTTAAAGTCACAATTTTATCAACTATTGTATAAGCCATACTTCCATCGTCTGAAAACTTAATTATGGGTTCAGCTACATCATCCCATTTAATAAATACTACTGATGAGAAATAGTTATTGTACCGAGAAATCGTTTCTTCTTTTGTAGGAATACTAATCATTCCTTTATTTACAGCTATAAAATTATCAGAAAACTGGTTTGCAAATGAAATTGAATCTTTATTAAAATGATAATCCCTTTGGGCATCATGCAATTCTAAAATCTTCTTTTTCGCTTCTGATTCATCAAATTCTTTTTTACAAGATGCAGAGATAAAAAGAATTAAAATGAATGGAATCATTTTTTTCATACTTTTGATTTTAGCTATGATAGGCTTGTAGTTCATTCTATTTAAAAACAGCTTTATCACCATATTGGGTTATAGCATCAAATTTTGACTTAATCCCTTCGTATTTATCCTGTTGTTTCTGTGCTTTGTAAAGCTTCATTTGGCCCCAATAGGCTATAGCACTATTAGGGTGTTTGTCAAGTATTTTTTCGTAACAAGATTCCGCTTTTTCAAACTCCCCTTTTTTAATGTACGCAGCAGCTAAACTTAATAAGGTCGGCCTTGGATAATATGGAGGTTCTGAATAGCCTAAATCTTTCTCCATTTTAACAGCTTTTTCGAGCGTAGGGATCCCTTTTTCATAGTCGTTTTCAGCAACCAGAATATTCCCTTCTAATTCAACTGAAGTAACGCGCAGTGTTTTCAATTGAAATTCATTTAACTTTTCTTTGTCCTCTTCCAATATGGAGTTTCTCCAAAATAATGCGTCTAGTTGGTCTAATTTTATTTTGGCTGTGCTAACATCATTCTTTGCTAAAGCTTGCATTCCTGAAGAAAAAAGAGTGAGCGCTGTTTTATAATCCATCGCGGCCCTTCCATACAAGGTGTCTTTGTCTGTTATTGCTTCAAATTTTTCAACCGCTTTGTCCCAAAAACCAAAACGCATCTCCATAATTGGAGGGGTAATTATTCCTTGATAAAAGTAGGCTCCGCGGTGCATGTCAACCCTGTCTGCAACGGCAACCATTTTTTCAAGTTTTTTTGCGTAGTAAAGTCCCTCTTTATAGCGACCGTCTTGCGCGCAATTGGCTAACAAATAATTAAGGTTATGTATGTAATTCCAATTATCAATCTCTTTAATATTTTGATCGGCCATATAGGTGGAGTCTACTTTCATAGCCATAATGAATTGATCATGTGCCTTTTTGTAATCGCCCAATTTATAATATATATGTCCTGGCATATGAACAATGTGACCTGATTCTGGTGCTAAAGCTGCCAACTTATCTGCGCTCGCAATGGCTTCTTCAGGGCAACAGTTTTCCATTTGGTGAATCCAGTAATGATGCACCCCATGATTTTCTGGGTTCGAAATAAGAAGATCTCGCAATAAATATTCACTATAAATGGTTCCTTTCTTAGGGTCCATGTGCTCATCGTATCCAGACATATTAAACAATGCCAAGAAAAGTTTTGCATCTACATCATCAGGATATTGATGTACGATATTTTCTAACTGTTTTAAATACCCTTCCGGATTTTCAGTTTCAACAAAATCTAAAATTCCTTTGCTATAAATTGCTTCATATCCTTCCGCAGTTTCACTTAGCGCTTTAAGCTTTTCTGTAGCCTTTTCTTTTTCTGCATCAAACTCTTCATTATCGATAAATAAAATTGTGTGAAGAATACCCCAATAAGGCATCACTGCAGTAGAGTCAATTCGAATAGCCTCCTTAAAGGATCTATAGGCCTCAAAGTCCCAGAAACAGTGCAACTGACTAACGCCTTGGCTAAAATATTTTTGCGCCAGTTCTGACGAAGTTTTTATTTTTAATGTTGAAGACCCCACACCACTCATAAGTTTTGGCGCAGGCAGGTTTTCAATATAATTTACACCACTTCTACATGCCATCACATGATTTATTTCTTTACCATGGTCACTGTGATCATGTTGCGCAAAGACCGGGTTTATTATAATCAGTAATAAAATAAATAGTACTTTTTTTGTCATGATAGCTGGTTTATGGTTCGTTTTTGGTTAGCCTAACACTCCGATTTACAGTGTGTTTATGAATTTTAAAAATAGTAAAATTTAGTCAGGTATTTTCATTGCCAAACAAAGCTTACCAAATTACTTTTTACAATTTGGTTGGGGTGTTACGTATATACGATACTTTTCCTATAATTATATAACCAACAAACTTTTCAAACCTCTTACTTCGTCTTTCGTACTTCGTACCTCATTCTACTCTTCTAACCAAAATGTCCATCCACAAACGTAAAGCACTCTTTTAAAAGGTCTCAATATTATACGCAAGCCTGAACAAAAAAACAAAGCCGCTTAAAGCGGCTTATATATATTCGGTTTTTAAATAGTATGGGGTTGTACTAATGTGTTACCGTTTTTAGCGATAGGCTTTGTATTAATCGGCTTTGTTCCATTCTAGACATACATTGGCTACTGAAGGATGCACTTCCTTATTCAGCATGCTCATAAATTCTTCATCTTTCATTTCGACCTGATGTTTTTTCAAACACTTATGTTTCAAAAGTTTTATCAGTCGTTACTCTCAGCTTGCTTTTTTCTAAAAGTGTAATTAAATCCAACCATTAATAAATCTGTTGTCATGTCATAAGACACTTCGCTTCCAGGGATAGCTCCGTATGGAGGATAGTTTTGAATGAAATTTGGATTTAATAATTGACCAGATGTTTTTCCACCACTATCGCCATGATGGTAAACAGCATTTAAGTTAAGTTTATCTGTAACTTCATAAGTAAATCCTATTTGGAAGGCATTTTTAATAATAGCTGTTGCTGGTATATTAAAAAATGTAACTTCATCACTTATAGGGTTTGAACTGTATGTGTAACCAATACGAACAGGTAATCTATTTATTCCCTTGTATTGAACACCTGCAGAAATCACTGAAACATTTTGCCATCCAAAGCCACTTACTGATGCCGTTGGAGTCCAACCTGTTGTAGAAAAACCATCTGTGTTTTCATAATCTATTAACCTATAATCTAAAGCAATATCAAAATCAGATTTTGAATACCCTAAACCAATGGAATAAATAGCTGGATAGTCCATATTAAATTTATTAGTACCAGTTGAATTATCTAAATACGTATTGTCGAATTCAAAGTCACTAAAAGATTGTGGCGTTTTATAGGATACTCCTGCTTTAAATCCAGAGTTAGAATCATAAAATAAACCTATTTGCCCTCCAAAACCTGTTGCTGTAGCTTTATCTGTTGATGGATAACCTGCTTGTGTTGGATTTGCAGTTGGATTTGGCATAAGCTCCAGCGTAGCATAATTAAAAGTGGGTTCAACACCAATAGAAAGATTGTCGCTTAGTTCATAAGCCCAAGTAAAGCCAATTTGCAATAAAATATAGTCAGATTCAATACCGCCAAATCCCCCCATACTCTGAGGCATATTAATAGGATTAGTCATACTTTCGGGAAATGTGACTCCAAATCCACTGATGCCGAATGCAGACGCCCCAAAAGTGTGTTTGCTATTCTCTTTTCCCCAAACCACTGCCAAAGCCGGCATAGGAGAAAGACCTCTATCATCCTTAGTTTCTCCAGAAAAGAAATTACCTGTAGGTTGCCCCATAGTGTCAAATTCTGGTACTGTTGAATATAAGGTAGGTGATGAGGAGAATAGTCCAATATCAAAACTTGCTATCGTTCCATCAAAAGTAGAAATTGAAGCAGGATTCCATTGTAAAGCACCTGATATATCTAATGGTTGTCCTGTTGCAGCACCACCCATTGACATATTAACCGACCCTACACCTTGCATAATGTGACCAGTTTGAGCCATAGCTGAAACTGAAAAAAGCACGTACAATAATTTTAAGAAAAATGGTTTCATAATTATTTGGTTTGCTGTAATATTTGAGTTTAATTTTTCAAAAACTACATGGTTATTATCTTATTTAAACACTATAAAGGTATTTGGATATTAATTATTTAAATATGACAAAAGTCACGAGCCCTTTTAAAAATATTTACGATTTCCATACTTTCTTTCATTGTTTAAGCATTATTCAATATATAAATTAGCAGATCTTTTAGCTTATCTGCCCAAAATTGATTTTTATCATAAAAAGAGTAAATCTAACGTCTTAACTTTGTCACAAATAAATGAATTATGAAAAATTTAGTCATTCTAGGAGCAGGTACCTCGGGTACCATGATGGCCAATCATTTAGTTTCTAAACTTGATAAAAAGGATTGGAACATCACTATAGTAGATCAATATAAAACACATTACTACCAACCCGGTTTTTTGTTTTTACCCTTTGATATTTACACAGAAGATCAAGTAAAAAAAGTTGGTAAAAAATTCATTCCCAAAGGCGTGAACTATATTCAGAAGAAAATTGAACAAATTTTCCCGAAGGAAAACAAAGTTGAATTGGAAGACGAAACGTTACAATATGACATTTTAATTGTTGCAACGGGCTGTAAAATTGCACCACAAGAAACTGAAGGAATGAAGGGGGAAAATTGGCATAAAACCGTATTCGATTTTTATACCTATGAAGGTTCCTTGGCTCTGCGAAACAAACTACGAGACTGGAAAGGCGGTAAAATGGTTGTTCACTTTACCGAAATGCCTATTAAATGCCCTGTAGCACCGCTAGAGTTTGTTTTTTTAGCTGATTCTTATTTTACAAAAAAAGGAATGAGAGACAAAGTTGACCTAACCTATGTTACTCCGCTTGGAGGTGCATTTACCAAACCTAAAGCAACAGCAGCTCTAAGCCATTTAATGAAAGAGAAAAACATTAAGGTTGTTACAGACTTCAATATTGAAAGAGTTGATAATGAGAAAAATCAAATTGTTGATTATGGCGATACCACTGTTGACTTTGATTTACTTGTTACGGTACCAACCAATATGGGCGATGAAGTTATTGAACGCTCTGGAATGGGAGACGATTTAAATTATGTTCCTACGCATCATACCACATTGCAATCGCTTGATAATGAAAACGTATTTGTAATCGGTGATGCTACTAATGTTCCGGCATCTAAAGCTGGTTCTGTTGCCCATTTTGCATCAGAAACTTTAACTGATAACATTTTATTATATATAGCAGGTAAACCTTTAAAAGAAGAGTTTGATGGTCATGCAAACTGTTTTATTGAAACCGGCAATAACAAAGCATTGTTGATTGATTTCAATTACAAATATGAACCATTAGAAGGTACTTTTCCAATTGCTGGTATTGGCCCTCTAAAGCTTTTAAAAGAAAGTATTTTCAATCATTGGGGTAAATTAGCCTTTAGGTGGATTTATTGGAATATGCTTTTAAAGGGAATACCTATACCAATGGTAAGTAGAAATATGAGTTTAAAAGGAAAAAAAATTAATTAAAAACAATTATTATGGATTTAAACATAGCAGGAAGTAGATTAGATGTTACAGAAGATGGTTATTTAACAGATCTATCTCAATGGAACAAGGAAATAGCTAAAGAAATAGCTAAAGAGAACAATATTGAATTAACTGATAAGCACTGGGAAGTACTTAATTGGATTCAAGAACAAGTTAAAAGCGACGTTGCCTTATCTATAAGAGGTATTAAAAAAAGTGGGATAATAGATATCAAGGAATTTTACAATCTGTTCCCTGGTGGACCATTAAAAATATCAACTAAAATAGCCGGTGTACCAAAACCAAAGAGCTGTATTTAATAAAATAAAAGCAAAACATTATGAGCACAAAAGTTAGAAAAATGCTTTTCATATTATCGAAAGCAACGATTGAGAATGCCTATGCAGCCTTCATAATGGCAAATGGCGCACGCATGGAGGGCATAGAGTCTGAAATATTTTTTACGTTTTTTGGTTTGGAGGTAATTCAAAAGAAAAAACTAGCGCATTTGCATGTAGCAACGGTTGGTAATCCTGCTATGCACATACCTACCATGTTGGGAGGCTTACCCGGTATGGAAGCCATGGCAACCAAAATGATGAAGAAAGAAATGGAGAAACTGGATATGCCACCCATTGGCGAATTTTTAGAGATTCTTTCCGATTCTGGCTGTAAGCTATGGGGATGCAAGTTGGCTGTGGATATGTTTCACCTTGAAAGAGAAGATCTAATTGATGAACTAGATGGCATCTTAACCATTGGTGATTTCTACAATAGAGCCGATGAAGAGGGCTGCCAGCTGCTGTTTATTTAATAAACTTATATAAATCGTCATTGCGAAGGAGCGACCATAGGAGCGACTGAAGCAATCTGCCGAGGTGTAGTTTCAATCATGATAACAAGTAGCTTCATGAGATTGACACGACCTATCGGCCTCGCAATGACGAGTCTGCACATCATTCCAAACGTCATTGCGAAGGAGCGACTGAAGCAATCTGCCGTGGTGTAGTTTTAATCATGATGGCAAGTAGCTTCATGAGATTGACACGCTGCGCTCGCAATGACCCCTCGACTCCGCTCGGGGCAGGCTATTTTGAATCATTAAATTGTTTTGCTGCGCTCGCAATTACGGTTCTGTACAACAATTATCTTGAAGGAGAACGTTTTAATCAAACCACGCTACCTTTCCGTTTTCAACGTCATAAATGGCGCCTACTATTTTTATTTCGCCATTATCCTCCATTTCTTTAAGGATAGGGCTGTTTTTCCTGATATTAGCAATAGTGTTATGCACATTGCTTTCGCAAACCAATTCTACGTATTCAGCGTTAGATGAATTCTTTTCACCTTTGTAGTCTACCATTGCAATTGCAGGTTTTATTTTTTGAAGCATTGCTGTAATATTACCCAGCTTAACGTCATCAACAGCCGCTCTTATGGCCCCACAACTATGGTGACCCATTACTAAAATAAGCTTTGCCCCAGAAACTTTACATCCATATTCCATACTCCCAAGCATATCTTCATTGGAGAAATTACCGGCTACACGAGCTACAAATAGGTCGCCTATACCTCTATCGAATACTTTTTCAACAGGAACCCGACTGTCTAGACACGATAGTATTACCGCCTCAGGATACTGACCACCAGCGCTATTTATAACTTGCTTCGATTTGTTTCTTGGGGTTAGGTTATTGCTGGCAAACCGCTCGTTTCCTTCTTTAAAGGATTGTATTACACCATCTGGAGTTAGCAGGGATTGCTCTTCTTTGGTCATAACTTCTTCAACTCCACCATCAGTTACCTCCTCAACGATTACCTCTTGAGGTGCTTCTGGTTTCTCTGATTTTTGTTCTTGTTTACAGGCTGTAAAGGCCAAAAATGCAAAGGCAATTACTGAAATTTTTAAGGTACTGTTCATGATTGGTTGGTTTAGGAAATAGTTGTTTAAGATAATTGGTTATTGATTTAAAACAGTGAAGATAAGGTATTAATGTATGGCATTTTTTATTCACTTTAGAGTAGCGTTTTGAGATTAACGCTATTGAATCTTCGATTTGCCACACTTCGCTCCCAATTACAATTTAAATTAATAAAGAACCCCCTAAAACTATTTATGCAAATAGTTTTAGGGGGTATATCTGAGTTCTTAACTCTTGGCTCTTGTCTCTTTATTTAAGCGAAGCCATATCAATCACAAAACGATACTTCACATCTGCTTTTACCACGCGGTCATAAGCGGTGTTTATATCTTTGATGTCTATAAGTTCAATATCTGAAACAATATTGTGTTTGCCACAGAAATCCAGCATTTCCTGAGTTTCTTTAATACCGCCAATCAACGACCCAGCAATACGCTTGCGACCCATAATAATCCCGCCACCATGGAAGGGTTCTAAAGGCTCTACAGCGCCAACTAGCACCATTGTGGCATCAACTTTTAAAAGGCCTATATATGGATCCATCTTGTGCCCTACGGGTATGGTGTTCAAAATAAAGTCAAAAGTGCCTTGGTGTTTCGCCACTTCCTCTTCGTTTTTGCTGATAAGTACTTCGTGGGCCCCTAGTTTTTTAGCATCCTCCGCTTTTGAAGGCGAAGTGGTAATCATCACTACATTCGCACCCAAAGCATGGGCAAATTTAACCCCCATATGGCCCAGACCGCCAAGGCCAATAACGCCTACTTTATCTCCTTTTTTTACTTTCCAATGGCTAAGTGGCGACCAAGTGGTAATACCAGCACATAGCAAAGGTGCTGCACCAGCTTCGTCAAGATTTTTTGGGATATTGAGAACAAACTCTTTGTCCACTACTACGCTGGTGGAATAGCCACCAAAGGTTTGCTGTCCTTTTAGGTGTTTGTCTTCACTGTTATAAGTGAAAGTTGCACCTTTTTCGCAGAATTGTTCCAAATCATTTTTGCATTGGGCACATTCTTGGCAGGAATCTACCATACAGCCTACTCCTACTACATCGCCCTCTTTAAAGTTTTTTACGTTTTTGCCAACGGCGGTAACATGACCAATAATTTCGTGCCCAGGAACCACTGGATATTTTGAGCCGCCCCATTCGTTGCGCGCGGTGTGGATATCGCTATGGCATACACCACAGTATGTGATGTCTAATTTAACATCGTCATCGCCCACTTCCCTGCGCTTTATGTCCATTGGTTTTAAGTTGTCTTTTTCGTTTTGTACGCCGTATGCTTTTGTGCTTGTAGCCATTGAATTTTTAATTTATGTGTTTATTGAATTTGCCTGATTGGGAAAGAAATCCAGCATCAGTTTTTTTGAATTATGTAAAGGTATCTATACTGGTGTAGATAAGAGGTTAAGGACGTGTTAATAGAATTATTAATGAATAATTAATAATGGTTGTTTGTTTCAGCTAACCTTTTATGGTTTTTACATTTTCCTGTAAACCTAATAACTGCAGCAGGATACTGGGAAAGTATGGTTTCATTATTTTTTTGGCTAATATTTAAGGAATATAAGTTAAGTTGACGCTTTAAAATAGATTATATTCACATTATTAACAATTAAAAATTAAAAAAATGGGAGACATTTTATGGATTATTGTAGTCTTGCTTGTAATAGGCTGGCTCGGCGGATTTTTTCTATTTCCTGCAGTAGGTGGGCTTATTCACCTTTTACTGGTAATTGCAGTAATATTGATAATTTACAAATTACTTACCGGCAGAAAGGTTTAATCTTTTAACCTCTAATTTTTACAAAGGCTTCTAAGTTTATTTTTAGAAGCTTTTTTATTGGCTCTATCTAATTATTCACCGATACTACTGATTCTTTTCAAAACTTTTCAATAAAAAGATTTAGTCCAAAACACAATATTCCAACATCAGTAATTATTATCCCTTCTTCATTTTAAAACTTTACTTTTAAAATAAATAAAGTAAAACACCAAGCTATTCGTCTTCCCTATTATAAGGCCATTTAAAACCTCCATGAAGGACCAAAAAGAAATTCTTGTTACCGATTCCATTCAGCAATTTGGCGGGAAACTGTTTGGGTTTATTCGAAAACGGGTCCGGAATGAAGAGGATGCTGAAGATATCCTGCAAGACGTTTGGTATCAACTGAGCAATTTTGCGAATGTAGCCGATTTGGAGAATGTGGGCGCTTGGCTTTATAGAGTAGCACGGAACCGTGTGACTGACCGTTATCGAAAAAAAACAACAGACTCATTGGAAGACTATGTTTACGAAAATAATGAGGATGAAAATGGGTTGATTAAGGAATTGTTGTTATTGGACGACACTAATAACCCCGAGTTAGAATTGTTTAAGGAAAACTTTTGGGACGAATTGATGGAAGCTTTGGCAGAGCTTCCAGAAAAACAACGGGAAGTTTTTATATGGAACGAAATTGAAGATTTAACACTTCAGCAAATCGCTGACAATACTGGCGAAAAAATTAAAACAATTATAAGCCGAAAAGGCTATGCCGTAAAACATTTACGCACAAAATTAAATCACTTATACAAAGAATTAAACCTATAATATTATGAAAAGAAATGCTTTTAATCGAAATGGAAAAAAATTCTGCGGAGGCTTATTCTTCTTCTTGCTGTTGTTTTTGCTTCCCTTTGCAATACAAGCCTTGTGGAACGGGATCTTGCCAGAGATAATGAATGTGTCCACAATAACATATTGGCAAGCAATGGGGCTGTTTGTTCTTAGTCGTATTCTCTTTGGTGGCTTTGTAGGAGGCAAACACTGTGGAAGCAAAAAACGTCACTTTGGAAAAGCGGGCTTTAAAGAGAAATTTATGAATATGACCGATGAAGAAAAAGCAGCTTTTAAAGAACGATGGAAAGATCGCTGTGGCAATAACAACAAATGCTAAATATCATTGTGAAGCTTTCAGAAATATTAATATCGTCAGTTTATCCGGTCGAGCGAAATGCTTTATTGAGCTTAGTTTACCCTGAGCGTAGTCGAAGGGTCGAAGTATCAAGACATTTTTAATACTAAAAAAACAAAAAAATATAAAGTAAAAACCCTGCCAATTCGTCTTCAATCTTAGAAAGGCTAAAATCGGGCCCAATGTTTTCAATACTAACAAAATAATATAATACTATGTTCGAACTTGCCACCCTAGAAAAAAGAACAAACCCTTTTATTGGACAACCCCAAGTATTGGTTTTTGGAAGCAATATTGACAGCACACTAAAAGCCAAAGTTGTTCAGGAACAATTGGCATACCTTTCGGGAGTTGTTGATATAAGTGTTGACCTAGAGGACTGGGAACATGTATTAAGAGTGGAATGTAGTTCCGAAACAGTGCCAGAATTGGTAGTTGCAAAAGTGTTGAGTATGGGGTTTAGATGTTATGAATTATAGCAAGTAATAAATCACCTCACAACTCACTACCCAATACTCAATACTCAATCCTCACTACTAAACCAAATATGTTTTATAGTGATTTTAAAGCCTAGGATCACCTTTTTTTATCTTTCCTGAAAATCGGGGTACTGTAATGGAAGTCTTCGTGGTATTGATAAAATAGACTCCAGTTAAAAGCACTGCCGCCGCAATAATGGATTGTGTGGTAATCTGTTCATTTAAAATAAACCAGCCCAAGAAGAGCGCAATAATGGGGTTTACAAGCGTTGAGGTGGCTACTTTGTCTGGCGAAACAGTTTTCAGTAAATAGTTGAAAGAGGTAAACGCCACAATGCTTCCAAAGATAATTAACAACACCATACTCAATTGCACGTGTTGCCCCCACTGGGTTGGCGCAGTCCATGTTTCGCCAAAAAGCAAACTGGCCAATGCAAGCGTAATTCCGGCAGTGAACATTTGGTAGCCTGTGTTGACGAAGAAGTTTTTAGGAAGGTCCGCTTTGCCAACAAAAAGGCTGCCATAGGCCCAACTGAGCATACAGCCAAAAATCATCAACATTCCCATTAAAGTATCTTCGTTGGCGATAATTTGTTTTTGGCCAACGAGCAGAAAAATACCTAAGATTCCTAAACCTACGCCTACCAAAGACATTGTTTTAATCTTCTTGCCTTGCAATAACCGCATCAGTAATAAAACTACCAATGGCTGTGCGGAAATCTCCAAGGCGGCGAAACCGCTATCTACATATTTTAGTGCCCACACGATAATTCCATTCCCAAAGGAAAGGAACAAGATACCTACTATAAAAGCATTTATAAGCTGTTTACGGGTAATAGCGAGACTTTTACCCATAGCCTTGGCAATAATAAAGATAAGTAGCCCAGCAGTCGTGAAACGGATAGATGCCAAAAAGAAAGGTGGTAATTCTCCAACCGCAACTTTATTTAGCATATAGGTGGAGCCCCAAATAACGTAAATGGAGAAGAACGCGAGAATTATTAGTAAAGGCTTTTTAGTTTCTCGTTTCAATTTATTGTTTATTATTATTAAATTTTTGATTTATGACCACTCTTATCCTTCGAAACTTTTTCAGCCTAGATGGAGAACCCTAACTCTTACTTTCCCCTTTTATTCTTTTTAAAATTTTTGTCCCCTCTGGTTTTTGGTTTTTTGTATTTAAGTTTTATAATTCGCTTGTAGGAGCCACCTTGATTTTCCTTTCGGTTTTTTTCTTTCTTTTCGTGAAAGGCGGGCCCTGCTTCTTCTTCATTGGTAGGGTTGTTTATTTCTATAACTTGTGGCTGCTCATCGTAAGTGAGTTGTGTTGCTATTTCTAAATCTTTGGGAAGATCTATTTCCTCAATCTTTAAACCCATCAAAGTTTCAATGGCTTCTTTGGCATCTTTTTCCTTTTCGGTGTAAAGCAAGATTGCGGTTCCCTCCTGTTCCGCCCTTCCAGTTCTACCAATGCGGTGCATATAGTTTTCTGGGAACACGGGGGTATCAAAATTAATTACGTGGCTAATTCTATCCAAATCCAATCCACGCGCCATAACATCTGTAGTTACAAGGATGCGGGTTTTTTCAGAATTAAAATTTTCAATGGAACGGATTCTGTAATTCTGGGTTTTGTTTGAATGGATTACGGCAACCTCGCTTCCGAAGCAATCATCCAAAAGATCAAAAACCATATCGGCACTTTTCTTATTAGGAACAAAAACAAGCGTTTTTCTGAATTGTTTTTCGTCTTTTAAAATGTGAAGCAATAGATTGACTTTCGTATAAAAATTTGGAACAGCATAAGTGTATTGCGAAATGTTTTCCAATGGCGTTCCACTAACCGCAACAGAAACTGTTGTGGGCGCAATGAAGAAGTCGTGGATAAAAGCATTTACCTCATCCGTCATAGTTGCAGAAAACATAATGTTCTGCCGCTTGTCTGGGAGCAGTTCCAAAATGTTGGTAAGCTGAAAGCGGAAACCGAGATCGAGCATCACATCTACTTCATCAATCACCACTTTTTTAATGGTTTTTAACTGAATGGCTCTGCTGATAATCAAATCATACAAGCGTCCCGGGGTAGCAACAATGATGTCAGTTCCCTGGGCAACGGCTTCTTTTTGGTTGTTGATGTTTGTGCCACCATAGATTCCTACAACGCGTACGGAGGAATATTTTCCAAACTTTTCAATTTCTTCAACTACTTGCAGAACCAGTTCGCGTGTTGGCACCAAAACCATCACTCGTGGATGTACTTGCTTTGAAAACTTCAAATCCTGAAGAATTGGGAGCATATACGCAAAGGTTTTTCCTGTTCCCGTTTGTGCAATCCCCACCATATCGGCACCAGACATTATTACCGAAAACGACTGTGCCTGTATGGGCGTGGGTGTTTCAAAACCCAAGTCGGCAATGGCATACTGCAGTTGTTTGGAAATATTAAGTTCGTTGAATGATTCCATGCTTTTTTTATTTCCTGCAAAAGTAGCGTTTCAAGCCCAATAACGCACATTTATGTACTTATTGATTCTTCGAGGCTTTATATTATAATTATATCTGCCGCACGGCTTCCTATATAGTAAAGTATTCTGGCATTCTTGGAAAATGATAATATTGACCAGATGATTAGCGATTCGGCTAATGGAAAGTCATGAAGCAATAATAGCTCTGATACTTTTACCCCCGATTATTTCGATAATTAATCATATCTTATTTTTCCCATAATATTTCCAGTGTATTTACCTTGCACTTTATCTTTTGAAAACAATACTTGGTTATTGTAGAAATTCAAAAACACATCGATATCTTCTGTTTTATTGTATAAATATATGCCCATACTTGATCTCCCCATTTGCTCATAATTTGTTGATTGCCCATTCTCCTTTGGGCCAACCCATTTTCCTTCATAGTTGCATTGAAATGTCCCAATGGTCGTAACAACTTTTAAGGCATTGAATGCATCAACTTCTCCCATTTCCTTGTCATATTCAGAAAGTGATTGCTGAGGATACATTCTATTAAAACGAGTGCTTTTACCAGTTCCATCCAGTCCTTCTATCATTATTGTGCCTACATAAGTGGAAACGGAAACTTCTTTTCCGTCAATGAGAAGTGTACTTGGGTTAACAAATTTCCATGTATGCTGTGTAATTTCGTTTCCATCACGAATCGATAAATCACCATTCTTTTTGAAAGTGGCAAACCTTCGATATTCTTTTTTGAAATCGCCAAGCTTCCATATACCTATCAAGGCATCTTCAAGCGTGCGTGAAAAAGGGGTTGAAAGTTCTTGATATTCTTTATGAAGAGGACGATCATAGGTCTTAATTAATTTTTCCAAGGCCATCATAAATTCATCTGCGGTTCCATCTATCTCCCTTCGTACCCAAAATCCAGCAGCAACGTGTGCATAAGCGGCCAAAAGTCCCGGTTTTTTGTATTCCGTAGCATAGGAATATGCTGAATAAACATCTCCCATAAAATAGTTTTTTTGAAAGTCTCCATGACTGAGATGTTCCAAATAGGAAGTTTTTTCTTGCTCCATTGTAACTGAATCTAATTTCCACGCTTTGTAGCTAAGACTATAGGCGCGGGCCAACAATGACAGGTGTTGTTCATAAATATGCTGGGTGTTTTTACGAAAAATTTCATCTGTTGCCCCAGGAATTAAATATTCCGAAATCCATTTTACGAAATTTGGATTGTAATGTCCAAAATCAGCCGAATGCCAATTGAATTGTGATTCGTGTGGCCCACTATTGAAAATTTTGAAGGGTGACAAAAACTGCATTTTATCCAGACTGAGGATGGGTTCCCCATAAGCAATAATACCTCTTATACCAGTAACATAAGCTGCAGGTGGATCATAGTCATTCCCTGCTCGCCAAGTTGCCCGGATTATCCAAGGCACGGCTTCGTCTTTTGCAGCACGGGTTTCAATAAGGGCGTTTTCTATTATTTTTTGTTGCTTGTTTAAGGAGTCGTAGGCAATAAGTTTTTCTTCTGTTCTTTTCTTTAAGTCAATTTTGCTTTTGTCTAAAAAATAAATCCCAACGCTGGCACCTATCAACATTACAACTAAGAGCCCCATAATTGCTCCCATCATCGTACGTTTTTTTTGCCTTCTATCTTTTTCAAGAGCTAAAATCCGATTGTGTTCTTGTTCACTGCGGTTTAGGTAGTCAATACATTCTGTAAATCCTTCTTTATAACGATTTGCCCAAGGAGCTTCGGGTTTAAATGTATCACGCCATTCTAGCGCAAGTTGTAATTCACTTCCTGTTAAAAAATCTTTTTTTTGTTGTTGGTGAAGTTGCCATGCGTCAGCTAGATTTAAATAATAATAGGCTGCTTCGGCTTCCTCGTCCACCCAGACATTCAAGGTTTTCCATTGGCGTATTAAACTTTCGTGTGAAATATCTATTACTTTGTCATTTCCAGATTTGCTTATAATCAGAAATGCGCGTTTATCCTTAATAAATTGTTCAATGCTGTGGAGCACTTCTTTTTCAGTTGCGCCTGTAATGGAAACCAATTGGCTTAAAAGGACTGGGCGTCTTGTTTTACGTCCGTTTTCATCAATAATTGTAAGGGCCTGAAATATTTTTTTTGTGAGATGTCTTTCTTTATCATCCATTCCTGCAAGAGCCTCGTCTGCATGATTGGAGAGCGCATTTTCAATACCGCCAATACTTTCGTAATCTTCAAGGCTCAATTCGTCACTTTTACTATTGCTCGTTTTGTAATCCCACATGCGCATTAAAGCATGTTGCAATAAGGGTAATTCATCCTTTATTTTTCCTAAATCGTTGAGAAGTATTGATGTTAGCGATTGGTTAACCGTACCTCCGTAGAGTTTTGCAGGCCCTTCTATTACTGTTTTAAGTTGGGTACGGTTTAAACGTGGTACTAAATATTGACTCTTATTCATAGCCTCAGGAAGACCAAAGAATTGTGTACAATCGCCAATAAAGTCGGATCGCATTGTAATTATAACATAGAACGCTGTTATAGTTTGTTGTGAAAGCTCCAACATAATGTTCACAAAATCAATGGCTTCATCTTTTCTTTCATTGTTATTTTGATCCATAACAAATCTGAAAAGTTCTTCAAATTGATCTACTAATAAAAAGAAATTAATATTCTTTTCTTTTTTAATGGGCTCAATCAACTCCAAGATGGCCGTTACCCCTTTTTCCTTTACTTCCTGCACCAGAGCTTCAACCTCTTGCTCGTCAACATTTGCGTTTATTTGTAACAACAAGGATTCAGAAAGGTTATATAATGGGTTTTGTCCTGGCTTCATAATAGCCACAAGCCAATGGTCACTATTCTGAACTAAGTATCCTGCTTTCAACAATGGAATAAGCCCAGCCCGCAAAAGCGATGATTTTCCACTTCCGGAACTGCCCACTACAGCTACAAAATGGTGCAAGTGAAGTTGTTGCAATAGCTCCAAGGTTTGTTGGGCTCTTCCAAAAAACAAAAGACCTTCATCAATATCGAAGGGTCTAAGCCCTACATAAGGATTGGGATTATCTGTCTTCATGCCGCTCCAGCTTTTAGAGAGGTTAAAAACTTTTGAATTACATCACCCTCCATAATTTTGCTATTACTGCTGTCCACAATATTTATTTTCAGAAATCTTTGTTTAAGTACAATATCGGTTGCCTCTTTGTGTGGAGGAGCCATATACACAAAGAAATCATCTATGGGATAATTGTTCGTTATTACCAATTGTAAAGCTGCACTCATTCGTTCCGTCATCCATTCCTTGGAAACATTGCCATAAAGAAATATCAACTTTCTCACTTGTGACATTCTGTCTCCCAGCATGTTGATGTTTTTTCGGGGATCGTCTTCTTGTGGATTTATAAATGGTTGTATTTGATTTTCAAGTAAAGTTTTGCTTAGGTTTAGGGCATACATTTGGTCATTTAAATGTGTGTCCAGCAAAACGGAAAGAGTCTTTATATCGTGTTTTTCTTGTGCCTTTTTTATTTTAAGTTGTTCTGCAAAATCAATTATTTCCTTTGCAATAGTACATTTTGAACTTCGGATAAACTCATATCCTTTTTTGGATACTTTTCCAGCCTCAACCTCATTCAAAAAGGTTTTATAGTTTTCTTCCTCTATTTCATCAGAATTCAAGTCTTGTGGCACCCAAATCATTTGGGATTTATCAGTATTCAAGCAAATCTCAGCCTGTTTCTGCGGATACCAAATATCTGATAGACCATCTATTTCACGGCCTGGATATTGATCCAGCAAATGAACCGCAAGATCAGACTTCGCTATAGCGTCTTTAGTGGTTTTTTCGTGGGCGGCTTCTTCATAGGGTGGTGGAATTCCATCAAGAATTTGGCACCCTTCTTTTTCAAGTTCAGCGACAATACGCTTGCGTGGTGTGCGCAAGGTGTCAACAACATCAGCGAGGTATACTTTGAAAACATCACTTCCATCTGCGGAAACTATTTTCTCGGGCTCAAAAGCATCATTACTATTTTTTTGAAAATCTGTGAGTATATTCCAAAGAGCTTCCTTTAATTTTTGCATTTCAATCATGAACTCCGGCGAAATAATTTCTAGGGTATTCCCAAAATCCTCGCTTTCTTTTGAATTGTGAAAAGGAAAACCACTGGTGCCAGCCAATTCTTCGGGCCATTGTGAAAACGGAATATTATTAAGAAGAACATTGATAATGCGAGAACGGTTAGCTATTTTTAACCCTGCTTTTTCAGATTGTGATTTTTTATAGAATATATCCAATTCCTGCTTGCAATATGGAGACTGAATATACCCCGGGGAATTAAGGCAGATCATAATTGCAGATTTCTTGATACCTTCTTCAATAGAATCATCAAAAAGAACGCTGCCGTCCAGTTTTTTACTATCCCACCATATTTTTACCATATCCATTCTGCCAAACCGTTTGGCGAGCATTACATTAAGGTTTTGGTAAAACTGTTTTATCCACCCCTCAAGCTGGCCTGGGAAAGCTAAATTATCTACGTGTGCATAACTAATGAAAATATCGTATTCATATCCTGGAATTAACGCCATCTGATTTTATTTTTAATCTAAATAATTTTCAATATAGTAATAAATGACTGAAAATTAACGAATACTATATGTTTACATATAGTAAATTACTTAACCTAGTTTCTAATTTACGGAGGCTTTTATACCGCGCTGGGATTCATCTTCTTCAAGGCGTCAGTTGCATAATTTGAACCGAAATTGGCGTCGAGATTAAGTGATTCTTCCCGACCCAAAGTGTATAAAACGTAATCAACACCAGGCTTGGAATAACAAACAATCAGGTCTGCCAAAACATTATAGGCGCCTTTTGTTTTTTGTGCTGAGGTATTGAGTTCACTGTAAGCCGAAGAGGCAAATTTTGAACAATCCACTAACTCGTTTTTATTATTGATATAATTTTTTCCAGCAATTACTTGGCAGCCAGCAGACCAATTGGAAGTCCCCATTCCCGACCAATGAATATTGATGCTGTTGTTTACCTCTAAGCTGTTATTGCCTTTAACGGTAAGATCATGAGCCGTAAGTGCATTGTCTCTGTCTAAATCCCGCAAAATTATTACTCCGTTCGAATCATAAGGTTTTAATGCACGATATATTTTCTGCTCTTCAGATATCTTGTGCCAGCCAAACCTATATTTGTGCTGTCCTTCCACTAGCGATGGAGGGATGTTGTTTTTTACCATGTTTTTACTTGGGTCAGTGGAGCCCCAAAACTTGAAAACCATTCCGTTTACAAGCAATACAAAAAAGTCGTCGTTGGCGCGCTGAACGGCGGCTGCAGTATCTTGTTTACGGCGAATCCCAATTAAATGAATGTTATCCGTTGAAAAATTCCAATCGTTTACTTTGATGGTTGAATATGTTTTGGGAAGTGCATTCACAGCCTGCATTATAGGCCCAGGATTGGACTTGTAATGCGCTTTGGCTTCATTGAGAAGCTTTATCCAATCACTGTATTCTTTTGTTGGATTTGCTGTAGATGATTTACCCCAATCTGCTACTTTTCCTTGGTTTTTCCATCTTTGAACGTGTTGCATCGTTACATTGCCAACTATGCCGTCAGGAACCATAGTTTTATCTCCTTCGGGATCCATTGTGCGAACGTATTCCTGAAACAATCGTGCAGCCGATTGGGTTACATAGTCAAAAACCCCATCAACAACTCCTCTGGGCATAAATCCTGCTTTATAAAGAAATTGTTGAAGTTGTGCCACTTCAGTTCCATTTTCCTGCCTAAAGGAACGCCAAGTGGTCCTGTCGTCATCCCTAAAGGAAACAGCCGAAGCTGTAAGACCATCTTTGTGGTATGGAGAAAGATACTTTTTGCGATCTAATGGAATTTTGCCAAGATCGCAGCTGCCAAGAAATAGAGTGCTCATGAAATTAGTTTTTAATTAATATATATAGAAACTGAACTTGAATTGAATCAGTTTTTATTAAAAGCCATTAAGTCTATACTAATCTTGGGGATAATATTTTGAGGAAAGAAAAATGCATCTTCAAAAATAAAATGCTCTTACTCTCTGTAAGTCATTTTATTATAAATTCATTTTCAGTTATAAATATATAAAATTACAACGAGAAAATCGTTGTAACTGTAAATTATGGAAAAAAAAGGTGATTATGTTTGAATAACTATCACTTTGCATTTAGGAAGTCTATTCTTCAGGTGGATGGCCGTGGATTTCTTCAAAAACAGTATCGAAATTTTCACGTAGATAACTTCTCAGTTTTAGGCGATAATCATCTTTTAGCCAACTTATAAAATTATGTGTGCTTTTGCTAATGCATTGCGAGTATCTTTCGATGCGGTAGTCAATGTCATCTCCAAGCATTTTTGCTAAGCCCAATGCATCGTAAACATCTTCACTGTTTTCAATACAGATGTAAGCATGTTGTTCAATGGATCTTTCCAACACTACTTTGGAGGATTCACCTCTAAAAGTTGCATCCTGATAAGTGCCCTTTATATCGAAATAAACTTCATTACTCTTTGCAAATTCTGCTCTGAGTTCTTCAGGCATTTCATATCTAAAATGGCTCTCCAATTCATCATCGCTCAACAGGCGATCCATATAGTAATCGGGCGAGCGGAAAATAGCATGCCAATCCAAAGGTGCTTCCCAAGGACCAAAACGCTGATAGTTATTTCCCAAATCAATCATTGAGAATTTTGACTTGTTGTTCAAAATACGCGACCCACGGCCAATCATTTGGAAATAGAGCGTTAAGGACCGTGTTGCCCTATTCAGAATGATGGTATCAATAGTCGGTTCATCAAAGCCAGTGGTTAAAATACTCACTGATGTCAAAATTGCATCTGGAGTGTCTCGGAACCATTTCAAAATCTGTTTCCGTTGTTTTTTGGTGGCGGTATTGTCCAAATGCATAATAGGCAAACCTTCCGCTTTCAAATGATAATAAACTTGTATGGAAGTATTTATTCCATTGTTGAAAATCAATGTCTTTTTTCCTTTGGAATGGTTTAAATAGGCTTGGTATAATTGATCCAACATTCCCACCGCGGAATAAAGATCATCGGAAGACTTTACGGTATAATCACCATTGGAACCAATTTCCAAGGAAGTCAGTCCCATATTGTATTGAAAAACCTCAACTTCTGCCAAAAATTCATTGTCAATTAATGACTGAATGCTTTCTCCAACTATCAATTCCTGGTAATTGTCCTTCATAGGAAGTCCTCTGTTGGAACTTAGCGGCGTTGCAGTTACACCAAGGATAAATGATTTTTCGAAAAATTTAAAAAGCTTAGTGAACGAGTTGTAATGTGCTTCATCAATTATTACCAAACCAACGTCCGAAATATCCAGCTTATCATCGTTTAGTCGGTTGTTTAAAGTTTCCACCATTGCTACAAAACAACTGTATTTTTCCTGGTCATCGAGGTTTGCTGTGCTGTTCACCACTTTGTTCACAACTCCAAAGCTGGTCAACATATCTGAAGTCTGCTTGCAAAGCTCCACGCGGTGGGTCATTACAAGCACTTTTTTGTTATGGTTCTTTAAATATTGGCGTACTATTTCAGAAAAAATAACCGTTTTTCCGCCCCCAGTTGGAAGTTGATAAAGCAAATGATAGTCGTCGGGCGCAGTTTCAAATTTTTCAAATATCCTGTCAATAGCCCCTTTTTGATAACTATATAGCTCTTTGTCAGTCTTTTTTTCGTGAATTGCGTCTTTGGCCTCGGTCATAAAGTCCCCATTTGTGAAGGTTTGCAAAACTACGTCCTTTTGTAGGTTTTGGACGAAGAAATAGCGAATTTATTACGAACGAATTTTCTGATATTTTATTTTGACTTAGTTTTTAAATAAAGTTGCTCCACTTTTTCGCGTGCCCAAGGAGTTTTTCGAAGAAATGTTAAGCTCGATTTGATGGAGGGATTGCTGTTGAAGGAGTTTATTTTTATTTTTTCACCCAATGTTTCCCAGCCGTAATAATCCACAAGAAATTCCATAATTTCTGCAAGCTTGATTCCGTGTAAAGGGTTGTTGGGCTGTTCGTTATTCATAATTACTTTTAAAGTTCTTTTTCTTAATTGTCTCTTCTTTGTTCTCTAAAAAACTACCAATCAATAGGCCTATAATCTTTCAGAAACTTACCGCTCCAATGTTTTCCTGTATTTATTCCATCAATCAATGGGTCCATCACTCTTGCAGCACCATCAACAATATCTAGCGGTGGCTGAAAGTCGTGCAGTTCCATTTTGCGTTTTGCAAGTTCTACGGGGTCTTCATCAGTAACCCAACCTGTATCAACTGCATTTATATAAATTCCATCTTTTGCAAGACTTCCAGCTGCGGTATGCGTCAACATATTGAGTGCGGCCTTTGCCATATTGGTATGCGGATGTCGGTCTTCCTTAAAAAAGCGGTGGAACTTCCCTTCCATTGCAGAAACGTTTATAATGTGTTTCTTGCCTGTATTTTCCTTCTTCATTATTTCACCCAAACGATTGCAGAGCACAAAAGGTGCAATGGAGTTTACTAACTGAACCTCAATCATTTCGGTGGTTTCAATTTCACCAAGCCTTAAACGCCAACTGTTTGTTTTTCGAAGATCTACTTGCTGCAAATCTGCATCTAATTTTCCTTCGGGAAATACTTCTTTGGCACTTAATGAGTTGTCAAAACTATACGGAATCTGTGATAACTTAGCAGACGCACGAATACCAATACCTGGCTCAGAACCGTGCCAAGTAACGGGCAGATTCTTGTTTGGGTTTTTGCCAATGTCAGCCGTAAGTGTTTTCAATTCCTGCAAGCAATTCATATGATCATGCAATAATTCCTTTACAAACTGCGGATGTTCTTCAAAAGGCATTTCCTCCTTCGCCATCAAATGCTGGTAAAAGCCTGCTGGCCGCCTTACGGTTTGGGCAGCATTATTGATGAGAATGTCTAAATTTTCGTATTTCTGCTCAATGTAGTTACAGAAAATCTCCACACTCGGAATATGGCGAAGATCCAAACCGTGGATTTTCAATCGATTCGCCCATTTATGGAAATCTTCTTCCTGAGCAAAACGATAGGCCGAATCTGCTGGAAACCGAGTTGTAGCAACTACAGTAGCGCCTGCCCTAAGCAACATTAATGAAATATGGTACCCAATTTTTAATCGGGAACCCGTCATAACAGCCACTTGTCCCGTTAAATCAGTAGTCTGAAATCGTTTTGCGTAGTTGAAATCGCCGCATTCCGTGCACATTGTATCGTAAAAGTGATGTAGTTTGGTATAAAGTGTTTTACAGACGTAGCAGTTGCGCGGCGTTTCAAGTTCTAGTTCTTTTTTTGAAGATAAATCTGCCGTTTGCAATAGTTTCGGCGCTACGAATACTACATTTTCCCGAGCACTTCTTATCCCTGTTTCCTTACGCGCAGTTCTATCTTTATTGGCCTGCTTGCGTTTTTTTGCTTTTTGTGCATCTTTTTTCCTTCGCGAAAACTCATCGCGGTTAGGTCGTGAAAGTTGCCCCGAAGCTTTTATTAAAGCGGTGCGCTGTTTTTTTGGGATTTCGAATATGCAATCAGTATTACTGTTCAGATATTCAAGAATAGCTATACACTTAGCTATTTCTTTGGCGTTGATTTCTTGGTTGGCATCAATACCAGAAACGGTCTTATTCATATTCTCCATTTCTTCCGTTGTGGAAGTTTCTATTTCAGAAACCCGATGTGACATAAATTAATTTTCGGCAAATATAGTCACAGTTTGAATGTTCAAAGCATTTTATTTCAAATAGTAAAAACAATAGTTATTGGTTTACCAATTCCTTTTGAACATTTGTGGGTACCGGTTGATAGGACGAAAACGCAGATTTAAAAGTTGCCCTGCCCTGCGTCAACGATCGTAAATCTGTTGAAAAACCATAGAGCTCTGCTTCGGGGGTTAAACATTTTAGAACTTGATAGTTATTGTTGCTCTCTATTCCCTGAATCATCGAACGGCGAGCCTGTAAATCAGTCATTACGTTACCCACCATTTCTTCAGGCACTTTCACGATAAGTTCTAAAACTGGCTCCAAAAGCTTGGGATTCGCATTCAAAAAAGCTTCTTTGAAAGCGTGCGCACCCGCAATTTTAAAGGAAATATCATTAGAGTCCACAGAATGCATTTTGCCATCATAAACCATTACGCGCACATCGCGAATATATGAGTTTACCAACGGGCCTTCTTCCATTACTTCCAAAACACCTTTCATTATTGATGGCAAATAACGCTGGTCTATCACGCCACCAACAATACAGTTGTAGAAAACTAATTTTCCACCCCACGAAAGGTCCACTTCTTCTTTTCCTCGGATATTGAAACCCTGCGGCTCATCCATACCTTCGTTCCAAGGTTCAATTTTTAAATGAACTTCTGCAAACTGACCAGATCCACCCGACTGCTTTTTATGTCTATAATTTGAAGTTGAGGAACGCTGAATAGTTTCCCTGAAAGCAATTTTTGGTTTTTCAAATCTTGCTTCCACACCGTATACATTTTTCAACGTCCAATCTATAGTGGCAAGATGAAGCTCACCTTGGCAGGAAAGAATAAGCTGCTTTGCCTCAGAGGAAAAGGAAATTTCCACTGTGGGATCTTGACTGTGAATTTTCTTTAAAGACTCGCTGAGCTTTTCTTCGTCTTTCGTATTTACAACAAAAACGGCCTTTTTCACTCTTGGTGGTGGGAATTTAATAGGTTTTATGGTAATTGCATGTTTAGGTGCCGCCAAAGTATCATTAGTCTCGGTGAATTTCAATTTCAAAGTTGCACCAATGTCCCCCACGGTCAATTTTGTAACGGGTTGGCGCTCCTTTCCATCCATTATGAATAGCTGATTTATTATCTCGGTTTCATCATTTCGAGAATTGACTAATTTATCATTAAGACGAACTTCCCCACTCATCACTTTAAAAAAGGTTATCTGACCCAAATTGGGTTGATACACTGTTTTGAAAACAAATAAAGCCGTTGGGTTTTCCTTTGTGGCATTTACTTCTTTTCCTTCCATGCTTTGCTCAGATTTTAAATCTGCGGCGGCGGGCGCAACATTGTCAATAAAACCCATCAATCGCCCTGTTCCCATATCGTTTAAAGCAGAAACGCAAAACACCGGAAAAAGTTCATGGTTCAACATTCCCGCTTTGATGCCAACCCGCATTTCGTCCTCATTTAAAGTTCCTTTCTCAAAAAAAAGCTCCATCAATGTTTCATCATTTTCTGCAGCTTTTTCTATCAATTCATTGTTGAGTTCGTTGGCTAATTGCTTTTGATCATCAGGAATTTCCAACTTTTCGGGCTTTCCTCCATCTGGAGAAAATTTGTACATTTTCATCTTCAGTACATCAATAATGCACTGGGCACCATCCACAACCAAGGGATATTGCATTTTTACGGCGTTGTTGCCCACCAAGTTTTTTATGCTTTTGAAGCTCTCATCAAACTTCGCATTGATGTGGTCTATTTGGTTAATTACGAAAATCGTTGGTTTGAGGTATTTATCGATATAATTCCAAATGATCTCAGTCCCCACTTCCACACCTTGTTGTGCATTCAAAACAGTAAGGATGGTATCTGAAACACGAATGGAAGAAATGATTTCTCCAATAAAATCATCCAAACCAGGAGTGTCGATAATGTTTATTTTGTAATTGCGCCATTCTGTATGCAGTGGGGTGGCGAAAATAGAGTTACCCCTTTCGTGTTCTACATCGTGATAGTCTGAAACAGTGTTTTTATTTTCAACCGTTCCGCGACGGTTTATGAGACCAGCTTCAAAAAGCATGGTTTCCGCAAGTGTAGTTTTGCCGCTGTTATGGGCGCCTACAAAGACTACGTTTTTGATGTGTTTGTCGTCGTATATTTTCATCTGTTCGTATTTTTTGGTTAGTATATTTCAGATGCAATGCGCCAAAAAATTCTTAAGTAGTTTGGACTTGCTTATTTACTGTAAATCATATTGCCGGTTAGTATTTTTGGACACTTAAAGATAAGAAATATATTCAATATTTTTTTTAGAAACATTCAATAGTTACAGATAATCTTTCCATAAAGACATAATATTTAACCCTTATTGAGTAAATCAAAAACTTGTATATTTATTCGATTTTTAAAATTGAAACAATGAGAGAAACACTAACTAACCAAAAATTTCAAGCATTCATCCGTAAACTTCTTTTGTTATTAATTCTTTTTTATTCTGGAAACCAGAGCATTGCTCAATGTTGGGAGAAAATCGAAAAAAGAGCTTGGCATGCATTTGCTATTCAAGAAGATGGGAAGTTGTTGAGTTGGGGACTTAATCAACAAGGACAATTGGGAATTGGAACCACAATAGACCGACTGGAACCTATTCAAATTAATTGTGCTCTTGGGGAACAGAAGATTTTGAAATAGCACAACAATTGGAAGTTTTTCCAAATCCGGCAAAAAAAAGCATTCACATTATTTCATCCCAAAAAGGAAATACTGAAAAAAATTAGCATAATTGATTTTACTGGGAAATTTATAATTTAAGAATGAACCTATTAATAACGAAGAATTTAATATTGAATTCTTAAACCCTGGTAACTATATCTTACAAGTAGTTATGGATAGTGATATCCATAATATTAAATTAGTAAAAAATTAATTCATTAACTTACTTATTTAACAATTTTGGTTACGTGGTTTCCATCCATCGTTTGTATTTCTACAATATAAATTCCCGAAGCATACGTATTGAAGTCTACTGAATATTCTAAAGAATAAATGTTTAAGGCAGTAAAAATCTCTTTTCCTGTAACATCAACAATAGTAATTGAAATTATTGATGAAGAAGATTCAATGGATAGCAAATCCTTAACTGGGTTTGGGTAATAAGAGACAATAGGTGCAGTGTCAAAATTTTCGGTGTTTAAAACAATATTGCTGTTTTTAATAATAGTACCCGCGTCGCCTACAACAATTGCAGAAGTAGGAGAAACCATAAAAACATCATATAGTGTTTCGGTTGCTCCAGTGTCTTGATGAGACCAAGTATTTCCACCATCATTTGTGATAATAACATTACCTTGTGTGGATACCACAATTCCATTGTTGGCATCGTAAAAACTTACTCCTTGAAAATATTCTGTACTACCAGTATTTAAAATAGTCCAATCATCTCCGCCATTTATAGTTCTTGCGACCAAACCTTTTGAACCTACAGCAAACCCTATGTTTTCGTTTACAAAATCCATTTCAGTCATTAAAACATTCGTGGTATGAAAGACTTCTGTCCAAGTGGCTCCACTGTTTACGGTTTTTATAACACTACCTGTTTGTACAGCGATATAACCAGTAGTAGGAGATGTGAAAACAACATCGGTAAGCAATTCAGAAACTCCAGAATTTCCTTCTGTTACAGTCGAACCGCCGTTGTTTGTTATCCATAAATTACCAGCTACGCCAACAAAGTATGCCTTAGTCGGACTCACCGCAGAAACAGCCCATAACGAGCTACTGTCTGGTGGAGTTATAGAAGTCCAGGTTGTACCCCCATCTGTAGTTCTATGCATAGATCCAACTGTGGTTGCCGCGCCATAGCCATAGGTATTATCAAAAAAACTAAAATCGCGAGTAGCTTTGGAATTGCTAAGAACCCAAGTATCCCCCCCGTTTGTAGTTTTCATAATTTTATTAAATCCACCAGAAGCAAAACCTTTCTGCGAATCCATAAAATAGATAGCGTCCAACCTGCCCGTTGCAGCGGAATTAATTATATCCCACTGTTGTGCTTGAACTGTATTGAGAGAAATACTAATTAAGGAAAGAATTAAAGTAATTTTTATCATAATAGAATCTAAATAGTTGAATATTGTTAAACCTTCCGTTATATTTAAGAAGGCCTCAAAACTAAACATTTTTCGACAAAAAAGGGAAAAGCATTTTATTGAAATAAAATTCAATCAATTTTTTTGGTTAAAATGAAGTTTTATTTTTTTTAAGAGAAGATAATCAGCAACAGTAATTATTATTAAAATATTCCCAAAGTATGATGTGTATTTTTTCAATCTGTCTAAATATCATTATCTTCACATAAACTAAAAAAAAACAACATGAACAATAAAGGAAAAGGAATATTGGCATTGCTAGGTATAGCAGGTGGTGCATTTGCATTTTGGAAATACAAAAATATGTCGCCAGAAGAAAAACAAAAGCTTAAAGATAAAGCAACCGAAACAGGTAATAAAATAAAAGAAAAAGCTGGAGAAGTACAAGATACTATTTCAGAAAAATACGACCAGCTTAAAAACGCTGCTAAAAAAGAAGCAAACGATTTTACTAATTAATATCCTGGTTATTAAAATAGAAAAATCCCGACAAGTGCGGGATTTTTTATGCTTACATTTAAAATGTTTAAATTTTCTTAACCCTCACGGCGTTCATTCCTCGTTGCCCTTTTTCGAGCTCAAAGGTCACCTTGTTGTTTTCAGTAATCTCATCTATAATACCACTTACGTGGGTAAAGTATTTTTCGTTGTTTTCATCATCTATAATAAAGCCGAAGCCTTTGGAAGAATCATAGAAAGAAACTGTTCCTTTTCTTACTGGGTCAAAAGCTTCGCGATCACCTTCTTCTTGCTTAGGAATTCCTAGTATTATATCTTCAGCTTCTACCTCCACTTTCATTGATGGATCTGGCGGAGTATCTACTAAATTTCCGTTGTAATCAACATACACAAATTCAATTCCTGGAGTTTTGTCTGCCTTACGGGCATCTTTCTTCTTTTGCTTATCTTCCCGTTTTTTCAGTTTTGCTTTTTCCTTTTCTTTCTTGCTGTATGTTTGTTGCGATTTTGCCATTTGTATTTTTTTGAATAAAAAAAGCCATCCACGGTGGGCAGATGACTTTTTAATTAGTTATATGTAATAAATTGTTTTATTGGTTTACCTAGCTGGATTTTAAATATTGCTCACCTTAGTGGTGCAAAGGTAAAGTAAATTAAATAGTTAAAATCATAAAAATGGTTAAAATAAGGAAGCTATATAATCGTTTACTAAAAACCTTCCCAAGTTTCGGAATTATAGATTCCCAGCATCTTTGCCACAGCAATCATTTGTTTCGCAACTAGTTAAGTTCCTGAATTAAATCTATTGCTTCATTTCCAGAAATATTTTTTAATAAAAAAAACCTCCCTAAGGAGGTTTTCCAAGCATAACTATAAATGGGAATTAGTCATGCTTTATAAAATTAAGCGCTGCAGAATTCATACAGTACCGCAAATGTGTTGGTGCGGGTCCATCATTAAATACGTGGCCCAAATGCAAACCCGTTGATTTTTCTACAATTTCATCACGGGTCATCCCTAAGCTGTTGTCTTTTATCCAAACTACGGCATCGTCATTGATCGGTTTTGTGAATGAAGGCCATCCCGTTCCCGATTCAAATTTATCTTCACTGCTGAACAATGGTTCGCCCGTTGCAGCACTTACATAAATACCTTTTTCATGGTTGTTGTTGTATTCATTATTAAAAGGAGTTTCGGTTCCTTTTTTCACCATTATTTGATATTGTTCATCTGTAAGTTCTTTTTTCCATTCGGTATCAGTTTTTGCTTTTGGAAATTGGCTGTTAATTGCAGGGTCGTCTGCTATCTCCAATGTTTCATTTGTAGTCATTGCCTTGTCGCCATTTTTTGTTTGGTTGTTTTGGCAAGAAACCTGCGAAAGACATACTAATAATCCGAATGAAAGTGTGACTGTTTTTAATAAATAGTTTCTCATATTGTTGATGCTTTAAAGAGTATTTTTATACATACTATAAAAATATACGCAAACTAAGTCGAGATGGTTTTATAAAACTAACTATCAGAAAATATAAAAAACTGTTATTGTTTCAATTTGTCAGAATGCATTTTTCGAAGTTTGGCTAGTTTTGGCGAAATAACAGCTGTGCAATACCCTTGCGATGGGTTGTTGGCATAATAATTTTGATGGTCATCTTCTGCAGGATGAAACTTTTCCAAAGGACTTAATTCAGTAACAATCGGATTTTCATAATAGGGTGCCATTTCATTTAGCACGTTTTCAGCTATCTGTTTTTGCTTTTCATTTTGATAAAAAATAACCGAACGATACTGCGTGCCCCTATCCGCCCCTTGTTTGTTCAAGGTTGTGGGATCGTGGCTGGTCATAAAAATAACAAACAAATCTTCAAAAGAAACGACCGTTGGGTCAAAGGTTACTTGTATCACTTCAGCATGGCCAGTAAGAGCAGAACACACTTCACGGTAAGTCGGCGTTCCAGGAACACTTCCCCCGGAATAGCCTGAAACTACTTTTTCAACGCCCTTTATTTGATCGAAAATAGCTTCGGTACACCAAAAACAACCTCCACCTACAGTCATTTGTTCAATTTTTTTGCTCTCCATTTTTTTTTGAAATTTATAATCCAAAGATACTCACTGTTTTTCTTTAGCTCCATAAAGGATTGTTAAAGATCGTGCGCGTTTCTTTGTCTATAATTTTTTGATTTCTTATTAAATTTTATATATTCGGAAAAATATAAAAATGTCCCAAATGTTCAAAAAAATATTCTTAATATTAATTGTGGCAATAAGCTGCACTCCTCTATTTTCTCAAGAAAGACCTATAGAAATTGTAGAAGAAGCTAAGGCCAATCGTCTCTTTCTATATGCCCTAAACAAAAATGAAAAAGATTTAGACGTTTCCATAACTGTTGAAGGAACCAACTTTCGCCAAAGTAAGAGTGTGCCGAGGGCCGTGCGTGTTCCGGCTGCATCAAAAGTTATGCTTACCAACTTGATTGTGGAAAGAGGTAAAAAGGCCAATTACACTTACGAATTAAAGGTAAGTGATAGCCTTTCCCGCCGTGCATTGCAAAAGGAATATGAGTCGATTAAAATTGAACCAAAAAAAAAGATAATTGTTTACATACCTGAAAACTGTAGCAGTTGTGATAGCCTTGTTTCCAGTTTAGAAAAAAGCCATTATCTATACACTTCCCATAGCTTTTCCGAAAAGCCCGAATTGAAAGCCCAACTGGCTCCAGCCTTCGTTAATGCCACAGTAAAAATTGATTCTGTTACTGCCCCAATCATTAGCTTAGGTGGCGTGCTACATGTGAAAATCGAGGACTACGATCAATTATTGGAAGAATTAAATAAATAGTTTCAATTTCGACATTATTCAATTTCTTAACATACATCAATGTGAGAGTGTCTTGTGTACCCTAGTTTTGTCCTATAAATAATTAATAACTAAAAATTATAGATATGGACAATGCAATAACAGTTTGGAATATTGATACTACACATTCAGAAATCAATTTTAAGGTAAAGCACATGATGATTTCTACCGTAAGCGGTAGTTTCGAAAAATTTGATGGCAAGGTTGAAACTTCAAATGAAGATTTTAAAAACGGAAATTTTTCATTTGCTGCGGAAATCGATTCAGTAAACACAAATAATAAAGATCGCGACAATCATTTAAAGAGTGATGATTTCTTTGGAGCTGAAAACAATCCGAAGTTAACCTTTAAATCAAAATCATTTGACGGTGAAAAAATGATTGGCGATTTAACAATAAAAGGTGTTACAAAAGAAGTAACCTTAGAAACAGAATACAACGGCACCGCAGTTGATCCCTATGGACAAACGAAAGCAGGTTTTGAGTTTGAAGGCAATATAAACCGTAAAGATTTTGGCCTTACTTGGAGCGCCGTTACCGAAGCTGGAAGCATTGTAGTGAGTGATAAAGTAAAATTGATTGCTTCACTACAATTCATAAAGCAATAAATTTTAATAATATAATATTCCCCTTTTAAGAATCGAGAACTTTGTTTGTTTCAAATGAAGTTCTCGTTTTGTATTTTCCTAAGACTTTTCCCTCTTCACATATTCCCATTCGCTAAAAGCAGTTCTTAACATACATCAATGCAAAACAATAGTTAAGGATGTAATTTTACAGTACAAAATAAAAACAATTTAAAATGAAAACAAGACAAATAGAACGCGTATTAACACCACCCGCACCACATATGGTAGGTGATGGTTTTAGGGTACACCAATATATTCCTTCTGGAATACAGGAAGGTTTTGAAAGAATGGACCCCTTTATTATGATGGATTACAATAGCAAATTCTACTTCCCTCCCACCGATCAACCGCGGGGAGTTGGTGTACATCCGCACAGAGGCTTTGAAACGGTGACTATTGCATATAAAGGAAGCGTTGCGCACCACGATAGCGCTGGTAACAGTGGTGTAATTGGTGAAGGCGATGTACAATGGATGACGGCTGCCTCGGGAATTCTTCATAAAGAATACCACGAAGAAGAATTCAGTAAAGCTGGAGGATACTTTCAAATGGTGCAGTTGTGGGTAAATCTTCCCGCAAAGGATAAAATGAGCGCCCCAAAATATCAGGGAATCACAAATGCTGAAATGAAAAAAGTTCAACTCCCAGATAATGCTGGAGTTGTTGAAGTAATTGCTGGAGAATACAATGGTGAAAAAGGACCCGCTTTTACATTTACCCCAGTTAACATGCTAAACGCGAAGTTGAACAAAGATGGAAAAGCCACTTTCAGTTTTCCTAAAAATTACAATACTACAGTTTTGGTAGTTGAAGGAAATATAAAAGTGAACAATTCCGAAGAGATTAAAACCGATAGTTTGGGACTGTTCGCCAATGATGGCGAAGAATTCACCATTGAAGCAACCGATAACGCTGTAGTTTTAATATTAAGCGGTAAACCCATAAACGAACCTATAGCTGCACAAGGACCATTTGTAATGAACACTCGCAGCGAGCTTGTTCAAGCTATAAGTGATTTTAATATGGGGAAATTCGGTTATTTGGAATAATAAATTTAAGTAACTTTAAAGGATGCAAAAATGTCTGGTCGAGCGCAGTCGAGACCTATTTAGCATCCTTTTTTAATTTTTACAACTATGTCAAACCTAAAAATAATAATTCCAGAACGCGCCGCAAATATTGGAAACTTTATGGTTGGTCGCTTGCTCCCTTTTCGCGAAAAAAGGATGGTTGGTCCTTTCGCTTTTATTGATCACATGGGCCCTGTGACGATGGACGAATCTGAAAATCTGGACGTTCCGCCACATCCGCACATTGGACTTTCAACACTAACTTATCTTTTTGAGGGAAGCATTATGCACCGCGACAGTTTAGGTTCAGAAGTTGAAATCACACCAGGCGCCGTAAACTGGATGACCGCAGGAAAAGGCGTGGTCCATTCGGAAAGAACTCCAGAAAGTCTTCGAAATACTAAGAAATCATTGCATGGTCTGCAGATTTGGGTGGCGCTTCCGAAACATTTGGAAAATATGGAACCTTCGTTTCATCACACCAATAAACAGGAAATCCCACATTTTGAAAAAGATGGTGTTTCAATAAAAGTAATTGCAGGGGAGGTTTTTGGAAAAAAATCGCCGGTTCCCGTCCACAGCAATCTTTATTTTTTGGAATTGAAAAGCGGGAAGAAACGTAAAATCAGTCTTGGTGATTATCTTTTTGGTGAAAGCGGCCTGTATATCCTGGAGGGAAATATTTTCAGCGAAGGAAATACTTACGAACCTAAGCAAATTTTGATAGCGAATGATAGCAAACTCTGCGAATTTGAAATGGCGGATAATACAACTGTTTACATTTTTGGCGGTGATCCTTTCCCTGAAGAACGTCATATATATTGGAATTTTGTTGCAACGGAAAAAGAAACTATCGAAAGAGCGAGAGAGGATTGGAAAGCAAAACGTTTTCCAAAAGTACATGGAGAAACTGAGTTTGTTCCCCTTCCAGATTAATTGGTTTTGAAATTTTTATGCGCCAATTCTTTACGAACACGGCTTAAACTTTCTGGGGTAATTCCCAGGTAAGAAGCAATCATCCATTGAGGCACTCTCAGCAAAAGATCTGGATACATTTTTATAAAACTCAAGTAACGTTTTTCTGCCGTAGCACCAAGCAAAAGATTGATGCGTTTCTGCATTTGCCGAATATGGTTGTGCAATAGTTTATCGTTAAACCTACTGAAAACAGGGCTTGTTTGACTTGCACTGCAAATAAAATCTTCGCCAATCATAACTACTTCAGTGTCCTCTATGGCTTCAATATAACTTTCAGAAGGGTCGTTGAAATAGACGCTGCTCCTATCAACAACAAACCAATTTTCGGGCGCAAACTGGATTACGTGTTCCTTTCCAGATTCATCGAGCATATAGGACCGCAGCAAGCCTTTTTCAACAAACAAAGAATGTTTACACAAATCGCCTTTTCTTAAAACGATAGCTCCCTTTTCATATTTTACCCGTTTTAAATCTGAAGTTACCTTAGCGGCTTCGTCTGCAGTCATTCCTGCGGTTTCCACCAAATAAGAATTAAAGCGGGGTTCTATTTTATTATTTTCTAAAATCATTAAATAGTGAATTTCTCAACATTTTAAAATTACTGTTTTCTTACGAAACAGCTGTCTGGTTTAAGAAATAAACTTATGGCACTTTCTTTGATTTGTGAAAGAGAGAACCTTAAACCATTTTCAATTATGAGAAACTCAATTATGCCCACCGTGAATACCGGCAGTATGGCCGATATTGCTTTTCTACTTCTAATTTTCTTTTTGGTAACCTCAATGATTCCGAATGATAAAGGAATTGCGCGCGATCTTCCGCAGCCTTGTCCGCCCGGTGCCGATTGTAATATTCCACTTAAAAAGAATAATATTTTTACAATCAGCGTCAATGAAAAAGGCGAAATTATGGTGAATAAGACAATTACCCCAATTGAAAATCTAAAAGACGAATTAAAACATTTTTTAGATAACAATGCAGACCAGTCCTGTATTTATTGTAGCGGAGAAAGGCTTGCAGAAGCCTCAGATAATCCGAAAAAAGCTTCAATTTCTTTATCCATTCATCGCGAAGCACCGTATCAAAGCTATATTTCTATTCAAGATCAAATAGCCTCCGCATATTTTGAATTACGCGAAAAGTATGTTTCCGAAATATTAAAAACGGAGGCGAAAAAAATCACCGACGATGAATTAAAAAAGACGCAAGATGCCTATCCTTTCCGAATTATTGAATCGTCTTTATAAAAGTATTTTCTAAATAAAACTTCTAAGCAAACCATCAAAAAACCTCATTTTAGTGGTTCTCTATTTTATAAAAACAAATTTCTAAAACCTAAGGTCAGCAATCAAGTTCCCTCCAAAATAGATTCAAATTGTGCGCTGTTTTAATATCTTTGCCAATCCTAAACCAATACGTTCCGAAAATTTTTCTTTGAATTTAAAGTTGCCTTGCATCCCATGAAAGAATCTCAATTTACACCTAAGTTTTTCTCACTTTTAAAAAAAGGAATTAGCAAGGAACAATTTCGAAAGGATTTTATTGCGGGATTAATTGTAGGTATTGTTGCCCTCCCATTGGCCATTGCGTTTGCTATTGCTTCAGGCGTATCGCCAGACAAAGGATTGATAACTGCTATTATTGCTGGGCTAGTAATTTCCGTCTTAGGCGGCAGCCGCGTTCAAATTGGTGGCCCCACGGGCGCCTTTATTGTAATTGTCTACGCTATTGTACAGGAGTTCAGCGTAGATGGGCTTATTATCGCTACCTTCATGGCCGGAATTATAATGATTGCGATGGGTATTGCGAGACTGGGCAACCTTTTAAAATTTATTCCACATCCACTTATCGTCGGCTTTACCAGTGGAATTGCGATTATTATTTTTTCTTCCCAAATAAAAGATTTCTTCGGACTTTCTATTGAAACGGTACCAGCCGACTTTATTGAAAAATGGAAGGTTTACGCATTAAATTTTAGCAGTATCAACTGGAGTGCTGTAGCCATAGCAACTGGTACCATTCTATTGGCATTTAATTTTCATAGAGTAAGTAAAAAGATTCCTGGCTCCATTGTGGCTATCCTCTTGAGTACATTGGCTGTTTACTTTTTCAATATCCCCGTACCAACAATTGAAACGGTTTTTGGCGAAATTCCCAACGAACTTTCAATGCCACACTTTCCCCATATCAATTTTGCAACAGTCCAAAAGTTGATTCAACCAGCTTTTGCCATCGCACTGCTCGGAGGTATTGAATCTTTGCTATCAGCCGTAGTTAGTGATGGTATGATTGGCGGGCGTCATCGTTCTAATGCAGAACTAGTGGCTCAAGGGGTTGCCAATTGCTTTTCGTCCATGTTCGGCGGAATTCCTGCCACGGGTGCAATTGCTAGAACTGCAACCAATGTTAAGAATGGCGGACGCACACCCATTGCCGGAATAGTCCATGCAATTGTACTTCTGGTTATTATGTTGGTTCTTGCCCCCTATGCAAAATTGATCCCAATGTCATGCTTGGCAGGAATTCTAATTGTAGTGGCTTACCACATGAGCGAGTGGAGGCAATTCCGTTCCTTATTAAAAGGTAACAAATCGGATGTGCTGATATTGTTGGTTACTTTTTTTCTAACCGTTATTTTCGATCTCGTAATTGCTATTGAAATTGGAATTGTTCTTTCTAGTTTTATATTGATGAAAAGAATGAGCGATAACACCACTGTACAACTTGCTAATGATCTCTTTGCAAATAAGGACAATCCCGATGTATTATTTGAGGACGAACTACCTGTTTTGCCCAAAGGCGTAACTATGTTTGAAATAAATGGGCCCTTATTTTTTGGTGCAACACAAACATTTCAAGATACAATGTACCGGTTGCAGGAAAGGCCGAAAGTACTTATTTTAAGGATGCGGCATGTTCCATTTATCGATGCTACAGGTATTTACAGACTAATAGAAATAATCAAAAAATTCTCGGAACAGAACACCGCTATTATACTATCTGGCGTAAATGATAATGTTTTGAGAGATTTGTTGAAAAGTGATATCTATGCAGTACTTAGTAAGGAAAATTTAACCGATAGTATTGAAAAGGCTTCTGAAAGAGCCGCTCAAATAATTGAAAAAAGGAAATAAAGTAACATTATCAGTTATGCAAAAACCAAGTAAAAAAGACCTTACATTGAAGCAGAGCGAAGAATTAATAGCTATTTTGAAAGCTCGCTTCGGAAAACACACAGACCGGCACCCGAGTATTAGCTGGTCTAAAGTACAATTAAAACTTGAGGCTAATCCCGAAAAACTTTGGTCGCTACATCAAATGGAAGAAACTGGCGGCGAACCAGATGTTGTTGGTTTTGATAAAAAGACCAATGAATATATTTTTTATGATTGCTCTGAAGAAAGTCCCAAAGGCCGCCGAAGCTTTTGCTACGACCCTGAGGCCTTGGAAGCAAGAAAAGAACACAAACCAAAACACAGTGCTATTGGAATGGCTTCCGAAATGGGCATTGAACTTTTAACAGAAGATCAATACCGCGAATTACAGCAACTCGGAAATTTTGAAAGCAAAACCTCAAGTTGGTTAAAAACTCCCGATACTATTAGAAAATTGGGTGGTGCTATTTTTGGGGATTTTCGTTTCAATACCGTATTTGTGTATCACAATGGGGTGCAATCATACTACGGCGGTAGAGGGTTTCGTGGGGCGTTAAAGGTTTAACTAACTGGGAAGCCCTAATAATTATTGAACATATTTAAAATTCTACTCCCGCTCGTGTTCCTCCAAATCCTTCCGTAAATCCAGTTTTCGAAGTTTTGGGAAAAAGAATCCAGTCCCCAGTACAGTAAGTATAGTCATACTACCACCAAAAACAACTGCAGTAACCGTTCCCATCAATTTTGCGGTAAGCCCACTCTCAAAAGCTCCCAATTCATTGGAAGATCCAACAAACATAGAATTAACAGAAGCTACGCGCCCTCGCATGGCATCTGGAGTTCTTAGCTGTAAAATCGTGGAGCGGATAACCATAGAAATACCATCTGTTGCCCCACTCAAGAATAGCGCGATTACCGAAACCCAAAACCAAGTGGAAACCCCAAACACAATAATGCAAATACCAAAACCAAAAATGGCTGCAAGCAATTTCATACCCGCATTTTTATTGAGAGGAAAATGTGCTGAAGTAAACATAATCAGTAATGCACCAACTGCTGGTGCTGCACGAAGTATTCCAAAACCCTCTGGTCCCACTTTAAGAATATCCTGTGCATAAATAGGAAGAAGCGCTACCGCTCCGCCGAAAAGTACTGCAAACATATCTAAGGTAAGCGCACCCAAAATTACCCGAGTGTTCATCACGAATTTAATACCTTCTTTTAAGCTCTTCATTATCGGTTCACCGATGTTGGGGTTTAAAATAGGTTTCTTCGGGATTTGAAGCAAAAGCAGCAAAGCCATCAACGAAAATGCGAAAACAAAGCACATGGACCAGTGAACCCCAATCCAATGAATAAAGAAACCTGCTGTTGCTGGACCTACAACAGAACCCATTTGCCAAACGGAGCTACTCCAAGTGGCCGCATTGGGGTATATTTTTTTAGGAACCAATAAAGAGAATAAGGAGAAAATAGTTGGGCCCAAGAAAGCTCGAACAATCCCACCGAGAAAAACCAAAAAGTAAACGGCGTAAAGAACAGTATTGGTGGACAGATCCCCTACAACCCGCGGCCAAGTAAGCAAGAAAAGCCCTAGGCTCACAACTGAAAATCCAAAAATACACTTAAATAAAAGACTTCTTTTCTCACGCTGATCTACAATATGTCCTGCAAAAAGCGCCATAGATACCGCAGGAATAACCTCCATCAAACCGATAATTCCTAAGGAAAGTGGATTTTTGGTAATACTGTAAACTTCCCACTCAATCACTACAAACTGCATGCTCCAAGCAAACACCATTGCAAACCGCACCAAAAGAAATATATTAAACTCCCGAAATCGTAATGCAGCGTAGGGATCGTTTTTCTTCATTTAAAGAGGTTGCTGTTTAAAGATGAATGTGGTTACTTCCAAAGTAAACCACTTCAGTATGCCAAAAGTACTATAGCAAACTGAATATGGCAATGGCATAAAGATAAAACCTCACAAAACGAAGCAATCCAAAAAGAAGATAGTTACTGAATTTATAATGAATCATTCCTGCGGCCATACTAGTCATAGAAAACGGAATGGGCAACAAAGCACCAACAACAATTAAGAATCCACCCCATTTGCGTATTTGCTTTAGGTGTTTCTTCATCTTCCCTTCCATATATGCATAAACCCTTGGAATCGTAAAAATCCATTTCCCGATGAAGTAAGAAATAATTCCGCCTACATAAGAAAGTGTTGCCAAAAGTGTTAAATAAAGAATTGGCTCAGGCATTTTATCACTCCAAGCAATAAATATTTCTGGAGGAACAAGGCCCAATAACGATTCCGAAGCAAGAAAAACAAGCAATATGTTAATTGGCGCGTAGGTTTCAGTAATATATGTAAAGAGATTACTGAAATCTACAACGTAAAGATCCAATACGATGAGTGCAACAATAATCAAAACTATTGGAACAATAGATTTCTTAAGACTTTGACCCACAAAAGAGTAAAACCCAGTGTATTTATAATACAGATGGGCACGCTTTAATTTATTGGTTTCAGATTTTCTTACAGTCTCCATTTCAATTTGGGAATCTAAATATTCGAAGGTGCAAATATATAGCTAAAGCCCCTACTCTGCAACCAATTGGCAAAGGATTCACGGTTAATAGAATGTTAAACATTTACGCAAGATTTTTTGCTGTTAATTCTTTTACAAAAGGTTAATATTTAGTTAAATCATTACTTTGCATTACATAGTACTGTAACAAAAACAAAACTATTGCGTCTTTTAAGTATAACCAGTAAAACTATTTTATTATGAGAACTTTAAACAGCAATTACTTGACTGAAAAAATGAAAACTTCAAAAGGCTATTCATGGAATTTGAAAAGAAGATTTCGCTAAAAAAATTATTAATATTTAAAACTTAAAAATCATGAGAACATTAAACAGCAACGAAAGCATTCACAGACCACACGATTCCAGAGCTTATATATGGAATACAAAAAGGCGCTATAGATAAATGCCCTCACTCAAACCAAAAAAAAAAAATTAACTATGAAAACCTTGAGAAACCTTCAAAAGCGAATTAAATACGGATCGCAAAAGCAAAACATGTTGAATTACCTAAACGGAAACCAACGCCTGTTTGAGGAACCCACAATCAGAAAAACATGCAGAAACTTCTATTAAAAATAAAAATGAAAACTACTAAAGCTGGATTGAAGAAATTTGATCCAGCTTTTTTATTTTTTAAGATTTGGTTTATATTTCGGACGTGGACTCGGGTTGGCTTTTGGTGATACTTTTAGCGGTTGCGCTTTCTTTTCCGGCATCGGCCCTCGCAGATGAATGACTAATCCATTTAGAAAATTACGAAGAAACTGATCGCCACATTCCATATATTTTTCGTGGTTTTCATTTCTAAAGATAGCTCCAAGTTCACTTTTTGTAACTGCAAAATCCACCAACGAACATATTTTCACTATATCGTCGTCACGGAGTTTGTGTGCTACTCGCAGTTTTTTCATGATATCGTTATTGCTTAAAGCCATAATAAAAATTATTTGTCCAAAGATATGTTTAATTATTTACCTTAAAAAGGCCAATCGCTTCCCTCCT
Organism: Aequorivita antarctica; assembly: GCF_007997155.1. Taxonomy (GTDB): domain Bacteria; phylum Bacteroidota; class Bacteroidia; order Flavobacteriales; family Flavobacteriaceae; genus Aequorivita; species Aequorivita antarctica. Next base: position 167,278 of record NZ_VORT01000002.1, on the reverse strand, counting down.
ATTTTTCTCCTGTTGGAACCATATAAACAGGGATTTTTGTATGCTCCATAACACTTGACGCCACAGTTCCCAAAAATATTTTTTCCAATGTGCCATGGCTGTGGGTTCCCATAACGATTAAATCTGCTTTCCATTCCTCGGCGTATTCCAAAATCATTTTAGCGGTATCGCCTTCTGCTAAGTGTGTCGAAATATCGTTTCCCTGCAAATGTGCTTTTGTTTTGTCAAGATAATCCTGTGCTACTTTTACAAATTCTTCTTGAATTTTATAATCTACAGGAAACGCATAGCCTTCGTAACCCATAAAAGGTTCATATTGCATTCCGTAATAACGTACTTCTGAAAGTACGTGAAAGAGACAGATTTCAGCATCCATCAATTTTGCAAGTTCATAACCCATATTCACTACTTTTTCTGAATGTGGGTTGTAGTCGAGGGTAATCAATACTTTTTTCATCAGTTAATTTGTTTTAGTTCAGAATTCGTTGTAAACTTCTTTAAGAAATTTTTCCCTGTATGTGGGGTAGATTTCTTCGTAACATTTTATTTCGGTTTCAATTTGCTTAAAGATAAAACTTCTATTCATATCTGAAAGGGTTTTACAGCCAGCAGCTGCAAAAAGTTCCAAAAATTCTTTTACCGTTTCACCATGATAATTCTTTACCCGCTTCCACTTATCCTCTACCACTAAACCGCGCATTAAGCTTGGGTTGTTAGTAGTTACACCCGTTGGACACTTGTTGGTGTCACAACGCAAAGCTTGAATACAACCAAGAGCGAGCATCATTCCACGAGCGGAATTACAAATATCGGCACCAATACAGAGCGCTTTAAAAATATCAAACGCAGTAAATATTTTTGTTGCAGTTACCACTTTGATGTCCTTTTTCAAATCAAAACCATTCAGCGTGTCCACCACAAAAACTAGGGCTTTTTCCCACGGCATCCCTACATAATTTGAGAAATCTATAGGTGCCGCACCCGTTCCACCTTCGGAACCATCAACGGTTATGAAATCTGGTTTTATTCCCGTTTCTACCATTTTTTCGCATATGTCAATAAACTCCTTTTTACTACCAATACACAATTTAAAACCGATGGGTTTTCCATCACTCAATTCGCGCATTTGCTTAACAAATCGAAGCAATCCTTCCGCATTACTGAATGCACTGTGTCCGGGAGGCGATAATACCGTTGTATGTGGTTTTACTCCTCTTATTTCAGCAATTTCATCATTGTTTTTTACTGCAGGCAAAACTCCGCCGTGGCCTGGTTTTGCACCTTGCGATATTTTGATTTCAATCATTTTTACGTTTGGAAGTGCTGCTTTTTCCCTAAATTTTTCAGGGGAAAAGTTTCCATCCTCAGTTCTACAACCGAAATAGCCAGTGCCCACTTCATAAACCAAATCACCTCCTTTTAAATGATATTCTGCAATTCCACCTTCCCCTGTATCGTGGAAAAAGTTACCTGCTTTCGCCCCAAGATTTAGCGCCATTACAGCATTTTTACTTAATGCTCCATAGCTCATTGCTGAAATATTAAAGATACTCGCGCTGTATGGTTGCTTACAATCTGGTCCACCAACAAGAACTCGCGGCGCTTCTTCAAGAAGTTTTGACGGATAAATACTGTGTTTCATCCACTTATAATTTTCCGCTTCTACGTTTAGTTCCGTTCCAAAGGGATGAGTTTCATTTTGAAGTTTTGCACGTTCGTAAACATAAGTTCTGTGGTTTCTGTCTATCGGTTTCCCATCGGTGTCGCTTTCCACAAAATATTGATGGATTTCTGGGCCTATCATTTCCAAAAGAAAACGCATATGTCCCAAAACTGGAAAATTACGGAGAATGGAATGCTTCTTTTGAAACAGATCATAAATGCCTATTCCGAAAACCAATGCCCCCAAAATAGAAAAACCATAAATTGGCCAAATTGCGGTGCAAGTGATTATTGCAATTATTCCTAAAGCTATAAACGTAAACTGTATTGCTTCTCTCATTTTAAAAGTTATGTTTTAAAATATTTTAATTGTTAAAGAACGCCTTTATTTCGTCCATCAAATTATTTTTTTGGTCTTTGTCGCTTTTAACCGACAGTAAGATTTCCTTTATTTTTGATTTTCCAAATCCCCACGCTTCTTCCAATGTGATGTGCGGTGGCAATGATAATTCTCCTGGATTGGTAACAGCATCAATAATAAAAGGTTTGGGTGAAGCAATTGCCATCTCGATAGCCTTTTCAATATCTGTAGCATGTTCCACCCGTATCCCATCGCCCCCACAGAGTTTGGCATACTCTGCAAAATTAGGGTTTTGGAGTTCAAGGGCTTCATTTGCCATCGCATAGCCAGCTTCTTCCATTTCAATTTTCACAAAGCCTAACTGGCTGTTATTGTAAACTAAAATCTTTACGGGCCAATTATAGCGAACAGCGGTAATAAAATCATTCATGCACATTCCGAACGCACCGTCACCAACAATCGCCCAAACCTCTCTCCCTGGATTGACAGATTGAATTCCCATTGCAGCTGGAAAACCAACGGCCATGGAACCGTGGTTGAAGGAGCCCAAAAGTCTCCGTTTTCCGTGAAGCGTTAAATGGTGTGCCACCCAAATGGCGCTTTCGCCAACGTCCACAGTGAAGCAGGCGTCATCTGAAGCCTTTCGGTTTAAAACATTCATAAAAAGCTGCGGATGCAAGGGTTCTAAGTCATTGTCTAAATTACTGTTTTCCTCTTTGTGTTTTTTCCATTTATTAAAGTTTTCAACCAGATTATCCAAAAATTCAGAATTTTTCTTTGGAAGAATTTTAGAATCTAATTTCTGAAGGCTTGCTAAACAATCGCCCTGCACACCAATATCAACTTTTACGCGATTGCCAATGTTTTCTATGCGGTTATCTATTTGAATTATTTTTGAATCGTCAGGCAGGAAATTACTATATGGAAAATCTGTACCCAGCATCAATAGTAAATCTGCTTTCATCACAGCGTGATAGCCAGATGGATTTCCAATAAGACCCGTAAGTCCGACCACATTTTTATCATCGTTGTGGATTACATCGGAAGAACGAAGTGTGTGCACTATCGGTGCTTTTATTTTTTCTGAAAGTGCCAAGACTTCTTCCCTGCTATTTCTACAGCCAGCGCCGGCAAGAATTGTAATCTTTTTAGCTTCATTTATAGCACTTGCTATTTTGTTAATGTCATCATCGGAAGGAACCAAAACTGCATTACCTCTAAAGACCGGATGCTCATAGTGTGAACCTTTCGCTTCTTCAACGGCGATATCAATGGGAATTTCAACACGAACTACTGCGCGCTGTTCCAAAGCAATTTGGATTGCTTTTAAAACCACGCGAGGCGCTTCTTCTGCAGATCGGATTACGGCTTGGTATGCACAAACATCGTCAAAAATTTTGGTGAGTCCCACTTCCTGAAAATAATTGGTTCCCATATTTACACGTGCCACTTGTCCACTTATGGCGAGCACCGGAACACGTTCTTTTTTGGCATTGTACAAACCATTTATAAGGTGTAGTGTTCCCGGACCGACGGTCCCAGCGCAAACCGCAAGATTATTTGTCATTTGGGCTTCTGCAGTTGCAGCGAACGCACCGTTTTCTTCATGGCGGACCGCGTTCCATTTTATATCTTCATCACCGCGCAAAGCATCGGTAAATGTATTTAAGGCATCGCCAGTAACACCCCATATTTGGGTTACACCAACATTTTTAAGAATTTGAAGGATTTGTTCGGAAACATTCATAAAACTGTAATTTTATATAAAATTACAGACCTTCAAAAGAAATTTGGAGAATATAAAGAACTATTTCAGTACAATTAAGGGAAATTTAACTGAGTAGAAAAATTATAATTTTAAAAATAATTTCCAAAAAATAAAATATAAGTACGCTAATCATTGTCTTCAAGTTTAAAAAAATCATTCACTGGCTTATTGAAAAGCTTTGACAACTTAAGGGATAAAAGAGTTGAAGGAACGTAACGATTTGTCTCAATTGAATTGATTGTTTGTCTGGAGACTCCTATTTCCTGAGCAAGTTCATCCTGTGTTAGATTGAGAATTGCACGTTCTACTTTTAAAGTGTTTTTCATGCGTTTCTCCTTTTTAATGACCAAAATGCTGTTAAATAAACAACCAAAAGAAACCACAGAATTTGAAAATCACCCAAATCCTCATAATTTGCTTTTTCAGATTGTAGTATAAGCGATACAATATAATTTACCACAGGTTGAGCTAGCACATAAATAACCCCAAATATAAAAGCCAATGAAAATGATTTGCTTCTTAGGTTTTCAATAAATTCATCTTCTATTTTTTCTCTTGAAATTGTAACAATCAAAAGGCCAATTAGCATTGCCTTTTTTAAGATACTTTTTAGCAAATCAAAATCACCATCAATGAATTTTGTAGATAGAATTAAAGCAAGGGATACAACCAGAATACCCCATCCTATCTTTTTCCAATAATTAGGCAGTTTAAAATTAATGAGCCAGTTCAATCTGCGCTCTTCAGCTTCACAAAATTTTTGTTTGTTCATATTATTAGTTTTTGAATTAATGTAAGTCTACTTAACAATATGACAAATATACTACTTATTTTGTAAAATATACTTTACATTTAAATATATATATAATTTATAAGAAATTTTCTTTCAACGAAATTTATCCTGAGCGATACTTAAAAGTTAAGGATACGAAGTTTAAAAGGAAATTAAAAGATTATTTAAAAACACTGTTATTGCTTTACTAATATGGCAGTAGCCTTATTTCCCGTAAGAAGATTCCATTCATAAGAAGCGAGAAGGTTACCTATTTCATCGAAGATATTTAATTGTGCAGTGTTGGGGCCTGAAGAGCCTTGATTTAATGCTTCAAAATCTATTTTATTGAACCCATCCTGAAGTGGAAAATCAAACCCTCTAAAGCTGCCTTCCAGTCTAGCTTGTGGAATTATAACCTCTCCGTTCAAATAAACACGTATCATATCGCCATCCACAAATTCGTGGTCGCGGTACATAATGGTGGCAGTTTTTGCCGTGGTCTTGAAATCGCCGAGATATTGGTCTTTTCCGTATTCAGGTTTTTCTTCTTTATCTTTTGTAAAGTATTTTGGGGCTTTGTTTGTTCCTGTATATTCCAGCAAGCCATCCCCATTTTGCATATCAATTTGATTTTCTTTTTCTTTTCCCAAGTTAGAATTGTTGGGCGTATTCGGGTTCTTTGTATTTGAAAGGGTTGGTGCTTTAATTGCTGGAATTTCAAATCCGGTAGGACTGTCCACATTAGATTGTGGAGAATCAAACCGTACGGAATTATTGGGCAAATCTATTTGTGCAAAAACAGTTCCTGTAATTACAAAAAAACCAACTAAAAGGAATTTTTTCAACATAGCTATAAAATCTTCAAAAGTTCATAACAACTATTACACCAAAAATAGTGTGCAAAGTATTATAAATTGCAGTTAAATCTTAAAAGGTTATTGATTTTTTCTTTTTTGTTTTCCTTTCCATATAAAAAATAGCAATACGGCGCATAATGGCAAAATGATATAGATTATTATATCTGCAGGATTGGTCAAATCAATTGGTTTTTCGCTAGGTTTTGGAACTTCCGTGGGTTTTTGGGCATAACTTGTAGCCAATATCAACAAAATCACCGAAAAAAGCATATTCTTTAATATTTTCATTTTCTTTTTTATTCAAAGTAAGGAAAAAAAAATGAACCGTAAAATTTTAACAACTTGTGTTAAGTTTTTGGAAATTACCCCAAAATGTCTTACTATGCCGTGTTATTATAAAAAACAGAGAGATATATGAGACAACTTAAGATCACGAAGCAGGTAACCAACCGAGAAACTAAATCTTTAAACAGTTATTTACAGGACGTTAGCAAGATAGATTTGATAACAGCCGAAGAAGAAGTGGAGTTGGCACAGCGCATTCGTGAAGGAGATCAAGCTGCACTGAATAAATTGAGCAGAGCAAATTTACGATTTGTTATTTCCGTAGCAAAACAATACCAAAATCAAGGTCTTAGTCTTCCTGACCTTATTAATGAGGGAAACGTAGGCTTGGTAAAGGCCGCCAAGAGGTTTGATGAAACCCGAGGTTTTAAATTTATATCCTATGCAGTTTGGTGGATTCGTCAAGCCATTTTGCAAGCTATTGCAGAACAATCGCGTGTTGTTCGTTTACCGTTGAACAAAATTGGCGATATCAATAAAATAAAAAAAGCTTCAATACATCTTGAGCAAAAATTTCAGCGGGTACCCACTGCTTCCGAAATAGCCCAAGAGTTGGATTTTAGCGAAGCCAAAGTAAAGAGCTCTTTAAAAAACTCAACGAGAAGCCTTTCTATGGACGCACCGTTCCAAGAAGGTGAAAACGACAACAATCTATACGATGTTCTCAGCTCTGGCGAAAGTCCGAACCCTGATAAAAATTTGATGCACGAATCCCTTCGAATAGAAATTAACCGTGCACTCGATACTTTAGCACCTCGCGAAGCTGATGTTGTGAAGTTGAATTTTGGCCTATGTGGACAACCTCCGATGACGCTTCAAGAAATTGGGGATACTTTTGATTTGAGCCGTGAGCGCGTTCGCCAAATTCGCGAAAAAGCAATCAGAAGACTTCGCCAAACATCAAAAAGCCATATTTTAAAAAAATATTTGGGCTAGGCTAAAATGTTAAAAATATTGGCAGTGTCAATATTTTATGAAATTCTTAGGAACGAGTATTATTTCTGCGGTTATCTTTATAAGACTAACCATATTTCAAAATGACTACAGAAATAATACTCGTTTTTTCTATTCTGTTCATTACCATCATTCTTTTCGCATTTGAAGTCTTTTCCGTTGATAAAATTGCGATGCTTATTATTGCTTCTCTTGCCTTGACAGGTTTGGTAAAACCAGAAGAAGCAATTTCCGGCTTCTCAAATACTGCTACAATCACAGTTCTTTCTTTAATGATTATTGCACTTGCACTTGAGGACAACGGTGTAATTGCTTCGCTAGCACGTTTTCTCAAAAACCTTCACATACTCCCGCTCTTTCTGTTGTTGCCTATTTTTATGTTTATAACGGGCGGTATTTCGGCATTTATAAATACTACAGCGGTTGTGATTGTTTTCATAAAAATCATTTCAGAATTGGCGAAACGTTTTAACGTGTCACAATCAAAACTGCTGCTTCCCATTTCCTTTGCAGGTATTTTAGGAGGAAGCTGTACACTGATGGGAACATCCACCAACCTAATTGTAAATTCCGTTGCACGCGATTTGGGAGCCGAAAGATTCAGTTTTTTTGAATTTTCATTCTTTGGAGTTATTTTTTTAATCGTGGGAATTATTGTTGTAACCATTGCCTCAAGATGGCTACCTAATGATTCTAAAGAAGATTTACAAGATGCTTATGATTTGGATAATTATGTGACAACAGTGGTAATTAACAAAGGTTCTAATTTGATCGACAAAAACATTGAAGACACTTTTCTTTATAACAATCCCGAAATATCCATCTTAAAGCTTACGCGCAACAAACAAATAACCAACGCCCCTGGACGCTATATAACTCTAAAAGCAAATGATAAGCTTTTACTTATGTGCGACTTGGAAAATTTAACCAAAATAAATGAGGCTGAAGGTTTGAGTGTTCACAAAACACAGGAAAATGACAAAAAAAAGATAGCGGAGAAATTTGAAGAGGAAAATGGGAACGCAAAAAAGCAAGACGATTTAGGGTTTGTGGAATTGCTGATTCTACCTGGTTCCATATTAATTGGGAAAACATTAAAACAACTCAGAAAACAAACCTTTCAAAGTGCATTGCCCATTGCCATCAAAAAGCGGAGAAACATCAGGAACACCAAAGAGCGCTTAGTTCGAAAAAATATTGAGCAGATCACCTTAAAACCTGGAGATAGATTGTTGGTTGAAATTCCGAAAAATGAAATTGGCCAGCTATACGAAATGGAGAACGTGGCAATTCTTAGGGAACACAAAACCAAGCCAGTAGTAAATACCAGAAAGAAGACGCTATCTTTCGTAATACTGCTCCTCGTCATTGGTTTGGCAGCGAGCGGAATCTTATCTATTTTAATAAGTGCGATTACTGGGGTCAGTTTATTGTTACTAACTAGATGTTTAGATTTGAATGATGTGTATCATCGTATTAACTGGCAAGTAATTTTTTTACTTGCAGGAATGATGCCCCTTGGCATCGCTATGAACAACACGGGTGCCGATAAATGGATTTCGGACCATTTATTAGTCATTTTGAGTGGGCAGTCAAATTTAGTTGTAATTGGCTTAATATTCTTAATTACAATGCTGATGAGTAGCGTGGTGAGCAACAATGCAACGGCAATTATCATGACGCCTATTGCTATTGCGGTTGCCGTTGGTTTGGATCTATCTATGAAACCATTTATCCTTTCTGTGCTTTTCGGGGCTAATTTTAGTTTCTTCACCCCAATGGGCTATCAAACCAACACCTTAATATATGGAATGGGAATTTATAAATTCAAGCATTTCTTTATTATTGGAGGAATTCTTTCTATAATTTTATGGGTTTTAGGTACATTTATGCTTTCTACTCTTTTTTAAATTAAAAACTTATGTCAGAAAAATTTTCAGTAAGCAACTCCATTTCAAATCTTTGGGACAAACTAGACGGCTGGCTTGATGCTATCATCCTAAAACTTCCTAATTTTGCCGTGGCCATTCTTGTTATGGTACTGTTTTACTTTATTGCAAAAGGCCTTAAAAAGTTTTCACGGAAAGTCCTTTTTAAAAAGCTTAGCGATGAATCTATTAAACAGATTCTTTCCAAATTAATTTATACCATTGTCATATTAATTGGTTTTTTTGTAGCGCTGGGCGTTTTGCAACTTGATAAAGTATTAACCTCTATTTTGGCTGGAGCAGGAGTTATGGGACTGGCTATTGGGTTTGCGTTGCAAGGAACATTAAGCAACACAGTTTCTGGTTTTATGCTTTCCTTCCAACCCAAAGTGCGCATAGGTGACTTTATTGAGGCTCAAGGCAAAAGTGGTTATGTAGAAGAAATTGACCTAAGGGCCGTTTCCATTCGCCAAACGGATAATGACTATGTAATCATTCCGAATAAAATTTTTGTTGATAGTCCTTTTACAAATTATTCGTGGACAGAGCGTGCCCGTGTTTCTGTAAGCTGCGGCGTGGGCTATGAAAGTGATCTTCAAAAAGTGGAAGATTTAGTTACCAAAATAATCACAGAAAACTTTGAACAACAAAAAAATGAAGGCGTTGAATTTTATTTTACCGAATTTGGCGACAGTTCCATCAATTTTATTACACGTTTTTGGATTCAAAGTCAACAGCCTAGACCTAAATTTGAAGCACAGCATAAGGCCATCAAGCTTATTAAGAAGAATTTCGATGAAGCTGGAATAAACATTCCTTTCCCTATTCGAACATTGGATTTTGGAAAAAACAAGTTGCAGATGGCACCAAACAAGGACGAATAAATTTATTATAAGAGTTATATCCTTAAAATTCATTTACTATGAAAAAATTACTCAGGATTATATTAGCCGGTTGGGGCGCCAAAAAAATTGGTGGCGGAAAGTGCGGCTGTATTGGCACCATCGTTGTTTTTATATTTCTTTATTGGCTGCTGGGCTACGTTTTTGAGTGGTTTTGAAAACATTTATTAACAAAACAATAGCATCCATTAACTAATTTTTTGGTGAGTTGTGCGGTTATATTTGCATTACAAACCTTAAAAACTTAGTATTATGAAAAAAGCTATTGCACTAACCATGCTGGCGACAGCAATTTTTGCTACATCTTGTGTATCAAAAAAAAAGTATGTAGAACTGGAAAATCAATACAATGATACCCGCTCTACGTTATCTAAAACCCAACTTGAAAAAGAGGAAATTGAAGCCAAGTACGCCAAGATTGAAGAGCGCGTTGCCAGCTACAATTCAAAAATCCAATCATTGACTGATAGTAATAACAGTCGTCTTCAGGAAATTGAAGGCGTTGTGGTTTCAGAAAATGATAAGGAAAAAATGAGGAAAGCTCTTGCCAACGTAGATCCCCAAGAATTGGCACAAGCTAAAACTCTTAAAGATTCAATGAATCTTATCGTTTCCCACAATCTTAAAAAAAACCTTGACAACAGTTTAGTTGGCGAAGGTGAAGAAGATGATATCAAGATTGATATTGATGAAACTGTGGTAATGATTACCATTTCTGATAAATTATTGTTCAACTCAGGAAGTGCTCGCGTAAATTCAAAGGCAAATCCGCTTTTAGAGCGACTTGCCAATGTAATCAACAGCGAACCAGCTTTGGAAGTTATGGTTGAAGGTCATACCGATAGCCAAACTGTAAAGCCTGGTGCTTACGTTAAAGACAACTGGGAACTGAGTGTGGAACGTTCCACAGCCGTTATCCGTAAATTACAGGATGACTACGGGGTAGCTCCTGAAAAGCTGATAGCAGCTGGAAGAAGTAGTTTCCATCCACTAACAGAAAATGAAACCAAGGAAGGCCGCGCAACAAATAGAAGAACGCGCATTGTAATCTTGCCAAACCTTGACAAATTTTTGGCCTTGCTTTCTGCCAACTAAAAAGAAAGTAAATAACTATGGTAAAGGCGGTTCATTTTAAAATGAACCGCCTTTTTTTATTTACTATTCAGAAGTAAAATTTATTTTGAAGGAGGCATAGTGGGCCGCACTTCTATCTTGCTCGGAAGCGTACGAGGGTTCATCTTCAATAAATCAACAACAAGTTCACCAATATCTTCTTTCTGGATTTTCCATGAATCTTTCGCATCCGGCTCGTTACCTGCAAAGTGGGTTGAAACCGAACCAGGCATAATCGTAGAAACTTTGATTCCGTGATCTCGCAAATCCAACATTGCAGCCTGTGTGAAACCTGTCAATCCAAATTTACTTGCATTGTAAGCACTTCCACCTTTAAAGAAATTGGTTCCCGCCAAACTAGAAATACTTATAAAATAACCTTTGTTTTTTTTCAATTGGTCAACGCTCGCTTTCAAGGAATAGAATGGTCCAGAAAGATTCGTGTCTATCGTCTCCTTCCATTCTTCTATAGTAATATCTTCCACAGAACCAAAATGACCAAGTCCCGCATTTGCGATTACAATGTCAACGCCTCCAAAATGTTTAATAGCGTCTTTTACGGCTTTTTGTTGGCTTTCATAACTGCGAACGTCTGCTTCTAAACCAATGGCTTGTGCTCTATCGTTTCCATTGGAGTTTAATTGTTTTGCGGCTTCCTCAGCCGTTTCCTTTGTCCTTCCGGTTATAGCAACATTGATGCCTTCTTTCAACAAAGCTTCAGCAATCCCATAACCTATTCCTTTTGTCCCGCCTGTAATCAGAGCGGATTTTTTTCCTAAATCATTCATAGTTTAACGTTTTTTCCAAAGTTACAAATAGCGAAAGCTAATGTTATTAAATTCTGCTTAAATTTGACAAATGAAGTTGTTGCCAATTTTGCTTTTCACTTTTATGTTCTTCAGTTTTTCTTCGGAAGAAAAATCTCAAGACCCCCTCGTCAACCTTGAAACACTTTCCACTGAATTTAACTATGAAATACGTTACGCCACCCCAAACAATTTCATAGGAGAAACCCTTTACGACTGCCCAAAATGTCTACTCCGCCCCGAAGTAGCCGAGGCGCTGCTAAAAGCTAATCAATATTTCTGCGAAAAAGGCTACCGCATAAAAATATACGATTGCTATCGCCCGTTGGACGTGCAAAAAAAAATGTGGGCAAAAGTGCCAAGGCCAACTTATGTGGGGAATCCTTACGGCAACGGTTCCATTCATAACAAAGGTGCAGCCGTAGATATTACCCTGGAAACTATAGATGGCTATTACATTGAAATGGGTAGCGATTACGATTACTTTGGTAGAGAAGCTCATATTGACAATTACAATTTTTCAAAAGAAATATTAGAAAACCGAAAATTGCTTTTTGAAGGAATGCGCAAATTTGGATTTAATACCATTCGAACCGAATGGTGGCATTTCAGTTTTCGAAAAAATTGGAGCTATAAAACCTTGAATGTTCCTTTGCCCTGTGATTGATTTAATATTTCATTAATACACTTTACGTTAACTTCATTGTAACTTTATACAAAACAAATATCATGAAGAATAAAACAGTAATAGTGACAGGTGCAGGTTCTGGTCTGGGAAGGGCGATTGCTCATAAATTTGCAGAAAAGGGCGCAAATGTAGTGGTTTCGGATATTGCAGAAGAAGCCGGAAAAAAAGTAGTGAAAGAGATAACCGATAAAAATGGTACGGCTTTCTTTATAAAATCAGACACTTCCAAAGCTAAGGAATGTGAAGAGTTGGTTAAACAAACCGTTAAAAAATTCGGCAGTTTGCAGTATGCCGTGAACAATGCAGGTATTGGTGGTGAAATGGCGAAGACTGGAGATTATCCATTAGATAGCTGGGAAAAGGTAATCGGCGTTAATTTAAGCGGCGTATTTTACGGTACTAAATACCAAGTTCCTGAAATAATCAAAGCAGGCGGTGGGGCTATCGTGAATATGGCTTCTATTTTGGGAAGTGTCGGTACGCCAAACTCCGTTGCTTATGTTGCCGCAAAACACGGGGTTGTGGGTTTGACAAAAACCGCAGCTTTGGAATATGCCAAGGATAATGTTCGTATTAACTCGGTTGGGCCTGGATATATAAAAACACCATTACTCGATCAAATTGATGACGAAACAAAAGAAGTGCTGGCACAAATGCACCCGATAGGCCGTTTGGGTAAACCAGACGAAGTGGCAAATCTCGTTTATTGGTTATGCAGTGATGAGGCGAGTTTTGTGACAGGTTCCTATTATCTTGTTGACGGTGGATATACGGCCCAATAACAAATTTTTAGCTCTGTATCCCTGTGGTAGTTTGATTAATGTTGAACCGGGGATTAGCGTATCATTTATTATCTTCTTTAGGAAATACTGGACTATTTCGGAATTTAATAGGGATTGCATCCTCGGTTCCATAAATTTTAAGCTCTTTAATATCCGCAGGAAGATTAAAGCCTTTTTTGAAGAGTTCTTCTTTCACTTGACGAATAACCAATCCTCTCAACACTCGGGAAGCTCTTCTGTAATCAACAGTATCAACCCAAAAGAAAACTTTTAAATTTACTGTACTTGCCGCTAATTCATCTTCGATTACAAAATTTTCGTGGTCGGCATCACGTATTATTTCTTTATTTGCATCTAAAATATCTTGAATAACTTTTTTTGCAGCCTGGATGTCATCTTCATAGCCAATACCCACAGTAAAATCTACTCTGTAAAAGCCATCCGCAGTATAATTTTCAACCGGTTTGGTTAGCACATCGCTATTAGGAATGTAAATATCCCGACCATCAAAAGTTTTTATGTGGGAGTATCGAAAGCTCAATTCCTTTACCTTTCCAAAAATGTTGTCAATCTTAATAGTATCGTTAATATTGAAAGGTCTATTAAAGGCAAGTATAATTCCTGCCAAAAAATTCTTCCCTATATCCTGAAAAGCAAAGCCCAAAATTATTGCCCCACCGCCAACGGCTGTTAGGAGTCCGGTTGCAATACCGTCTAAACCTGCTATTCTCAATGCGAGCATAACGGCAATAATAACGAGAATGATTTTGACCGCTTGCGCTAAAAACCTTGACATAAGTGGGTCTTCAGATTTTTGTTGAAATCGCCGTTTATAAAAGTTAGTAAGCAATTGGGCCAGCAAAACTCCTAAAATTATTACTAAAATCGCCAAAGCAATCCGCGGTAACACTTTCAGGAATTCTTCGTAATAACTTGCAACGGATTTTTGGATTGTTTCAGAAGGAGATTGTAAAAGTGGAAGCATCTATTTTTCTTTTAAAGATAGTAAATCTTCACAAAATAATTCTTCCCATAAATTAACCTTAAAGTCTAGTAGAGAAAGTTGCAACATGTATCTTTGACAAAAAATTTTAAAACATTGGAACTTTCAGTAAAATCATTCAGGTTAATCAGCACTTTGGAAGCAATTTCTTTTCTGGTACTTTTGGGAATAGCGATGCCCTTAAAATATATTTGGCATATGCCCCAAATGGTACAAATTGTGGGAATGGCACACGGTGTTTTGTTCGTCCTTTATGTTGGCGGGGCAATTTATATGTACAAAAAACTGAAGTGGTCCATTACAGATTTGTTTATAGTGATAATGTGTTCAGTACTGCCTTTTGGACCTTTTTATGTAGAGCGTAAATATTTATAATGAATAGCGAAACAATTCAACATTACAGTTGCTTGCTGCAGGATTACCTTATGAATGAGGGAATGGCTGACCAATGGGCTATATTTATGAATGTTGTTTTAAACTGTATTATTGTTTTAGTTGCGGTTTTTATACTTGATATAATTTTAAGGAAAATCATTATTGAAGCTTTTAAAGCATTCAGCAACAAAACCAAAACAACCTTTGATGATTATCTTGTAAAAAGCAATTTTCCTCGGTTTGTTGCGCATCTCTTCCCACTTTCGATTATTTGGTACTTGCTTCCTATAATTTTTGTGGAATCTCCCTTTGTCACAAATCTTTTACAGATTGCCGCACAGATTTATTTAATAGTTCTTTGTATTTATATTTTCAGAAGCATTTTGCGAACCACGCGAAATTTTTTGGAAGAAAACGAGCGCTACAAAGACAAACCGATAGAAAGCTATGTGCAAGTGATGATGATTTTCGCTTGGGGAATTGGAATCTTTTGGACCGTTCAGCTTCTTACTGGTTTTTCGGTTGTCAGCTTGACCACTCTTGGAGCTGCCTCTGCAGTAATCCTTTTGATCTTTAAAGATACCATTCTCGGTTTTGTAGCAAGCATTCAGGTTTCTGTGAATGATATTGTGCGTATCGGTGATTGGATTACTTTCAGTAAGTTTGGCGCCGATGGTTATGTTACGGAAATCAATCTGGCAACCGTTCGCGTCCAGAATTTCGACAATACTTTTACAACCATTCCCACCTACAGTTTGATTGCAGATTCCTTCCAGAACTGGCGTGGAATGCAGGAAAGTGATGGCAGAAGAATAAAACGTTCCATTTTTATTAAACAATCTTCCATCAAGTTTCTTTCTTTCGAAGATCTGGAAAGGTTAAAGAAAATTCAACTTATTAAACCTTATTTGGAGCATCGGCAAAAAGAGGTGAACAAATTCAACGAGAAAAACGAAATTGATAAAGAATTATTGATAAACGGGAGAAACCAAACAAACCTGGGAGTTTTCCGCTATTACGCAGATGCGCTCTTAAATGAAAACTCTGCCATCAATAAAGATCTATTTTTAATGGTGCGCCACTTAGCCCCTACCGATAAAGGAATTCCGATAGAAATATTCTGCTATAGCAAGGATAAAAATTGGGTGAATTACGAACACATTCAAGCAGATATTTTTGACCATTTACTGGCTGCTATCCCATATTTCGATTTAGAAATTTTTGAATTGCCCACAGGCAAAGATTTTCATGACTTGAAATAATTTTATTTAGCCAAACGGTCTTTTACGTATTCCGTTTCAATCTTTCCATGCGGTGAAGGGTGTCCTTCCTCGTCCAAGCTAACCATGATAATTTTGTCGATGCTGATAATTACTTCCCGCGTCATTTTGTTGCGTACCTCGCAGGCCAGTGTCAACGAAGTTTTTCCAAAGTTGCTTACCTCCAGCCCTATTTCAATAATATCTCCCTTTTTAGCAGAGCTTCTGAAATTTATTTCGCTCATAAATTTTGTAACCGTTCGTGGATTTTCAAGTTGAATGATGGCGTAAAGTGCAGCTTCCTCATCAATCCATTCCAGCAGTCTCCCTCCGAAAAGTGTTTCGTTGGGGTTTAAGTCTTCGGGTTTAATCCATTTTCTTGTATGAAAATTCATCTAAAATAAAGTATCAGGGTTATCCATTTGTGGTATGTGAAGGGTTGTTCCAAACCGTTCATTCGCTTTTTTAATAAAATGTGCCGAAAGCAAAGGTGATGCTTTTTCAAGGTTTTGATGAACAAAAAAGTAAATGTTCTGCAAGCCTTGGTCAATCCAAGTTTCCAAACGGTCTATCCAATCGTCCAAACGAACGTAGTCACTCTCGTGGTTTGCGCCATTGTAACGGATAAAAGCAGTGGGTGTGGTTAACCGCATATGAAGTAAATCGCGCCTTCCTGCAGAATCTACGATTGCATTGGTAATATTGTAATTTTCAAGAATTCCATAGAGTTCTTCGGCTACTTTTTTATCATTAAACCAATCTGTATGTCGAAATTCTATGGCAGGTTTTATGTCCTTCGGAAGCATTTTGAAGAACGGCTCCAATCTATCAATATTTTTAGGACCAAAATTGTCTGGTAATTGTACAAAGGGCATTTGTAGCTTTTCCTTCAAATTTGACGAATTCAAGATGTATTCATTTAAAGTAGCTTCGCAATCTTGAAGCCTTTTCCAATGTGAGATTCCTTGAAAAAACTTTGGGAAAAACCTGAAATCGGCAGGTGTTTTTTCATACCAACCCGCAAAGGTATCGGCTGGAAAAATTCTATAAAAGGTAGCGTTCAGCTCAATACTGTTAAACTGGGTTGAATAATAAGCCAACTCGTCTTTTGTGCCTCGCGGATAAAAGCCTTTTAAATCAGTTTTGTTCCATTTTGCACAGCCAACATATAGATTAGGCTTTTCAGACTTCTTCTGTTTAGACAGAATTACCTTCGTTCCAATATGATCTGGAGGAAGTGTGAAATCTATATTCTCGGGGTTGTCAACTTTTCCGAATTTCATACTTTTTAATTACATTCAATGTTTGACAAAAGGTTTACCATTCTTCCATCTTCTACATGAAATAAAAGAAAATATGTTTTCATCATTCCTCTCTTTTCTGGGTGAGAAAAATTTACTTCCAGCTCTTCCATCAAATCGGTGCAGTCTCCAAAATATTCTTTTACTTTTTCCATTGCTTTTTCTGATACTTTTTTTGTAACAGAATGTGGAATTCTTCGTTCCACAAGATTTTTATCAGTATCAAAAATGTAGAAAAAATGTACGTCTTGCCCTATATAATCTCCCAAAATATATTTATCACTTTTTGCAATAATTCTATGCACCCGAAGTCCGCCTCCATCCTTGCTATGAGGGAGTGTCATAAATAAAACTTCTCCGTTTCCAAGTTTAACTTCAGAATATTCTGTATTCTCTATATTTTGAATTTTTCCATCAAAATCAAAGTAATACAATAATTTTTCATTAAAAGCTATTGGGCCAAATGTACCAGCAGCCATTCCTCCAATAGACTTTTTATTGTTGGAGTTTGAGCCATCGTAAATTGTAATTTTATCTCCTGAATTTTTTAAGATAATCCCAACTTCGTTTTGCGAATAAAAAGAAAAAGATATACATAAAGTAATAATAAATAAAGCGCTTTTCATAATGTATAGTTTTATTTTGCAATATAAGGTTTTCAGAGTTTTTAAATAAAACATTTTTTATATTTACACTGAACCTTGTAACACATTGTTTTTCTGTTAGTCATATATTTACTAAAACTTAAAAATTTATTTATGAAAATTTTGAAAACACTTACCATCGCATTTTTATTAACTGCCATCGCGCCAGTATCAGCTCAGACAGCTGATGAAATATTAAATAATTATTTTGAAAATACTGGAGGTATTGAAAACTGGAAAGCAATTAAAGGGATACAATTTGAAGGAAAAGTCAACTTTCAGGGAATGGAACTTCCTGTTGAAATGATTCAAACTAAAGATGGAAAATCTATGGCTAAAGCGAGTTTTCAAGGACAAAATTTCTATCAAAATGTCTTTGATGGAGAAACACTTTGGAGTACAAACCAAATGACTATGCAAGAAGAAAAGAGTGATGCAGAAGCAACTGGAAATTATAAAAATGAAATAAATGATTTTCTAAGTCCTTTTATTGACTATAAACAAAATGGATATACTGTGGAGCTTATAGGAAAAGAAACTATTGAGGGAACTGAAACCTATAAAATAAAATTGGTTAAAGAACCTGTAATGGTTGATGGAAAAGAAGAACAAGATATTTCCTTTCATTATTTTGATACCGAAAACTTTGTGCCAATTGTTGTTGAGCAAGAAGTTAAATCTGGGCCAGCAGCAGGCATGGTAAGCCAAACAAAATTAAGCGATTATCAAGAAGTGAGTGGACTTTATTTCCCTTTTTCAATATTAGAGGGCGCAAAAGGACAACCTGGCGGGCAAGCAATTACAATCACAAATATTATCTTGAACCCTGAAGTAGATGACGCTATATTTGCTTTTCCCGTTACAGAAACTAATCCTGTTATAAAAGAATAACAATTATCGTTCAAAATAATCCCTGCTCGTTCGGGGATTTTTTTTTCATTACATTTTCCTTTATTTTTTTTAGAATAACCAAAAGCTAACCATAATGAAAACGTTCTTCTTTACATTTCTCACCGCTTTATCTTCTCTCACATTTTTACAAGCCCAGGAAAACTCCTTAAAAGGAAAAGAGCTCTTCGGCAATATGAAAGCACGGCATATAGGCCCAGCGCTTATGAGCGGACGTATTAACGATATTGAAAATCATCCCACGAACGCACGTATCCTTTATGTGGGTGC
The DNA here is from genome assembly GCF_007997155.1 of Aequorivita antarctica. Lineage (GTDB taxonomy): Bacteria > Bacteroidota > Bacteroidia > Flavobacteriales > Flavobacteriaceae > Aequorivita > Aequorivita antarctica. The sequence goes on along the minus strand of NZ_VORT01000002.1, from coordinate 148,576 downwards.
AGCTGGCGGTGGCGTATGGAAGTCTGGCGATGGCGGGGCAACCTTCGCTCCTATTTTTGATAAACATGCTCAGTCCATTGGTGTTGTAAAACTAGATCCAAAAAACCCCGACGAAGTAATCTGGGTAGGCACAGGTGAAACTTGGACTAGAAACTCTGTTTCGGTGGGAAACGGTCTCTATAAATCTACCGACGGCGGAAACAATTGGAAAGAGATTCCAGGTTTTGAAAATTCCGAAAGGATTGCTTCTATAGTTATCAATCCAAATAATACTGATGAAGTTTTTGTTGGTGTTTTGGGTGCGCTTTGGAGCGATAGTGAAGATCGCGGTGTTTATAAAACCACAGATGGTGGGAAAACTTGGAACAAAATTCTATACATTGGACCGTCTACAGGTGTTTCAGATGTCTTAATGGATCCAAAAAATCCAAATGTTTTGTTTGCCTCCATGTGGCAATTCCGAAGAACCGCTTGGGGTTTTAATTCTGGTGGAGAAAACAGCGCCATCTACAAATCTACCGACAGCGGAAAAACTTGGAACAAATTAATTAATAATCTTCCCTTAGGAAAGTTGGGAAGAATAGGGATTGCAATGGCACCAAGCGACAGTAAAATTATTTATGCGGTAATTGAAACTGGAGAAAAAAGCACAAACGGTCTTTGGAGATCGAATGACAGCGGGAATTCTTGGGAACATTTAAACAATGACTTTGGCCTTACCGTACGTCCTTTTTACTTTTCACGAATTACGGTTGATCCAAAAAATCCTGACATTGTGCTGAAAGGTGGTTTAACAGGCTCCATAAGCCGCGATGGCGGGAAAACATTCAAAAATCTTGGGAATATGCACAGCGACATTCACGATGTAGTTCTCGATATAAATAATAGTGATATCATTTATTCAGGAACTGATGGTGGCGTTTACCGTTCTTGGAATGGAGGCTCCACTTTTGAAATTGTTGAAAACCTCCCGCTTTCACAATTTTATCACATAAGTGTTGACAATGCTGAGCCTTACAATGTTTACGGCGGTTTACAGGACAACGGCTGTTGGTACGGCCCTTCCTCCGCTCCCGGTGGAGTTACCGCTCGCGACTGGAATAGCGTTGGCTACGGCGATGGGTTTAGAGTTTTGAGGCATCCTACAAAAAATATAATATATTCCGAAATGCAAGGCGCAGCCAATGTCTGGCGCTATGACGTGGATAGAAACAGAACCACAACCGTCCAGCCACAACCAAAAAAAGGCGACCCTGAATTGCGTTTCAATTGGAATGCACCTATGGCAGTAAGCAATTTCGTCCCTGATAGATTTTACATGGGAAGTCAATTTCTGCATCGCTCGGACGATATGGGAGATAGCTGGACAATTATTTCACCAGATTTAACCACAAACGATAAATCGAAACAAGATCAAGCCAATTCAGGCGGACTTTCGGTAGATAATAGCGGAGCAGAAAAACATACAACTATTTTCACAATTGCAGAATCTTCGCTTGACCAAAATATAATTTGGGTGGGAACCGATGACGGAAATGTTCAGCTTACAACCGATGGTGGAAAAACGTGGACAAATCTTACCGAAAATCTTGTTGGTATTCCAAAAAATACTTGGGTATATCATATTGAAGCCAGCGTTCACGGAAAGGGTACAGCTTATGCAGTTTTTGAAGGTCACACTACTGGTGATATGAAACCTTATGCCCTGAAAACAAGTGATTACGGCAAGACATGGAAAACTATCATTTCAGAAGATATTGATTCAAAAGCTTTCGTTAGAAATGTTCAAGAAGATTATGTAAATGAAGATTTACTTTTCCTTGGAACTGAATTGGGTCTGTATGTGACAATAGATGGTGGAAAAAACTGGTCCGAATTCACAAATAACATGCCTCCTGTAGCGGTTCATTTTATAGATCTTCAAAAACGCACTAATGATTTGGTGATGGGCACACACGGTCGTGGTGTGATTATTATTGATGATATAAGTCCGTTACGTCAACTTACGCCGGAAATTATGAATAAAGATGTTCATTTTTTCGAAACAAAACCTTTCACAATGACTGAAGATAGTGATTTTAGCGGAAGTTTTGGAGCCGAAACTCAATTTGTAGGTGAAAATAAAAACACAGCTGCTCAAATTGTTTATTACCTCAAAAAGCGCCACACTTTCGGGAAAATGGAAATTGAAATCCAAGATATTCAGGGAAACAAAATAACGACCCTCACCCCTGGAAAATCGAAAGGGATAAATATTATAAGTTGGAATTTCATGACTACAGCTCCAAAAATGGCACAAGCAAAGACGCTTGCTTTTAGTGGTTTTACAGCGCTAAGAGTTCCAGCGGGAAAATACAAGGTTGTACTTACAAAAGGCAATGAAACCTACAGCCACGATATTGAAATAAAATATGATGAGAAATCGGTAACCACTTTAGAGCAGCGAAACGAGCAGGAAGCACTTACCAGAAAACTTTATGATATGGTTGAAGATTTAGCTTATATGGTTTATGAGATCAACGAAACTCAAACCAAAGCTACTGAGATTATAGAAAATTATCCTAAGGGGAAGAAAGATTCCCAGAAACTTTACAATGCCCTGGAAAACCTCAGAAAAGATTTGGTGATTACAACTGGCGATAATTACGTTGCTTCCGCTGAACCTGAATTACGCGAAAAGATGGGAGACCTCTACAGCAATGTAGCGTCTAACTTTAATAAGGTTTCGGGAGCTTCGAAAGCTAATTTTGAATTGATTTCTGAGGATTTTTCAAAAGCTAAGAAGCGCTATGAAACCATAATGAATAAGGAAGGAAAAAAATTCAATTCTTTTTTGGAAAAAAACAACATCGAAAAACCCGAAATACAAAGCAAAGAAGCGTTTTTGAAGAGAGGATAATGTTTGGTTTAGCGCAGTCGAAACCTAATAATATTCAAGGGTTAAAAGTTCTCGACTGCGCTCGAACGGGCAAAAAGAAGTTTGTTTTCTACTTATTAAGAAAAATAGTTTTACGATTAACAAATTCGCGGATGCCGTGCTCACTTAGCTCACGTCCGTAACCACTTTGCTTAATTCCGCCGAAAGGTAATCGTGGATCGCTTTTCACTAATTCATTTATAAAAACCGCGCCTTCATCAAACTGAAGCGCCAGTTTTTCAGCTTCTTCAATATTTTTTGTGAAGAGCGAAACGCCCAATCCAAATTTTGAACTGTTTGAAAGTTCAATTGCTTCTTCCACAGTTTTAAAAGTTGTAATAGACAGTGCTGGACCAAAAGTTTCTTCACTAAAAACAGCCATGTTTTTTGTCACATTCGTTAATATTGTCGGTTCAAAATAGGCACCTTGTCGCTTACCTCCTATTGCCAGTTTTGCTCCAGCTTTCACCGAAGTATTCACTTGCTTTTCTATGTCTTTAGCTAAGTCTTCGCGCGCCATAGTACCTATATAAGTTTCTTGGTCCATGGGGTCGCCACTTTTAAGTTCACGAACTTTTACAAGCATCTTTTCCACAAATTCTTCCGAAATGTATTCGTCGATAATCAACCGTTTTCCCGCAATGCAACTTTGTCCGGTATTTTGAAAGCGGGCTTGAACACAGGTTGCGATGGTTTTATCCATATCGCAATCTTTCAAAACAACCAAAGCATTGCTTCCTCCCAATTCCAAAACAGTTTTTTTAATATTTTTCCCAGCAATGGAAGCAACAGAAGAACCTGCTGGTCCGCTTCCAGTAAGGGTTACAGCTTTTATCTTTTCATTTTCAATTACATCTTCTACAGCATCACTACCAATCAATAAAGTGGTAAAACAATTATCTGGAAAACCTGCTCTTTTGAAAACTTTTTCAATATTTAAAGCACTTCCAAAGACATTGGATGCATGTTTCAAAACACCAATATTTCCGGCCATAAGCGCTGGAACTGCAAAACGGAAAACTTGCCAAAATGGATAGTTCCAAGGCATTACCGCCAAAACAACTCCCAAAGGCTCGTAACTCACATAACTTTTATGGGCGTCCGTTTTAATCACTTCGTTTTGAAGTTGTTTTTCGGCATTTTCGGCGTAATATTCACACACCCAAGCACACTTTTCTACTTCGGCGATTGCTTGTGAAATTGGTTTGCCCATTTCAAGCGTCATCATTTCAGCATATTCCTTTTTATTCTTTTTTAATTCCGAAGCGGCAGCCAACATTAATTTTTTCCGTTCTGAAAACGAAGTTTCGCGCCAACTGTAAAAACGATTATCAGCTTTGTCAATTATTTCTGAAACTTCTTTTTTTATGTGATTTTTATAGGAATCTAAGGCTTCTCCCGTATAAGGATTTAGTGAAGTGGTTGTGGCCATGGTTTTTATTTTAAAAGTATTGAAAACATTGGGAATATAGCAGCCGATTAAGATGATTTTAACGCGAAAATTGTTGAAAATAAACCCTCGAAACAATCGGTAACTTCTACCTATTGTAATACATTTGCGAAAATCTTTTTTATATGAAAAATACAGCACTTTCACATATACACGAACAATTGGGTGCCAAAATGGTGCCATTTGCAGGTTATAATATGCCCGTTTCATACGAAGGCGTAAACGCAGAACACGAAACCGTCCGCAAAGCAGTTGGCGTTTTTGACGTTTCGCATATGGGCGAATTTTTGATTACTGGTCCAAAAGCATTGGATTTAATTCAAAAAGTATGCAGCAACGATGTTTCAAAAATTGTTGACGGACAGGCACAGTACAACTGTCTTCCCAATGAAACTGGTGGCATTGTGGACGATTTAATTGTTTATAAACTGACAGACGAAGAGTATTTATTGGTCGTAAACGCTTCAAACATTGATAAAGACTGGGATTGGATTTCAAAAAACAATACAATGGGTGCTGAAATGCGCAACCTTTCCGAAGATTATTCATTACTCGCCATTCAGGGTCCAAAAGCTATTGAGGCAATGCAATCAATAACTTCTGAAGATTTAAGCGCCATAAAATTCTATCATTTTAAAGTCGCTGATTTTGCAGGAATTGAACACGTAATCATAAGCGCAACTGGCTATACCGGAAGCGGTGGTTTCGAGATTTATTGCAAAAACAGCGAAGTGGAACAAGTTTGGAAAAAAGTGATGGAAGCTGGTAAAAATTTCGGCATTAAACCAATTGGCCTTGCCGCGCGTGATACACTTAGACTTGAAATGGGCTTTTGTCTTTACGGAAACGATATAAACGATACCACTTCACCCTTGGAAGCTGGTTTGGGCTGGATTACAAAATTCACCAAGGATTTTGTGAACTCTGAAAATTTAAAAAAGCAAAAAGAAGAAGGCGTAAAAAGAAAATTAATCGGTTTTGAATTGAACGAACGCGGCATCCCACGCCACGATTATGAAATTGCTGATAAAGACGGAAATAATATCGGTATTGTAACCAGTGGAACGATGGCACCTTCATTAAACAAGGGTATTGGGATGGGGTATGTTACTGTTGGGAACAGCGCTCCAGGAACTGAAATTTTTATTCAAATAAGAAACAAACCCGTTGCCGCAACAGTTGTGAAAACTCCATTTTACAAAGGGTAATGTTGGATTATCAAGCTATATTAGAAGAAATTCACGAGTCACTCAAAAAAGTTGAAAATACGGGGAAAGTTGCAGCTTATATTCCAGAATTGGCGAATGTTCCCAAAGATAAATTCGGAATACATTTACATCTAATTACTGGCGAAAATTACTCGGTTGGTGATGCTTCCGAAAAATTATCCATCCAAAGTATTTCAAAAGTACTGTCGCTTGCTAAAGCATTTCAGTTAGTGGGAAATGATTTATTGGAACGTGTCGATGTGGAGCCTTCTGGGCACCCTTTCAACCATCTTTCACTTTTAGAACTTGAAGATGGAATTCCAAGAAACCCCCTGATTAATTCTGGAGCCATTGTAGTTGCTGATATTTTACTTTCACATCTTAAAAATCCGAAAGAAGATTTTTTGAATTTCGTGAGAGAATTAGCGCACGACGAAACCATTTCATATAGCGAAAAAGTAACCGAGTCAGAAAGATTGACCGGTTTCAACAATTATGCTGCGGCCAATCTTTTAAAGGCCTATGGAAATCTTCACAATGATGTGGAAGATGTTTTAGACTTCTATTTCCATCAATGTTCAATAATGATGGATTGCAGACAACTTACCAACGCTTTTTTCGTTTTTGCAAACAAAGGAAAGTGTTTAAAGAACGTACAACATTTAACTTCCAGCCAAGTAAAACGTATCAACGCGATTATGCTTACCTGTGGTTTTTATGACGAAGCTGGTGAGTTTGCATTTGAAGTGGGGCTGCCTGGGAAAAGTGGCGTGGGCGGAGGAATTGTAGCTTTATTACCACATTGTTTTACCATTGCAACTTGGGCGCCAGCATTAAATCCTAAAGGAAATTCATATTTGGGAATGCAGGCTTTAGAACAATTCACTACAAAAACGAAACTCTCTATTTTTTAAGAAATTTCGAAGCGGATTTTAATGAAAAAGAAAGTAGAAAAACAACGAATTTTAATTTTGGGCGGTAGCGGCTTTATTGGCAATGGTCTCTACAAAGAGCTTCTGCCCTACTTTGAAGTTCACTGCACCTATTGTCAACAGCAAGGCGCTTTTTCAGAAAATCAGGTTTTCCATAATTTTTGTGTGGAGGAAGATTCTATGTTTTTGCTGCTAAATAAAATTCAACCTACTATTATAATTTCAGCGATAAACGGAGATTATAAAAACCAGTATGAAGCCTATCAACAAATCCTGAATTATGCATTGATAAATTCAGCTTGTTCGGTACTTTACATCTCTTCTTCTGAAGTATTTAATGGAAAATTTAGACATCCTTCTTATGAAAACGATGTAACATTGTCGGAAACAGCTTCGGGAAAATTTAAAATTTCGATAGAAAAATTATTGTTGGAAACAATACCACAGCAGACTGCCGTAATAAGATTGCCGATGGTTCTGGGCATCAACTCACCACAAATTTTGCATTTAAGACAGTGCATACGTCATCAAGCTACTTTTGAGGTATTCCCCAATTTGGTAATTACCACAACAACAATTAGTAAAGTGTGCCAACAAATCCATTATATCATTAACCAATCACTGCTAGGTGTTTTTCATTTAGCCAGTAATGATATGGTGCACCACGAAGATCTTTTTAGGGAAATCACTTCAAAAATGGGCGATAAAATGCCTATCTTTAAAAGTGTTTTTCATAGTAATGAATTTAGATACAGTTCAATTCTCCCGAAGGACAATATATTGCCTAAATCTCTTCAAATTACTGTTTCACAAGTTATTGAAGAGTGTAGTTTAAATGAAGAGATTATGTCAATAAAGTAAAGCCGTAATATATTGCGGCTCCACATTTAAAATAAAAAAGGATGAAAGCATTAACAGAAAAACAGATTAAAGAAAAATTAAAGGAATTTGAAGGGTGGGATTACCAAGAAGGTGCACTACATACCATTTTTGAATTCGATGATTTTAAAGAGGCGTTTTCCGCAATGACCCGAATTGCTTTTGAAGCTGAAAAATTACAGCATCATCCAGAATGGAGCAATGTTTACAATTCATTGGAAATATATCTTTCCACTCACGATGCTGAAGGTGTAACTGAAAAGGATTTTGAGTTGGCTAAGATTATTGATGAGTTAATAGGTTAGAAATAATAATTCACAAGTGCCAAATTCCAAAAAAAAATTCAATAAATAAAACATCAAATTTCAAGAGTTAAACCTTCTGAAAGGTGAGTTTTGTAATTTGGGTTCGGAGTTTGGATTTTTTTATATTTGAACTTTCTTTTAGGATAGAAAATAATCAATAACAATAGATAATAATAGTATGGGAAGAGCTTTTGAATTCAGAAAAGCAAGAAAAATGAAGCGTTGGTCCGCAATGTCCAAAGCTTTTACGCGTATTGGCAAAGACATTGTAATGGCAGTAAAAGAAGGCGGTCCTGATCCGGACGCTAACTCTAGGCTTCGTGCAGTAATTCAAAACGCGAAGGCGGTAAATATGCCCAAAGACAATGTGGAACGTGCCATAAAACGTGCCAGTGATAAAAGTCTAGGCGATTATAAAGAAGTGCTTTTTGAAGGCTACGCTCCACACGGAATTGCTATTTTGATTGAAACAGCAACCGATAATAATACCAGAACTGTTGCAAATATTCGTAGTTATTTTAATAAATGTGATGGCAGTATGGGAACTTCTGGCTCAGTTTCTTTTATGTTTGACCACACGTGTAACTTCCGCATAAACCCAGAAGGCTTGGATATTGAAGAGCTTGAACTTGAACTAATAGATCACGGCGTTGACGAAATTTTTGAGGATGAGGACGGAATACTAATCTACGGTCCTTTTGAGAGTTTTGGTGCGATTCAATCTTATTTGGAGGAAAATAAAATTGAAATCCTTTCTTCTGGTTTTGAACAGATTCCGCAAGTAACCAAGAAATTGACCGAAGAAGAAGCTGCTGACGTTGAAAAACTATTAGAAAAGATTGAAGAAGATGATGACGTTCAGAACGTTTATCATACTATGGAGGAGTCTTCGGAAGAGTAAAACTCTTATGAAATCAATAAAAAATGCCACCTGAAATATTTCAGATGGCATTTTTTATTGATTATCAGTTTGCTTTATTTATTATCAAAATATAGGGAAGATGCTCCTAGAAACTCTGAGCTCATAGTAGGTGTTATGTTTCCTCCTATTCCTATTTGGTCAAAAAACAAAACTTTTCCACCTCCATTGGCACGTTCGGCAATAAAAATTGTTTGACTGGGATTGTCGTATTCAACCGCCACAGGGTTGCCCATATCGGTCATAGAGCCTGATACTCTCAATTGGTTTCCTGCGAATGGTAAAGTTCCGCCATCGGGAATAGCATTGAATCTATTAACAAAATCCCCAATAAGTTGAAACCCTCCATCGGTATCGTTTTGAGCATCACCAATATCGGTAAGAATTACAGTTCCGCCATCTTGGGTAATTCCGTGGGTTCGGGTAATACCTCCTATAGTAATCTGCTTGTCTGGCGTGGCAGTAACATCAGTTGTATAAGTTGTAATGAAATTTTTAAGCACAGCTACATCGGAAGTTTTATCAACCACGGTGTAAAGATCATTTCCTATTAGTTCAATACCCCAAACAGCATAATTGACTTTTACTTTATTGCGCAGCGTATAGGCGTTGGTATCTTTCGTAAAAATAAAAAACGTCCCATCATCTGTATTAGGGTCTCCATCAGTATCGGCGTTATCTGAAATAATATAAAAATTATCCTTTACTGCAATATCTCGAGGACTATTAAGCAGAACATCACCAGATGCCACTAGACTCAAATCTCCATTTGCAGGTGTATCATTAATATTGCGATAGGTATTTATTACTTTTTGTTCTCTAGAAACAATCGTTAATTCGTCTGCAACATCGTTATAGTAAATTCCTTCATTGTCATTTGAACTACTTTTCATAGGGCGGATAAAAACGCCATTTGTTGTAATATCATATGAAATAATTGAATTGGTTGTATTGCTCGTTGCATAAAGGTTTGCCAATATGGTTGGAGGAATTTGAGACCCATCTTCGGAGCCGTCGTCAACAGTACAAGAAATAATAAATGGTGTAATGACCAAAAAGGGTATTAGAAGTCTTAGGCTTTTCATAGTTTTTTTAAATTTTTATAAAAATAACGGGAAATCTTAATTTAATTTATGAATGTTGGATGCTTAACTATTATTTAACAAATTCATCTTAAGATCAGTTGGTTAATAATTAAGAAACTCTTTTTTAAGGATTTCTGGAAATTACGAATATTCAGCTTTTTTTCCAACAACACCTTCAAAATAGACGCGAAGCTTTTCAGAATCTAAATCTATATTTCCTGTTGGATAAAAGGGCTTGTTTATAGTTATAGTCTTTTTGCTATAATCAAAAGGAACGCAGATTATAGGCACATTTGCCGCTAAGGCGATATAATAGAAGCCTGTCTTCCAATCCGTTACTTTCTTTCGGGTACCTTCAGGCGCCAATGCCAAGCGGAACTCTTCTTTATTCTTGAAAATTTCAGCAATTGCTTCTACCTTGTTCTGCCCGGGCGTTCGATCTAACATTTCACCTCCTGTCCAGCGAAAGTACCAACCAAAAGGCCAGCGAAATAATTCTTTTTTAGCGATATAGTTAATCTGGGTTTTTGTTATTCTACGGGTAAATAATCCAAGATAGAAATCGTGCCAGCTGGTGTGGGGAACTACTATTATAACGGCTTTTTTAACTGTTGGGTCAAAAACACCATCAATGCGCCAGCCCATCATTTTTTCAAAAACAAATTTTGCGATTCCCATAAACGGATTTTATCCTGAAACTACATTTTCAGATACAATTGTTTCAGTTTTTCGTGGGTAATTATAGTTTCCCAATTATTGCCAAGGGCGTTTTCCCAAAGTGGAACCATCCCTAATGCCACGGTAATCATAGTATCCATCTGTTCTTTTGAAAGGTTTTTACAAATTCCCTGTGGAATTTCCACCCCATGTTTTTCAACCATTTTTTTGAAAAGCACCACGTCTTTCGGATAAAATTCTTCTAAAAATTGAAAAACAATACAGTTACCTACACCGTGTTTAGTGCCCAAGACGTAGCCAAGTCCGTAACTCATAGCGTGCGCCACACCCACTTGCGAATAAGCAATGCTCATTCCGCCGTGCCATGAAGCCATCATCAACTTGGCGCGCGATTCTTGTTCAGAAAGGGAATCGCTCAAGAATATTTCCATACACAAATCGTAGGCTTTTTCTCCATAACTCTGGCTGAAGGCATTCAAAAAAGTTCCGTTCAGTGATTCTACACAATGGATAAAACAATCCATTCCCGTAAAGAACCATTGGTTTTTAGAAACTCCTTTGGTGAGCTCTGGATCAAGAATTACTTGATCAAAAGGTGTAAAGTCACTGTTAATACCCAATTTTCGTAAAGGACCAGTTAAAACAGTTGTTCGTGAAACTTCGGCACCAGTGCCAGAAATAGTTGGAATACCCACGTGATAAACCGCTTTTTGTTTAACTAAATCCCACCCTTGGTAGTCAGCGGCACTTCCTTGGTTAATCAACATAATAGAAACGGCTTTTGCCAAATCCATAACGGTTCCACCTCCAATGCCTATGATCCCAGAAGGTGTGTAGGTGAATTCTGCTTTAATATCTTTTACCAAATTGTCAACCTGCGAGGTTTTTGGTTCATCTTCTGCCGAAACGAATATCAATTTATCATTAAAGCGAAGGTTTATTCTATCAGTAAATTCAGTATTTTCTTCAAAAACATCATCCACCAAAAATATGAAAGGAGCTTTTTCTTTTTTCTGAGAAACAAGAATTGAGGAAAGCTGGTCAAAACATCCTTCCCCAAAAACCACTTTTGGTACCATAGGGAAGTTTCTAAACTTATTGTTGACGGTATCCGGTTTGCTCTCTTTTAATATTTTATTAGCTCTTGCAAGATCTTCCGGTGTATCTATTTCTACACCAACAGTGTTTGAAATTGCCATCTTTATATTTTTTCCGTATTCCAAATAACGGATACATTCTATTTTTTCCACAGCTTCCAGAGAACGCATCGGCAAACGGTAAAAATCCATGATGGCCTGCTTTCTAAAAGCGTAAATTCCTTTGTGCTTATAATACTGCATTGCCACATTTTTATCGCGTGGATACGGAATGGGCGAACGTGAAAAATAAAGTGCAAAATTATCTTTATCTACGATAACCTTCACGCAGTTGGGGTCGCTTATTTCTTTCCAGTCGTGGATTTCAGTCATCAGCGAGGCTAGATCTATTTTATCTGCGTCGGGTTCGTTGAAGACAGACAAAACCTTCTCTAATCCTTCACGATTTGTGAAAGGTTCGTCGCCCTGCACGTTCACAACAATATCGACATCCATATTTTCAACGGCCTCGGCGATACGGTCGCTACCGCAATCGTGTTCTTTTTGACTCATAATGGCTTTTCCGCCATTCATTTCAATTTCTTGAAAAATTACATCGCTATCTGTTACCACATACACTTCATCAAAAAGATTTGTAGCTTTTGCGGCTTCATAGGTTCTCACTATCACGGGTTTTCCCCCTAAATCCTGCATTAATTTTCCGGGAAATCGAGACGCGCCATAACGCGCGGGAATCATTGCTATTATTTTCAAGACAAAGTTTTTAAAATGATTTCAAAAATAAGAAGATTATGTTCTTGGTGCTCTCTTTTTGAGAAGCTTTTTATAAAACCTAAAAATTACGAAAAAAAGAAATAGAACTAATACAAAAGCAATAATAGGAACAAAGATGGATGCCATTGCCATAACTATTGAAGTGCCAGTTTCTACTGTTGTCAAAACTGGGTTTGCCAATCCTCCAGTCGTGGTGCTAGACGTAAGCCGAGCAGCTGAAGTATTCCCTTTTATTGCCGCTGCGGTTCCACCACCGGCAATTATGGCCAAAGTCCAAGTTACAACCGGACTCAAGTCCGTCACTGTTGCGACCATCACAGCAGTTCCAGCCAAGGTTGCCAAAGGTAAGGCTATGGTATCCAGAAAATTATCCAGCCACGGAATATAGTAACCGAAAATTTCAATCAAAGTGGCAACTCCCATAGTGATTACAGCGGTAAGACTTCCAACCCACTGCCAACTCTCGTTTAAAGGAATGACATCATAGAAGCCTGCCAAACTTAAAATAAGTAGCGGTAAAAACACACGAAAACCAACGGCTGCCGCAAGGCCGACACCTAGAAATATGCTTATGATTATATTGAAAGTTTCCATTTTTTAATTAACGAATTGAATTGTTAAGAAGTTAATGAATTACTGCGTTGACTATTGAACACTGAAGAACTAATCTACAAAAAATTCATCCTTAAAACCTATTAAATACAATTTTTCCTGAGCACGAGTAACGGCCGTGTAAAGCCAGCGCAGGTATTCCTTGTCAATTCCGTTGGGAAGATAAGGTTGTTCCACAAAAACCGTATTCCATTGTCCACCCTGCGATTTATGACACGTAATAGCATAACTGAACTTCACTTGCAATGCGTTAAAATATTTGTTGTTCTTTACTGCCAAAAACTTCTTGTATTTAGATTTTTCGGAAGCGTAATCTTTCATCACTTCTTGATATAATTTATTTGATTCATCATAAGTGAGTGAAGGGCTTTCAGATGTTAAAGTGTCCAAAAGTAGGACAGTTTCCAAAGGTTTCATATTTGGATAATCCACCATCCTGATTTTCACTTCGGCAAAACGAAAGCCGTATAATTCCTTAAAATTGAAAATTTCCAAAACCTCTACAATATCACCATTCGCAATAAAACCTGCCTCACTGGTATTATCCACCCAAAAATAATTGTTTTTCACCACCATTAAATAATCGCCTGCCGAAAGTTCTGATTCCTGAAACAATATCCGCTCTCGAATACTTTGGTTGTAAAGATTTGCTCTTTTGTTTGAACGTACAATAATTACCGTATCTTCATTTCCCAAGGAAGAATAACTGTCATTGATAGCATCCATAATTTCCTGTCCATCTACAGGGCGAATGATATCGGGAAAATTTGCTCCAGAAAATTTAAATGCTTCATATAATTCATCGTCCAAACGTTCCCTAATTCTAGTGGCATTCTCCAAAATACCGCTGTCCTTTTGCTGGCGGACCACTTCATCCAGTTCGAGCAGGATTACTTCACGGTTGTATTGGTTTTCCAAAACTCTAGCATCCAGTGCTGGGCTGATGGAAAGATGCACTGGCGGCAACTGTGCCGAATCGCCTATCAATAGTAGTTTACAGTTATTGCCACTATATACATACTGCATCAAATCGTCCAACAAGGAGCCATTACCAAAAAGCTTCGATTCTTGGTTAATGTCTGGAATCATCGAGGCTTCATCAACTATAAAAATGGTATCGCGGTGTTTGTTTTCCTGTAAAGTGAAGGAAACAGAACCTTTTTCGCTCTTCGGAAAATATATTTTTTTATGAATGGTAAACGCCTGCTTGTTTGAATAGTTGCTGATTACCTTCGCAGCCCTTCCTGTGGGGGCTAAAAGCACGGAACGCTTTTTTACCTTTCCTAAATTTTTCACCAAAGAACCCACAATTGTGGTTTTTCCGGTTCCGGCATATCCTTTCAGTAAAAACGTTTCATTTTTGTTCGTGCTCAGCACAAATTTAGCCAACAATTGAAGCGCAATATCCTGTTTTGTGGTGGTGTTATGTGGGAAATCATTTTTTAAAAAACCGTAAAATTCTGATACATTCATCATTCACTACTATCAATGAGGGTTTAAAGATAGGTATGATTTTTTCGGAATATACTTTTACGAACAAAAAAAAATTGTAGATTTGCGATAGACCTTTTAGTAAATCAACACTTAAATAAAATCAATAATGAAATTAATAATTCAGATTGTTCTTTGGATTGTCATCATCTTTTTGGGCTGGAAATTATGGAACTCGGTTATGGGCCCGGTGCAATTCAACAAAATTAAAGAAGCACGTTACGTTAAAGTAATTGAAAATTTAAAAGACATTCAGGCTGCAGAACTTGCACACAAGGAGATAACAGGAAGTTTTACTGGTGATTGGGACAGTTTAGTAAGTTTTATTGATACCGCAAAATTCGCTATTACACAAAGACGTGACACTAGTTATGCCGATGTTGCCAAAAACAAGGCTTTCGGAATAACTGATGGTTATTTTATTGAAAGATCATTAATTGACACCTTGGGCTTTACACCAGTTAAAGATTCACTTTACGGTACTACAGACCGATACAAAACAATGATGAATGTGCCGGTAGATGGCGTTACCGCAAAATTTGACCTTAAATCTGGTAAAATTGTAAAAAACGATGCCACCTACTCTGTATTTGAAGCAAAAGTTTCAAAAACAATAATATTATCAGATCTTAATAAAGACCTTTTAGCGCAAGAACTCCAAGTGCAATCAGTAGATGGTGTGAACGGACCCGTTTTAAAAGTAGGTTCCTTAGAAGAAGTGAATACTTCTGGAAACTGGCCAAAAATTTACGATTCTGCAAAAGATAAATAACATATTAAATACATTAAATAACAGACTGTCCGTTCAAGTTTCTTTGAACGGGCTTTCTTTTTTGGTAACAAATCCTGAATGCGAAGAACCAGTGTTTTTCATTGAAAAAATACTTGACCACAGCACCACTCCCGAGGAGTTATTGATGGATATTGAGACCATTATGTTCAAAAACGATATTCTGAATGAATCCTTTTCTGAAGTATCCGTTATTTATTCAACACCAATATACAGTCTTATCCCAGGCGCACTTTTTGATGAGACAAAGGCCAGTGAATATTTAAAATTCAATTCAAAGATCTTGGCCAATGATTATATGGCGCACGATGTAATTGAAAACCAAGACATCGTTGTAGTCTATGTTCCTTTTATGAACATCAACAACTTTTTCTTCGATAAATATGGCTCTTTCAGCTATTACCACTCCACAACCATTATGCTGAAAGCAATTCTGGATAAGGAAAAATATGCACTCCCGAAAATGTATTTACATTTTCAGAAAAATAGTTTTGATTGCATTGTCTTGAAAAACGGCGAACTTCAACTTTGTAATAGTTATACCTATAAAACTCCCGAAGATTTTATCTATTACACCCTTTTCTGTATGGAACAGTTGAACTTGAACCCAGAGACTCTTCCGGTAATGCTTTTAGGTGAAATTGAAAAAGAAGACGAAAATTATAAAATTGCATACACATACATCCGTAACCTTGAGTTTTTAGATTCAAATTTTTCCAATAAGAAAAGTCTGAGCCATGACGGTCAACACAATCATTTCATATTAAAAAATGTGCTCTAAATGCGAATAATTTCAGGGATATATAAAGGTAGAAGGTTAACCGCACCGAAGAATCTACCCGTGCGTCCAACTACTGATTTTGCAAAGGAGGCGATTTTCAACATTTTACGAGTTCGGTATTTTTTTGACGAACTCACTGTACTGGACCTGTTCAGTGGTACAGGAAACATTAGCTTTGAATTTGCTTCACGTGGGGTGCAGAACATAACTGCAGTAGATGGCCACATTGGTTGTGTGCAGTACATCAATAAAGTATCAGAAGAATTTTCTTTTCCTATTACTGCAATAAAGTCTGATATAAAAAAATATTTGGAAAACGCTTCGGGTAAATATGATGTTATTTTTGCTGATCCGCCGTATGACTTCACTTCGGAAACTTTAAAGGATTTAATAGAAGAAATTTTCAAGAATTCTTTGTTGAACGCCGAAGGATTGCTTATTATTGAACACGCAAAACAAAATGATCTTTCCTCACTTCCCCATTTTGTAGAATCTCGAAAATACGGAAGTTCCGTATTCAGTTTTTTTAATTAAATTAAAATATCTTGTCGTTTACAAACAAAACTATCGATTTAGGTTTCGTTCACATGGACCTATCAAAACATTGTGTAGTGGGAACAGTGGAAGAAGGCGTTTTAATTGAATTAGAACACATTGCAGCTCTTCACGAGGTTTTTGCGGAATATTATTCCGAAGGAAATTTTGGATATATTGACAATCGCATAAAGCAATACGCCATAAATCTAAATCCTGAACTCTACAATACACGATATCCAAAAATGGTTGGTATTGCCATAGTCTGTTACACGGAAAATTGTATCAAAAATGCAAACTTCGAAAAAACTTTCTACAATTGGCCCTTTGGTGTTTTTAGAAGTTTGGAGGAAGCACAACAGTGGATCGCTAAGTTAATAGCCGAAGAAGAAGAAAAAAAAGCAGGCCTATAAGCCGGGTTCTGTATCCATCAAAAAGACGAATCCTTATCATTTATCTAGGCGTTTCGTTACCAAAACGCTCAATCTGCCTACCCTCCTGCATCGGGCGGGAACCCTCAAGCACAGGTTTACGTGGCATTTCACCGCATAGAGTTTACCTGGTTTCACTACAGCATTACCTGTACATACTTTCTGCTGCACTTGTCCTATCCTCCGTAGCTTCAGCGAAGGAGGACGACGGCCGTTAGCCGCTATGCTTCCCTATGGTGTCCGGACTTTCCTCCCCGAAGCAAGTTCGGGACGATAAGGCGGCCTGCTGCACAAAAGTACTCCAATGTTAATAAATATGGGAAAATACGGACGTCTATTTTTTTAAAACCCGTTGTACATCTTTATATTTGTTTCCGCACTATGGAACACTTCATTGTATCAGCCCGAAAGTACCGCCCCGCCGTTTTTAAAGACGTTGTTGGGCAACAAGCCATTACCAATACTTTGGAAAACGCCATAGAAAACAACCACCTAGCGCAAGCTTTGCTTTTTACGGGTCCTCGTGGCGTAGGTAAAACCACTTGCGCACGAATTCTTGCCAAAAAAATAAACCAAGATGGCACCGAAAGGGAAGACGAAGATTTCGCTTTCAATATTTTTGAACTCGATGCGGCATCTAACAATTCGGTAGATGATATTCGTAATCTGATAGATCAAGTTCGGATACCACCACAAGTAGGACAGTACAAAGTTTATATTATTGATGAGGTACACATGCTATCCTCTGCGGCTTTCAACGCTTTTTTGAAAACATTGGAAGAGCCGCCAAAACACGCCATTTTTATATTGGCAACTACCGAAAAACACAAAATAATACCCACCATACTTTCACGCTGCCAAATTTTTGATTTCAGAAGAATTGGCGTTCGTGACATAAAAGAACACTTGGCAGATGTTGCCAAAGCCGAAGGAATAGAAGCCGAAGACGACGCACTACACATCATCGCCCAAAAAGCCGATGGAGCCTTGCGTGACGCCCTTTCAATTTTTGATCGCGTAGTTAGTTTCGCAGGAAAAAACCTTACCCGCGAAGCCGTTACCGAAAACCTAAACGTACTGGATTATACGTGGTATTTCCAGGTTACAGATTTACTTTTGGAAAACAACATTCCACAGGTTTTAGTTACATATAACGATATTCTCTCAAAAGGATTTGACGGGCATCATTTTATAATGGGCCTTGCCTCCCACTTCCGTGATTTACTGGTCTGCAAAAACCAGGAAACTATAGATTTACTTGAAGTTGGCGAACAAGTTAAAGCCATGTATTTTGAGCAATCACAGAAAACAAATCAGCAGTTTTTAATTGATGGTATCGACATTGCAAACACTTGCGATCTAAAATATAAAAACAGCCAAAACCAGCGGCTTTTGGTTGAGCTATGCTTAATGCAGCTTGCTTCTCTGACTTTTCAGGGCGAAAAAAAAAACTCCAATAGCGACCGTTTCGTAATACCTCCCTCCTATTTTAAGAGTGAAAAGATTATTTCAGAAAAAATTACTTCTGCAGGAAGCATTGCACCGAAGCCTTTGAAAAAAGTTGAAATTGAAGTTGAAGAAAACAAAGTCAGCGAACCTTCCGAAACTATTTCCACTGAAAACAATTCTTCAGAAAATACTATTTCAGAAACAAATAAAGCGGATAAACCACTTGTCAGCCAAAAATTTTCCAGCGAAAGTGAAGACAATGGCGAGCCTCAAAAAGTAATTGAGCGACCACAAATTCTTGCGGAACGAAACGCAAAAAAAGTTTCCGCCCTTTCACTCAAAAGCATTCAAAAAAAGCAGGAAATAAAGCAAGAGATGGTTGCTAACCAACCCGATGCTGAAAACCTTCCCGTCAACGATTTTTCCGAAGAAGATATGCAGGCAGCTTGGACGGAATACACTACCAGCATTGAAAGTGACGGGAAATTCAATCTCCTTTCACATTTAACGATGGGCGTTCCAAAGTTGGACGGTTCCATCATTCATCTTGAATTTCCAAATCAAACTATAAAAACCGAAGTGGAACGTGCAAAGTATGAATTGCTGGGGTTCCTGCGTGAAAAACTTCAGAATTACAACATAGACCTAGACATAACAGTAAATGAAACCGCAGAAAAAAAATACGCCTACACCACTCGAGAGAAATTTGAAAAAATGAAGGAAATGAATCCGTTGATTGAAAAACTGCGAAAGGAATTTGATTTAGATATTTAGTCCCCATAACCCCCAAAGGGGAATAACAAAATCGCAAATCAAAAATCGACAATCATTAATCGTTAATCGTTAATTAATATGTTAGGCTTAAAACTTCCCACAGACCCACGTTGGGTAAATATTGTTGAAAAAAACATAGAAGACATTCTTACCGACCACGCTTGGTGTGAGCAAAAAGCTTCTTCAACAGCAATTTCTTTAATTGTTAGTTTTCCAGAATACACAGATCTTATAGAGGAAATGATTGCGTTGGTAAAAGAAGAAATCAGTCATTTTAAAATGGTTCATGATAAAATCATTGAAAATGGTTGGGTTTTAGGGCGCGACCGAAAAGATGATTATGTAATGCAAATTGTGCAATTCTTCCCAAAAGGTGGAAGCCGAACCACACAATTAGTTCACAGATTGCTTTACGCAGCCTTAATTGAAGCCCGTAGCTGTGAGCGTTTCCGTCTTTTAAGCGAAGAGCTGGAAGACAAAGAACTAGCCGAATTCTACCGAAAACTGATGGTTAGTGAGGCAAACCATTACACGATGTTCCTAGGCTTTGCGCGTCAATACGGTGACAGAAAAGAGGTTGACCAAAAGTGGAACGACCTTCTTTCCTTTGAAGCTAAAGTAATGAAAGATCTTGGCAAGCATCAATCCATTCACGGGTAAAAATTTTTAAATTCTTCGAAATGAAACTACAAAGAAGAAGAAAACTCGTTAAATACAGTGACATACTGGACCGTCCCATTCGGTTCAACCCTTTTGTTTTTAGCCGAATGTTCATTCTTTGGGCCATTCTTGGTCTGATTGGAGGAATAATTTCTGGTAGCTATTGGGTGGTATTGATGTTTCTAACCGAGGTTTTAGGAGCTTATCAAGGCTGGCTCGTAATTCCCGTAATGGCAATCTGTGGTCTTTTGGCAGGTTTAATTATCTATTTTATTGGCGATCCTGGCGAAATGCAACTTA
Source organism: Aequorivita antarctica (assembly GCF_007997155.1). Taxonomy (GTDB): domain Bacteria; phylum Bacteroidota; class Bacteroidia; order Flavobacteriales; family Flavobacteriaceae; genus Aequorivita; species Aequorivita antarctica. Next base: position 128,510 of record NZ_VORT01000002.1, on the reverse strand, counting down.
TTGTTAACAACATTCGCTTCAACAAAGGAAAACTGGATCCTAAAAATAATCCTTCAATGATCCTTTCCTCCCTACTCTGTGTTGCCTCGGGTGGAAGTTTAGGTCCAGAAGCTCCATTGGTTCAAGTTACTGGTTCAACGGGAAGTTGGTTGGGTAAAATTTTCAGATTAAAAGGTGAAGAATTACGCTCCTTAAGTATTGCTGGTATGGCTTCAGGTTTTACTGCTTTGTTTGGGGCTCCGCTAGGCGGCAGCCTTTTCGCTTTAGAAATTTTACACCATAAACACGCTGTAGAATACTACCAAGCCATTATTCCAGCGCTTGTTGCGAGCGGTTTTAGTTACATTGTTTTTGCGCTTATTGTACATTTGGGGCTTGGTCCCGCTTGGCATTTGCCCGCTTACGAAATGGCTACTGTTTTCGACTTTGGCTGGGCGGTCTTTTTTGCTGTAATTGCCACTTTTGTAGGTTGGTGTTTTATTTTCTGCACCAAATTCTTTAAAAATCTCTTCGGAAAACTAAAAACTCCCATTTACGTCAATACTCTAATTGGTGGCCTTTTATTAGGAACCATTGCCTTTTATCTTCCAATTACAAGATATTTCAGCCATTTTGAGATAAATGAACTACTTACAGACGATCTCACGATGGAATTTCTGGCTGCCGTGTTAATTTTTAAAATTATTGCCATTGCCATAACCGTAACATCTGGATGGCGTGGCGGATTTATTATTCCGCTTTTTTTCTGCGGAACGGCGCTTGGGTTGTTAATTCACAGCATCTTTCCGTCTATAAGTTTATCACTCACTATTGTAAGTTGCATGGCTGCCATCAATGCCTGCGTTACTCGAACACCTATGAGCACTACCATTCTACTGGCGACGCTCACGGGTTTCACCTATTTTATCCCGATACTATTCGCGAGTTTAACTGGTTATTTTCTGGCGCCGCGCATTCCGTTTATTAGTGCGCAAATGGAGGAAGAGGAGCTGAAAAAAACAAAGAAAAAATTTCGAAACAACCCAGAATAAAAGTCAGCTATTATTCATTTTTCAGTAATCATCATTCATTGTTTTTTAAAACTGAAACATTTCGAGTAAATCATTTGATATCTTTTGTACTTTTATTATTATCGGTTCATTATATGTTTAAAAAAGAATAGTATGGCAACTCTATCCAACATCTCCAAGGACAGTTTAAAAGTAACGCTGACATTTATATCACTATTTCTTTTATATCATCTTGCAGAATATATGATACTATTCCAAAACAATGTTTTGGGTTTTTTCGTTTTCCAAACTTTATTTTTTTTAGCTGCATGGCTTTTTGGAAAATGGTACAATAAACAAGGTTTAAAATGTTGGGGACTTTCTTTTTCAAAGAAAATATTAAGGAACATATTAGTGGGTATATTTCTCGGCTTGTTATTGTATGCAGTACCATTTGGAGTTTCTATTGCTTTGGGAATTGAAACCATTGTAAATATTCCCAATATATCTACTCTTATAACGGCCAGTTTGCCCTTTGCCTTTGGAGTTTTATTTTCGTCATTTTCTGAGGACATACTAACACGGGGGGTAGTTTACACTTATTTTAATAAAAAGATTACAATCCCATCGCTAATAATTCTTTCTGCAAGTATCTATTTATTAAACCATATTTATAGGCTTTCAGATGGTCCGGATACAATCCTCTATCTTTTCTTATTGGGAATTATTTTTATCATACCTCTCGTCAAAACTAAAAACCTATGGCTCACGGGCAGTATGCACTGGGCAGGCAATACCTTCTTTTTTATAACCCATAGTGTTATTCAAATAGAAAGTGGCAAAAACCTATTTTCTGGAAACTATGTATTTGCAATATGGATGGTATTGTTTATCCCCATTCTATTGTATGTTATTAAGTGGGAATATCTTTCGATAAACGAGATATAAATATTTAAGAAACCGTATTTTTATTTTTAAGTTAACAACTGCGTGAATAACTCCCTCTTTTTTCAAACTTAAATAAAAACACTTTCGTTTATATATAAAAAATTAAACTCATTCAAAATATATTAATATAAAATATCAAAATGAAAAACAACAGATTCCTCCTCACTGCTCTTTTAATAAGCATATTATCAATCTCCTGTTCCTCTGACGATGACAACTCAGACGAGCCATTGGAAACCCGAAAATACGTAAAAACCGAAAAAGTCTCAGAAAACCTAAAGATAGATTATGAATACAACATAGAAAACATTTTAACCAAAGCCAAAGGCAATTATCCAAATTTTGGTTATGAGTCAACGTTTACCTACACAGGCAACTACCTAACAAAGTGGAAAGAAGTAGAAACAGGACAATTTCCCTCAAACTCCGAACAAAACTTCACCTATGACGCCCAAGGCCGCCTTTCAAAATATATTGGCCCTTCAGAAGACGTTACCCTAACCTACTCCGCAAACAAAGTAACGCTGACCGGAACCATTGAAGGGGACGCAAACGCAACCGTACAACTGGAGCTGAACAGCGACGGCCTAATCACCAAATTTACTGAAGCCAACCAATACACAATCTTTCAGTATGACAACATTGGAAATATGGTGAGTGCCGAATCTTTTGACAATAACAGCGACCCAATAGCTGCCTTTACCATAACTTATGACGCTAAAATAAACCCGTTTTACGGCCAATTCAGATCCATTTATATTGAGCGTTTCATAGAGTTCTTTTGGGAGTTTGATGGCATCTATGTTAGTGGAATGGAGGGCTATAGCTTCCCTTTTCAAAAGAACAACATTACCGCTATCAAAGAAAACACTATAGCAGTAGCCTCATACGTCTATATGTATGACGCTGAAGGTTATCCAACAGACGTAAACGAAGAGTATTACGGAGACCCTTCACAATACACCCTTGAATACACAAGATAAAAGTGCGATAGTTTAAAATTTCGCCATCAGTGGGACATTTATAAAATCTCTCTTTTCACGAACCTTGAAAAGAGAGGTTTTTAAATCACAAAACGCAATAAAAAATGCAAACAGACAAAAAGACCCATTGGGAAGCAGTTTACAATACCAAAACCCCAGACCAAGTAAGTTGGACTCAAGAAATACCAAAAACCTCGCTTGAATTTATACATTCCTTTAAACTAAAAAAAACCGCCAAAATTATAGACATTGGTGGTGGCGATAGTAAACTTGTAGATTATTTGCTAGAAGAAGGTTTTGAAAAAATTACCGTGCTGGATATTTCAGCAAAAGCTCTTGAAAAAGCACAAAAAAGACTCGGCAAAAAAGCAAAAAAAGTAAGTTGGATTGTAAGCGATATTACAGATTTTAAGCCCACAACTACTTTCGACGTCTGGCACGACAGAGCAACCTTTCATTTTTTAACAACCACAGAACAAATTGAAAAGTATAAGCAAACGGTTAAGAATGCTATAAATAGATACTTGATAATTGGGACATTTTCAGAAAATGGCCCTTTAAAATGTAGTGGACTTGATGTAACACAATACAGCCAAGAAAAACTAACAACAGAATTCAGTGAAGCATTCGAAAAAATTAGTTGCCTAACTGAAGACCATAAAACGCCTTTTGATACGTTTCAGAACTTTTTGTTTTGTAGTTTTAAGAAAAAATAAGTAAACCTAAATCACAATTCTATGAGCACCTTTTCCATTATTGTAATAAGTGTTATTGTACTACACTTGGTAGCGGGTTTTGGTTGGTTAATGTATAAGCTGTCTCCAAGAAAAGAAGATGAGAAGGAGAAGGACAATGATAAATCCCAGACAGAGTAACAAATACTTTTAAAATATAAGTTTAGTTTCCAATAATCATTACACATGAAAACCTTAATCGCCATTTTATTTACCTTTAATTCAATTTTAAGCTACGGTCAATCCACTAAAGTAGATAACACCTTTCAGCTCGAAGTTAAAAAGGTTGACCAGCGATCTCGGCTCTTCCAAATGCATTTCAAGGGGTATTATATAAGAATACCTGAAGACAGCAAGAAAATCCAGTTTAAGCTAAAAGCAAAATCATTAACCAACGAAAAAGAAACATTCAATCCCAATAATCTATACGTGGTGTTGAGAGATAAAAATCTTAGACTAAGACCTTTTGATGGCGACTTCATTCAGTTGGTTGATGTAAAACCCGACGACAAAACCCCTTACTATGGCTACCATTACAATCCGGAGGTTACTGATACTTTTAAAGATTATCAAATGGAAGGCTTTAAGGATGTTGAAACCTGTATAGATTATGGGACCAATAAAAAACCACATATAAAACCTATTTATTTTAATACCAGAGAGTTTAAAACGGAAACATTCAACCTCTATTTTGCAATGCCCAAAGACCAAATTTCGGGCGAATTGTATTATGGAAATATCAAATTGATGGATTTTAAACTAGACTAAGCGTGTTGTTTTCAACCATAAATCCGTGAAAACTCCACAGTCTTAAATCCTTTAAAAGGAAGGTTTTTGGATTATATTTGAAAGCAAAAAAAAACATAAATAATGGCTTTTAATATTGTATTATTTGAACCAGAGATTCCTATGAATACAGGAAATATTGGTCGCCTAAGTTTAGCATCTGGCTCAAAATTACATCTCGTAAAACCATTTGGATTCGAAATAAACGATACCCGATTAAAAAGAGCTGGATTAGATTACTGGAAGCATATCACTCTCTTCATATATGAGAGCATTGATGACTTTTACGAAAAAAATAAAGGGAAACATTTTGCCTATTTCTCAAGTCATGGAACTCATGATTATTGCGCTATTGACTATAAGGACGACATGTTTCTGATTTTTGGAAAAGAATCAGTTGGCTTACCTGAAAATATAGTAGCGGAAAATGCCGATTTAGTATATAATATCCCTATTTACAGTCCTCATATCCGAAGCTTAAACCTGGCCAATGCTGTTAGTATAGTAGTCTATGAAGGTATCCGAAATATAAAAGCGCAGTAAAACAAAGTTTAAAAAAAGAGTAGACTTCAATAATAGCAACCGCTTTCTAACCACAATTTAGCCCCGTTAACAACTCCGTTTATAACTCCTCCCCTATAAAAATTTGAAAAGAGGGGTTATGGTTATATTTGAAAGTAAGAAGCTAATAAAAGGTTTAAACATATAATAGGAATAAACACAAAATTGTGTTTATTCCTATTTTACCTGCGATACCCTCATTTTGAAGGAATAAAATAATTGCTCAAAAGAAAAATTAATGAGATTTTTACTCCTTAAGAAAATGATAAACAACTACCTATAATGCTCGATATTGAATATTATTAAAAAATTTTATTTCTGCTTTATCAAAACTTATTACTGGAAAAATTGACAAGATAAAAAAATGAATGAAACTGGTCAGAAGAAGATTGCAATAAATCTTGATGAATATAGCAAAGCTATAGACGGATTGCGCGCACTTGCGGTTATAGCGGTTATCTTAAATCATTTTAATAATTCGATATTGCCAAGCGGTTTTCTAGGGGTAGATATTTTCTTTGTAATCTCTGGTTTTGTTATCACAGCATCTCTAGTAAAAAGAAAAGATGGTGATGTTAGTAGCTATATAAAAAACTTTTATAAGAGAAGAATAAAAAGACTATACCCTGCACTGATTTTCTGTATTTGTATTACAATGATTCTTATAAGCTTTTTCAGTGAATTTCCTAACGAATCAATACTTACTGGAATTTTTGCTATTCCAGGATTTTCAAATATTGACCTATATTATAACGCAGTAGATTATTGGGGCAAATCCGCAAAACTGAATCCATTCACACACACATGGTCACTAGGTGTAGAGGAACAATTTTACTTGATTTTTCCTATTGTTTTATGGATTACGGTGAAAAGAAATAAAAAATTTACAAACCTTAAGAAACTAAGGGGGTTTTTAATATTTGCGTGTATTACATCTGCGATTTTATATGTTTATTTCTCAAGAACAAACCAAATGTTAGCTTATTTTATGATGCCGTTTAGATTTTGGGAAATTGGAATGGGGTGTCTTTTATATGTACAATTGAAAATAAACGGATATTATATTGAAAAACTACTTGGAAAGATTCCATTTCATTTGATATTTATTTCATTAATAGGAGTACAATTTCTTTCAGAGAAATACATCATATTTACAACGATCATGGTTACGGTTTTAACGGTTCTAATTATTGCAAAAATAAAATTTTTAGAAGCTACATCTAGTGAAAGTGTATTCTCAATATTGACCAATTCCATCTCATTATATATTGGAAAGATTTCTTATTCTCTTTATTTGTGGCATTGGGTGGTAATAGTTATAAGTTACTGGACTATAGGAATTAATAAATACACCTTACCCATTCAATTAGTTCTTATCTTCATGCTAGCTTCATTTTCATTTTATTTTGTCGAAAAACCATTACGGCATGTAAATTGGAGAAAATCTACATATGTCAAAATAATAATTTTTCCGTTTTCTTTGATTATTATGCTATTTATGCTGCAAATGAAATTGAGCCCCAACTCTAATCATTTATATTTAGGGACGACCAGTCAGAAGCAATCACAAAGACTAATTCCAAATAAATTAATGCAAGATTATAATACCGTTAGTAACTGCTCAAAAATTAGAGTAATCGGAAATTCTCATTCTCTGCATATAATCCCTATGTTAAGTCAAATTACGAATCATTTTAATCTAGAGCTTATTTATGAAAATCATCCAGACTATATTAATATTCCAATGGGGGATCAAAAAGATATAGAGAAATTGGATATTGTTTTATCTGTATTGGATAAAGATGACATATTAATCCTATCTAGTAGAAATAGATATTTGTACGAAAGACCCTATTTGAGTGGAAATGGTGATAAATGGATTGATCATTCTCAACTAAAAAAGGAAAGAGGCTATGGATTAAGTATTTGGCTTAAAGAACTTGACAAAGTGATTTCAGAAACAAAAAAAAAAGATATACAGGTGATTTTATTTTTACCCAATGTTGAGTTTGATAAGCAAATATTTAACGAAGAAGATATATGTAAAAATGAATGGTTTAGGATTCCTGATGAAAGATGTAACCCAAACGTAAGTATAAACTATTTAAATAGTAGATTTCCAGAAGCATTTTACAAAGAGGTTAATAATAGAGCATCTGTAGATACTAATTTTTACGTGTTCAACCCAATGCCAATTTACTGCCCAGATTTAACCACATGCTATAGAACAATAAACGGTGTAAATGCTTTCAAAGACACCAATCATCTCACTGCTGAAGGAGCTAATTTAATGTTAGATGACTTTTTTTCTTTTTTAACTTCAAATCATCTTTTATAATATTCGAAGTAATTCTTCAATAAAAAAGAAAAAAACAAACCTCCAAACACCGTAACAGACAACTGACAACCGCAAAATGTTCCAGCCATAAGATTATAAACAACAAAAATCCATAAATCATTGATATTCTGTATATTTGATAGTAACTAACCAAAAACAAATGAAGTTTGAACGCAAGTGCAACTTCATTTAAAAATTACTATGAAAACATACACAATTAAAAGCGGAGACTCCCTAGGTTCAATAGCATTTAAACAATTGGGCGCAACAGCAAAATGGCGTGAAATTGCGGAATTGAACAATATAGTAAACCCAAGCAAAATTGAAGTGGGCCAAGTATTGCAATTACCAATAGAAAGTGAGCCAGAAGCCAGTACCGAAAGGGCTGACGTGATTATTATTGAAGAAGACCCTCGGGTATATTATCAATATCAAAACAACCCTGCTAAAAACTTTTTGGGCAAAAAATTCAGAAAAGGAATTTATAGACGTGGTGTTCATACTACAGAAAAATTTATTGAAGAAAATCCAGCGCTCTTAGCTGGCCTCAAAATTAGCAAATCAGAAGTGAATGCCCTATTGGCTACCTCAGAAAACGAAGGAAATCTGGATGCCGTCAATACTTGGGATAACTCCTTTATGAGTTTCGGCATGTTTCAATGGACACTTGGCGCAGGAACCGCCCAAGGTGAATTACCGGCCCTCATTAAACTGGTAAAAGAAAAATACCCCGATGCCTTTGAGCAGTTTTGTGGTCAGTTTGATGTTGATGTATCAGCAGATACTAATGATACGTATGGTTATTTGATTTACAAAAACAAAAAGGTAAACTCTGATGCTGATAAACAATTTTTCCGAAGCAATATAGTGGCGTATCGTTTCGCTGCTGCAGGCATGGACAATCGAGTTTGTGCTGTAGAAGTTTTGCACGCCATTAACCGTTTCAACCTTTTTTATTTTAACAGAATAGATAAATTAGGCGGCAATGCACTATTTGATCTGCTCTCCTCTGAATATGCTGCAGCTCTGTTCCTGGATAACCACGTGAACAGGCCAGCCTATCTTTGGCCTAGTGTTGCAAAGGCTGTTAGCAATGCCGGACTTTCCTATGATCAACTAAAAAATGGTGGGGACAGGGAAGAAATGAAGGTAATCAATCAATACCTCAACATACGCGAAACCTATGGGTCATCACCTATGACGGATGCCAAAAACAGGGCCGCTGTAACCAAACGTTACCTTGATGCGGGCAAGATATCTGCCTCAAAAGGAAGTTTTAAATCCAACCGGACATTAAGGTAATTGTTACAAATTCAATTATTAATTACTCATTAATAATTATTCATTAAACATTAATTCACCTCAAGCTCCGCAGCAATTTTCTCATTATAAAGACTCTTCACAATCCCATCACTAAGTCCAATTTTGGGTACAAACACGTTTTTAGCTCTGCTCCATTTCATTGCAGAAAGATAGATCCGCGTGGCGGGAACCACAACGTCCGCACGATCTGGATTCATATCCAGTTCCGTAATGCGCTCTTCAAAAGTGAGCGATTTAATTAGTTCGTAATAAGAGGAAAGATAAAAATAGCTAAGAGGCTTCCCAATCTTCTTCCCACTCTTTTTGAAGATAGTATTAATATTTCCACCACTGCCAATCAATGAAACTCTTTTAAAACCCTTCGTTTCCTTTTTAATCCAAGTCTCCATCTCGTCCCAAATCCGATCATCAACAAGGCCTTCCAACAACCTTACCGTCCCTAATTTAAAACTTTGGGAAGTTACATTGTTACCATTGGCAAAAACGGTCAGTTCCGTGCTTCCGCCGCCTACATCTACATACAGAAAAACCTTATCGTTCTGTATCAAGTTCTTTAAATCGGTTGAAGCAATAATAGCGGCCTCATCGTTACCGTCTATAATATTTATGGAGAGTCCTGTTTTTGTTTCAATAATTTCAGCAAGCTCCCTCCCATTGGAAGCTTCCCGCATCGCCGAAGTGGCACACGCCCGAAAACGGGTAATATTGTGGGTTTTCATTAATAGCCTAAAAGCTTGCATGGCATCAATCATCCTATTGGCACTGTTATCAGAAATTTTTCCCTCAAGAAAAACTTCCGCCCCCAATCGTATGGGTACCCGCACCAAAGAGGTCTTTTTAAAAAGAGTGTCCTTGCCTTCTTGCTCAATCACAGTAACCACAAGCAAGCGGATAGCATTACTTCCAATATCTACTGCACCGTATTTTTCAATTTTCAACAAATCAGTTTACTTCAAGTTTTTCTAAATAATAATCATACATTTTGAATTGGGAGCGCACGGGCGGTTTATTGTTTTTCAAATAAGCATTGTCGTTCTTAATGCTTATTACACGTGCTTTCACATTGTCATTCCAGCCTATTTCAAAATTTTCAAGTATTTCTTTCTTGATATCTTGATCATAAATGGGACAGGATATCTCAACTCTATTGTCCAGATTTCTTCCCATAAAATCTGCGGAAGAAATATAAACTTTGGTATCGCCACTATTCTCAAAAATAAACAAGCGCGGATGCTCCAAAAATTTTCCAACAATACTGATAGCCTCAATATTCTCGCTCATCCCCTTCACTCCGGGAATTAAACAGCAAATACCGCGGACAATCATTTTTATCTTCACGCCCGCACGACTCGCTTCATATAACTTATCTATCATCTTATAATCCGAAAGACTATTCAACTTCAGTTTTATTCCGCTGGGTAGTCCGGCCTTTTTATTCCTTATTTCAATATCAATCAAATGATATATAGCCTTACGGGTATAATGCGGCGATACGATTAAATGGTTGTATTTGCGCACTTGATAGTTCACTTCAAAAAAATCAAACACCCTGTTTATCTCTTTGCAAATTCTTTGGTCTGCTGTAAAAAGAGTGTAATCCGTATAAAGTCGCGCTGTAGATTCATTGAAATTCCCAGTGCTAATGATACCATAACGCACCAGTTTATGGTTCTCTAGTCTTTCAATAACACAAACTTTAGTGTGCACTTTTAATCCTTTAACGCCAAAAATCAAGCGAATGTCTTCACTCTGCAACAATTCAGCATATTCAATATTCGCCTCTTCGTCAAACCGGGCCTGTAGTTCTATCTGCACGGTAACATCCTTACCATTTTTCTTCGCATTGATAAGCGAACTGGCAATGTGCGAAACTTCTGCCAAACGATAAATAGTTATTTTTATGGTTTTCACCTTTGGGTCCAGTGCAGCTTCCCTTAAAAACTTCACCACATACATAAACGTTTGGTAGGGCGTGTGCAGGAGATAATCCTTTTCAACAATTTTATCAAAAAGACTTCCCTGAAGACTCAAGCCTGGAATGGGCAAAGGCTCCTTTGGCTCATATTGCAAATCTGGCCTTCCCAAACGCGGAAAGTTCATATAATCACGGCGGTTGTGATAACGGCCACCAGGAATAATACTGTCTGTTTTATCAATCCCCATTTTCTGCAATAAATACTGAAGTGTTCTTTTATCGATACTGCTGTCATACACAAAACGAACGGGGTCGCCTGTGCTTCTATCCTTAACACTTTTTGAAATTTTATCAATAAAACTTTTACTCAAGTCGCTATCTATGTCCAACTCTGCATCGCGCGTAATTTTTATCATATGCGCCGAAATAGATTCATACTTAAAAATGCTAAAAATATTGTGCAAACAATGGCGAATAAGGTCGTCCAGAATGATAACATACTGCTTGTTCCCTTCCTGCGGAAGTACCACAAAGCGATCTATGGTGCGTGGAATTTCTATAAGTGCGTAATTGTGCTTTGCTTCAAAAGTATCGTCCTCTTTGCTCATCACCATCGTTATTGCTAGATAAGCAGCACTATCGCGTAGACTTGGGAATTCATCTAGTTCCCCAATCATAATAGTCATCATGGCAGGGCTCACTTGCCTCACAAAGTATTCTGAAATAAATTTGCTCTGTGTAGGTGTTATTTCCGTTTCATTGATAATGAAAATATTCTCTTTCTGAAGCTCTTTCTGAATATCGCTCAGAATTTTTAGACTGTGGGCCTGTTGCTCAATGACCGTTTGCGTAATTTCCTCCAAAAGATCTTTTGCAGAAATACCGCCCAGAAAACTACGCCCTGTTTTTCCGGCTTCCACAATCCGTCTGATAGTGGCATAGCGCACTTTGAAGAATTCATCTAGATTATTTGAAAAAATACCCAAAAAGCGAAGCCTTTCCAGCAAGGGTATTTTTTTGTCATTCGCTTCCTGTAAAACCCGTGCATTAAACTGAAGCCAGCTTAATTCCCTGTTGTTGTACTGATTGCGATTGTGAATATGTGTGTCAACTTTTTCAGTCATTATTTAAGGTCCCGAGGGAAAATTGTTTTTACGGTTTTGCCCGTGGTTATATTGCTCCATTTTTTTTCATCAAACTGAAGCATCACGAAGCCACAGGTTGGAACATTTTCAATATAGCGGTTTCCAAGCATATTAACAACAGATGTGAAGGCATGGTTATGGCCAACAATCATTACGGTATCCAAATCATCATCCAACGATTTTATGATCCGCATCACATGCTGACCACTAAAATCATAAAGATCGTGATTGGTTTCAAAGTTTTCATCGGAAATGTTTAGAGCTTCCTTAAAAAATTGAGCCGTTGAGAATGCCCGAGTAGCATCACTGCTGATTATTCTCTGTGGTGGTTCAATTTCTTTTGAAACTTTTTTTGAAACTAGTTGCCCATCCTTCTCTCCCCTTCCTTTTAAAGGCCTCTTATGATCATCAACATCGTGTTTCCAAGATGATTTTGCGTGGCGGACTAAGTATAGTGTTTTCATCGTTTGGTTAATTCGGGATTTGATATTCGTTAATTTAATATTTCTAGATTCTGTAAATCTCATAAAAGTCAAGATCATTCAGTAATCTTTTTTACTTCAAAAATCAACAATAGTTAATCTACAATCGTTAATCATTAGGGCGCCAATCTTTCAATAACCCAATCATCATCTTTTAAAGTATATCGAATTCTGTCGTGCAACCTGTTGGGTCTGCCCTGCCAGAACTCAATAGAAATTGGTTTTACTAAAAAACCACCCCAATCGGTAGGCTTTGGAACTTCTTGATTTTCATATTTCTTTTCGAGCTCAGCAAGATTTTTCTCCAAAACTTCGCGTGATTCCACTACTGTACTTTGGTGCGAAACTGCTGCACCCAATTGGCTTCCCTTAGGTCTTGAATGAAAATAATTGGTTGAATCTGCTTCTGAAGTTTTTTCAACGATTCCTTTTATAATTATTTGCCGTTCCATATTTGGCCAAAAGAAGGAAAGTGAAACCTTGTTATTATTGGTTATGGATTTGCCTTTTTCACTGTTGTAGTTGGTGTAAAAATAGAAACCGTATTCGTCGTATTTTTTCAAAAGAACTACGCGCCCTTTGGGAAAACCGTCTGAACCGATTGTGGAAATGGTCATTGCGTTTACTTCATCCACACCTCCGTTATCCTTCACTTCAAAAAACCACGTTCGGAATTGCTGCATCGGATTTTCATCTACAGATACTTCAGAAAGTTCTCCTTTTTCGTAGGATTTTCGGTAATGGTGAAGTTTTTCGGCCATAGTTTAAGATTTAACGCAAGTTAAGAGTTTTAAAGAAGCTATAAAACAGTGGCATATTAAATATGTATTAAAATTTAGAAGGAAAACATCCTCCCATCCTCAGCCAATTCCACGTTCTCAAAAACCTCCTGCGCTTCTTTTCGGAAAAGTTCTAAATTGTCATACCGTCCCGAATAATGTCCAAGTATCAAAGTTCCAACTTTTGCTTTTCTGGCAATCACTCCTGCTTCCTTAGCAGTGCTGTGCTTGGTTTTATCGCAAAGATGGTGGTGTTCTTCCAAAAAAGTGGATTCGTGGTACAAAACGGTTGCGTTTTCAATTTGTGGCACCATCTCAGGGTTATAGGCCGTGTCACTGCAAAAGGCATAAGATTTTGGCTGCGGCGGATCAAAAGTGATCTCTTTATTTGGAATCAGTTTTCCAGCCTTGTTTTCAACATCAAAACCTTGTTTAATTTTGTTGTAATAACTAAGATCGATATTTAGTTTTCGGGCGGCTTCCACATTTAGTTTGCGATCATCTGGTTTTTCTTTGAAAAGGAATCCGTTAGTATAAACCCTGTGATCTAGTGGGATTGTTTCCACAGAAACTTTATCATCTTCAAAAATGATTTGAGGTGAAGTTTCTTCCAGTTCGTGAAAATATAATGGATAATTGGTATACGTTTTTCCCAATTTTAGAAGCAGTAAAATAGCTTCTTTTATGCCTTTGGGGCCATAAACATGAAGTTCTGCCTCCCTTCCTAAAAGAAGAAACGTAGAAATAAGTCCTGGCAAGCCGAAGAAGTGGTCCCCGTGTAAATGTGAAATAAAAATATGCTTGATTCTGGAAAACTTGACTTTATATCTCCGCAACTGAACCTGTGTACCTTCGCCACAATCAATCAAAAACAAATGCCCCTTCATTTCCAAAACCTGCGCCGTTGGATGCGCAGAGGCTGTTGGTGTTGCGGAATGGCATCCTAGGATTGTTAGATTCAAGAGTTAAAATTTAAGATTCAAGATTACCCTTCGGCTCCGCTCAGGGTTCAGTCGTTGAGCGAAGCCGAAACGACAATTTATTTAATATAGATTCTAATTAAAATCCAAGATCTCTCTCAATTTCTTCCATTTCTACAATATCACCTGCTTCTTGCAGTGTGGGCACTACTATCATTTCAAATGGAACTTCGTCAATATCGATCGCATCGTTAACAATAACGAAAGACTGCTTGCTTTTTCGGTGAAGATTAGATGTTTTAAGAAACTGTAATACTTGTGGAAGATCTAATGAGTCGTATTTCAAAAGGTTTAAAACTACGTTTTGTCCTTTGTATTTTGAAGGAATCTGGCTCTCAATAAACGAGGCAAAGTCTATAATATCGTCCTTTTCATCTTCAAGGACCACGAAATTTGGATGATTCTCAATCTTCATGATGTTTAATTTTTGAAGCCAATAAATAGATTACCGCCATCCTTATGGCAACGCCGTTCTGTACTTGTTCCAAAATGATGGATTGTTTACTATCAGCAACATCGCTGGTTATTTCCACACCACGATTTATCGGGCCTGGGTGCATAACTACAATTTCTTTACTTAACGAATCAAGAATCGCTTTATTGAGTCCGAATTGTTGCGTGTATTCTCTCGTTGTTGGGAAATAGCTAATATCCATTCGTTCGTTTTGCACTCTTAACATATTTGCCACATCGCACCATTCTAAAGCTTTACGAAGATTTGTTTCAACTTCAACATTAAGTTTTTCTATATATTTCGGAATAAGTGTTTTAGGACCACAAACCTTAACCTTTGCTCCAAGTTTTTGAAGTGCGAATATATTTGATAAGGCAACTCGTGAATGAAGAATATCTCCAACAATCACGACTTTTTTACCAGCTACATCACCCAACTTTTCACGAATGGAATAGGCGTCGAGTAATGCTTGGGTTGGATGTTCATGCGCACCGTCGCCAGCGTTTATTATACTTGCATCAACGTGTTTTGAAAGAAATATGCCCGCTCCAGGATTGGGGTGGCGCATAACCACCATATCTACCTTCATTGAGAGGATGTTATTTACCGTATCAATAAGCGTTTCGCCTTTGGTTACCGAAGAACTTGACGAAGCAAAATTGATAACATCTGCCGAAAGTCGCTTTTCTGCAAGTTCAAAAGATAGCTTGGTTCGGGTACTATTTTCAAAGAAAAGATTGGCAATGGTTATATCGCGAAGCGAAGGAACTTTTTTGATGGGACGGTTGATCACCTCTTTAAAATGATCTGCCGTTTCGAAGATGAGTTGAATATCGGCTTCGGTGATGTATTTTATTCCCAGTAAGTGATTTACACTTAGTTCGCTCATAGTTTTTAATTCTTTACTAAATATACAGCGTCCTCCCCATCATTCTCTTTCCAGCAGACCTTTACTTTTTCACCGTTAATGGCATCTACCTGTCTTCCCCGATAATCTGGCTGAATTGGTAAATGACGGCTAAAACGTCGGTCAATTAATGTAAGTAGTTCAATTTCTGAAGGCCTTCCAAATGACTGCATTGCTGTCAATGCAGAACGAATGCTTCTTCCTGTGAAAAGAACATCGTCAATAAAAACAACCTTCTTATCTTCAACGATAAAATCAATTTTGGTTTTATTGGCCTCCAAGGGTTTTTCGCTTCTACGGAAGTCATCGCGATAAAAGGTAATATCCAAATAACCGAGTTTGATGTTTTTTATTTTGTATTCGGTTTCCAGTAAAGTTTTAAGCCTTTCAGCTAAAAATACACCTCGCGGCTGGATTCCGATAAGTACGGTTTTGGAAAAATCGTCGTGTTTTTCGATCAATTGGCAAGCCAAACGGTTAAGCGCAATGTTTATCTCGGTTGCGTTCAGTAACACTTTTTGGCTCATAGGAAAGTCTGAATTGGATTCAGAAAGCAAAAATACATCTTTTTTGGCTTTTAAAGAAGATGTATTTGAAATTGATGCAAAAATGCTATGCCATTGGGTATCATAGCTGATTGAAGAGTTACGTTAAGAACAAAAAAAAGCCCCCCGTTTCCGAAAGGCTTTTCATTATTTATAAATGCAACGATTATTTTTTACCGTCCATTTTGTCTTTAAGCTCTTGTAATTTTGAGTTAGCATCACCTAAAGTTGGTTTTGCTTCCGCATCAGCTGATTCTTGTTTTTTAACAGCTTCTTTTACAATCTTCGCTTCTTCTTCTTTGTGAAGTATCATATGTGAAGCAACTACTTTCTTGAATTCTTTGTTGAACTCAATAATTTGGAATTCTGCTTCATCACCTTTCTTCAACATAGAACCATCTTCTTTTTCAAGGTGACGGCCTGGCACGAAAGCTACGATATCATCATTGAAGTTTATTGTCGCTCCTTTGTCCACTACTTCAGCAATTGTTGCAGTGTGCTTAGTTCCAACAGCAAATTCACCTTCGTATTTATCCCAAGGATTTTCTTCAGTTTGTTTGTGACCTAAACTAAGTTTACGGCCTTCAACATCCAATTCCAATACAACCACTTCTAACTCATCACCAATGTTAGTGAATTCGCTTGGATGCTTGATTTTCTTAGTCCAAGAAAGATCGCTAATATAGATAAGACCATCGATACCTTCTTCAAGTTCAACAAAAACACCGAAATTGGTAAAGTTGCGAACAATACCTTTATGGCGTGAACCAACTGGGTATTTAGTAGTAATATCAGTCCATGGGTCTGGAGTCATTTGTTTGATACCAAGACTCATTTTGCGCTCTTCCTTATCCATTGTAAGGATTATAGCTTCAATCTCATCACCAACATTTACGAAATCCTGTGCGCTACGCAAGTGCGTGCTCCAAGACATTTCGCTAACGTGGATAAGACCTTCAACACCTTCAGCAACTTCAATAAACGCACCGTAATCTGCAATAACAACTACTTTACCTTTTACTTTGTCACCAACTTTCAACTCTTCTCCAAGAGCTTCCCATGGGTGAGGATTCAATTGCTTAAGACCTAATTGGATACGTGTTTTATCTTCATCGAAATCAAGAATTACAACGTTCAATTTCTGATCAAGTTCAACAATCTCATTTGGATGATTGATACGTGACCAAGAAAGGTCTGTAATGTGAACAAGTCCATCAACACCACCAAGATCAACAAATACTCCGTATGAAGTGATGTTTTTAACAACACCTTCAAGTACTTGTCCTTTTTCAAGTTGGCCAATGATTTCTTTTTTCTGCTCTTCAATATCCGCTTCAATAAGCGCTTTGTGCGAAACAACAACGTTTTTGAATTCGTGGTTAATCTTAACAACCTTGAATTCCATTGTTTTACCAACGTATACGTCGTAATCACGGATTGGTTTAACATCAATTTGAGAACCTGGCAAGAAAGCTTCGATACCGAAAACATCTACGATCATACCACCTTTTGTGCGGCATTTTACGTAACCGTTTACGATTGTAGCTTCATCGTGAGCCGCATTTACGCGATCCCAAGCCTTAATAGTTCTAGCTTTACGGTGGCTAAGAATTAATTGACCAGTGCTGTCCTCACGAACATCGATCAATACCTCCACTTTGTCACCAACTTTTAAATCTGGATTGTAACGGAATTCGTTCAATGAAACAACACCTTCACTCTTCGCGTTGATGTCGATGATTGCATCACGATCTGTGATGTAAATCACTTTTCCTTCAACAACTTCGTCATCCAAGGTGTCAACGAAATTCTCTGCTACTAGTTTTTCAAATTCCTCTAACTTACCATCGTCGATAGGATCAATTCCTTCTTCGTAGTTGTGCCAGTTAAAATCTGCAAGAAATTTTTCAGGATTGCTTTCTTTTAGAGAAACTTCCTTTGCTGGTTTTTTGGTTTCCTCAGTTTGAGTTTCTTCAGTTGCTACTTCTGCAACTGCAGTTTCCTCTTGTTTTGTTGCAGCTTTTTCTTCAGCTACTTCTTTGTTTGCTTTATCAGCCATTTGTTTGTAGAATTGATTTTTTTAAGCTCCGAAGTTTCGGGAAAACCTTTTAAAATCAATGTTTTGTATTCTGCGCTGTTACAAGATTTTAATGCGACTATCCCACAGAAGGGTTTGTTTTTGTTTTGTTTTAATTCCTCTTATTCTTGACTCGTCGCTAAGAGGGGCGCAAAAATAATGTTTTTCTTTTGAAAATCAAAAGGTTTGCTGATGGAAAGTAGAATTTTTAATAGTTTCTTGAAAAGAATTAAAACAACAGCCCCTGCCCGCCTTCGTCCGTTTTTGAATCGTTTTCTTCATCAGAATCATTTTCAGTCTGTGGGTTTTCCTCGTCTGAAGCCATATCCTCTTCATCCACAACGTCTATATCCTCAGGTTCTACTGGTGTTGGCGGCTCGTAAGGCAATGATTCCATCGTGTTTATTTCCAAGACCTTATCTTTGGTAAGTTGGTTACCCATGGCGGCAATACCTTTAACAGCAATAAACTCCTCCAGATTAAGCTCTAGGTTTTCTTCCCGCTCCTGCCCTCTTTTTTTGGCGAAAATCACTTCGGCCATGGGGCGATAATCTGTGAATATTTTCTCCAAATAGGAACTTGGGTGCTCAGTAATAATTGTCTCTTCGCGATCGGGATGTTCAATAAAGAAACGCTTCACGTAAAATAATTCCTTTTCCCCTTCCCAATAAATAGCGCACAGTGGTTTTTTGGGATCCCACTTTTCTAGAATAATCATGTCGTCATCAAAACGAAGCTGAATGTCTGGAATTACTGTTTTCACAGTTCCTTTCTGATTGACAATAAGCAATCGATCTTCTTTGCGAAATTCACCCAAAAGCTCGCCTCTTTCATCCACGTTCAAACGTTGTACCGAGCCGTCAAACCATATTTTTCTCGGCTTTAATGTTGAAAGCCCTTTTTCTTTCAATTCAATTTTCTTAATGGAGTACTTTGTAACGATATTCCCTTTTGAATTTCTTCCCTTTACCAATTGGTCCGCAAAATCCAGATCAAACTTCAGTTTTTTAATGCTTCCTGTTTGACGAAGAAAAATGGTTACCACTTCCGCCTCACCATTTGCGTTAGCTGTAAAATAAAGTACTTTGGAGCCTTTCGTCGCATTGCCCATATCATACTCTTTATCTCTTGTAGTAGATGTTACAGCAAAACGTTTCACATAATTGGCGCCACGCGGACCGTCACGATACACCATATTATAAATAGTGCGTTTGTCCTTTTTCTTGAAAACCGCCACGTGGATAATGCCTTTACCCACAAAAGTTTTTTGATCCACCTTGGTGACCATCATTTTTCCATCCTCAGTGAAAACAATAATGTCGTCAATATCACTGCAATCGGCTACGTATTCGTCACGTTTTAGGCTTGTTCCCACAAAACCTTCTTCGCGGTTTACGTAGAGTTTTGTGTTACGGATTATAACCTTTGTAGCTTCAATATCATCAAAGGTTCTGATTTCGGTTTTACGCTCCTTTCCTGCTCCGTAATCCTTTTTCAATCTCTTGAAATAGTCAATAGCATATTCAATCAAATTTGCTAAGTAATGCTTTATTTGAGCAATGCTATCTTCCAGTGCATCAATCTTTTGCTGTGCTTTATCGATGTCGAATTTTGAAATACGTTTGATTCGAATTTCTGTTAAACGCGCAATATCTTCTTCAGTAACGGCTCGTTTTAAATGTTGGATATGTGGTTGCAAACCTCTATCAATTGCAGCAATAACACCCTCCCAAGTTTCCTCTTCTTCAATATCGCGATAGATTCTGTTCTCGATAAAAATACGTTCCAAAGAAGCAAAATGCCATTGCTCTTCCAATTCATCCAATTGAATCTCCAGTTCACTTTTTAGCAATTCCACCGTGCGGTCTGTACTTACTCGCAGCATTTCTGAAACGCCTACAAACAAAGGTCTGTTGTCTTCAATCACACAACCCAAAGGCGAAATGGAGGTTTCACAAGCCGTGAAAGCATAAAGCGCATCAATGGTTTTATCGGGTGAAATCCCGCTGGGCAAATGGATTTGGATTTCTACTTCGGCCGCGGTATTGTCCTCTATTTTTTTAATCTTTATTTTCCCTTTATCATTAGCCTTCAGAATAGTGTCTATCAGCGATGAAGTATTGGTGCCAAAAGGAATTTCAGTAATTATAAGGGTATTTTTATCAAGTTGGTTGATGCGTGCCCGACTGCGAATTTTTCCACCGCGCAAACCATCGTTATAATTGGCAACGTCCATAATCCCACCCGTTGGAAAATCTGGAAAAATTTGAAATTTTTTGCCCTGTAAATGCTTGATGGAAGCATCAATCAATTCAAGAAAGTTATGCGGAAGTATTTTAGTTGAAAGCCCAACAGCAATCCCTTCGCCACCTTGGTTCAAAAGTAACGGAAACTTTACGGGAAGATTGATTGGTTCCTTTCGTCGCCCATCATAAGAAGCTTGCCACCTCGTTACTTTTGGATGGTAAACCACATCCAACGCGAACTTTGAAAGTCGCGCCTCAATATATCGCGAAGCCGCAGCGCTGTCGCCTGTTAGAATGTTTCCCCAGTTTCCCTGGGTATCTATCAATAAATCTTTTTGTCCAATCTGAACCATTGCATCCGCAATACTTGCGTCTCCGTGAGGGTGATACTGCATGGTGTGACCAACAATGTTTGCAACTTTGTTGTACCGCCCATCATCCAAATCTTTCATGGACTGCATAATACGGCGTTGCACCGGCTTAAAACCGTCTTCAATGGCTGGAACTGCACGTTCTAGTATTACATAGCTGGCGTAATCCAAAAACCAGTCGCGGTACATTCCGGTTACCTTTTTTATGGATTCACCAGACGTATCGTCGTTTAAGCCCAAATAGTCTGGACCTGTGTTTTGTTGTTCTTCGTTATTTTCGAGTTTGTCACTCATTTGTTATAGTTCCTAGTTCCAGGTTTCAAGCTCAAAGCTCTCAAAATATTTATTTTCGAATGATATATGAATACGAATTATTATCCAATTGAATTTCTTCACCATTTATAGAAAAGGATTCCATAGATAAAAAATCAAAGCATTCACCTTCTAGATTTTTCAACCTTAAGTTTAAAATATCGATTTCTTGATCATTTAGTTTTAATTGATAATCTTTTTCAGATTCCATTTCTGGATAATAAAGCTTTATATAAGTTTCTTCATTATATTCATTAAATATCAAAAAAAT
This sequence comes from Aequorivita antarctica, assembly GCF_007997155.1. Taxonomy (GTDB): domain Bacteria; phylum Bacteroidota; class Bacteroidia; order Flavobacteriales; family Flavobacteriaceae; genus Aequorivita; species Aequorivita antarctica. The sequence continues at coordinate 107,364 of NZ_VORT01000002.1, read as the reverse complement.
TTCTTGACTACCTCTAGATAGTGTTATTTCCGAAGGCTTGTAAATATTGTTTTCACCAATTAATGAATTCCCTGCAGTATCAACAATCCTAATGTTAATAGCAGGTTCACGAGGATCTGTTGCAGCACAATCGTCATTGGTGTCACAAGACAGCATAAATAATAAACTGAAAATTATTAAAAATGTATTTTTCATAACATTATAATTGTGACATGTAAAAAAATTTAAGCCAACTGCAACTGCCCACTGAAAACTTTTTTATTCCTCCACTCTATCCAACTCAACCTTCAAATTATCAATAATAAATTCCTGCCTGTCCGGCGTATTTTTTCCCATATAAAAAGAAAGCAACTCTTCAATGCTCATCGACTTATCAAGCATTACAGGATCCAGACGAATGTCATTCCCGATAAAATGCACAAACTCATCCGGTGAAATTTCACCTAAACCTTTAAAACGGGTTATTTCTGGCTTTGGCTTTAGTTTTTCAATAGCATCTTTCCGTTCTTCTTCGGAATAGCAATAAATGGTTTCCTTCTTATTTCTAACTCGGAACAATGGTGTTTGCAAAATATACAAATGCCCTTCCTTTATCAATTCAGGAAAAAACTGAAGGAAAAATGTAATCAACAACAACCGAATGTGCATTCCATCTACATCAGCATCGGTGGCAATTACGATATTGTTATACCGCAAATCCTCCATAGAATCCTCAATATTCAAAGCTGCCTGCAAAAGATTAAATTCTTCGTTTTCGTAAACAATTTTTTTACTCATCCCGTAAGTATTCAACGGTTTTCCACGAAGTGAAAAAACAGCTTGGGTGTTTACGTCACGGCTTTTTGTAATACTTCCACTCGCAGAATCCCCTTCGGTGATGAATAAAGTGGATTCTAAATTTCTTTCATTTTTAATATCTGCCAAATGCACACGGCAATCGCGCAGTTTTTTATTGTGAAGATTCGCTTTTTTAGCACGATCCTTAGCCAACTTTCTAATCCCACTCAATTCTTTGCGCTCCCGCTCCGCTTGTACTATTTTACGCTGAATTCCATCAGCCGCCTCCGGGTTTTTATGAAGGTAATTGTCGAGTTGTGTTTTTAAGAAGTCGTTTATAAATGTTCGCACCGTAGGAAGTCCCCCGCCCATATCAGTAGAACCGAGTTTGGTTTTTGTCTGACTTTCAAAAACAGGCTCTGTTACTTTGATACTGATTGCCGAAACGATGGACTTTCGCACATCGCTGGCGTCATAATTTTTATTGTAGAATTCCCGAATGGTTTTCACCAAGGCTTCCCGAAAGGCAGCCAAATGCGTTCCACCCTGTGTCGTGTTCTGTCCGTTTACAAAACTGTGGTATTCCTCGCTGTATTGGGTTTTGCTATGTGTTATGGCCACTTCAATATCTTCGCCTCGAAGGTGGATTATTGGATACGCCATATCTTCATCACTGATCGTTTCCATCAAAAGATCTTTCAACCCATTTTCGGAATAAAACTTTTCGCCGTTGAAATCTATTGTCAGTCCCGGGTTGAGATAAACGTAGTTTTTCAGCATTTTTTGCACATATTCCGTGCGGTACTTGAAGTTTTTAAAAATACCCTCGTCCGGAATAAAAATTACTTTGGTCCCTTTTCGCTTTGTAGATTCTTCAATCGCGAGGTCGTTAGTGAGTTCACCCATGGAAAATTCCGCAGCTTTCATTTGATTGTCGCGAATAGATTCCACTTTAAAAAACGAGGAAAGTGCATTCACCGCCTTGGTACCCACACCATTTAAACCAACAGATTTCTTAAAGGCACGACTGTCGTATTTTCCACCAGTGTTCATTTTTGAAACCACATCGATCACTTTCCCTAATGGAATGCCTCGGCCAAAATCGCGAACTTTCACTTCTTTTTCCTTGATGCGCACTTCAATGGTCTTACCGGCACCCATCACAAATTCATCAATACAGTTGTCGATGACTTCTTTCAGAAGAATATAAATACCGTCATCAGGCGAAGAACCGTCGCCCAGCTTCCCAATGTACATACCGGGACGCATACGGATATGCTCTTTCCAGTCCAGCGAGCGTATGTTGTCTTCGGTATATTGTGTTTCGGCCATAAAGATTTGGTGTAGGGCTGCTAATATAAATATACGCGAGCACTTGTGAAACCAATACCTCAGAAAGTAATTAACAATAAAATGGCAGTTATTGTTAGTAATTAATTTTAATTCGCAATTACTAAATTTTTGTGAAGAAATATCACTTTGGCCGCCTTGTTCTATTTTCTTTTCATAATTTCATACACAAATAAAATACCTGAATGGAATTTATAGACTACTACAAGGTTCTTGGGCTGGACAAAAGCGCAACGGCAGCCGATATTAAAAAAGCATATCGCAAACTTGCTAGAAAACATCACCCAGATTTAAACCCAAACGATAAAACAGCACAACAAAAATTTCAGCAGATAAATGAGGCAAACGAAGTTTTGAGCGATCCTGAAAATCGCAAAAAATATGACCAATATGGAAAAGATTGGCAACACGCCGATGCTTTTGAGAAAGCCAAACAACAGCAGGGCTCGCAAGGATTTGGTGGACAGAGAACTTATTCCGGCGGAGGACAAGGATTTGACGATAGCCAGTTTTCAGACTTTTTTGAATCTATGTTTGGCGGTGGCCATAGCCGTGGTGGTGGAAGTAGCAGGCAAACTGCACAGTTTAAAGGTCAGGACTTGAACGCAACACTTCGATTGAATTTGACCGATGTTCTTCAAAGCCAGAAACAAACCATCAGCTTAGGAGACAAAAAAATTAGAATAACAATTCCAGCTGGAGTTGAGGATGGGCAAACCCTAAAAATTAAAGGGTACGGTGGCGAAGGAATGAACGGCGGGCCAAAAGGCGATTTATTTATAACTTTTGAAATTTTCAACAACACCCGTTTTAAAAGGTTGGAAAGCGATATTTATTCAACTGAAGAAATTTCACTTTACACCGCACTTTTAGGTGGTGAAATTACGGTTGAAACGCTCACAGGAAAAGTGAAGCTGAACGTAAAACCTGAAACCCAAAACGACACAAAAGTAAAATTGAAAGGCAAAGGATTGCCCAAATACAAAAAGGAAGATCAACACGGCGATCTGTTTATCACATATAAAATTGTGCTCCCCAACAATCTTTCGGACAAAGAAAAAGAACTTTTTACTGAACTTTCAAAACTGAGATAATGGCAAGAGAAAAATATATATTGGTTAGGCACTACTGCAAACATGCACAGGTTGAAGATGCTTTTGTAAATCGGCTTCACGAATACGGATTGATTGCTTTTGAAGAAAAGGAAAACGACCTTTTTATTGATGAAAAAGATATTTCGGAAATTGAAAGGATGTTTCGACTTCACAACGATTTAGGCATCAATTTTGAAGGCTTAGACGCTATAAAACAGATGCTAAAGCGCTTAAATAAAATAGAAAAAGAAATGAGTTTATACAAAAAGAGACTAAAATTGTATGAATAGGCGTTTATATAACTTATTTAAACTTTTATAATTGATATTCTCCCTTTTTATATGATCAAAACAATTTTATTGTTCTTCTCTTTTTTTCCTGCTTTTATTTATTCACAGCAAATTGATACAATTAAAAAAAACAATTCGGCATTGCTTTCTTTTCAATCATTTACTCTAAATGAACCAACTCCTCAAAATTTTAGCTACAATTTAAAAAAAGAAAGCACATTTAGTGTTTTAAAAAACAATCCAACTTATGAATGGAAGTGGCTGCGCGATGGTATTTGGACTGGAGCAGGCATTAGCGTTAGCACAGCCGGGTTAATACTTTCAAGCAGCAAAAATGGATTGTCATTGGCAGACCAAGAAAAATTTTTAAATAATGCAAGTCTTCAAAAAGAAATTGACAAAATTTCGTCAATAGATAGATGGGCAGCTGGAAAACATTCAGAAAGCGCACGCTCTTTAAGTGATGCTATTTTATACACTTCTCTTACTGCTCCTATAGCACTGCTTTTCAATGACAATATTAACGCCCAAGCAGGAGAATACATTGCCATCTATATTGAAAGTTTGGCCACTTCTTCCGCTTTATACTCCTTAACAGCTAGATTTGTGGATAAAAGTCGCCCTTTTGTTTATGACAATAGCGGCGAGACTTCAAATTATAAACGGTTTAATAATAGTGGGCAGCGTTCATTCTATTCGGGACATGTTGCAGCTACTGCAACTGCAACCTTTTTTGCGGCAAAAGCATATTGTGATTTTAATCCAGATACTAATGGAAAAGGATTTATTTGGGCTGGAGCAGCAACAATACCAGCAGTTGTTGGGTATCTAAGGATAGAATCTGGACAACACTTTTTAACAGACGTGGCTTTAGGCTATGCCTTAGGCGCAGCTACTGGAATTTTAGTGCCGGAACTACATAAGAAAAAGTACGAAAACATAGAGATCTACCCAAGCTCCAGTACTAGCTTTAATGGGGAAAAACTTAATGGAATGACTTTTAGGTATACTTTTTAAAGAAATCTTTAAAAAGTAAGCTACACTAATTCAACTGCTGTTTTAAACATTAAATCTAAAGTGCATCACATCGCCATCTTTCACGATGTATTCCTTCCCTTCTACTCCCATCTTTCCAGCTTCTTTCACTTTTGCCTCGCTGCCATAGGTTACGAAGTCGTCATACTTTATAACTTCGGCACGAATGAAACCTTTTTCAAAATCTGTGTGAATTACACCTGCAGCTTGCGGTGCCGTAGCGCCAACAGGAATGGTCCAAGCGCGTACTTCCTTCACACCAGCGGTAAAATAGGTTTGAAGGTTCAATAATTTATAGGCGCTTCTAATCAATTTTGCGGAACCTGCCTCATCCAGCCCCAAATCTTCTAAGAACATCTGGCGTTCTTCAAAAGTTTCCAGTTCGGTAATATCAGCTTCGGTGCCTACTGCCAACACCAAAACTTCGGCGTTTTCGCCAGCAACTGCTGCTTTTACTTTTTCAACATAAGCATTTCCAGTTGCAGCTGATCCTTCATCTACATTACAAACATACATTACGGGTTTGTCTGTGATAAATTGAGCGTCCACTATAAATTCTTCTCTTTCACTTTCGGTTAAATCGATGGCTCGAACTGAAACTCCAGCTTCCAAACCAGCTTTTACTTTCAATAAAGCCGTTTCTTCTTTTTGAGCTTCCTTATTGCCTGTGCGTGCAGCGCGTTTTACTTTTTCTAGCTTTTTGTCCACGGTTTCCAAATCCTTCAACTGAAGTTCAATATCAATCGTCTCCTTATCGCGTATTGGGTTTATGTTTCCATCCACGTGAACAATATTATCATTATCAAAACAACGCAATACGTGTAGAATTGCATCGGTTTCGCGAATGTTGCTCAAAAACTGATTCCCTAAACCTTCGCCTTTGCTTGCACCTTTTACCAATCCGGCAATGTCAACTATTTCAACAGTTGCGGGTAATACACGTTCCGGATTTACCAATTCTTCTAATTTCAACAAACGTTTGTCAGGAACGTTCACCACGCCCACATTTGGCTCGATGGTACAAAAAGGGAAGTTAGCACTTTGTGCTTTTGCATTCGACAAACAATTAAATAGAGTGGATTTTCCTACGTTTGGCAATCCTACGATACCTGCTTTCATTTATTATATTTTTTTCAGGGTGCAAATATACATCTTCAAAGCAGACTTTTCATATTTGATTTGAAATGCTTTGCTGAAAAAGATTGGGTTTTATTTCACTAAAGATTCACAAGAATTTAACGATAATAGCACTATGTTTACCCTTTAAACCTTAAATAACCAATAATTATGAAAAAATTAATGATGAGCCTAGCTGTTGCAGTTTTAAGCATTGCAGGTATTCAAGCACAAGTAAATAAATCAATAAAAGAAGAATCTACCACGAAACGCGTGATTACAAGAGATGGTAGCGATGTGAAAGTAATGGAAACAAAAGACATCGATACTGAATCAGGAGCTCTTATTATAGAAGACAGTAATAAAATTGACAGAAATTTTAGTGAGGTTACCAAAGAAGATAGCGACAAGAAAGTTTTAGTAGATGAAGTATATGTAGACGCGCAAAATGAGGCAATGATTGCTGAAAAAAAGAAACAGCAACAAGCTCAACTTGAAGCCTCCAAAAAGGAACAGGCTGAAATAGCGGCCAAAAAGAAAATGGAATACGAAGCAAAACAAGCGCAAATGCAGAAAGAACTTGCCGAAAGAAGAGCCCAATTAGAATCAAGACCAAAAGGAATGTCTAAACTTAAAAAGGACTAAACTTTTATTTTAAATATTTAAAGAAAATCCATCGATGGTCTAACCTCGATGGATTTTTTTATTCTAAAGGATTTTATCGAGTGTTCTTTTATAAACTTCATGATTACCCAAATTATGGTGTGTCCCCTCGGGAATGCTTATGAAATTAAGTTTACCTTTTGTTGGGATTTTTGAAAGTTTCTCGCTGTTTTCATAGTTAACCACCAAATCATCGGTTCCGTGGAAAATTGTAACAGGGCACGACACTTCCTTTAAGTATTGATATGTGGGAAAATTAAACTTCAAAAACCAACTTACGGGATAGATCGGAAAACGCTCGCTCGCCAATTCATTTAAACTATAAAATGGTGCTTCGAGAATTAATTGTTTTGGATGGTTTTTGGCTGCCACATAAGTTGCAAAAGTAGTTCCCAAAGATCTACCGTAAACCACAATTTCGTCTTCCCGATAATTTTTCAGAAGTTCATCATAAAATAATTGGGCATCATTGTACAAAGCTTTTTGGCTTAGTTTTCCCGTACTTTTTCCATAAGTTCTATAATCCATAACCAGAACATCGTATTGGAGTTCAACGAATTTTTGAACTATCATACCCCATCGCGATAGCTCGCCGGCATTTCCGTGAAAATAAAGCACAACGCCTTTGGGATTTTCAGCTTTAAAATGAAGTGCATTCAGTATTGCACCATCTGGTGTTCTTAAATTGATTTCGTCAAAATTTTCCGGGAATGAATAGGAATAATCCTGCGGAAGCGATTCTGGCATAAAAATCATTTTTTCCTGCAAGAAATAGAGCCCAATAAATATGAGTGCATACAGCGAAGCAATTATTATTAGAAATTTCTTTAGTCGTCGAATCATTATCGTGAAGAATGTTTTACCCCTATGCTGGTAGTGGAAAGGTCTATTTCCATTGGTTTAGACTTGATGATTTCTGTCAATATTTTATGATAGGATTCAAAGTTGTTCAAATTTTTATGGCCTCCCCCTATTATTGGGTGCAATCGAGTGAGTTTTGCGTTTATCTGCGATAATTTCACACTACTACTAAAAGGTATCAACTTATCTTTTGTACCGTGGATTATGTGGATTGGACATTTTACGTATTTCAGCCATTTATAGGTTGGCATTGGGTATTTTAAAATAATTGAAAGCGGCATAAACGGCATATAACGTCCGGTTACTTTGGTTAAACTATAATACGGCGCATCGAGAATCAACATTTTTGGGCTGTTCATTGAAGCGAGTTTTGTAGCGAAGCCAGAACCCATAGAGCGCCCATAAATGATAATGTATTTTTCCCCCACCTTCTCCCGGATTTTGTTGTAAATAAACTGCAGATCATGCTTTATGGCTTTTTGCGAACGCTTGCCTGTGCTTTTCCCAAAGCCTCGATAATCTACCATAATTACATCATAATTGTTTCGGGTAAAATCCACAGCGAACTTCCCCCAACCCTTAATGCTTTTTGAGTTTCCTTTTAAATAAAGCACCACGCCTAGTGGTTTTTCAACACTAAAATGAAGCCCGTTAATAATGGCACCATCACGTGTTTCAATATTGTATTCTGAAACAGTTTGGTTTTCGTAATAAAAATTGAAGTCCTTCGGAAGTTTTTCAGGCTTGAACAAAAAATAGTCTTGAAGATAGTATAGCAATATACTTATGGCTGCGTAAGCCACAAGCACGATAACCAAAATATACAACCAAAGAGGCATAAATTTCATTTCTTATAAAAGTACAATATTATGATCTTCCCAATCAAATTTGATTGCTTATGTGCAAAACCTTGTTTATAAATTGTAAATAAAACCGACTAACGGATGAGTTAATGATTTAACTTTAACAAATAACTAACATTATAAACAACAAACCAATGAAAAAAATTACATTACTCTTGTTTTTTATCTGCGGAATTGCATTTTCGCAAATAAACGTTTCCGGAACAGTAACTGATGACTCCGGTGTTCCTCTTTCCTTCGTGAATGTAGTTGAAAAAGGAACTACAAACGGAACCACTACAACCATAGATGGTGATTTTACAATTGAAGTAAAAGACAATGCCACTTTAAGCTTTAGCTATGTTGGGTTTAATAACCTAGAAATTGAAGTGAATGGACAAACCAATATTCAAGTTACACTTTCTAATGGAGAATCCCTGGACGATGTTATGATAGTAGGTTCACGTAGTCCAAAAAGAACCGCCGTAAATTCTGCTTCTCCTATTGATGTGATAGATGTTGAATCCACAACATTGCAAGTAGGTAAAGTGGAAATAAACGAACTTTTGCAATATGCAGCACCTTCTTTTAATGCAAGCAAACAATCTGGGTCAGACGGAGCGGACCATATTGACCCTGCTTCACTGCGCGGTTTAGGACCAGACCAAACCTTGGTTTTAATAAATGGTAAAAGAAGACATCAGTCTTCATTAATAAACGTATTTGGAACCCGTGGACGTGGAAATACCGGTACCGACTTGAATGCAATTCCTGCAACCTCCATTAAACGAATAGAAATATTGCGTGATGGCGCTTCCGCACAATACGGTAGCGATGCTATTGCAGGTGTTATAAATATTGTTCTGAAAGACAATGTTGATGAATTATCGGGTAGCGTTTCCTACGGAGCCTATAGCAACAATGCAGATGTTGATACAAGCCCTTATACAGAGGACGCATATGGTCTTTGGAATACAGACGGTTACCGTCTAGACACCGAAAAAGATGGAAATGCAATTGGAAAGGATAAAAGTTTCGATGGAGGCTCTGTAAAATTCGGCGCTAACTACGGATTTGCTATTGGTGAAAAAGGTGGTTTCGCAAACTTTACTACTGAATACATCAATAAAAATAAGACTTTGCGACCTACTTTCGATTTCAGAAAAGGTTTTGGCGAAGCTGCCATTGAAGGTTTCAACTTAATGGGAAATGTTGGGATTCCGGTAGGCGAAAAAACTGAAATTTATGCTTTCGGAGGAAGAAATTACAGAGATACCGATGCGTATGCTTTCACTAGAAATGGTGGAAATCGCGTTGTTGACTCAATTTATCCAAATGGTTACACCCCAAGAATTACATCGATAATCACAGATAATTCAATAGTTGCAGGTGTTAAAACAGAAACTGATTCTGGATGGAAAGTGGATATAAGCAACGCCTATGGTATCAACAATTTTCATTACTATATAAAAGGTACATTGAATGCTTCCTTGGTAAATCTTTCCCCAACTGAATTTGATGCTGGAGGCCATACATTGTCACAAAACACGGTAAATTTAGATTTTTCAAAATATTACGATGATGTTTTGAGCGGAATGAACTTAGCCTTCGGGGCGGAATACAGAACGGAAAACTTTAAAATTTTCGCAGGCGAAGAGGGATCTTACGCAACATACGACGTTAATGGAGTACCCGTAAATGCAAATACCCCAGAAGAAGATATTGTAATTTATAGAGACAGGGACGGAAACCCGATTCTTGACGATGATGGCAAAATTCAGTTAAGGCCAGGTGGTTCTCAAGGTTTCCCTGGCTATGGCCCTGCAAACGAAGTAGACAGAAGCAGGTCAAACATTTCCGTATATGCCGACAGTGAATTTGATTTAAGCAAAGCCTTTTTAGTTAGCGTTGCCGGACGTTTTGAAAATTACAGCGACTTCGGAAGCACCATCAACGGAAAGCTTGCTATGCGTTTTAAAGCAACTGAAAATATTAATGTTAGAGGTTCTTTAAGCACTGGTTTTAGAGCACCTTCCTTAGCTCAGATTTATTATAATCTGCGTTTCACCAATTTTATTGGTGGCGTGGCTAGCGATCAATTATTATCACCCAACAATAGTCCCGTTACTGCTTCTTTTGGAATTGGTCCTTTAAAAGAAGAGAAATCCACAAATGCTGGTTTAGGCTTCACTACTAATTTCTCAAAATTTACCGCAACTGCAGATCTTTATTACATAGATGTAAGAGATAGGATTGTTTTGACGGGTAATTTTCCTGCCCCACAAATTGAAAATGTAGATTCTGCACAATTTTTCGCAAATGGTGTGAATACAGAAACTACAGGACTTGACCTTGTGCTGACGTATAAAGATAATTTTGATGACAATATTATTGGTGTCTCGGTTTTGGCGAATTTTAACAATATGGTAATCAAAGATGTGAAAAACGGAAATTTGGATGAGCAAACATTTTTTGGGGAAAGAGACAAAGCATTTTTATTGGCTTCTGCACCTGAAAGCAAATTGGTTGGAATCCTTACTTATGAAAGAAATTGGTTAAGTGCAGCATTAACTGTTACACGTTTTAGTGAGGTAGAACTTTTGGATTTCCAAATGTTTGAAGATCCTGCAGATTATGGTGGTTTTGAAAATCAAGTTATTGCAGCGACAGATACTTATTCAGCAAAATTTGTAACTGATTTAAATCTTGGTTTTGAGCTTTCAAAAAACATAAAACTGAACGTCGGTTCTAATAACCTTTTCAATATTTATCCTGACCAGCAAGATGACTGGACAGAAGGTGGTGGATATTGGGATTCAGTTCAAATGGGATTTAGCGGAGCATTTTATTATGCACGTATAAATTACAGCTTTTAGATTTAGAATTCCAGAACACTCTTAAAACCCCTCATAATCAAATTATTGAGGGGTTTTTAGATAAAGTTTGTGAAATGATTATCAAGGTTTTATGGCTTTTTAACATCTGCGATTCTTAACTTTGAGTCTAACAAATAAATACAACCATTATGAAAAAAGTATTGATGATTTTTGCATTAGCAGCATTTACAACTGCTTTTGCTCAAGATAATAAAAATAAAAGTGAACAAACCGAAACTGTTACCACCAAAGTAACCGTTAAGGACAGTAAAGGACTGCATACTGATGTGCAGGAGGTAACCAGAACAGAAAGTCAACCCATTAAACTAGATCCTAATGATGCTGGAAAAATGGATCAGGATTATAACCTTGGGGCTACAAAAGTGCAAACTGATGTAACCTATAATTCCAATAACCATAATTACATGTTTGAGAATGAAAAAAACGGTTATAAAATATATGACACTAAAGCAGGAGAAAAAATGAATGCTGCAATCTTGCGCCCTACTTCTAAAGAAGGATATTATATTATGTCACAAGCAGGAGATAATTCTTTTGGTTATTTTAACGAAGACGGAAATTTTGTAGTTGAAAGTTATAATCCTTCAACAGATGCGGTTGAAAAAACCATCTATAAGCTGGAGATTAAAAGTAAAACATCTATAAAGCAGAATAAAATGTAAATTTATTTACTATCCCCACAATGGAAATCGCCCCTCACACTTATGTTTGAGGGGCGATTTTTTTGATTTATATTTATGAAAAAAATAATCCAATGATTATCCTTTGTGCATAAATGCCTGCTTCGCCAATAGTGTTTCCTCGCTTTCTACATGGTCATCATCTGGTATACAGCAGTCAACAGGACATACAGCAGCACATTGTGGCTCATCGTGAAAGCCTTTGCACTCGGTACATTTATCGGGAACTATAAAGTATATTTCGTCGCTAACAGGCTCTTGGGCCTCGTTGGCATTTACTTGTTTTCCGCTTGGAAGCACTACTTTGCCATCTAAATCGGTGCCATCAGCATAGCGCCAATCATCCGCACCCTCATAGATTGCTGTATTAGGACATTCTGGCTCACAGGCACCACAGTTTATACATTCATCCGTTATAATAATTGCCATAGCTTTTACTTTTTCTAACTTTGCGCAAATTTAAACCCTATTAGGGTAACACCAAAATAAGTATGCAATTAAAACAAAGAATTAACGCTTTTATCAAATTAGGGAAATTTCTCCGTGAAACTGAGGTTGAAACTGAAGCTGAAAAAGTTCTGAAAAAAGCTCAAGCAGAAAACGGATGGTTTACTCAGGAAAATATAAAATTTGCTCTAAAAAGCTGGGCAGAGGCACTTTCCGAAGAAAACCTGCAACAATGGGTTTCAAATTATAAAATTGAAGAAACTACACCGAAAGCCATTGCAGTTGTTATGGCTGGAAACATTCCACTCGTGGGCTTTCACGATTTTATTTCGGTTCTGATTACAGGAAATAAAGTTCTAACAAAACTTTCTTCAACAGATAAGACGCTCCTTCCTTTTCTTGCAAACTATTTAATTTCCATTGAGCCAGAATTCAAAAATTATATAGAATTTACAGAAGGAAAGCTTGAAAATTTTGATGCAGTAATCGCCACAGGTAGCAATAATACGGCACGCTATTTTGATTATTATTTTGGAAAATATCCAAACATCATTCGCAAAAACAGAAACTCGGTTGCAGTCTTGACCGGAACTGAAACCGATGCAGATTTAAAGCTACTCGCCGATGATATTTTTACATATTTTGGTCTTGGTTGCCGCAATGTTTCAAAATTATATGTTTCCGAAAATTATGACTTTGAAAAATTTTTCAAGGCAATGTTCAGTTGGAAAGAAATAATCCACAACCACAAATACATCAACAATTACGACTACAACAAAGCCGTTTATTTAATGGACAGCTTCCCGTTGCTGGACAATGAGTTTATGTTACTTAAAGAAGACACTGGCTTCTCCTCTCCTATTTCCGTGGTTTTTTATGAAAAATATGGTTCTTTGGAAACCCTACAAAAAGAACTAAATGCACAATCTGAAAACATACAGTGTTTCGTTTCAAAAGCTGGTTTACCCAATGAAATATACTACGGAAAAGCACAAAACCCCCAATTATGGGATTATGCCGACGGCGTGGACACGGTTGATTTCCTGTTGAAACTTCCTTGATAAAATATTTGTTATTCACAAATTTTTAGTAGCATAATCCGCATCTTTGTAGTATAAATTTTCATGCGATGCAAAAACATAATTTTAGTGCAGGACCCTGCATTTTGCCACAATCCGTTTTGCAAAAATCTGCCGAAGCGGTTTTAAATTTCAACGACCTAAACCTTTCCCTGATCGAAATCTCCCACCGGAGCAAGGATTTTGTGGAAGTGATGGATAACGCTCGCAATCTTGCTTTGGAGCATTTGGGTCTTCAAAATAAAGGATACCAAGCCCTATTTCTGCAAGGCGGTGCAAGTCTTGAATTTTTAATGGTTGCTTACAACCTTTTGGAAAAGAAAGCAGCTTATTTAAACACAGGAACTTGGAGCGATAAAGCTATAAAAGAAGCTAAATTGTTAGGTGAAGTTGTAGAAGTTGCCACTTCAAAAAGTGAAAATTTCAACTTTATTCCTAAAAATTACACCGTGCCGAAAGATGCAGATTATTTTCACTGCACCAGCAACAACACCATTTTTGGGACGCAAATGCAAAGCTTCCCAGAAACCAAAATTCCAATGGTCTGCGATATGAGTAGCGATATTTTTTCACGCCAGCTCGATTTTTCAAAATTTAGTTTGATTTATGCGGGGGCACAGAAAAATATGGGCCCAGCGGGAACAACTTTGGTTGTGGTAAAAGAAGATATTCTCGGGAAGGTTTCACGTGTTATTCCTTCTATGCTGAACTATAAAATTCATATTGACAAAGAAAGCATGTTCAACACCCCAGCGGTTTTCCCAGTATATGTTTCCATGTTGACACTACAATGGCTGAAGGATTTGGGCGGTATTTCAGCAATAGAAAAAATAAACAACCAAAAAGCCGAACTTCTTTATAATGAAATAGATCGAAATCCGTTATTTGAAGGCTTCGTGACCAAAAAAGAAGACCGTTCAAAAATGAACGCTACCTTCAACTTAAGAAATGACCAATTAAAGGCAACCTTTGACGATCACTTAAAACAAACCGGCATCAACGGCCTGAATGGCCACCGAAGTGTTGGTGGTTATCGTGCTTCAATGTACAACGCCCTGCCGTTGGAAAGCGTACAGGTTTTGGTAGATATTATGCAATCAATTGAAAAAGGAGCATAGCCCTAAAAGGGAACAACTGACCGTAAAGATGTTGCTGTGCAACATTCAATAATAGAAAATAATAATAGTCAATAAAATATATGAAGGTATTAGCAAACGATGGAATTTCACAAAGCGGAATAGATGCATTGAAAGATGCTGGTTTTGAAGTAATAACAGTTCAAGTGGCGCAGGAACAGCTTCAAAATTACATCAACGAACATAAAATTGAAGTGCTTTTGGTGCGCAGTGCCACAAAGGTGCGTAAAGATATAATTGACAATTGCCCTTCGTTAAAAATCATCGGTCGTGGTGGTGTGGGAATGGATAATATTGATGTGGACTACGCCCTTGAAAACGGGATTAATATAATAAATACTCCCGCAGCTTCTTCAGAATCGGTAGCCGAACTTGTCTTTGCACATTTATTTGGTGGTGTAAGGTTTCTGCACGATTCCAACCGGAATATGCCTTTGGATGGCGACACTAAATTCAAAGAGCTAAAGAAAAATTATGGAGCAGGCCGCGAACTACGTGGAAAAACATTGGGAATTATAGGTTTTGGAAGAATAGGACGCCAAGTGGCAAAAATAGCCTTGGGCTGTGGTATGAATGTAATTGCCAGCGATCATAAAGTGGGAGAAGCAGACATCACACTTGATTTTTACGACGGACAAAAAATAACTTTAAAAATAAAGACCGAACCAGTAGATCAATTAATCAAGCACAGTGATTTTATAAGTTTGCATGTTCCTTCCCAATCTGGATACATAATAGGCAAAGAAGAAATTTCAAAAATGAAGGTCGGCGTGGGTATCGTTAACGCTGCACGTGGTGGGATACTTGATGAAAATGCACTGTTAGATGGTATTGAAGATGGAAAAATTTCGTTTGCGGCACTTGATGTTTTTGAAAATGAACCTACTCCGTCAATAAAAATTCTTATGTGCGATAAAATTTCACTTACGCCACACATTGGTGCGGCAACAGACGAAGCACAAGACAGGATTGGAACAGAACTGGCCAACCAGATTATTTCTATTTTGCGCAAGTAATGTAGTGTTTTCAAATTTTTTATCTCCACAGTTCTTGTTGATTTTGATTAACTTACGCTCTTAATTTTAACATAAAGCAAATGTCAGGAATTTTAGACTTATTGAACAGTGACCTCGGAAAACAAATTATTGGCGGCATAAGCCAAGAAACAAATCAACCCGCAGATAAAACCGCTTCGGTTGTATCCATGGCAATGCCAATACTTTTAGGCGCTATGAAGCGTAATGCAAGTAGTGAAGGTGGTGCAGCCAATTTAATGAATGCTTTAAACAACAAGCACGATGGCAGCATTCTGGACAATTTAGGTGGCCTTTTTGGAGGTGGCGTTAATGAAGACGTAAAACAAGATGGCCTAGGTATTTTAGGACACGTTTTGGGAGGCTCTCAAAACAATGCGGTTCAAGCGCTTTCTCAAAAATCTGGATTAGATACTAATAGTGTTATGCAGATTTTGCAAGTGGCAGCACCTATTCTATTAGGTTATTTAGGCAAACAAAAAAAGCAGCAAAACGTAAATTCAGATTCCGGAATTGGTGACTTACTCGGAGGCCTAATGGGTGGCGGCAGTAAGCAACCACAGCAGCAATCACTTATTGAATCTATGCTGGACGGCAATAACGACGGAAGTGTTATTGACGATATTGCTGGAATGGTACTCGGTGGAGGTAACAAGAAAAAAGGTGGTCTTGGCGGCCTTTTGGGTAGTTTTTTTGGAAAGTAAAATTTTTATTCAATTATAAAAAATACCGTTCATTTTTATCAAGAACGGTATTTTTTTTAAATGAAAGTAAAATCCCTTATGCTTTGTGCTACATTGCTTAACTTTGTAAAAATTAATTTTATGAAAAATATTCTTATCATAGCTGCATTTTGTGTTGCATTATACAGTTGCGGAACTGGAAATAAAGCCATGAATAATTCGTCTGCAGACAATACAGAAAAAGATACTATACGCATAGCAAACGATAGTCTCGAATATGAAATAATGATAATAGAGCCAGGATTTGAATCTTGGCTTGCTTCCCAACCACCCCGTGGATTTTACGGTCAATCCCTTTTGGAATCCAAAAACCGTTCGTTCGTTTCTGAATATAACAACCGTGTGCTTCAGCCAGCCCGATATTTCCCTAATTTATACACTGAGCAAATAAACTATGATCCCACTGTAGATTATGGCTATGAAGTAAATTATCTACTCTATAATTACTTTGTATATTTTCAGAATAAGTACAATCAAAAATTCATAGGCGGAAGAAATTGAAAAAGCTAAAAACACGTTGGAACATCAAAACCAACGGACAACTTTTTATTGTATTTCTTGTTTTTGCCATTACGGGAAGTTCCGCGGCAAAGCTTGCAGCACCAATCACAGATTTGCTCGAAATAAAGAGAGAAATGGGCTGGTACATTTATTGGCCGTTCAGAATTTTGATAATTTTCCCAATTTATCAGGTGCTTCTGGTTTTTTTCGGTTGGGTGTTTGGAGAGTTTGCTTTTTTTTGGAACTTTGTAAAGAAAATGCTACGCGGGATGGGTCTCGGGTTTTTATTTAATTAATGAAAAAAAATATAAAGGAAATATTACGGATTTTTACGGTTGCGATTTTTTCGTTGGCGCTACTACTTCCTACTGCCGTAAAATTTGCACATACTCTTGAGGGTCACGAACATCAGGCTTGTACCGATTTTTCTGTACATATTCACAAAAAACAACTGGATTGCTCAATATGTGATTTTCACTTTTCAATATTTGATTTTAAACCTCAAGAACTCCCTGAATTTTCAGTCCTAAATGGTTTTCAAAAAACGGAAACTGTTTATTTATTACCTAAATTCAATAAAAATACTTCTCATTATTTCCTAAGAGGACCTCCGCAATTTTCTTGATTTCTTAACACTCCAATTACTCTACAATTAATTTTTTAAAATCAAGAAAGCATGAAAAATATTCTATGCTTGCTAGCGGTGTTATTTATATATACCGCGGCGAGCTCTCAAAATTCCTTAGCGGGAACCATAACTTTAAAAAACAATAACGAAACAGTCTCGGCAACAGTTTACATTCCACAACTTGAAAAAGGCACGACGGTAGATTTTGACGGAAATTATGAATTGAAAAACATTCCAGATGGAAACTACAACGTGGTTTTTTCTTCTTTGGGATACGCTACTGTTTCGAAAAAAATAAACTTTTCGAACAATCAAACCGTTATCGAGAATCTTCAGATGAAAGAAAGCGCTGTTGAAATGGAAGAAGTGATTGTTTCCACACCATTCCACAAATTGCAGAGCGATAACGTAATGAAAGTGGAACGCGTTTCCACAGACGATTTAAATTCCTCCGGTGCTGTAACACTCGCAGATGGAATAAAAAACATTGCAGGAGTTGACCTTATTACCACCGGAACCGGTATCGGAAAACCGGTTATTCGCGGGCTGAGTTCCAACCGTGTTTTGACATATACACAAGGTGTGCGACTAGAAAACCAACAATTTGGGGATGAACACGGACTTGGAGTTAATGAAGCTGGTGTTGAAAGCGTAGAAGTTATAAAAGGCCCAGCTTCCCTCCTTTACGGCAGTGATGCTTTGGGCGGCGTATTATATTTGAATCCCGAAAGGTTTGCTAATTCAGGCGAAACACACGGCGATTTAAGTAGTATTTATTTCTCAAATACCTTTGGAACGTCAACAAATTTGGGCGTAAAAACTTCAGGTGAAAAGCTGAAATTTTTGGCGCGCGGCTCTTATTCTTCATTTAGTGATTATAAGACTGGGGCAGACTATCGGGTGACTAATTCCCGTTTCAATGAAAAAGATTTAAAGACGGGCGTACAATATTTGGGAACAAAATTTAAGTCAACAATTCGGTATAATTACAACCGTTCAAACATTGGCATTGCTGAGGAAATTGGCGAACAAACCCGTTCACAGGATTTGGAGCTTCCTTTTCAGGAAATTGACAACCATATTTTAAGTTTTGATAATACGCTGTTTTTCAACAAATCCAGTTTGGATGTTAAAGCTGGGTATTTGTTTAATGATCGTCGCGAATTTGAAGATGATCCGGCCACGGCCGCACTTCGCCTAAAATTGAACACGTTTAACTATGATGTGAAATACAATCTGCCAGAATTGGGGAAATTTGAAACCATTATTGGTTTGCAGGGAATGTTTCAAAGCAACAAAAACGAAGCTGAAGAAATATTAATTCCTGATGCAAATACCACAGATGTCGGGGTTTTAGCAACATCTCATTATCATTTGGAAAAAATAGATTTGCAGGCAGGAATCCGTTTTGATTCGCGGAAAATTGAAAGTGAAGCCACGCGGAATCCTTCGGATACAGATTTTATTCCTGCTCTAGAGAAAACTTTTACCAGTTTTACTGCGGCATTGGGAGCAAAAATGGATTTTGTTAAAAATATTTCGGCACGGGTAAATTTCGCTAGTGGTTTTCGAGCCCCGAATTTAGCAGAACTGACTTCCAACGGAATTCACGAAGGAACAAATAGATATGAAAAAGGAAACACAAATCTATCCAACGAACAGAATTTTCAAGCAGATGTTTCTTTGGAATACAGAAACAAACACATCGAATTTTTTGCTAACGGTTTTTACAATGCGGTGAACGATTATATTTTTATTTCACCCACCAATGAAATGATAGATGAAACGCCGGTTTTTGATTATCTTCAAAACGATGCTGCGCTGTATGGTGGCGAATTTGGTTTTCACTTGCACCCGCATCCATTAGATTGGTTGCACTTTGAAAGCAGTTTTGAAACCGTTACCGGAAAATTGAGCAATGACGAATATTTGCCTTTAATTCCTGCCAATTCACTTCGGAATACGTTCCGTGTGGAATTGCATGATGGTAAAACTCGTAAATTTAGTTCAGCCTTTATAACACTAGAAAATACTTTAAACCAAAAAAATGTAAATGATTTTGAAACTAGAACTGGTGGCTATTCGCTTTTGAGCGCCGGAATTGAAAGTAGTTTTCAACTTCAAAAAGCAGTGTTAAAATTAGGTGTAAACGGAACAAATCTTACCGATAAGCAATATATTTCGCACCTATCGCGATTTAAACCAGATGGTATTTTCAATATTGGGCGGAGTGTAAATGTGAATTTAAAAGTAGAAATCTAAAAAAAAAGCCCCGATTGGGGCTTTTTTTTTAATCGTTTATTCTAATTTGAATGGTTTGCGGTGTAGGTTGTTTTTTCCATACAAATGTGTAAAACCACATTAAAGTAAAAGTTGGAATTACATCAGTGAAGGGCAACAGTTCTTCTACGAATACTAGAACTGAAGCTATTTTTCCTTCAGTTCCCTTGTACATGTCACTCATTTTTTTTGCTGCGAACGGC
Source organism: Aequorivita antarctica (assembly GCF_007997155.1). Lineage (GTDB taxonomy): Bacteria > Bacteroidota > Bacteroidia > Flavobacteriales > Flavobacteriaceae > Aequorivita > Aequorivita antarctica. The sequence goes on along the minus strand of NZ_VORT01000002.1, from coordinate 87,708 downwards.
GCCCAAACAATATCTAATACTGGTCCAACGATTGGAATTGCCATCGTAGCCATTCCTACTAAATCAAAAATGATTCCTTGGCGTAGTAATTTATATTTTTCGTTTTTCATCTTTTGCTGTGTTTGATTTTCAGTATTTAAATCAAAAAACATTCCAAAAATGGTTATGACAAATCGTTACTTATCAATTTTAGAAATTCACTTCGGGTTTCAATCGCTTCAAACTGGCCACGGAAACCAGAAGTTGTGGTAACGCTATTCTGCTTTTGCACGCCGCGCATCATCATACACATATGCGAAGCTTCAATAACCACGGCCACTCCTTTCGGTTTCAAAGTATCGTTTATACATTCCAAAATATCATGGGTAAGTCTTTCTTGAACTTGAAGTCTGCGTGCGAAAACATCAACAATTCGAGGTATTTTGCTCAAACCTACAATGTATCCATCAGGAATATAGGCTATATGGGCCTTTCCGAAGAATGGCAGGATATGGTGTTCGCATAAAGAATAAAGTTCAATATCCTTAATAATTACCATGTCGTGATAAGCCTCGGCGAACATGGCACTTTTCAAAATTTCAGCGGGATCTTGGCAGTTGCCTGATGTTAAAAACTGCATTGCTTTTGCAGCTCTTTCTGGGGTTTTAAGTATTCCTTCACGGGAAACATCCTCACCAATTGTGCTTAAGATATTGCTGTAATTATCAATTAAACTGTCGGTTACCGGTTGGTCATACTCTTCAAAGTATCTATATGATGACATTCTTTTCTGTTTAAGATGTGGAAAACAAAAATAAACACATAAGTCCGAATAAAAACAATATAACCCATCGGATTGCATTATAGCACTATAAATAGTACTTTCACACTTTAAATTTTTGCGATGATAAAGGCTCAAAACATTCACAAATATTACGATAATCTTCACGTTTTAAAAGGGGTTGACCTTCATATCAAAAAAAGTGAAATTGTTTCCATTGTGGGTGCTTCTGGTGCCGGAAAAACTACATTATTGCACATATTGGGAACTTTGGATGCTTTTGACACTTCTAAAAGTAAATTAATTATAAACGACGTGAACATTGGTTCACTTTCAGGGAAAAAGTTGGCGAAATTCCGAAATGAAAACCTTGGTTTTATTTTCCAGTTCCATCAACTTCTGCCCGAATTTACAGCTCTTGAAAACGTTTGCATTCCTGCTTTTATAAAAAACACAGCTAAAACGGAGGCTATTAAAAAAGCGAAGGAATTGCTTTCATTTTTGGGGCTTTCGCATCGTGAAGACCACAAACCCAATGAACTGTCAGGGGGCGAACAACAACGCGTTGCAGTGGCACGAGCTTTAATAAATAATCCTGCAATAATTCTTGCAGATGAGCCCAGCGGAAACCTAGATACCGAAAGTGCTGAAAACCTGCACAACCTGTTTTTTAAACTGCGGGATGAATTTGGACAAACTTTCGTGATTGTTACCCACAACACAGAGCTTGCAAATATGGCTGATAGAAAGCTAGTAATGCAGGATGGGGTAATTGTGAAATAGTAATCAGTTTTTTGCGGAGTATTTATAAAATGAATAGAATCCAACTAAAAGAATTTCTTGACGAAAAAGTCATCCTTTACAACAATCCAAGTTTTATAGAAAGCGATCCAATTCAAATTCCGCATTTATTTACCTTAAAGGAAGATATTGAAATTGCGGGGTTTCTCGTTGCCACAATTGCTTGGGGAAACCGAAAGAGCATTATAAACAACGGGCATAAGCTGATGGAAATGATGGGCAATTCGCCTTATGATTTTGTTATGGATTTTTCAGAAAAAGATACAGAATCGCTTTCAAGCTTTGTGCATCGAACTTTTAATAGCAACGATTTACTATACTTTTTAAAAGCACTTCAAAATATTTATAAAAATCACGGTGGGTTGGAAAGCGTTTTTGCTCAAAATTCCGAAAAAGATTCGATGCAAACTGCAATCCATCATTTCAAAAAAACATTTTTTGAACTTCCACATCTTCCAAGAACGCAAAAACACGTTAGTGATCCTTTAAAAAATTCTGCAGCAAAAAGATTAAACATGTTCCTACGGTGGATGGTTCGCAATGACAATATCGGTGTAGACTTTGGGATTTGGGAAAGTATATCCCCTTCCCAACTTTCGTGCCCTTTAGACGTTCACAGCGGAAACGTGGCCCGAAAACTAAAATTATTGAACAGGAAACCAAACGATAGCAAAGCCTTGACCGAATTGGATATTTCACTTCGTAAATTAGACCCAAAAGATCCTGTGAAATATGATTTTGCGCTCTTCGGATTAGGGGTTTTTGAACGATTTTGATTCAAAGATTAATCCATTTCGAATTATTTTTTTCACTTTAACAATTCATTATAAATTATTGTACATTTACGGTTAATCCTTGAACACCGATCTTTTGCGGGTTTAAAATAAATTGAAAAAAGTCTTGATTGCACCACAATTTCCAGTTGATGAAGAGCAACGTCTGGCCTCAGTTCGTTCATATAATTTGTTGGATACTTTGCCTGAAAAGGATTTTGATAATATTACTTCATTAGTTGCAAGTATTTGTGATGTGCCAATTTCTTTGGTAACCTTAGTTGATGCAGACCGAAATTTTTTAAAATCATATTACGGTTTAAATTTTAATGAATCGCCCCGGAACATTTCTTTTTGCGGGCATGCCATTTTGGAAGATTCAAGCATTTTTATCGTTGAAGATGCCAGAAAAGATCCGCGTTTTATGAACAATCCCCTTGTAAAGGATATGCAGGCTATTTTTTATGCAGGAGTGCGGTTAATTAATTCTGATGGCTATCCGCTGGGGACACTTTGCGTTTTTGATACCAAACCTCGGACACTTACAAAGTCACAGAAAAATGCACTCATTTCAATGGCCTACCAAGTTGTGAATCTATTTGAAGCAAGAAAGCGTAATAGAATGTTAATGGCTGTTCAACAAGAACTCGAAGATAAAAACGAAGAGCTTAAAAATTTTGCAGGTATTGTTTCTCATGATATGAAAATGCCGTTGGCAAATATGATTATAACCTCCGATATGCTCCGCAGTAAATACGCTTCTCTTTTGGATAAGCAGGGAAATGAATATTTGGAGTACATAAAGCAATCATCTTTTACCCTAAGCGAATATATCACTGGGCTTTTGGAACATTATGAAAGTGATAATACCGCTTCCCTAACCGATGAGATTTTTGACAGCAACGACCTTTTGGAAGAAATAATTGAACTACTGAACATCAATATTGACTGTGAAATAAACCTTCCGGAGCAAAATATTGAAATGCAAGCCAATAGAGCCGCATTGGAACAAATTATACTCAACCTGGTGGGCAACTGTTTAAAATACAATGACAAGGAAAGAATAAAAATAGACATTGAATGTACCGAAGAGCGTGGATTTTATCATTTCTCAATTTCCGACAATGGTATGGGTATTCAAAAAAATAAACTCTCAGCTATTTTTGATCTTTTTGTTACAACGGGCATTCTAGATAGGAACGGAAAAAAAGGCAATGGCATCGGGTTATCCACTGTTAAAAAACTTGTAACAAAACTTGGTGGTGAAATAGAAGTTTCTTCAAAATTGGGAAAAGGAACCACTTTTCAGTTTAGTATCAAAAAAAAATAACTCCTTTTTACTGTTATATCCTGTTAATTTATTCCTTCAATAATTTATATCCAACTATATTTACGGGCATTAAAAAATAATATTGAAATGTTTTTATGATTTTCCCAAAATTCCCCGACAATGAAAAAGAGCGAATTGCCGAATTAAAAAAATACAATTTACTCGATACCCTTTCTGAAAACGATTTTGATAATATTACCGCGCTCGTTGCTACAATTTGTAATGTACCCATTTCATTAATAACACTTCTGGACAGTGATCGAAATTTTTTCAAATCACATTTCGGCCTTGATTTTAACCAATCTCCCAGGAACATTTCGTTTTGTGGACACGCCATTTTGCAGGATGAAGAAATATTTATAGTTGAGGACGCAACAAAAGATGTACGTTTTAAGGATAATCCCTTAGTTACGGAAGCCAATGCTTTGTTTTACGCAGGTGTTCCTCTTGTGAACAGCAACGGTTTCAAGCTAGGCACCCTTTGTATTTTTGACCATAAACCTAGAAAACTTACCAACGTTCAAATTACAACTTTAAAAGCCTTGGGGAAACAAGTGGTAATCCTTTTTGAGCTTCGGAAGAAAAATAAATTATTGACAGAGTTTCAAAAAGAATTGCAACAGCGCAATGAAAGATTGGTGAATTTTGCACACCTAGTTTCACACGACTTGAAATCGCCTTTGGCAAATATTACTTCGCTTACCCGTATGCTTCGCGAAGAAAACATTCAAAACCTATCAGAAGATTCAGAAATTTATCTCAATTACATTGAAGAATCATCATCTACATTAAAAAACTACATCAACGGAATTTTGAAATTTTACAAAACCGATGAGTTATTGGAAGCTGAAAAACAAGATGTTGAACTTAAAAATCTTTTTGAAGAAATCAATGAGATTTTAATAACGGACGATATTGTTTTTGGGTTTCCAACCGAAGGTGTTTTGCGAAATGTGAACAAGGCCGCGCTTACCCAGATTTTCCTCAATTTGATTGACAATAGTTTGAAGTATAATTTAAATGAACAAAGAATGGTGGTGGTAACTTACACCGAAGAGTCTGATTTTCATAAATTTTCAATCAAAGACAATGGTATGGGCATTGACCTTGGTGTACAGGAAGAGATATTCAACCTTTTCAAGACTACGGGAATAAAAGACCGCAACGGGAGAGAAGGGACTGGCATTGGTTTGGCAACGGTAAAAAGCTTGGTTTCAAAGCTCGGCGGAAAAATTTATTTGGAATCGGAACTCGGAAAAGGAAGTATCTTCACGTTTACCTTTCAGAAATAGCTGTAATTACGTTCCATTTTTTATCTTTGGACAATATTTATAGGAATGCAGTTTAAACACCCAGAAATTCTTTACGCCCTTTTCCTGCTGCTCATCCCCATATTTATTCATCTTTTTCAACTTCGGCGTTTCCAAAAGGTAGATTTCACCAATGTCGCTTTTCTAAAAAAAGTGACTATTCAAACCCGCAAAAGTTCGCAACTCAAAAAATGGCTCACATTGTTGATGCGCTTGCTAGCGCTGGCTTGCATAATTATTGCTTTTGCACAACCTTTTACGGCTTTAAAAACTGCCTTAAATTCCAAAAAAGAAACCATTGTTTACATTGATAATTCCTTCAGTATGCAAGCCAAAGGTCCTAAAGGGCCAATATTGGAGCGCGCTTTGCAAGATTTATTCGATAAAACTAGCGGCACAGAAAAATTAAGCTGGTTCACAAACAATTCCGATCGTAAAAATGTCTCGCCCCAAGATTTTAAAAATGAAGTGCTTTCAATAACATATTCACAAAACCAACTTACGCCAAGCCAAGTTTTGCTAAAGGTCAACCAGCTTTTTTCCAATGAAAAAGATGTATTGAAACGCTTGGTCTATCTTTCAGATTTTCAGCAAAAAGAAGCTTTTCCAAAAATTCCGGAAGATTTAATTGTAGATGTCGTACAACTGAAACCCGTAAAAGCATCCAACATTGCCATTGACAGTGTTTACATAACTTCAAAAAATGCTTCAACTACGCAGCTGAAAGTCCAAGTTTCGATGAGTGGTAACGAAACTTCGGAAGTACCGATTTCCCTTTTCAACAATGAAAGACTGATCGCCAAATCAGTTTTGGAATTTTCAGAGAATGCAAATGGAACCGTAAATTTTGACATCGACAATTCCGAAGAATTTATAGGGAAACTAGAGCTCAACGAGCCCAATCTTCCTTTTGACAACTCACTATTTTTCAGTCTCAACAAACCTGAAAAAATTAAGGTTTTGGCCATCAATGAAGCCGATGGTAAATTCCTACAACGCCTTTTTCAAAAAGAGGAGTTCCAGTTTACCCAGCAAACTTTCAAAACGCTGAATTACAACGAAATTCCTGATCAAAATTTCATTGTGCTTAACGAGTTGAAAGAAATTCCCGCTTCGCTGGCAACTGCTCTAAAATCATTTAGCGACGATGGAGGAAGTGTACTTGTTATTCCAGCTTCGGAAGTGGATTTGAGCAGTTACAATAACTATCTATTAACAATAGCTTTGGGAACACTTTCTGAAGAAAAAATACAGGAAAAAAAGATTACGAAAATCGTTTTTTCACACCCACTTTTTAATGATGTTTTTGAAAAGGAAGTTGCAAATTTTCAATATCCGAAAGTTAATTCCTTTTACGGTATTTCAACAAATGCCACGTCTGCAATTGGTTTTGAGGACAACCAACCATTTTTGCTTCAAAAGAACAAGGCCTATTTGTTCACTGCGGCAATCAACAAAATGAATTCAAACTTTCAGAATTCGCCTTTGGTGGTGCCAGCTATTTACAATATGGCCTTGCAAAGCTTGCCTTTGTCGCGATTGTACTATACCATTGGGGAACAAAATTCAATCGCAATTCCTGTGAAATTAGGAGCCGATGAAATTCTAACTATAAAGGACAGTACTGCGCAGTTCATCCCGCTTCAGCAGACAAAAGCCAATTTCGTTTTAATGACAACAACGCACGAACCCAATAAAGCCGGTAATTATCACATTGCGAAGGAAAATGAATTTTTGGAAAATATAAGTTACAACTATTCCAGAAATGAAAGTAAATTGCAATATCTGAATCCCGAAGATTGGCAAGGCGCTCAAACCTATAAAACCGTGGATGACCTTTTTGATTCTATTAATGAAGCTAATTCCATTAACAGTTTTTGGAAATGGTTTGCTATTTTTGCATTACTCTTTTTACTTTTTGAAATGCTTATCTTAAAATTCTACAAATGAAACTGTTACTGAAATCCGCCACCATAGTTGATCCTACTGGGAAGTATTATTTAAAGAAACGGGATGTTTTGATAGAAAATGGTATAATTTCAAAGATTGCTGCAAGCATTCCTTCTTCAGAAAAGATAAAGGAAGTCTCGCTGAAAAACCTCCACATTTCCCAAGGTTGGTTTGACAGTAGTGTTTCTTTTGGTGAACCAGGATTTGAAGAGCGGGAAACTATTGAAAACGGTTTGAAAACAGCTGCTTATAGCGGTTTTACGAGCGTCGCCGTGAATGCCAACAGCTTTCCAGTAACGGACAGCAAAGGACATATCAAATTTTTGAAAAGCAAAGCCGAAGGAAATGCGGTGAACCTCTACCCTATTGGAGCACTAACGGTTGGCAGCAAAGGAACGGACTTGGCGGAACTGTATGATATGCAGAATGAAGGTGCTGTTTCTTTTTATGATTATAAAAACCCAATTGCGAATGCAAACTTGCTAAAAATAGCATTGCAGTACACACAAAATTTTGATGGATTAGTACAATCGTTTCCTTTTGAGAAATCTGTCGCACGTAATGGAATGGTGAACGAAGAAGTAAATAGCACCCGACTTGGTTTAAAAGGAATTCCAGCACTTTCTGAGGAACTTCAAATAATCCGCGATTTGTATATTTTGGAATACACTGGTGGAAAACTTCACATCCCGACCATTTCAACCAAAAAATCTGTTGAACTGATTAAAGATGCCAAGAAAAAAGGCTTGAATGTAAGCTGTAGTGTTGCAGTCTTCAATCTAATATTGACCGATGATGTTTTGGAAGGCTTTGACACGATTTATAAATTGCTTCCCCCTTTACGTACAAAAGATGATACCAAAGCTCTCTTGAAAGGCTTAAAAGACGGCACCATAGACGGTGTTACTAGCGACCACAACCCCATAGATGTGGAACACAAAAAAACTGAGTTTGAACACGCCCTTTTTGGAAGTATTGGACTCGAAGGCTGCTTTGGAACAGTAAATGCTTTATTGGGCACCGAAGAAGCCGTTAAAGTACTTACGGGCTTAAAAAATACTTTCGGAATTGCTTCAGAAAAAATTGAAGAAGGAAACAAAGCTGAACTTACCCTTTTTAATCCTGATGAAAATTGGGAGTTTTCTGAAAAAGACATTCTTTCCACTTCAAAAAATGCCGCGCTATTGGGTATCAAACTAAAAGGAAAACCTTACGGAATATTTTCAAATAACCAATTGGAAATCAATAAATAATGAATGCTACTCCTCCCGGAAAAACCACGGCTTTAATTGCCTACGCTCCGTTTGTGGGGTTCTTGATTGCTTTTTTTATAAATAAAGAAGAGAATCATGAATTCGCAACTTGGCATATCAAAAATATGTTCGGATTGTTCATTTTGTTCATTATCTCGCTCATTGTGCAGTCGCAAGTTGATGTAACCGCCGGTGATATTTTGTGGCTTGTTTGCTGCATGCTTTGGCTATACTGCTGGGCGATGGCCTATTTCAATAAAGAAAAAGGTATTCCATTCTTAAGTGAAAAATTTCAAGATTGGTTTACGTTTTTGAATTAGAATGAATTATCTTTAGGTACATTTTCACCTTGTATAAACCTTAAGAACAGCGCATTATGAAAAAAATGTTTCTTCCAGGCATTGTCCTGTTGATGGGATGTTTCGCATGCGGAGCGCAAGACGATTCCCTAACTCTAGGCGCCGCCCTATTATTTAAAAATGTAGGTGGCAATCTGACCAATTCAGAAAAAAATGAAATTTTTAATTTGAGCCAATTCGAAATCTCCAAAGATGGGACACAGTTTGGTTCAATAGGTGATGAAGGGACGGCAGAATATCCTTTCGATGTGCGTATTTACCCCTTGGACATAAATTTAGACGGAACCGCGGAAGTAATCATTATCTGGGGAAATACCTATACCTCTGGTGATTACGGCCATAACACCACTATTTTTATAAAAAACACCGCCGGAAACTATGAAGCAAATTTTGGATTTCCCTGCGATTTAATTCTTACCGCTCCAAAAAACCGGCGCTATCCAGATATACTCCTCGGAGATCCTGGATTCGAGCCTTATACCATTTATCGATGGAATGGTATAGTATATGACTTTACACCAGACAAAATAGCGCAGGACAAGGCAGAAAAACTTGGGCCAATCTATGATATTGAAGATGCCAGTAAAAAATATATCGCTTCTTTAAAAAATTAACGATAATGAGCAATTATTGACTATATTCATTTTTTAATAAAAACCCTATCAATTAATTTACACCCAAATAAAAACCTTGAAAATATGGAAACAACTACAGACAATGGCAAAACAGTTGCCATCATTGCTTATATTACGCTTATTGGTTGGATTATCGCCCTTATAATGAATAACGGAAACAAAACTGCTTTAGGCTCTTTCCACGTACGCCAATCCTTGGGAATTATGTGTGTGGGGGTAGTTTTAAGTATTGTTATAAGTTTTCTTGGCATCTCATTACTTAGTTGGATTGTTCAACTTGCTATACTTGTGTTTTGGATTTTGGGATTGATCAGTGCGGTACAAGGCGAAATGAAACCAGTTCCAGTATTGGGCGAACAATTTCAAGAATGGTTTAAAGGCATTTAATTTTTTAATAATTTTTAACGAGACCTTTTGGGCTGAAAGACCTTCAGTTTAAAAGGTCTTGTTTATTTTTGCAAGCTATGGAAAAACAAACCTTACTTTTAGAACACAATTATAGACCTGCTAAAAATCCTTCGGAAAATCCACCCGTAATAATAATGCTTCACGGTTATGGAAGCGATGAAAACGATTTGTTTTCCTTCGCCAGCGAACTACCAGAAAAATATGCAATCATTTCTTTGAAAGCGCCAATAAGATTGGAGCCATACGGAAATGCTTGGTATAACATATATTTTGATAATTCCCAAGGAAAATTTAGTGATGACGAGCAGGCAATCGCTTCGCGGGAAATAGTTTCAAAATGTATCGATGAAATTATAGCGAAATATAAAATTGACAGTGAAAATATTACACTTCTCGGCTTTAGTCAAGGTACCATTTTAAGTTTCGCCCTTGCCTTGAGCTATCCTAAAAAAGTGAAAAATATAATTGGTTTAAGCGGATATATTAATGAAGAAATTTTAAAAAAAGATTATGCTGAAAATGACTTCAGCAGACTTAAAGTTTATACCTCCCACGGAAGTGTGGATCAAGTAATCCCTGTTCAATGGGCCCGAAAAACCGAGCCTTTCCTTAAAAAACTAAATATTGATGTAACCTACTCAGAATTTCCAGTAGGTCACGGCGTGGCACCTCAGAATTTTTATGAATTAAAGAATTGGCTGGATAAGCAGTAATCAGTGGTCAATAAATCAATTTGGATAGAGAAGTGAAGCGATTGGAGTCAACGCAAGTTCTTTCTTTTCATTAAAGTAATATTCCAAAATCATTTCGCCCCAATATTGTCCATCGGTAAAATCTGCTTGTATCCACTTGTGGTTCAGGAATTTTAATTTGTTAATTTTCATATCCCCGTTCATTCCATCAAAAGGCACCAAGGGATTATTTCCTTTCGTCAAATTGAAGTCATAAATTTGGTCTGAAACCATAGCTTCAACATCCGCTGCTTCATAGCCCATTTTTTCCAAATAGGTCATTGCATTGTCATTTCCCAGTAGCGTAAAATAATTTAAATCGCGAACCTGATTCTGCAAACTATCAATAGAATCAAGTTCTGTTTGAATTTTTGCCTCAAGTTTTTCTATTCTGGCTTCCTGCGATTCATAAATTTTCTTCTCATTCATATATTGATAAAAAATGAGAAGCAATGCGAAAAGAAACAGGTACATAAAAATTTTATTCCTCATAATCAAATAGTTATAGTAAGTGTATCATACGCCAAATGAACATTGTTCGGGAGTTTTTTTTCAACTTCTTCGTGAAAACCCATCATGTGGCTAATGTGTGTGAAATATGTTTTTTCAGGCTTCACTTTTTCAACAAAATCAAGTGCTTCAGAAAGATTGAAGTGCGAATAGTGTGGCTCTTCCTTAAGAGCATTAATGACCAAAACCTTGGTGCCCTTCACTTTTTCAGTTTCTTCTTCCGAAATGGTTTTTACATCTGTCAAATAAGTAAAATCACCCACACGAAAACCCAAAACTGGCAGGGTATCGTGCATGGCTTCAATAGGAACTACCTTTTTTCCTCCAATAATAAAAGGAGTGTCTTTATCAATTTCAACTTCTTCAATACTTGGTGCTCCTGGATATTTATTTACAGTGGCAAAAATATAGGCAAACCGTTCCCGTAATGATTCAAAAACCCGTTTGTGAGTGTAAAAGGGCATATTGCCCTGCATAAAATTAAACGGGCGAATATCGTCTAATCCAGCTGTATGGTCGCTATGCTCGTGGGTCAACAGTATTCCATCCACTTTTAAAACATTTTCGCGCAACATTTGCTGTCTGAAATCTGGGCCGCAATCAATTACATAAGAAAAATTGCCCCAACGCAATAAAACAGATACCCGTAAACGTTTATCTTTTGGGTCGGTGCTTAAACAAACTGGGTGTTTACTGCCAATTACGGGTATTCCCTGCGAAGTTCCAGTGCCGAGAAATGTAACTGTAAATGTTGTATCCATTCCCGCAAAAATACTGGTATTTTTTTTGTTTACCTATTGTAATCGCTACCTTTGTTGTTTAAAAAATAGAACGCTGCTATGCCAGAAACCATAATAGGAGACAAGGAGTTTGAAAATATTCCTTCCATAAAAAGTAAGGCTTTACGAATAAACCTGAACGAAAACATTTATGGCACTTTTGCTGAAATTGGTGCCGGTCAAGAAACAGTTCGTAATTTTTTTAGGGCTGGTGGTGCTTCTGGAACCATTGCCAAAACAATGTCAGCCTATGATAAGGATTTTAGTGACGCTATTTACGGAATAGAAGAAGACGGCAGATATGTTACAGAATCAAGGCTTCAGAAAATGCTTTCACATGAGTTCAACTTAATTGAAGAACGCATAAATCGTGATAAGCATCCCAATAGACTTTTCTTTTCATACGCCAACACGGTAGCTACAATTGATTTTGCAAAGAAATACAAAGGCCACGGTTGGGTTGGGATTCGATATCAAATTGACCCCAAAGAACCGTATAACGAAATAACACTCCACATTCGTTTTCACGAGAATGATGCACAATTACAGCAAATCACTTTGGGAACTTTAGGGGTAAACCTAATTTATGGTGCATACTATAAATATGACCAACCCAATAAACTGCTGCGCTATCTTTACGATCATATCGATAAGGATAAGATTGAAATTGATACTATAAATTTTTCAGGGCCGCGTTTTACCGAAGTTGACAACAGATTGATGAGTCTTCAACTAATTAAAAATGGCATGACAGATGCGGTTATGTTTGATCCGCAAGGGCATAACATCCTTCCTGCAAGAATTCTATATAAGAAAAATATATTGGCACTTCGTGGAAGTTTTAGACCAGTAACGAAGGTTAACATAGATATGTTTGAGCGTTCCTATGAAATGTTCCTCAATGAAAATAGAGTAGAAAAAGATAGAACTGAAGTTATTTTTGAGATTACACTCTCAAATCTTCGGGCCGAAGGCGAAATTGACGAAGAAGATTTTATGGACCGCGCAAGATTGCTATGCTCTTTAGGCCATACGGTTATGATTTCAAACTTTCAAGAATATTATAAGCTGGTTGAGTATTTCTCAAGATACACCAAAATGCGTATGGGTCTGGCCATGGGCGTTAACAACTTAGTAGATATTTTTGATGAAAAATACTATCGCCATTTAAGTGGTGGTATTTTGGAAGCCTTTGGAAAACTATTCTTTAAGGATTTGAAGGTTTACCTCTACCCTATGAAAGATTCGGAAACTGGAGAATATACCAACAGCGAAAACCTTAAAGTACACCCACGAATGAAAGAATTGTACAAATTCTTCAAATACAACGGAAAGGTTGTTGACATTACAGATTACAATCCTGAAAACATGGAGATTTTTTCACGCGAAGTGTTGTCAATGATCGAAAATGGCGAGGAAGGTTGGGAAGAAATGTTACCACTCGGGGTTTCAGAAATTATAAAAGACAAGCGTCTTTTCAATTACAAATCAACTCCAGTAAAAATAAACAACTAATTTAAATTTAGTATTTGTGCGGTGTGGTCTTTGGTCTTTACCTTATCTATCACGCGTTTAATGGTTCCCGTTTCGTCAATTAGAAAAGTTTTGCGATGTATGCCATCAAAGTTCCTTCCCATGAATTTTTTAGGCCCCCAAACACCAAAGGCATTGATAACTTCTTTGTTTTCATCGGCCAATAATGGGAAGGGGAAATTGTATTTTTCCTTGAAGTTTTTTTGGCGTTTTTCACCATCGGCACTTACCCCTAACAATTCAAAACCTTCTTTTTGAAGTTCTTTATAATTATCGCGAAGATTACAAGCTTCAGCAGTGCAACCAGGTGTACTAGCTTTTGGATAGAAAAAAACGACCCATTTTTTCCCTTTATAGTCTTCTGATGAAATTGTATTTCCATCTTGGTCATTTACTTTAAAATATGGAGCCTTATCTCCTGCCTCTAATGTTTTCATTATCTTTATTTTTGCATAAAAGTACTTAAAATGACCAAGCAAGAAAAGGTTACGTTTGTTATTGATACGTTAAATAAGCTCTATCCACAGGTTCCCATTCCTTTGGAACATAAAGACCCTTACACTTTATTGATTGCGGTCTTACTTTCTGCGCAAAGTACTGATGTTCGGGTAAACCAAATAACACCACTTTTATTTAAAATTGCCGACAATCCATATGATATGGCTAAACTTACCATTGCTGAAATCAGGGAAATTATAAAACCTGTAGGTCTTTCGCCAATGAAATCAAAAGGTATTCATGGGCTTTCAAAAATTCTAATCAAAAAATACAACGGGCAAGTACCCGCCGATTTTGAAGCACTGGAGTCTTTTCCTGCTGTGGGCCATAAAACTGCAAGCGTAGTAATGAGCCAAGCCTTTAATATTCCCGCATTTCCAGTGGATACACATATTCACAGATTAATGTACAGATGGGGTTTTTCAAATGGGAAAAACGTGGTCCAGACCGAAAAGGATGCAAAACGATTGTTTCAAGAAGATTTATGGAACAAACTCCACCTTCAAATTATATGGTATGGAAGAGAATATTCTCCCGCTAGGGGCTGGGATTTGGATAAAGATATAATTACCAAAACCATTGGTAGAAAAACTGTTATTAAAGACTATCTGAAAAAGAAAAGCCGATAAATTTAAAGGTATAATCAGCTAAACTTTTAAGCTTGTGAGAATAAAAAAAACCCCGAAAAGCTAATTCCAGGGTTTTTCCAAAGTTTAGTTTAGAAGTGCTTCAAACTTCATTTTATGGTAATCTATAACACTTAAAGCCATCGAATAATCCAGAAGAAACTTAATGGTTTCTTCTTTTGGAACAAGTTTTTTATTCACGTCGTCCACACGTGATGTTTCAGAGTATAATTTTTGCATATAATGTTATTTTGAGGTTTTATTTCCAAATAACGCAGCAAAAATCAGTTTATTGTATCAATTGGTTAATATAATATTATGTTTATCAATTACTTTGCGCAAATTAATGAGTGCATAACGCATCCGCCCCAGTGCAGTATTGATACTAACCCCTGTTTGAATACTTATTTCCTTGAAACTCATATCCTTATAAATCCGCATCATCAATACTTCTTTTTGGTCATCTGGAAGCTCTTCAATCAATCTTCTAACATCATTTTCAACCTGCCCTTTAATAATCTGCTTTTCAATATTTAAAGCATTATCACTCAAAACAGAAAATATATTGAAATCATTATTGTTTTCAAATTTCGGCATGCGATTGTTTTTTCTGAAATGGTCTATCACCAAATTATGCGCAATACGCATAACCCAAGGAAGAAACTTGCCTTCTTCATTATAGGCGCCTCTTTTAAGGGTTTTAATAACCTTAATAAAAGTGTCCTGAAAAATGTCTTCAGCGACATCCCGGTCAAAAACTTTTGAATAAATAAAACTGTAGATTCTTTGCTTGTGACGAGTTATCAACTCGTTAAGTGAAGATTCATTACCGTTCATATAAGCGTTTACTAGAAACGCATCAGAGTTTGTGCTTTGCTTCATATCAATAACTTTTTAAAAAATAAACAACTATGGATTTGGTTGCTTAGTTACAATGTTTATTTGTTTAAAAGTAATGATTTGCTATAGGCAATAATTTTTTTATATGACGTTATGAGCCGTAAATATAACAACAAAGAATTCACAAATGCAAAAAAAAGGTTAAATATTTCTATAAAAAATAATAATAAGCTCGAAGGTGCATTGCTGAAACCGATATAGTATCTTTGCGAAAAGCTATAAAAAAGGAGATAATAAATTGAGTACAGAAACTTTAGATACAAAAAAATATATCCTGATTCAGGGTGCAAAACTTCATAATCTTAAAGACATTTCGGTTGCTATTCCGCGAAACAAATTAGTTGTTATTACTGGTCTTTCCGGTAGCGGGAAATCCAGCTTGGCTTTTGATACGCTTTATGCAGAAGGCCAACGCCGCTATGTGGAAAGCCTTTCTAGCTATGCCCGCCAGTTTTTGGGAAGGTTGGACAAACCAAAGGTAGATTCCATAAAAGGCATTTCTCCAGCCATTGCAATAGAACAGAAAGTAAACTCCACAAATCCTCGATCAACCGTGGGTACTTCCACTGAAGTTTATGATTATTTAAAATTGCTCTATACTAGAATTGGAAAAACCATTTCTCCAATTTCTGGAAAGGAAGTTAAAAAAGACACTACTACAGATGTTATAAATTTTATAAAAAACTTTTCTGAAGGTGAAAAACTACTCCTCCTCGCCCCTATTAATTTGGAAGAAGGCCGGACAATGGAAAACAAAATCCAGGCTTTAGCGCAGCAAGGATACTCAAGAATTAAAATTAAAGATGAAGTTTTAAGGATTGATGAATTAGACGGAAAGTCCTTTCCAAAGAAAATAGATTTGGTCATTGATCGAATCATAACAAAAGACGAAGAAGATTTTTACAACCGTCTTGCCGATGCTATTGAAATAGCCTTTTTTGAAGGAAAAGGAGTTTTATATATCGAGGAACTCTCTTCAAAAAAAATAACCGAGTTCAACAACCGTTTTGAAGCGGATGGAATGGTTTTTATGGAGCCGAACGCGCATCTTTTCAGTTTTAACAACCCCTACGGTGCCTGCCCAACATGCGAAGGCTATGGTGACGTCATTGGCATAGATGAAGATTTGGTAATCCCGAACACTGCGCTTTCAATCTTTGAAAACGGAATATTTCCATGGCGAGGCGAAAGCATGAGTTGGTATCGGGATCAGTTGGTAAACAATGCCTATAAATTCGACTTTCCAATCCACAAGCCGTGGTTCCAACTTACGGAAGAGCAAAAACAATTGGTTTGGACCGGGAATAAATATTTTGAAGGATTGGATTCTTTCTTTTCATTTTTAGAGTCGAAAAGCTATAAAATCCAAAACCGAGTGATGCTTTCCCGCTATCGCGGAAAAACAAAATGCGCAACTTGTAAAGGAAAACGACTTCGTCCCGAAGCTGGTTATGTAAAAATAAATGGGACCGCAATCCAAGAATTGGTAGAGCTGCCATTGGATAAAGCTGCTGAATTTTTCAAAAACATTGAACTTTCAGAATTTCAAGAAAAGGTTGCAAAACGTTTATTGCTTGAAATTAACAATCGTTTGAAGGTTTTGAAAGATGTTGGTTTGGGTTATTTAACATTAAATCGAAAATCGAACACACTTTCTGGTGGCGAATCACAACGTATCAACCTTGCAACTTCCTTGGGAAGTAGCCTCGTTGGCTCCATGTACATCCTCGACGAACCCAGCATTGGTCTCCATCCAAAAGACACCGAAAGACTTATCGTGGTTTTGAAATCGCTTCGTGATTTGGGAAATACAGTTATTGTAGTAGAACACGATGAAGACATAATGAAAGCTGCCGACGAAATCATTGATATTGGCCCAGAGGCTGGAACCTTGGGTGGCGAAGTAGTAGCACAGGGAACTTATGCCGAAATCTTAAAGTCAGATTCGCTTACCGCAAAATACCTAAACGGCGAAATGGAAATTGAAGTACCAAAGAAACGGCGAACTTCAAAAAACAAAGTTTCCATCACTGGCGCGCGACAAAACAATCTTAAAAATATAGACGTTACTTTTCCATTGAACGTTTTTACAGCAGTAACTGGTGTTTCTGGTAGCGGCAAGAGTACGTTGGTTAAAAAAATACTCTACCCTGCCCTGCTGCGCGAAATTGGCGGTTATGGCGAAAAACCTGGCCAATTTTCAGAAATAAAAGGAGATTTTGGAACTATTAAAAGTATTGAATTCATTGACCAAAATCCCATTGGTCGTTCCAGCCGAAGCAATCCAGTTACGTATATTAAAGCGTATGATGACATTCGGAACTTATACGCTTCACAAAAACTTTCGGACATCCGTGGATACAAAGCCAAACATTTCAGTTTCAATGTAGATGGGGGCCGCTGCGAAACATGTAAAGGGGACGGTGAAGTAACTATCGAGATGCAGTTTATGGCCGATGTTCATTTGATTTGTGATACTTGCAACGGCAAACGTTTCAAAAAAGAAGTGTTAGAAGTAACATTTCAAGGTAAAAACATAGATGATATCCTCACGATGACCGTGGATGATGCTGTTTTATTTTTCGGAGAACACAAGCAGGACAAAATAGCGGCAAAATTACAACCATTGCAGGATGTGGGACTTGGTTATGTTCAATTGGGCCAAAGCTCCTCTACCCTATCTGGTGGCGAGGCACAGCGGATTAAACTTGCTTCCTTTTTAGTGAAAGGAACCTCAAAAGAAAAAACTGTTTTTATATTTGACGAACCCACAACAGGGCTCCACTTCCACGACATAAAAAAATTATTAGCTTCATTTTATGCATTATTGGACAGAGGACATACGGTAATTGTAGTTGAGCACAATTTAGATCTAATAAAATGTGCAGATTATATAATCGATTTAGGCCCAGATGGAGGTGAAACGGGCGGGCAAGTTATAGCAGAAGGTACTCCTGAAGAAGTAGCGAAAAGTAAAGAATCATTTACGGCTTCCTACTTAAAGGAGAAACTTTAAGAATTTTAAACTTTTTTTGGCACACTAATTGAAATCAAATAAATAGAAAATAAGACTTTTAGTTTTTTGGTTGGTTAGTTTTTAAAGTCCGTTGAATTGGTAAAACAGTTCAGCGGATTTTTCATTTAAGTGCTTCGAAAATTTCATTTGCTTTTTCAAAACCACAAAACAACTACTGAAAACCAACAGTTTAAAATCTTGGCACGGTCGTTGGTTATTTAAAAGCGTACTCAGCTGACCAAAGAATTATAGCAAGTACGAACCTTTTAAATTTTAAAACTTATGAAAAATCTAGCCCTAATTTTCAGCATCCTTATAATAGGATTTTCTGCAAATGCAACTTCTAACGAAAGTGAAAACAACCTCAGAAGAGGTTATGATGGCAACGCCTACATCTTTGTTGAAGGCGATGTAGAATTCTCCGTTTTCCCCGATGGTCAATTCGACTTTGTATATGTTGGGCCACAAACTGGTTCGCAAGTAACAATTAGCTCTCCAAACGTAAATATAAGTTTCAACTCAGGTTATGATTATGAAACTTATGTTCAATATGACGATTACGGCGCCGTGATTCAAGTGGAAAGTGTTCCCGTTTATTATGACGAGTATGGACGCATTACCCAAGCGGGAAATGTTGATATACGCTACAACGACAGACGTATTGTTCGCGTTGGTGGATTGAACGTAATCTATAACAATTATGGTTATTTCTCACATTGTACAGGCGTAATAAATATGTACAATCCTTATTATGTTTACCGCCCTTGGCACGTATATTACGCACCTCCCGTTTATACTCACTGCGTAGTTTATGACATGCCTTACAGAAGATATTACAGCCCTGTGCGTTATAGCTACCATGACCACGTGGTATATTACAAAAAAAGAAATCACGTAGCCTATCAAAACGGTCGAAGAGATTTCTATCGCCCAGGAAGTCGGGTTTATGATAAAAAAGGAAGATCTTCTATAAACAAGGAATACAATCCGAGCAGAAGAAACACTATGGTCGCTTCTAATAATTCACGTAACGATAGTTCAATACGAAGTAATAATTCGCGAAACAATGCTGTTAGCCGAAGCAGCAGCACTAATAGCAAAGGAGCCGCAAATGTTGATAGAAACTCACGTAACACTCGAAATACTTCTGAAAACGTTTCTCGTAATAACACCGTTAACTCGCGCAGTAACAGCACGACAAGGGCGAGTAACGATAACACAAACAGAAATGTTGAAAAAGGTAATTCTCAAAATAGCGTGAGAAATGCGCGGAGTGAAAATACAACCCGCTCAAATGATTCAAGAAATGCGTCTACAGCTAGAACAGTTCAAAAGCAACAAACTCGCACTGCTTCTTCAAACAACAGAAGCAGTTCTGCGACAAAAAAGACAACACAGGCTCCCAAAAGAGAAACAGCGAGCCGTAGTACAGTAAATAAATCCAGCACTCCTTCACGAAGCAGTTCCAAAGTGAAAACTTCAAGAGGTAATTCTTCAAGAGAAGTTAGCTCAGGAGGACGCGGATAAAAGATAGTTTTTTGGTTGGTTGAAAACCTTCGTGAATCTATATAATAACAGAGGATCGGAGGTTTTTTTTATTTAAGAACTAGGGAAGCCATTCTTTTCGTCAATTCCCTTCTGCTGTATTTCTCGATACCTTCGGAAGCAATTTTTAAATCTCCATTTTGGAATTGTTCATAGAGTTGAAGAATTTCAAGCTTTAATTCCTCATCATCCCAATAACCGAAAAAAGTACCAGATTTAGTTTCAGAAATAATTCCTTCGATATCACTTTCCTTTGGCCCTAAGGCAATTATCGGACGTTTAGCAGCCAAATATTCAAAGAGTTTTCCAGGAATAATGGCGCGAGTTTCAGCGCTGTTTATTTCAACCAAAAGCAGCACTTGGCTCTTATGTTGCAGTGTTAAAGCTTCTGAATGGGAAACATATCCCAAAAAATCACAATTCTCAATTAGCTGAAAACTTTCAAGACTTTTCTTTACTTCATCACTCACAACTCCAGCAAATTCAAGCCGTAAATCATTTTTGAAGGAATTATTTTCCTTGCAAATTTCAGCAAGTACTTTCCATAAAACTTCTGGATTTCGTTCGCTTAGTAACGATCCAATATGTGAAATCGAAAAGTTAGTATCCATCGTAAAATCGATTTTCTCTGAAACATCATAACCATTTGTAATTACAACGATGGGGGTTTCAGTAATCATCTCAAACTCTTTTTTTGTAGTTGGACTGGTTACCGTAATAATATCTGCCCGTTTTAATACCGATGCTTCCAACTCTTTGTGTTTTCGTTCCGAAGATTTGTTTAAACGAAGTGATTTATGGTAGTGAATCGTCGTCCACGGATCACGAAAATCTGCAATCCATTTTACGTTTAATTCTTTTTGAAGTTGCATCCCAATAAGATGTAGACTGTGCGGCGGACCTGTAGTTATTATAACATCCACCGGGTTTTTAGCAATATATTCTGAAAGAAATACAACAGAAGGGTTCACCCACCCCACACGAGCATCGGGTATGAAAAAATTACCGCGAACGTAGAGCATCAACTTTTCCATAGCCGAAACTTCCTTTTTTGAAATAATGCCACTGCTTATCTGCTTGGTTTTCTTTTTTGAAAAAAGCTTTGCGAAACGATATGGCTCGTTGATTGGCTGTTTTATAATTTCAATATCGAAAGGGATTTCAGAAGAAAAATTTTCATCAACCAAAGGATAGTTTGGGTTTTCAGGCACGTAAACAATGGGTTCCACACCAAATTCGCGGAAATATTTCACAAACTTCAACCATCGCTGTACGCCTGGACCGCCCGCTGGAGGCCAATAATATGTAATGATTAGGGCGCGCTTCATTTATACTTTTAATTCTTTTTTTCGAAAGGCGAAATATAAGCCACTCAATAAAATTAAAAGAAAAATGATACTGCTCACCAAAGAAATGGTACTTCCGGTTTGGATTACTTTCGGTTCAAATTTGAACTCTATTTTATTATTTCCGGGGGGAATTACCATTGCTCTTAAAACATAATCAGCACGGAAATATTCCGCAGGCTTTCCGTTAATATAAACATTCCAACCCTTCGGATAATAAACTTCCGAAAAGATTGCCAATTGAGCTGACTTTGTGGAAGCTTCATAAACTAAATGATTTGGCTTATAGCTGAAAAGTTCAATAGTTGCTGTGCTGTCCCTTTCTATTTTTTGGCTCGGTATTTTTGAAAGCAATTCTTTATTTATAATTGCCGTTTTTTTGGTATCCAAACTGTCCAAAAGCTGGATTTCTTCATTTGCATTTTCAGCAGGAAGCACATTTTCAACAAACCAAGCATCGCCGTTTGCATACGGGTTGCGCTGCGCTACTGCCCCACCGTTTTTGTTTTGGACAATAATATAGCGCACGTTCATCATATTTAGAATCCCGATGTTTCCTTTGCTTATGTAGAACTCGTTTAAATCCTGCATTCGCCCTGGTTTAGCTGCATGATAACCACCCAAAGCGTTGTGATAATAACTGGCGCGACCACTGTTAAAAGCGTTGGTAGTAGCGTCATAAACACGATAATGACCATCGTCTTCCAAGATTTGAATGTCAGCACCATTTTTTTGAAATGGTTCATCAACCAATTTTGCTTGCACGAAATCGTCTTCATTTACATACCTTCTATCAACGCCTACTAAATCAACTAATACCAAAACACAAAGCGCAGCAACTGCAAATCCTTTTTTGAGTTTTCCTTTTATAAAAAACCAAAGAACTGCAGCAGTCAAAAGCACAAATATCAAGGAACGGATTGCGTCAGAAGTAAAAAGTGACATTCTATCTTCGCGAATGGCCTCCAAAAACGGCAAGCCCATTTCATCTCTAAAATAGCTGTCATACGGACTCGCAAAATCGAAAAGTGAAGATTTGAAGAGAATAAATATTAAAGTAATTCCGCCAACAATTCCCGTAGAATATAGAAGAGCCTTTTTCTTTTCATCTTCCTTTTCAAATTGGCTGAAAAACTGGTGCAGTCCAACGATAGCAAGAATTGGAAGTATCAATTCAATAATAACCTGAATTGAAGAAACCGCCCTAAATTTATCATACAACGGCACATAATCTATAAAAAATTCTGTAAGTCCGCTGAAGTTTTTACCCCAAGAGAGAAGCAATGTTAAAACAAAGGCTGAAACGATCCACCATTTCAATCTTCCTCGAATTAAAAACAATGCTAAAACTGCAAAAAATATAATAATTGCTCCCACATAAGCAGGTGCACCCACAAAAGATTGGTCGCCCCAATACATCGGGATTTGGTTTAAAACTTGGTTTGCTTCCTGTGAAGAAGCACCCATCCGCATCATGCTTTCAACTGTTTTAGAATCTTTTGGAAATGCTTCGGTAGAACTTCCACCCATAAAACGGGGAATAAAAAGATTGAAGCTTTCCAGCTTTCCGTAGCTGTATTCGGTTATATAATCGAAATCGAGACCAGTTTTGTTGTCTTTTGGAGTACTATCAGCATTTACAGTAAGTTCGGTTTTACCACGTGTTGAAGTGTCTGCATACTCTTTAGTGGCTAAAATATTTGTGGCATTTAAGCCTATTGCTATTAAAACTCCAACAGCCATTACCCCAACTGCTTTAAAATAATGCGGTAATAATTTCTTTTTGAAAGCATCAATTGCATAAACGATGCCGATGATTACAACCAAAAGCATCAAATAATAAGTCATTTGGAAGTGATTTGCAACCAGCTCTAAAGCCATTGAAACCGTCAGCAATAAAAAGCCCCAGAGATATTTTCCACGAAAAGTGAGAAATATTCCGCTTAAAACAAACGGCATATAAGCTATTGCGTGGGCTTTTGCGTTGTGCCCAACGCCTAAAATAATTATTAAATAAGTTGAAAAACCGAACGCTAGAGCACCTAGAAAAGCCAATTTATAATCTACTTTAAGCACTAAAAATAGGATATACATTCCAATAAAATAAAGGAACAGATAATCCGCAGGACGAGGCAGAAAACGAATGGCAAGATCGAGTTGTTTAATGTAATTGTTTGGGTATTTTGCACCTAGCTGGTAGGTTGGCATTCCCCCGAAAGCCGCGTCAGTCCAATAGGTTTCTTCACCTGTAGCTTTTCGGAAATCGTTTTGCTGCTTTGCCATTCCTGTATATTGCACAATATCACTTTGGAAAATTTTCTTGCCCTGCAAAACAGGATTGAAATAAGCCAAGGAGGCAACGATAAACAAAATGAAAACAACTAAATGAGGAAGAAATTTTTTATAGTTGAACTGCATAATTGGGCTTGTGAATATGAAGTGGGGAAATTAGGGATTTTTTTGGAAACACGAAGCACGAGTGATTGGAAACACAAAGTACACGGGTTTGAAACATGAAAAAAAAGGATACACGAATCACGACGGTTGGATGCACGACTAACCAAAGAAACACAA
Organism: Aequorivita antarctica; assembly: GCF_007997155.1. Taxonomy (GTDB): domain Bacteria; phylum Bacteroidota; class Bacteroidia; order Flavobacteriales; family Flavobacteriaceae; genus Aequorivita; species Aequorivita antarctica. The sequence continues at coordinate 64,071 of NZ_VORT01000002.1, read as the reverse complement.
ACCACAACGGTTTGATGCACGACTTAAAAATTGTGTCTATTCGTCGTGGGTCAAAAAGTCGTGGTTCTAAACGTCTTTTATTCTACTTCCTCATATTCCACATATTCCCCAACTTTTTTACTAGATTGGGAATTTTGTGATGGGTTTTTATCAATAGTAATACTTCCCTCCTTTTCACGCTGTGAGTTCATATTTGGATTGTTTCCAAAAAATTGCTCAAACTGCTGCCCAGCTTTATTTGAAATATAGCGCATTAAATAAGGGGTGGCGAGCCTAATAAGAAACTTTAACCCAAAATATACCAGAAGAACGATTAATATCGTTTTTAGGAATGTTATCATAATTGTCAAATTCTTTTCAAAAATAAGAATTGATGTAGAAAAAGACGAATGTTCACTATTAAATAAATGGTAAATTCTTATATCTTTGAACTAAACCCATCTTTCCATGAATATCAAAACCCCCTTTCTATTTCTGCTGTGCTCTATTTCATTTTCAACCGTATTAGCACAATATACCGAAGAGATAAACACCAACCGGCCAGGCGGTTCACAGGGAGCTTTTTCGGTGGGCACCAACGTGCTTCAGTTTGAATCTGGATTTAGCTACGGAAAGGAGAAACACGATCTTTTAGAAACCGAGACCAATGGTTTGGCTATTGACTATTCCATTCGTTATGGTTTTTGGAAAGAGCGACTGGAAGTAAACCTTATGGGTGAGTTTCAATCGAACAAGGTTACCGATAATCGTTCATCATCAGCAAGAGAATACAGTCTTTCAAATTTTAAAAGCAATACCCTTGGAGCAAAATATTTAATTTACGATCCATACCGAAAACGCGATTTAGAGGGTCCAAATTTATACAGTTGGAAAGCTAATCACAAAACACAATGGGCAGACCTAATTCCTGCAATATCAGTTTATGCAGGAGCTAATTTTGATTTTGCAGACAATCCCTTCACTCCCGAATTAGAAGGTAAAATAAGTCCGAAATTTGTCCTTTCAACCCAAAATAATTTTATGGGTGGCTGGGTCTTTGTTACCAATATAATCGTTGACCGAGTTACTACAGATTTTCCAACTTATGGCTATATACTAACACTAACGCATGCCACCAATCGCTGGTTCTCTGTTTTTCTTGAAAACCAAGGTTTTAAAAGTGATTTCTACTCAGACCAATTGCTTCGCGGCGGCGCGGCGGCATTGATTAATGAAAATTTACAAGTGGACCTTTCCCTTACTTATGGTTTTAAGGATACCCCTTCAAAATTTTATGGACGTGCCGGAGTTGCCTATCGATTCGATATGCACGACACGGACGAATATTTGGAGGATAAAACTATTAAAGAAGAAAAGAAGAAGGAAAAAGCAAAAGATAAAAAAGAAGAGCGCCAAGAAGAATTGAATTTGGATGAAAACGGCGAAAAATAAGGTTTTATATATGATAACAATAAAACAACTAACCTCCAAAAGTGATCTTAAAAAGTTTGTCACTTTTCCTTTTAAGCTTTATAAAGAAAGTAAATACTGGGTTCCATCCTTGATTAAGGATGAAATGGAGACGTTAGATTCTAAAAAAAATCCTGTTTTCAAAAATGCCGAGGCTTGGTATTATTTGGCTTATAAAAATGATGAAATAGTTGGGCGCATCGCTGTTATTTTAAACCATTTGGAGGTAAACGAACAGGGAAAGAAAAAAATTCGTTTCGGTTGGCTTGATATGGTGGACGATATTGAAGTAACCAAAGCGCTTCTGGAAAAAGCATACGAAAAAGGTCGTGAGCACAATTTAGAATATGCAGAAGGCCCCGTAGGTTTCAGTAATATGGAAAAAGCTGGAATCCTCACTATGGGGTTTGAAGAAATGAACACCATGATTACTTGGTATCATTACCCATATTACGCTGAACATCTGGAAAGACTCGGTTATGAAAAGCAGGCAACTTGGGTGGAATACCGATTAAAGATTCCAGAAGCAATTTTTGAAAAGGTGGCGAAATTTTCCAAAATTATACGAGAACGCTACAAACTTTCAGTAATTCGTTTTAAGGATAAAAAAGAAATTCTTCCTTATGTGGATGAGATGTTCGGTTTGTTGAACAAGACCTACAATACGCTTCAGACTTTTGTACCCATTCAGCAATATCAAATTGATTATTACAAAAAAAAATACTTCAGTTTCATTCATCCAGATTATATCTGCTGTATAAAAGATGAAACCGGAAAACTGATTGCTTTCTCAATAGTGATGCCTTCCTTTTCCATAGCCTTGAAAAAAGCAAACGGAAAACTGTTTCCAATTGGCTGGAACTATGTGCTTCAAGCACAGAAAAAGAACGATACCGCCGCTTTTTATTTAATAGGAATTGACCCCGAATACCAAGGAAAGGGTGTTACGGCAATTATATTTGAAGAGATGCAATACCTTTTCAACTCCAAAGGAATACATACCGTTGAAACCAACCCTGAGTTAAAGGAAAACACTGCCGTACAGTTGCTTTGGAAGGATTATAATCCTATGCAGCATAAGGAGCGGAGTACTTTTAGGAAAGATATTTAATTGAAAAATCCACCATAGAAGGTGGATTTTTCAATATATAAATTTAACTTCTTAGATTTTCTCTCCCATCGCTTCAGCAACAGCCGCAGAAAGACGTTTGTAAATTCCATTCTCCAATCGCTCACGGATTGCTGAAAACGCTTCCAAGGTCTCTTCAATATCTTGTAAATTATGTGAAGCTGTCGGAATCATTCTTAAAAGAATCAATCCTTTTGGAATTACTGGGTAAACAACGATTGAACAGAAAATTCCGTGGTTTTCACGAAGGTCTTTTACCAATGCCATTGCTTCTGGAATACTTCCCTTCAAATAAACTGGCGTTACGCAACTTTGCGTTGTTCCAATATCAAAACCTCTCTTTTTTAGTCCGCCTTGCAGTGCGTTTACGTTCTCCCAAAGTTTTTCTTTCAATTCAGGCATAGTGCGAAGCATATCCAAACGCTTCAAAGCACCTTCCACCAAAACCATCTGTAATGATTTTGCAAACATTTGTGAGCGCAAATTGTATTTTAGGTAATTCATTATTTCTTCATCACCAGCAATAAATGCTCCTGTACTTGCCATTGACTTTGCGAAAGTGGCAAAATACACATCAATTCCATCTTGTACACCTTGTTCCTCACCTGCTCCGGCTCCTGTTTTACCAAGAGTACCAAAACCATGTGCATCATCCACAAAAAAGCGGAATTTGTACTTTTTCTTAAGTTCAATAATTTCTTTCAATTTTCCTTGCTCCCCGCGCATTCCGAAAACACCTTCAGAGATAAGAAGAATTCCACCGCCAGTTTTTTCGGCAACTTTTGTAGCGCGCTGTAGGTTTTTTTCGATACTTTCCATATCGTTGTGCCTGTAGGTGAAGCGTTGCCCCAAGTGAAGGCGAACCCCGTCAATAATACAAGCATGGGCATCAACATCATAAACAATCACATCGTCTTTTGAAACCAGTGCATCTATTGTTGAAACCATTCCTTGGTAACCAAAATTCAGTAAATATGCCGCTTCTTTACTCACAAATGCTGCGAGCTCTCTTTGAAGTTGCTCGTGAAGATCTGTGTGACCGCTCATCATTCGGGCGCCCATTGGATAAGCTGAGCCCCATTTGGCAGCTGCTTCGGCATCTACTTTTCTAACTTCGGGATGATTTGCAAGACCTAAATAATCGTTGATACTCCAAGTGATTACATCTTTGCCCTTAAATTTCATCCTATTGGAAATGGGACCCTCCAGTTTTGGGAACACAAAATAGCCTTCCGCTTGTTCAGCCCATTTTCCCAAAGGGCCTTTATCTTTATAAATTTTATCGAATAAATCTCTCATCAACGTTTATTGTTAAAATACGGGACAAAATTAATTAAATTATTGTAAGATTTTAGGTTTTGGACATGAGATTTTAGAAAGCAATCAACTTAAAAATCAAAAATCCCGATGGCGAATACCAATCGGGATTTAAAAAAATCTATTTTGTAATTTATTTTATATATTCAATTTGATGAATTTCAGCAGTTTCGGAATCGAAGAAACCTTGCTGTTGCATCCATTCGTCATTGTAAATTTTACTCATATAGCGAGAACCGTGATCTGGGAAGATTACAACAATGTTGCTGTTTTCGTTAAATTCACCTTCTTCCTCAAGTTGTTTTATACCCTGCATAGCTGCGCCGCTGGTATAACCTACAAAAAGTCCTTCTGTCTTTGCAAGCTCGCGTGCGGTATGCGCACTGCTCTCATCAGTTACTTTTTCAAACTTGTCTATAATATTGAAATCTGTAGCGGTAGGAATCAAATTTTTTCCTAAACCTTCAATGCGGTAAGGATAAATTTCATTAGCGTCAAACTCTTTGGTTTGATGGTATTTCTGAAGAACCGAGCCGTAAGCGTCAATTCCGATTACTCTAATATTTGGATTTTTTTCTTTTAAGAAACGTGCCGTTCCAGAAATGGTTCCTCCAGTTCCGCTGCATGCTATCAAATGTGTGATTTTTCCTGCGGTTTGTTCCCAAATTTCAGGGCCAGTGGTCAGATAATGCGCATCAATGTTTAGTTCGTTGAAATATTGATTGATGTAAACCGAACCTTTTATTTCGCTGTGAAGTTTTTTTGCTACTTCGTAATACGAACGTGGATCATCCGCACTAACGTGAGCTGGGCATACATATACCTTCGCGCCCATTGTTTTCAGCATATCAATTTTATCCGCCGAAGATTTTGAACTTACCGCCAAAATACATTCGTATCCTTTAATAATGCTTACCATCGCAATACTGAAACCGGTATTTCCACTTGTGGTTTCAATAATGGTATCGCCTGGTTTAAGGATTCCTTTTCTTTCGGCTTCTTCAATAATATAGAGTGCAATACGGTCTTTGGTAGAATGACCAGGATTGAACGCTTCTACTTTTGCGAAATAATTACCCTTCATCTTTTGGGTAATTTTGTTAAGCTTTATCAACGGTGTGTTACCTATAAGTTCCAACACGTTATTGTGGGCTTTTATTTCTTCTTTCATAAAGAGGGAGTTCGTTTTAAAATGACTTCAGTTTGAAACTGAAAATTTTAACCGCACAAAGGTAAGCAAATATTTTTATTACTTCTTAATTCCTTCCAAATCCAATAAAAAGGCATAATCCATCGCTACTTCCTTTAAAGCTTCAAAACGCCCAGAAGCCCCGCCGTGTCCTGCATCCATATTCGTTTGTAATAAAAGAATGTTATTGTCGGTTTTTAAATCTCTAAGCTTGGCAACCCATTTTGCAGGTTCCCAATATTGCACTTGGCTGTCGTGTAGACCAGTTGTTACAAGCATATTTGGATAGGCTTTCACTTCTACATTATCATACGGTGAATAACTTTTCATATAATTATAATATTCCACCTCATTTGGGTTTCCCCATTCGTCATATTCGCCTGTGGTTAATGGAATTGAATCGTCGAGCATAGTCGTAACAACATCCACGAACGGAACTGAAGCTATTATCCCGTTATATAACTCGGGAGCCATATTCGCAATGGCACCCATCAAAAGTCCGCCAGCAGAACCACCAGAAGCGTATAGATGTTCTTTGGAAGTATAACCTTCGGCAATCAAATATTTTGAAGCATCAATAAAATCAGTAAAAGTATTTTTCTTTTTTAGCAGCTTGCCATCCTCGTACCATTGTCTTCCCATATACTCTCCACCACGAACGTGTGCGATTGCAAAGATAAATCCGCGGTCCAAAAGACTTAATCTTACAGTTGAAAAATATGGGTCAATCGTGGCTCCATATGAGCCATAACCGTAAATCAATAATGGGTTTTTGCCGTCTTTTTTGATTCCTTTTCTATATATAACCGACATCGGTATTTTGGTTCCGTCAGAGGCCGTTGCCCATAAACGCTCGGTTTCATAATTATTTTTATCAAACTTGCCGCCCAAAACCTCAGTTTCCTTTAAAACTGTTTTCTCTTTGGTTTCCATATTGAAATCAATAACCGAAGCAGGCGTATTCAATGAATTGTATCCGTAACGCAATATTTTTGTATCGAACTCTGGGTTTTGCGAGGAATAGGCTGTGTAGGTTTCGTTATCAAAAGGAAGGTAATAATCTTCTTTACCATCCCATTTTTTTATACGGATTTGCGTAAGCCCGTTGTTTCGCTCACTAACAACCAAATAATCCTTGAAAATGTCAATGTCTTCCAACAAAACATCGGTTCTGTGCGGAATCATATCAACCCAATTTTCTTTGGAAGTTTTACCTTCCGAAGTTTTCATCAATTTAAAATTGAGTGCTTTATCTTTATTGGTCAAAACGTACCAATTGTTTTCATAATGCGAAATACTGTATTCCAAACCTCTTTCACGCAGTTGAAATATTTTAAATTCCCCCATTGGATTATTGGATTCTAAAACACGATATTCTGAAGTAAGCGTACTGTAACAACCGATTACGATAAATTTTTTCGACTTTGTTTTGTAAACATAGGTTCCAAAAGTTTCGTCTCCTTCAGTAAAAACAAGTTCATCCGTAATTGGGTCCGTTCCCAAAATGTGACGGTAAATTCTATCTGCTCGAAGGGTTTTTTCGTCCTTTCGAGTGTAAAAAAGTACTTTGTTATCGCTATCCCAGGTAGCGCTTCCAGTTGTTAAAGGAATTCTTTCTGGATAAATTTCGCCTGTTTCAATATTTTTAATGAAGATGTCGTATTTCCTTCGGCTTAAAGTGTCAACACCAAAAGAAACCAGTTTGTTGTCTTCGGAAACATTCAGCCCGCTAAGATTGTAATAGGAATGGTCTTTCGCCATTTCATTTACGTCAAAAAGAATTTCTTCTGTTGCGTCCAGCGAACCTTTTTTTCGCGTATAAATCGGGTAATCCTTTCCAGTTTCAAAACGAGTTATATAATAATAACCGTTCAGTTTGTAAGGAACAGATTCGTCATCTTCTTTTATTCTTGCCTTCATTTCCTCAAAAAGATCTACTTTGAACTTTTTGGTGTTTGCGGTCATCTCCTCATAATAATTGTTTTCTTCCTTTAAATAGTCAATTACTTTTTCGTCTTCGGGATTGTTGAGCCAATAATAATTATCAATGCGAACGTCGCTTTGGGTTTTTAATTCCTTAGCGATTTTTTCGGCTTTTGGGGGAGTAATTTTCATAATAGCTGTTGAAGTTTCCTGCGCATTTATTGAAGCTGCAAAAATAAGGGAAGCAATTGAAACTAAGGCGAATTTTTTCATCATTATAAGGTTGTTGAATAGCGAGACAAATTAGTAAATTTGCAGCAAACTAAAACAAAAAAATATGTTTGGAGATTTAATGGGAATGATGGGCAAACTGAAAGAGACACAGGCAAAAGTGGAGGCCACAAAAAAACGATTGGATACAGTGCTTATTGACGAATGTAGCAGCGACGGACTTTTGAAAATAACGCTAACCGCAAACCGAAAAATTAAAACTATTGAAATTGCTGATAGCCTTTTGGAAGACAAAGAACAGTTAGAGGATTACCTAGTTTTGACATTGAACAAGGCCATTGAAAAAGCCACAAACGTAAACGAAACCGAAATTGCTGCAGTTGCCAAAGATGGAATGCCAAATATTCCAGGGTTGGATATGTTTAAATAAATAATGAAATTATTAATAAAAAAGCTTTCAGTTATTTTTAAAACATCTCGTTTTTCACGATATTGAGCTTTCAAATATTCAGTAATCTTTAAACACCTAAATTATGTTTGAACTCAAAAAAAGCGGTGATAAATTTCACTTTACTTTAAAAGCAAGTAACGGGCAAGTAATACTCTCAAGCCAGATGTATGCTACTAAAGCTTCAGCAATGAACGGCATTGAATCTGTTCAAAAGAACTGTGGAAAGGATGACAGTTTTGAAATGAAAACTGCCAAAAACGGGAAAATCCATTTCAATATTAAAGCTACAAATGGTCAGATTATTGGCAGTAGCCAAATGTATGCTGCAGAAAGTGGCGCTAAAAATGGAATTGAATCTGTACGCAAAAATGCTCCTGGAGCTTCTGTAAAAGAAGTGGAGTAATTTTTTTTCATAAATGAAATCCTTGGTTCGCCGAGGATTTTTTTATACCTCAAACCTTTTCAAATGTTAAATAAACAAATTTGACACACTGAGCTTGTCGAAGTGTCGAATTAACCAATCTCAGCATGCAACTATTAAACAACTGGCGCATCATCATCCTTCTTTGCCTCACGCTGGGGCTGGCCCCTTTCCTCCCAGAGCCACACATTTGGGGGAAACTAAAATGGATTGCTGGCGGTGCCCAAGGGATGCAAGCCGCAGATTGGTTCGATGTTTTGTTCCATGGATTGCCTTTCGTCCTCTTGATTAGATTATTGATACTTAAGCTAGTTCCGACCAAAAAAGCTTGAGTTCATAAAACTATTTCTTTTCAAAAATCACCTGTGCAAAGCGTTGTGAAACACCCTCAATTTCGCTATTTTTGCAAATATCAAAACCATTTCTAATGCAGACAAACCCAAAAACCAACGGAGAGATTTCTTTTGACGATTTTAAGGAAACCGTTATTAACGATTATAAAATAGCAGTAACCAGCCGTGAATGTAGTTTGTTGGGCCGTCGCGAAGTGCTTACCGGTAAGGCAAAATTTGGAATTTTCGGTGACGGAAAAGAAGTGCCACAACTGGCTTGGGCCAAAGCATTTAAAAATGGCGACTGGCGTAGTGGGTACTACAGGGACCAAACCTTTATGATGGCCATTGGAAAGCTGACTATTGAACAGTTTTTTGCAGGGCTTTATGCACATACAGACATAAAAGCAGACCCAATGAGCGCGGGAAGACAAATGGGAGGCCACTTCGCCACTCACAGTCTGAACGAGGATGGTAGTTGGAAAAACCTTACACAGCAAAAAAATAGCAGTGCCGATATTTCACCTACTGCGGGGCAAATGCCACGTTTGCTGGGCTTGGCACAGGCTTCAAAGATTTTTAGAAACATAAAAGGAATTGAAAACAAAACCAATTTCTCCATCAATGGTAACGAAGTTGCTTGGGGAACTATTGGAAACGCCAGCACCAGCGAAGGCCTTTTCTGGGAAACCATAAACGCCGCCGGTGTTTTGCAAGTGCCAATGGTAATGAGTGTTTGGGACGATGAATACGGAATTTCAGTTCACGCAAAATATCAAACCACCAAAGAAAACATTTCTGAAGTATTAAAAGGGTTTCAACGCAATGAAGAAGAAGATGGTTACGAAATAATCCGTGTAAAAGGTTGGGATTACCCCGAATTGATCGAGGTTTACAACCGTGCTTCAAAAATTGCAAGAGAAGACCACGTTCCCGTTTTAATTCACGTGCAACAGTTAACCCAACCACAAGGCCACAGTACTAGCGGCTCTCACGAACGCTACAAAAGCAAGGAACGTTTGGAATGGGAAGCAAAATACGACTGTAACGTAAAAATGCGCGAGTGGATGATTAGTAGCGATATTGCCACGGAAGAAACCCTCGTAGAAATTGAAAACGATATAAAGAAAAAAGTTCGCGATGGTAAAAAAGCGGCCTGGGCGGCTTTTCTAGCTCCTCAGAAAAATGAGCAAGAGGAAGCCATTTTATTGCTTGGCAATTTAGCTGAGAACAGCGCAAACAAAAATTTCATTGAAAAAATAAAAAACGAATTGGCTTCTGAAAAAGAACCACTTCGTAAAGATATTATCGCCTCAACCAGAAAAGCGCTGCGCTATGTGGTGGGCGAAGATTCTTCAGAAAAGAAACAGCTTCAGGATTGGATTGAAAATTATTTCGAAATAATTCAACCCAAATACAGCGCGCACCTTTATAGTGAAGCAAAAGAGAACGGAAAAACCATAAAAGAGGTACTTCCCTCCTATGCTAAAGATGCAGAAGAAGTAGATGGACGTTTAATTATTCGTGACAACTTTGATGCTATTTTCACAAAACATCCCGAAGTATTAATTTTTGGGGAAGACAGTGGCGAGATTGGCGACGTAAACCAAGGTTTGGAAGGCATGCAAGAAAAATACGGCAAACTAAGAGTTGCCGATGTTGGAATTCGTGAAGCTACAATTCTCGGTCAGGGAATTGGGATGGCATTACGCGGACTGCGCCCTATTGCTGAAATTCAATACTTAGATTATATATTGTATTGCCTCCAGATAATGAGTGACGATTTGGTAACCACGCGCTACCGCACAAATGGCACCCAAAAAGCACCATTGATTGTTAGAACCCGTGGTCACAGACTAGAAGGAATTTGGCACAGTGGTTCGCAAATGGGAGGTTTAATCCACTTACTACGCGGAATGTATATTCTTGTGCCGCGAAATATGACCAAAGCTGCAGGTTTTTACAACACTTTGCTTGAAACTGACGAACCTGCATTGGTTATTGAATGTTTGAACGGCTACCGTTTAAAGGAAAAAATGCCGAACAACCTCGGCGAACTTAAAACCCCAATTGGTGTTGTTGAAACCATTAAAGAAGGAACAGATATTACTTTGGTTTCTTACGGAAGTACATTGCGAATTGTAGAAGAAGCCGCAAAAGAGCTGCAACAAGCAGGAATAGATGTCGAAATTATTGACGTGCAATCTTTGCTTCCTTTAGATCTTAATCACGATATGGTAAAAAGCGTAGCCAAAACTAACCGTTTACTCGTTATTGACGAAGACGTGTCTGGTGGGGCTTCAGCTTATATACTTCAAAACATTTTAGATGTTCAAGGTGGATACAAACATTTAGACAGCAAACCACAAACGCTTGCCGCTAAAGATCACCGTCCCGCTTATGGAACGGATGGCGATTATTTCAGCAAACCTTCTGTGGAAGATGTTTATGAAAAGGTTTATGAAATTATGCACGAGGTAAATCCCTCAGAATTTCCAAAGCTTCGTTAAGCATAGCTTTAAGAATAATTTTATTTTTTTTAGTTTAAAAATTTATATTACTTTAGTAACTCATTAAATAAATAAAAACGAGTTTATGTTACATTTCAGCCTAAATACAAATAATAATAACGTGCTGCCGTAACAAAAACTTGTCGCGATATACAGCCCGTCAGGTTTTTTTCCTGACGGGCTTTTTTTTTACTTATAAACGAACCATTTAAAAATTAGAGATTATGTGTGGAATTGTATGTGCATTCAAACTTAAAGAGCCCGCAGAGGCACTCAGACTTCAAGTATTGTCAATGGCAAAATGTATCCGTCACCGTGGGCCAGACTGGAGCGGAATTTTTAGTAACGACAAAGCTATTATGGCGCACGAGCGGCTTGCTATTGTAGATCCCACTTCAGGAAAGCAACCGCTTTTCAGCAGTGATGGCAATCTGGTTTTGGCCGCCAATGGCGAAATCTATAATCATATGGCACTTCGCAAACAATTCAAAAACTATAACTTTCAAACCAAGAGCGACTGCGAGGTAATCCTTCCTTTATACAAAGAAAAAGGCGCTGGGTTTTTAGATGAAATGAACGGCATCTTCGGCTTTGCGCTTTATGATATTGAAAACGATAATTACTTTATAGCCCGCGACCATATGGGCATTATTCCTTTGTATATAGGCTGGGACCAAAACGGAACCTTTTATGTTGCTTCAGAATTAAAAGCTTTGGAAGGTATATGCACAAAAATTGAGCTCTTCCCTCCAGGCCATTACTTGGACAGCCGCGAAGGCGAACTGAAACGCTGGTACTCCCGTGATTGGATGGACTATGAGAACGTAAAGAACAATGCAACCGAAATCGCCGAGCTTCGCAAAGCTTTGGAAGCCGCCGTACACCGCCAACTGATGAGCGATGTACCTTATGGCGTTTTACTTTCTGGCGGATTGGATAGCAGCATCACTTCTGCCATCGCAAAGAAGTATGCCGAAAAGCGTATTGAAAGCGAAGACACTGAAGGTGCTTGGTATCCACAGCTCCATAGTTTTGCTATCGGACTTGAAGGCAGTCCTGATCTTGCCGCCGCACAAAAAGTGGCAGATCATTTAAAAACCGTACACCACGAAATAAAATTTACAATCCAGGAAGGAATTGATGCCATTCAAGATGTAATCTATCATCTGGAAACCTATGATATTACCACCATCCGCGCTAGCACACCTATGTATTTAATGGCGCGTGCCATCAAAGCGATGGGCATAAAAATGGTACTCAGTGGCGAAGGCGCTGATGAAATTTTTGGAGGTTATCTCTATTTCCACAAAGCGCCAAACGCAGAGGAATTCCACAAGGAAAACGTGCGCAAACTGGACAAACTGCATATGTATGATTGCCTGCGCGCCAACAAATCGCTGGCTAGTTGGGGGATTGAAGGGCGCGTGCCTTTCCTCGATAAAGAATTTATGGACGTAGCCATGCGCATCAACCCACAGGACAAAATGATAAACGGCGAACGCATGGAAAAATGGATACTCCGCAAAGCTTTTGAAGATATGTTGCCTGCAAGTGTGGCTTGGCGCCAAAAGGAACAATTTAGTGATGGCGTGGGCTACAGTTGGATAGACACTTTAAAAGAAATGGTAAACGAAAAAGTAACCGACGAGCAGTTGGCAAACGCCAAATACAAGTTCCCGCTACAAACGCCAAGCAGCAAGGAAGAGTTTTATTACCGAAGCATTTTCGCTGAACACTTTCCAAGCGATACCGCGGCGCTGAGCGTGCCTTCAGTACCCTCTGTGGCGTGTAGCAGCCCCATTGCGTTGGAATGGGATGCAAGCTTTAAGAATATGAACGACCCAAGTGGACGGGCTGTTAAAAATGTGCATGCGGATGCTTATGGGAAATAGTGAACAGTTACAAAAATGATAGATATTTAAGTTACTGGCTTTTTATGAATTTTCATAAGAAAACGTTTATAAGTTCGCATAAGTTAAATTTCAATAGGTAAGGTTTTTGGGTAAATTTGAGAGAAATAAAAAGCATTTTAGAAATGAATAGACTTGTAATAGTAGGTAATGGTTTTGATTTAGCACATGGATTACCTACATCCTATGCAGATTATATGGATAATTTTTGGGAATCATTGCATAAAAATTATAATGATGATTTTATAAAAAAAATGGTAATGGTCAATGATAGTTATAATGGTTTTTTAACTTATGAGGATTATCCCGTCAAGAATTATAAAGACTTAGTTAAGAATATGGTTGGATATGCCAAAGAATATGGTATGAAATTCGAACCAACTAGAAATGTTCTATATGGACCAAATTCCTCAGCAACAAGAATTTTTGAATTTAAAAATGATTTTTTTAAAATTATTACTTTAGAATCAGTTAGTAAATGGGTAGATATCGAATATATATATTATGAAATTTTAATTGGTATTGTAAATCCAGAAAAAAATAAACATAACTACAAAGGGACTATATCTAAGTTAAATCGTGAGTTTGACGATGTAAAAAGTACTTTAGAATTTTTTTTAAACCAGATGGTTTTAGAAAAATTTGATTTTAATAATTTATCTAGAAATTCTTCCGAATTGTTGGAACATTTTCGCTTGTATGTGCGCCATCTTTCAAAAATTAAGGATCACCCATATTTTAATGAATTTCCTCCAGAAGACAAGAAAGGGATAATAGAATTTGATGAATTATTGTTGGCAAGTAGAAATGAATATCAACAAAAAGAATTGGACTATTTGCCTGATAATCTTTTTCTAAACTTTAATTACACATCTAGCGTAGAGAAATATATAAAGCTAATAAACGCTCAGATTGAGAGTTATGGAACCGCTTCACAAATTCATATTCATGGTGAAATTAATTCTAAAGAAAATAAAATAAATTTTGGATTTGGAGATGAAATGGATGACCATTATAGTGTTATTGAAAAAACTAACGATAACCAATATCTAACAAACATTAAATCATTTTAATATTTACATTCTTCAAATTATAGACAACTACTTAACTGGATTAATTCAGATAAAAAATTTCAAGTATACATTTTTGGACATTCCTGTGGTTTATCAGATCGTAAATTACTCAATACTATTTTCGAAAATTCAAATTGTCGTTCAATTAAAATATTCTATCACAAAAATGGAAACGGTGACAACTACACTGAATTGACTCAAAATATATCTCGTCATTTTAATAAAAAAGCATTGATGAGAGAAAAGATTGTTGATAAAACCTTGAGTGTTGAACTTCCTCAAAATATTAGGTTTACCGAAAAGAAAAATTAATACACCATAGCTGACACGAGCGTCCCATTCGTTAAAGGTTTATTATCATTTCAACCCAATGGGTACAATATTCCTTTGCCATTTTTATTCCACACAGATTTCCAAAATGGAATGATTTATTGATTATCTTTAGTTTAAGCAATTCACATACAGTGCTTTGAAATTGTTTAAATAATCTTCAAATATTTAAAACATGAAAAGAAAAGGATTCATTGCAGGGCTTCTTGTGTTTATAACACTACCAATGTGGGCATTTTCACCACTTGAAAAAATTACAAAAAGAAAAGACAAAGGGTTTAAAATAAGTAGCGGCGAAGGCAGATTGCACGGCCACTTAAAACTAAAAGGCGTAAATGCCAATATTTTGGACGTAAAAATTTCCGGCAAAGATACCGATGGCGACTTGGCGATTTTTGAGCAGACTTCGCTTTCGCAAGGTCGAGGAACGCCACTGCATATCCATAATTCGCAGGACGAAATATTCTATGTTAGGGAAGGTGCATACTATTTTCAGGTGGGCGATGAAAAGTATGATATGACCGTAGGCGATAGCATATTTTTACCCCGCAAGGTGCCACACGCTTGGACACAAAAATCTGAAACCGGTAAAATGACCGTGATTGTGCAACCCGCTGGAAAGTTGGAGGATTTTTTTGTAACAATGGCGGCATTGGATCACGAACCTACCCAAGAAGAAATCAAAAAGATATTTGCTGATAATGATATGGATGTAATTGGGCCACCATTGAAATTGAAATAGAACAATTCTCTAATGTAGCAAAGCTTTCCATGGTCTGTTTCAAAATTAAATGTTTAAAAAAGTTTATCAAACCACATAAACGTTTACTCCATAGAAAGCCCCATCAACACAAGAATCCAAATAATACTGCCAACAATAAGTAATATTAACTGCCGAGCATTAAAGCTTTCGGTGTCCCTCACCTCATAGCCAACACTATTACGGATGCCAAAATTTAATGCTTCCACCGCAGGCAAGAAAAACAAAAAGGAAAGAAAGGAAATCAGAAAATAAGGCTCTGGCAACTTCCCCGCAAAATTTAAACCTATTACCCCAAGAAAACACCCAATCGACGAAAAGGTTTTTTTATAGCCTTTAGACTGTGCAAACTCCTGCACCCTATCAAAAAGACCATTCAAAAAGAAGATGGCAAAAAGGGCACGTGGCACTGGCATTATATCTAGGTTATCCTTCTCTTTAAAAAACTTCCAGGTTTTATACATCCACCAAATAGCGTAAAGACCAAAACTGATAATGCTAAGGATAACAAATTTTTGAAGCGTGACAATTTCTATTTTGGTAGTTTCGGTATCGTTAAGCGTAATAGTTTCTTCCATAGATGAAGGTATTTGTTTAAGAAAAACAAATATATCTTTTTATATAAAAAAATGCTATTTCAGAGGAATATTTTAAAACTTACCTATCTTTAAAAAACCTAACCAAATCGCTAAGCTATGAGTATGTTCCATTACTATGACTTCAAAGATTCTGAAGTCTTCATTTTTGATAATTTCCTCGTCAATCAGATAAAGGAAGGAGTCACCGTAATTCCTGCCCACAATGATAAACTGCGAAAGGTGCTAGATGATCATTTTGCAAACAAAAAAATAGTGTATATCTCAAACAGACATTTCAATTACGCTGTAGATCCCCTCACCTATCTAGAAACCTCAAAAATCCACAACCTTGTGGCCATGGCCATAGTAGCCAATACCGAGATGGCAAAATCAAACGCCAAACTGGAAAGCATGTTCTACAAAAAGAAATTTGAAATCTTCGACACCCTAAGCGAAGCAATGGGCTGGGTTCAAAAACAATTGGCAGAAAGTGAAGCCACTCATGGAAATTAACCAAAACGTTTCACTACTCACTTCTCAATACTCAATACTCAATACTAAATTAAGGCAACCACTTCTTATCAAAATTCGGCTTCCGTTTTTCAAGAAAAGCATCACGCCCTTCTTTTGCTTCGTCCGTCATATAGGCAAGACGGGTAGCTTCGCCTGCAAAAACCTGCTGGCCCACCATGCCATCATCAGTTAAATTCATAGCGAATTTCAACATTTTTATTGAAGTTGGACTCTTCGCAAGGATTTCCTGCGCCCATTCGTAAGCTGTATTTTCCAATTCATCGTGCGGAACCACAGCGTTCACCATCCCCATTTCAAAAGCTTGCTGTGCGCTGTAATTTCTTCCGAGGAAAAAGATTTCGCGCGCCCGCTTCTGCCCTACCATTTTGGCTAAATAGGCACTTCCGTAACCGCCGTCAAAGCTGGTAACATCGGCATCGGTCTGTTTAAAGATTGCGTGCTCTTTGCTAGCAAGAGTAAGATCACAAACCACATGCAAACTATGTCCACCACCAACAGCCCAGCCTGGAACAACACAAATAACTGCTTTCGGCATAAAGCGAATCATACGTTGCAAATCAAGAATATTCAATCTGTGATATCCATCATCCCCCACATATCCTTGATGTCCCCGCGCCTTTTGATCACCGCCACTACAAAAACTATACACGCCATCTTTGGAAGAAGGTCCTTCCGCAGAAAGCAGAACAACCCCAATGGACGTATCTTCCTGTGCATCGTGAAAAGCATCTAGCAATTCGAAAGTGGTTTGTGGGCGAAAAGCATTGCGCACATCGGGCCTGTTGAAAGCGATTCGCGCCACGCCATTTGATTTTTTATAGGTTATATCAGAATATTCTTTAACGGTTTTCCAGTTGGGTGAAGACATAATTATTACTTTTGTTTCCAAAGATATAAATTGTTTGTGGTTTATGGTTTGTTGTTTAGCCGTTGAAGACCACAAACTATAAACAATAAACCCAAAACAAAAATGAAACATTTTCTTCTCTTCTTCGGAATTCTTTTCACATTAAACCTAACTGCCCAAGAGGCTTATAAATTCACAACCGTTACAGACCTTGAAACAACGCCCGTAATAAGTCAAGGAGCAACAGGAACTTGCTGGAGTTTTAGCAGTACTTCTTTTTTGGAAAGCGAAATCATTCGCCTTACAGGAAAACCTATTGATTTAAGTGAAATGTACCAAGTGCGAAATACCTATCCCGCAAAAGCTGAAAATTATATTATGCGGCAGGGACGAACCCAATTTGGCGAAGGCGGATTGGCGCACGATGTGATGAATTCCGTAGAAAGAAATGGTTTGGTTCCCGAAGAAGCCTTCAGTGGTTTGTTTTTTGGGGAAACCACTTACAACCACGCAGAAATGGCTGCGGTACTAGAGGCCATGCTTAAAACCTACGTAGATAATCCAGGTAGGAAACTAAGCAAAAAGTGGAGGGCGTCAATTGAAAGTATTTTGGACATTTATATTGGAAAAAACGTCAACAGTTTCACTTTTGAAGGAAAGCAATACACTCCGCAAACCTTTTTGGCAATGACCAAAATTCAACCAGCGGATTATGTGAACATCACCAGTTTTACCCAAGCACCATTCTATTCAAAATTCATTCTGGACATTCCTGACAATTGGAGCAACGGCAGTTTTTACAACGTGCCATTGGACGAAATGATAGCGACCATAGACAATGCTTTGGATAAAGGTTTCACCGTAGAATTGGATTGCGATGTAAGCGAGCGCACTTTTTCATCTAAAGATGGTGTGGCGATTATCCCGGAAAATGCTGATAATAATGTGAAAGCACTTCAAGGCATCTATCCAGAAAAGAAAATCACCCAAGATTACCGTCAAGATGAGTTCGAAAACTATGAAACCACCGACGACCATTTAATGCATATCACAGGAATACTTCGCGATCAAAACGGTACTAAATATTACAAAGTAAAAAACAGTTGGGGTACAGATGAGACTCGTGTTGCCAACGGCGGTTATGTGTATTTCAGTGAAGCATATATGCGCTTAAAGGCCATAAGTATTACCGTCCATAAAGGTGCACTACCAAAAAATACAGCTAAAAACTTAAGTTTATAATAACATAACCCTTTCATCCTCTAGAAAGCTGAAAGGGTTCTTAATTTTATTTATAAACTATCAACCATATACAGCATTCTAACCTCTTTAAAGTTGGCTCAACTTTTGCTATCTTTGTGGAGATGAAAAAATTGCTGCTTCTTTTATTATTCTTTCCGCTAATACTTTCGGCCCAGCTGGATTATGAGTCCAATAAATTTAAATTGGATTTTGTGAAACTACCTGAGGTTGAAAGTTTAATGAGTATTTCCCTACCTTCTAATTCAAGTTTTTCCAAAACAATTCCAAAAAAACTTCCTTCTTTTAAATTGAGCAAAGAAAACTACAGAGAGGCTGTAAGTATGTTTGACGTGATGGCCACAAACGAAAGCTACGTAAAATCTGACATTAAAATTTCTTTAGATCCAAAAGAATATGGTGTTTATGGCGGTAACAGCAGTTATACCGCAGATGGCTCAACGGCCGTTAAAAACATTTCCTATAAAGAGTCCCGAGGATATTTAAGACCAGAGCTTATGCCGTATACTTACGGTTTTTACCAGCGCCCTACTAGGCGTAGCGGTTTCCATGTAGGCTATGGGATTTATGGAACGCCTTCACAATAATTCTATCCCGTCTTCCTTAATCGTAATCTGCTTGTCTTTATAGAGCGTGCCAATTGCTTTTTTGAAACTTTTCTTGCTCATCCCCAACATATTCTTAATAGTATCTGGGTCTGATTTATCGTGAAGTGGCAAAAACCCTCCAGCTGCTTCCAATTCTTCACGAATAAAGTTTGCATTGGGCTCAATGCTTTTGTAGCCCGGCGTTTGTAGCACAATGTCAATTTTATTATCCTCACGAATCTTTTTAATATAAGCTTTCATACGGTCGCCCGTGCGAATGTCTTCAAAAATATCTTCAATATAAATCAATCCTTTGTGAACACCGTTTACAATAACATTTGCGCCTTTTTCCGTTAGATGTGTAACCAAAATTGCTACTTCTTGAAAAGGTTCAACAGTCAATGTTTCGTTTTGAAGAAAATGATTTGTCTTGCTGGAACCCACCAAACGATTGGTTTTCTCGTCTATATATAGGTAGACAATGTACCAATTACCTTTTTTCATTGGGCGCGCCTGTTCTTTAAAAGGAACGAAGAGTTGCTTTTCCAATCCCCAATCCATAAAGGCGCCATATTCCGTTACATCGCTACAGTGTAGGTATCCAAATGTGTTCAATTGCAAAAAAGGGTCCAAAGTTGTGGCAATGGGCCGCTCTTCGTTATCAAGATAGATGAAAACCGAAATTTTATCGCCAATTTCATATTCTTCTGGCTTATATCTATGTGGCAAAAGCACTACATTTTCCTCATCATCGCCCAAATAAAGACCCGGTTCGGTTTCCCGAAGAATCTCTAAAGTATTGTATTCACCCAGTTTTATCATAGTTGCAAAGGTACTATATTATTGTTAAAAAATAATAGAACACGTATATACAAATCAAACTTAAAATGTAAATTCACGCTGAAATGGAAAAAATTCATATACATAATCTTCCTCCTGGTTTCCGACTGAAAAAAACGTTGGAAACAGAGATTGGAATGGTTTATTTTTATGAAAATATTGTTGTTTTCGAAGCAAAAGAAGGCATTATTATGTCATATAAAACTGGTTTTTCCATTTTGCTTAAAGGTCTTAATTATTTGGGAGCCAAACCATGGGTTTATCTTTCAAACAGAGTGCATTCTTATTCCATCAAGCCTATGGATTATAAGTACCTAAACAAAGTACCTACTTTACGGGCTGTGGGAGTTGTCAATTACTATGAGCTAGGTCATTCCAATGCCGAACTGGAGGCTAAATTCTGCAAAAAACCGTTCCAAATGTTTGATAATCTTACTGAAGCCGTTGTTTGGGGCAAGGGATATTTATAAAATAAACTTGAAGTAATCCAAAAGCACTTTGTCATTCACTGTTGAAGGCGTGAAGATTTCCAACAAGGCAGGACCATCATTCTTACTGAAGAAATCGTTAACCTTTTCTAAAAGTTCTTCTTTCTTGAAAATAGTTTGGTATTTGAAACCGTACATTTCTGAAAGTTGTTTTGCACTTAAATTGTGTTTCGTTTCAAAAAAAGTGTCAAAAAGCTCTGTATCCTTTTCTCCAGGAAGTATTCTGAAAATACCGCCACCACCATTGTTCACTACTACTATTTTGAAATTTTTAGGAATATAATTATTCCAAAGCGCATTGCTGTCATAGAAAAAACTAAGATCGCCCGTTAAAAAAACAGTCGGTAGTTTTGAAGCGTAAGCCGCTCCCACTGCAGTGCTTGTGCTTCCATCAATTCCGCTAGTTCCTCGATTACAAAATACTTTTGCTGAGGTGTTTATATCAAAAAGTTGCGCATACCGAATAGTAGCACTGTTGCTCAATTGCAGCTGGACATTTTGAGGAAGTTGTTTAAATATTTCAGAAAAAACCATGAAATCTGCATATGGAATTTCGGATACGTAGGTTTCATGGCGTTGTAATCTATGACGTTTTATTGCAAGCCACTGGTTTCTATAATCAGTTTGCACCGGCACGGTCTTTAGAAGAAATTCAGCTAAAAAAGAATTAATACTTGTTTTGAAATGATGTTTCAAAACAAAAAAAGTATCGTATGCTTTTTTTGAATCTACATGCCAGTGTTCTCTTGGTGAAAAACTGCGTAAAAATGCTTTTATCTTCTTTGAAACCACCATTCCGCCAAAGGTGAGCAATATATCGGGTTGTAGTTTCTTGAAATCCTCGTCCGTTAAAGGAGCGATAAGTTGATCAATTGCTGAAATGAAATTTATATTGTGAAGATTTGAAGTGGTTTCTGTCAAAACCAAAACGCTTTCATCTTTTGCAAGTTGCTCCACAAAGCGCTGTTCCAAACTATTTGGAGGCAAAACTCCAACCAATACTATTTTACGTTTGCTGCTACTCCATTGCTTGATGAAAGGGTTTAAATCTTCCTTCAAAGTTTCAACATCCATTCGTGGTATTACGTTCTGCGGCCAAACTAATTGACTTTCCGTGGTATGGTATAAAGGTTCTGTAAAAGGAATGTTGATGTGTACTGGCCCGTTCAGCTCTATTGCCGTGTTCAATGCAATATTTATTTCGGTTTCATTTTTAATCTGAAATTCCTCGCCTTCGATGCAATTGGCACTATAAAGAATGTGGTTTTCAAAAACATTCTGCTGGCGAATGGTCTGTCCATCACCTATATCAATTCGATCTAAAGGTCTATCCGCAGCAATGACCACCAATGGAATATCGCTGTAAAATGCTTCCGCTACGGCGGGATAATAATTGAGTAAGGCAGATCCAGAAGTGCAAATAACAGCCACTGGCTTTTTTATTTGCTGTGCCATACCCAAAGCGAAAAACGCAGCACAACGCTCATCTACAATACTGAAGCACTTAAAGTCTGGATGTTCTCCAAAACCAATTGTGAGCGGGGCATTTCGTGAACCAGGCGAAATTACAATATGTTCAATGCCCTTGTCAAAACATAATTGTACGAGAGTCTGGGAGAGGATTTTGTTTGAAAATTTCATGCTGCACAAAGGTACGAAGACGCCGAAAATATTACAGCATAGGCTGCAATACTTGTAGCATAGTTTGCATTTTATTTTGGGTTTCATTCCATTCATCCTGCGGTTGTGAACCCAATGTTATGCCGCCGCCCACAAAAACATGGGCGATATTACCTTCAATTTTCATACATCGAAGATTTACCATTAATGAAGCAGACTGACCATTTTCA
Source organism: Aequorivita antarctica (assembly GCF_007997155.1). Classification (GTDB taxonomy): domain Bacteria; phylum Bacteroidota; class Bacteroidia; order Flavobacteriales; family Flavobacteriaceae; genus Aequorivita; species Aequorivita antarctica. Next base: position 42,062 of record NZ_VORT01000002.1, on the reverse strand, counting down.
AGAATTGGCCCCAGGAATCCTGTATAAAACTCGCGATTATATCCTTCATTTTCAAGTATAAACTCATTTGCAAATTTCTGTGGACTTCCACAAACAGCCGGTGTTGGATGTAGTGCAGCAGTAATTGTGGTCAATGTAGCTTTGCCGTTTTTTAGAACCCCAGTAATGTCTGTCCGGAGGTGCAACAAAGATCCCGCCTGATATGTAAACGGATTGGAAACTTTCAAAACAGAGGTAACCCGCTGCAGACTATCAATTATTACATCTGTTACCAGTTGTTGTTCGTCTAGTTCTTTCGACCCCCAAAATACGGGCACTCTATTCGTAAAGGGCTGTGTGCCTGCCAACGCCATTGTTTTGAAGGAATTGTTTTCAATTTGCACCAGTGTTTCCGGTGTGGCACCACACCATAATCCAGTGTTGGGATGGTACCATATATATCTAAAAGCAGTGGGATACGATGAAAATAGTCTTTCTATAAGTTTTTCAATGGAGAAATCTTTCAACTCAAAATCTTTTTGACGAGAAACAACAATTTTATTCGCACTTCGCTTTTTTATAGCTTCAATTGCTTTATCGACTAATTTAATGTAGCTTTCTTTCTCTTCTATATCGTCTGAAACAGTAACTGAAGTCAATTCAATATTGTGATTTATGAACTCACATTGCAAACTTTCAGAATCATTTTCAGGAATAAAAAAAGTGGTGTCTTTATAATCAAAAGGAGCAAAAACAAAGCCATTTTCTGTAAGCTTATTAACAGTGCACAACTGCATATCTTTTTGAAAAAAGGCATTCATGCTATTGCTTTCGGGTAATGAAAAAACGACAAAAGGCAAATTTTTGCTATGATGCTTTAAAAGTTTTTCGATCAGTAGGTTATAATCCATCAATTCTTTTTTGGTAAGGTAAGGGTTGTAAGCTTTACGAGCGAGACGAGCTCTCCTGCTTCATTTGTAATTTTTATTTGCCAGAGCTGCGTGGTTCTTCCTTTGTGAACAATAGTAGCGTGGGCATAAACATAGCCGTCACGGACGCTTTTAACGTGGTTGGCAGCTATTTCAATTCCGCGTATAACAATTTCATCTGAATTCAAGAAAAAGTATGCGCCGGCACTGCCCACACTTTCTGCCAAAGCTACAGAAGCTCCACCGTGCAAAACACCATCAGGTTGATGAATTCTTGGGGTTACGGGCATTCGAGCAACAATGAAATCATCACCTACTTCAGTGAATTCTATTCTCAAGGTTTCCATTAGGGTGTTTTGGCACATTTTGTTGCAGCCGGCCAAAATTTCTTCGTTGGTGTACTTCATTCTATTCGTTTACATTTGTAAAAGTACAAAATTGAATTCAACAAAATGAGCAACGAAAAAGAAGCTTCCTACAATACTACAAATACCTATTCCACCCTAAATACTTTAACTGAGAAAACTAAAAATGTTTGGATGGTTTTCCACGGAATGGGCTATTTGAGTAAATATTTCATCAGCTATTTTTCAGAATTGAATGCTGAAGAAAATTTCATTATTGCGCCGCAAGCCCCTTCAAAATATTATCAAGGGAAGAATTTTAAACATGTGGGTGCGTCCTGGCTGACCCGAGAAAATACTATCACAGAAACCCAAAATATTTTGAATTATGTAGATGCGGTTTTTGGAAAGGAACTTTCTGACGTTAAACCTAATTTAATTGTTTTGGGCTACTCGCAAGGAGTTTCCATTGCTATGCGCTGGGTTGCAAGCCGAAAAATTCAGTGTGATACATTGATACTCCATTCCGGGGGAATTCCAAACGAATTACAAACCCAAGATTTTGAGTTTTTGAAACCTACTGCACAAGTAATTTATCTCTACGGAAATAAAGATCAATACATAACCGAAGCCCGAGAAACCGAGGAAAAACTAAAAGGTAGCAAACTCTTCCAAAATCGTTTAAAAATTGAGGTTTTTGAAGGAATTCACGAGGTTAACAGAGAATTCTTACTGAAATTTTCAAATTGATTTAACATTTATTGTGCATTTCAACGAATAAGTTTGTTCTTTAACTTGTTTTGCCGTTCTTTTACTTCGCTTTAAAAAAACAATAGCCCCAAACTATGAAAAAGGCGTTACTAACCGGTGGATTTCTGTTCATAGCTACTTTAATGGTAGCTCAAGTGAGCAAACAAGAAAAACAAGTTCTTTTAGATTTTTATTCAGCGACCAATGGGCAAGCTTGGAACATTACTTGGAATTTGGAAGAGCCTGTGTCAAATTGGTATGGTGTAACGGTGGAAAATAATACGGTAACAGACATCCATATGTTATTCAACAATGTTGATGGATCACTGCCAGCATCTTTGGGCCAATTAAAGGGCTTAAAGAAACTAGAACTTTCCTTCAATCCAATTTCAGGGAACATTCCTGCAGCATTGGGCAATTTGGAAAACTTGGAAGTTTTGGCATTAAATGGCACTGAAATTCAAGGAAACATTCCCGCTGAATTGGGTAAACTTTCGCATTTAAAACAATTGCATTTAAGTAGTAACAAATTAAGCGGAAACATTCCTGAAAGTTTGGGAAACCTTAATGAAATTGAAGTCTTCAATGTTTTTGATAACGATCTGTCGGGAATGTTGCCAACGCAACTGGCCAAATGTCCAAACCTAAAACAACTAATGGTTGCAGAAAATAATTTTAACAACCCCAATGATTTTTCAGTAGTGCTACTGTCTAATTCTGGAGCTAATATAGATTTACTCAACACCTCCCCACATATTGAACCCGTCCGATCCATAATAGCTGTGGAACGGGACGAATCTGAAGATTAACACTATTCTATTTCCTCATTTCCAAACGGCCCGAAAGGGCCGTTTAACTTTTAAAATCACGTTAAAAAGCATAATTTATCGCCAAAAGACATTGCCAACTTAGAAAATAATAGTAGATTGCGGTCAGGTCTTTGAACCTAGTGGCCCCCACCCACTTCAAAGACCCTAAAGCTTAATATTTGGTTAAAATAGCTTTTAAATCGAGCGACCTTTTTAGGTCGCTCTTTTTTTTATTTAAAATGAAATGCAGTAGCTTAAAAATTTCAATGGGAAATTTTATTATTTTTGAATAAGCCCATTGTTTTTCAAAATCTCTTGCTATGAGTACAACAAAAATCACTGTAGAAAGCACGGTAAACGCTGGACCCAAAAAGGTTTGGGAATACTGGAACCAACCCAAACACATTACAAACTGGAATTTTGCCAGCCCAAATTGGCATTGCCCAAAAGTCACAAACGACCTACGTGTGGGTGGTAAACTTTCTTCTCGGATGGAAGCCAAAGACGGCAGTTTTGGGTTTGATTTCAATGTAATATATGATGAAGTAGTGCCACAAAATAAAATCAGTTATACCATGGAAGACGGAAGAAAATCCACCACCACTTTTGAAGAGCTTGGTGGCAAAACGAAAGTAATCACCACTTTTGATTCTGAAAGTGAAAACCCTTTGGAAATGCAGCGCAGTGGTTGGCAAGCCATTTTGGATAATTTTAAAAAGTATACGGAGCATAATTGATTATAAATAACTCAGATGAATATGCTTTCTGTTTCCTCCATCTTTTAAATAATTCATTTTTAGTTATATTTATACAATGATATTAACTTCCAAATCATCATTGGTAAAATACGCAAGCTTCCTATTCATTATTTTATTATTCGCTTGCCAAGACAAACCAGCTTCCATATCAAAAGATAAAATAGAACCAAGCATTAGTGATACTTCAATCGTTCTTTTGGGAACCATCCAAGATGGTGGCTCCCCGCACATTGGCTGCAAAAAGGAATGCTGTAAAAACCTTTTTAAAAATCCCGATCCAGACAGGCAAGTGATTTCTTTGGGACTGTTTGACAGTTCCACCAAGAAGAAATATCTAATTGATGCTACCCCAGACATTACAACACAAATGAAAGCTTTAAAAAACTTTAGTGTGCAAAGCGATACCGAACTCGCGGACGGTATTTTTTTGACCCACGCACACATGGGCCATTACACTGGGCTAATGTTTTTAGGAAGGGAAGCGACAAATTCAAAAAATGTACCGGTCTATGCAATGCCGCGGATGAAGACTTTTCTGGAAAACAATGGACCTTGGGGTCAGCTTGTTAGTCTGAACAATATTTCTATAAAATCTTTGGAAAATGAAGAGCCTGTGCAACTTTCCAGCAAACTAGAAATCACACCCTTTCTCGTGCCACATAGGGATGAATATTCCGAAACAGTTGGTTACCGTATAAAAGGGCCAAACAAAAGCGCCCTGTTTATCCCGGATATTGACAAATGGGACAAGTGGGATAAAAACATTGTCGAGGAAATTAAAAAAGTGGATTATGCCTTTTTAGACGCCACCTTTTACAGCGGCGAAGAAATAAGCGCTCGCGATATCTCTGGAATCCCCCACCCTTTTGTTATTGAAAGCATGGAACGCTTTAAAGACCTAAGCCCAAATGAAAAAAGCAAAATAATCTTTATCCATTTTAACCATACCAATCCGTTGATTGATTTTAATAGCGAAGAGGCCAAGAATGTTTTGCAGCAAGGCTTTCGGGTTGGGCAGATTGCTGAGGTTTTTAAATTATGATGTTCTTTTAATTTTAAAAAATACCTAAACAAAAAAAACCGCAACCCTTTCAGGTTGCGGTTTTGCATAAATCTATAATAATTTTGCTTGTAAAGATCCCGAATCGACTTCGGGATAAGCGATTCGCACATTTCCGCTTAATGCGAAAAAGGCTCTCTGCTTACTTCACTTCTTCAAAATCTATCCTTCGGCTTCGCTCAGGACAGGCTACTTGACTTCTTCGAAGTCTACGTCTTCAACATCGCTGTTTTCAGATCCGCCTTCTTTGCCGCCTTGCTCTGCTCCTTTTTCGGCATCACCAGCTGGGGCGCCTTGGCCATCGGCTTGGGCTTTGTACATTTCTTCAGAAGCAACTTTCCAAGCTTCATTTATTTTATCTAAAGCTGGTTGAATGGTTTCAACTTCCTTGGTCTCGTAAGCTTTTTTCAGTTCTTCCAAAGCATCTTCAATTGGTTTCTTTTTATCGTCAGATAATTTTTCACCAAACTCTTTTAGTTGCTTTTCAGTCTGGAAGATCATTCCATCAGCTTCGTTCAACTTTTCTACTTTTTCCTTGGCAGCCTTATCGCTTTCAGCATTTGTTTCAGCATCTGCTTTCATCTTTTTGATTTCATCTTCGGTCAATCCTGAAGAAGCTTCAATACGGATGTCTTGCGTTTTGTTGGTAGCTTTATCTGTAGCGCTTACTTTAATGATACCGTTGGCATCAATATCAAACGTTACTTCAATTTGTGGCGTACCGCGTTGTGCTGGTGGAATTCCGTCCAAGTGAAAACGACCTATTGTCTTGTTGTCATTCGCCATTGGGCGCTCTCCTTGCAATACGTGAATCTCAACACTCGGCTGATTATCTGCCGCAGTAGAGAACACTTGGCTTTTCTTGGTAGGAATGGTTGTGTTGGCTTCAATTAAATGAGTCATTATACCTCCCATAGTTTCAATACCAAGAGAAAGTGGTGTTACATCTAAAAGTAGTACGTCTTTCACATCTCCGGTCAATACACCACCTTGAATAGCAGCACCTACGGCAACTACTTCATCTGGGTTTACACCTTTGTGTGGTTTTTTTCCGAAGAACTTCTCAACAGCTTCCTGAACTGCAGGAATACGGGTAGAACCACCTACAAGAATTACTTCGTCTATATCGCTTTTGCTCAAACCAGCAGCTTTCATTGCCGTTTCGCAAGGCTTCATTGTTCTTTTTACCAAATCATCAATCAATTGCTCAAACTTTGCACGAGTCAAAGTTTTTACCAAGTGTTTTGGTCCGCTGGCGGTAGCCGTAACATATGGCAAGTTGATTTCAGTTTGCGTTGCGGAAGAAAGTTCAATTTTTGCTTTCTCAGCAGCTTCTTTCAAACGTTGCAATGCCATTGGGTCTTTGCGAAGATCAAAATCTTCTTCAGCCTTAAACTCGTCTGCCATCCAGTTGATAATTTTCTGGTCAACATCATCACCACCTAAGTGTGTATCACCATCGGTAGCAAGTACTTCAAAAACGCCATCACCTAATTCAAGGATACTAACATCGTGTGTACCACCACCAAAGTCAAATACTACAACTTTTTGGTCTGTACCTTTTTTGTCAAGTCCGTACGCAAGTGCCGCAGCAGTTGGTTCGTTAATGATTCGCTCTACTTTAAGACCGGCAATTTCACCTGCTTCTTTAGTAGCGTGGCGCTGGCTGTCGTTAAAATATGCAGGAACGGTAATTACCGCACGGGTTACTGGTTGTCCCAAATAATCCTCAGCGGTTTTCTTCATTTTCTGAAGAATCATCGCGCTCAATTCCTGTGGCGTGTATAAACGACCGTCTATGTCAACACGGGCGGTATCGTTGTCACCTTTCACTACTTTATAAGCAGCGCGTTCCGCTTCAGATTTTGATTCTGAATACTTGTTCCCCATAAATCTTTTAATGGAGCTAATGGTCTTTGTAGGGTTTGTAACGGCCTGACGTTTTGCAGGATCACCTACTTTAATTTCGCCGCCTTCCACAAATGCAATTACGGAAGGGGTTGTTCTTTTTCCTTCGGCATTAGGAATAACCGTTGGCTCGCTACCTTCCATTACGGCAACACAGGAGTTGGTTGTACCTAAGTCGATTCCAATTATTTTACTCATATCTATTGTTTATTGTTATTAATATAATTATTTATTTCTGAAATTTTTATTTACATTCTGTACAAGACAATGATTGTGCCAGCGGAAAGATTATGACATGATGGCAGTAATTAAGTCGAAATTTTATTTCGTAGTTTTATGGCACTTAAAACATTGTTTTTGAAAAAAGAATTTATTAAAATAAGTCCTGTAACGGTAGGCTTAGCTTCGGGACTCTATCCCTTCCTTTATAATTATTGGTCAAATTTCACATTGGTAGATTCCTTAAGTCAGCTATTATTTTTCGTGGTATTCTTTTTAGTTTTTCCTATTACGGTAAACATTATCCTGAAAATTTCTTCAAAAAAATCAATCTTCATTTCCAAAAACTATACGTTATTATTAACGCTTTCAAACCTAATAGGCTTTGCCACATTTATTACCTTTAGTATGGTAGGGGCTAAGAAAAAACTTATTCTTTTAATTATAATCCTTACCATTGGACTTGCATTTCTATTAAAAAAACATTTAAGCAAGGTTTTATTAATTGAATATTCACTTGCAATAATTGTAAGCGTTCAATTAATCTATTATGTTAATAGTAATATTAATTTTTCTTCAGAGTGGAAGCAACTTCCCGATAACATTGCGGAAGCTTCCTTTAAGAAAAAACCAAATGTTTATATTATTCAACCCGATGGTTATGCCAATCCAAGCAGTTTAAAAAAGGAACCTTACAATATTGACAATAGTGAGTTTGAACGTTTTTTAACTGAAAGAGATTTCAAGATTTATCCCAACTTTCGAAGCAATTATTCCAATACAATTACTTCCAACAGTTCGTTGTTTGCAATGAAACATCACTTTTACAAAAACCCGAAGCCAAACACGAATGAACCATACGGATTGCGCAAAAGTATTGCGGGCAATAATGCGGTTGTGTCTATCTTCAACAACAATGATTATAAAACATCCTTAATCATTGAGTCTCCATACGTTATTGTAAACAGGCCCACCCTGGGCTATGATTATTGTTCCATTTCTTATAAAGAACTTTCTTTTTTATCTCGTGGGTTTGATATGGCAGTAAACAGCCTTGATGAAATGGAAAAGGCTCTGGAAGAAAATAAAGATCAAGCTAACTTTTATTTTATAGAAAAGATAATTCCAGGGCATATTTCGGTCACAAAAAACCAATCCAAAGGCAAGGAGGAGGAAAGAAAAGTTTACATTGAAGACTTTAAAAAAGCAAATATTTGGCTACGCGAAATGATTACCCTAATAACTAAAAACGATCCTTCCGCATTAGTGGTCATTATTGCTGACCATGGAGGATATGTTGGTTTAAATTATACTGGCGAACGTCGTAAAAATTTAACCGACCCAAAGCTTATCAATTCTATGTTTACTGCTATGCTCGCCATAAAATGGCCCAATAATGAAGCACCTCATTTTGATGACGAACTTAAAACCAATGTCAACTTATTCAGAGTTTTATTTTCATACCTCGCGGAAAATGATGCTTACTGCAACTATCTTGAAAATGATGAAAGTTTTTTAATCATTAACGAAGATGCCCCTTTTGGGGTATATAAAGTAATTGATGGAAACGGAAACATTGTTTTTAAGAAGGTTTCTCTTTAAAATTTACTTATTACTACCAACTTTAAGAAGCTCTCCCCATTGCGTCGTATAACGCGGACTTCGTTCTTTTTTGATAAGTTCCCACTCTTTCACGCGCGTACCTACCAAACCTGAAGAAATGGTTGCCTTTCCAAATTTCCGGTTGATGGCGTCAAAAGTTTTGATAAGCTTATCATTGTTCAGTTTTGAAGGCTGGTGAAACAAATTGCCCTGCACGTAATCTTGGGGAATAATGCCAGTAAGGTTCACTCCTACTTTCTTGTAGCGATAGCCAGGTTTATAAATTTCAATTAAAGCTTTTCGCGCAACCGCAATAAGTTTGAAAGTATCGTTTGTTGGAATATCCAGAGTTATCGTACGACTGTTGGAATATTGTTTGTCTACATTACTGTGATAATTGGTTACAATAAAAACCTGAACATAGGTAGCACAGGATTTTTGCGCACGCAATACTTCGCTCACTTCGCTGATGTAATAAGCGCAAGCTTCTTCAATACGTTCTAAATCCGGCAATTTTATACCGAAGGATTTTGCGGTGCCTATTCCTTTTTTAGGAGGCGGTTGTATTACAAATTTATTACACGGTTCGCCTTTCAGCTCTCGCCAAGTGCGCTCGCCCACTACGGTCATTTCTTTGCGGACCCACTTCAGTGAGATCTCGGTAAACTGGAAAGCATTATAAACACCTATGTTTTTTAATCGCTCTGCGTGTTTTCTGCCAATACCCCATACATCGCCAATCTTGCACCATTTTAGCGCCTCAATTCTTTTTTCTTCGGAATCGATGACAAAAACGTGGTTGTTTTCTGTGATTTTTTTGGACATTTTGTTGGCAAGCTTTGCCAATCCTTTGGTGGGTGCAATGCCTACGCCTACTGGTAATCCTGTGTTTTTGAAGATAGTGTCTTTTATTAAATGTCCATATTCATTCAATGAAACATTTTTCATCCCCGAAAGATCTGCGAAAGCTTCATCAATACTATATACTTCTACATTTGGGGAAAACGTTCCGAGAATGTTCATCACCCGCTGCGACATTTCGCCATAAAGCGTATAATTTGAGGAGAAAAAGTTCACTTTATGTGCCATCAATTGATCTTTTATCTTGAAGACAGGCTCGAACATTGGAATGTCTGTAATTGCCTTCGCCTCTTTGTTTGCGGCAATTATACAACCATCATTGTTGCTGAGTACCACGACGGGTTTTCCCAAAAGATCGGGGCGGAAAACCTGCTCGCAGCAGGCGTAAAAGCTGTTGCAGTCTACCAAGGCAATCATCGGGCGTAATGGATTATATAGGTAATAATTCCCCAAACGGTGAATTCTTCTTCAGTAAAACCAAAAGGTATGCGGCGCATTTTAAATTCCCCATCCTGAATAACCAATGCCAAAACGTCAAAATCTGGTGATAATGATCGGTCAATAATCAACACATCTTTATTGAGAATGTTGTGTTCTTTAAAAGCGTCTCCATCAACCCGTACAAAAAAAGTAGCGTCGCGGTTCACAATAAGTTCTTGATTCAAATCAATGGTGGGTTCTAAATAATGTGTGGCAGGGCTTGCAAAACCAGTCTGTTTTGAAACACCTGGCTCGTGCCTACTTTTTACTTTTGTGAGTTTTCCTGAAGTGAAGGTTTCCATACTTCAAAAATAGGAATATTTCCTATTATTTGGAATATTTCCAATATAAATTATAAACAATTCCTTGTTTCCTTTTAGCAAGATCCCTTAAAATTTCTTAGGTTTGAATTAAGATAAAATTTATGGAAAGCATCAGTGTTTTTGACATGTTAAAAATAGGAGTTGGTCCATCCAGCTCCCACACATTGGGACCGTGGCGTGCTGCGCTACGTTGGATTGGCGAATTGAAAGAAAAAAATCAATTCGAAGATGTTGTAGAAATTTCAGTGGACCTTTATGGCTCGTTGTCTCTTACCGGAAAGGGTCACGCAACAGATATTGCTTTAATGTTGGGGCTTTCAGGCTTTGACCCGGTAACTTTTCCTATTGAAAACATCGAGAAAGAAATTGATTTTATCACTTCGGAAAATAAACTGAAGCTGAATGGCGAATTGAAAGTTCCCTTTTTTCCGAAACAAAACATCATCTTCAACCGAAAGTTTTTAGAGTTTCACCCCAACGGAATGACTTTTACGGCAACATTGAAAGATGGTTCCAAAAAATCTTCATCGTTCTACTCCATCGGTGGTGGTTTCACTGTGAAGGAAGAGCGGAAACGCAAAAAAATAAAAATGGCGAAATTTGCTCTGTTTCCCTTCCCTATTGAAAAAGGAACTGAACTTCTAGCATATTGCAAAGCCGAAGGCAAAAGTATATCTGAAGTAGTTTTCGAAAATGAAAAATCACTCAGAAGCGAAGCTGAAATAAACGACGGCTTAAAGAAAATCTGGGATGTAATGCTCGATTCAATGTATGTTGGCGCCCATACCGAAGGCATCTTGCCAGGCGGACTCAATGTTACACGAAGGGCTTTTGACATGAACAAAAACCTTATTGGCGATAACAAATATACAAATGCAGATGAATGGATTGCTGCAATAAGAAACACCGAGGTGAAATTTCGACAAATCCTGAAATGGGTTTCGTGTTTTGCACTCGCTGTAAACGAAGTGAATGCTTCCCTGGGTCGCGTAGTTACCGCGCCAACCAACGGAAGTGCAGGCGTAATTCCTGCCGTGATGATGTATTATATGGTAATTGAAAACCACGACGCCAATTTTGAGGATGTCCGTAAATTTTTGCTCACTTCGGGTGAAATTGGTAGTATTTTCAAAAAAGGGGCTACCATTTCGGCGGCGATGGGCGGATGTCAAGCCGAGATTGGCGTTTCCTCCTCAATGGCTGCTGGTGCACTTTGTGAATTGATGGGCGGAACCCCCGAACAATGTTTAATGGCTAGCGAAATAGCAATGGAACATCATTTGGGAATGACTTGTGACCCGATTGCAGGTTTGGTACAAATTCCTTGTATTGAACGCAATGCGATGGGTGCTATAAAAGCTATAAATGCGTGTGAAATGGCTTTGGATAGTGATCCTTCAAAAGCAAAAGTACCATTGGACAAAGTGATTGCTACTATGTGGGAAACGGCGAAAGATATGACTTCAAAATATAAAGAAACCAGTGAAGGTGGATTAGCGGTTCAGGTGAATATTAGCGACTGTTAGGAAAGGCCTTATTCTTTATTACAACTTCCTATACGAACGGAATCTATTAAATTAAAAATTTTCCAACTTTCATCGGTATAGATTAATGTGAAAGAATTTGCACCACAATGACTGAATTTTCCATCCGTATAGAATTCATAGGAAGTCCAAACATGGGCTACGTTTCCATCGCTATTAACAACATAATCCGTCAGCTTTTCATCCCATTCTTGGTTTTGTCCAGATGTAGCCGCGTATTTTAAAAAATCAGATGGTTTTATATAAATCAACACATTTTGCTGCTCTTTGTTAAGATAAGCCCTCTGCATTGTCATATTGGGATGCATTACAGATTTCATCTTTAAGGTATCTCCAGCTTTATAACCATTCATAAAAATATCAACAATTATTTTTCCATTTGCCGTGGAAAGTGATTCTTGAGAAAAACAAATGGTACATATAAAAAATGAAAAAAGTAATAAAGCAGATTTCATATTCAAAAATTTAAGTGGTTACTACTCAAAAATAGTATTTTTACACTCTAATATATATATATTTTAGAAATATGTCAACAGCCAAAAAAGAATACAAGCGTATTACCACAAAGACGTTGGTAGATATGAAAAAGAAAGGTGAAAAAATTTCGATGCTTACGGCATACGATTTTACAATGGCCAAGATTGTGGATAGTGCAGGGATAGATGTTATTCTGGTAGGCGATTCGGCTTCAAATGTAATGGCGGGTCACGAAACTACATTACCTATTACTTTGGATCAAATGATTTACCATGCAGCTTCGGTGGTTCGAGGAATTGAGCGCAGTTTGGTAGTTGTGGATTTACCTTTCGGAAGCTATCAAAGCGATCCAAAGGAAGCATTGCGTTCTGCTATTAGGATCATGAAAGAAAGTGGCGGGCACGCTGTAAAGCTTGAAGGCGGAAAGGAAGTAAAAGAATCCATAAAACGAATTCTGAACGCGGGAATTCCCGTGATGGGCCACTTAGGTTTAACACCACAATCCATTTATAAATTCGGAACCTATACTGTTCGCGCGAAAGAGGAAGAAGAAGCTGAAAAATTGATTGAAGATGCTATCTTGCTTGAAAAAACGGGCTGTTTTGCAGTGGTTTTGGAAAAAGTTCCCGCTAAGTTGGCCAAAGAAGTTGCCGAAAAAATAAGTATTCCCGTAATTGGCATCGGTGCTGGAAATGGTGTTGATGGTCAAGTTTTGGTAACGCACGATATGCTTGGCATGACTCACGAGTTCAATCCACGTTTTCTCAGAAGGTATTTAGATTTATATACCGATATGAAAAATGCTTTCAGCCAATACAGCACTGACGTGAAAAGTGGTGATTTTCCGAATGACAGCGAGCAATATTAGTTGCGAAGATTGTTAGATTATTGGATTTTCAGATAATTAGAAAAATTTTAAAATTCATCAATCTAAAATTCCAAAAATCCAACCATCTAAAAACCCAACCATCCAAAAATCCAATATACATAGCACCAAAGACAATCTTCAAGTTCTGTTTGAAGACAACCATTTAATTGTGGTCAACAAACGCCCAGGCGATATTGTGCAAGGCGACAAAACGGGCGATGCTCCACTTTCAGAAGTAGTAAAGGAATATATTGGTGAAAAATACGATAAGCCGGGAGCTGTTTTTCTTGGCGTAGTTCACAGATTGGATCGTCCCACGAGTGGGATTGTGGTTTTTGCAAGAACTTCAAAAGCCTTAACTCGTTTGAACAAAATGTTTTCCGAAAGAGAAACCGAAAAAATATATTGGGCAGTTGTAAAAAACCATCCACCCAAACCGGAAGATACTTTAATACATTATTTAAAAAGAAATCCGAAGCAAAACAAATCTTACGCCCACATCAAAGAAGTACCAGACAGTAAAAAAGCGATACTCCATTATAAAATTCTGAAAAAATTAGATAATTATTATCTATTGGAAGTGGTTCTTGAAACTGGAAGGCATCATCAAATACGGTCTCAACTTTCGGCTATTGGTTGTCCGATAAAAGGAGATTTGAAATATGGTTTTGATCGAAGCAACCCAGACGGCAGCATTCATCTTCACGCAAAAAAGTTAACGTTAATCCATCCGGTCCAAAAAGAAGAGATTACTATTGAAGCACCAACGCCCGAAGATTCTATCTGGAATGCGTGCAATTAAAGCTTTATCAAATTTTTCTTCAAAGCAAAAATCACTAGTCCTACCCTATTTTTAATTTTAAGTCGGTTGAAAAGATCATGTCTGTAGCCATCAATAGTTTTAGGGCTCAGATTCATTATTTCTGCAATTTCTTTGTAGGTCATCTCAGAACACGCCAATTGGATGAAGGTGAGTTCATTTTCTTTAAAATCCAGTAGCGCCGACTCTTCATCAGGATTTAAGGAATGTAAAAGAGTTTCGGAAACTTTTTCAGAATGGTAATATCCTTTATCCATCAATTCTTCTAGGGCAGTGTTCAAGATTTCTGGATGAATGTCCTTCAGTAGATATCCTTTTACACCTTTGCGCAACATTCGGAGTATGGTCTGTTCATCATCTTCCATAGAAAGTGCGAGAGTTTTTATTCTAGGATGATTTTGCATTAACCATTCAGCTGTTTCAAAACCATCCATTACTGGCATATTGATATCGAGCAAAATAATGTCGGGCAAATCATTTCCGTTTTCAATGCGCTCCTGCAATTCCACACCATTCTTTGCATGAAAAAGCACCGTGAAATTGGGAAAAGAATTGATAAGTTTTTCCAAAGAACCGGCAAAAAGAGAGTGATCGTCAACTATAGCTACAGTATGTTTTTTTTCTTTGGTCATTATATGCTTTTATAGGGATATTTTATAAATAACCTTGTACCCTTTCCTATCTCCGAAACAATAGAAAATTCAGCGTTCAGTAGCTCAGCACGACTATTCATTGTTTCCATTCCGGAACTGTCTGTTTTCTTTGAGGTATTGAAACCAACTCCATCATCTTTGGCTGATATTTCAAGTGTTTTATCTTTATAATCTAAATGTACGAATAATTTTGAAGCCTTTGCGTGTTTGATAACGTTTGAAAGGAATTCCTGGATGATACGAAAGATAATGATTTCGCTAGCATTGTTCAATGGTACTATATCTCCGGAGATTTCCAAGGAAGCTTTCAAATAGTCCAAACGGTTAAATCGGTCAAGTTCCACTTGTAGTGATTTTATTAGCCCATTTTTCAGGACTACATCGTTATTGAGTACTTTAGAAAGCGATCGTATTTCCTGCACGGTTTCTTGTACCACACCCTTTGTTTCCTTTATTTGGTTATGATACGTTTCTGGGACTGAATTCATCAATACATTCAATTGAATATTGATAACAGATAGCAACTGCCCCACATTGTCATGTAATTCCCAAGCAATATTTTTAAGGGTTTGTTCTTGTATTTCAATTTGCGAATTGGCAAGTTCTCTTTGGTAGCGTTTCTCAGCTTCATATTGTTCTTTGAGAAATTTATTTTTTTTTCGCTGAAAGACTATTACAAAAACTATAGCAAAGACCGTAAAAAACAGTAGTACTGCAATAAAGTAAACTATTAAAAGTTTTTCTTGGGGGAGTAAGGGTCCTTTTTCCGTAAGCATATTAAAAATCCAGCAATGTAAATAGAATATAACAAATAGTTGGCACTAAAGATAATTAGCTTGTATAAGCTAACAAAACTTGGGTCTACAGAATTACTGAAATAAATACTATAAATAAATATAGGCGTAGTGCAAAGGTGAAAAAGCAATGCGCCCACAGATATATAGAATGGCAAGGTTTTTTGTACTTGCAGAATTTGGTCGCTTTTCAGTAATTCTAAATAGTAAAAAGAGATGCTCAAGAAAACGAACAATGTTCCAATAACATTGGAAATGGGCATAAACCTTATAAAAAAGCCTTCAGAAAAAATAATTTCCAAAATGCTCACTACAAACACTATGACCGAAACACTGTTAAGAATGCTTATTGACCTTTTGGCTGACAAATACCATTTAAAATAATTTATATAGAATAAATAGCTTATTATGGAATACATATTTCCCCACCAGTAATTCATTTCCAATCGAGTGCCTTTTAAAAAATGTAAAAATCCGCTTTCGACAAAATAAGTATACCAACTAAAAAGTTCGGAAAACACAGTTATACCTAAAAACCAAACCAGATATAATGTAGGTTTGGTTTTATTTTTCTGATAATAAAATATTCCGGTAAGAAATGCTAAAATTTCAAAAAAGTTTATAAGTAGCCCTGCTATCACTGAATTAATAATTTTTTGGGGGAAACCCAGTTATTCCTTTATTCAAAGGCTCCAAATTATAATTGTTAGGTGATCCTGCAGTTATTCCACTGGTTGGCGCCAAAAAAACTGTTGCTTTATCTGAAGTAGCATTGTCGTAAGCCGCAAAATAAATGCGAACGCCCGGCTGTGGGCCTATACCAGATCCAGAACTTATATAATCTAAAAACTGCTGAAGTTCAGCAACGCTGAATAAAAACTCGCGGGTGTCGGCAGAGCCCATGGCGCGTTCAATATCCACGGCACGTGTTGCTACCCAGTTATCTTGCAATTGCCTTGCTTCGGCTACGGTAATACAGTTTGATGGTTTTGACATAATTGAAATTGATTTAATTGGTTTATAGGAACGAATGTAGTAAAAACAATCAAAACGCCATTTTTTGAAGTCAACAAATAGGAAAAATCCCTTTAAAAAAAAGGGTTTTTCCTATGCCTTTGTAAGGGTTTTCTCTACATAGAAAAAAGTAAAAAAGCCTATTCTAATTCAATTAAAGCACTGTCTTAAAACAGATAATCACGTAAAATATTTATCTATATGTTTTAAAAAAAAATTAGCTCCAAATTGTAATTAGCGTAGAAAACTGTTCTTGTTCAAAAATTATTTTCCGTGCAATATATTCAGTGCATAAATAGCGAAACTGCCCAGCCAATGACCACCTTCGTAGCTATCGCCTACAAGATTTGGATATGAATATGCCACGTGTTCATTGGCAAGATTCAGAAGGTGTTTATATTTAGGGTATTGTTTCGCCAAGCCATAAAAAACCCAAGCTCGGCTGAAGTTCAATCCATCCAAATGCACAAGTTTGCCATCGGTGCGGTCGCTCACCTCCCCTACTTTTAAATGATAGTATTCATCAGCAAGCTGTGGCAAAAAAACATCCATCCATGCCGTGAATTCTTGCGAAGAAAGCACCCGGCGCATAACATCCACTTCTTCCAAACAGGGCGAAAGAAAATCATAGCCACTGGGTTCCCAAGTTATCGGGCAGTTTTCATCATTGAAATAGAAATCGCGAGCACGCTTTTCTATGAGTTGTTTCAGTTCCAAATCTTTCAGCGTTTCTGCATAATCATATGCAAATGTTAATCCAAAAGCAGTATTGGTGTGCTCTCCAACACGGATTGGGTAATTCAGTTTTGGTAGGAATTCTTTATACCGAAGCACAATAATATCAGCCAACGGTTTTAGGTTTTGTTCCAGTTCTTTTGCCATTGGGTCGTCCCAACTGTGAAGTTCTTCGGAAAGTTTTAAAAGCCACGCCCAGCCATACGTTCTTTCAAAAGATTTATTGATGGACTTTTCAAAATATTTAACTTCAGTAGCCACATTTTCAGCTGTGATTTTTTCTTTCAGCAATTTTCTTACTTCATCAGCTTTGTCTATTTCTGGGAATTGCTTTAGTAACGAAACCATAGACCAATACCCATGCACAGCGCTGTGCCAGTCAAAACAGCCGTAGAATATAGGATGGACGGCAGTTGGCTCCACCAAATCTGCTTTGCTTTCCAAAGTTTCACCAGGCTTGTACGGATATTCTGTACCTACGCAATGCAAGGGAAGTTCTATAAGTTTATTGGCTTCGGCCAAAGTGAATATGGGCTCAGGAAACTTTTGAACAGCTATAACTTGGTCTTTGGTAATCTCAGAAATATCGGATTTTTTGTCTTTACAACTGAAAAGAAGGGGTGTAAAGAAAAAAAGCAGAAAAAATTTATTCATAGCACTGAAAATTTCAAATAAAGATAAAATATAAAACCACGAATACACGAATTAAAAAAGTATTCGTGCATTCGTGGTAAATTTATTCCTAATCGGAATTTTTACAATTTTACATCCTCAAGTTTCACTTCTTCTCCATTTTTATCAAGAAGCTTTACTTCATCAAAGCCCATATTTTTGAACTGTGCATATTGGGTTGCGGCATCACCAACCACCAAATAGGCCATTTTGGAAGCATCCAAATATTTATTGGCCAACGCTTTGTGCTGCTCCAATGTCATATTATTGATTGTGGCTTCTTCTTTTTCAATATAATTTGCTGGAAGATTATACTCATTGATATCCTGCAACATTCCCAGAAGTGAACCTTGTGTTTCAAAACGTCGTGCATTTGATTTTATAAGTGCATTTTTCGTAAACTCAAGATCTTCTGGCGAAATTCCTTCTTTGTATTTTGAAATTTCATCTTTAAAAATCTGGACAGATTCACCAGTCGTGTTTGTTCTTACACTTGACGAAGCAGTAAACGTCCCCGGAATTTTACTTCCACTGAAACCGGTGCGAGCACCATAAGTATATCCTTTTTCTTCACGTAGAATTAAATTTACATTTCCAGAAAAAGAACCGCCCAATTTATAGTTCATTACTTCTGCTGGATAAAAATCTGCATCGGTTCGCGGTAACCCAATATAGCCAATGCTGATAACAGATTGTTTGGCATTTGGGATATCCACGAAGTAAAGCGAAGCCTTATCGCGATTGTTGGCTACAGGATAATCTGGTATATTAACTTCTTTGGCAGCCCAACGCTCTTCCAAACCTTTTAAATCCTTTAAAACAGCGTCTTTGTCAATTTTTCCAACAACTTGAAAGGTGCTTATTGAAGGTGAAAAATTCTTGTTGTAGTATTCCTTCAAATCATTCATTGTTATACTTCTTACAGATTCCACGGTACCCACAGTTGGATAGCTAAAAATATGGTCATCACCGTAAAGAACTTTATTGTATACCCGATTTGCCACAGTGTTTGGGTTGGCATCGGATCGTTCAATCTGGTTAATTGTTTTGGTTTTTATACGTCCAAGCTCTTCTTCGTCCCAACGAGGATCCAAAAGGATTTCGGTTACTAAATCCATCGTTTTATCGAAATTGCGTGTTAGTGTGTTTCCACGAATTACGATAGACTCATCTGTAGTGTACATTCTGATGCTGGCACCCAAAAGATCTATTTCCTCTTCCAATTCTTCGGGAGTTTTATTGGCAGTTCCTTCCATCAAGATGTCGCTCATTAAATTTGCTACACCGTTCTTTTTCATGTCATCAAGTAAATGACCACCTTCAACCACCAAGCTGAAGTTTACGGTTGGAATCTCGTTTTGCTCAATTCCTAATACTTTTATACCATTTTCCAAGTTAGCAGTCCACATTTCAGGGATGGAAAGTTCTGGAGAAACACCTTGGGTTGGCGGTATAGAACGGTCAAAGTTTGAAGGAGTTTTTGCTATTTCAGTGTTTGTTTCTTCAACTGTTTTACTTACATTTTCTTTAATTTCTTCCTCTACAATATTTGCTTTTTCAGAATTTTCTGTAATAAGCTCCAGCTGTCCTTTAGGAACAAAACTGGTCATTACATAAGGTTTATCTTTAATGTATTTGTTATAAACCCGCATCACATCTTCTTTTGTGACTTTTTTGATGTTTTCGATATCTTTGGTTATAAAACCAGGATCGTTAGTAAATACATTGTATTGCGCCAATTGAAAGGACTTACCTAAAACACTGCTGATTCCATTGTAAAATTGCGTTTCCAAGCCAGCTTTAATTCTTTCAATATCACGATCTGTAACTCCATCTTTTTCAAAAAGAACAAAGGCTTCATTTATCCCGCTTTCAACAGAATCTAAATCAACGCCATTATTTGCGGTTATAGAAATTTGAAAATCTCCGGCCAATTCATTTGAACTATTATAGGCTGTTGTTCTAGCAGTTAAATCTTTTTCTTTTACCAATACTTTATAAAGCGGTGCCTTTTTCCCTTGAGAAAGAATTTCCCCCAAAAAGTCCAGTGCATAAGCATCTTCAGTGTATTGTTCTAGAGTTGGCCAAACCATATTCAATTGTGGGGCAGTTGCAAAATTGTCTTCATGATAAAGCCTTTTGGTTTCAGCCAATGTTACAGGTTGTGCCTTTAACGGTTCCACTTCTTGGCGGCGTTTAATTTCACCAAAATATTTTTCTATCATTTTTTTGGCTTCGGCTGTGTCAAAATCACCTGCCAAAACTAAAGTAGCATTATTAGGGCCGTAAAATCTATCGTAAAACTCTTTTACGTCCTCCACGGTTGCATTTTGAAGATCCTCCAATTCGCCGATTACTTGCCAATTATATGGATGGCCCTCTGGATACAGATTTTTGTCTATCACCCAACTTGTATGTCCGTAAGGATTGTTGTCTACACGCTGGCGCTTTTCATTTTGAACCACTTCCTGTTGATTTTCAAAAGCAGCTTCGGTTACGGTGTTTATCAAATAACCCATTCGGTCGCTTTCAAGCCACATTACAATTTCCATTGCGTTTTTTGGAACAATTTCATAATAAACGGTTCCGTCTTTCCAAGTTCCTCCGTTAAGTGTTCCTCCGGCATCTTGGATTGTTTTGAAGAATTGATCCTGTGGTACGTTTTCAGACTCCTGAAAAAGCATGTGTTCAAACAAGTGAGCAAACCCTGTTCGTCCTGTTTTTTCACGATTGGAACCTACGCCGTACTGTATGGCGAGTGAAACAATTGGGTCGCTTTTGTCCTGGTGAAGAATTACATCGAGCCCGTTTTCAAGCTCGTATTTTTCGAATTCCACCGAAAGTTTAGCATTATCATCTGTAGTAGCTTCTTGGTTCGTTTTACAAGAAAAAACGATTAGCGAGGTCAAAGCGAAGACTAAAACACTAGTTTTTAAAGAATTTTTAAACATAATTAATGATTTTTTTTAGAAAGTTTTAAAGATACTATCCGAAGTAGCTTTTACTCTTAAAAAAAAGTTAAAACGAGGCTGATATTTTTCAGAATGATATTCTACCCAAACCACCCACTCCTATCCAAACTTCTATATTGGATTGCTTCGGAAATATGGTTGCCATTAATTTCTTCGGAAGCTTCCAAATCGGCAATGGTTCTTGCAACTTTTAAAATTCGGTCATAAGCACGCGCAGAAAGATTCAAACGTTCCATCGCCGTTTTTAAAAGTTGAAGTGAAGTTTCATCCAGCTTGCAAAATTGGCGAATTTGTTTCACACCCATTTGGGCGTTGTAGTGTATGTTTTCAAATTCTGAAAATCTTTCTGATTGAAGTTTCCTAGCATTAGTAACCCGTTTACGGATAATAATACTAGACTCTCCGCGGCGTTCGTCGCTTAAT
Source organism: Aequorivita antarctica (assembly GCF_007997155.1). Taxonomy (GTDB): domain Bacteria; phylum Bacteroidota; class Bacteroidia; order Flavobacteriales; family Flavobacteriaceae; genus Aequorivita; species Aequorivita antarctica. The sequence goes on along the minus strand of NZ_VORT01000002.1, from coordinate 21,068 downwards.
TTTTCAAAAGGTACTGGGGTTACTTCTATGTGAATATCAATCCTGTCTAATAAAGGTCCTGAAATTTTACTCAAATAACGCTGCATTTCAGCAGGCGATGACATTACAGGCGCATCAGGATCGTTGAAATAGCCACCGGGACTTGGGTTCATACTTGCAACCAACATAAAACTGGATGGATAGGTAACTGTAAATTTTGCACGCGAAATGGTTACATCACGATCTTCAAGCGGTTGGCGCATCACTTCCAAGACACCGCGTTTAAATTCGGGCAGTTCATCTAAAAATAAAACGCCGTTGTGCGCCAAACTTATTTCGCCCGGCTGAGGATATTGTCCGCCGCCCACCAAAGCAACATCACTTATTGTGTGGTGTGGGCTTCGGAAAGGCCGCGAAGTCATAATTCCGCCTTTTTCCATGGTACGCCCTGCAACACTGTGGATTTTTGTGGTTTCCAAACTTTCTTGCAAGGTCATCGGAGGCAAAATGCTTGGCAAACGCTTTGCAAGCATTGTTTTTCCTGAACCAGGCGGGCCAATTAAAATAATGTTATGACCGCCTGCTGCGGCAATTTCCATGCAACGTTTTATAGACTCCTGCCCTTTTACATCTGCAAAATCGAATTCGGGATGTTCTAGGTGGTCATAGAATTCCGCTTCCATATCCACTAAGGTTTTTTCTAGTGGTATATTTTCATTGAAAAAATCGATTACTTCTTTTATGTTCTCTATTCCAAAAACTTCTATTCCTTCAACAATAGCTGCTTCTTTTGCATTTTGCTTCGGAAGAATAAACCCTTTAAAGCCTTCTTCTTTCGCTTTTAAGGAAATGGGCAACGCGCCTCTTATGGGCTGTAAGTTCCCATCGAGTGAAAGTTCACCCATAATGATGTACTCCGAAAGTGGATTTCGCTCTTCAATTTGTTCCGTAGCAATGAGGATTCCCATAGCCAACGTAAGATCATAGGCAGAGCCTTCTTTCCGAAGGTCAGCTGGTGACATATTGAGAATTAATTTCTTTCCAGGAATTTTGTAACCGTTGTTTTGTAGCGCGGCGGCTATACGAAAATTGCTTTCACGAATGGCATTATCGGGCAGGCCAACCAAATGGTACCCTACCCCTTTATCAACATTTACTTCAACTGTAATTGTTGTGGCCTCAACGCCAAAGACGGCGCTTCCATAAACTTTTGTGAGCATAATTCATTAAGTATAAACGGGGAGTTTACAAATGTAAGATACTAAAAAAGTTTGAAAGTTTCGAGATTGTGGTTTGCTGTTTATTGTTGATTTTTTAGAAAAAATCTTAAAAGATTTGCTGTGGAAGGATTTCCAATCTTCGCGGGCTTCTTATTATCAATGGCACTTAAAGTTTCTTCGGCAACCGTTTTACCAAGCTCTACACCCCATTGGTCGTAACTGAAAATATTCCAAATAATACCTTGGACAAAAAGTTTGTGCTCATACATTGCAATCAGACTTCCGAGGTTTTTGGGGGTCAGCCTTTTTATGAGTATAGTATTGGTTGGTTTGTTGCCATCAAAATATTTGAATGGATTCTCAACATTTTTGTTGTATGTTCCTTCCCACAAAGCCTCAGTTTGGGCGAAAAAGTTTGCCATCAGGATATTGTCATTTTTAACGTTGCCGTGCAAGGATTCCGAAAAACCTATAAAATCAGTAGGGATGAGTTTTGTACCTTGATGCAAATGCTGAAAAAAAGCGTGTTGCGAATTACTACCCACATTTCCCCAAACTATAGTTCCAGTTTGGTAATTTATCCTTTCGCCATTTCTGTCCACGCTTTTTCCATTGCTCTCCATTACGGCTTGCTGAAGGTAGGGAACAAGTTTATTGAGATATTGTGAATACGCAACAACTGATTCACTTTCAGCTTGAAAAAAGTTGTTGTACCAAATTGAAATTAAAGCAAGTTTGACAGGAATATTTTCGTCAAAATTTTCATTTTTAAAGTGATTGTCCATTTCAAAAGCGCCTTTCAGCATTGCTTCAAAATTCTTAAAACCTATGGCGCAGCAAATGGAAAGACCCACTGAGCTCCAAAGTGAAAATCTACCGCCAACCCAATCTTGCATCGGGAAAATATTTTCTTCGGAAATACCAAAATCTTTTGCGCCCTCAACATTGGCCGAAACAGCTACAAAATGTTTTTGAATGTCCTCATCACTTCCTTTTTCCAAGAACCAATCTTTTATAAACGAAGCATTTGCAATGGTTTCCTGTGTGGTGAAACTCTTGGAAACTATAATGAAAAGTGTTGTTTCGGGATTTAAATTTTTGAGTTTTTCAGCTACCCCATCGCCATCAATATTTGCTATGAAGTGCGTTTTTAAATGATTTTTATAAAACAAAAGGGCTTCCGCAACCATTTCTGGTCCCAAATGACTGCCACCGATGCCAATGTTAACTAAATCTGTAATCGCTTTACCTGTGAAACCTTTGTGGGCACCACTAATCACTTCTCCTGAAAAATGTTGCATTTTTTGAAGTGTGTCCTTCACTTCTGGCTTCATATGCTCAAAATCGCGCAGGGCAGTGTGCAGTACGGCTCGATCTTCAGTTTGATTTATTTTTTTTCCTGAAAATTGTTTTCCGATTGCTTCCTTCAACTTTAATTCCTCAGCGAGCTTTAATAAAAGTGAAAGGGTTTCGTCTGTAATTCTATTCTTAGAATAATCTATATAGAAATCCTGCCATTCAATCTTAAAACGAATTGCTCGGTTGGCATCCTTTTCAAAAACATCCTGCATTTGTTGCTCTTTGATTTCTTGAAAATGTTTTTCAAGAGCTATCCAAGATTCTGTTTTTGTAGGGTTTACGGAGTGTAAAGACATTTAGGAGTTATTATTTAGGCCTCGATTGCACTCGACCATACATTATAGTTTATTTGTTTCTGTAATACTCAATTAAGCCATCGATGGGACGTTGAACGATATTTCCAAGTTCAAGATTGTGTTCTTTAAAACATTCTTTTATTATTTCTTCTGAAAAATGTGCTATGGAACCAATAAAATGAACGGGGACTTCGTGTGCTTTTTCATAACAAAGAATTCGACATTCTATAAAATTTGAAATGCCTTCTTTAATGAGCGTGTAAAAGTATGGGTTTATTTCTTTCTGTGTAAAAATGAATTGTGCAAATGATGCCAAATATGCATTCGGGTTCGGTTTTTTGTAAAGATTCATCTTTATTTCGTCAGCTTCCAAATTAAATCGCTTTTCAAATTCTGAAGCTATTTTCAAAGGCATTCTGTTGTAAAAAAAATCGCGGATCAATCTTTTTCCAAAATAGTTTCCGCTGGCCTCGTCCATCAAAATATAGCCTAAAGCTGGAATTGGCGCTTGTATTTCAGTTCCGTCAAAATAGCAACTATTGCTTCCCGTACCTAAAATACAAACTATTCCTGGTTTAGTAGTCGCGGCAAAAACAGCGGCCGACATATCTTCGGAAACGTTAACTTTCGCATTTATAAATAATTCTTCCAACACTTCCTTTAAAATACTTCTTGGTGTTGTAGTACCACAACCCGCACCATAAAAATCAAGTATTTCAGTGTTTTCGAATACATCTTTCAAAACTTCATTTGAAGAAATGCGAAGTAGTAATTCTTCTTTTGGAACAACTGTGGGATTCAACCCTAAAGTAACAGTTTTAAAGACGACTTTGCCAGAATGATCCAGCAATACCCAATCACATTTTGTAGAACCGCCATCGGTTATTAGGGTCATAATTTATAGAGTTGCAACGTGAGCGGCCAAATCTACCAATTTTGCGGAGTAGCCGTATTCGTTATCGTACCAGGCCACTAACTTAAAGAAATTATCGTTAAGTGCAATACCAGCGTTGGCGTCAAAAGTACAAATATGTGGGTCGGACACAAAATCTTGCGAAACTACTTCATCCTCTGTATAATTCACAATTCCGTGGTAATCATTTTCAGAAGCTTTTTTGAAAAGCGCTTTTATTTCTTCGTAAGTCGTTGGTTTTTCTGTGCGAACAGTTAAATCTACCACAGAGACGTCTGTAGTTGGTACACGGAATGCCATTCCAGTTAGTTTCCCTTTTAATTCAGGAAGAACTTTGGTAACAGCAACTGCGGCGCCAGTAGTTGTTGGAATAATATTGCTCAGTGCGCTTCTGCCCATACGATAGTTTTTCCTTGAAGGTTGGTCCACCGTGGACTGCGAGGCCGTTACGGAATGAATCGTGGTCATCAATGCTTCAACAATACCGTATTCGTCGTTGATTATTTTTGTCATTGGTGCAAGACAGTTGGTGGTGCAGGAGGCGTTCGAGATTATTGTATCTGTTGCCTTTACTTTTTTATGATTCACGCCCATAACAAACATTGGTGCCGTTTTGGATGGCGCTGAAAGAATTACTTTATTGGCACCAGCCTTTAGGTGCGCCGATGCTGAATCAACTTCCTTGAAAACTCCAGTGCAATCAATTATGATTGTTGCGTCAACTTTATCCCATTTTAAATTTTCTGGATTTTTTTCGGCAGTAACCCTTATTTTTTTTCCGTTAACAATTAAATTTCCTTCCTTCACTTCAATGGTACCAGGATATTTTCCGTAAACGGAATCATATTTCAATAAATATGCGAGATGATCTACTTCTAGTAAATCGTTTACTGCAACTATTTCAATATCATTTCTTTGGGATGCTATTCTAAATGCTATACGCCCTATTCGGCCAAAGCCGTTGATTCCTATTTTAGTTTTCATTCCTGAATTTTTCTGTTTTTTTTTATATTGAAATGATATCTGCAACGCGTATCAATTCTTCGTCAATTTCATTGCTTCCTTTTATTGCTTCGGAAAAAGGTACCGAGGTTACCCTATTGTGAACAATACCAATCATTATGTTTGTTTCGCCTCGCAAAAGTGCATCTACCGCCCCAACCCCCAAACGACTAGCAAGCACCCGGTCATAACAACTGGGAGACCCACCGCGCTGAATATGGCCGAGTACAGTAACTCTTACTTCGTATTCTTTCAAGTTTTCTTCAATATATTCCGCAAGGCCAAAAATATTTTTTCCTATTTGGTCGCCTTCGCAAACTACAACGATACTGGAAGTTTTTCCAGATTTTTTACTTCGGCTTAATGATTCCAGCAAACGTTCGCGGCCCAGGTTTTGCTCGGGAATTAAAATTTCCTCTGCGCCTGCGGCAATGCCTGCATTCAAAGCTATATCGCCTGCATCTCGCCCCATTACTTCCACCAAAAAAAGACGATTGTGTGAATTTGCGGTGTCTCGAATTTTATCAATCGCTTCAACAGCAGTATTCAAAGCAGTGTCATAGCCTATGGTATAATCGGTTCCGTTAATATCATTGTCAATAGTTCCCGGAATGCCAACAATGGGAAAATTGAATTCTTTTATAAATACCGAAGCTCCTGCAAATGTTCCGTCGCCACCAATAACAACTAAGGCATCGATGTTTTCATTCTGCAGGTTATTGAAAGCCTTTTTTCTCCCTTCAAAAGTCAAGAAATCTTTAGACCTAGCCGATTTAAGAAAAGTACCGCCACGATTGATTATGTTTTTTACAGAACGTGCATTCAGATCTTCAAAATCTCCTTCTATCAAACCTTGTAAGCCACGGTATACCCCAACACATTCAAGATTATAATACGTGCAAGATCTAACTACCGCACGGATTGCAGCGTTCATTCCAGGGGCATCTCCCCCGCTAGTTAGAACCCCAATTTTTTTTGGTATTTTCATAAATGGAAAGTTACTATTATTGTTTACAAATCAAAATGATATTAATCACAAAAATATACGTGTAAGTACGTATGGTGTAGATTAAATTCCTGCCTTATATTTGAACCATAGAATTAGTGGATAATGCACAAAGCAATATTTTTTGTGGGGATAGAAAATATTCTTAGTGCACTTTAAAGTTTACTAAGTTAGGTTTGTTAAAGAGTCCCGGCCAATGGTCGGGATTCTTTTTATATATATTCAATTCCAGAAAGTTATCTTCAAAATCCTTTTTGTGTTTTTATTTACTTTGAAACGGTCATCCATTCTGTGTCCAATTACCCAAACTATTTTTTCGTCATTTAAAAGTAGCCAGATTTTTTTCTTTTCATTTAAAGCAATTTTTTCGTCTTTGAAAAATTTACTCAACTTCTTTTTCCCCTCCATTCCGAAAGGTTGAAAACTATCACCACTCCTCCATTTTCTAAGTTTTAAAGGAAATTTTAATTTTTCAGAAGCAACATAAATCAAGTTTTTCTCGGTTTCGCCTATATATTTTGATGTTTCAATCTTTAAGTTTATTGGTGAACTGATTCCTTTTTCGGAAACTAAAAATTCATCATTCCTTATTTCTAAATCAATCGCTGTTAGTAATAGTTCATTTCTATTCTTTAAAAGCCGATGCGTCTTAGACAAAATCTGTTTGCCCGTTTGCGCATCCAATAAATTCGAAATATCTTCCCATTCGGTAAATCCGAAACCATTCAACAATTCATAAAGTAATGCACTGGTATGCGGCAGTTCTTTGATTTTTTGAATATTGATTTTATAGGAATCCGTATCTTCTGTAACAACCAAGTTATAAACTAAAGCCATGTAATCTTCTATAAGATTCTGTGAAGCTTGCATGTTCTGCTGTGTTTTCTGAAAATTTTTCAAAAGCGCTTCATTAGTCTCTTTGAATTGCGGCAAAACTTCCAAACGCAACTTATTTCGAAGGTAGTCTGTTTTTTTATTGCTACTATCTTCGCGCCACTTTAAATTGTTTTGTTCTGCATATTGTAAAATTTCGACACGCGAAAAACTTAAAAGTGGTCGGACTATTTTATTGTTTTTTTTCGGTATTCCAATAAGTCCGTTTAAGCCTGTTCCTCGTGAGAGATTGATGAAAAAAGTTTCCAAATCGTCGTCTAAATGGTGGGCTGTCAATAAATATTCGTATTTAAAATCTTTTAAAATTTCGGAAAACCAATTATAGCGAAGGTCGCGCGCCGCCATTTGGGTGGAAATTTTGTGTTCTTCGGCATACTTTTTCGTGTCAAAGGTTTCGGCAAATACTGGTATTTCTATGCTTTTTGCCAAGCCAATAACAAACATTTCATCACCATCGCTTTCTTTTCCGCGGAGCGAAAAATTGCAGTGTGCCAAAGCAATCTCGCAATCTATTTGGTTTATTAAATGTGTCAAGACCACACTGTCCAACCCTCCGCTGCAAGCAACAAGCAGTTTTTTTCCTATTAAAAAAGAAAAATTAGTTTCAATATTTTGTTTGAAGCGAACGAGCAATTATATGATTATTTTAAAAGAGATTAATAATAATTCCAGCGATAACAGCAATTCCGAAGCTAAGCATAGTGCCAATAAGCACGTATTCTGTTTTTAAAGTTTCATTATTGCCATAGCGCAGAATGGATTTGGCCGCAATTAAAAAGCCTACCGCCGAATATTGTGAAACTATTATAAATGTGACTGTTAAAATACGTTCTAAAACACCGATAACCTTTCCAGCGTTTGGCATTTCATTGTCGCTGCTAACCTGTATTTCTGTGACTTTAAAAATTTCTCTTATAAATATATTGGCCGGTTTTAGGCACACCAAATATCCAGTTATCATCAGTAAATATTTAAAATTGATGGCAATATCAAATGAAGGATGTATTCCATGCCATTGAGAATACAGCATTACAACTATCGCAATAATAGCCAAATGCATGGCTTGGTCTATAAAAAATGCATAGCGCCCAAAATGTTTACTACTGATGAGGTGGCGTTTAAACCCGTCCGTCAGGAAATGAGTTATGGCGATAATTGCCGCGGCTAAGGCGAAGCCAAACTGCAAAGAGAAAAGCCAAGATAGTGCAAAACACGTCAGCGCGTGCCAATACAAAAAAAGACTCTTAAAACCGATTGTATTTTTTTGCTTTGCCAATTTGCCGGTCTGAAAAAAGTAATCCAAACACAGATGCGCAATAAATTGGAGCAGTAATAATTCTTTTAATCCCATAGCTTCTACTTTGAAATCACCATTTTAAAATAGTTTACAGCTTCATCAATAGCGTTCCAGCCTACGCTTGTGGAATGTTGATTGACGGCAGATTGCCCTATACCAAGGCGTTTTGCTATTTCTTCCTCTTGTTTGTTCATTAGTTTTAAATATAAAACTTCGCATTGCCTTGATGTTGCTTTACTGAACAAAACGTCCAGCAAAGCCAGTAAAGGTTGGAAATTTTTATTTAAATCTTCGTTTTTTGAAGCAAAAAACAAGGTGTTCTTTATAACAATACGTTCCTTATTGTATGTGGTTTCACCGCTAATTTCACGACCCGATAAATAGATTGCTTCGCCGTCAATCACTCCTTCTTCGGGGTTGTAACGGCTTAATTCGCCATAGCCTATTGCGAGTCTTATTCCGTGTATTTTAAATTGTTTTACACGGTTGTCTTCCTTTTTATATTTTTTGGTTTCTACGGGAATTGCTTTCACAAAACTTTTAATGGCCAAAGCTACTTGCAGACCTTCAGCGGCGTTTGGGACTACACATTCCAGATAATCACCTTTTATGATGCGCCCATAGACATTGAATTCTCGCCTTAGATCAATGAGCATATTTTTTAAGTTGTCTTCAACAAACTTGCTGTCTTTAACGCTTAAACTTGTTGATGAAACAATATCTCCAGATATAACTGAATAATTCATTCCTAATAATTTTATTCAAATATATAAATTTATTAGCTTTTAAACTAATAAAGTGTATTTATAAGCGTAAAGACTAATAAGTACGGTTTATAAGCGTAAAGACTAATAAAATTATTTATGAATTCCGAACATCATAAAGCAGAATTCAATACTTCCCGCATTGCTTTTGCTTTGAGCAAACATTCCTCGTATTCCATTTCGGGAATAGAATTAATGGTAATGGCACTACCTACAGAAAAACTAACGTATTTTTTTGAAGAATTATAGAGAATGCTTCTTATAACAACATTGAAATCAAAATCTCCCGAAGGTGAAAAATAACCAATAGCACCGCTGTAAAGTCCGCGTTTGGCATCTTCTATTTCTTCAATAATTTGCATTGCAGAAATTTTTGGCGCACCTGTCATACTGCCCATTGGAAAGGTATTTCTTAAAATTTCAACGCTGGAAGTATTTTGCGCAACGCTACAAGTAACCGTGGAAATCATTTGGTGCACTTGTTCAAAAGTATAAATGGTGCAAAGTTCTTCCACAGAAACACTGCCTTTTTCGGCAATTCGAGAAAGGTCATTTCGCACCAAATCTGTAATCATTATATTTTCGCTGCGCTCTTTGGGATCTTTGGCCAATTGCTGAGCCATTTTTATATCTTCCTCTTTATCTTTTAAACGCTTTGCCGTTCCTTTTATGGGTTGGGATATAACAGAGGTTCCAGTTCTTTTTATATAGCGCTCTGGTGAAGCTGAAAGCGCAAAAAAATTGTTCAGCTTCAGAAAAACTGAAAAGGGTGGCTTTGAAATTTTATTAAGGTGAAGAAATGTTTCCAACGGATTGATTTCAACATCTTCGGAATAAAATTCCTGACAGATGTTCACTTCATATATATCTCCACGTTTAATATGTTCAAGCACCTCTCCCACTTTCTGAAGATAACTGTCTTTGGAAGTTCGGATGCTTATTTTTATAGTCGTTGAGATTTCGGATTCCTCGGGTTGTTGGATAATTTCAGAAATAGCATTGAAATCCGCTTCCATTTCATCGGCAACCATATTCAAATAAAGCACTTCAACACTATTTTCAGAAAAAAGAAACATTTTTTTTGGTTCGAAAAAATACAAATCGGGAAAATCTAGACTATCAAAATTGTTGGAATGAAGTTTTTCCATATCGTTTTTAAGATCGTAGGAAAGATATCCAAAAATCCAGTCAGCCGTAATGGCTTGATATTCCTTCAGCTTATTAAAAGCATTTTGGGAATCGGTTTTTAAGGCCGTAAAGGCATCAACCGCAAGAATTGCTTGATAGGTTTCATGGTTTTGCGAATAGTTATTGCTGTCCAGCCAAACAACTTCTTCAAACTGCTGCGCCCATTGGAGCAAGCAATTTTTAGAATCTTCAGTTAAAGAAAAAGGATATTTCTTTACAGCTCGCATTATTGCTCAATTTGATGCATAAAATTTTGGAGTACATCGGTAAATCCCAATAACAGAATTTCATTTGAAATTGACTGGGTTTCTTCAGAAAAATTCTCTGAAAAGGAAGGGAAACTAAAGCTTTCAACAACGGTAGCTCCAAATCTTGGAAGCACATTTTTTGTATATTCTAAAGCCGATGCAGCGCCGCGTTTTCCATTGGAAGTGCTCATCAACAATACTTTTTTATCTTCCAAAAAGTTTCGATCTAGCCTTGAAAGCCAATCAATTGTGTTTTTGAAATATGCTGAAACCGTTCCATTGTGTTCGTTTACTGAAATAACGAGCGCTTCGGCATCTTTTATTTTGTTGTAAAGCATTTTCAAATCTACGGAATAACCTTTTTCGCGTTCAATATCTTCACCAAACATGGGGAGATCGAAGTCTGTTAGTTTAATAATTTGAACTGTCTGTTCTGCAAATTGAGAAGCCGTAAAAACAATAAGTTTATAATTGATGGATTTACTGCTGTTGCTCCCAGCGAGGAATAGAATTTTTTTCATCTGTCAAAGTTATTGAAATGGAGTGTTTAAAAAAACCCACGTCAAAAAAAATGACGTGGGTTTCTAAAAAAATTGAATATTTAATTTACTATAGCTTCACAATGCGTTTTACAACACTTGTGTTTTCAGCATTTATTTTCACAAAATACATTCCTGTTGCAAGGTCATCCAATGAGAAATTGGTTTCTAAACCAGCTTCGGAAAGGTCTATATTTTTAATAATTCTACCTTTCACATCCGTAATGACTAGGTTGCTCAATTGTGCTGTTGTATTATTTTTCAGTGTGAGTTCACCAGTAGTTGGGTTTGGATAAAGCAACAAGTTGTTGGCAAATTCATTTTCGCCAATTCCTATTAATTCATCCACAGTAACTGTGAAAGTACACGTATCGTCATTACCTGCAGCATCGGTTGCAGTCATTGTCATGGTTGTAACACCCACACCAACCATAGTTCCTGCGACAGGGACTTGTGTTATAACTGGGTCTGGGTTACAGTTGTCTGTTGCAGATGCATCACCTGTGTAATCTGGCAATGTATATTGCTGACCAGAAGGTACCGAAACGGTAACATCGGCAGGACAAGTAATCACAGGGTCTACTGTTTCAGCGATAACTTCGGTAAGCGTACGTTCGCCTGCGCAACCTGAAGCTCCTAAATTAATATCGCTGTTTGGTGTGCCAAAATCTGAGGTTTCACAAGTTCCAGACCAGTCTGCTGCAGAATCTGTATCACCAGTTCTCCTGAAAGAATCAGAACCGCATTCTGAAACCAGAGAAGCACCTGTACCATTCCAATCAAGATCAGCGGCGGTAACATTAAAACCTGAGACTGTAACGTTAAAACCAGCGATTTCACCAGCACTAAAATTCCAGAATACGGAATCAACTACATCTCCACTTGGATCTAAAATCAATATCCATCCTGTTCCAGAATTGTCCCAGAATAAATTATTACCCCAATATCCTGCACCCGAATCGTCATTCCAATCAACAACAGTGTTTGCACCCATATTTCCAAGGGTTTTCACTATTGTATTTACAGTATTAATATCAGCATATGGAGTATCACTAACTGCAACTTTATAGCCGGTATAATCAGTAGCTACACCTACATTTTGAATTTCAAATCTATCAGGGGATTCCAAACTGATCTCTGAAATAACCAATTTTGACAATGGTCCAGGAGCACTTTCCTGTGCATATACATCTATAGTCCCTGTTGGTGTAAACGTATATGATGTACCTTCAAAAAGGAAGTTACCTCCTGTTGGGGCATCAAACCATCTGATTACGTTGTTAGGGTCGTTTAGCGTAGCTGTTACGGTTACGGGATCACCAACACAGAAATCTGTTACTCCTGTAGTAGTTGGTCCAGCAGGTACTGATAATACTTCTATAGTATCTGTGGCGGATGATGCTATAGAGCAAGGGCCAGCTTGAACATCATAAGTAATAGTGTGAACACCTACACCTGCTGCTGCTGGATCAAATGTGAATGTAGATCCATTTCCATCATCAGTAACTCCAGGCCCACTATAAGTACCACCACTAGGAGTTCCTCCCGTTAAACCAGTCAGTACATCAGAAGTAGCACAAACTTCTTCCAAAACAGATAAAGTAGCTGTTTGTGAAGGAGTGTCAAATGCTTGAGTTCCGTCACTTCTGCTTCCAGAAGATCCTTGACTTGCACTGTAACCTAAACCTCTTTTTGCAAATGCGTCCCAAAGTAAACATTCGTTCGCACCACCATAAAGAGCTTGGTCTGCGGCTAAAATTGCATCACGACCATCTACAAAACCAGGACTACAAGGTTGCAATTTCATACCCTCGGTAACCAATGCCAATGCTTGAATGTTTCCAGCATCTTGGTTAACATTACCTGTAAAATTGTATGGGTTTGGATCAACTCCGTGCTCATCAATTAATGCCCAGGTTACTTCCCATAGCATTTGTGCCCAAACAGAGCCTACTCCGTGAGGAACGGCTGCTGTTTTAATAAAATCATACGTCTGTGGATTCACGCCCATATCTGTACTGTATGGGTAATCACGAATACCACCACCTCCTTGGCCTTGGCCAAAAAGGTAGGTTCCTACGGCACGAGAATCTGTGCCTACATCACCAGGCTCAATAGTCAATATTACTCCGAAAAAGTCACTCCATCCTTCTCCCATCTGCTCTTGGTTTTGCAAACAATTAGATGCATTAGGACCTCCTGTTAAACGGTTTGAAATTCCATGACCATATTCGTGAAGAATTACCAAGTTGTCAAAATCACCATCTTTATCATTGCAAATGTACATTTGCATTGTTGGGTTACTACCATCTGGAGGAGTTCCAAAGTTAGCGTTACAACTACCTGAACCATCTTGTGCTTCTGCATTTACAGAATCACTTCCGGCGCCACCGTTTCCATAGTTATTTTCTTGAAAGTTACCACTCACCTCATCAAAACCATATTGATACATAATGTCATGAAAAACATTGTTCATATAGAATAGGTTGGTTATTGCAGCGTCCTCATATTGGTTTCCATTAGTATAAATTTGACTAAAAGGATAGCCTGTAAATTCCAAATTTGATCCTGCATCTGGTTGATAGCCCGAGTTGTTCCCATCTTCGTATGCGTTTACGTTGTTTCCACGTGTTGTAGTAAATTCAGCACCAGCAGCACCATTGGTATCATGCCATCCAAACGGTGAGGCAGTTGCATCTGCAGGTTGAACCTCAATGGTTCGCGCTCCGTAATATGGGCTTTCAAGTGGTAATGCTATAACTTCATAACATTCTGTACAGGCCGCAGGTTGGTTAGCCACAACTTCAGCATAATTTGGAATATCATATAAATTGGTGTTGAAGTTCATCTCTTTCACGTCATTACTATGATCGTGATGAATTGCACAACTAACCATCCAGTTCGCTTTATTTACAATCTCGCCTGTAGTTGCATTAACTCTTAGGCTCCACCAGTCTTGTTGGCTTTTTTCCTGAATTGAAATATCCCAGCATAAAACCAATTGGTCAGTTTCTGAAAGAGCATACATCAATTTTGCAGGTATCGGGCTTAAAGAAATTCCGCCATCACTAAGCAATGTTTCCTTGGCAATTCCTCTAGAACCTTCCAGTACAGACAGGGAACCGTTGATAGAATATCCCAGTTGCATAGCTGCAGCTTGTACTGCTTGTGCAGCAGTAAGTCCAGGTTGGTTGGATCCTGACAATTTTTCTGCAGTACTTTTTATAAATTTGTTGTCTTTTGAAATTACTTCTCCGTTCGCTAAAGTATGGATGCCTGATTCGGTTCCATAAATTTCGATTCCGTTTAATAATTGTCTGAAATATAAGTGCTGAATACCACTTGTCTTACTAACAGATTCACTTGTTATTTGCCACTGAACATCTTGTGGCAATAATTCATTTTGCTCTAGAAAATGATTCAACTGTTTGTTGATCACTCCTGAAAAGTTTTGTGCAATCATAGTGCCCGAAAACACCAACATAATTGCCAGGAAGAAACTCCGGGTAACTTTTTTCATTTTTTTTGATTTGTTTGGATTAATATTAGTTTTTAGCAGGTTAAGTTTTTGTAAAGCTATTAAAAAATATTTTTTTCACAACTTTATCTTAAAATACAAAGGAAATTTAACATATCTATATTTAAAATACTACCTATTTTACAGAACAATCAAAAACTCTTTAAGTTCCAAAGTAATAATTTCATTACTTTTACTCTCAAAAAAAAGTTCTATGGAACAACCCAACGATCTCATTATAGAGATGCAAAACGGAAGCGAAAAAGCTTTTTCACGTTTGTATACAATGTATAGCGAAGCCACCTATGGTATCATTTATAGTATTGTTTTGGACGAAAATACTGCAGAAGAATTGTTGCAGGATGTTTTCATAAAAGTCTGGAATAATGCTTCTTCATATTCTGTCAATAAAGGTCGTTTCTTTACGTGGCTTTTAAATATTGCACGAAATACGGCTATAGACGAAACCCGTTCCAAAGCATTTAAAAATTCCAGAAAAAACCTAAGTACCACTAACTTCGTAGATATATTATCATCCTCAGATAGTTTAAACATAGCGACAAACGCCATTGGATTAAAAAAGTTTGTGAATGCCCTTAAACCTGCGTGTATTAAGATAATTGATCTTTTATATTTTAAAGGGTTCACACAGGCAGAGGCTTCAAAAACACTGGATATACCGTTAGGAACAATAAAAACAAGAAACAGAACCTGCATCAATGAATTGCGGGTAATGGTTTTAGGATAAAATATTATGACCCCAGAAGAAATCATAGCATCAGGAAATTTAGAGCTTTACGTATGTGGCGCATTGTCACCAGAGGAAGCTATTGAAGTGGAAGTAGCAATTGCCGCGCATCCCGAAGTGAAGCGTGAAATTGAACTTATTGAAGAGTCTCTCTTGCACCTAGCCGAAACAGTAGCACCACCAGTACAGGCAATGTCTTGGACCTATATTTTAAACTCAATTAGAAATGTAAAAGATTTAGGAGACAATAAAGTAAGAACCCTTAATTGGCCAACAATCACAGGCTGGGCTGCTGCCATCTTGTTTATGGGCGGAATTTTGTGGATGTTGAAGCAAACTAATGATTTAAACAATTCAATACAAGTAACTACAATCGAAAACACGGTTTTAAAGGAAGAAAATTCAACTTTTGAAAATCAACTTGCTGAAAACAACGAAATTCTTGAGGTTTTAAGATCTAAAGATTACCAAGCATATACGCTTCCGGGAAATCAAGCAGTTGCGCCCGAAGCTTTTGCCAAGGTATATTTGAACAAAAAGGAAAATGTGGCTTATATAGATGTTAAAGGTTTACCTACTCCCCCCCGCGGAAAGGTTTACCAAGTGTGGTCCCTCAAAATGGAACCGCTTACTCCAACCAGCGTTGGTTTGATCGCTTCCCAAAATAAAGCTGGCGAAGGAATCTATAAGTTTGTAAACTTCCCAACTCCTGAGGCTTTTGGAATAACCTTAGAGCCTGAAGGCGGAAGCGAAACACCTACCCTCTCCCAATTATATACCTTGGGAATGATAACCATTTAAGAAGAAATAATAACTTGAATTAAAAACCTGGACAGACTCGTTCAGGTTTTTTTTATAAGGACAGACACGACTGCATGAATTTATCAGAAAATTCATGCAGTCGTGGTAAAAAGGAGTCCATAAAAAAGCGCCCGCCAATAATGGCGGACGCTTCAACTAACAAAAAACTCTGTAAAACCGGAAAACCGGTTTTGTAAAATCTATCAACTTCTTGATAGATAACCAACCTCAACTCTATTTACGTAAAAAGTGTAAGGTTGGTTTTCAATTTATTATAATCTTTCTATTTCTTTAGATTTTACCGGTCCCAATTCATAAGCAGCACCCATCAATTCTTCTTTTAAAGAAGCCACTTTATCCTTCATCCCATTTGCTTTATAAATCAAAGCGGAGTGAAAGAGTGCTTTCGGCTCCGAAGTTTTGCCTTCTACATATTCCTCAATTGTTTTCAGTGCAGCTTCTTTGTCGCCAGCTTTTAATTGTGAATACGCTAATAACTGATATGTTTCCGGTGTAGCGCGGTTTGTAATTTCTTTTGCTGCTAATTTCAGTGCTTTTTGCGGCTCAAGATCTGCGTAAAGATCTATGAGATAAGCATTGTACATTCCTCCATAATCAGGGTTTTCCGTCGCCTTTATGAACATATCGTATTCTTTGTTCGCTTCGGAAGTATTGCCTTCATATGCTGCTATTTGCCCTTTTAAAAGGTAATAATCAGGCGCTTTGTGGTTTACCATTACGGAATCCAAAATGCGATTTGCTTCTTTGGTGTTTCTTTCAGAAGAATAAACCATCCACGCAAGTTGTTTTTTCACATAATGATTGTCTGGCTCAATTGCCAAGGTTTTCAAATAGCTATTGTATGAATCCTGAAGTCTTCCGGCATGGCCATAAAAATCGCCAATGTTGCTATATACCCAAACCTTTAACCCTTTATTGTCGCGCTCTTCAGCTATTTGTTTAGCCTGTTCCATATATTTTATAGCTGCATCAAGATTGCCATTGTGATCGCTCCATTTCGCCAAACGAATTAAATAATTGAAATCTTTTGGGTCTTTAATTTTTCCCAATAAAGTATCTGCACGGCTGTATTCACCCATTTCCATTGCAACATCAAAAAGCATCATTTCGGTATCTTTATGATTATCGGGATAAGTATATGCGCTATCCAGCAAAACCTGTGCTTCTTTAAAACGATGTTGCGAGACGTAATTATGCGCTAAACTTCGCAAATAGGAATCTTTGTTTCTAGCCGAAACATCGTGCGATTTCTTAATGAGTTTTTCCGAAGTTTTCAATTCGGTAATATCTCCTGAGCTTGCAAACATTGCTGCGTGAATGCCTGACAAACGGCTCATTTCCATCAAATGTGTAGAATCGTTATCGAATTCTTTCTGCCAATACTCAAACTCTTCCTGAATGAGATCTTTGGAAGGAGTATTGTTCGTAATCAAATAGGGGTCGTAATCTTTACTGTCAGTAATATTTTTGGGCTTTTCTTGACATCCAAAAAGAACTGCGACAAGTAGTAATGTTATTATCTTTTTCATCTTTTTAAAATATTTTTTTTGGTTGCGCTTTTTTTAAAATACGTTTTAAACCAAAAAAGAGAACAAAACGTTCTCTTTTTTGAATTAAAATCAACCTAATTAAAATGGTCCAACCATATAAGGGAAAGTGCTGGAGAAAGCAACATCATTAGCTGGTACTCCATCGCTTGTCAAAGTAGGATTTTCGGTTCCATCAGGACCACCAAAAATCAACAATAACGATACATCTATTACGTCATCACTCAATGCTCTTCCTGTCAATATTTCGGTTCCGTTGAAATAGGTGGTTATTCCAGTTTGTGCCAACCACAATACATCGTTTGAAAGTACTGTTGTAAATACTTCTGCATTTAAGCCTAAAGCATTTGTTGTATAACCTGCATTCAATGTAAGAAGGTTCGTCTGGAACTTGCTTTGGAATGCCGCCTGCATTTCAGAAGGCACAGTTACGTTAAAGGCATCCTTAAAACCAGTAGATCCAAATACGGTATTGATACCTGGACGACCCATTTGATCTTCCTGTATATAGGTTCCACTGAAATCCAGTACTTCGCCACAAGGCAAACAAGCCGTTCCTCCACAGTCAATGCCCGTTTCGTTCCCATTCAATATTCCATCTGAGCAGGTAGCATTAATAATTACGTTATCGTCTTCATCTTTACATTGCACAAACAATAGTGATGTTGTTATTGCGGCAAAAAGGGTTATATATTTAAATGTTTTCATCTTTTTATAATTTTTTAAGGTTAGCAATTCTTATTGTTTTCTTTTGGTTTCCACCCAAACATTATACATAGGAGTGCTGGAGGCAAACGGATTTACGCCTGCAGTTCCATTGGGAAGCATGGATTTTGGAAATTCAACTACTATACTTAAAACATTTTTACCTGCAAAAGTATCGTCACCTGGATTATCAAAACCTGTAGCTGTTCCTGCAAGAACTTCGTTATACTTATTAAAGTCAAAGAAGAAAGGATCTTCCCGAGGCCCCGCAAAAAACTTCATTCCGTTTTTATCTGCTATTTGAACATCGTCTCTAGTAGAAATCTTTACACTGTTAGGCGCTGAAGTAGCAATAATACTTTTAATACCTTCCGAACCGCTAAAAGCTGGAGCCGAAGGACCAAAGAAATACATAGAGTCACCACGCTTTATGGCTTGGATCACTAAGTCTTCTTTAAGATCATTGTTGTAATCTATATTGAACTCAATCAATATGGTTTCGTCAAACGTTGCTTGGTCTGTAGGTGTCCCTGGAGGTAAAAGCCCTTGTACGTTAGCAGCAAAAACAAAATTACTGCTGTTCGATCCCTGAAAGGCATAAAAGTCTGTAATATCTGCTTTTGTACCTGTAACAGACGGTGCATCAATGTGATCTGCCGATATTAAAAATATCGATAGTGTGGCTATACCGAGTCCACCGATTATTGCAAAAATTTTTGATTTTTTCATCTTTTTTGTTGGTTTTAATTAATTATTTTTACTTGTTCGCTATACTTACGTTTAATTGTAAGTTCATGGTTTTTATAAAAGCGTTAATCTTTTGTTAACAAGGAAAACTGTGGTTTAAGAGCCCTAAAATAACCATAAATAATTCAATGAACCCTTCTGCATCCGATTGGATTTTAAAATTTCTGAATCTTTTTGAAAAAGAAGAACTTATAGATGCCTTTAAAAACAACCACCAGTTTTATGAAGCCTTAAAACAAACCGGTTTCATTTATGGAGTCTCTGTTTCCGCCCTGCCCAAAAAATCTCTTGGCAATTTGAAACTTACCAAAGAAGAGATTACTAAAATAAATCTATTTCATGCATTGCTATTTCAGTTTTTTCAAACAAACAAAAATAGCTCTTATGAGGAAGCCATCAGTAATATTTTGCTGTTTTACAATCAACTTGAAAAGGGAAAAACGGGCTTCTTTCAAAAATTTTCACTTTCGCATAGCCCTTCAAACTCATTAGAGCATATATTGTCTGCTCGCTTGCAGTCGGCCAATTCACTTTTAAAGAAAAACACAATTTCCCTGCTTACCCATGCCCTGCTCTATCTGGATATACTGTCCTATAAGTATTGGCAAAAAGATCCAAATTCAGCTAAAAAATACTACAGACAGCAAGAAACCATTGTGCTGACTGCTTGTTTTTACACTTTAAAGTCCAAAAAGAAAAAATCAAAATACGACAAGTTGTTGATTGAACTTTTTGAAACCTCATCGGGATATATAATTGATGAAAGCGAAGGTGGTTCTGCAACTTTTTTAGATAGTCTCAATTATTTAGACAATGATGAGGATTCCTTGGAAAAAAAATATATACTGGACCTATGTTACCTCACAGTTTGGGAAGATTTAAAACTTGACCCTTCCGAACAGCAGTTTTTGCAACAATTATTGGTAACGCTAAATCTTTCTGAAGAGGAACTGCGGAAAAGTCTTTCTGACTTGGCTATGTTTTCAGAAAGATATACCGAAAAAATCCTTCTTTTTGAATATTCAAATCCTGTGAAGCAGTTTTACAAGCAATCTGCCGCAACGGTTAAGCTTTTGATTATAAGGAATAAAGACCGCTTAGCACGCGAGCTAGAGGAAAGCGGTGAGTTGGTGGTCCTTTTGGGCCACTCCACTGTGCGCGATCTGTCTGCTGAGGAAAAAACAAAAGTGAAAGAACAATTGCTAGATGTTTGCAAAACCATTCCGTCACTCACCATATTCTTGCTTCCAGGCGGAACAGTACTTTTACCCCTTTTAGTGAAATTTATCCCGAAGCTTTTACCATCTTCATTTCAGGAAAATAGAATTGAAGTTGACAAAAAGAAAAAATAAAGTTATTCCAGCCAGAGTTTAAAATCCTTCACACGCTCACGAGCAACAATTACTTCTTGAACTTTGTAACTGTTCAATTTTAGTTGAAGTCGAGAATTGGTATAAGAAATTATATCTTTTATTGAATTTATGTTTATATAGAATTTCCGGCTAATACGGAAAAACGTTTCGGGTGAAAGTTCCTGTTCCAACTGTTCTAGCGTAGTTTCCAAAAGATAATCACGTCCGTCCACTGTATGTGCGTATGTACCTTTATTTTCAGAATAGAAACACTCAATTTCATCTACAGATATCATTTTTATATGCTGCCCAATTTTTGTGGTAAAACGTTTTTTGTAGTCGCGTTCCATAGGATTAACGAGCAGTTTTTTGATATCTTCAAAATTGAACTGTACATTTTGGGTTGCAGGTTTTAGGAATTTGTATTTTTTAACAGCAGCCTGTAATTCATCTTCGTCAATCGGTTTCAGTAAATAATCTATACTGTTCAATTTGAAGGCTTGAAGCGCATATTCATCAAAAGCGGTGGTGAAAATGATGGCGCTATTCACTTCAACAATATCAAAAATCTCAAAAGAAAGGCCATCGCTCAACTGGATGTCAAGAAAAATAAGATCTGGATGTGGATTGTTTTGGAACCAATTCACAGCTTCTTCCACACTGTGCAACATTTGGTTCACTTTCACATCCTGTTTCTCAAGCATACGCTGAAGATAGCGAGCGGAAGGTTTTTCGTCTTCAATGATTAGTACATTCATTAGTTGGTTGGTTGGTTGGTTGATGGTTGATGGTTGATGGTTTGAGCTTGCCTGATTAAGGTTGCCTTTTTTCTGGTTAATAGTTTATCTTATATTTTGGTTTATGCTTATTGGTTAAGCTATCAACATAAGTTTCAAATTCTGTTGGTTTCATTTTATTTAATGAA
>NZ_VORT01000029.1 GCF_007997155.1 Aequorivita antarctica | reverse complement strand
TCGATAAAAATTGTGCGCTGGAACGCGCTCACTCAAACGGAAATCGTTGAAGAGCTTTTCTTGGTAGATCTTTTTTCCTTGCATACCATGAAATTAAGGAAAATTGGTAACTTGTGCAACAGGCACAATGTATAACCGCAATTACGGCGGATTCGACTGCGTCCGAATCCACGCGTAATTGCTACCGTCGGTGCTTATCCGAAAAACAATAAATTTAATTCCGTAACTGCGGTTATACTTAACGTTAGGCGTAATTATCCCCGACAGAAAGATATTACATAATAAATGGAATTTATATCCGACAAAGACGAAAAGTATGTCCTTATCTCCAAACAGAGTGACTTGGATGAATTAATTGATCGATTTACCCAACGAGAATTATTTGCTTATCAATTTAGATTTTCTGAAAGAGACTATTTTATTGGCTTGCTTGAGGCATTAAAAATTAATTACGAAGACTTTACAGAAAAATATTTCCACTTTGACAGTCTTCGAAAACTTCACATCTCGGAAAGTGAATTCGGATATGTCTGGATTAGTACTTACGGTTTAGTTGCAAAAAATAGGGCGACCACGAATCGTGCTGTTAACTCTTGTGTAAATCAATACACAGTGGTGAAACTCCTATTAGAAAAAGCGATTGCAACTGTTCAAAATGAAAAAGTATATGACGTAGACTCTTACGGATTCGGATATTTAAGTACGCTTTCACCTGCTTTATTTCACAATCTAATATTTTATGTTGAAGTGTTTTGTAAAGCTTACCTTTCACTAACTGGCGTTGAGGCTAAGCACACACACAAATTATCATTAATCTACCAAAAAACCGTAGAAACGATGATAAGTAAAAATCATAATAATTCGATGTTTCAAGCTCTAATATTGGATCAACTTTATAAGTTAGTTGCCCATGTTGGCAGTATTCCCGGTGACTTCAGGGAACAATTTATTAAATATGATGATAATCCCTTGGATGACACAACTATCATATTTCAGCCAGACGATCTCATTGGAATGATGAATGTGATCGAAATATCCAATGACTTTATCAATGACTATTTTTACATCGGAACAAAAACATACTTTCTCGAATCAGGATTTTATAAAAAACTGTTAGGTAAAGCGATGACCGAAGAGAAAAAGAAAAAGATAAAAGACATGTATTCTCATCTTGCTAACGGAAAGAAATAAATACAAAATGAAATATATTATAGACTTAGACAAGTTAAAGTATGGGGACATCATTTTAACAAGAAGCAATGACAGAACTTGTCTAAAAATAAGAGAATACGCGAAAAGTAATTATTCTCATGCTTTAGTATATAAAGGAAATAAAAGTTGTCTTGAATCGAATGCATTTGGTGTCCAGTCTGTAAACCCACAGAGATTAATTTTCGAAAACCAAGATGATGCGGTTGTTATGAGATTTAAGTCACCAAAAGAAGTACATTTCCTTGAATCCGGGTTAGCCAAGGCAGCAGTAAAGGTAGGAATGTCTTATGCTTCTAGACACGAACTCATGAAATCGTATCTTGACATCTTAGAAAAAGCAAATGAAAAGACGCGGCAATTTTGTACGCGTTTTGTGGCTCAAGTTTACGATGACAGTGGAATTAAAATCGTGTCGAATTCAGATTATTGCTCCCCAGCTGATATTGAAAATAGTTCTTCATTGATACAAATAAAAAATATTCTGAAGGAAGGAAGTGATGCCGAGATAGAATTGGCTTTAGAAAAAGAAACTTTAATTGACTCTCAAACGGATTCGACTTTTATTTTCTTGGAAAGCGTTAGGAAATTGACCAGTTTAGATATTCAGACTTTTGATGACGTCGACAACTTCTTATTGGAAAACCCTGAAAAGGATGGTGAGATAAATGATTTAATAAACAACTCAGACTATTTTCGTTTAGGAGATTTAGAAAAAGAAAAGAACATTTTGACATATGATCCTGAGACGTTTTTGCAACATTATGGAATTGAGTGTGTAAAAACTTCGTCTGAGGAAATTCAAAATGAGTTAGTAAGAGCTTATAATTTTAAAATGGCTATAGAGAAATATAAAAAATTATTTGAAAAAACTAAATTGGAATATTTTGCTTCTCACATGAGGTGTTACGAAAGACAATTAGAACTAAGTCACGAGAGATATACCGTATTTGAAACAATTCTGGCATGGATAGAATAACTACGCCTAACACAGGTTTTGCGTTAGTGGGCGGACAGTGAGATTAGAAACATTTGAGCAATTAATAAACTTTGGTGCTGGCAGACAGTTTTCGGTTTCAAAAGCCCACCAACGCAAAGCCCAAAACGTTGGGCTACATTAAAAAGGAATAGCCTAATTACACCGCAGGCACTTCAGTACTTTGATTATTTTAAAAATTTATAACGCTATCCAATGCATCATCTGCATCTCTATTGATAAAGTTGGCCTGGTAGTTTAAGGTCGTTTTGAGATCGCTATGACGATACAGCTTTTGAAGCATCAAAGGATGAATCCTATCTCCAGCAATATTTCCAAAACTATGCCGTGCTATATGATTAGATAGGTTTTTGTCTATATCACAAAGTAGTGCAATACGCTTCAAATATTTATTAAAAAGTTTTGTGGCATTTCTTTTTTTCACATAAATCTCTTCTAAATTAGATGGATCCACATCCTTCAAAAAAGGAAAAACATAACCATTATTTTCTTTTATGGTTTTTTTATAGAGTGTTAGAATAGCCATAGCCTTTTCTGGAATTTTGAGACTTACGGGTTTTTCATTTTTTTTCATTATATAAAACAATCGGTCATTCTTAAAGTCAGCCCATTTGAGTTGGAGTAAATCGGAAATACGGATTCCAGCAAAATAAAAAGCTACAAGCCAAATATTCTGAGTATGCCATATAACAGAATAGTTTTCAAGTTCTAAACCCTCTATAAGCTCTATTTCTTCTATGGTCAAACCAATTTTATTGCTTGATCCTATTCTTATTTTTATTTTTTCCCCAGCAAATGGATAGTATTTTGAAGCAACAATACCTTCTTTTATGGCAAGATTAAAGAGAGTTCTTAAATAAATCTGTTGATTGGTTATGGTCCGTGTTTTTTGGTTAAGATATACGGAGCAAAAAGTTTTATATTTCTCGATGAAAGCCTCATCAATATCTTGGAAACTGAGTGTCTTGTTTTTTTTAAAATGGGCGACAGAATCCATAAATGAGTGCTCATATTTTCTGCCTCGACTGATACGGGTTCTTCTTCTTTCTTGAATGCCTATAATATTTTGGGCTTTTGACAAAGAAGTTCTTAGATTTAAAAATTCTTCTAAATTATAAAGGATTGATAATTCCGATCTGGCCACAGAAAAAATACCCCGGTCATACTTACTTTGAATTCTATTTACGGCAACCGCAAAAAATGATTCTCCCGCTCTGACTCCTTTCACCTTTTTCTTCATTTCCTTACTTGAAAAGCCATCATTGATTTCAAAGGAAATATTATTCGCCTCAACTAATTTAGTCATTAAGAAATTGTTCATTTTTAATGAATTAGGATGCGTCCTTTTTACTTTTCCCTGCTCATCATCCCAATCCTTTTCTAGTACATATTGCCCTAAAAAGCAATAATTAGTTTTGTAATCTTTACTAATGCGCAAAGCCAAGGGTGCTGAACCATCCTTTCTTTGCTTATTCTTGCGTCTCACAATTTTTATAGCGGCCATAATATCACATAATTATAATAACATAAAGATAATCAAACATTTTAAAAAAGGGTACAGAATAGGTACAGAATAATTTGATTTTAGATAGTTTTTAATAATATCAAAAAAAATGAAAGCAGCTGTAAGTCATTGATCTAAGGGATGTTTATTAAAATTACTCATATTAATGTCAAGGTTCATAACCCGGAGGTCGGGGGATCGTGCCCCCCTCTCGCTACTTAAATCCCCAAGAATAAATTCTATGGGGATTTTTTTATGGAAGAATTCGTTACATATATTCTTTATTCGAAAAAGTACCATAAAATCTATATTGGTTACTCT
>NZ_VORT01000028.1 GCF_007997155.1 Aequorivita antarctica | reverse complement strand
TTGAAGTATTTCCATACTCGTCAGTGGCGGTCATTGTGATGGTGTAAGTTCCATCAGACAATGGCGTGCCCGGAGCGGGAACTTGAGTAGTGAGTGTTACAGGATCTGTACAGTTGTCAATTGCAGTTGCTTCGCCAGTTGCAATATAGTCAGGCAAGATGTAGAACAGGTTACCAGCTCCCGGATCAACAGTTTGATCTGCTGGGCAAGTAAGTACTGGAGCCAATAGATCAACCACGGTAATTACTGAAGTACAAGCTGCAATATTTCCGCTGGCATCACTTGCAAATACTGTTACTGTAATTGGTGTTCCTATATCAGCGCAGCTAACGGTAGGCACATCAACAGCCAAGATTGTTATACCGCAGGCATCAAAAGACAACGGACCTCCAGGAATCTCCGTGAAGAATGCATCTCCATCAGAGTCAGTTAAAGTTAAGTTCCAGTTGGCTGGATCGAACTGACCTTCAAAACCTGGCATAAAGTTACTGATAACAGTTTCGTTATTTCCAAGTAAGTTATCGTCGGTTTGAGAACGGAATCCAAACACATCGCCTGGAGCAACAGCAACAGCAGCGCTACCTGATTGATTTCCTAATCCGGGATTTGTCAATTGGGTGTATGTACCATTCAACAAATATCCGAAGCTATCGAAACCAGGATCATCGTTTGTTGTATAATCCCAATCAAATGTAACAGCTGCAGCTTCAGTAACGCTCACTGTAAAGTCTGTAAAGCCTTCGAAACCAGATGAATTATCACTCCCAATTACCATTACTTCGTATGTAGTTGGCAAACTGGCCAATAAGGCCATTGGATCAACAGTAGCTGTGCCGTCTGGGCCCAATTCAATTGTAGCGTTTTGGCAAACAAGTATTGGTGCAATGTTGTCTATAACATTTACCACCGCCATACAGGTTGAAGAGTTTCCACTGTCATCTGTAACGGTTACCTCAACAATGTTCTCGCCAAGATCTGCACAAGTAAAATCTAGACCCGAACCACCGCTAGTTGTATAATGGATGGCTCCATTGAATACGCGTGGAGCGAAAATAGGTGTGGTAAACGGTACATTGGATGCAGCTCCCAAAGCCATAGACATATCAGCATTTGAAAAGTTCTGATTACTTCCATCTCCATTGGTATATGCATGAGCATGAGTTCCATCAAGAACCAACGCCATACCATAAGTGGTATTTGCAGTTAGGGTAATAGAAGATGCTAATACAGCATTTGATGGTGTATCAACGCCAGCGCCAGTTCCTGAAGCATTCGCTGCTGCAGCACCCCAAGCGCCTGGGTTTGCTTCATTACCTACATACGTACCAACCAAAGTGTATATATCCATTGTGAATGAGCCTGCCTCAGCTGTGTTTACATCAATATCAGTTACTTCCAAATCGCTTGGACCAACAGTTATGTCAAAATAAACAGCGCCGCCTGGGTTGCCACCATTGTTTGAGGCAAACAAAGTTGAAAGTGAGCCCATAGTTCCTCCACCTGCACCGCCAGCAGTAATAGTATAACCACAAGCTTCGTTAACGCCTGTAACAAGATCGTTAGGATCTATACTAGCCATACCGTTTGCATCAAGGTAAACGTCAAGACCTCCACCAGAAGCAGCTTCATAGCTCAACAAGAAGTTATCAACTCCAGCTCCCCAAGCCCAGTCACCTTCGTCATCGTAGGTGTAACGTACTTGGAACGCAGGGTTTGCGAATGCAGAAACATCGATATCACCACTGTTTATAGGAGCTTGATCTGTGTTGTCTACAAACAATATTTGTTGCCATGCGGCTCCATCCCATACTTCAACTTCAAATGTTCCGAAGCCAATAAAATCTTGAACTGAATAGTCAAAAGAAAGTTGCACGTTGCTTGCGCTAGTAAGGTCGTAAACTGGAGATAGTAATCTTGCAAGGTTTACCTGACCATTACCAGCGGCATCATCATCAAAGATTGCAGCATTGGTAGGGAAAGCTGCTCCGCCCGGCATTATACCCGAACCAAAAGTCCAGTCTTGGCTTCCAGCTTCAATTACAGTTGACCAACCTGAAGGGAGAGATGCGCCTTCAAAATCCTCAGACTCTGTGAAGACTCCAAATCCTCCTACACAGAATACCTCAGGAGCGGTAACGTCCTGAACGGTAACGGTAGAAGTACAGGTAGATGAATTACCAGAGTTATCGGTAACCGTTAATACTACTGTATTTGCACCTGTCATAGAGCAATCGAACGAAGATACATCCAAGCTCATAGAGGCGATGCCACAGTTATCGTTAGAACCATTGTCCACGTCGGCAGCAGTAATGGTAGCCATTCCTGTTACAGGGTCAAGGTCCACGGTTATATCTTGGCAAACAGCAACTGGAAGTTCGTTGTCCAAAACAGTAACATCAAAGTTACAGGTAGAGGTATTTCCATCGCTATCGGTAACCGAAAGGGTTACGTTAGTTACACCAACAGCGAAAGTGCTTCCACTTGCAGGGGTGGCCACGATAGAAGAGGAGATGTTGCCATCTTCAATATCAAAGGCTACACCGGCAAAGTTTGCTACAGTGCCACAAGTACCAGGGGTATTGTTTAAAGTAATGTCTGCTGGACAAGCAATAGTTGGCGGGTTGCCTATAACGGCGATTGGAAATCCAGAAACATTTAGATCGAAAGGACCTGTAGCTCCTCCAAAACTATGAACTAATACATAATAAGTTGAAGAACCATCTGTGTTAAATATTACTTGACTTTGAAGTCCACAGAAATCATCATTTCCTGTTACACAAGTAAAAGCTCCACAAGAACCAGTGTAAACACTAATTTTAGTATCGAAGGCTGCTCCGCCACATAAACTCAAGGTAACTGCAGAGCCAGTGATAGAAGAGTCTGTGAATTTGTACCAAACTCCTGGTGAGCTGATAGAAGTGCCACAAAATGGATTTCCGGAATCAATGGTTGCAAAAACAGTGGTGCCACTGATAGTCCCATCACCTGCAATAGTAATTGCATTAGCGCATAAATCATTGGGTGGTGTAGCTTCTGCTTCCAATTTCAACGAAAAATTATTTAGTACACCGCCAAAAGCTCGTGCACATCCGTTATTGGCAATTGCGCTTCCGCATCGTTGAACAACACCGGTAGGAGGGTCTCCTGCGGGTTGTGAACCAATTACAGCGGCTTCATTAAGAATCCAAAAAACATCACTCCTACTCGCGTTTAATGAAACTGAAATAGTATTGTCTACTTCAGAATAGAGGTTTACATTAGGAAGTGTAAAGACAACAGAATAGATAAAACCTAATGGTCCTGGGGTTACAGTTTGCGTTACGCTTGAAGCGGCAATTAAAGTTCCAGGGCCACTGCCACAAGCTCCTGATGCTCCGTTGGTGGTGCAGTCAGTATAAATGCGTAATGTTAAATTGTAAGGGGCGGCAGAAGTAAGGTTAAAAACATCTACCGTTACAGTTTGTAAAATTCTATTTGTTCCCGCTAAAACTATAGCATCTGCCATTGAAGTATTTGGTCCATTTGCTGCTGCGGTTATTTCTGCGCCATTAGCACCTAAATGGTTGGTTTCATAAATGGTAGTCAAGGCTCGCGATTGGTTTCTTTGAATCTGGGATGTTTGTACATCACGAATACCAGTTGCTAACCTTTCTTCTTGTGACTGTGCAAAAAATATTGCGCAAAACGTCAAAATCAAGGAAAAAGTAATTTTTTTCATGTTTAAATTGATTTAGTATTAGGTCAATAAATGTATGTCAAAACTTTAATATTCAAACTATATTTTTAAAAATTAAGTTAAATAAATCTTTATAATTTATTTTATTATGAAAAGTGTTGAAACACCAATAAAAATGCTATTTCCTGATTTAAGAATGGCTTTTTTATTCAATAGGATTTAAGGAAAAAGTTATTTAATCATCTCACCAATACCGCTCGGATGGACTTATTTTCGAAAATGGTTCATTCTGGAGAGCAATAAGAGTACTCCCATCAGGTATTGGAACCAAGGTAACATAGTTTTATTTTAGTTTTTAAAGTAATCTTTTTGAAAGTCTTGCGAAACTTCAATTTATTAAAAAAGTGAAAGCCTCCCTATTTTTAGTAGGAAGGCTTTCTTTTTAAATTAAATTATTTGTGAAAAAATTACTCTTTAATCAAGCGCTTCACAGTGCTTGCATTGTCACCAATTATCTGTACCATATAAACTCCAGAAGCAAGCGATGAAACATCCACTGCTTTTTCACCTTGCATTGTGCGAAGGTCTGTCTGGCTTACTAGTCTTCCGTTTATATCATAGATCATCATTTTCTCAAGAGAAATGTTGGTCTTGTTCACAAGGTTAACCACATTGTCCGCTG
>NZ_VORT01000027.1:2500-5475 GCF_007997155.1 Aequorivita antarctica | reverse complement strand
AAGTTCATTGAGATATTGAAATTGACAGCGTAGATTAATTACCGAAAGGTAGTTAGTCAACAAAGAAACTAAACTAAGTGAGATTTTCTGAGATTTTTTTGAGGGAGTCGAGCTCTTACTGGAGTATGGTCGCAATATTATTGAAGATTATACGATGAAGAGTTTGATCCTGGCTCAGGATGAACGCTAGCGGCAGGCCTAACACATGCAAGTCGAGGGGTAGAGAGTGCTTGCACTCTTGAGACCGGCGCACGGGTGCGTAACGCGTATGCAATCTGCCCTCTACAGGGGAATAGCCCAGGGAAACTTGGATTAATGCCCCATAGTATTAATGAACGGCATTGTTCTTTAATTAAAGATTTATCGGTAGAGGATGAGCATGCGTACCATTAGCTTGTTGGTGTGGTAACGGCACACCAAGGCTACGATGGTTAGGGGCCCTGAGAGGGGGATCCCCCACACTGGTACTGAGACACGGACCAGACTCCTACGGGAGGCAGCAGTGAGGAATATTGGACAATGGGCGAGAGCCTGATCCAGCCATGCCGCGTGCAGGAAGACGGCCCTATGGGTTGTAAACTGCTTTTTTACGGGAAGAAACACCTCTACGTGTAGAGGCTTGACGGTACCGTACGAATAAGGACCGGCTAACTCCGTGCCAGCAGCCGCGGTAATACGGAGGGTCCGAGCGTTATCCGGAATCATTGGGTTTAAAGGGTCCGTAGGCGGACGTCTAAGTCAGTGGTGAAATTCTGCAGCTCAACTGTAGAACTGCCATTGATACTGGTCGTCTTGAATCGTTGTGAAGTGGCTAGAATATGTAGTGTAGCGGTGAAATGCTTAGATATTACATAGAATACCGATTGCGAAGGCAGGTCACTAACAACGCATTGACGCTGATGGACGAAAGCGTGGGGAGCGAACAGGATTAGATACCCTGGTAGTCCACGCCGTAAACGATGGATACTAGCTGTCCGGCGCACATTGGTGTGCTGGGTGGCCAAGCGAAAGTGATAAGTATCCCACCTGGGGAGTACGTTCGCAAGAATGAAACTCAAAGGAATTGACGGGGGCCCGCACAAGCGGTGGAGCATGTGGTTTAATTCGATGATACGCGAGGAACCTTACCAGGGCTTAAATGTAGTCTGACAGGATTGGAAACAGTCTTTTCTTCGGACAGATTACAAGGTGCTGCATGGTTGTCGTCAGCTCGTGCCGTGAGGTGTCAGGTTAAGTCCTATAACGAGCGCAACCCCTGTTGTTAGTTGCCAGCGAGTCATGTCGGGAACTCTAACAAGACTGCCGGTGCAAACCGTGAGGAAGGTGGGGATGACGTCAAATCATCACGGCCCTTACGTCCTGGGCCACACACGTGCTACAATGGCAGGTACAATGGGCAGCCACTGCGCAAGCAGGAGCGAATCCACAAAACCTGTCTCAGTTCGGATCGGGGTCTGCAACTCGACCCCGTGAAGCTGGAATCGCTAGTAATCGGATATCAGCCATGATCCGGTGAATACGTTCCCGGGCCTTGTACACACCGCCCGTCAAGCCATGGAAGCTGGAAGCACCTGAAGTCCGTCACCGCAAGGAGCGGCCTAGGGTGAAGCTGGTAACTGGGGCTAAGTCGTAACAAGGTAGCCGTACCGGAAGGTGCGGCTGGAACACCTCCTTTCTAGAGAAAGACGACCGAAAATTCAACAAGAGAGACTCTTAATATGAAGATTAAAGGGGTCTTGCTTGGTTTAGCTGTCAATTTTATAATATTTATAGTCAACAGGTACAGTGTCAGCATATCAAAACTGATAACTGAATACTGAACATTGGAGACTTTTTTTTAAAGTCCCATAGCTCAGCTGGTTAGAGCGCTACACTGATAATGTAGAGGTCGGCAGTTCGAGTCTGCCTGGGACTACAAAATTTTAGATTAAAGATTAACGATTGTCGATTTTTGATTTAAAAAAGTTCATTAACACATACTGAAGGAAATTTTAGAAGTTGGGTTTGTTGCGGGTTTAAGTATCCATAACTCATAACTAATAACTCATAACTAAAAATGGGGGATTAGCTCAGCTGGCTAGAGCGCCTGCCTTGCACGCAGGAGGTCATCGGTTCGACTCCGATATTCTCCACCACGGATATAATCCAATATACGAGTACCAAAGAGCTATTTCATAATGCTTGCGGTGAATATAGCGGAGATCCAGACAGTTCATTGACATATTGGAAATAAAGAATACGAGAAAAGTAATAATTAAAAAGATTGCGGTTTTAGTGGAGCGGTTTACTGTTTTATTAAGATCGTTGATCGAAGATTTGAATAACTCATTAAAGAGCAAAAAGTACAATAAGCAAAATAAGAGCGTATGGGGAATGCCTAGGCTCTCAGAGGCGAAGAAGGACGTGATAAGCTGCGAAAAGCTGCGGGGATTGGCACATACAAATTGATCCGCAGGTATCCGAATGGGGCAACCCACCATATTGAAGATATGGTATCCGCAAGGAGGCAAACCCGGGGAACTGAAACATCTAAGTACCCGGAGGAAGAGAAAACAATAGTGATTCCGATAGTAGCGGCGAGCGAAATCGGATTAGCCCAAACCGAACAGTTTACGGACTGTTCGGGGTTGTAGGACCACGACATTTGGTGCTTTACGAATAAGAACACGTTGGAAAGCGTGGCCATAGACGGTGATAGCCCGGTATTAGTAAGGACAGTTACCGATAGTGGTATCCTGAGTAGTGCGGGGCACGTGAAACCCTGTATGAATCCGGCGGGACCATCCGCCAAGGCTAAATACTCCTGAGAGACCGATAGTGAACCAGTACCGTGAGGGAAAGGTGAAAAGAACCGTGAACAACGGAGTGAAATAGAACCTGAAACCATACGCTTACAAGCGGTCGGAGCGGCGCAAGCTGTGACGGCGTGCCTTTTGCATAATGAGCCTACGAGTTACTGTTGCCAGCAAGGTTAA
>NZ_VORT01000026.1 GCF_007997155.1 Aequorivita antarctica | reverse complement strand
TGGCTTTTTTTAAAAGCTCCAAATTTGGCACATTTTCAAGCCTGATCAAAAAAACAAAGCCGCTTAAAGCGGCTTATATGGGTTGGGTTTTTATAAATTATGGGGTTGTGCAACGGTTACCATTGTTGTGCATAGTCTTTATATCTCAATTTTCAAACTATTAATAAGTTTTGTTAAGTCAGGCGGTGGAAATAGCCAGCCGTCATATATATCTAAAATGTAGTAATAATGTATCTCTATATATTTGTCGCCTAATCTTTTAACATAAACAGTATAGATTGTTTTTTTATCGCTTCTACCATCTAAATCCAAATACAACAACATTTTACGAAACTCTATCTCCTTAAAATCAGCATCTTCTTCAACGGCCAACGTGTTATTTAATTCTTTTTTACCCAGTAACTCAGATTTAATTTTTTCATAATACCTATTGTCAGAAATCGACGATATTTTTTCATCTGATATAATTCGTAACTTGAGAATTGCACTCTTAGATTTATTTATAAAATCAATACCTTCTATTTTAGATAATTCTGAAGGGGAGATTTCTTTAACAATCCAATTATTGTTGTATTCAATGCAGAAAATTTCTTCATTGGATTTCCAAATATTCTTTTCCTGATTTTGTGAATAGGAAGTAGTCCAAAGGATTAGACTAATAATTATTAGATATGATTTTTTCATAGATTATGCACAACGTTTAGTATAACCGCAGTTGCGGGATTAAATTTAATGTTTTTCGGATAAGCACCTACGGCAGCAATTACGCGTGGATTCGGACGCAGTCGAATCCGCCGTAATTGCGGTTATACAGTGTTAGGCACTGGCTTTTCATTCAAAATATGCCTTAACTTTCGACCATAAACCGACCTTTTTAGGTTGTATTTTATTTTCTTTTTCGGCTATCTTGTCAAGAAACTTTTCTGGGTCAGTCAAAAAAGCTACGGTATTTGATTTCTTTAAATCTTCATAAATCAAATCAGATTTTGGTTCAAACAAAACTCCATTAATATTAAAAACCATTAAATTATTTTGCTCACACAAATTAAGCATTCCACTCAAAAATTTGGTAATATTTTCTTTTTTCCTCAAATCCACACGAAAATGAAAATCTTCTATAATTTGAGAATTTGGGTCAAAAGATATGAAACAGTCATTATCTTCCTTGACTTCAGAATTTCCTTTCCAATTAATACAATCCGATGAATTTTGTCCCCAATTTGCTCGCGTCACTAATTTGTCAATCTGTTCAGCCGTTTTTTTTAAATCGAGTTTAATATCAGTCCACCATTTTATGGTATTTGCATCTTCAAAATTCGGTTTAGGCAAATTTTCGATATCAACTATATTTTCCCAATATTGTTCCCAACTTTCATCATCGATTAAAAGTTCATTTGGGATTGTTCCGTATTTTTCGAGAACAGCTTTTTTCGGAACGATATTTAATTGATATTGCCAAACTGCCATATTTTTCTCGATGTTTTTTTAGCTTGTGCCTAACGTTTAGTATAAGAATAGTAGCCGATTGCGTGGTACTTCCCTGTCAAGTTACAAGAAAGTTGAAGCGGGCTACAACCCTTGAATTCACTACTGTCTCGGCTATTATTTTTATACATTGTTAGCAGCTGCCTTTATTCCCTCTTTTTCTCGCTTAAGGAGAACCAATTTCCTGAATCGTCAACAAACAAAGCCTCATATCCATAAAATTCTTTTTTCGGCTCTTTTTTAAAAACTACACCTTTGGATTTTAATTCTTCATAGGTTGCAAGTAGGTCGTTGCATTCAAATACTCCAAATCCAAATGTCCCTTTTTTGACCAGTTCTACCATTTGTTCTGCTGCTCCATCTTTAAACATCATACCGTCTTCGATAGGCATTAAAGTAATTTCAAGTTCTGGTTGTTCTGGAGGGCAAACCGTCAACCAACGCATACCTGGTCCCATTGGAGCATCAGTATGAACCTTGAAGCCCAATTTGTTGACGTAGAAGTCCAAAGCACTGTCCTGATTAAGGACAAAAACGCTAACGTGATTTAATTTCGTAATCATTTCTATTTTTTTTAATGTGAGTTACAAATCTCATCAAACTATATTTATGTGACTTCTTGAAAATTGCTATTTTTTGTCCAACCTTTGTTTTCAGCAAAGCAGTTCGGAATATACTTTAGAGGCATAGTAACAAGTTCCGATTCTCGTAACATTTCTTTCTTTTGAAATTCTGAAGGTGTTAGGCCAACAATGCGTTTGAAAAGTCCTG
Organism: Aequorivita antarctica; assembly: GCF_007997155.1. GTDB lineage: Bacteria > Bacteroidota > Bacteroidia > Flavobacteriales > Flavobacteriaceae > Aequorivita > Aequorivita antarctica. The sequence continues at coordinate 3,646 of NZ_VORT01000026.1, read as the reverse complement.
TAAATGAACTTGAACTTTCAAATCCAACAGCAAAACAAGTTTCAATAACCGTATTTCTTTTTTTTAATAGAAGTTTTGCTTTCTCAATCCGAACTATTGTCAAGTATTTATGTGGTGTTTTACCATAAGTTGTCTTGAAAAGCCTAATGAAATGGTATTTAGAAAAGTATGATTCGTCCGAAATATTATCAAGGTCAATTTTATCAAAATAATTCTTGTCTATAAATAGTTTTGCTTGAACTATTCTTTTGTAAAGATATATTTTCGGATAATCGTCTTTCATTGTTGCAAATTGTCTTTTTAGGTTGCTGCTAACGTTTAGTATAAAAGAAGTAGGGCTGTAAATAAATAATTACCTTTCGGATTATCCACAAGCCAAATCTTTTGTATTTTGTTTTAAATTATTGTTCTAAAAGCCAAATCAAAAGATTTGGCGACCTCGCAAATAATTCTGAACATTGGGTTTAGCACTTATTTGCCCTATTTTTTTTATGCAGTGTTGCCACACGTTTTTTATTCCGTATGACCTTTCAGTTCGGACATTTTCCTTTCGAATCGAGCATTTTCCATTTCTATTTGACTTAAACTTTTATACTTATTTTCAAAATCAGTCAAATCCGATTTATACTTTTTTAATTTTTCATTGTATTTTTCTAAATAAACCTTATACTTCTCTTGTTTTATCTTAAATTCATTATTGTCGTCATAATGATATTTAATTTGGATTAAAGTAATTAGAGCTCCACAAATGGCAAAAAAATAAAAATCAGATAAATTGGACGATTTTTTAATCCAATCTACGAGTAAGACAAATGGTAATATATATGATAATAAGATGGTTAATACAAGAAGTATTACAATAATTGTTATTCTTGATGAGAAATTTGGTTTATACTTATCAGGATTAGTTGGTTCGACAGGTTTTGAAGGAGCCTTAATACTTGTCAAGATGTTTGCCGTATGAAGTCTATCTAATTGAGCATATTCTAATTCTTGATTTCTGTCCCTAAAATCACTTATCTTTTTATTAGGACTTTTTGAAACAATTTTGTTTGTAGTTTTTTTATCAGCAAAGCTATTTGAAATGATATAAGCGATAAATATAGTCACAAATTGTAAAAGTAAAAGCCACGACATAAATACTTGCAAAAGTGTAAAAATCGAGATTAAAATTACTGCGGTATTTCTCGCTTTCTTTCCGAATGAAGAAGCAATTATAATTGCCAAAAATATTCCGATTTGGTAAAGAAATACTGCCATTTATTGGTTGTTTAATTTTAGCAAAATGTTTTTTTAAAAGTGTGGCAACAGTTTTGCATATGATTTGTGGCGTGTAAATAGACGCTTATCTTTCGGATTATAACCGAGCCGAATTTTTTAATTTTCTTTTTATCTTATTTTCTCAAAAAGCCAAATTAAAAAATTTGGCGGACTTCGCAAATACACACAAACCTCTTGGAAAGCCTGTAATAGCTATGTTTTATATACGTTGTTGCCACACGTTTATATGCATCAGAGTGATAATTCATATACTGTTTTATAATTATTTGAATAATAATTTTCTTTTTCTACTTTAACTACTTTTACAAATATATTTGTAGTTAGATTAACCTCATTTTGACCGTCAGAATATTTTTTGAGAATAGAATCTTTCACTAAAATATCATTGACTTTTGGATTGAAATTCATATTTACTAAATCAGTACCACTTTCAATCATATTAAAATCATTGCGCTTTAGATTTAAAATAATTTTTTGATTTAATTCACTGTCTTCGGTACTATATTTTATGCCATTATTATCTGTGTTTTTGTCGTTAACTGTTATAAAAATCTTTGCGATTTCTTTATTATAATTATCATTAAGTCGAAAAATATATATTTTTTCGTTGCCTAATAATTCAAAAACACCAGTTCGATTGTTTTCGTGAACTTCATCAAGTACCCAATTTTTAAGAATTAGAGTTTCTTCAATCTTTCCGACACTTTGAGTTTTAAAGTCGATTAAGTCATTTATTCCTATAGATTGAGAGAGAGCATTAGCAGAAATAAAAAGGGTTAATAATAATTGTTTCATTTTTTGAGATTTATGTAATTTTTATTTATATCTGATCAATACAAAATTTTAAGACGATTAGTTAGTTGCAATTTTCTTGAATAAATTTATATGACCTATTAATACCTAATTCTCCACTTTTAGACCAATCTGAACAAGCTAAATCAAGATTGCGCATATTTAGATGTGCTATACCTCTAAAATGATATGCTTCTGCAATGTAATCATTAACTCTACTGTTATTTATAATCATTGTAAAGTCGGAAATAGCACCTCTTTCATCGCCCAAATCATTTTTTGCCAAACCTCTATATAAATAGCTTTTGGCTACAAGGGTTTCACTTTGCGAAAATGTTAGATTGTCAATTATATCATTAAAATATTTGATTGCTTGCGTAAAATTATGGGCTTGTAATTCCGCATATCCATTGTTTAGATTATCAACATACTGATTATTATTTACATCAGTTTGAACATTGTGGTCTTTACAAGAAATTAAGGTCAGAATTATAATTAGTAAAATATTTTTCATATGATTGGTTTTTTTGTTTAATGTGTGGCAACGGTTTTGTATAAGAATAGTAGGGCGGAAAAAACGTAACTACCATGCGGTTGAACACAAGCCGAATTTTTGAATTTTTCTTATTATTTTTTTTCTCAATAAGCCAAATTTAAAAATTTGGCGACCTCGCAAAAGTGCTTTTACCATTGGGTTAAGCGACAATTGCCCTATTATTTTTATACGGTGTTGTAAGCAGTTTTATTTCGCGATTTCCTTGATTATTTGACCTAAAGCTCCTTTCGTTCCGTCTGTTACAGTTTTGTCCGCAGATGGAAAATTCCAATATGAATTTCCCATATGAGTATTATGTTTTGTATGCAATAATAAATTTCCATTCGCATCGTAATATTGCATTTCCACTTCCGTGTCTTCGCTAACTCCAATTGGAATAAACATACTACTATATTTTACATTCAGAAATTTGAGTTGTGTTAATATCATTCCGTCCAATTGATTTTCGGCACAAAGGTTTTTGATTTTATCTGCTTTCACGCTTTCAAATCCGTCAAAATTTTCTACAATAATTTTGTCAGATTTTATGCTTTGCATTGCAAGTTGGTTAGTCATTGTGCTATCATAGATTTTCGCACTTCCTTTTACTATTTTGTCCATAATATCCTCGTTCGCAACTTGACTAAATCCGATTTTAGTCGGTTTGTTCAGATTTGTTTCCGTTTTGTAAAGTGTTTTTGTTCCCATTGCACCACAGCTTGTTAGTGCGATAGCTAAAATCAGTAAAATGAATTTTGATGTATTTCTCATAGTTTTTTTTAAATTGCTTACAACGTGTTTGTGTATGATTAGTGGCGTGTTTAAGCACGGAATTTAGTAAATAAAAACCGAATAGAAAATCCGCGAGGATTTTCGTAAGTAGGCGAGAACCAGCCATTAATTATACACGGTGTGCCTGTTGCACAAGTTACCAATTTTCCTTAATTTCATGGTATGCAAGGAAAAAAGATCTACCAAGAAAAGCTCTTCAACGATTTCCGTTTGAGTGAGCGCGTTCCAGCGCACAATTTTTATCGA
>NZ_VORT01000025.1 GCF_007997155.1 Aequorivita antarctica | reverse complement strand
CGATAAAAATTGTGCGCTGGAACGCGCTCACTCAAACGGAAATCGTTGAAGAGCTTTTCTTGGTAGATCTTTTTTCCTTGCATACCATGAAATTAAGGAAAATTGGTAACTTGTGCAACAGGCACAATGTATAAAAATAATTGCTCAATTTTGGGCTTAACCAAAGGTAGTTGCAAGTTTACTACGTCTGATTTTCCTGCGGAAAATCCTCGCACGTAAACCCGCAACTATTCTTATACGAGACCGTTGTGGGAGAGTTTAAATGGGCAAAAATTATGTAAGCCGCAGCGGAATGAAACCGAAAAAAGGTTCGGGATTATTTATAAAAAGAAAACACGGTTTTTAGGCTGGGGAATCCCAAAATCCCATCAAGGGCAATTGTTTATTTGCTAACGATAGTAGAATGATTAGCTGGATGCAGAGGTTTTGGCAGGTGTCCTTTTTCGAAGTTGGTACTGGGAATTTTGGGATTCCGTCAAAGGCAATCGCTTATTTTCCTAAGATAGTAGAGGGCAAAACGTGTGAAGATTTTTTTGGTAGGTGTTTTTTTTCGAAGAATTAAAAACCGTGTTTTCGGCAAGCCCCGATGGACTCTCCCCTTTTTTAAAGTCCGGTTAAATAGAAAACCCTCCCACAACATCGGCTATAAGCAATGCTGGGTTTGGGTTTTATTCAAAAGCAATTGTATATTTACGAGGTCGCCAAAACTCTGTTTTGGTGCAAAAATGAAAATTAAGTAAAAAACAAAGTTTTGGCTTCGTGCGAATTTCGAAAATCAGTGAATTTTTGGCGCACTACTCATAGCCGTAACCGTTAGGCACAATACGAAAAAAAAATGGCTACAAGAAAAAAACAAGTGGTAAGTCCCATTACAAAACTTAAAAAACAAAAAGCTGTTTTCGAAAAAGAACTCGAAGACAGAATTGCAATTGGAGAAAGCATTATCGAAGATAGAATTGAAAATGATGAAGATTTTGGAAACGCTAAAAGTCAATATTCGGAATGGACAGATTACAATTTAGAACTTTTAAAACAGTCATTTAATAATCCAGCAAATGAATATTGGAGAAGTTATGACAATTGTACTCAAACAGTAGGATTCACAATGTCAGTTATAGGTGGTGCAAGACCAAAACCAAATCAGGACTTGGTCAACTTTTTAAGAAGAGTCGAATTAAAGTTAGGGAATTTGACAAAACTGAAAAACAAAATTAATCTTTTGAATTCAGATGTAGAAGATGAAGTACTATTATCTGATAATACCCCAATCGAAATTAATATGTCTCAAGTTTTCATAGTTCACGGACACGATGATTTAACCAAAATCACGGTTGAGAGTTTTATTAAAGATTTAGGTTTTGAACCGATTATTCTTCACAAACAAGCATCTTCAGGAAAAACAATAATTGAAAAAATAGAAGCGTATTCCAATGTCGGATTTGGAATTGTATTATATACACCTTGCGATGTCGGCTCAAAACAAATGGAAAAATTAGATTTAAAACCGAGAGCAAGACAAAATGTAGTATTTGAACACGGATATTTAATTGGAAAAATTGGTAGAGAGAATGTTTGTGCGATTGTAAAGGACAATGTTGAAACGCCAAATGATATTACTGGAGTAGTTTACATAGCACTCAATGGAGAATGGAAAATTGATTTAGCAAAGGAACTAAGGAATAGCGGATATAAGGTTGATATGAATAAAGTGGTGTAAAGTACTGTGCCTAACAATGTATAAAAAAAATAGGGCAAGTATGTGCTAAACCCAATGGTTCAGGCGTATTTGCGAGGTCGCCAAATCTTTTGATTTGGCTTTTAGATAAATAATATAAAACAAAATGCAAAAGATTTGGCTTGTGGTTAATCCGAAAATTTATTGTTTATTTTCAGCCCTACTTCTTTTATACCAAACGTTGCCACACATTTGGGTACGGTAAAGGGACATCCTTTACAAAGTTAAAGGGACATAGTTTACACTTTTAAGATTCATAAATTGCTTGAAAAAGCGATTTATCATGGTCTGGAAAGCAAAAACTAAAATGGAACAAAAGGTAGAATTTATTCACGAATGGTTAACCCAAAATTACACCATCACAGAACTTTGTAGGTCATTTAATATATCGCGACCTACCGCTTACAAATTGATTTTTCGGTATGAAAAAATGGGACTATCTGGCTTAATTGAGCAAGAAAGAGCCCCGATTAATCATCCTAACAGAACCGATCAGAAAGTTGAGGATTCAATTCTAAAATTAAAGAACAAACACATGCTCTGGGGCGCCAAGAAAATCCGCATATTGTTGTTTAAACAGTATCCTGAAGAACTTATTCCAAGTGTGGTTACGGTTCACAACATTCTTTTCAAAAACGGTCTAGTTAAACCACAAAAGCGAAGCAGAAGAGTCAAGCCTGTGTATCCAATTTTCGACCCCAAGAAGTGCAATGAAGTTTGGAGCGCAGACTATAAGGGGAAGTTTTTAATGGGTAATAAAATATACTGCCATCCGCTTACTATTGCCGATTCCAAAAGCAGGTTTTTGTTTTCTGCAAAAGGACATTACAAAGAAAACTTTATCTCTGTTAAGCAAGAGTTTACAAAGGTTTTTAGAAAGTATGGCATCCCAAAACAAATACATACCGACAACGGAAGTCCCTTTGGATCTGTAGCTGCTATTCAAAGATATACCAGGCTATCGTATTGGTTTATTGAACTGGGAATAGATCCCGTTTATTCCGATCCGGCACGACCAGATCAGAATGGACGACACGAGCGTATGCACCGTGATTTAAAAGCAGCTTGCGCCAAGCCCTCGTCATTCGATTTGAAGGCCCAACAGCGCAGTTTAAATCGATTTGTAAAAGAATACAACCACATAAGGCCCCATGAATCTTTAGGGATGAAAACACCTGCGGATTGCCATGATTTTTCCAATAGACCATACCCTGAAAAAATAACAAATTATGACTATCCATCAACCATGAAAGTGATGAAGGTGTGCCAAAATGGATCTATGCGGTGGAAATCATATTATTGGGTATATTTAACTGCCGGACTTAAAGGAAAATACGTAGGTGCTGAAGATCAAGGAAACGGAATTTGGAGAGTATTTTATAGAGACGTATTTTTAGGTTACTTTAACGAAAATAACATAAGAGACAAACAAGTATCAATTAGACTGAGTCAAAATCTAGTGTAAAGGATGTGACTTTAACTTTGTAAACCATGTGCCTTAACGAACATTTGAAAAATTTATGCATATTAAAAAATCCTTAATAATAGTTTTTAGTTTTCTATGTATTGGATGTTCATCTGATGAAACTAAAATGACAGAAACAGACAAATATTTGGCAGATAAATTTAATGCTGAATGGGCTGAACTTGGATTTAAAACCTTAAGAACTGAAACTAATAGTAAGTTAACCGAAAATAGACAATTTCTATTTTTTGAAATAAAAAACATGGTTGATATTGAACGAATTATGGACAATACTGACTATTATAAGGAACGAGGAATGACAATTGCGAATTTTATAAAGGATTCAATTCAATATGATGAGCTTCCATTCCAACCGAAAGAAATCCAAATTGACTTTATAAGTGAAAGTGGATTTTATTTACTGAGCAGTGAAAAAAGAAAATCAATTCTGTTTGACTTAAACTATTAATCATACAGGAGAAAAACGTGTGGCAACAAGGTATAAAAAAAATAGGGCAAGTAAGTGCTAAACCCAGTGGTTCAGGCTTATTTTCGAGGTCGCCAAATCTTTTGATTTGGCTTTTAGATGAATAATATAAAACAAAATGCAAAAGATTTGGCTTGTGGATAATCCGAAAGATAATTGCTTATTTACAGCCCTACTTCTTTTATACTAAACGTTAGCGGTCAGGCAAAAAAAACAAACAGAATGAAACAGACATTTTTATTGCAAGAAGTTATTGATGATTTAGTGAATACGGATAAAAGTCTGTCCGCCCCATTAATGAAGTTGAATTACTTTGGGAAACTTATAAAAAACCAAGAATTAGTCGAGTATACAAATTCTGAACTGAATGGATATAAAGAACAGAAAGAAAATATACCATCTTATAGACGAGCAATAGGAACTTTATACATTGATATGCAAATGTACATTCATCGGCATTCTGGGGAATTACCTGTTTCAATGATAGACGAACCCTATAGAAGCTCACTAAGATATGTTTATGTTCGAGAAGGAATTGCGGCAGTAGAAAAACTTGCAAGGGAATCCGAAAGTAATTCTGGAGGACAAATTGAAACAGCTTTACCAATGGAAATGCTTCATATTCTGCAAGGACCTGCAAGAAAGCTTTACAGAAGTGACGCAAGGGTTGACGTAATTGGAGCAAGATTATCAGGGAATGCAAATATTGTTGTAGAAATCCCAAATGCTATTCGAACAAAACTTTTAGACTTTGTTATGTCGATTGCAGAAAAATTTGGTTACAATGTTGAAATAGAAACATTTAATAAAAGAGCAGAAATTAATAACCAAACAATTATAAATCAAATGAATAATACTATTAATAATTCAGGGGACGGAAATATAATTAATACTGGTAACGAAAATCAAATTGAGAATAATGTCACTCTTTATAAAAATGACTTGGCAAGGTTTCAAAGCGAATTGGAAAAACAAGGGATAGACAAGGTTGACATTGAAGAAATTTCTGAAATCATCGCAGTAGAAGAACCAAATATCGGGGATAATAGATTGGGCGAAAAATCAAATAGTTGGATTTCAAAAATCATTAATAAGTCTCTGAACGGTGTAGGAAAAATAGCCACAGGAATTTCAGCGAATATCCTTGCGACTTTGATTAAACAATATTATGGAATGCCATAAAAAAGCCCGAACCGCTAACACGGTATATAAAAAATAGCGGGTTCAGTGATAAATCGAAGTTATGGCATATTAATAAACATAAGTAATAAGCCGAAAGTTTCGGCATTTTAATCCGCTACTTTTCATATACCCAACCGTTGTAAAACATTTGACCAAATCAAGAAAATGCAGGAAACCATCAAAAACAGAATTCCAATTCACGTTGATTTAGCACCAAATCGAGACGAAGTTTATTCTGGAATTTGTTTAAAATCAAATGACAATATCTTTGTATTTATCTGCTTTAATGACGAAACAAAAGAATTTGATGGTTTTGCAATTATTAGAAATTTTGAAATTGACAAATACCGAGAATGGGACGAAGAAGAATTAAGTGAAATAAAGAATAATAATTATACAGAATTTATCGGAAAACTGCCACTCGAAAAAATAAATAATATGTCCGAATGTTTATCGGAATTGGAAAACGAAGAGTTGATTGCAATATTTACAGAAACTGACGATGATTCATATTTTGTTGGACAAATTAAAAATCTAACGAAAAACGAAGTGGAATTAAAATTAATGAATGAAGAAGCGGAATGGATTGAAAATGAAAAAATAAAAATCGCCGAAATAACTTATATTGGATTTCGGACAAGTATTGAAAAAGAGTTACTGAATAAAAACATTTTACAAAACCGTATATAAAAAAGAGCAAGTTTGAAAATTAATGAAATGATAGTATATTGTCTGATTTATCCAATTCTGACTATGACTTTTTTTATGATTTGGATTTCAAAATCGACTTTAGCAGGCGGCGAAATTGGAATGACACCAATACTCGTCGGAATTGTATTGCTAATAGTTTTCGGTATTGAAATGACCTTGACTCTGCTTCTAAAAAAACGACTGACTCGCACTCGGAATAAAATAATCGGATTAATAATAGCTTTTTTTCTTTATGAAATTGTTATGTGGTTTATGAGCGGAACTTTGGTATTGTTGGAATCTTTTCAAGAACCTTTTTACGAGAATATAAGTGGAGCTTATTCATTTTCATCAATCATTTCGCTGATAATAATTCTGATTTTGGTATTAATTAAAAACGGATTGAAAAATAAAAAAAACGTTTTACAACACCGTATATAGCTCATAGCTAGGTAGTTGATTAACCGAAGTTTCAGCATATTTGCGAAGTCCGCCAAATTTTTTAATTTGGCTTATTGAAAAGAAAAGGTAATAAGAAAATTAAAAAATTCGGCTAGTGCTTAACCGAAAATAATCGCTAATTTACACGCTACGAGCCATATACAAATACGTTCTACGCAATTTGAAAAAAACCGAGATACATATAAAAAAAGTAGATTATAAAGGAATCGTTAAACTGATTGACTTAATTAAATATTGGAGAAAACACATCTTTCGTAAAGGATTTACTGAAATGCGAAAATGTGAAATTAACTTATTAGCATTTGACAATAATAATAAAAAAATTGGTTCCATTTATGGTGGAATATCAATTGACCAAGACAATTATGACGGAGAAATTTACTCTCTGAACTGTACGGAATATGATAAAAAAGATTTAATTAAAACCGAACTCTTTAGTCGAATTATCGAGGAATTTAAAAATTCTGATATTAAAAGTGTCTGTGTGGAATTTAATAAAGACGCTGAAATTAAAGCCTTTTATTTAAAAAAAGAACCTGAATTTATAGAAGAAATAACAAACTATGAATATACAAAACGGATTTCAGAAGTGTATGGTTGGAAAGATATTGCGGAAATAAAAACTGCGTAGAACACCGGTAACCGTTGCACAACCCCATAATTTATAAAAACCCAACCCATATAAGCCGCTTTAAGCGGCTTTGTTTTTTTGATCAGGCTTGAAAATGTGCCAAATTTGGAGCTTTTAAAAAAAGCCATGCTACA
>NZ_VORT01000024.1 GCF_007997155.1 Aequorivita antarctica | reverse complement strand
TTTCTATTTATCGTTTTAAGGTAAAATGTCCTTTAAATTCCTTTGCGTTTCCGTCCTCGGTGTATTCCACCCGGAACCAGTAGTCGCTCGAGGGCAGCGGTCTGCCGTTATAGGTACCGTCCCATCCAGTGCCCAGCGGGCTCAGTTGCTTGAGCAGCTTGCCGAAGCGGTCAAAGATATAGATTTTCGCCGTGGGGTCGCCCGCTGCAATACCGATGATGTTCCAGGTGTCGTGGTAACCGTCGCTGTTGGGCGTAAAGTACGGTGGATAATCGATAACGCCAACATCAAAGGTCACGCTGCCGCAACCATAGAGGTCCTTAATGGTGATCGTGTGGTTGCCCGGTTCAACATTCTCAAAGATGTTGCTGTCCTGGAACGGGCCGTTGTCCAGCTGGTACTGGTAGGTACCGTTGCCCGTGGCAATGACCTCAATAACATGGTTGCCCGCAAAGGCGCCGTTCAGCAGGTTGGCCTCATAGGTAAACGGTGGCGAGGAGACAATCACCGTGGCGCTCACGCTGTTCGCACAGCCCGAGGCAAGCTCGGTATAGGTCACCGTATAGACCCCGCCCTGCAGCGCAATGATTGAAGGGCCGGTCTCCCCAACGAGGATCACCCCGTCCAGATCCCACTGGAAGGTATACAACGCCGGGTCAAGACCCGTGTCGATGGTCGGTGGCGACGCGCCCCCCTCTTCCGAAGGTATCGGGTTGCCGTTCTCGTCCACACAAAGACGGTAGTCGCCATTAAGAAGTATATCCTCCAACTGCTCCACTTTCAGCACCATATCCACCACGGCATAACATTGGGGCTCGTACAGGTTGTCAGTATTGGTCACCCGAACGTAGATGCGCTGTGGGTTGATGATGTTTGTGTACGGGAAGGCGATCGGGTTGGTACCCAGCTCCGCTTCCTCCAGGGTCTCGTGGAAGGTGATGGCATAGACCAACGGATCCTGCCCGGCCAGTATCTCGGCGCGGAGGTCGGATACCTGCTGGTTGGTCACATCGTCCAGATCGAACTCGGCAAAGCCATCGCTGGGCGGTGCGTTGTCGCAAATAATAAATGGCTCAGCCGGTGCTACTGCAATGGCGCCCTTCTGAACAATGAGCTCAAGGGTCTGCATTCCCCCGATGTAACAACCGGTCTCGGTGTTCAATATGCCCGTATAGAGGAGCTGTGGGTTCACCGGGTTGTTGTTCACGTCCCTGTTCTGGTAGGTGGTGGTATTCACGATGGCGTTGGTGCCAGCCTCGGCATCGGCCATATCGATGTAAAAACTTACCTCGAACGGTGGCTGTGGCTGTCCGCCCAAAATCTCAGCTACTTTTGTTTCCAGGTTGAAGGTACCCACTTCACTGTCATCCGGCGCGCACAGAATATAGGGTGTTACCACCGCGGTGTCGTCCGGCAACGGGTTCACGATCAGCTCCAGCTCCACGATCTCAAAACAGAGCGAGGTCGGACTGGTGGTGCGCACATAGATGATCTGTGGGTTGCTGATGTTCTGGTATGCGGTAACCTCTGGCGCAACTATTTCATCGTTGAGGTTAACGGCATCGTCATAACTTCTAAAGTAGCCAATTGTCCAGTTGTTGCCGTTGAGTATCTGTGCCTCACGGATAGTAAGATCAAAAATCTCTGTTTCGTCATCGGGCCCGGGAGGTACGATCACATTGTCATCGCAGAGCTCGATCGGCTCAGGGTTCACCGGGTTCGGGTTGCCGATCACCCTGATGGTCAGGGTGGTGAACGATAGGCAGGCACTGTTGCTGTCCTCTACCCGTACGTACAGCACCTGTGGGTTGATCGGGTTGCCGTTGGCATCCTGGTTGATGTAGGCGGTCTCCGGATCGATACGGTTGGTGTTGTCCTGGGCATCCTGCTCGGTAAGGAAGTAGGAAACGCCCTGGCTGAGCACTCCATTGGTTATCTCGATGTTCTTCTGGGTAAGGTCAAAGGCGGTAATGCCGTCGTTCTCCTCGCCCAGATCATCGCACTGCTCCAACGGGGTCGGATCAGTGATAGGAAGGCCGTTGTTCACAACAAGATCGAAGCTGCCCACTTTATAACATTCCGTAGCGTTGTCGTCCAAGCGCACCCAGATGGTCTGTGGGCTGCTCGTATTGGTATAGGCCTCGGGCTGTGCGATAGCGTTAATACCCGCAATGGCATCGGCCTGGTTCAGGTGGTACGTAAGGGTATAGTCCGCCGGTGACTGGCTGCCGAAAATTAAATCTTCCTGTACGGTAAGATCAAATTCCGCAAAGCCGCTGTCGTCACAGGCCACCAAGTCCGGAAGGTCATTCGGAACTATCGGGGTAAGGTTCACGATAAGCTCCAAGGTCACAATAGTATAACAGCCCGTGCCCGAAGGTGGCGCACTGTATGCCGCACGCACGTATATTGTTTGGTTGTAGGCAAATATATTTTCATACGGACTGGCCAGCGGGAAGTTGCCCGTGGTGGCGTCCAGTAGGTTCTCGTGATAGGTAATGATCAGGGTCGGGTCACCGCCGCGGATCTCCGCGGTCTTGCTATCCAGATCGAAGAACGTAAAGCCGTTGTTGTCCACATCGCAGGCAAACAATGGTGTTGGCGCTACGGGCGTTGGGTTCGGGCTTACGGTGATAAGGAAGCTCAGCAGCGCCCTACAGGTGTTCTGGCCCACTACGGTAACGAATATTTCCTGTTGGGGAACCACAACGTTCTGGTAGGTACCAGGGTTTACGATACGGATGTCGCTGTCCCGGTCAGTCTGGCTGGCGTAATAAAAGACCGCTAGGGTCGGATCGCCACCGGTCAGGATCGGTGTGTTCAATGTCAAATTGAAGGTGGAGATGCCATCGTCATTGGTACTGCCGTTGAGCTCGTCATCGCAGAGCACAAGGTCGTTCGCCAATCCGGTTCCGGGATATTCGCCTACCTCGATCTCAAAGAACGAGACTCTCGCACAGCCCGTATCCAGGCTTTCCAAGCGTACCCAGATGGTCTGCCCACCGCTCGGGAAGGCATCCGCAGGATTGATGGCGTTGGTGCCGGTATCGGCATCGAGCTGGCTCGTGTGGTAGGTTATCGGCTCAAAATCTACAGGGTCCTGCACACCATAAACCGCGGCGTTCTGGACCGTAAGGTCAAAAATAGCCTGTCCATCGCCGTCATCGTCGCAGGCTATCAACGGATCTTGCAGGGTGGCATCGGGCGCATCGGGCAATGGCACCACGATCAGTTCCAGCTCCACAATGGTGTAGCAGGGAAGAAGTTCCGGGGGCACATCGTTCGTTACCCTTGCATACACGATCTGGCTGTAGGGCACTATATTGGTATAAGGGCTGGGCAGCTCTGTTCCGGGAGTAGCGGCAATCGCTTCCTGTAAAGTTTCATAGTACAGGATGGTCACGTTGGTCTCGCCGTCCAGTATCTCAACATCGCGGGTCGTAAGGTCAAAGTCGGCCACGATGCCGTCATCGTCATCGTCACAAAGCACGATCGGCTCCGGATCCATCTTCGGGCTCGGGTTGGGAAGGACGGTCAGTGTAAGCGTGACCCGGTTGGAACATCCAAATTCCGAGGTCACCCTTCCTATCACCGTCTGTGGCGTGGCTATGTTCTGGTACATCGTCGGGTCAACAATGGGGTTGTCCGCTGCTTCGTCCGCAGGGGTCGCATACCATTGTACCGTTAGGTTGGGGTCGCCCCCGGTAACCAAAATGTCCTGGGTGGTAAGGTCAAAGGTCGATATTCCATCGTCCGGGGCGCTGCCCTGCAGTTCGTCATCACATAGGGCCATCTCGAACGGCCCGTTGTTGGCCGGGATCGGGTCAACGATAAGGGTCAGGGTAACGATGTCATAACAGCCCTCCGCCCCATTGGGGTTCGGCGGGATGCTGCTGGCAGCGTTGCCCACTACCAAGATATAGATGTCCTGCGGGTTGCTGGTGTTGGTATAGGCGCCAGGGTTGCCAATGGCCGCCGAATAGTCCGGCGCGATAAGGGCAAGGTCCCCGGCCAATTGGGCATCGGCAAGGTTTTCGTAATAATAAAGATCAAAGCCGGCCGGGTCAAGGCTGCCAAGGACTTCTGCCTCTACTTCCGTCAGGTCAAAGATCGTAAAGCCATCGGCCACGGCATCGTCACATTTCCGCAGGGGCGCTGGCTCGGTGGCCACCGGCGAGGTGTGCACCTCAAGGGCGAACGATAGGGTCCTGTGGCAACTGTTCAAAGTGGTCTCCACGCGTGCCCATACACCGCCAGTGCCATAAGCGGGATCTGCCGGGTCGGTAATCGGAAGGTCAAGGTATATCTGGTCGTTCTCGTAGGGGACCGTGATCGGGAGCACATTGTTCTCGGCATCTATAAGGGTCCTATGGTAGCTTACCGTAAGGTTGGCGTCACCGGCGGTGATGAAGGCATCCTGCGTGGCCAGATCGAACAGGGCGAACCCATCGTTGTCGGAATCGCACGCGATCATACTGCCCGGTGAAAAGGCCTCGGGCGTGGGCTCCACAATGATCCAAAAGGAATTGGTGGCCCTGCAGCCGTTCTGGCTATAGACAGTCACGAAGATCTGCTGCTGGGGGCTGATGATATTTTGGTAGGCCGAAGGAGTGGGGATCGGGTTGTTGTTCACCTGGTCTATGGCCCTGGCATAATAGAATATTTCCAGGGTGGGGTCCCCTAAGGTGATCAGGGGGGTGTTCACGGTAAGGTCAAAGGTGGAAAGACCGTCGTCCGCGGTACTGCCGTTCACAAGGTCGTCGCAAAGGGTCAGGTCGTTCCCTACCCCGATGGTGGGGAAAAGCTCGACCTCAAGCGCAAAGGGGGTTACCCGGGCACAACCGGTTATCAGGCTCTCAAGGCGTACCCAGATAATCTGCGGCGCACCGGCGCTTATGTAGGTGGTGGGGTTGAGGATCTCCGTTCCGGGGATACCGGCCTCGGCATCGGCCTGCAGCTCATAGTAGGTGATGGGCAAAAAGTTCACGGGCAACTGGTCCCCGAGCACACCGTCATCCTGAAGGGTCAGGTTAAAGATGGCCGTGCCACTGCCGCTCTCGTCGCACCCGATGAAGGGGTCTGCAAAGGGTGGCATCTGGGGCTTGTCGGGCAATGCAATTACGTGAAGTTCCAGCTCCACAATAGTGAAACAGCCAACGGTGGCCGGTGGAACGGTCTTTTCGACACGCGCATAGACTATCTGGACAAAGGGCACCGTGTTGGTATAGGGCATGGTGATCTCCGTTGCGGGAAGTCCCGCTTCCGCTTTTGCAAAAGTATCATAGTACAGTACGGACACATCGGCCTCGCCATCGATGATGTCGGCATCCGCCAGGGTAAGGTCCCAACCGCCGACCAGGCCGTCATCGTCATCGTCACAGAGCTCCAACGGGGTCGGTGCCGTGTTCGGGTTCGGGTTCGGGAGTACGGTCAACGTAAGGGTGACCAGGGTATTGCAGCCAAATTCCGAGGTTACCCTACCGATCACTGTTTGCGGGGTAGCGGTATTCTGGAACGTAGTTGGGTTTGGAATGGGAATATCAGCGGTCTCGTCGGCATAGCTCAAAAACCACACAACCGTTAGGCTGGGGTCATTGTTGGTCACATCCGGGTTTAGGCTGGTAAGGTCGAAAGTGGAGATCTCATCGTCCAGGGTACTGCCCTGGAGCTCGTCGTCACAGAGCATCAGCTCAAAGGGACCAAGATCGGCCGGTCTCGGGTCCACGATCAATTCCAGTTCTACAATATCGTAGCAGCCCTCGGCACTGTTCGGGTTGGGCGGTATGGTCCCGCCGGAATTGCTCACGATCAGGATATAGATGGTCTGGGGATTGCTGTTGTTCAAAAAGTTGGTGGGGTCCGGGATCGCCTGTGAAAAATCAGGGGCGGTCATCGCCAGGTCACCAGCGGTTACGGCCTGGTTGAAGTTCTCATAATAATAAAGGTCAAAGCCAAGCGGATCCAAGGTGCCGAGCACTTCGGCGGCCACAACGGTAAGGTCGAAAAAGGTAAACCCGTCCGCAACGGCGTCGTCACATTTTCTGAGCGGCTCGGCAGGGGTCGTGCCAACGGGAGAGAAACGGACTTCCAGCGCAAAGGGAACGATGGCGGTACAGCTGCTGGTGGTGCTGGCGACACGTGCCCATACCCCGCCGGTCCCATAATTGGGGTCAAGGGGGTCGACATTTGGAAAGTCCAGGTATCTTCTATCGTTAATGTAAAGGTTGGGCAACGGCAGGGCGTTGTTCTGCGCATCGGTAAGCGTTCCGTGGTACGATACCGTCAGGGTAAGGTCGCCAAGGGTGATGACAGGGGTCTGGAGACCAAGGTCAAAGGTCGCGAAACCGTCATTGTTGTCGTCGCACATAATAAGGTTGGGCGGGGCGGTATTGATGGTTGGCGGCGTATCTATCGTTATGACAACGTTCCGGGTGGTGTCCGCGCAAGGGGCACCATTGGGGTCAATGTCCCTGTTCTCGAGCCTTATATAGATGGTCTCGCTGGGCGCGTTGACAAAATAGGGAACCGGGAGCGGGCTCAGGCCACCGTCCGCATCGGCCTGGCTAAGGTGGTAGGTTATATTGTAATCAGAGGAGGGCTGCCCGTCAAGGACCGCCGCGTTGAACTGGGCCGGAAGGTCCACGAACTCACCGCCATTGCCGTCAGTGTCGCAAAAGCTCGCACTCACCGGAACGATGCCAGCGATCGCACGGCTGAAATAGATCTTGAAATCAGTCAGGTCAAAACAACTGCCCGTATTGTCCTCGATCCGAGCGTAGATCGTCTGGGGGGAAGGGGGAACTATGATGTGGACCCCGCC
>NZ_VORT01000023.1 GCF_007997155.1 Aequorivita antarctica | reverse complement strand
AAGTAACAAACCAGGCAATTGCTGAAGGTACTGCACCAGATGCAACTGTAGTAAGCGATCTTTCTGATGAGAGCAGCGTACTAGAAAATGACCCAACGGTAATCGAACTGTGTCAGAATCCAGTAATAGCACTTATTAAAACTGGTGTTGTTGACGATACAAACGGAAACGGTTGTGCGGATGTTGATGAAACTATAACCTATAACTTCACAGTATTCAACCTTGGAAATGTTACGTTATCAAACATAACAATAACTGATCCGTTGGTAACTGTAAACGGAGGTCCAATAACATTGGCGCCAGGTAATACTGATGGAACATCGTTCACAGCAATCTACACTATCACACAAGCTGATATTGATACAGGATTTGTTGAAAACCAAGCAATTGTTACTGGTACCGATGGTTCTGGAACTACAGTAAGCGATCTATCTGATGATAATAGTGAATTAGAAGATGATCCAACCATTACCCAACTTTGCCAAAACCCTGCTATTGCTTTAATAAAAGTAGGTGTGCCGGTTGATGAGAATGGTAATGGATGTGCCGATCTAGGAGAAACAATTCTATATAGCTTCAGTGTTAAAAACACAGGCAACGTTGCATTGACCAACGTAACGGTAACTGATCCATTGGTCGCTGTTGTTGGAGGGCCAATCAGCCTAGCTGTTGGTCAAGAAGACTTGGCAACGTTTACTGCGATATATACAATTACACAGACTGATGTTGATACCGGATTTATTGAAAACCAAGCTACCGCCGATGGTACTGCACCAAATGGTGATATGGTTTCTGATCAATCTGATAATAACAGTTATCTTGAAAATGATCCAACCATTACAGTTCTTTGTGAGAACAACCCATCAATTTCCTTAGAGAAAACAGGTGAGTTTAATGACGAAGATGGTAATGGAGCATCTGATGTTGGAGAAACAATATCCTACTCATTCGCAGTAACAAATACAGGAAATGTTACTCTGTATAACATAATGATTACAGATCCATTACCAGGTATTGAAATCTTTGGAGGTCCAATTGCCCAATTGGAACCAGGTGAAACGGATAGCACAACATTTACCGCAACCTACACAATAACCCAACAGGATATTGATAATGGTGAAGTAGTAAATCAGGCTACTGTTACCGCTGAGGATACCAACGGAACGGTTATAACAGATGATTCAGATGATCCAACAGACCTAACCAATAACGATAACAACGGTGATGGTGAGCCAGATGACCCTACAGTAGTTATATTGCCAGAGGTATTGGGTGCTAGCTTTGAAATTTATAACGGTATTACACCAAATGGTGACGGTATGAACGATTTCTTCTGGATCAAAGGTATTCACAACTACCCAAACAATAATGTGAAAATCTTTAACCGATGGGGTGTTCTTGTCTATGAAACAGATGGTTACGGAAGAGGTGAGCTTGACAGTGAAAATACGTTTAATGGTACTTCTGAAGGACGAGTAACTGTTCAAGAAGATAAGAATCTACCAACCGGAACATATTTCTATATTCTAACTTTCCAAGGTGAAAACCCTGGTAAGGCTAGCTATAACGGATATTTATATATTAACAGATAGAAAAATCAAAAAAATTCCTGGGAGGAAATTCCCTCCCAGGATTAAAAATACATAACTATGAAACACAGTTATCTAACACTACTGATTTTGATTTTGCTTGGCACGTTTTCAAGTAAAGCGCAGCAGGATCCACAGTACACACAATACATGTACAACACTGAGGTGGTAAACCCTGCCTATGCAGGAAATCGTGAAGCCCTAAGCTTTGGTTTACTGTACCGGACGCAATGGGTAAATTTTGGTGATGGCGCACCCAACACGGGAACATTCACTGTAAATTCACCAGTTGGGAACAATATGGGGCTAGGCCTATCTGTAGTAAATGACAGAATTGGACCCTCTATAGAAACCAACTTTAATATAGATTATTCCTATAGCATCAATACATCTGAAACTGCAAAGTTGTCTTTTGGTCTTAAAGCTGGTGTGGATATTTTGGATCTTGATTATTCAAGATTAAATCTTCCCAGAGATCTCTATAACGATCCTTACTTTGATGAAAACAACATTGACAATAAACTTCAACCACAAATTGGAGCAGGTATTTACTACAATACCGAAAAATTTTATGCAGGACTTTCCGTTCCCAACTTTTTGACTACCAAACATTTTGACGAAAGTAGTCTTGGAAATACTTCTGTAGAAACAACCGCTGCAGAACGTATGCACTATTTCTTGATTGCGGGTTATGTATTTGATCTTAGCGATAACTTAAAATTCAAACCAGCAACTTTGTTCAAAATGGTGAGCGGTTCGCCTCTTCAGGCTGATGTTTCGGCCAATTTCTTGTTGTATGATAAAGTAACCCTAGGCGCAGCATATAGATGGAGTGCCGCTATGAGTGGTTTGGTTGGTTTTCAAGCTACTGACCAAATATTCATTGGTTTCGCTTATGATTATCAAACAACCGATATTGAAGCCTACAGTGATGGCTCCTATGAAGTTATGCTTCGCTTTGAATTGTTCAATAAACCTGAACGAGTGCTAACTCCGAGATTCTTCTAAAAAATCAAGACTATGAATACAATAGTACGCAACATATTACTTTTCGCTTTAGTAGTTTTAACAACTGGAAGCGCCTTTTCTCAAAAAAAGGATGTCAAAAAAGCAAATAAAGAGTTTGATAAGTATGCATATATAGATGCCCGCGAAATCTATTTGAAAGTAGTGGCTGATGGATATGAATCTGCCGAGATATTCAAGAAATTGGGCGATACGTATTACTTCAATGGAGATTATACAAACGCGGCAAAGTGGTATGATAAACTTGTAAAACAATTTCCTGACCAAATAGAGCCTGAATATTACTATAGGGCTGCGCAATCTTTGAAAAGTTTAGGTAAATATGATGAGTCCGACGCGCTATTAAAAAATTATGTTGCAAAAGGGGGAAAAGGGCTTGTAATTGCAAAGTTTGAAAATGATCCTGATTATTTAAAGAGTACCGTTTTCAAATCAAGAGATTTTGTGATAGATAAGGTTGGAATTAATTCTCCAACTTCAGATTTTGGTCCTGCTTTCTATGGAAAAGATAAAGTAGTGTATGCCTCAGCCGGAAATACTACTGGTTCTAAAATAAATGAATGGACTCAAGAACCTTATTTAGATCTCTTTATTGCCGATAGGTCACCCAATGGGGAATTGAGTAACCCAATGAAATTAGGGGGCGATATAAATACCGAATATAACGAGTCTACAGCTACTTTTTCTAAAGATGGAAGTACCGTTTATTTCACAAGAAATACTTTTTTGGATGGCAAAAAGGGTCTCGATAAATCAAATAAGTTCAAGACCTTAAGACTGACGCTATATAAAGCAACTAAAACAGGGGGTTATAATTGGTCTAATGTTGTAGAGCTTCCTTTCAATAATAAAGGATATTCAATAGCGCACCCTGCCCTGAGCCAAGATGGGAAAAAACTATATTTTTCTTCTGATATGCCCGGAACGATAGGAATGTCTGATCTTTGGTATGTAGATATTCTTGGGGATAACAGCTATGGGAAACCTGTAAATTTAGGGCCAAATATAAATACCGAAGCTCGCGAATCATTTCCTTTTATTAGTGAAAAAAACAATCTCTATTTCTCCAGTGACGGTCGTTCAGGCCTTGGTGGGTACGATATATTCGTAACTTCACTCGATAAAGATGGAAAACCAGGAACAATTACAAACCTGGGAGCACCTTCAAATAGTGCTCAAGATGATTTTGGTTTTATCATCAATGAAGATGATCGTATTGGTTACGTTTCCTCAAACAGAGGAGGGGACAGAGGTAGTATTGATGACGACATCTATTTAGTAAAGGAAATATGTTCAATAACTATAAATGGAAAAGTATTTGACGAAGAAACAAAAGACCCTTTACCAGGAGCTACCGTTTCTCTACTAGATGAAAACAATCAATTGGTTAGCCAGACTACGGCCAAGAATGATGGAACCTACAGTTTTTTAGCTGATTGCGGAATACAATACACAGTTAGAGGAGTTAAAGAAGGATATAATCCTTATGAAATAATGATACAAACGCCTGTGCTTTCTGGAACCATAGATGTACCACTTCCATTGAAAAGAATTGGCATTTGTCCGCCAAACGATTTAGGCTGCAAATTGAACCTACAACCAATTTATTTTGATTTTGACAAATCAAACATCCGTCCAGATGCAGAAATAGAATTGGCTAAGATTCTTGCAGCAATGAGAGAGTACAAAGAATTGATTATCCATATTGAATCTCACACAGATTCTCGTGGGAACGATAGTTATAATGAATCTCTTTCTGAGCGTCGTGCACAATCTACCCTAAAATGGTTTGTTGGAAAAGGCATCGACAAAAACAGACTGACTGCCAAAGGATATGGAGAAACTCAACTTGTTAATCAATGTTCAAACGGAGTTCCTTGTACTGCCGAAGAACATCAGCTTAATAGAAGATCTATGTTTATCATAAAGAATTAAATTAACCAAATTAAGTTTTGCGAAAGTGTTCAATACTAGATATTGAACACTTTTTGCTTTTAAAACACTTTCTCTTTTCGTACTTTTGAAACAAAAGTTGTTTAAAAATGATTGAAGAAAAAGTTATTCTCGTAAATGAAAAAGACGAGCAATTGGGGCTAATGCCAAAACAAGAAGCACACGAAAAAGGAGTGCTTCACAGGGCATTTTCGATCTTTGTATTTAATGACAAAAATGAACTGATGTTGCAACAACGGGCGTTGCATAAATATCATTCCCCTGGGCTTTGGACCAACACTTGCTGTAGTCATCAACGCGATGGCGAATCTACTTTAGAAGCCGGAAAAAGAAGACTTTTTGAAGAAATGGGTTTTGTTACCGATATTAAGGAAACCACCTCATTTATTTACAAAGCACCTTTTGACAATGGGTTGACGGAGCATGAGCTTGACCATATTCTTATTGGAAATTTTGAAGGAACCCCCAATATTAATGAAGAAGAAGTAGCCTCATGGAAATGGATGGATTTGGATGATGTTAAAAAAGACATTCAAGCCAACCCCGAAATTTACACAGCCTGGTTCAAAATTATTTTTGATAAATTTTACCAACACTTACTTGTATGAGCCTGACCGTTTATAGAAAAGCACATTTTAATGCAGCACATCGACTTTTCAAAAAAGAATGGGATGATGTCAAGAATTTTGAAGTCTTTGGCAAATGCAGCAATCCCAATTACCACGGTCATAATTATGAATTGGAAGTAGGTATTACTGGTGAAATTGATCCCGAAACTGGCTTTTTGATGGATTTGAAAATTTTAAGCCGAATTATTGAAGAAGAAATTGAGGACGCCTTCGATCATAAAAACCTGAACATTGAAGTTTCCGAATTTAAAAACCTGAACCCTACGGTAGAAAATATTGCAATTGTAATTTGGAACAAATTAAGGGCTCGAATTGATTCCAAATTTGACATTTCCATAAAACTATACGAAACCCCCCGTAATTTTGTTGTTTACAACGGCCACTGATGATTACCATTTCACCTTTATACCCGCTAAAGTTTGAACCCATCTTGAAACAAAAAGTATGGGGAGGCAATAAGTTGAACAAAATATTTAAAAAAATAGCCAAAGGAAATATTGGTGAAAGCTGGGAGATTTCTGGAGTTTCTGAAAATGTTTCCGAAATAACCAACGGACCGTTCAAAGGAAAAACCCTTAATTGGTTACTGGAGAATTACACAGAAAAGTTGGTAGGTGAAAAGGTATATAAGGGTTTTGGAAACACATTTCCGTTGCTTTTCAAATTTATTGATGCCCGAGAAGATCTTTCCGTTCAGGTTCATCCAGATGATGTTTTGGCAAAGCAAAGACACAATTCCTTTGGTAAAACCGAAATGTGGTACATTCTCGATGTAGAAAAAGACGGAAGACTTATCCTTGGTTTCAATGAAGGGATGGGGCAACAAAAATATTTAAAGTCACTTTCTGAAAAAAGAATTACAGAAATCTTGAATTATGAACCAGTAAAAAAAGGGGATGCTTTTGTTTTGAAACCAGGAACCGTACACGCTATTGGCGCAGGTATTTTACTGGCTGAAATTCAACAAACTTCAGATATTACCTATAGAATTTACGATTGGGATAGGCCAGACACCAATGGCCAAATGAGGCAATTACACAACGATTTGGCTTTAGAAGCAATAGATTTCAGTCCTTCCAAAGCAAAGAGGAGTTATTCAGAAGAAAAAAATATACCCGTACCTATTGGAACTACAGACTTCTTTACAGTAAATAAACTTATTCTTTCACAAAACTACGTTCGCGATTTGGAAGAAATCCTTTCATTCACAGTCTATATGTGCTTGGAAGGTACTGCTATGATTGAAACTGATGATTTTTCAGAAATAATTAAAAAGGGCGAAACCATCTTGATTCCGGCTCAATTACCTGAAATAAAATTTATTACAAATTCCGCAAGCTTTTTGGAAGTGTACATTCCGTAAATGTTCGTACCTTTGCCCGATTTATAAAATGACCAAGAATAAATAATAGCAATAAATAAATAGAATAAAATGGCAAACGTAAGAGATTTAAAAAAAGACTTAAACTATGTTTTGGGCGATATTATTGAGGCAGTTTACATCTGGGAACTGACCAACGCTGATAAAGACAACAAAAAGGCCGAAGCACTTATCGACGAAGCAATTACTACTTTTGATGACCTAATTACAAAAGTGAACCAAAAAGACGTTGATAATAAAAAGAAGCATTTCAAAGCCATAAACGTTGAACTTGAAGAACGTGGCAGAAAACTTATCGATAAAATAAACACACTATAAAATAGTATCTGTTTTTTTACGATTTATAATAAAAGACTCCAATTCCTTTCCGTATTTGGAGTCTTTTATTTTTGGTGAAAGCGAGCTGTAAACGGTATCCAAATACTTGATGTTGGAGTCATAAACCTCACTTAGTACTAAATAAGGCGCTACTTCATTATCTTTATGGTTGATTGCGAAATTTATTGTTGCCAAATATTTACTTGAAAGCAATGCCCGTTGTTTCTGATCTATTTTCAAAGCGGAAGAATCTGTAACTTTATT
This sequence comes from Aequorivita antarctica, assembly GCF_007997155.1. Taxonomy (GTDB): domain Bacteria; phylum Bacteroidota; class Bacteroidia; order Flavobacteriales; family Flavobacteriaceae; genus Aequorivita; species Aequorivita antarctica. The sequence goes on along the minus strand of NZ_VORT01000023.1, from coordinate 4,615 downwards.
ACCCAATTTCAATCTTTCTTCAATCAAACCCAAGTTCTTGATCACGTAACGATTCTTCAGTTTAAGGTATTCCCTCAGTACTTTGTCGTTTTCAGAGCCTGTAACCACAGCTGCGCTGCCAAAATTTTTCAGATTGGTTTTAATGTTCAGTTCACCATTTTCGGCAAAAAAGGTAATGCGGTCATCGCGCAATGTTCCATCTTTCAGCTGAACATAGAGATAGTAAATTTCTGGGCTTTCAATTTTTTCAGAAAATGAAAAATTTGAACTTCCGTCCACAATCAAAGAATCTACAGTAACCAAAACTGTGTCCTCAAATTTTTGTAGAAGTAACGTTCCTTTTTTTAGGCCCTTCACGGTACCTGTAAGGTTCATCATTTCCTTATCTGTGGAACAGCTTATAAGGCTTAGAAATAGAATTGCAAGGGAAAGAAAATAACGCATTTTGTCTTTTTTTTAAAGGTAAAACCTATGCTGAATTTAGCTTCGGTTTACGAAGGTGCAAAGATGGATATTTTTTTTGAAAATCTACGAAACTGATGCCAATTGCATTAATACAGTACATAAAATAGCACCAACCGTTCCTATGGCGTACCCAAAAACGGCCAAAAGAACGCCAACCGTTGCCAAAGAAGGGTGAAACGCTGAGGCAACAATGGGGGCCGATGCCGCGCCACCAACATTCGCTTGACTTCCTACTGCTAAGAAAAAGTATGGTGCACGGATCATTTTTGCCACCAAAATCATTATTCCCGCATGCACGCTCATCCAAACCAAACCTATTACAATTAGCCACATGTTTTCAAAAATCAGAGTCAGGTCCATTTTCATTCCGATGCTCGCCACCAAAATGTAAATAAAAACACTGCCGAATTTGCTCGCTCCAGCACCTTCGTAGCGTTTAGCTTTAGTAAAGGAAAGTAGTACGCCAATAATTGTAGTTATTGTTATCATCCAAAAGAAACTGGAATCTAAAAATGTAAATATATTTTTGGTTATACCTTTTGGAATACCATCTACTACTGATGTGAAAAAAGCACTTATTAAATCAGCACCAAAATGTGCAAAACTTACAGTCCCGAAAGCAATTGCAGCTAAAATCATTAAATCTTTCAAGGTTGGGTTCCTATCTACTTTTTTGGCATAATCGGAAACCTTTTGTTTCAAATTTTCAATGGCTGAAGTATCTGCTTTCAGCCATTTGTCAATTTTTTCTGATTTTCCAATTCCGAAGAGGATTATGGCCATCCAAATATTGGCAACAACAATATCCACGAAAACCATCCCGCCATATAGCTTTTGGTTATAACCGTAAATTTCCAACATCGCAGTTTGGTTGGCGCCACCACCAATCCAGCTTCCAGCAAGGGTAGAAAGCCCACGCCAAACAGCGTCGGCCCCAACACCACCAACGGCTTCAGGGTGAATGGTTCCAACTATCAAAACAGCCAAGGGGCCACCAATAATAATTCCGGCAGTTCCCGCCAAAAACATAATCAGCGCTTTCGGCCCTAAGTTGAAAACCCCTTTCAGGTCAATACTCAACGTCATCAGTACCAATGCGGCTGGCAATAAATACCTACTGGACATATAATATAAACTTGTGCTTCCCGCCGAGACTTCCCCAGCTTCAGAAACGGAAGTCCATTCTGGTGAAATGACGCCTGAGGTAGTCAGTAATGCAGGAAGAAAATAAGCCATGAACAGCGCTGGTACAACACCGTAGAATTTTTTCCAAAAGCCATCCTCACGTGAAGAAGTATAAAAAATAAAGCCCAAGGCTATCATTAAAATTCCAAAAACAATGGTGTCATTGGTAAAAAGAGGAGTGGTGTCCTTTATGATTTCGGCAGTTGTATCTTGCATTTTTGATGGTTTTGACGCAAAATACAATTATTTTTTTATTTGAATTATTTTTTAATGAAATCACTAACAGTATTAATCAATTCAGGCATTACAGGGAGGTTGTATATATTGTAGGACTTACTGTTTTCCAAATTGTTTCCTTCAATTTCTTTAAAAATGTGATTCATTTTTGGAATTACTTTGTATTCAGCATCCGGTTTTGCATTTTTCAGCAATTCACCTTCAGAAACTTGAACTTGAATATCCTTATCACCATTTATTATCAAGACGGGAATGTCTAGTTTGGCTATTTCCACTTTGGGGTCAAACTGCATCCAACTGTAAATAAATGGCTGGATTTCCTTTCTGAAAATAGATGCTAACCCGTCACTATAGTTGTAAGCCACACCATTTGCTCTAAGGTCATCAAAGGAAGTTCGTGCATTATCAACAAGGCCAGGAGCTTCTTTAGTTAGTTGATCCACGATCATATCATCAATTTCCTGTCCGGCCCCAGCTATAGAAACAAATCCATTTGCGCCACTTTGGGCAGTAACCATGCCAACCAACGAACCTTGGCCATGGCCAATGAAATATATTTTTGAAAACCTCTTGTCTTTTTTGAAATATTCAAGGATTGCAACTGCATCACCAATAAAATCGTCAAAACGAATGTTTTTTTCAGTTACCATTCTTTTCTTCATTTGTTTTACGATCCTTTTGTCGTACCTGAAAGTGGCGATTCCGTTTTCATAAAGTCCTTCGCCCAAAAATTTCAAGGAATTGTTTACCATCATTTGCTGGTTTCCATTTCGGTCCGTAGGTCCACTGTCTCCAACAATTATTGCCAAAGGTAATTTTCCAGATGCATCAGGCGCCATTAGTGTACCATCGATTAATGGAGTAATGCTTAAATCTTCGGAATTATATGTTTTGTTTTGCGCGGTGGCTATTATTCCGAAGAAAAAAAGAAGGATCAGAAAGGTGTGTTTCATCTATTTATTTTAAAACTACAGATTGCAGTGCATGTTTTAACAAAGAAAGCACAATTATATTGCTTTTGTATGATCTTTCTTTGGAAGCCAAATGCTGCTGCAATCTATTATAAATGTCCCCAAATAAGTACGAAATACATATTAACAATAGGTAAAACAATGGAAGATGAATAATCTAGGTATTCCATTTCACCGCAGAGCGTAGTCGAAGTATTCCTATTTCTCAAATTTCTTATAAAGAATGAATTGTGATTTGTTTGATAATTTGAAAAGTTTTGGTTCTATTTTGAAATTCAGGATACTATCTTTGCCAATCCTGATATGAGTTTATCCGAAATAAAATTTTTGTAATGATGAAAAAGTTTGTAGTAGTGTTATTGGTTTCCATTTTTTCAAACTGTCTTTCCGCCGCAGAAGACTGGGGCAAGACTGGCCACAGAGTGGTGGGTGAAATTGCCGGAAAATATTTAAACAAAAAAGCAGAAAAGCAAATCTCAAAACTACTGGATGGTCATTCTCTCGCTTTTGTGGCAAATTATGGCGATGATATTAAAAGCGATCGTGCGTATGACCATTATGGCCCGTGGCATTATGTGAATTTTCCGTTCGGTGAAAAATACGAAACCCATCCTAAGAGTGAAAAAGGCGATATAATTCAGGGAATTGAAGAATGTATTGCTGTATTAAAGGATGATAAATCCTCAAGGAAAGATAAGGTTTTTCATCTAAAAATGCTGGTCCATTTTCTGGGAGACCTGCATCAGCCGCTGCATATTGGTTTGGCGGAGGACAAAGGCGGTAACGACTTTCAGGTTCGCTGGTTTAACGATGGCACAAACCTTCATACAGTTTGGGATTATAAAATGCTGGATTTTTACGAAATGTCCTATACCGAAGTCGCTACAAATACCGATGTGCTTTCAAAAGAGCAAGTAGAAGCTATAAAAAAAGGAAACGTTCTAGACTGGATGTATGAGAGCCGCGCACTTTGTGAAGACATTTATGCACATACCGAAATTGGAGAAAAGTTAAGTTACAATTATATGTATGAATATATGGATACGCTACGCTCCCAACTTCAAAAGGGTGGCATCCGATTGGCGAAAATTTTAAATGAAATTTTCAGCTAATTTAATTTTTCTTCAATTAAGTATAAAGATATGCCCAATATATCAATCCAAATTGTAATGGAAGCCTAAGTATGAGTACCCATTTTGGCATTTTCATTGCTGCTTTTTCATTCTGGAGCATATAAATATGAACTGATAGAAAAACCAGGAGCATAATTATAATTCCCCAGGCTGCTTCACTTTGGGTGTTTTTATTCATTACCATAAAACCCAAAATCATTTCTGCAATACCGCTCAACATAACCATAGCGCTATGGGCAGGAATATATGGAGGCATAATGCGCTCGTATAGTTTTGGTTTTCGAAAATGGTTCATTCCGGCGAGCACAAAAAGCACTCCCATGAGGTATTGATGCCAAGGTAACATAGCTTTATTTTAGTTTTTAAAAGTAATCTTTTTGAAAGTCTTGCGAAGCTTCAATTTATTAAAATGTGAAAACCCCCTCAGCAAAAGCTGAAGGGGTTTCCTTTTTTTGGTTGGTTATTTGGTGATTACTCTTTAATCAAGCGCTTCACAATGCTTGCATTGTCACCAATTATCTGTACCATATAAACTCCAGAAGCAAGCGATGAAACATCCACTGCTTTTACACCTTGCATGGTGCGAAGGTCTGTCTGGCTTACTAGTCTTCCGTTTAAATCATA
>NZ_VORT01000022.1 GCF_007997155.1 Aequorivita antarctica | reverse complement strand
CTTCGTGGTATGGGCATTGTGAAACCAATAGATGTGCAAATGCTTGCCGCTGCATCTTATTATGTTAAGATTATTGGTAAAGAAGGTCAGATTACAAAACGACTATTAAAAGAATAGTTTTTCATAATTGTTGATTGTTAGAACGCCCGAGGAAATTCCTCGGGCGTTCTTTTTGTTATAACTCTCAACACGCGTCCTCCAAAGCTTTCTCAGCATAGGAGGAGACAACCAAGAACCAACAAACAATAACACTCCCTAAAAATAACTACCTTTAATTCCAAAAGACCACTATGAGCCGAGGTTTTGTAAAAGAAGGAGACCAAGAAGAAACACCAATCATCCCCCCACGCGCCGCCCTGCCTGCCGGAGCTACAAATTATGTTACGCCCATGGGCATGGAATTGCTGCAAGCCGAACGGGAGGAGCTAGAAGATGAACGTGCCATGCTACCCACTACAGACGAACAACAACGGCGTGTAGAACTGGCAGTAATAAACGGCAAGCTGGACCTGCTGAATGAACGCATTGCTTCTGCACGTATTCTGGACCCTGCCTCACAGCCTAAGGAAGAGGTGCGTTTTGGCGCTACGGTTACCTATAAAATTAACTCCTCGCCTACTCCACAGACTTTTCAGATTGTAGGCGTTGACGAAGCCGATGTAGCCAAAAAGAAAATTGCTTTTGTCGCACCCATTGCGGTGGCACTTACGGGACAAAGTATAGGAAGTATAGTATTGCTCAATATGGGCGGGGAAACCAGAAAACTGGAAGTAGTGGACATTCAGTATGGCTAACTTTTAAGGAAAAATTGCGTTAGTTCCTCAAAACTGGCATTTACTTCATAATCTGCTCCAATTGAAATTACAACTCCTTTGCAAAATCCTGTAGCTGGGTTTAGTCCGTAAAAATTATTTTGCAAATGGACAACTATGGCTACCTCAATTAAATCCTGTGCTGCGTGAAGTTGTATCCACTCCTCTATTTGTGGAAGATTCTCTATCCCACCTATAAAGGTGGTATTGGGACCATGCGCTTTAAGACTGCGCGCCAAGAAACTGGCAGGACAGGATGCGAGCGTCCACGGAAAATCCCTCGGATTGGCAAAATCAGGACCGTGCTCCAAGGCATTTTCCCAAAGACCGACAGAGTGATAAACTCCAGCATCTGGAGTAAAAAGATAGATAGCTGTTTTTGCCGGAAACGTATTTTTGGAATAGCAAGCTGAAATGGTTTCTGCCACCTCATCGAATATTTCGGTAATATCCCCCTCAGCATCAGATAAATCTTGCTGAAAAAAATAAAGGTTTTGAAGTTTCATACTTTTCCAATTAATAAGGCCGAATTGATCCCGCCAAAAGCGTATCCGCAATTCAATACCCAATCCATATTTTCCATTTTAAAAGGCTCAGCGGCTATTTTAATACCAAAATCTGAAGGTAACTCTATGTGATTTACAGTTGGTGGAACAGTGTTGTGCAACAAGGATTGCACGCATATTACCGCCTCTATTGCCGTAGCCGCACCCAAGCTGTGACCCAGCGCACCTTTTAAACCGCTTACCAATGTATTCCTTTCCCCAAATATATTATGAATGGCCAAAGCCTCCGCAGCATCTGAAGCTATGGTGCCACTGCCATGGGCACATATCCAATTTACCTGCCCAGACTTAATACCTGTTGCTTTTAAGGCATTGTGCATAGCTTGCCCCATCTCGTAACCATCCTCATTTGGTTTTGTCTGATGATAAGCATCACAACTTAATCCCAGTTCACCAATAATGGCCAATGGTGCCTCTTTTCGTTTAAGGACGTTTTCATAGCTTTCAAGTATTAAAAAGGCAGCACCTTCCCCTAATTGCATTCCCTTTCTGTTAACGTCAAATGGCCTACAAAAATCTGGGGTCATGGCCCGAGAGCGACTAAAACCTACCATGGCAATACGCGAAAATGGATCCAGGCCCCCTGCTATGGCTACCTTAACCCTTCCAGAGCGTACCGCCTGGGCGGCAGCACCTATTGCATAATTGCCAGCCGCACAGGCTGTACCAAATACTGCCGTGGGGCCTTCAAGATTAAAATGCTTTTGAATGGCTGTCGCAAACACAGTGCCAGTAGCTTTTGAAAGATCCAGAGGCTTACCAGACGCAGCCTCTTCAAAAGCAAAACTTTCACCCATAGTAGTGCCAACAAAAACACCCACATCGCGATTAATCTCTATATTAGCCTGCTTTAACGCTTGCTCTACTGCCCGCAGCGCCATCATTTGTCCACGGGTGCCATCCTGAGGTATGGTTGAATCTGTTAGCCTACAAGCTATGCTTGTTCTGAAGCCTTCAGTTTCTAGATCATCCCAATGTTTTGCTGCACATTTTTGCTGCAGGATATTCTGCCACAATTGTTCAACTGTGTTTCCCAAAGGGGTCATTACACCCATGCCGCTTACCACCACTACTTCCTTCCGCATTAGGTATTCTATTTTAAGGGTTAGATTGTTTTTGTAAATAGGCGACCACTGCATTTATAGAGGAGAGCTTTTCCCAATCCTCATCTGAAATTCGCACTTGGTATTCTTGTTCAATATTGGCCACATATTCGGCAAGATCTAAAGAATCTATATTCAAATCGTGATAAAAATGATCATCATACAGCAGATTTCTGGGTATTTTCTTACTTATTTTAAAAAGCATGCTTTTTAAATGGTCTGCAATGGCAATTTCTGTATTCATGGATGTATTTTTATTTTATCTGCTAATTGAATTGCCTGTTGCGTTCCGCAAATGGGTGCCAAAGGATCACCAAAAATACGGTAACTGCCCATGGCAGATTCTGTTGGCGGACTTGCAGCAACAATCAATTCACCTATGGTTTTTACTCCCTGCTGCAATGCGTTGGTAATCCGCACTGCCCAACGCGTATTGTCTGTGTGATAGGTGTTCATAACCGCCCCAAAACTGGCCGCAGCTGCACCTTGTAACGGAATGGCTTCAGAAAAGGATAATCCAGTTCGTTTTCTACTGGCTGTTGCACAGCATATAGAAAGCAAGGCACCCAAGGGTTCGCCCTTGGATTCTTCAAAATGGTGTTTCCGCAAGCCGTAATAACCTACCCAACCAATAGGTCGACCGTGACCAAAATAAAGAGCCAGCCCCACACCACTGCGCAAACCTTTTAGCATTTCTTCTTTTACTAACAAATCACTAGTCCATCTATAAGGCGGCGTTTTTCCATTGTTTTCTTTCAGTAAGGTTTCAATACGTGTAGCAAGCCTGATGTATTTTTTATGGCGTTGTCCCAAAATAGCCACAGGTTGCTGCGCTCCATCACGTAACTGCACCTTGGCAGCCGTTTCCGCAAAAAGTCTTATGGACTCTGTGCTACTTTCTGGAAGATACCCAATGGGTATTGCCGTGCCATCCCCACGGATCAGAACTGGTCCTGTCAATAAAGTACGGGGAGAGCGCCGCGGCGCTCCCACCCATACAATAGCTTGACTGTCTTCAGCATAATGAGCCAAGAGTTCCGATGAAACATCCAGTTTATCCGAAACTATAAGCCGTAGAAGAAATCCTTTTCTTTGATAAGCTTCTATCAGCGGCTGCAAGGCTTGCATTGCATTTTTTGTAGCTATTATTGTTATCATGCGGCTCTTACTTCATTAATGAAAGGTTCCCAAGCTGCCACGTTATTTCCTACAAACAATCCATTGTAATAATCCCGCACTATGTCGCCTTGCTGTTCTGGATTGAAATGATCCAACCCTAAACCATTAGTGGTAGCATCAAGCAAGGTTTGTTCCTTGGTCTTTCCTGGCTCGGCGTAGTCATAGCCCTCAGTAGCCTGGGAATAAAGTGCATCACCCATATAGATAGGACCTGAATATTCTCCCTGCCATACGTGGGTTAGTTCGTGCATAAGCCACCCAAAATTACCGGGAGCAGCTGGCGTTCCTTTTGAAAGAACGGTGCCGTCTGGAAAATGTATAATACGCATTGTACCTACACCCGTATCACCTCCCGTATTGCCGGAAGCCACATTGGCCACAAACGATCCAATAAATACGTGAACCATATTATAAGGCAATGAGTCGCCGAATACGCGTCGTGCTTCGGTTTCTTCTTCGGCTGTAAGACTTCTGAAAAGACCTGCAATTTCCAATAAAAGTCCTACCAAAAGGAATACCGCGCCTCCACCAATTTGGATAAAGGCATCCAAAAACTCCTGTCCAGTAATGACCAATCTGTTATAAGCAGCAGCTATAAGTAGCTGCGCTTCGCTTTCTAACTGATCTGCAATGGCCCTTGATATATCTTCTACCGTTTGTCCAGCTTCGCGGAAAGCTTGGACGAAATTGGCGATGATATTTTCGGGATTGCGGACCGTGTCTGCAATAATTTGCGCTAAGGTTAAGCCATAAGCAAGAAGACCTAGAACAATTTCCTTCATAGCATTAATGGTTTGACGGGCAGCCCAAACCAAAAGGTCTAAGGCCAAATATCCTACTTGTAATACGCCGTTAATAAAGGATCTTATACCTTCCAAGAAATCGTTTTCCAAATAAGATAAAACATAACTAACGGAGTTGCCTATACGTACGGTAGCCTCACCCAATAAAGTAAGTGCAGCATCACCCATGGCAGCGGCCCAATCGATAGCTTTGGAAACATTTTCGCCTATATCTTCAATTAATTCCAACATTTTATCAAAGACAGCATCTACCTGGGTCATTCCCCAATCTAGAATTTCGGTAACCGATTTCTTAACAAAGCGAATTGCCAATAATGCCTCTCGCCAGAGTCCTGAAATTAAGGCTTCGCCACGGTCAAGCAACCAACCCAAAATATCGCCCACAGGTCCCAAGGCCTGTAACACGCCATTTATTATTTTTCGGAATACAAAATAGGTTGCTCCAACAACGGCTTCCAGGATATCGGCAAGTGCTTGACCCACTTGCATAGCAGCTTCTATTAAACGCGCTGCCAAACGATAGGTGAAACTTACCATATTACCTATAAACTCGACTATGGTCTTGCCAAGTTCAAACGCTGCTTTTACTACGTGTTTCAATAAATCGAAGGCTATGGAAACTACGTCTTTTAATAAATTGATTAAGGTTGTGCCTATGGCAAAAAGGGCATCTACAATCTTTTTTATTCCTGCAATTGCAATCTGAGCCATAGATATTACCATGTCTGAAATAATTTTCCCTGCGGCTAATAATGCACCTACTATTTTTTCTACCACTTCTACTGCAGCATTGGCAACGTAAGCCATAAATTCTACTATAGCCGTTCCTATATTGGCCAATGAACGCGCTACTTCTTCAATCAAATCTGCACCTGCACTTATTACTTCATCAAAGAGGTCAGTTAGTGTATTTCCCAGATCGGTAAACGATTGTATTACCTGATCCCATAGCGCCAAAGGGCGGGTTACCAAGGTGAGTAATATTTCGCCAATGGCCTTGCCTATGGCAAGTAACGCGCGTACAGTATTGCGGATTAAAGTAAGCCCAAATTCAAACGCTTGGTATAATATGTTGCCGATGGATTTGCCCAATTCTATAAGGGCTTCTATTCCTTTTTTTACAATTTCGAAAGTTTTTGCGGCAAGCCACGATAACAAATCGACCAAAACCCCTACAAGACTATCAATGGCCCTTAAGATTTCCCTGATGGAATTAACCACCAGCGTAAAGGCTTCTTCTAGTATATTAAAAAGTGACCTACCAATATCCTGTATACCTTGAACCATCTTTTTGAGAATCTGAAAACCTGATTCCACTGCATATTGAAGCACTTCGGCAACGGTATTTGCCGCTGCAACCAATGCTTGGCATAGCGCGGAAACCGCAGCACGGGTCCAATCTGCAATTTCTTGTAGTAGATCGCCAATGGAGTCAATAATAGCTTCAATGGCATCAACTATAGCATCAATAGCATCTGCAATGGCATCTGCAATATCTTCGAAAAATTCGACTACAGCCGAATCCACATCTGGATCTGCGGGCGTATTACGCCCGTCGCTTTCAAGTTTACGGGAAGTTTCACCTGCATCTCGCAACCAAATAAGAACATCTTGAGCGCCCTGCTTATCGATACTTTTTTTGCTTTTTGTTTTTAGCAGTAAATCTCCCATCAATAAATGAGCCTGCCCTCTTGGCAATTGGCTGATAGCGTGAACTACGCCCTTGCCCTGCCCAGCGTTCTGGTAGCCTTTGATAAAAGCTTTTCTTTCTGTTTTTTTCATTAAGGAAACACGTTGAAAAAGTTCGCGATGTTCCTCTGGATTTTCAATGGTCTCTGCATAGGCTTCTGCCAAAACAATACCTTGATCTTTGTTTTTTTTGTACACTGTCAGAAATGCGGGTGCCAAGTCCACTGGTTTAAAAGCTGTTTCTTTCAGCTTTTTTGCAACCATTGCCCTGCGCCCCATCGCTACCCCATCGAGTGCTAATGTGATACGGTTCATGATTTTTTGGTTTTAAGGTTAATACTAATTCTTCTGAAGCACAGCCTGCTTCGTGGCTTTAGATTTATTTTTTTTGATTGTTTGGTTGAATATGAATGGAACAAATCCCTGAGGAGTAGGAATTAGGGGAGATTCTAGGGGAGTAGTTTTTATTATTTTTTCAAATAATTGGTAAGTACAGATACCTAAAGAGATAGACGCTGCATCTGTAGTTTTTAGTTTTTTGGATACTTTTTTTAGGGGAAGATCTTTAGCATGGACACTAAACTGCTCCAGCTCCGCATTAATAATATCTAGGTTTTTCTTCTGAAGAGTTATGTTTAGTGAAGCCAATAATGATAAGAGTGCTGGCTTCGCTATTTTTTGTGATTTTAAAATGCTGGGGATTGAAAATTGGTCAAAATCCTCTTCGGTAAGGAGTGGCAAAGTTAGTATGCGCTGATCTTCAATGCCTTTCTTTTTCTGGATTGAGGTTGCAAAACTTGTTTGAGAATAGCCTTTTAATAAGTCTTCATCTAATAGGTAGAGGTATTCTGAATTTTCGTTTAAGGTGACAGTATCGTAGTCAAAAAATACTTTTTTACTTAAAAGGGAAACAATGCTTGAAAAACTACTGGAATCAAATAGTGTCTCTGTTATTATTCTGAAGGTATTGTTTATCTGTCCTAATTGCTTTTGCGCCTTTTTAAGAGCAATAATTTCTCGTGAAGATTTTCTGTTGTTATTTTTTAAATTTTTTATCTGCAACAGATTTTCCCTCATAGATTCTACTGAAGCAGTGGGGTTCAATGCAGGCATGGCATTTAGAATGGTTTCATACTGATGTTCTGTGCTGATTGAATCGTCTAATCCGTGGACGGCAATCAACGAATCTAATTCCGGATGATTGGTATAGACAGTATCAGAGAAAAGTAAAGCCGTTTTAAGTAAACGAGATTCCTTGATCAAATTGGTGACCGCTCCAGGTTTGAAATAAACAACTGCTTCCAACATAAGTAGGTATATAAATTTGACATATTTACTTGTCAAATAGTGAAAGGGGAAGAGGAGAGCATTAAAATTAATAAAAAATAATGACATCCAAACACAAAACACTCATTTTATGATGTTTGTGAAATACAATTATAAAACTTCTATACAGATTGAACCAACACTAAAATAAAAACCCACACCCAAAAAATGCCATCGACTCACAAATGTTTTTGGACTTGTAGCAACAGGTAGAATGACATAATAGAGCATATAGATATTTTAACTAAATTGAATACTTTTTTAACAATTATTCATTTAATTTATGCGGTTTATCGATTATTTTAGTATTTAAACGATTTATGATAATGCTTTAAGTACATTTGACTTATAAACCCCAAATTATAAATATTATGAAATCGAAACTACTTATCTTGCTTGTAGCACTTACATTCATCATTAGCTGTTCCAAAGAGTCTGATCAAGAAAATTTTCAAAAAAATGATTCAGAAGATGTTTTAGCCTCAAGGGAAGAACCACCGCTAGAAAATACCTTTTGTACTCAAGTGGATCTTATAGCTGGTCAAAATTACGACTCTGGAAATATAGAGGTTGCTATTGATGGCGAAAACCTATTAATCACCTATACTATGGAAGGCAATTGGGTATTGAATGTATCACATCTTTATGTAGGAGATTGTGCAGAAAGACCTGCTAACAGACCAGGAAACCCAATTATTGGACATTTTCCATTCGCTTCCACCCATCCCCAAGGAACAACAAGCTATACCTATAGCATCCCAATAGCTACTTTACCAAATTGCGTTTGTATTGCAGCGCATGCAGAAGTAAATGGCCCTACGGGTTCAGAAACAGCCTGGGCAGATGGCCTACCTTATGGTGGTAATAGTTGGGCAATGTATTTTGAATTCTGCCTAGATCAGTGCGGCTCTTAAGAGAATAATCACTGTTAATTTACAATAAGCCCGGTTTTTTAATCGGGCTTTTGCTATTGAAAAATCTTTTCAAAGGACAATCAATATTTATTCTTCTGTTTTAGAATAACTTTTACTATTTAGTATATTGCAAGAATTCTAAATTAATTGTCAAAATGAAAATATTCCGCCTACTCTTTATCTTTTTATCCTTACCGCTATTCGCCCAACAAGGCGGCATGTGGATCCCCTCCCTTCTGGAAGGAATGAACGAAGCTGAAATGACCAACCTCGGCATGAAAATGACCGCCCAAGATATTTACAATTTAAATAACGCCAGTCTAAAAGATGCCGTGCCCCACTTTAACGGCGGTTGTACTTCCGAGGTTATCAGCAAACAAGGGCTTTTACTTACTAATCATCACTGCGGTTATTCGCAAATTCAAAGTCACTCCTCCTTGGAACACGATTATTTAGAAAATGGGTTTTGGGCAATGAGCTTAAAAGAAGAACTCCCAAATCCAGGAGTTACCGCCAGTTTTATGGTTCGTATTGAAGATGTAACTACCCAAGTGATGAACGGCATTACAGAAGCAATGACCGAAGCTGATAAACAAATAAAGATAGAAGAAAACATTGCCAATGTTGTGCAGTCTTCCCCCAAAGAAGCGTGGCAGGAAAACCGTGTGCGCACTTTTTACGAAGGCAACCAGTATATGCTTTTTGTTGTGGAAACCTATAAAGACATTCGTTTGGTGGGAGCACCGCCATCCTCCATCGGAAAGTTTGGAAGTGACACTGACAACTGGATCTGGCCAAGACATACAGGCGACTTTTCCCTTTTCAGAATTTATGCCGACAAAAATAACCGTCCCGCAGAATATTCCGAAGACAACGTGCCCTACACTCCCAAACACTTCCTTCCTATTTCCTTGGATGGTGTAGCTGAAGATGATTTCACGCTGGTTTTTGGGTATCCCGGAACTACCGATGAATATTTGCCTTCCGTTGCAATTGAACAGGTTATAAACACCATCAACCCAGCCCGTATCGCCATTCGCGATGCTGCCTTGGCCATTCAGGACAAATACATGCGTGCCGATCCACAGATCAAAATTCAGTATGCCTCAAAATTTGCCCGCATTGCCAATTACTGGAAAAAGTGGAAAGGCGAAACCCTTGGCTTAACAAAATCAAACGCTGTGGGTATCAAAAAGCAACAAGAAAGCGCGCTTACTTCCCAAATAAACAAAAAAGGAAAGCAACAGGAATACGGTCAGATATTACCGCAATTTGAAAAATATTACACCGAAATTGAGTCTTATGCCCTTGCCCGTGAGTATTACTTGGAAACCGTATTGCGGAATGTGGAACTACTGCGAACAGCCTACCAAGCCTATCAACTGAAACAGGTTTACGATAACCGTGGCGCACAATCTTTTGAGGATAGAAGAAACAATATGGTGGAGCGTCTGGAAGGGCAGTATAAAGATTACAGTAAACAAGTAGACGAAGAGGTTTTTGAAGCTTTGATCGCGCTATACGCTAAAGGGGTGCCACAACAGTTTTTGCCCGATTCTTTTAAGAATATGAATGCCCAGCAATTGACTGACAAGGTTTATAAAAACTCTGCTTTTGTGGATTACGCTTCCGTAAAGAATCTATTGGAAGGCGATGCAGAAACGGTTATTGCAAAGCTGAACAGCGATCCAGGTTTTCAAGTGGTAAAAGATATGGCAGATGCTTATTTTGAAAAAGTTGCCCCGAAATATGAAGAACTGGAATTGAACATTTCTGGATTGGAACGTGATTATATGAAAGCACTGTTGGAGCTTAGTCCGAAAGACGCACGTATTTTTCCGAATGCCAACAGCACCCTTCGTGTAACTTATGGAAAAGTGGCTGGCTACTCCCCCGCTGATGCTATTTATTACGAACCCGTAACCCATTTGGAAGGTGTAATGCAGAAATACGTTCCGGGCGATTATGAATTTGATGTACCCCAAAAGCTGCTTGAGCTTTACAAAGCCAAAGATTATGGCCAGTATGGTGAAAACGGAAAAATGCCTATCAACTTTATAGGTACCAACCACACCACAGGAGGGAATTCTGGAAGCCCAGCAATTGACGCCTACGGAAACCTTATAGGCCTAAACTTTGACCGCGTTTGGGAAGGCACTATGAGCGACTACTACTACGACCCCGCCCTATCGCGCAATATAATGGTCGATATTCGCTATGTGCTTTTTATAGTTGATAAATATGCTGGAGCTAAAAACTTGATTGATGAGTTGATGTTGGTACATCCTAAGAAAGAGAAAAGAAAGTCGAAGAATAGAAAGAAGTAACAATATAAATTTGTTGTAACCCAATATGAGAAAAGCCCTGATATTATTAACAATAATTCTGACTTCAAGTTTAGTTCAAGCCCAGTTTATAAAGGAAAAAGCAATAAATGCCCAAATTGGCTATGGACTTAGTGCTCCAAATAATAGCGTTGATGAAGTCGTTGATTCTGGATATTTTGCGCAAGGAGAATTAGTGCTAAAAGTCGCTTCTTGGATTCAAATTAGACCTTATTTAGGTTTCATTTTAACAAATTCTGGCGGAGAAGATTTAGATGGTAATCCAACTGATGAAAAAGCAGTAGTAAAAGCTGCTTTATTAGGGGGAAAACTACGGCTTAGAGCGCCAATACCTTATGTAGCACCATACATTGAAGTCGGTATAGGAGCCTCAATCGGAAAATTTGAAACATTTACATATTATGATGATATAAATAAAGGTGGAATTATTTACCACATTCCATTCTCTTTGGGTTTGGAACTAGGAAGAGATAATAATGTTGACTTAGGACTATCTTATTACTTCCAGCCATCTGTTGAACAATTTGCTGGAGCATTTGCAGTCGGAATTACATTTCCTTTAAAAAATTAAAAAATGCATCTGCTATAAAACCACTTAATCATAAGAGATAAGCACCGAGGGAAATAAGCAAATGCCTACCCCAAATTTAAGTTATATGATAGGAAAATCGCTGTATAAAAGGATAATACATTTTTACATCTTCAACATTCAAGCTAATATTTTCCGTAAATAGAATATCGAAAAGCTCCTGCTTCATATCATTTAAATCCTGATGCGCAAGGTCGTATCTGATGTTTAAAAAATCGCTGACTTGCAGAAGCCCATTAACATCATTTTCTAGATATTCTATAAAGTCTGGGTACAGTTTTTTGAACTCGCCAATTGGCAAGGCCAAGAGAAACAGAATTCCCTGTACTCGCTCTTTATTTATTTTTGCGGGAAAGTCATCGTGGGCCTTGATGATTTTGTAAATGTTCACAAATCTTTTAATGCCGCGCGGACTGGAACCAATAATAAGCGACATAGACTGTATAAGCTGCTTTTCTTCATTAGTAAGGGTAAGTATTTCAGCGAGTTGCTGCAGCTCTTTTTTGGTAGGCATCTTTTGACTGGGTTGTTTTTCCTGTAGTGGTTCCAAATTAGCCTGTATATTTTCCTGTTTATTTTGGGCTGGTGAATCGGCTGTCTTTTTCGATTTGGTTTTTACTGAAACAGTGCCGGAAAGGGAAGCGAGCATGTTTTTTACGCTTTTGTCATCCGCTTCCTTTAAAGTGAAAGGTATCTGAAATATTTTTTCCAAATAGTCTGAGGGGCTTATCGGTTCAATTCCATTTTCTTCCATGGACTTGGTGAACTGCAACTGGTGTCTCTTTATCAAGGCATTCTTTACCCAACGTGGATCCACGCCTACCACTACTACAAACAATGGAAAGGCCATCAATAGGTTTACGGCTTCCAGAACCTCCACCACCCGCTCTTCGGGGCAGCGGTCCAAATCGTCTATGTAAAGTATGATACGCTCTAAAGGTTTTTCAAAATAGGTCTTGAATTTTTGCGAATCTTCCACCGTTATCTTGCTAAGCTCCACGGCATGTTCTTTGAAAAGTTCGTTGAGCACTTCAAAATCTTTCCTGATAATGGAAATTATCCCCAACTGATCTTTGTAGTCCTTACTTTCCGAACGCCGCTCGATAAAGGAATACAAAGCTTCGGTGGACAAGGTATTTTTTATGCGGAATTCCAACTCCGTTTTCTTTTCCTCAGTAACATTTATCTGTTGGGTTATGGCCTCAATTTCGTTGCGCGAGCTTTGTATTTCATATTCCAGCGCTTTTTGGCGTTGGTGGAAATCTAAGGTGGTCCTTTCGGTTTCACGTTCGTAGTCTTCCTTTATTTTCCAAAAAGAAGCTGCCAAAGGTTGTAGTTGACCATAGGTTTTTATTCCGCGAACCACCGCTCCGCCAACAAGGGTTAGGGACGCCCATATTTCAGGCGACAGTTTTAGGTTTGCTCCACCCATTTTTTCGGCTATAAAATTGACCGTCACGGGCACAGTGATTATTATGAAAATTATCAATGCCAGCCATAATAGATTTTTCCACCATTTGCCTGCCTTGAAAAAGGTTTTTAGAAAAGTGAAAACGGAAGTGGTACGCTTGTAAAGTTCTTTAGGGGTTTTCCAATATTCCTCAGGGATGATGGATTTAAACTGGGCTACATTTTCTATAATAGTTTTATTGTTTGCAAATGCCGTTGTTACCTTTTGTTCTATTTGAAATTGGGCATCCATTTCCGAAAGCATGCCAAACAGGGTTTTTTCTTCAATGTTATCTATCTTCTTTTTCAGTTCCTTTTGAATGGATTTCTTTTCGGTCTGTAATGCGGTGAGCTTTTCTTCTACTAGGCTTTTCTCCTTTTTAAGCTTTTCCTGAGCTTCATTGGCCATACTCAGGTTTTCTTTAAAAATGTTTTCGATGCCTTCTTTTTCGTCCTGTGCCTTAGTATCATTGCTTATATATTCTTGCAAACCTTCAAAAATTCGGGTGACCATACTGGCCCAGAGATTGGAATCCATATAAGACCAAGCGTTGAAATGCACTTGTGCAATGCCCTTGCAAAAAACGGTCTGCTCCTCATTAAATGAAAAGGTGTTGATCCGCTCCTTCAGTTTGTTCATAAAGAAGCTTTTGCCCGAGCCCCATCTGCCAAAAAGTGCAATCGCTAGCGGCGGAATAAAGCTCTTGGCGGCCATTACCCGTGCAAAGGCCATCACGTCTTTTGTAATATTGAGTTGGTCCTCCCCAACATCGGCATCACTTAGCAAGCCTGCAATAAGGGTGGGTCTTGTGGGTAAGTTATTTTGCAATCGATCTTTGAGAATGGCAAATTGATCAGGGTTTAACTGGGAAATGATGGTCCGGACCTCTTCTTTGCTCGCTTCGGCTATAGTACTTGTGTAATGTGTCAATTCGCCTATAGGAATTTCAATGTCCCTAATAATCCATTCCACATTTAAGGAACGTCCATTTTTGGGGTTGCCAACAATCACTCCCAATCCCCTTAAATACAAAGAAGCACTGCCTTTATAGGGTAATGGAGATTTGATCATCAAAAAATCCCCGGGTGTTATGGGATTAATAATTTCGTCGTAGGCCTCCCCTTCACGGGTTTCCCAAATACCTTCTAAATAAAACCGCTCAATTTGCGACTCAAAGCCCCATTCGGCTTCCACCAAATATACGCGGGCATCACTATCATCCAATAAGTTTGTATTATTGCTATCGGTATTGGTTCCAAAGGTTGTTGTGTTGGTGGTAGTCTCAAAAGGGGTTTTTAAGTGGTCGAAAAGTTTCTCTCCTTCCGGCGATGGTGGCAACGAAATAATAAATTGGAATCCTGCTGCAGCACCTTCAGGAAATAAAGCAACAAGCACCTCTACTGTAATATCGAAGCTTGATTTAATGTCAAGTTCTCCCGCTCCCATTCCCATTAGTGGAATCCAAATGGTTTTGCCGTAAAAAAGTTCTTTGTAAACCCGCAAACCGTTGGTTAGGTTTTTTCTTAAATTGACTATCGGTCTATCTTCACCCACCGTAACTATAAATAATATGGGGTTTAAGCTTTCCTGCTGTAGCAGGGCATAACCGCTCTTCAGCTCCAACTCCTTCAGTGCTGCATCAGTATATCCGAAAGATTTCAAAACATATCTGTTCAGTTCGCCTGGAGAGCCATGCATGTCAATAGAAACAATAGCCAAATCAGTTTCTGTGGGTGAAGACCCGAGCTTGACCTCGTAAAGTGCCTGATCGTTAGAAATAGATTCCATAGGTATATAAATATTTCGAAATTACCGACCAAAATCTCTTGTACTTATTCTGAGAATTTTTCGTTCATTTCACTTAAACCGAAACCTAATTTACTCAATTATAGCACAATAATAATTTTTTATTGTAGAAATATCTTGCGAGAAGCAAAAATGGAAGACCTTTTTTAAGGGTCCCTAATCAAAATATTTTTCTCAAAAAACCAATTCGATTAAAAACGGCATCAAACCAGACCATCCTAATTATCCATTTTCTTCAATCCTCTCCTTTGGTTATCTTAGGGTAGGCTCTAACAGCCATTTTTATAAACAACAAATCCACGAATAATTATAAAACTATTCGTGGATTTGTTGCTTAATATACTATTTTACTTCAACCCTCTCGCCTTTAGCATAGGCTCTATTTTTGGGTCGCTACCACGCCAATCTTTGTACATTTTTTCAAGGTTCAATGTATTTCCTCTAGAAAGAACCATATCTCGGAAACGCTGCCCGTTTTCACGAGTCAAGCCTCCGTGGGTTTCAAACCAGTTATAGGCATCGTGATGAAGCATTTCTGTCCACGAATAAGAATAATAACCAGCAGCATATCCTCCTGCAAAAATGTGGGAGAAATATGTAGAACGGTATCGTGGTGGTACGGCATGCAACACATCAAGCTTGGTTCTGTTCAAGGCTTCTTTTTCAAAAGCGTTTACATCTTCTATCTTTTTATCAGCTGAAATAGTGTGCCATTGCATATCTAAATTAGATCCGGCCAAATTCTCTGTTAGGCTATAACCTTGGTTGAAAGTGCTTGAGTTCTTTATTTTATCAATCAATTCCTGCGGAATTTGTTCGCCAGTTTTGTAATGGATGGCATAGTTTTTCAACACATCTGGATAAAGCGCCCAGTTTTCATTGAACTGCGAAGGAAACTCCACAAAATCGCGTGCAACAGCGGTTCCTGAAAGCGAAGGATATTGCTGATTTGCAAAGAAACCGTGAAGGGCATGGCCAAACTCGTGGAACATGGTCGATACTTCGTCATAAGTCAACAAAGCAGGTTCGTTCCCAACGGGTTTTGGAATATTCAAAACGTTATATATTACTGGCTTTTTATTATACAGTTTAGATTGCGTAACAAAATTATCCATCCAAGCACCACCACTTTTACTGGGGCGCGCAAAATAATCTGTGTAGAAAAGCCCGAGTTGATCGCCATTTTCTTCGAATAGCTCATAAACTTTTACGTCTTCTTGGTAGGTGGGAATATCTTTTCTTTCTTTATAAGTTATGCCATAAAGTTTATTTGCGGCATAAAAAACTCCTTTCTCCAAAACATTATTCAATTCAAAATAAGGCTTTATTTGGTTCTCATCCAAGTCGTATTTCTCTTTGCGAACCATTTCGGCGTAATAGTTCCAATCCCAAGGTTCTAAGGTAAAATCCTGTCCTTTGGATTTTATCATTTTCTGGATTTCATCAGATTCGGCTTGCGCCTTGGCAGTAGCGGTCGGAATAAGGCCACTGAAAAATTTATTTACATTTTCTGGCGTTTTGGCCATAGTTTTTTGAAGGCTCCATTCGGCATAATTCTTAAAGCCTAAGAGCTTCGCTTTCTGGGCACGTACTTCCACTAGCTCCTTAATAATTTCTCTAGTATCATTAGCACCTTGATCTGCCCTATTCCAAGCAGCCATATAAAGTTTTTCTCTACTTGCTCTGTTTTCCATAGACTGCAACAAAGGTTGTTGCGTAGTATTCTGCAATGGAATGGTCCAACCTTTGCCATCTTTGCTTTCTTTAGATTTTAGAAAGTCTTCATCTACGCCAATTAGGTCTTCTTTATTAGTAAAAGTTACTGCGCCAGCGTTATTGGCATCCAAAAGGGTTTTACCAAATTTGGTGGTAAGCGTCGCAATTTTTTCATTGTATTCCTTTAGCTTTTCTTTGTCTTCTGAAGAGAGGTTGGCTCCCGCTATTTCAAAATCTTCGTAATAATTTTCAAGCAATTTTAAGGATTCCGCATCAAGACTTAGTGATTCATTTTTATCATATAATGTTTTGAAACGTTTGAACAGATTTTCGTTCAAATAAATCATATCATTCTGGGCCGCTAATTTTGGTGCCATTTCTTCTTCCACAGCTTGTAGGGTTTCGTTGGTATTGGAAGCGGCCAAAGCATAAAATATTTGGGAAGACCTCTTTAAAAGTTCACCACTTTTCTCAAGGGCGAGAACGGTGTTATCAAAAGTGGGTTCTTCTTCAGAATTGGCAATTGCTTCTACGGCTTTCTTTTGCTGTTCAATGCCTTCAAGCATTGCAGGTTTAAAGTCTTCGTCTTTTATTTTTGAAAAATCTGGGGCTCCGTAGGCTAATGTACTTTCGGAAAATAACAGGTTTTCAGTGTCGCTCATCTGTTCTTTACTTTGGTTTGATTTTTCTTTGGAGTTATTGCAGGCCACAACAAGTAGGGCAAGCGCTAAAAAGGGAATTGCTTTTTTCATTTACGAATTTTTTTATTGAAATGTAAAGATATAGAATTAATGAACACTATAATCTGAACCAACCAAAACCAAAAAACCCCTCAGCAAAAGCTAAAGGGTTTTCCTTTCTTTGATTGGTTATTTGGTGATTACTCTTTAATCAAGCGCTTTACAATGCTTGCATTGTCACCAATAATCTGTACCACATAAACTCCAGAAGCAAGCGATGAAACATCCACTGCTTTTACACCTTGCATGGTGCGAAGGTCTGTCTGGCCTACAAGTCTTCCGTTTATGTCATAGATCATCATTTTCTCAAGAGAAATGTTGGTCCTGTTCACAAGGTTAACCACATTGTCTGCTGGGTTAGGGTATAACGCCAAACCTTTATCCAATGAGTTCTCATTGGCTCCAAGTGTTATACTATTGCCGTCTAATGTAACAGCGGTCTGTGACAAGGCTCTACCGTCAAAAGCTGCTCCTGTCTGCATAGCTATCTGTGTTTGACATAATATATTTCCACTAAAATCAGATGTTGTTCCAAGGGTAACTTGGCCGGCCACCTGCCAAAAGATATTTGATGCCTTTGCACCTCCACTAAGAGTAATAATGGCTCCGTTAGCTACGGTTAAATCCTGCGCTATCTCGAAGATCCAGACATCAGTTGGGCTGCCTGAGATAGTAACTCCACCAGCAGAAACAAGGACATTTGTACCCCATTTATAAACACCAGTAGTTAAGGTCTGTCCAGTTAGATCTCCAGCGTACAGTTCAGTGTAATCTGGTATTCGTCCGGCTGCGTCGGTGTATGCAGTTTCCATATCGCTCACTGCCGTAGTCAATCTTGTGGGAGTTGGAGGTGCATAGTTTGACGCATATATTTTCCCATCAACTAAAGATGAAGTTGCAAATTGACCTGAGGGATCTAATATCAAACTAAATCCAGTTATGGCAGTATGGTCAATAGGACTAACCCCTATATTTCCAACAATAGAAGTGGTTCCTGTAGTTGAAATTCCTGATTTTGCTAGAACCACGTAATTGCCAGAAGTTCCAAGATCCACTGGCGATGGCGATTGTGACACGGCCGTAGCAGGTATCATTAAAGCAATCGTCAGAATCGTTCCGAGAAAGTACCTCAAGTTGATTGAAGTTGTTTTGAAATTTTGTGTAAAATTTTTCATGATAACGTCTTTTGCAGTTGAATATATAAGACCAGCATTGGTCTTATTAAGTACTGCATTAGACAACCTAATAGTACACTAATAAAAGCCGTAGGTCAGCCAATTTTAAGCCAAAGTTTGGAAATAATCGATAAAGCAGCCAATAACTAGCCGAAGATTCACAATGCATCCGTTAATTTATTAAATTTATGTTAAGATGATTTGTGTTGCTAAGGCAGATAAAAACTTCCCTTAAATATTGGCACTAAGATTACCTAGCATCTATTTATATTTTTAAAAGAAATTTCTTTGAGCATTATATAATACTTTCAATTTATTTAAAATCAAAAACCCCCTCAGCAAAAGCTGAAGGGGTTTTCTTTTTTGGTTGGTTATTTGGTGATTACTCTTTAATCAAGCGCTTCACAGTGCTTGCATTGTCACCAATTATCTGTACCATATAAACTCCAGAAGCAAGCGATGAAACATCTACTGCTTTTTCACCTTGCATTGTGCGAAGGTCTGTCTGGCTTACTAGTCTTCCGTTTATATCATA
>NZ_VORT01000021.1 GCF_007997155.1 Aequorivita antarctica | reverse complement strand
TAACATCCAGTTGGATCGTAAATGGTGCCGCACAGTTTGCAACTGGAGGTTCGGTATCCTCTACAGTCACAGAATCTGAAGCACTATTTGTACATCCATTAGCATCGCTAAAGGTATATGTCAATATGTGTGTTCCATTACCCGCAGCACCTGCATCGAATGTGTATGTCATACCATTTCCATCATCCGTAACACCAGGGCCACTATAAACACCTCCCATTGGAGTTCCTCCTCCTTGCCCAGTTAATACTGCACTCGGACAAACAGGGCTCATTGGCGCTGAAAATGTTACGGTTGGTAATGCATTTATTGTAACACTAACACTTGAACTATTTGGACAAGTTCCAGACGTTGTGTAAGTAACTGTGTATGCTCCAGGTGTACTGGCAGAGACATCAATCGTTCCTGTTCCAGCATTGATTGATAATCCTGCTCCTGAAGTGAAGGTTCCTCCACCTAATCCTGTAATGGTTGGTGTAGGATCTGCCGCATCTACACAATATGCAGCAGCACTGTAGTTAAACGAAGCATCATCCAAAGCATTTATAGTAACACTAACACTAGAACTATTCGTACAAACTCCAGCCGTTGTGTATGTAATCGTGTATGTTCCTGGTGTACTTGCAGATACATCAATCGTTCCTGTTGCAGCATTAATTGATAAGCCTGCTCCTGAAGTGAAAGTTCCTCCAGCTACACCGGTAATTGTTGGGGTAGGATCTGCCTCATCTGCACAATATGCAGCAGCACTGTAGTTAAACGATGCATCATCCAAAGCATTTATAGTAACACTAACACTAGAAATATTTGGACAAGTTCCAGACGTTGTGTAGGTAACTGTGTATGCTCCAGGTGTACTTGCAGATACATCAATCGTTCCTGTTGCAGCATTGATTGATAAGCCTGCTCCTGAAGTGAAAGTTCCTCCAGCTACACCAGTAATTGTTGGGGTAGGATCGGCAGCACTTACACAATAGGAAGCAGCACCGTAGTTAAACGAAGCATCATCCAAAGCGTTTATAGTAACACTCACCCCAGAACTATTTGTACAAGTTCCAGCTGTTGTATAAGTAACCGTGTATATTCCAGGTGTACTGGCGGACACATCAATCAATCCTGTTGCAGCATTAATTGATAAGCCTGCTGGTGCTGAAGTGAAAGTTCCTCCGCCTAAACCTGTAATTGTTGGGGTAGGATCGGCAGCACTTACACAATAGGAAGCAGCCCCGTAGTTAAACGAAGCGTCATCCAAAGCATTTATAGTAACACTAACAGAAGCAGCATTTGGACAAGTTCCAGCTGTTGTGTAAGTAACTGTGTATGTTCCAGGTGTACTGGCGGACACATCAATTGCTCCGGTTGAAGCATTAATTGATAAGCCTGCTCCTGAAGTGAAAGTTCCTCCACCTAAACCTGTAATGGTTGGGGTAGGATCTGTCTCATTTACACAATAGTTGGCAGCGTTGTAGTTAAATGAAGCATCATCCAAAGCATTTATAGTAACACTAACAGAAGCAGCATTTGGACAAGTTCCAGCTGTTGTGTATGTAATGGTATATGTTCCAGGTGTACTGGCGGACACATCAATTGCTCCGGTTGAAGCATTAATTGATAATCCTGCTCCTGAAGTGAAAGTTCCTCCACCTAAACCAGTAATGGTTGGGGTAGGATCTGCATCATTTGCACAATAGGAAGCAGCGCTGTAGTTAAACGAAGCGTCATCCAAAGCAAAGACTTCCACATCATCTGTTGCAGAATTTCCATTTTCTGTATAAGTTAATGTGTGTATTCCAACTCCCGCCGTAGCAGGGTCGAAACTGTAAGTCAAACCATTACCGTCATCGGTAACTCCTGGACCACTGTATACCCCACCAGTAGGTGTTCCTCCACCAAGACTAGTTTGCACTCCAGCATCAATACATAAATCAGCTGGAGCTGCAAATAAGGTAAGTATGACTGAATAACCACAACCAGAATTTGCAGTAGGTACGAATTCAGTGGCATCATTATTTACCCAATATTGAATGTCATTGATTATTGCCGAAATTTGAGCAGCAGTCCCAGTAATTGGAACTCCTCCAGGAACGGAAGAACAATCAAACTGCCAGTTATCAACCTCTGTTTCAGGAGCTCCTGCAACATAAAGTCTAATAGCGTTTACACCGTTGGTCAATTGATCTGGTAAAGACGTTGTTGTGCTTGAAGTATTTCCTCCGTCCCAATCGGTGTCGTTTGTAACCCCTGGGTCTACATTACTGTGAACTCCAGTAATAAAATTGGGGGAAGCCGCTGTGCCTTGATAAGCAAATAGCTGATCTCCAATGGAGGACAAAACACTACCAGCCATAAAACTACCTGGTAAGGTAACAATATCTCCTGCACTCATTGCAGAAGAAGCGTACCAAGTTGCACTCGCATCACCTCCTGCACCTGCACACGAAATTGTATTGGGGTTGGTAACACCGCAATCCGTAAATTTTATATTTGTCCCTGCAATTATATCTTTCAAAATTATAAAAGCAAAAGAATCAGTATCATCTAAATTAAAACCCACAAAAGCAATGTCGCCCGACGCTAATGTTGTGGAAGGTGGTTCGTTTATTGTTACAGGTATGGTACAACTTGCAGTATTTCCTGCTTCATCAGTAGCAGTTAAAACAACTGAATTAACACCAACACCAGCCATAGTTCCAGCTGTTGGAGATTGTGTAATCGTAATATTGGCAGGTATTGAAACATTATCTGTTGCTGTGGTTCCACTCACCAAATCTGGGATGGCGGCCATTCCGTTAGTTCCTGCTATGATAGGCGCAGGAGTAGGTGCGCATGAAATTACAGGTGGAGTGGTATCACCCCCTGTGCTAATTGTAAAAGTACATCCAGCTTCCAAGGCTGGATTATAAGCTACGCTTTGACTATCTACCCAATTTACTCTATTGTTTACAATTGCACGTATTTGAGCCGCAGTACCAGTAACGGGACCGCCTGCCAATGCACAGCTAAACTGCCAGTTATCTGACTCAGGAACCAATCTAACAGCCGTAGTTCCTGTAACCAAAGCATTTGGAAGTGCCGAAGTAGAATTGGTAGTTGCAGCACCGTCCCAGTTTGCATCATCCCCAGGGGCATCGTTAAACTGTAGTCCAGCTATAAATATAGGTGCTGCAGTTGATCCTTGAATGGCAAAAAGCTGATCCCCAATGGAGCTATAAGCAGCTGGGAATAAGGGACTCATATCTATTGTTACAACATCACCCGCGCTTCTAGCTGATCCAGAAGTCCAAGTAAATTCACCATCACCACTAATTGCAAAAAAACCAGTACCATCATTCCAACCCATATCAGTAAAAATTATAGTGGTTGCAGCATCAATATCCTTGAGAAGAACAAATGCTACTGTGTCATCAGCGTTGGTTGCTCCATCGGAATTACTTCCAACGAAAGCAATATCTCCGGCGGTTAATGTTGTTTGGCTATTACCTATATAGGTTACAAAAAGTAGGACGATTAATAGAGTAATTTTTTTCATAATTTTTAATTTTATTAAGTTCAATCTGGGGAGATTTTGTTATTAAAATAAGGGGGTTATTATTAATTTCTTGAAGGGAAAATACCTACTAATGCAATACAGTAGTTTATTACCAAATAAGGATTTTGTATGTTAAAGGGTATATTTCCTCCAGAATTTAAAGTTGAGTTGGGAGCCATTTGAACATCACTAGAGGTGCCAAAAGCGCTCGTTCCATCTCCAGCTATAAAAGCTCCACTCGGATTGTCGGTATTCCCTTCTTCCTTTGCACCAAGATTAATAACATGGTTGTGAGAAGGCATTTCAGTAACAATAAGGGTATGACTTTCGGAACCAGCTCTTTGTCCCATTGATACAGGACTTAGTCCCGGACCAGTTCCTTGATGCCGTCCAGATCTACCTCTAAGATCTGGCAATGCAAATGTGGTTCTACCATCACCGCCATACGTGGTTCCTAATAATGAAAAAAGAGCCGTGTTTTGACTAATAGCTAAAAGTTGGCCGTCACATTTAGCCCAGCCACGTGGCGCAAAATTAAATCCGAATGCTTGAATTTGTCCGAGAATTGGGTCCATAATATTTTAGTTTTAAATGAAATATTAAATTATATCGTTGAATAATTAATTTCTTGAAGGATAAAGTCCCTGTGTTGCAATACAGTAGTTTACTACCAAAAAAGGATTTTGAATATTAAAGGGTATATTTCCTCCAGAATTTAAAGTTGAATTGGTAGCCATTTGGACATCAGTGGAGGTTCCAAAAGAGCTTGTGCCATCTCCAGCTATAAAAGCACCACTCGGACTGTCGGTATTCCCTTCTTCTTTTGCGCCCAGGTTAATAACATGGTTGTGAGAAGGCATTTCAGGAACAGTAAGGGTATGGGTTTCAGAACCAGATCTTTGTCCAATAGTTACAGTGCTTAGCCCTGGACCAGTTCCTTGATGCCGTCCAGATCTACCTCTAAGGTCTGGTAGCGCAAATGTTGTTCTTCCATCGCCTCCATAAGTGGTTCCTAATAAGGAAAATAGCGCTGAGTTTGAACTAATAGCTAGAAGTGTGCCATCACATTTAGCCCAGCCACGTGGCGCGAAATTAAATCCGAATGCTTGAATCTGTCCGAGAATTGGGTCCATAATTTTTAAGTTTTAGAATGTTTATATTGATATATTGAATTGAACCGTTGATTGATTTAAAAAGTCTTCTTTTTTAGGAAACAATTTGTTTCCCAATTGCTGGTTTTTCTCCCAGTGAACGCCAGTAATGTGCGCTCCGGAACTATTTAAAATTAATTCTGTGAAAGTGGAATCTTCAGAATTTGAAACCTTGAAAAAAATTCGTGCACTTTTGCCTTCTTCTTTATTTGGAAAATCGGTTATAAACTCATATTTGCCTTCTTCATTAGTCTGAAGCTTTGCGCGATGTCTATATTTAGAAGAATTTGGAGAAAGATGCCAAACTTCTACAATTGCATTTTTTAAAGGAGTAATGCCGTCTTTTTCATAAATGATTCCTTTAACGGCAACTGAATTAGTATTGAAAATTCCAGCTCTTAAATCACTTTTTGTATTGGCGTATTGATTATAACCCAAATACGGAGATTCAGATGTTGTAAAAGCACTTGTTAATACGGGAGTTAATACAGCCAGTCCAGTTATGGCAAAAGCAGAATTTCGCATGAATAATCTGCGGGAAGTAGTGTTGTTCATAATTTGGTAGGTTAATGGTTTTAGAGCTTATAAATTTTTGAAAACAGACATTATTCTCAACTATTTTTTTAAAAAATAAACTTATAAAATATTCAATTCTGCAAGTTATGGTTTAACACTAAGACATCTATACGTAGTAACACGTAAATTTAATTATTCATTTTAACCATATATTAGCGGTGCCAAAAATTAAAATATGCCGACTAACGAGGTCAAAAAAAAACTAGCCAAAATCACTCAAACTTTAATTTCTGAAGAGGTTGATTCTGGTGTTTTGAAAAATTCCATTGAAGAACTAAAACTGCTTTTGGAAAGAGTTTCAGGACTAAACCAAAAGGGAGTCGTAAATTCTGAAAACATAGCTCTATTAGCTGGAAAAGCAATAGGCCCCAAATGGGCGGGAATGTGTCTTGAGGATACAACACGCACCCGTAAATTTATAACGGGGATACACAAAGCTATTCAAGAAGTTCTTATAAAGAATCCTAAAAAACCCGTCACCATTCTCTATGCAGGAACAGGTCCCTACGCAACATTAATTTTGCCCCTCCTTTCACTTTATAAACCTTCCGAACTACAACTAATTTTGCTAGAAGTAAATACCATTAGCATTGAAAATTTAAAAAAGATCATTAAAGGCTTTGACGCCTATGAATACATAAAAGCAATCTATCATTGCGACGCTTCAAATTTCATTATCCCTTCAGAATTTGATGCAGACATTCTTTTATTGGAATGTATGCAGCACGCACTACTTCGCGAACCACAAGTTGACATTACCTATAATCTATTGCCACAGTTAAAAAAAGAAGCTATTTTAATACCTGAAAAAATCTCACTCCATTTGGCGCTTATTGATACGGACAAGAAAAAGGAATATCTATCAATTGAAGATAATAAAAGTGAAAAGGATTATTATGAAAATTCTGAAGCCGTGTTCACCCTCAATAAAGCTGAAATACTTCAGAATAGTTTAAACTTTAAAAAAGAAAGCTTTCATTTTCCCGAAAAAGAAACGCACTTTTCCAAAGAACAACTCGGCAATTACGATTTCATTGCAGTTTCAACTGAAATAACAATCTTCAAAAATATTTCGTTGGAGATAGACGAAAGTGGTCTCACTGTACCGCTGCTTTTGGCAGATTTAAACTACGATCAAAATGTCATCGGTGCCAAAACACAATATATAATGGGAACGGATCCTGGGCTTGCGTCACAATTGGTAAGGTCTTAAAAACATATTTTTTTCTTTTTCTGAAAAAGTCCATGTCATTTAAATGTTCTGTTTCGCTTTTTACATCTGCCTTATTACTACACATAACCGTTATAATTTGATACCTTTGAAAAAAGATTGAACGGCTTTTATGACACTGGAAAGAAATCTTAAAGAACGCATTAAAGAGCTTACTTGTCTATACGAAGTTTCTTCCATCATCGTAAATAACGACTATAAAGAACTTGACAAAACACTGTATTCAATCGCGCTCAGTCTGCGCAAATCTTTACAATACAGTAAGTATGCAACCGTCGAAATTATCTCAGCCCCTTTTCACCTTATTTCTTCTACAATTCCGAAAAAAACTGTACTTATTGAAAGCAATATCAAAGTTTTTAACGAGCCCAAAGGATTCATCAAAATTCATTATCCCGCAGGAAAATTCACAAAAAAAGATTTTTTAACGGAAGAAAAGAAATTGTTGAAAAACGTTGCTATCAATGTTGGCGATTTGCTGGAACGCGTTGCCATTCGTGAAAACGAAGTGGTAATGAAACGCAAAATGGAGCACGCAGACCGTTTGAGCATTCTCGGTGAAATAACCGCCGGAATAGCTCACGAGCTAAACACACCGCTTGCAAATATTTTGGGCTTCGCCGAACTGCTGAAAAGCAAGGAAACTGATAATACACAAAACACTCAAGACCTCAATAAAATAATCAACAGTGCCATTTTCTCTCGGGAAGTGGTGAAAAAACTGATGTTCTTTGCCTGCGAAATGCCTCAGAACTTAGGTCAGACAGACATCGTTCCCGTAATAAACGAAGCGGTGAATTTGCTAGACCCAACCTTTAAAAAGAACGAAGTAAAATACAAAGTAAATCTTCCAAAAGGTGAAGTTTTGATGAAGGCTGACACCATACAGTTGACGCAAGTAATCTTCAATTTGGTGCTAAATGCAATTTATTTTTCACCCAAAAATGGTTTGATTAAAATTACCTTGGAAGAAACAAAAAAGAAAATTACACTTAAAATTTCAGATGAAGGTCCGGGAATTTCCGCTGAAAATGTTGAGAAAATATTTCAGCCTTTTTTTACTACCAAAGCTGTGGGAGATGGCTCTGGATTAGGACTTAGCGTAGTGCACGGAATTATACGCAGCCACCGTGGAACTATAGATTACCAACCAAATAATCCTACGGGTGCCATTTTTATTATTACTTTTCCGAAACAATAAAACCGATGCTTAAAAAGGAAAACATACTAATAGTAGATGACGACATCAACATTCTGGAACTTCTCCAGCGACACCTGCATTCGCTCGACTATCACACGTACAAAGCCGTTTCGGTAAAAGAAGCCGTTGCCATTCTGCGCGATACTGAAATAGATTTATTGATAACCGACCTGAAAATGCCCGAAGTTGATGGCTTTCAACTCATTCAGTTTGCTTCAGAACATTACCCAAATATGCCAAAATTGGTTGTAACAGGCTATCCTTCGGTACAAGATGCGCTTTCTGCAATAAAATCTGGCGTAGTGGATTATTTAGTGAAGCCATTTACAAAAGAAGAATTAAAACAGGGCGTTCTAAAATCGCTTTCTACAAAAAAGAAGAGACAAGGTTCAATTGAAACTTCAGAAACAAAAAAATACAACGAAATAATTGGGGAAAGTGAAGCCATTAAAAACGTAACCCAAATAATTGACCGCGTTAAAGACAATAAAGCCACCATTTTTATCAGTGGCGAAAGCGGTACTGGAAAAGAACTTGTGGCGCGTTCTATTCACTATAACGGCAAGTTTTCGAGAGCGCCATTTATTGCGGTGAACTGCGGTGGTATTCCTGAAAATCTTCTGGAATCGGAACTTTTTGGATATGTTAAAGGCGCCTTCACCGGAGCCAATGATAACCGCGAAGGCTTTTTCCAGGCAGCAAATGGCGGTACCATTTTTTTGGATGAAATAGGCAATGCTTCCCTGGCTGTACAATCGCGACTATTGCGGGTTCTGCAGGAAAAAGAGGTGATGAAAGTTGGCGGACGAAAAACTGAAAAAATAGACGTTCGTGTAATTGCAGCCACAAATAGCAACTTACCGGAAATGATTGCAAAGGAAACATTTCGGGAAGACCTTTTTTATAGATTAACAGTCGTGGAAATAAATGTTCCTCCACTGCGGGAGCGAAAGGAAGACATTCCATTGTTGGCCGACAAATTTCTCTTCAAATACGGCAATGAATACAAAGACCGCTATATTACCATAGACCCTGAGGCCCAAGCGCTTTTGCAGCGTTACGAATGGCCCGGTAACATTCGCGAACTGGAAAACGTGGTTCAGCGTGCCGTAATTATGTGTGACCGCTCCATAGGTGTAAAAGATTTGCCCGAAACCTTAAAATACCAAATTGATTTTCCAGAGGATGATCTGCTTCCTTTAAAGGAAATGGAGAAAAAGTACATCCAAAAAGTACTAGCGGCTACCGACAACAACCAAACGAAGGCAGCAGAAATTCTAAAGATTGACCGCAAAACCCTTCGCGGGAAAATTAGTTGATTTGATAATTTGAAGATTCGTTAATTCGAAGTTGTGCTTTTTACTGGCTCCTTCCCCTTTCCTAAACCCCAAAAATCCAAATACACATCTTTGGAATTTGGAATTTTTTTCATTTTTGGAATTTGAATTTGTTGAGTAATTTCTCCCCACTGCGGAAAATATACCCCAACTACTTCTTCTTACACCTTTCTTCTTAAAGGCTTTAATTTATTGTCTATCAGATGATTGCGCGTTGTTTAAAAATAATTTCTTTTGATGGCACACAGCTTGCTAATAGGAATGGCAAACAATAGTACCTATGATTAATAACCCTACAAACCTTTGTTCTGAATGTGCACACGCTGCTTATTGCGTGCTAACGCACAATCATTCAGCGGTGTTTTCCTGTAGTGAGTTCGACGAACTGCAACACCGCACCCCTGAACCTTTACTGAAAATAAATAAAAGAATGCCAGAAATGGCAACTATTTAAAACAATTATTAAAATGACAAACACACAAACCGTGGAGAAACAGCAAGCTGTTAAAAGAGGAATGTTGGACAACGTGTTGGAGCAATTCAACAGCGCTGCAGACAAAATAAATCTGAACCCAAACGTTCGCAAAATTCTTAGCATCACAAACACTGAAATCATTATTCACTTCCCAGTTCGTATGGACAATGGCGAAGTGGAAATATTTACAGGTTACCGGGTGCAGCACAATAACGCGCTTGGGCCATACAAAGGTGGGCTTCGCTATCACCCAACCGTAGATATTGACGCTGCGCGTGCTTTGGCAATGTGGATGACTTGGAAAACATCTTTGGCAGGATTGCCTTACGGAGGTGCAAAAGGAGGAATCCAGATTGACCCTTCAAAATATTCAAAAGGAGAATTGGAGCGCATTACGCGTAGATTCACTTATGCTTTAGGTGAAAATATTGGTCCAGAGCACGATATTCCCGCTCCAGACGTGAACACCAATGACCAAACAATGGCTTGGATTGCAGATACTTATATGAGTACTAAAAGTACTAGTGAGCGTTCTAAAAACCAACACGTAGTTACAGGAAAACCTGTAGGTAGCGGCGGTTTGGAAGGTCGTGACCGTGCCACTGGCTACGGTGTATTTTTGACAATTAAATTTTGGGCTGAAAAGAATAACGAAAGCCTAAAAGGAAAAACATTTATCGTGCAAGGTTTTGGTAATGTAGGCTATTGGGCTGCTCATTTCCTTGAAAACGAAGGCGCAAAAATGGTAGGTGTACAAGATGCCTTCGGAAGTGTTCAAAACAAAGAAGGAATTACGGTTGAAGATCTTTTCAATTACGGAAAAGCTAACAATGGAAGCATCGTAGATTTTCCAGAAGCTACCGCTATGGATGGGAAAAATTTCTTTGGCTTGGATTGCGACATTTGCATACCAGCAGCTTTGGGCAACCAGATTACAAAAGAAAATGCACATTCAATAAAAGCAAACTTAATAGCTGAAGGAGCCAATGGCCCAACAGATATTGAAGGCGAAAAAATACTTATTGAGCGTGGCATCACTATTATTCCAGACATTATGTGCAACTCCGGTGGCGTAATAGGAAGTTATTTTGAATGGCTTCAGAACCGTAACGGCGAGCTTTGGCAAATGGATGAAATTTTGGAGAAACTGGAGAAAAAACTTCGTTCTACCTTCAAAAAAGTTACAGCCTATTCCGAAGAAAATGGAATAGATATGCGTACGGCTGCTTTTGCCATTGCCATTGAGCGTATTGAAAAAGCATACATCCTAAGAGGTATATTTCCTTAATTAATTTGAATCCTTAAAGATGGGACATCTCTCCTCAGTTGTCTTAAAAGGCAGCGATGTCCCATCTTTTTTAATACTGAAATAGAAACCATGAAATATGGAAATTTGATATTAGAGAAAAAAGAATACGTTTTTTTGAAGCGTTTACTAAACGTTACAGGCTATTATAAAGACGAAAACACCAAGGTTTCTCTTAAAAAACTAAGCGGAGAGCTAACCAGTGCAATCATTTATGACCACGAAGAAATGCCAGCAGATGTAATTCGCTTCAACAGTGTGGTTACAGTTCAGTCTGGAACTTGGCAAACAGAATTTCAGTTGGTAATTCCTACTGACCGCGATATTGCGGCAAACAAGATTTCCATTTTAGCCCCTATGGGATCGGCAGTTATGGGGTATGCCGAAGGCGATTCCATAATATGGAACTTTCCTAATGGCACTAAAGAACTACAGATTACCCGCGTTAGGCAGGCTGAAAAACCTATTGATATTGACGTACTATTATAGTATTTATCATTAACAATTTTTATTTAACATCATGCAGATTTACGATCACGATTCCCCAGAAGCAATAACTTTTAAAAATAGTTCCATCGAATTGGAAAATTGGATTGAGCATCTCAATTATATCGAAAAAGAGATAAACAATCTATTGAAACTTGGAAAGATGGAACTTTCGGAAATCTTTGACTCTAAAGCCATACTCGATAAATTGGTCCATGAAAAAGAAATAAACACCACTGCTATTAATACCTTTTTAAAATATAAAGAAAGTTTGCCGAAAGCTGCAGAGTGCGAAGATGTTGACTGCGATATGTTTTATATAACAGAACACGAAAAGTTCAGAAAAACCTATTTGGCGCATTTAAAAAAATACAGAGAAGTTAAAGAAGAATACTTCAATGTTCTAAGCAAATAGTCTATAAAAGAAAGCAATTTCAATAAAAATTTATGAGCGAACAGCCACAGCCAAAGACAATAGGAATTCTTAAAACCCCAAACGATCCGAGGGTTTGTTTGTTACCCAAAGAAGTTAAAAGACTTACCGGGGAGTTAGCGCTCAACATTCTTTTTGAGCCCGGGCTGGGTAGTTCGCTAGAAATTGAAGATGACGAATACGTGCAAGCTGGCGCCACATGCCAATCTCGAGAATCAATTTTTATAAATTCGGATACCATCGTATCCATTAACCATACTTTTAGCGAAGTGGAAATGAAGGGGGGTTGTTGCTTCATTGGTATTTTCAACCCCCTCTTTCATGATTCTAAACTCGCTATTTATCAAAAACACGGCGCTACCGTTTTCAGTTTAGACCTTTTGCCCAGAACCACCTTGGCGCAGTCTATGGATGTGCTTTCATCCATGGCTTCTTTAGCAGGATACAGGTCTGTAATTAAAGCTTCGGAATTGTATAACGGGGTGTTTCCCATGTTCACAACAGCTGCGGGAACATTAACTCCCGTCAAGATTTTGGTTTTAGGAGCTGGCGTATCAGGTCTACAAGCCATTGCAACTGCCCGTCGTTTAGGTGCGATAGTAAAAGCTTTTGACGTTCGAAAATCTGCTGGAGAAGAAGTAAGAAGCCTTGGCGCAACCTTTATTGAAGTAGAAGGCTATGCCGAATCTTCAAATGCAGGAGGCTATGCGGTGGAACAAAGTGAAGCATACCAAAAAAAGCAGAAAGAGTTGATCCACAATCATATTCTAACGGCAAACATAGTTATCAGTACCGCAAATATTCCCGGAAGAAAAGCACCCCTACTCATTGAAACACGCTCTGTGGAAGCGATGCAACCTGGCAGTGTCATCATTGACCTAGCAGCCGAACAAGGCGGAAACTGCGAACTTTCAAGAAACAAGGTAACAATAAAGCACAGTGGAGTTACTATTTTAGGAAACTCAAGCCTTTCGGCTGAAATACCCGCTGCCGCTTCAAAATTGCTTTCAAATAATTATTTCGCGTTTTTAAAATATAAGCAAAAAGCAGAAAGCCAAGACGATGATCCATTGCTAACCGCTTCCCAAATAATGTATGAAGGCGAATGGACGCATCCACATTTCACCAAACAACTACAACCAGCTTAACTATGGATTTCATAAATCAACACATCCAAGAAATTTATTTTGTTATTTTCTGTGTCTTCATTGGTATAGAAGTAATCTCCAATGTTCCCGCTATTTTACACACACCGCTTATGAGTGGCGCTAATGCCATAAGCGGCGTTATTTTGGTTGGTGCAATCATTGTAATGCTTCGGGTGCCGGAAGACGATTACCTAAACCTCACTTTAGGGGGAATCGCTGT
The DNA here is from genome assembly GCF_007997155.1 of Aequorivita antarctica. GTDB lineage: Bacteria > Bacteroidota > Bacteroidia > Flavobacteriales > Flavobacteriaceae > Aequorivita > Aequorivita antarctica. Next base: position 7,278 of record NZ_VORT01000021.1, on the reverse strand, counting down.
TTTTCTTGGCACTCTTAATATTTCCGGAGGATTTTTTGTTACGGGCCGAATGCTGAAAATGTTCAGTCCAAAAAAATAATCTCTCAGGTTATTAACTCAATTTTGAAAGACATAAACATAAGGTCCCTCAAACAGAAAGTATGCCTTATGTTTTAGTCTTTTTTTAAATGTTTCTATTTCTAATAAAAATACAACTTCAGAATAAAAAACCATGTACGCAATCATCGAAGTAGGTTATTTAATTGCCACACTTTCCTTTTTGGGAGGACTGAAATTTATGAGTTCCCCAAAAAAAGCAAAAACGGGAAATTTAATAGCAGCTATGGGAATGGTCCTTGCCGTGGTACTCACCTTTGTAGCCGCTCTAACGGCAACCGTTCCTTATACCAATCTAATAATTATGCTTTTGGCAATTGCCATTGGAACTGTTATTGGCAAACGTCTTTCAGACAAAGTTGAAATGACCGGAATGCCACAGTTGGTTTCCTTGTTCAACGCAACAGGTGGTGGCTGCGCAATGCTTTTGGGATTGATGGAAGCCAATCAAATGGATCCTGCGACCACTATTCTCGGCAACAAAATACTTCTTATTGCAGGTTTAATTACCGGTGCTGTTGCCTTAACGGGAAGTATAATCGCAGAGCAAAAACTGGCTGGAAAAGTGAAAGACAGACGCAGCAAAACCGTGATCTTTTCAGCAAGAATACTTTTAGGGTTGATGCTAGTATTGCCCGTGCTTTATTTCTTCGGAATAATTCCAATCAGTTTTATTGCCTTTATGTATGTTTTGGCAACAATCGCAATGATTTATGGTGTGCTTTTCGTATTGCCCATTGGTGGTGCAGATATGCCAGTGGTTATTTCACTTTTGAATAGTATTACAGGTATTGCCACAGCCTTTGCAGGTTTTGTTTACGGAAACAAGGCAATGATAGCAGGAGGTATTTTTGTGGGTGCCGCAGGAATTTTGCTAACGCTTTTGATGTGCAAAGCTATGAACCGTTCCTTGCTAAAAGTACTTGCTGGAACTTTTAAAAAGAGTAAAAACGGCGCAGTAGAGGAAGAACAGGATATAAAGGAAATCAGCATTTCAGAAACCGCTTTATCGCTTTCTTATGCACAAAAAGTAGCGATTGTACCAGGCTATGGCCTTGCAGTGGCGCAGGCGCAACACGTTTGCGGACAACTTCAGCAATTGTTGGAAAAACGCAATGTTGAGGTAGATTACATAATCCATCCCGTTGCAGGCCGTATGCCCGGGCATATGAACGTTCTTCTTGCTGAAGCAAATGTGGAATATTCCCGTTTAAAGGAAATGGATGAAGGCAACGAAAACATGGAACAATACGATACAGTCTTAGTTTTGGGCGCAAACGACGTAGTAAACCCTGCCGCAGAAGATAATCCCGACAGCCCTGTTTACGGGATGCCAATAATCCGAGTTTACGAAAGCAAGCAAGTAATTGTTATTAAACGAAGTATGAACAAAGGCTACGCCGGAGTACAAAACGACCTGTTTGGATTGGACAATTGTAGTATTCTTTTTGGTGATGCGAAAGCTTCTTTGCAGGAAATTGTGAATCAGTTGAAGTTGATTTAGCCCATTGTGGTTTATCATTTTTCTTTCAACAGAATTTTGATATATTGCTCATCAATAAATGTAACCCATGAAAAAGATATTATTCACCACAATAGTTGTCTTTGCTTTTTTCTCTCAAGCCAATGCACAGGTAGGTTTTCAACCTCATACCATAATAGACCAAGGAAACACCAATGGCCCACGGGCTGTTTTTTCTGCCGATCTGGATGGCGACGGACTTTTAGATGTGGTTTCCACTTCAGAATATGATAAGAAAGTTGCGTGGTATAAAAATGATGGAGCAGGAAATTTAGGAGCACAACAAATTATTTCTTTAAATGAAGTTGCCCCTTCCTCCGGAAATGCTGCAGATATTGATGGAGACGGAATTATGGATATTCTGGTGGGTTCTACAGATATCAATAAAGCAGTTTGGTTTAAGAATAATGGTTCCGCCAGCTTTGGCCCACCACAACTAATAACCACTAGTGGCGATGGAATAACTAACGCTATTGCTGAAGACCTTGACGGTGACGGCGATTTGGACGTGATTGTAACATCTTTTAGAGATGATAAAGTCTCTTGGTATGAAAACATAAACGGAGCTGGTGCTTTTGGTCCAGAAAATATAATTTCAACTAGCTTAGACTTTGCACGAAAGATTGCAGCGTCAGACCTTGATGGCGATGGCGATTTAGATTTATTATCAATATCGTTTTATGGTCATAAAGTGGTTTGGTACGAAAACCTAGATGGGCAAGGAACTTTTAGTAATGAACATATTGTTGATAACGATATTTCAAGAGAATCTTCAATTTATGGGTTTGATGTAGACGCAGATGGCGATAACGATATTGTAACAAATAAAAGTGGAAATGCGGGTATTGTTTATTACGAGAACCTAAATGGGCAAGGTAATTTTTCAGCAGCAAGAATTATAACTACAGATGATGCCGGTAGTTTTGTTATTGATGATATTGACTTAGATGGAGATATGGATCTTGTCTCTACAGTTGGAAATTTAGAAATAGCTTGGTACGAAAACACAAATGGACAAGGTAATTTTGGAAACAAACAAACGCTTGCATCCACTGATAGAGGAGGATATTATATCTTAAATATGGCAGATATAAATAACAATGGAAGGCTGGATATACTTACAGCTAACTTTTATAAGGACAAAATAGCATGGTATCCAAGCGATAATGGACAAGTAACTTATCAGGGTGAAATCATTTTAAGTACTATTCACGCTGCACAAGGCGTTTATGACGTACATGCCGCTGACGTTGATGGCGATGGGTTTTTAGATGCAGTTTCAACAAACGTTGATGCAGAAACTATTACTTGGTTTAAAAACACAAACGGACAAGGCAATTTTGGCCCCGCACAGATTATAGGTGAAAATATTTTATACGGACAATCAATTTATCCCGCAGATCTGGACGGAGATGGAGATATAGATATTATATCTTCGTCCGATCCTAATGGATATGCAAGTTGGTATAAAAACACAGATGGCTTGGGCAATTTTACAATACAATCTTTTCCAGCTAACACTGAAACCAGCACATTTGTATATGCAGACGATTTAGATGGCGATGGTGACATGGATGTTATTATAGGTGGGTCTTTTGATTCTGGGATTTTCTGGTTAGAAAATTTAAATAGTTTAGGCAGTTTTAGTCAGCCTAAAATAGTAGAAGAAGATCTGGGTTATACAGAAGCCATTTACACGGCAGATCTTGACGGCGATGGAGATTTGGATATAACAACGGCAGTATATAATGATGACTTTTTTGCATGGTATGAAAACTTGGATGGACAAGGAAATTTTGGACCTCGGATCATTATTGAAGCGAATGTAAATGGGTCGTTCTCACTTTATCCCTCAGATCTGGATGGCGATGGAGACATGGATATTATTGGTTCCGTAATACATGAAGATTTGGTGGTTTGGTATGAAAATACAGATGGCCAAGCAACTTTTAGTACTCGCAAAATACTTGCAGAAAATATTCCAGCGGCAGAGCGAATTAAGACTTTTGATGCCGACCAAGATGGCGATCTTGATATACTTATTTCAGATTTTGTAGAGCGAACTTATTCTTGGTTCGAAAATACAGATGGTTTAGGAACATTGGGGCAAAGACACATCTTAGATTCAAACATTAATGGTGCATTAGGTAATGCTACAGGGGATTTTGACGGAAATGGCAAAATAGATATATTAACGGGTTCTTTGCGAAGCGATTCCATAAAATGGTACGAAAACCTAGGGCCTTTGGGCGTGGAAGAAAATACTTACAATACCATTGCGCTTTATCCTATTCCATCGAGCGATGTTCTGAACATTAAAAGTACTTCAACAATTGTAGAAGTTATTGTTTATAATGAATTAGGGCAGCGTCTTTTGAATATTGAAAATAAAGAGGGTATAAATTCCTTGAATATTGCGGCCCTTTCCAATGGAATTTATTTTATTAGGCTGAAAGATTTCGACCAAAACAACGTTACAAAGAAATTTATTAAACAAGAGTAAAGACGCCACGTAAAAAAGCTACTCAAAACTATTAAGACAAACTTCAAGTATTTCCAAATCTAGGAAGTCATACTCAAAAATGGCGTTATTAGTAAAGAAAAGACAGTTAATTTTTTCGCCTACAAAACGCTCGCCCCATAACTCTTTAAAAATAGCTCTAAAGGCATTATCCAATTTGTCATCATCCACTTCTGCAAGGTTCAAAGGAAGTAATATTAAAAGATCGAAAATACCCTTTTCAGGATCCCAGGAATAAACCGTAAAACGAATATCTTTTGGCGTTATGCTAAAGTCGTCAGATTTAAATGGTTCAGACATTATATTTGGGTCCGTTTCAATTTGGCCCGCTACCAAAGCTTTGATCTCCCAATGTTCAATTTCGGGCGCCATGTCTACCAAACGATTCACATATAACAGCAAATCCATTTTGCCAGAACACGATATGGTTAAAACATATTTTTTGTTCGTGTTCTTTCCTAAAATTGAAGCAATTGGGCTAAGACCAAGACAATAATCATCCAGCTGTGCACATAGGTATGAAAAGGTCCTGGATTTTTTTTCTTCCCCCATAAAATCCATATCGAGGCGAAGGCTTTCCTCAAAGTCCTTGAAGTCATCCCAAAATTCCTTTGCTGTCATAACAAACATTTTTAGGGTCGCAATCTTTGTGAATGATTAGCTATCCTAAATTTAAGAAAAAGATTTAATACCTTTAAACTCCAATTATAAATTCTATACATGAGAACTTTTTCTGCCAAAATTGCAATCCTTTCCGTTCTACTTCTATCCTTTAATTTTTCAGTCAATGCGCAAGCTTTAACCGGGCCACAGATTGACAGCTTGGTTCAAAAAACAATGAAAACCTTTGACGTTCCCGGAATGGCGGTAGCGGTTTTGAAGGATGGCAAGATTTATCATAAAAACACTTACGGCGTCCGCTCGCTAAAAACAAATGCCACAGTAAATGAAAACACACTTTTTGGTGTGGCCTCAAACACCAAAGCTTTTACCACAGCTGCTTTGGGGCAACTAATTGACCAAGGAAAACTTACGTGGGATACGAAAGTGACTGACATTATTCCAGAGTTTAAACTTAACGATGCCTACGTTACCAACGAATTCACGGTGCGCGATCTTATTACGCACAGAAGCGGTTTGGGGCTTGGCGCTGGCGATTTGATGGTTTTTCCCGCAAATAATACAACTACTAAAGCCGAAATGATCCACAACCTTCGGTATTTGAAACCTGTTTCCTCTTTCCGAAGTAAGTTTGATTATGACAACTTGCTTTATATTGTTGCTGGCGAAGTAATAGCGCGGGTTTCGGGGAAAGCCTATGACGATTATATTTCAGAAAACTTTTTTAAACCATTGGGAATGAACCGTTCCTTTCTTTCCATTCCTGAAATTAAAGCAGATGCAAACAGAATTGACGGCCACGCCCCTGTAAATGGAAAGTTAGAATTAACGGCAGACACTTTCACTCAAATCGCTACTCCAGCCGGTGGAATTTTTGCCTCCATTAACGATATGAGCACTTGGGTTGAGGCGCAATTGAACGATGGAAAATATGGTGAAAATTTAAAGAACAGCCTTTTCAGCGAAAAAGTGCATAACGAAATGTGGACACCACAAACTATTTTAAGAAGTGGAAAAGGTCCTTACAACACACACTTTTCAGCCTATGGTCTCGGCTGGTTTTTAAGTGATGTAAACGGTTATTTTCAAGTGACCCACACGGGTGGACTGAATGGTATTGTTAGTCAAGTAACCCTTATTCCAGAAATGGATTTGGGTATTATCGTGCTTACCAACCAACAGAGCGGTTCTGCATTTACTGCAATTACCAATTCTATTAAAGATGCCTATTTCGGGATAAAAGGCGAAGACAGGATCAAGCAGTATAACGACCGTCGTTTAGCTGGTGAAAAGGAAGAGGACAGTATCGTTTCGGCAGTTGAAAAAAGCATTGCAGCGCAACTTAAAAGCAAAACGCCAAAACCCAACCCTGCAGATTATACGGGCACTTATAAAGACGTTTGGTTTGGTAACGTAGCTATCAGCAATCTAAACGGAAACATTCTATTTAAGGCCGAAAAATCTCTAGACTTAACTGGAACAATGACTTTTTATAAAGGAACCACCTATGTGGTGCGCTGGAACGACACTTCATTAAAAGCAGATGCTTTTGTTACTTTCAGTTTGGACACCGAAGGCAAAGCCAATGGTTTTACAATGAGCCCAATTTCGCCATTGACGGATTTTAGTTATGATTTTCAGGATTTGGAGTTTGGGAGAGTGAATTGAGGAATACAAATTATGTTCAACAGTTCGATTATGGTTTCGGCGTGGAATCGTCCACAGAACTATTCCGCAATAAATCAAGCTAGTAAAAGATATAAACTTTTGAAATAAGATGGAAGCCACGCTGAATTATAGCCATTTTTGTGCAACATTATTTTTTATACAACTCTTCAATTATTGAGTAATTTCCATTTACAAAATATTCGAGATACTTTAACGATTTGTCTAAGCTAAATGACCAAACATCATCAACTACCATTTTTTCTGTCTCTCCAAATATGCCAAAAAGCACTTTTACTTTTTTAGGGCGATTATACCACAATGAAAAACTCAAATCCTGCTTTTCATCATAATTAGCGGTCAAACAAAAACTTCTTTTGTTTTCTATACAAGTGAAATCTAATGAAGGACTATAGTGAACTTTATGCTGGTCTAATGAATCTGATAAAATTAATTGATCAAGCCATGGATAGTTTTTCGCAATGTTTAATACTTCATTTCCTGAGATTTGATGATTCCGATATTCAATTTTTTCTTTGTTTGGATGGCAAATCGAATATTTGTATGTCATAATTTATTCATTAAGGAGTTTTGTAGATAATATTCCAACGGTCTCGGCTATTAGTAGTTGCGTGGTTTAGCGTTTAATTTAGCAAGTACATACCAAACTGAAAATCCGCGAGGATTTTCAGAAGTATGAGAGAACAAGCAATTACTTATAGCCATTGTGCCTGTTGCACAAGTTAGCAATTTTCCTTAATTTCATGGTATGCAAGGAAAAAAGATCTACCAAGAAAAGCTCTTCAACGATTTCCGTTTGAGCGAGCGCGTTCCAGAGCACAATTTTTACCGC
>NZ_VORT01000020.1 GCF_007997155.1 Aequorivita antarctica | reverse complement strand
GCGGTAAAAATTGTGCTCTGGAACGCGCTCGCTCAAACGGAAATCGTTGAAGAGCTTTTCTTGGTAGATCTTTTTTCCTTGCATACCATGAAATTAAGGAAAATTGCTAACTTGTGCAACAGGCACAACGGCTATAGTTCATTGCGGCGGAATTTTCTGCCGAAAATTCTCGCCGTTTTGCTATCTTTCGGCTACAGCGGAAAAGTCCTTCGGACATTTTCCGCAACAAACCATAGCCTAAACGTTGTGCCTTAACGAACAACGAACAACGTGATTCGTCCTGAATAAAGGATAAAAAATGGCCAATATAAACAGGTTTCCTGGCCATTTTAAAAAGTGCAACTAAAACCAAATGATAACAAAACGAAATATTCAAATATTTTTTGCAACCGTATTTTAATTTATTGGTCTAATAAATTGTATGGGTAATGAAAATAGTCTTTCTTCTGATAAAGTAATAGTGGCTAAAATTTTGAATGGAAACACTCAAGATTTTGCTGTTATTGTGAAAAGTACAGAAAAACTGGTAACCCAAATTGTACGGAAAATGACGGTCAATCAGGATGACCAGAATGACCTTGTACAGGATATTTATTTAAAGGTTTACCAAAATTTGTCATCATTTCAATACAAATCTAAATTATCAACGTGGATTGCTAATATCGCTTACAATACAACCATAAACTATCTTCAAAAAAAGAAAATCCCAATACTTGACATTGAGACAACTCTTGAAAGTAAATCTACATTATCCGAAAATATAGAGATGGAAATTTTCAAAAAAGAATCATTAGAGATATTAAACATTGAATTAAATAAGCTTCCACCATTATATAACACTTTATTAACCTTATACCATTTAGAAGAATTATCTAACCGGGAAATATCAGAAATCACTAAACTGCCTGAAGGTACCATAAAAAGCTACTTATACAGAGCAAGAAAAATACTAAAGGACAACATTAACCATCATTTTAAAATTTACGTGCATGAAAAATAATCATTTGACTGACGAAAACTTGCAAGCATTTCTCTTGAATGAAATACAAGATGTTGCTATTAATAATCACATTACGGAGTGTTCTATTTGTTCTACAAAACTTGAAAACTACCGGCATTTGATGGGACAGATCAATGAAATTACACCTGAAAAATTTTCGTTTGATGTTACAACCGTTGTGATGCACAAAATTGAGAAATATGCGGTACAAGAAAACATAAAGCGCGATTTGATCTTTTGGAGTACGATGGCAGCTTTGATGGGTAGTATTGTTTTATTGAGTCTTCCTTTTTTACAGCCAATGGTAAGTGTTTTTTATGCTAAATCTTTTTTCACAAATTTATTTATAATTGGAACAGGGCTTTTTGTTGTGATATTTTTTGTGGCTGATATATATAAGCTGAATAATGCCAAAGAAAAAATATTATTTGACAATAATTAGCAACCGATATCTTAACCACTTGTCTAATTAAGTATAATTAAAACATTTAAAGATGAAAAAACTATTAATAAGTTCCTTAAGTCTTATAGCGATTGTTGACGCTGTAGCACAAAACAATGTAGATCAACTACAAAATAATTCAGGGGACCCTATTGTTCCGTTAACTTCAGAACCAATGATTGGAATTATATTTCCTATTTTATTTATCAGCTTTTTGGTGTTTATGCTAATATCTGTTGTAAAATATTTCCTAGAATTCCGCTTGAAAAACAAAATGATTGATAGAGGTATGACCGAAAAAATACTTGATTATTCATTAAATAAAAATGATGATAACAAATTTGATGATGTAATTAAATTAGCTATTTTATTTTGTGGACTTGGAATGGGGTTAGCAATTACTTATCTGGCTGGTCCTATAAATATTCTTTCTATAGCTATTATGGCTTTTAGTATTGGCCTGAGTTTTTTAACCTATTTTTTCTACTTACGAAAACGAAAAAAATAACACTTACCCGCTTTTTTGTGGCAATACTTTTAAACTTCACTTGGTGATCTGGGATGATATTGCCCAATATTATTTAACATAAATAAATTATTCACAATAAAAAAATATTATGATATTCAGAACATTAGCAGTGTTAGCATCTTTTTTGCTCTGCATTAATCTTACTTCAGCACAGTCCATTCAATCACAGATAGATACCATTTTTAATAAGTCATACCCAGCAAATTCACCTGGTGCAATAGTTTTAATTGCCAAAGACGACAAGGTTATTTACAGGAAGTCTTTTGGTATGGCAAACCTAGAATTGAATGTACCGATGAAACCCGAAAATGTATTGCGCTTGGCTTCTATTACAAAGCAATTTACAAGTGTATCCATCCTGTTACTGATGGAGCAAGGCAAACTCAACATACAAGATCCATTGTCAAAATACATTGCCGATTATCCTCGAGGTAATGAAATTACTCTTCATAATTTGCTAGTTCACACCTCTGGCATAAAGAGTTTTACCAACTTGGTTGACTTTAGAAGTAAAGCTCGGAATGATATGACCCCAGAAGAAATTATAAGTAGCTTCAAAAAGTTGCCATTGGAATTTGAACCCGGAGAGCGATATGAATATAGTAACTCAGATTACGTTCTGTTGGGATACATCATAGAAAAAATATCAGGCATGAGCTATGAAAATTTTGTACAGAAATATATTTTTGATAAACTTGGTATGAAGAACTCATATTATGGAAATAGTGACAAAATAATTCCTAATCGGGCTAATGGCTATCAACTTAACGACTCAATCTATCAAAATGCTGAGTATATAAGTATGACTCTTCCATACGCTGCAGGTTCATTGATGTCTACTGTTGATGACATGCTTTTATGGAGTAAAGCTATTCATCATAATGCCCTTATTTCAGAAAGAAGCAAACAACTCGCTTTTACTAACTATACTTTAAAAAACGGGAAGCATAGCAATTACGGATATGGTTGGGAAATTAATGAGCTTGCTGGTACAACATCAATTGAACATACAGGAGGCATTAATGGTTTTACTGCTTCTGGTGTTTATGTACCTGATAGAAATATATATTCAATTGTTTTAACGAACCTTGATGACGGTATCGGTCCAGAAACAGACAATCTAAAGGCAGTATCCATTATTCTGGGTAAACCCATAGTGGATAAAGCTTCCGTAATACTTTCTGAAAAGCAACTAAAACAATGGATTGGTGCTTACCAGTTTGAAGATGCAATTCGCTTTATAACATGTGAGGAGGGTTTTCTATATAGTACTCGTGAAGGTGGTCACCCCTTTAAACTTATACCTGTCTCAGAAAATGAATTTAAGTTTGACAACAGTTTTATTATTTACAAATTCACATCAAAAAATGGCAAAAAGCAAGCACAATTTAATGACCGAATCAAAAAAAGTATAGGTACTGAAATAGATAAAAAGCCTGCATCAGAAAAAGAAGCTATTACTTTGGCAAAAGAAATTCTTATCAAATATGTTGGTGTTTATGAACTTCAACCTTCTTTTCACATAGAGATAGAAAGGCAAAATGACCGTATGTATGCAAAGGCAACAGGACAACCATCTGTTGAGCTTTTTGCTGAAGCCGAAAATAGTTTTTTTATCAAAGAGATAGATGCTCAAGTTGTTTTTAATTTAGGCACTGATGGTACTGTAAAAAGCCTTAGTTTTGTTCAGAAGGGGCAGCAAATGGAGGGGAAGAAGATAAGATAACTAAAGCGAATTTTGAGCAAAACGGTAAGTAACATCGTATTGGCAATAGCGGGGCTGAAAGTTGTAAATTCAATAATTGTGATTCTATCGGGCATTGGTGCAAATATTGAGCTGACGTTTTCCAAATGTCCCATCATCGCCCACTGGCGCGCTGGCGCCTGTACTGAGCGAAGTCGAAGTGGAAAGCGTGTTTATTTGTTATAGCATTTGTAATGCCATTCAAAGATTTTTAAAACCAACAAAATCTTTATATTTGGCTTTCTCCCCTTTGCCCTCCAAAGCTTTATGCTTAGGGGGGCACTTAAAATTCGCGCTTTTACGGTTTTCCGTTATGAAGTAATATTGCATTATCTTATATTTGAAATTATCAATAACTAGTAGCGCTGATATGCCGGACAGCACGAATAGGTATGTGGTATATACACATGATTTGCGTCATTTGAAAACACAAAAAAAATAAGATTATAAAGAAGAATTATGACAGGACCAAATAAGAACACTAAATTTCCACTTGCCAATTATGACAGGCTTTGCTTCTTAAAGAATATTGTAAAAAATCCTAACATTATTATTGGGGATTATACATACTATGATGATTTTGAAAATGTAGAAAATTTTGAAAAAAATGTAAAATATCATTTTGACTTTGTAGGCGATAAACTCACTATCGGAAAATTTTGCATGATTGCTTCTGACGTAAAATTTATAATGAATGGAGCAAACCATTTGACAGATTCGCTAACTACGTATCCTTTTGCAATTTTTGGAAATGGTTGGGAAAACGCAATGGATGGAAAATCCTATCCACAAAAGGGTGATATAAATATCGGAAATGATGTTTGGATTGGTTACAACGCCACAATAATGGCAGGAGTAACAGTTGAAGATGGGGCGATTATTGCTACAAATGCAACTGTAGTCAAGGATGTTGAACCTTATTCTATTGTTGGTGGAAACCCTGCAAAAGAAATCAAAAAGCGATTTTCAGAAGAAACGATTTCAAAATTATTAGAACTCGAATGGTGGAATTGGAATATTGAAAAAATCACAAAAAATATACAGAACTTAACAGACAATCAAATTGACAAATTAATCAAGTAAAAAAAAGCGAACTCACAACAGCACCTTCCCAAAAGTGGCGGTTCAGTGGCTAAATCAAGCTTTATGCTTTGTGCTTCGTTGACAGTAAAATGCTTCTATATTGCTACCTTCGGGTACTGCAAAACATAGTGTGTAATTTTAACAGCATAGAACAACATGAACTTAAACCAAATAACAATTCCATCATTAGATTTGACAAAATCAATCCCTTTCTATAAAAATTTAGGACTTAAATTGATTGTGAAATCCTTACCTCATTACGCAAGATTTGAATGTCCCAATGGCAATTCGACATTCTCAATTCATCAAACGGAGGATCTACCAAAAGGAGAAGGGATTTATGTGTACTTTGAATGTGAAAATCTTGACGAACAAGTTGAAAAAATAAAAAGAAGCGGAATTGAATTTGACCAAGAACCGACCGACCAAAGATGGTTGTGGAGAGAAGCAAGGTTGAAAGATGTTGATGGAAATCAGCTGATATTATTTTATGGTGGAGAAAATAGACTAAATCCACCTTGGCGAATTGAAAAAGAAGATACAGAACGTAAACTTTAAAAATACGTGACTTGGTACTTTTTCATAGATGCTTAACTATTACTAGGATATCACTTATCTTGAAAAGCCCTCGGATTTCTTAGCGGAGTTTTGTAATTTTAACGGCTCGTACCGAGACACGCCACAGCTAATCTATATAAAAATTGGTGGCAAGTGTAACAGCCGACAGTAAAAACATAAAACAATGCAAGATTTACTATTTGACTTTATATCAAAATACGTTACTCTCACTAAAGACGAAATGAATGATATCACTTCTTTGGATATTTTTCGGACATTGAAAAAGGGTACAATTCTTTTAAAGGAAGGACAAAAATCGAAGGATGAATATTTTGTTCTAAAAGGATGCATACGGAAATATTACATTATAGACGGTGAGGAAAAAACTACCGCCTTTTTTACAGAAATGGAAGCCCTGACACCGCATTGTGCAATAAATAATGAGCCATCTGAATATTTCATAAGTTGTGTTGAGGATACTACGCTAACGGTTGCAAACATAGATTTGGGGGTTGATTTATTTATTAAAATTCCTAAATTTCAAATAATGTGTAGTATATTATCAACAGAAATTTTAGCAAAGCAGCAAATCAATTTTGACGAGTTTAAAACTTCTTCCCCTGAACAGCGATACTTGAATTTACTACAAAAAAGACCAGACCTTATTCAACGTGTTCCGCAACATCAATTAGCTAGTTATTTAGGTATAAAAGCCGAATCATTAAGTAGATTAAAGGCAAGAATTTTCGAAAAAATTAAGAAATAATTCTCAATTCTTAACTTAAGTTAACGATTGTAAGAAACCCACCCATTTACTTTTGTAGTATCATTTTACATTAATTTAAAAAGGATATGCAAAATAAATTTTTATTGATTGTGCTTGTTTTAGTTTTAACAAGTAGTTTAAAGGTGAATGCACAAGATGTCAAACAAGATAGTACTTACAGAAAGTGGTTTGTTGGAAGTTCACTCTTGATGTTAGGAAATTTAGATAATAAAAACAACCCTGAGTACATTCAGTTAAATATTGGCTACAGGATTACACCTAAAGATGTAGTTTCCTTAGATTTTAAAAGATCTGTTTATGCTTGGCCATTAGGTATATCATTAGCATCACCATCATTTGATAAACCTGGAGAAGGCTATCCTGGACATGCACGAATCCTTGCCCCTACAATAGGATACCAACGTTTTTTATGGAAAGGTGCCTTCATATCCCTCCATGCATTGAATGCTTTTGAAAAATATTTTGATGAAAATAAAAATACGATTGGAAATGGATATACCTTATATCTTAATTTCCATGTGGGTTACCAATTTAAATTTTTTGATAATCGGTTCTTTGTTGAACCAGCTATTGCATGTAGTTATTGGCCTGTAAGAAATGGTGTTCCTGAATCTTTTAAAGTAGTAGAAAAAAAATGGGATAACTCCGTTTTTCAACCTGGCCTTAATTTCGGGTATAATTTTGATTTTAAAAAGAAAAAATAAATAATTACTACAATGTGAAAAAAATCAGCATTTATCCAACGTGTTCAGCAACGTTAATTAGCAAGTCATTTAGGTATATAAGCCGAATCATTAAGTAGGTTAAGATTAAGGATTACATCAAAGAATAAAGGGTAGGGTTCATTTCTTAACTTAAGTGAACGAGTTAAGACAACTTACCAATATACATTTGCATTATCATTTAACAACTGATAGGTATTAGATATGAAAAAAAAAATTATTATTCGCCTTGACCAACCGGGATTTCATTTCGGGTATAATTTTTAGTTGATAATTTATGAACACAAAAAAAACACCACAAAATGCCCTAGAAGAAATCAAGACAAATGTGAAACTGAAGCTTGCTACGCTATGGGCAAGTTTTATGTTTCTCTATATATATATGTTGATTATTTCGCCTTATATATGCCGGGTAAGATTGAAGATATTCTGAAAGGGAGAGTTTTTGTATTTGATATTTCACAAGCTTTTCTTTTGACAGCACTCGCCTCAGTGACAATTCCGGCATTAATGATTTTTCTTTCTGGTGCACTTCCGGCTAAATTAAATCGCTGGGCAAATACCATTATTGCCGCGGTGTATATTCCGTATACATTATTTAATTTGGCAGGAGACGCTTGGATGCACATGGTGTTAGCTGCTGTTGTGGAAGTTGTTCTTCTTTGTCTCATTATCCATTATGCATGGAAATGGCCTCGTATAGAAACAAGAAAAACCTATGAACTAATAATTTTATAAAATGTATTGGTAGATAACTTTCCTTATTATTAGAATTATCGTTTTAATTACTTCAATTCCTTACATCTTCGGCATTAATACGTAACCAGCATTGATTCGGTTTATTAGCAGCGATTGTTCTATTTGGCTAATGGTTAAAACACTTTGACAAATACTACAAGTCCAGAAGCATTCTATAACACGGCTATTTGCAAATATTATTTAAAAAAATGAACAATTTGAATAGAAAATTGAGATTAGTAAGCTTATTAGTACTGCTTTTACCAATAAATCTTGTTGCACAAGATAATGACAGCCTGAAAACCAAAAAAGTCCAGGTTACATTTGCCTACCCAATTGGAAGTAGCGGAACGAATTCTCTTAAATATTTAAATAATTTTTCATTTAATATTTTGTATGGTTTAAATGGAGGCTTAAATGGTGTAGAAATAGGTTTAGTATTGAATTATAATAGAGGGAAAGTCAAAGGATTTCAATTATCAGGTGTTTCAAATGTTTGCGCGGATTCAACCTCTGGTTTTTTATTATCAGGCGTATTAAATTATTCAAAAGGAAACTCAAAAGGATTTCAGTTAGCAACTGTAAATATAGCTGCAAATGAGATTAATGGTTTTCAATTAGGTGTAGTGAATTATGCAAAAAAAATAAAGGGAGTTCAATTGGGAGTTATTAATATTCTTGGCGATGCAGAAAAAGGTGTTCCAATTGGAATATTCAGCATTGTAAAAAAAGGTTTATACGAACTCGAACTTGCTGGTGGAGAAGTAATTTACTCAAATCTAAATTACAAAATGGGGATTGAAAGGTTTTACACAATTTACAAAATAGGGTATTCTTCCTATAAAGATAATCCTGTTTATAGCGCTGGTCTTGGATTTGGAGTAAATTTACCGATATCTGACAGACAGAAGATAAGTATTGACTTATCAGGTAATTCGATTGTATTTAATAACAATTGGGAACTTAAATGTAATATTTTAAACAAGGCAGATTTTAATTACAAATTTAGCTTTTCTGATAATTTTTCACTGTTGATGGGACCTTCATTTAACATATATGTTACAGAACAAAAAGTTGATGGCGAATATGGCACATTGGATATTCCATATTCTATTTATGAGAATGAATGGTCGAACGGAAAATTATTTATGTGGTTTGGATTGAATGCGGGATTGTCACTAAAACTATAAATTTGCTAAGAAAGACTTCGCGTAATGGATGGTAATGAACCAACTTGAAACATTATACCTCGAATCAGCTTTGGTACTTGTGGCCAGGTAAGTACCACGTAATACGCTTCTACGCCAATCCTGAACCCTTGTCTGTAAGTTGAACAAGATTCTCACAAATAAAAAAGACAAATACTATGACTAAAAAGATTCTAATTTTTTCGATTTTATTTTTAACCGGAATTTCTATATTTTCTCAAACTGTAAACGATATTCCAGTTGCGCAGATTGACGTAGAATATATCCAAATCGTTGGAACATCACGATTATTTAGTAATAAAGTTACTATTGAAATTGATTTTGGCCAACAATCTAAATTTTTCAGTTCTGGAAATGAAACTCAAGTAAAAGATGCTGATGGTAAAATTCTGAAACTTAATTCAATGATTGATGCACTGAATTTTATGTCTTTAAATGGATATACTTTTGTCCAAGCTTATGCATTTGCGGTTGAAGGTCAAAATGTCTACCATTATCTAATGAAAAAAAGGGAATAAAACCTGCTTACAGCAAAGAACTGAGTTAAAACACAACTAATTTCTTCTTTAATTTTTACATTGTTATTCTTGACTTACGGATAAACAAATAGGATCTGTCAGGTATTTTTACCAATGATTATACTGCAAGTACTTCCACGAATTTCTCGTCATAAGGCAATGCGAATTTTTGTAACGGTAAATGCTTTTCAATTTAGACTATTAATTCATTATATTTGGTATTATCCCCTTTATCCACCGAAATCTTGTGTGAAGGTGGGCTTTTGGCCTCCAAAGCTTATTTATGGATAATAGCTCCTTGTACTCCGAAGCCTCGGCATAGGGCTTAGCGTGGTGGCAGTTAAAAAGCACGCTGTTAAGGTTTTGCTTAATGAGTGTGTTGAGTTTGATTTATATTTGTACAGTAAACGAAAGATATTTTTTAAAACTTTGGCATAGCTAGACCTATGGAAGGGATAAACCTAATAATGTTGAGAATTTAAATAAGTTGTATATGCCATTTTCAAAATCAACTTGCTAACATTGCCCAGGTAAAGTTTGGATGATGTCCGTCTCTTCGTACCATTTTCACCCAAAGTAATGTCAGGTGTTCCAAATGCAATGCTTGATCTAAATGTCCAGTATCAAGTGTTTCAAAGCCTAAATCAGCGTTTAATTTAGAAACTATTTTTTTTGATACGGAATCATTCCCGGCAATCATCATCAAAGGTTTTACGTTGTATTTTGGGAAACTAGTATTCATTAAGTTTTCAAAACCATAAATTGTATAAGCTTTCACAACCTTAGCGTCTTTTGACCATTCTTGTATTTTTTGAGCTCCTGAAGTTTTACTTTCCAATCCATGAGACAATCCTTTTCCAATAGGATTTGTACAATCAATGAGTATTTTACCATTGAATTTTAATGATTTTAGAATTTCTTCATTTGCCGAAAAGGGAGTCGCAAGAAATACTACATCTGAAAGATCAAGAGCTTCTTGTAGTTTGTTGGTCGTAAAATTATGATTATTATGAAGAGCATTTTGAACCGTTTCATTTTTTGAATCATTATGTGCAACGATTATCTCATGTCCTTTTTTTTGTAGATTATTCGCAAGGGCCAAGCCTACATTTCCTATTCCTATAAATGCTAATTTCATATTCTATTTTTCATTAAACTGAATTAATTAAATGTTTTAGTTTGCAATGTTGCTTTAAGCATTATATCAATTGCAGATAATGCTTGAGATACGGGACAGTTATTTTTGGCTTTCGCTGCCACTTCTAGAAATTTGTCTTCTTCTAATCCTGGAACTGTCGCTTCAAGATCTAACTCAATTCCTGTAATTTTAAAATGTCCATCACTGTTTTCCATAGTTAAAATGGCCTCAGTATGTAAATTTTCGGGAATAAAACCTGCGCCTTGTAACTGAAAACTCAAAGCCATATTGAAACAACCCGCATATGCTGCTGCAATTAATTCTTCTGGATTTGTGCCAAGCGTTCCGTCTTCATTTTTAAATCGAGTTTTGAAAGAATAGGGTTGGTTATTAAATACACCACTTGTCGTGTTTAATTGTCCTGTGCCTTCCATTCCTGTTCCTTGCCAATTGGCGGTTGCTTTTCTTTTCATTTTTTTATTTATTTTGTAATTGTTCAACGAGTAATTTTGCAGCAGCAGCTCCCGAATTTTGTTGTTGGCCCGTAATTAAATTACCATCTTCAATAGCATAAGAAGTAAATGACGAAGCTACTTTAAAAGTTGTATTTGAAATTTTTCTAGCTTCATCTTCAATTCGGTACGGTTGAATTTTAATGCCAATAGCGTTGTCTGCAAATTCTTCTTCAGAATTAGAAAATCCTGTCCAAGTTTTATTGTGGATGATAAGTTCACCAGTCGACTTTTTAGCTTCTAAAAGCAAAGTTGTTGAATGGCATACGGCTGCACTTGGTTTGCCTGATTCATAAAAAAGAGAAAACAGTATTTCCAAATCGTGATTACCTCTAAAAGTGTACATTGGACCTTGACCACCTATTAAAAAAATGGCATCATATTCATTGATATTCAAATCTTTAATACTTTGGGTGTTTTCTAACTTTTTATTGAACCAATCCAGTTGCAAATAACCTAAAGTGATTATATCGTGTGCAGAGTATCCACTGCTATCAGTGGGATTAGAATAACCGTCCATTTCAATTTTACCTCCTTCAGTAGAAGCTATATCTACTTCATATCCAGCTTCTTGAAAAACCTGTAATGGGTGTGTTAATTCTGCTGCCCAAAACCCAATAGGCCAACCTGTTTGTTTTGATATTTTAGGACTACTTGCTACCATTAAAATTTTTCCTTTGTACGCTGCACCATGAAAGTGTACATAGTTTTCAACTTCTTTTACCTGTGCTGTCATTATTTTTAATTTTTGTTTGAACAAAGATATTTTGAATGTAAGCTTACTCAACAAATTGTTATATTTGTTAGCAACTAACATTTATGTAATTATGCCAGAATTTTTAAGTGATAACAAGAAATATTACACACCAGTTGAATACGTATTCTCAAAAATAGGAGGAACTTATAAAATGCCAATTTTATGGAGGTTGAAAGATAAGATTGTGAGGTATTCCGAATTAAAAAAAAGCATATCAAATGTCTCAGATAGAATGTTGAGTAAGAACTTAAAAGAATTATGTTCTGATGGATTTTTAGAGAAAAAAATTATTGCCGAAGTCCCAGTAAGAGTTGAATATTCGATAACTGAAAAAGGTAATAACTCTATTCCAATCATATCTGCATTAAGAGATTATGGTTTTAGTTTAATGGAAAAAGATGGCATTAATAAAAAATAAAAACGATATACATCACCGTGGTATAATTAATTGCTTAACCAAAGTTTACCACTGCTAGCGATGGCGTTCCGCCCTTATCTTCCGCGCTTTCTCGACCAATAGAAGGTTGTATTAAATCCTAATTAGTATCAATAAATTATTTCCTATCCACATTTATAAAACGAAAGTAAATCTAAATAATTGATTATTAAAGATTATATAATTTTATTTGTATCGAGGCAGCTGCATACAAAACCCAAACAAATGATGAACTAGTGAATTTGTAATACGTCAGAAATTTCGAATTAGTATCAATGCCACCGCACTCTTTAAAACTTTTAATATCAAATTAAATATTGTTATTTATAATTTTGAGTAACGAATTTTGAGGATAATCGTCACTCTTATATTATAATATCATAAGTATGCAAAAAATAAAAACTAATATTTGTGCCCAAATCTTTATAATATATACGCGCTATCTTATAGGCGGTTGTTTCATTTTTGCTAGCCTTATAAAAATTAAAGGGAATCGCTTTACTTCTGAAAGTGGGGCTTTAAATCCAATCGATTCTGCCTGGCACTTTTTTGAAACCTTATATCAATCTGGGTTATATTGGAAATTTATCGGAATAAGTCAGTTATTGGCGGGATTTCTTTTAATGACGCAAAAATATGCTAAGCTTGGAGCATTGGTTAATTTCCCTATAATTATAAACATTTTTATTATTACGTTGTCATATAGTTTTGGCTTTACTCCTTTGCTGGCTGCAATGTTACTTATTGCAAATATGCTGCTCATTATTTGGGATTGGAATGAATTTAAAATGTTTTTTAACTTGATGCCAACATTTGATGGTACTCAAAGATTGGAAAATGATAAATTATGGATACGTATTGGGCTTCTTCTGTTCTTATTTACTTTTAGTTATAGGGTATTGGTCGATAATTATGATGTAATATTTTGGCTGGTAATTTGTATAAGCATCGGCTTAGTTGGTTTAATTGTTTGGTTATCAAAACAAAAAAAGAAGGTGCTTAAATTGTAGTGTTTTTTGTTTAGGATTTTCAATTATTGAAACTATATAAAAATTTACAATCCGTTAAAAAAGAATAAAAATCAGCCAATAATTAATTGTTGCCTTTTCATTATTTGGGATAACTTCACGCTCTTACTAGCTATTATGAAAGGTTTTTGCTGTTTTTCTTTCTTTTTATTAGTCCATTTATCCTTGGGCAGAGTACTGCCCAATTGGATAGTCTATTAATTCAGGGAATAAATGCAAGAAATAATAAAAATTTTGCTTTATCCATGGAATTATTGATGAAGTTACGCACTTTGTCTAAAAAAAATCTTTTGTACAGGCAACAGTTTCTAGCCTTAAACACTATAGGGGCCAATAATTATTCTATGTTGGATTATTGGGAAGCCTTGGACTATTATTTGAAAGCATATTCCATAGCACTAAAACATCTTGACGAAAACGAAGAGATGACGTTTCTAAACAACATTGCTATCCCCTATAGCAAAGAAAGTGATCTGTTAAAGGCAGAAAAGTATTTTCCAAAGCATATATACTTGCAAAAAAACATAAAGAAAATGTGAAAATAGTCTTATATGCTATAAATCTGGGTATAGCTGCCAATCAACAGAATAAAATCGATATCGCAGCTATTATTTGGCTGAGGCAAAAGAAATGCTTAAAAATGAACCTTCTATTTACATTTTGGCTGAAACTGCTTTGGTTGAAAACAACTACATAAAAGGGGATTTTCAAAAAGCAAAATCCTTGGTAGAAAAATTACTACCTGATTTGGAGAAAATAGCCTTTAATGAAGAAGGAATATCCATATTGATATTGCTTTCCAATATAGCAAAAGATATGGGCGAGGTCTTACAAGCTGTTGAATATGGAAAAGCCGCTTTAAAGGCCGCCCTGAACCCTGAAATCGCTTAAGGGCATACCAACAATTAGCGGAAGTATTCCTCAAAAACAGTTTGTACGATGAGGCTTTTCGAGCAAAAGATTCCGTGATTTCATTGATCAATTCCCTAAATTAGTTGAAAAATGATAGATTATTTGAAACCAATAGGATAAAATTTGAAATTGCAAATTATTAAAAGGAGCTTCGAACGCTAAAAAGAGCAACAAAAAATACTTTATAGCCTTTTGAGTATTTCGTTGCTAATTATAATTTTATTTGCTTGGGCACTATATAGCAATTATATTAAAAATAAACAAAGAAAAATTTTATTACAGCGTAGTAATGAATTTAATGATTTACAACTTCAAAAAAAGAAAGTGATAACTTTTTGTTAGAGAAACAACTACTCACAAAAAAAACAATGGCCAAATTGGAACAGTAGCGTCTGAAAAATGAAATAGAAAACAGAAACAGAAAGTTAGCAACAAAGGCCCTCCAAATTTTGGGACGAAACAAATTGATTAATCAGGTTATTAATAGTTTAACAAACCAATCCAAAATTGCGCGGAATGATTTTTTATCTACTAAAATAAAGGAGCTAAAAAAATTGCTTAAAAATGATTCGGAATGGGAAAGTTTTCTTAAACATTTTGAAGAAGTAAACCAAAGGCTACTTACAAAACTTCGAAACAAACATCTTGAACTAACTGCGAATAATATCCGTTTCCAGTTTTATATATTATGGATCTTACAATAAAGGAAATTGCCTCTCTGTTTAATATAACGGTTGAAGCAGCTCGCAAACGAAAAGAGCGAATAAGTAATAAAATGGGGCTGAAAAATAGTATTGCTTTATATCGCTATATCATAATATTTTAAGACGCAATGTCACACTTTTTCTAAAAGCAGTCACGCTATTTAAGATATTTTTTTTGTTATCTGGCTAATAATTTCTAAATATTGGCTTCCTATAAAAAACCTTAATTATGAAAAAATTAATTAGTTTAGTTTTATTTATTTTATGCTTTTCTTTCCAATCTTCTTTCGCACAAATTGAAATAACGGGCTCAGAGGATTTTGGTCGCCTATTTGACGTAATCTATGATGCCAATGTACCGAATAAATTATATGCTGCCACTTTGGGAAACCATATTGTGGTTTCAGAAGATAACGGTACAACTTGGAATGTTTTATATTCCTTGGATATTGGTCAATCTTCCGGGGTAAGAGATTTAAAACTTACCCCAGACGGAACCAAGCTAACCTTTTCGAAATATTCGAAGAATACCACAATAAATGCAATTATGATTTATGACATAGTATCCGCTTCAATTGTAAAAACAATCCCACTTCCGAACCAAATTGATTCTGCTGTTGCGCATTCTTATGATTTTTATGATAATAATATGGACATACTTCTTGTCGATACTGTCTATAAAGTAGGATTAAACTTCGAAGGAAAAACGTTTTACAGTCCTGATGGCGGTATTACTTGGAATATGATTTACTATACGAATGAAAACGATACTGTTTTTATAAACGATGTGGCTATAAGCCCAAACGATCCTGAAAAACTTTTCCTTACTCGTGGAAACGGAAGCACAAACATTGATGGTGGTCTTTTTGTATCACAAGATGCAGGTCAAACTTGGGTAGAAAAACTCCCGGGAATTGTTCTAGATCCAATAACCTTTGATCCATTTAATGATCAAAATATCTTAATGGGGACTGGAATCAGTTTTGGGGGAAACACAGAGAACGTTTATAGTTCTACAGATGGTGGTGAAAATTTCGCTATCATACCTATAACTTGGACTGATGGAATTTTAGATTGTATCAACGTGATTCACTTTAATGAAAATAACCCATCGCAAATTATTATTTTGGAAGAAAACGAAATTGTAATTTCTGAAGATGGTGGCCTTACTTGGGAAAGTTTTATTTATTTAGATGAAAATCCAGAAAGCTACTACTACGGTCTGAATGCGAGTTATAATCCGCAGAATTCCCAAGAGATTTTTATTAGCGCCAATTATGTTCCTTTGTTTTCAGCAAATGGTGGCGAAACACTTGTTAAATCTAAAAACCCTTTTTTTTGGAGTACAGGAAATATAGATATATATAAAAATGGTTCAAATGCGAATCTTTATTACGGCGTTCAGTTTGGATACGTACATCGAGACTTAAATACAGGTTTGGACACTTCATACGATATTGTACCATTGAATATTGTTTCTTCCAATCCTGGGCAAACACAATATGCAGATAAGATTACACCAAATCGTATTTACACATTCACTTCAAGTTTTATAGGCTCAAGTATTAAAGTAAGTGATGATAATGGCGAAACTAAAAATGAATTATTGTCGCTTTTTGCAAGTGGCTTAACCGCTGTAGCTACATTTCCCAATATGCCACAGCATATTTTGGCAGCCTTTGCTGGTTTTGAGCCCACGGAAACCCAGCTTAAATATATTAATTTTAGTGATTTAAATAATGTTATTGAGACCAATATTAACTTACCGTCTCTCAATTACATTAATGGTATTTTGATTGATGGTGCTGAAAAAATAACTGTTGCTATTGGAACAGAAATATACATTTCGAATGATAGTGGAATTACTTGGACTAATAACAGTAATGGACTGGAGGTATTGAGTACAAACGATCTTATTTTTGATCTTCAACAAGACCCTTTAGATTCAAACCGTATGGCTTTAGCAAGTTCAAAAGGTATTTTTATTTCAGATGATGCAGGCATAAATTGGGGTAGAAGAACCACATTTTCAGTATCCAATGTAGCATTTTCAACGGAAACTGAAGGAGCAATGACGGCCTCTACCTATAGCTCAGATATTTCTGATTATTTGTTGCATTATTCAACTGATAGCGGAGAAAATTGGGAAACCATAAATAATGAAGAATTACTATATATAGGTGCATCATCCTCCTCGTATTTTTTTAATGAAGATTCTGTGAAAGTATTTATAGCAACTTATGATTTGGGTATTATTGAATATACCATAGATTTAAATATTTTGGGCACAGCGCAATTCGGAAATAGTAATGATACTATAGAAATATACCCTAATCCTACAAGTGATATATTAAATATCAGTTTAAAAAACACAAGCGTAACTCAAATCACTATTTTTTCACAAACAGGAACTAAAGTCTATGAAGGTGATTATGTTTCTAACTTAAATATCTCAAAATTAGCAGCCGGAGTATATTTAATTCGCATACTGGATAGCAATAATGTAACATTTTTTAAACGAATTATTAAGCAATAGACTAAACAATATGTACATTTTAAAGATTAACATTGCATAAATAGCGTATTTGAAAGAGAAGACTTTTATTACAATGATGTCGAAAAAAAGATAGCCGAGTGAATATGAAATGCGCCAGCAATTTCAAATTAGTACCGAGCCCACCGCCCCATACATAATGATTCACCATAGCGTATAAATGAATAGTCTTTTACTTAAATTTATTTTTTACAGACAACCATTTTATTAAAAGGAACTTCTATAAAAATAGAACTCAAAAAAATTAAAATGAAGAAGTCAATAAAAACTATTTTAATAATTGTTATATCATTTGGTTTTTATTTCTTTCTTGATGAATTGTACTTTATAGCCATAAGAAAATGGTTGTTTGATTTAACAAATCAATCTGGATTAATTCACATAATAACCTATACCATTTCCGGTATACCTCTTTTTTTTGGAACACTTCTTATTACAACCAAATTGCAAAATATGTTCTTTAAGGCTTTTATAAAAGATCACTTTCTTAGAAAAACTTACATTATCCCATTTTATCTATTTGCAATTTCTATTTCAAATAGCTTGGATTGTTTTTTTAATTTTGAATAATAGAAATTTAAATTGAATGAAAACTATAGAAAAGACTCACGGTAGGGATTTAGGTTTGCTATTATTAAGGATTAGTATCGGAATACTTATCCTATTCCACGGTATGGCAAACTTAAATTCAGATTATACATTTATTAAAAGTTTACTCTCTGATATTGGGATTCCAGAATTCGTGGCCTACTCCGTTTTTTTAGGACAGATAATAGCGCCAATATTAATTCTAATAGGGTGGAGGGCAAGATTGGCAAGTTTAGTTTTAGCATTAAATATGTTGACAGCTATTTTAATGGCTCATTCTGCGGATGTTTTTACCTTAAATGAATTTGGTGGCTGGGCCATCGAATTGCAAGGGCTATACCTCTTTGGAGCGATAGAGATTTTTTTCTTGGGAGCTGGAAAGTATGCAATCTCAACTAAATCTAAATGGAATTAGTTTATGAGAGTCAATTGATTAACTATACTCGACAAATAAAAAATGTACTTTTTTGAGAAATGAATTAATGTTGGCTCATGTTTGGTTTATATCTTTGAATGTAGAACGTATTAAAATGAATTATGGAATTTTGGATAAAACAATGTTTAACATTTGGGGCTGAATTAGTAGAGATTTATGCTTATTAAAAAGTACACAACAGAGTGGATTAAAGATTTCAAAGATTTGAAACGTGAAATTAAAATTGGCTTAGTTGGAGTTGAACACAAAATTGAACACATTGGAAGTACCTCTGTACCTATGTTGGACTCAAAACCAATAATTGATATAGATATTATTTATGAACACGAGACATTTTTTGAGATAATAAAAAATAGATTGATAAAAATCGGGTATTATCATAATGGAAACCAGGGTATTGAAGAACGGGAGGTTTTTAAAAGAAATGGAAAGTGTAAAAATGAGATTTTAGATACTAAACTACATCATCTTTATGTGTGCCCAAGTAGTAGTAAAGCATTGGAGAGACATATTTTATCTAGAAATTTTTTGAGAAAAAATGATTGGGCGAGATTAAAATATCAAGGAATGAAATATGAACTAGCCGAAAAAGCCAATCAGGATAGAAAATTATATGCCGATTTAAAAGAATTAAATATTAATGATTTTATCGACTCAATAATAGAAAAGGAAAAAGCCTTCATCCAGCAAACTTCTTAGTCAAAAACCCTCTCATTTTCATAATACTCTAGCTTTATTCTTTTAAAATTGGAAATTTTCCTTTTCCTCAACAAATAAAAACACCTGTTTTTAGGTATTTTTTTTGTTTTAAGAAAATATCACTTTTAAAAAAAATATAGATGGGTACCTGCTAAGGCTAATTTAGCATGCTACCCTTTCATTTTATTATCAAGGTTTAAAAACTCCACAAAGGATAATTTCAATATTTGCATAAAAAAGAAATATTTTTTGCGTTTAAAGTAATCAGTAAAGATTCTTTTCAATACTTAAATTCATTGTGGTTATAATGATTAAATATGAATCCTTCAAAATTTGGAAATTTGTTTAAAGTATATTTTCTTTTGCCAAACAATTTCATTGAAGGCAAAAACGGCAGTTGTAGAATTTCTTTCAAAATACCAGGCAGGGTATGATAATTCTAGTAGGAATGGATTTCTTTCACATTCGGCAACTAACATCCCTAGCAAATGGAATGAAACATTTGAAAATTCCATAATGCAAGAAAGGGGGAAATATGATTTTCATGGGGTTTTTGGCAACATCCAACAATGGCATCAAAATTAACTAAAGATAAAAATGAAATTTATACCTACAAGTTAATTAGAAAGTGAAAATAAAAGTTGATATAAATTGTCTTAAAAAAAAATAAATAAAAAATATGAAATCGATCAAAAAAAAACTATTGCTACTTGTAATTACGCTTACCTGTTTATATTCTTGTATCAATAAGCAAGATGGGTTCAAGCCCATGGAAGTTTATAAATCCGAAGATCTAATTGTAACCCAAATAACCGAAAATACTTTTGAGCATACCTCCTTTAAACAAACGAATGATTTTGGAAATGTTCCCTGTAATGGAATCTTCTTAAGAAATGGAGATGAAATTGTTGTTTTCGATACCCCCATTAATAACAAAAGCTCAGAAGAATTAATAAAATGGATAAAAGAAACGCTCCATTGTGAAATAAATGTAATTATTCCAACACATTTTCACGACGACTGCCTTGGGGGACTTCAGGCATTCCATGATAATGGTATCCCTTCCTATGCTTATTTTAAAACAATAGAACGTGCTTTTGAAAATAATTTTGCGCTTCCCAAAAATAGTTTTAAGGATTCACTTGTTTTAAAAGTAGGTAACCAAACTACTATTACAAAGTTTTTTGGAGAAGGACATACCAAAGATAACGTGGTCACTTATATTCCAAGTGAAGATTTGCTTTTTGGTGGTTGTTTAATAAAAGCATTGGACGGAACTAAAGGGTATTTAGATGATGCGAACGTTGAAGAGTGGTCAATCACAGTCGCAAAAATTAAAAAGCAATATCCAAATTTGAAAATTGTAGTTCCGGGGCATGGAGACTATGGCGACACAAAATTACTTAATTACACAATTAAATTATTTAGAACTTTATAATTAATAAATACTGACAATTTTTAAATATCCCGATATTTTATATTTAAGAAAAAATTAACACTTTGTTTTAAGGGGTCTTTCATTATATAATATGGGTGCAAAACCATATATAATATAAAAATATGAGATATTAAACAGACTCAAAGCTTGTAGCTTAATTTTTTAAATTATAAACCGAATCCATTGCAATTTACTATCTTCGATTATAGCTAAAAATCTGGTGGTCTTTCCTGAACGAGCACTATGGTTGTCCATATCTTGAATCTAATTTATTGTTAGTCAAGAATATAATTAAGAAACAATGGCAGAAATTAATCACATACAAGAAATATTTTTTAAATATTTATTACAATTAAAATTTGATAAAAAAGATTTAGATTATTCTGTAATTAGTAAACACATGCCTGTGTTACAGACTATATCTGACATAGGGAACTCTGGAACAGGGATTTTTGATTTAAGTAAGCGTGAAGTTATATTTTATTCCTCAAATTTTGGTATTCTCCTAGGTTATGAGCCGGCTGATTATAAGAATAGTGGGCAACATTTTTTGGTAGTAAAATTCACCCAGAGGATGCTCTTAAATGTAGTATCAATGGTGTTTCGGTTTTAAAATTATTAAATAATTTTTCAAGCAATGAAAAGCTTAATTATAAATTGATTACGGAATATAGAATGTTGAATTCTCAAGATCAATATGTTAGGTTGATAGAGCAATATCAAGTTTTAGAACTGGACGCTTCTGGTCAAATATGGCTGATGCTTAATATTGTGGATGTATCTTCAAATCAAGAGGATTTGGATGAGAGTCAAAGTCAGTTGTTAAATTTTAGAACTGGCAATATTATTCCTATGGAAGCATCTAGAAAAATAGGGTTGGAACTGACAAAAAGAGAATTGGAAATCTTGAAACTCGTAAAAACGGGACTTCTCAGTAAAGAAATTTCTAATAAATTATCTATTAGTGTTCATACGGTGAACACCCATAGACAAAGATTTTTAGAAAAATTAGGTGCGAACAATTCATTTGAAGCATTGCTTTTTGCTACAAAATTTGGACTTTTAGACTAAATATACTGATTAATCAGTATTGATTAAAATTTGAGTTAGATAGAGTTTTGTGATGTCTAATTATCAAATAAATAATGCTACGAATTATTTCTATTTTTTGTTTTGTTCTCTTATCACTTCATTCAATTTCTCAAACTTCCCAAACTCTTCGAGGATCAGTTATTGATAATGCCTCAAATAAACCTATAGCTTTTGCTTCAATAGTAATACTCAACACGAATCCTTTAATTGGAACAACAACTGACGCTTCTGGAAACTTTTCAATTGCGAATGTTCCTGTCGGAAGATATAATCTAAACGTTACCTATGTGGGTTATGAACCCACTATAATTAGGGAGGTAGTGGTTAGTTCGGCAAAACAGACCTTTGTTACTATTCAACTCAGAGAAAAAAGTACAAGGCTCGATGAAATAGTAATTATACCGAGGGTAAATAAAGAACAACCACTTAATGCAATGGCAACTGTGAGTGCACGAATGTTAAGCGTGGAAGAGGCCAAAAGATATGCGGGGGGATTTGACGATCCTGCTCGTTTAACAACTTCATTTGCCGGGATTGCTGGAAATACTGGTGACAATGGAATTATCGTAAGAGGTAATGCGCCTAAATTTTTACAATGGAAAATGGAAGGGATTGAAATACCTGCACCAAATCATTTCGGAGATTTGCAATCGTTTGGAGGAGGTTTATTTACGGCTTTAAGCAGTCAGATGTTAGCAAATTCAGATTTCTTCACTGGTGCATTTCCAGCGGAATATAATAATGGACTATCGGGTGTTTTTGATATTGCGCTGAAGAAAGGTAATAATGAAAAGACAGAACGTACTATTCAAGCAGGTATAATCGGAATGGAAACTTCACAAGAAGGTCCTTTCAAAAAAGGAAGTCGTTCATCTTACATTTACAATTATAGGTATTCTACTTTGGGTATGCTAGCTTCTCTATTGCCTGAAGACGCTAGTAGTATTAAATTTCAAGACCTTTCATTCAAATTAAATTTTCCTACAAAAAAAACTGGCGTGTTTTCAGTATGGGGAATAGGACTAATAGATGCAGCAAAATCTAAAGTTAAAACAGATAGTTTAGAGTGGAAGTATTTGAATGATAAAGAGAACAATGATATCAAACAATTTATGGGTGCCTTAGGTGTTAGTAATAAATATTTTTTTAAGAACGATGCCTATTTAAAAACAGCTTTAGCTGTCACTTCTAATGGAACTCAATGGTCTGCTCAAAAACTCAATCCCTTTCTTAAATTGGTGCCCCAAAGCAATATAGAATTTGCAAATTCGAATATAGTCTTGTCATCATTCATTAATAGAAGATTTAATTCCAAACACACAAATAAAACTGGAATATTAATAACGGGTATGATGTATGATTTGTTATTAAACAAGTCTTTTTCTGAAAATTCACCTCCTAAGGAAATTGTAAATTCAAATGGGTTTAGCTCATTACTTTCGGCTTACAGTAGTTCTACAATCAAACTTACAGATAAATTATTGATGAATGTGGGCATTAATGGGCAAATCTTTACATTGAATAATCATTATACGCTAGAACCAAGACTGGGAATAAAATACCAATTAAGTCAAAAACAATCTTTGGGATTGGGTTATGGCTTGCACAGCAGATTAGAAAATATAAATTATTATTTTAATAATTCATTAATTACCGATGAAAAGCAGGTAAACAAAAATTTAGATTTCACAAAGTCAAACCACTTTGTATTCAGTTATGATTGGAATGTTTCTGAATTGATTCATTTAAAAATTGAACCATATTATCAGCAGTTATTTTCAGTTCCTGTAATAACCAATAGTTCATTTTCATTTCTTAATCTTCAAAGTGATTGGTTTTTTTCAGAAAAATTGCAGAATACCGGTATAGGCAGAAATTATGGAGTTGATTTTACCTTTGAAAAATATATGTCAAAAGAATATTATTATATGTTAACAGGTTCATTATTTGAGTCTAAATATAAAGGAGGTGATGGGGTTTGGAGGGACACAAGATATAACCGAAATTATGTATTTAACTTTTTGATAGGTAAAGAATGGCAGATAGGTAAAAGCAATCAAAATATTTTAAGTATAAATACTAGAGTTACCTACCAGGGTGGTAATCGTTATTCTCCTATCAACAATCTAGTATCAAATTCTTCAAAAGATGTTGTATTTGACGAGTCTAAAGCATTTTCCAAACAATTTGATCCAGCTTTAAACGTGCATTTTACGGCTAGTTATAGAATAAACAAAAGTAAAAACTCCCAGGAAATTGCTCTTAAGATTATAAACCTTACCCGCCAACCAGATTATAATGGATTTAAGTACAACCTTATAGAGAATAGAGTAGATGTGGACAAACCCGCTATTATCATTCCAAATTTGACATACAAAATAGAGTTTTAAAAATTTGAACAATAATTTAGAATTATTAAAAGAGGTTAATTTGTGAAAATATCACTTAATGAAGTGAAGGCAATTCGCACTGCTAATAAAAAAATATAGAAAGTATGAAGTTTATAATGAAAGTAATAACAATCCTTACAATTTACTCAACGGCATTTGCTCAACAAAACAATTCTAATGATAGTATTTATATAGTAAATGACAGTGTCTTAATTCCTACACGTAGTGGTTTTAATATTTCAACTACAATTATCCGGAAAAAAACAACTTCAAAACCTTTGCCAGTAATTCTTTTCTATACTACCTACTATCAGGGAGTAAATGATGCTTACTTTGCGAAACTTTCAGCTGATAAAGACTATGTAGGGATTGTTGCATATGCTCGTGGTATTCGTTCAAATTTAAAAGAATATGCTCCCTTTGAACATGAGGGGACGGATGTTTATGATATTATTGATTGGATAAGTCGCCAATCATGGTGTGATGGAAAGGTTGGTATGTATGGAGGCAGCTATACTGGATTTTCGCAATGGGCAACCGTTAAGAATACACATCCTGCACTAAAAACAATAGTGCCACAAGTAGCTGTAATGCCTGGTTTTGATATGCCCATGGAAAATAACGTTCCCTTTGGAAATATTTTAGGCTGGGCCAATGATAATATATATAAAAATAAACCATACGACAGAGGTTTAGTTTTTGAATGGTTTAATAAGGGAACTTCTTTCCGGAGCATAGATAGTTTGGGGAATCAGCCCAATCCCATATTTCAGGAATGGCTTAAGCATCCATCTTATGACGCATATTGGAAATCAATGGTGCCGACGCCAGAAGAATTTTCAAAAATCAATATTCCAATTCTGTCTACAACTGGCTATTATGATGGTTCTCAAATTGGAGCTTTGGAATATTTTAAACTTCATTATAAATATAACAAAAATGCCAATCATTATTTTGTAATTGGCCCATACGATCATTGGTCCGGGCAAAGTAGGTCAAAAGATAGTTTAATGGGGTACAAAATTGATAGCGTAGCCAATATCGGTATGAGAGATTTAGCATTTCAATGGTTGGATTATATTTTGAAGAATAAAACAAAACCTGAATTACTGGAAGATAAGGTAAACTATCAAGTTATGGGAACAAATGAATGGCGCCATGCTCCATCATTAAAAGAAACAAATAATGATTCCCTAACCTTCTATTTAGACAATATAACATTAACGAGTCAAAAGCCAAAAAAGATTGAGTTTAAAAAACAGATCGTAGATTTTAAAAATAGGAAAAGTCAAAATAATTATTTTACTCCACAAATAATCTTTGACACACTTGATGTAAGTAATGGCCTAATTTTTAAGTCACAACCTTTTGAAAATGAATTCTTAATTAACGGTTCGTTCTCTGGAAAATTATTTTCATCCATCAATAAAAAGGATATGGATGTATCATTAGCCCTATACGAACTAATGCCTAACGGAAAATATTTTTTTCTTACTCGTTATGTAGGAAGGGCTAGTTATGCAAAGGATAATTCTAAACGACAACTTCTGGTACCCAATAAAAAAGAGAGTATTCCATTTGATAATACAAGGTTTATAAGTAAGAAAATTAGTAAAGGCAGTCGTCTAGTTATTTTATTAAACATCAATAAACATCCATTTGAGATTATTAATTATGGTTCAGGAAAACCTGTTTCAGATGAGACTATTAATGATGCTAAAGAACCTTTACAAATAAAATGGTACAATGAAAGTTTCATTAAAATACCAGTTTGGATAAATTAAAGAACAATGAAAAGGATGTAAATATTCAGAATAGCATTTTTAAAAATCACAAACAATCATGATAACTAAAAAAGCTCATTACATATCTGGCCTTATAGTTACAAGTTTTATTGGGATACATTTGTTTAACCATTCACTAAGCATTTTGGGGCCTGAAAGGCATATAGAAATGATGAATACTTTACGTTTATTATACCGTAATATATATGTTGAGTTTATACTATTAAGTGCGATTATTTTTCAAATTATTTCAGGAATCGCCCTCTTTAAAAAAACTTTAAAAATAAAACTTTCTCTGCTTGAGAAACTCCATAATTGGACTGGCATATATTTAGCTTGTTTTTTTGTCATTCATTTAATTGCTATTTTAAGTGGACGTCTTTTATTAAACCTTGATACGAATTTTTATTTTGGGGCTACAGGAATAAATTCGTTTCCTTTAAACTTATTTTTCATACCGTATTATGGGCTTGCAATTTTTTCTTTTTTTGGACACGTTGCCTCCATTCATAGAAAAAAAATGAAGTTTACATTTTTAGGGTTTACTCCCAAAGGACAATCAGTACTAATTTTATTAATTGGATTTTTTTTAATTTTTTTAATTTTTTATGGCCTAACAGGCCATTTTAAAGGTGTGAAAATACCTAATGAATATAAAATGCTAATTGGGAAATAATTATAAATATCAATAAATAAAATCAGCCGAAATTTATTTAGAATGAAATAATAATTTATTTTTTGAAGAATGAATACGCTGTTAAATCAGTGGATTACTAATGGCTTAATTTTTTTTAAAGAAATAAAATGTTTGAAAAGTTAAAAAAATATTGCGAGTGTATTGTTCCTAATATGGCAATGGAACTTGAACTCATTGATGACTATTTCGAAGAAAAAAAAAAAAAAAAAAAGGAATTTTTACTACAAGATGATAAGATATGTAATTTTGTTGCCTTTATTGCTATAGGATCTATCAGGCATTTTCATATTAAAGATGGTGTGGAAAGGACTTGTTATATATCTTTTAATAATTCTTGGATAACTTATTATCAAAGTTTGCCTCACAGTAGTATGGGTAAAATAAATTTACAGGCCATTGAGGATACGACTGTTTTTTTTATTAAGCAAAAAAACCTTACTAATCTCTACAAAGAAAGTAGTAAATATGAAACATTTGGCAGATTGATGGCTGAACAAGTAGCTCAAAGAGCAATTGAAATTGCAATGTCCTTATCTACTGAAAAACCCGAAGAAAGACTTCAAAATTTATTGGAAAAAGAACCTTTCGTCTTTCAAAGAATTCCGCAAAAGTATATTGCCAATTTTTTGGGAGTTAGTCCTGAAAGTTTAAGCCGAATTAGAAAACGAATCGTTTTAAGGAAAGTCTGAATTAATTTCGCTTTAGGTTTTTTTGTCATTTTTTATTTTAAAACAATTGAAAAAGAAATATTGAGGTAATAAAACATAAATGTTGAAAAAATATTTTCCTTTTTTGAAGTGAAAACTTATAACATATAATAAAAATACCTAGAATTGATAATGCTTTATATTTTGAAAGTATAATTATTATAGCCTGTTACATTATCAAAATGCTTTTCCAAAAAGTTAATAATTATAAGTTGTCTTTATAGGGTATTTAATTTCATTATATATGTCTAAAGAATAATTTGCTCGATTTCTTATGATGACTATCCTTCAATAAAAGTCAATTGCGAAAATGTCTAAAAAAATAGTGAATATACTTTATTTGGCGAGAATTGAAATAATTATTCTCTTAATTTGAAAATTAATTCCGATTAGTTTTAATTTTATTTTAGTTTTTTCTGTAATAACTCCATGTCTTCACTGATTTTCTTTTCTACAACTTTCGCATAAATCTGGGTAGTCGCAATTTTAGTATGTCCCAATAGCTTAGATACCGTTTCAATTGGCACACCATTGCTTAAGGTGATAGTTGTTGCGAAAGTATGCCTGGCCATGTGAAAGGTCAAGTTTTTCTTGATATCACATAAATCAGATATTTCTTTTAAGTAGCTATTAAGTTTTTGGTTGGATATATTGGGAAGGAGGGCACCAGTAAATTTTGTGCGAGGATTTCCCATATATTTCTCAATTAATGATTCCGCTTTTTCTAGTAGTGGTATTTTAAATTCCGTGCCTGTTTTGTTTCGCTTTGCTGAAATCCATTTCTTCCCATTAATTCCCAACACTATGTTGTGGGGAGTTAATTTCATTATGTCGACATAAGATATACCAGTATAACAACTGAATACGAATAGGTCTTTAACAATGGAAAGTCGGTCAATATTTGATGAGAATCTTTCAATGGAGCTTAGTTCTGGCTCTGTAAGAAATTCCCTTTGGGTCTTAATGTGTTTGGGCTTAAATGTAACAAAAGGGTCGCGTTCTATCCATTCTAGGTGATATGCGGTCGTAATCATTTTTCGCAATCTTTGGATATGCTTCATTATGGTGTTATTTCCAATCCGATCCTGATAATGGCTCGGACGATGGGATCTTAAAAATGTCTCAAAGCCCATAAGAAAAGCAAAATCCAAATTCTTTAAAGGAATATCCTTTGATCTATATTTTTTGTAAATAAACTTTAGTACATATTTTTGGGTCGTTTGGTAATGGCACAGCGTTTTGGCGCAAACTTTGTTTTCAATACTTTCGTTGTGGTATTGGATGATATCCTTAATGGTATGTGTTTTTTTGTCCTCTCCCAGATATCTTGCCTTTATCATTTGTGCCGATGGTTCTTTGTCCTCAGACCTAAGGTCTCTATGGCAGTTGACAATTTCCGATTTTGTTTCGTCCAAAAAGAAGTTGATGATCTTTGCATTTTGGCCGTTGCCCTTAACTTTTTGTCGTTTTGCATCCCACGAGGCGATATCAGTTTTTTGCTTAAGGCTGATATTTACTCTTTTACCATTAAGAGTAATTCGGGCATAAATGTTGGCTTGTTGGTTTTTGGCACGAGTGCCATAGATCCAAAAAAGGATCGAGAAAGTTGATGAGGTACGCATAGCTGTCGTCTTTAATATTAAACAAAAGTGAGACGAAAGTCAAATCAGCCTTATTGATCGTTTGCACAAATTTAGGACAACATTTTTAGAATGTTGACGATTAAAAAAATATGTTGACGATTTGTGAACCTTTAAAAGCAAATAATATCAAATTAAATGATATTGCTAAAAAGCACAAAACCCTACTAATCATAAAATTAGCAGGGTTTTGTAATTAGGTGGTATTGCTTTTAGTGACCTTGCCAAGATTCAAACTTGGAACCTCCTGAGCCGTAATCAGGTGCGCTATTCAGTTGCGCCACAAGGCCAAATTAATTTCGCTTTAAGCGGATGCAAATATATTTCTTTTTAAATTGCAAGACAAATTAATACCTGTAAAAAATGAATTTATCTAAATATATACGAAATATTGAAGATTTTCCGAAAGTTGGTGTTCACTTTAAGGACATTACTCCCTTGCTCGGAGATAGTGATGCAATGGAAAGCTGCTTGCAACAGTTGATGGCGCTTGTAGGTTCTCAAAAAATTGATAAAGTTGCGGCTATAGAATCCCGTGGGTTTTTCTTCGGAACCCTTTTGGCCCAAAAACTCAATGCTGGATTCGTGCCCATCAGAAAGCCTGGAAAACTTCCTTATACCACATTAAAAGAGCCCTACCAATTGGAATATGGAATGGACGCATTGGAAATTCATGAAGATGCAATTAAAAAAGGAGAGCGTATTCTATTGCATGACGATGTTCTAGCCACTGGCGGTACCGCAAGAGCAGCTTGCAATTTGATTGAAAGTTTAGGTGGAGAAGTTGTACAATGTAATTTTTTACTTGAACTTGAATTTTTAAACGGTATTAAAAAATTGCGTAATCATTCAGTCCAATCATTGTTAAAATATTAATCCAGGGAGTTCTTGGTGACCCACAGCTTATATGCGAATATAGCCATTTGAAGCTTTGAGGCTTTTGCTAAATCCACCTCTTTTTTTGTAAAACTCGGCAGGAGTTTCTTGTTGAGCTTTGCTAAAAATTTAAAAAAATTCTTTTTCATCCCAATTTAAATTTCTTTTAAAACTAAACATTGTGAAATAATATTAAAACTATTCTGCACTTTTCATAATGCTGTGCTGTTTATCCGCAGCCACGATAATATCTTTTATGGCCTCTTTGCTATTTCCAAATCTTGAAGTAGAAACCGATCCATTACGATTGTCTATGGTAATGGAAATATGTGTTATTTCATTGCTGTCATTTCGCTCTAAGTTTTTGTAATAAAATGAAATATTTTCCGCGTCATAGCTATTTTGAAGTTCAAGCAATTCCGAATTGGTGGTATTCTTGGTTATTAGGTGCGAACGTCCATTAAAGTTTGTGGCGCTTTTTACTGTAGGCTGATTTAATGTGCTAATACTGTCTCTGCGTTGTTGCATGCGATTCATCATTTCAGCTTGTCTTTCTTTCATTGCGTTCATTTTGTCTTCCATTTCTTTTTCCATTTGCTCACTTCTTTGTCTCATAGCTTCGCTGCGGTCATTATAGGATTTTTCAGCGTTACTTGAAACTTGCCCTCCATTTCCTTGGCTTATAAAGGATTGATTTGAACTGCCTGCGCTTGTAACAGAGAGCCTAGTTCCTTCAGAAATAATTACAATATCATTTATGGGGTTCTGGCTGCTCACGCTATAGTTTCCAGAGTTGTTGTTTGCATCTTTATAGCGAATGGTGATTGAAATAATTTCATTTTTTTTATTGTAAACTACGTTTGAATAGTCAAAACCCAGTCCTTCATCTTTCATTTGTTTTTTTATCTTTTGAAGTTCTTCCAATGTTGTTTTTTTAGTAATCACAATGGTAGTTTGTTTTTCTGTAATTGAATTGTTCTCCAAAGTTGTGCTGGTTGCACTTTTTGTGTTGAATGAAAGGAGTGAAAATGTGAAAACAATCAAAATAGAAAAAAATGAAAGATTTTGAATTACTCTCTTAATATTGGTTTCCATAATATGTTTAAATTAAAAATTAGTCCAAAAATAGAATTGGGGACTTTTAAGCAGATTAAAACTTTGGGGATAGTAACAAATATACAACTAAATTCTTTTTGGCATTTAGTATCTTCGCGGGCATTTATATTTCAATGGATTATATACAGCTTTTTCTTGGTTTGGTTTTATTGGTAGTAGGAGGTGAGTTTTTAGTGCGGTCTTCCGTAGCGCTTTCTTTCAAACTTCACCTTTCAAAAATGGTTATTGGGCTTACGGTGGTTTCTTTTGCCACTTCTGCACCTGAGCTTTTGGTGAGCTTGCAGGCCGCTCTCAATGGTTTTTCTGATATTTCCTTGGGAAACGTTATAGGCTCAAACATCGCCAATATTGGATTGGTGCTTGGTATTACGGCGATAATAGCTCCACTGGCCATCGATAAAGATTTTTATAAATTGAATTGGCCCGTGATGATGATTCTTTCCATTGCGCTGTATTTTATTTTGAAAAGCGGCATGCAGATATCTCGTTCAGAAGGAGTGGCATTATTGCTGATGCTCTTTGTCTATCTCTGGATATTAATAAAAAGAGCCAAAAAAGCAAGAGGTTCTGAACCAACAGACGACAGTATTGACGAAGGTCTGTCCAAAGCTTCCAATTTTAAGATAACAGTATGGTTATTAATAGGAGGGGTAGCGTTGTATGCAGGGAGTGAGTTTTTGGTTAACGGGGCAGTTTCATTAGCGGAAGGCTTTGGCATTAGTGAGCGCGTAATAGCCGTAACTGTTATTGCCGTTGGCACGAGCATTCCGGAACTTGCAGCTTCAGTGATTGCCGCTCTCAAAAAGGAAAAAGCCATTTCCCTGGGAAACCTTATTGGTTCAAACATATTTAATATTTCATCTGTTTTGGGAATCACGGCCATTATTCAACCGATAGCTGTGAAAAGCGAAGAGGTGCTTACCAATGACATTTTTTGGATGATTGGTTTTGCCGCAATTTTGCTTCCATTGGTATTTCTTCCGAAGTCATATCAACTTGGCCGAAAAAGAGGAATTGTATTGGTTGTGGCTTATGCAATTTTTATAGGGCTAACAGTTTTAAAATAATATTTATAATTGAATTACCTCTAATTTTAGGGGGGTGTTCATAAGTTTTTAAACTAAAAATAAAAATAATGGTTGAAATTTAGGGGGTGTATATGTGTTTTTTTTTATTTTTGCACTGTCAAACCATAAAAACAACAATATGCCCACCTTGCGATTTCATGCCATTAAGGAGACCTTTAACAGGGTTCCCGTGCCAGTTACAGAACCAGAAAGACGTTCCGAGATTTTCGGAAAAAACGTTTTTAATGAAGCTGCCATGCGGCAGTATCTTACCAAAGACTCTTTTAATAGTGTGATGGACGCCATTGAAAAGGGTTCCAAAATTGAACGTCACATAGCTGACCATATCTCTACGGGTATGAAGGAGTGGTCCATAGCAAAAGGTGCCACGCATTATACACATTGGTTTCAGCCTTTAACCGGAGCAACAGCTGAAAAACACGATGCTTTTTTTGAAACGATGGAAAATGGCCAAGCTATCGAAAAATTTGGTGGAGGGCAGTTGGTTCAGCAAGAACCAGATGCCTCTAGTTTTCCAAATGGCGGAATTAGAAACACTTTTGAAGCCCGGGGTTATACAGCTTGGGATCCAACTTCCCCAGCATTTATTTATGGAACCACTTTGTGTATTCCTACTGTTTTTGTGTCCTATACGGGTGAAGCATTGGATTATAAAACACCCTTGCTGCGTGCGCTGCAATCGGTGGATAACGCTGCAACTGCTGTAGCAAAATACTTCGATAAAAATGTGACCAAGGTAAACGCTACTTTGGGCTGGGAGCAGGAGTATTTTTTGGTTGACAGTGCTTTGGCCTTAAGCCGTCCGGATATTTCGTTAGCCGGAAGAACTTTGTTGGGTCATTCCTCGGCAAAAGGACAGCAGTTAGATGACCATTATTTTGGGTCTATTCCAGCGCGTGTTTTAAATTTTATGCGTCATTTGGAAACAGAGTGTATGCTTTTAGGTATTCCTGTTAAAACACGCCACAATGAAGTTGCGCCAAACCAATTTGAATTGGCTCCAATTTTTGAGGAAACTAATTTGGCCGTGGACCACAACTCCTTATTAATGGACTTGATGCACAAAATTGCTGAAAAGCATAATTTTAAGGTTTTGTTTCACGAAAAGCCATTTGCCAATGTAAACGGAAGTGGAAAACACAACAACTGGTCTTTGGCAACAAATACTGGTGTTAACCTTCTTGGCCCTGGAAGCACTCCAATGAAGAATCTTCAGTTTCTTACTTTTTTTATCAATACGCTTAAAGCTGTTAACGAACATGAGGAATTGATTAGAGCTTCTATAGCCAGCGCAGGGAACGATCACCGTTTGGGCGCCAATGAAGCTCCTCCGGCTATTATTTCAGCATTTATTGGTTCGCAATTAACCGAAGTATTGGATGAGCTGGAAAAAGTGACCAGCGGCAAACTTTCTCCACAAGAAAAAACCGACCTTAAATTAAACGTTGTTGGAAAAATCCCAGAAATATTATTAGATAATACCGATCGAAACAGAACTTCTCCTTTCGCTTTTACTGGTAACAAATTTGAGTTTCGCGCCGTAGGTTCTACCGCCAATTGCGCCAATCCTATGACGGTTCTCAACGCAATTGTGGCAAGACAACTCATAGATTTTAAAGTGGAAGTAGATGCGCTTATTAAAGGCAAGAAGATGAAGAAGGACGACGCCATTTTCAATGTGTTGAGAGAATATATTAAGGACTCGAAAAGAATTCGTTTTGAAGGTGATGGATATGGAGAAGCTTGGGAGAAAGAAGCTAAAAAACGTGGGTTGAGCAACCACAAAACCACCCCTCAAGCATTAAAAGCCAAAATTTCTAAAAAAACTATTTCACTTTTTGAAGGACTTGGTATTATGAGCAAGATAGAGGTGGAAGCCCGTTATGAAATTGAAATGGAGGAATATACCTTGCGAATTCAAATAGAAGGTCGGATTTTGGGTGACATAGCCCGAAACCATGTTATACCCACTGCAATACGCTATCAAAATATTTTGATTGAAAACGTACAGGGCCTAAAAAATATTTATGGAACTGATTTCAAAAAATTCTCTGGGGAACAAATGCGCCTTATTGAACAAATAAGCGAGCACATAGCAAAAATCAATAAGGGAATTACAGAAATGATTGACGAAAGAAAAAAGGCAAACAAGATAGAGAATGTCGAAAAGAAAGCTTTTGCTTATTGTGACGATGTAAGACCCTATTTTGAAATTATTCGTTACCACTGCGATAAATTGGAACTTTTAGTTGATGATGAAATTTGGCCATTAACGAAATATAGAGAACTCTTATTTACTAAGTAACTATTACTCTTTTTTATTCTAAAGCCGTTCAATTTTTTTTGGACGGCTTTGTAATTTAGTGCCATCATGTATTATCAAGGAATTTCATTCTTTAAATTAATATTCGCACAATGTTTAGGTAAATTCCTTCAGAAATTATTTTTGCATTTTAGACATGGAAAAAGATATAACTTTTTGCTTTACAGCTGTAATTAGATGGCAATATCTTTAATTTAACACAATATTAACATTTAATGTTAAAATCAATTATCGTGTAGTTCATCGATAGTTTTCTATTCTTCATCCCAAAAGTTTTCAATGGTTGTCAGAAAATACGCTAA
The DNA here is from genome assembly GCF_007997155.1 of Aequorivita antarctica. Taxonomy (GTDB): domain Bacteria; phylum Bacteroidota; class Bacteroidia; order Flavobacteriales; family Flavobacteriaceae; genus Aequorivita; species Aequorivita antarctica. The sequence continues at coordinate 2,372 of NZ_VORT01000020.1, read as the reverse complement.
TTTTATAAGGGGTATTGCCTTATTTAGAACGAGTTGCGTGCATAAATTTGTGAATTATCATTTTTTCTTGCATCTTTGAAAAGTGATTGATTGATAGAGATATCTGAATCACATCTCCTCAAAATTGTTAAATAACAAACCTATCCCTGGTAATTGAATCTTTTTGGTCTCAGATCAAATGATTTAGCAACTTTATAAAATTTCTCCTTAATTCTAAGATGTATCTTGAATACATTTTTGAATTCAATCCCCTTAAATTATACTTATATAAATCATTTTACTGTGGTTTATTATTTACCCAAGGAAGCAATTCCTTGCCGAGAACTGAATACTATTTTAACCAAATATTAATCTTTAAATCTTTTAATTATGAAAAAATTAATTTTTTGCGCAGTAGCGCTTTTTGTAGGTGGAATGACCTATGCTCAGGTAACTGACTCACAGGGTAATGTGGCGCCAGCTCCGAGTAAGATTACTGCTTTACCGGGATCAGCTGCTGGTGCTAACACGGGCTTATCCGTTCAGAACGGTCATGAAAACAAAGTGCGTGTGCGTCAGGCCGGAACCTCGCAGTCGGCTTATACCTTTCAGGATGATGGTACTACAGGTTTTGGTGAAAACCAAGCAGATGTTCGTCAGACTGGGGCCGTATCGGCAGCCAGTGGAGTAGCGAATGCTGCAGACGTAAGACAATCTGGCGCATTGAACAGCTCTGCTACTCGCCAAGAAGGTGACGACAACAACGCTGTAACCAGACAAGGCCAAATAGATGGTTCTAGTACTGGAAACAAGGCTAAAATCCGTCAAGGTACAGGGCAACAAGCACAGGAAAACTATGCTGCTATTGATCAAAATGGTGATAACAACTGGGCTTCAACCCAACAAACTTATGACAACAGTGAGGCTTGGACCCAACAAACTGGAGACAATAACAAGTCCATGATCGTTCAAGATGCGGGTCCTAACCAAACTGATGGTCACTTTGCTGTGAACGAACAAGAAGGTGAGCGTAACGAATCTTCTATCGGTCAATCAGGTAACGGTGCTCGTAACTCGGCTCGTGCCATTCAAGGAGGAAATGACAACCAAGCTAAGCAAAGTCAATTTGCAACTGATGGTACTGGTGGTACTGGAAATTCTGCTGGGATAGACCAAGGAATAGATGGTCCTAGAAGATCTGTTGCAGCTCCAGAAGCTATTACTCAATGGAGTGCTGTTGCTTCCAATGTAGATGGAAATGCTGGTAGCCTTGGATACATTCCACCAACGGAAGGAAATAAAGCTACACAAACTCAAGTTGGAGCTGGTAACAGTGCTGGTATCTTTCAACTAGGTGGAAGTGTGGACCATAGTAATTATGGTGAGCAAGTTCAAACTGGTGATGATAACAATGCAGGTATGGTTCAGGCACATTATTTTGATGGCGATAATTCTAACTATGCGAAACAAGAGCAAAATCAGAATAATAACACTGCGGGATTAGCACAAGAAGGTTCTGGACATAAGTCTTATCAAAATCAAGATGGTGATGATAATATTTCTTTAGCTTACCAACAAGGTAAAGACCATAGATTGAATACACACCAGATGGGTGATGGAAACGTTGCTTATGCTACCCAAAGTGGTGCAGCAAATGCAGCTTTGATAGTTCAGTATGATGGTCAAAGCTATACTGTTGAGCAAAACAAAGGAATAGGGAATACTGATTTTTCAGTTGGTGGAAACCAAGCTAACATCCTTCAAATGGGTCCTGATGGAGACTTTGGAGCTGGTGCAATTGATTGTGGTTTCGATGAGCCAATGGATTTGGATATGGATTATGATTTCCCAGGAGTTGACTTAGGTGATATCTGCGGAGGCTGCTAGAATAAAACTTTAATTAAAACAGGTAAAAATGCAGGCTTATTTATAGGCCTGCATTTATTTTTTAACAAAAATTTAACATCTAGTGTTAAAATCAATTATCGTGTAGTTCGTCGATAGTTTTCTATTCTTCATCCCAAAAGTTTTTAATGGTTGTCAGAAAATACGCTAATTTTATAAAGGGTATTGCCTTATTTAGAGCTAGTTGTGTGCGTAATGTTGTGAATTAGTATTTTTTCTTGCATCTTTGAAAAGTGATCGATTGATAGTGATATCTAAATCACATCTCCTCAAAATTGTTAAAATACAAACCTATCCCTGGTAATTGAATTTTTTTGGTCTCAGACCAATATGATTCATCAGCTTTTAAAATTTCCCCTACAATTCTAAAATGTATTTTGAATACATTTTGAATCCAATCCCCTTTAATTAATACTTATATAAATCATTTTACTAGATGGTTTATTATTTATCCAAGGAAGTAATTCCTTGCCGAGAACTGAATATTA